>NZ_JBHXOX010000025.1:0-153240 GCF_042718795.1 Streptomyces cyaneofuscatus
CGGCCACACCCGCCCCCACGTCGGGCCGGCCCCCCCCCCCTCCCGGGTAGGGCGGCCGGCCCCTTCGTGCGGTCCGGCGGGCGGTGGCTCAGCCGGCCGCCGGCTGCGACGGCTCGGCCATCGCCACCGCGATCCTGCGCGGGCCGGTGAACGGCTCACGGGCGTGGGCGGCGAGCATGTTGTCCACCACCAGGATGTCGTGCCGCTGCCAGTCGAAGCGGGTGGAGGCGTCGCGGTAGCACTGGCGCAGGTGGGCCACCACGTCGTCGGGGATGGGGGCGCCGTCACCGTAGTAGGAGTTCGTCGGCAGGTCCTCGTCGGCGAAGATCTCCTGAAGGCCCTCGCGGACGTCCGGAGCGACCGTGCTGACGTGGAAGAACGTGATGTGGTTGAACCACACGTCCTCGCCGGTCACCGGGTGGCGGTGCACGGCGTCGCGGATCGCCGTGGTCCGCAGTCCGCCGGCGGTCCACTCGACGCCCAGCCCCTTGCCCTCGCAGTACGCGGTGACGGCGGCCCGGTTGTCGGTGTTGAACGCCTGCTGCCACGGCACGCCGAAGTCCTCGTGGAAGTTGCGCACCACGCGCCAGCGGCGCCGGGTGAACTCCTCCCGCACGTCCGGGTCGATGGCGCGGAACACCTGGCGGATGTCGGCGAGCGGGGTCGCCCCGAGGGTGTGGGCCGGCTCGATGCAGTAGAAGTACAGCGCCTGCGGCCAGACGGCCTGGTAGGAGTTCTCGTTGTGCAGGAAGATCTCCTCGTCCGCCGGGTAGTCGGTCGAGGTGTAGACCTGGCCCTTGATGGTGGAACGGGGTGAGGAGCGCTCGGCGTACGTCAGCGGCGGCGTGCCCGACAGGGCGTGCACGGAACCGTTGAAGCCGTCGACGCCGGCCACGTCGAAGCCGCGCAGCAGCACGGCCCCGCGCGAGTGCAGCGCAGCACGGATCGCGGGGCGGTTGCTCTCGATGAACTCCGCGACCGGGATGCCGGGGGCCGGTGCCTCGTACACCTGCGGCAGATATTCCGCACGGACGGTGGGGCCGGGCAGGGGTGTGGTGGTCGTCATGGTGAGGGGCTCCTTCAGGAACGGAAGGGTACGAGCAGGGAGGTGGCGGCGGTGTCCCGTGCGGGGAGGGGGGCCGCCCCGGGGGCGGGGCCGGTGGCGCTGGTCAGGGTCCGCGGAGTCACCGGGCCGGCGCTGCCGGCGGGCCGGGCGAGGGCGACGAACAGGCCGCCCGTGCCGGGCAGGTCCTGCACCAGCCATTCGCCGGTGCCGCCCTGCCCGGTACTGCGCACGGTCAGCGGACCCTCGTGCTCGGGACGGACCTCCAGGCCCTTGAGGTCCGCCGTGATGCCGGTGCCGATCGCTTTCACCACCGCCTCCTTCCTGGTCCAGCACCGAAGGAAGGCCGCTTCACGCGCGTCTCCCTCCCTCAGGCCGTTCACGTAGGTCAGTTCGGACGCGGACAGCACGAGGGCCGCGGCACCCGCCGAGCTCCCGGAGCGTCCGTCCTCGACGTCGATGCCGACCGGTCCCGCCGCAGTGACCGCCAGGGCCCAGTGCGGGCCGGCGTGCGAGAGGTTGAAGTCGAGGTCGGTCAGGGGGTTGGTGACGACCGGGCGGCCGTGACCGGGGTCGGCGCACCACGGGCAGGGCCGGGTGCCGAAGCGCAGGCCCGCCGGGGGGACGCCCAGGTAGCGGGAGAGGATCTGCCGCACGGCGATGTGCGCTCCCGCGTAGCGCAGTCCCTCGGTACGCGGTCTGCGCTGCATCACGGTGCGTTCGGCGGCGGAGAGCAGCCGCAGGGCGGCGGCGGGCGGCGCCTGCCAGGTCGAGCCCTGCCAGACGTGCACACCGCCGTCCGCCGCCAGCGCCCGATACTCCGCCGGGGAGTCGCTGTCGCTCATGGCGCCTCAGTCGGACATCGCCACGAGCACCCGGCGGGTGCCCGTGAAGGGGCGGCGGCCGTGCGACACGAGCATGTTGTCGATGAGCATGAGGTCGCCGGTGTTCCAGTCGCAGTCGCGGGCGTGCTCCAGGCCCCGGTCACGGATCTGCAGGATGTAGGCGTCGGGGATCGGGGAGCCGTCGGCGAACGTCACGGACTGCGGCAGCTCGTCGGAGGACAGGATCTGCGCGAGCGCGGCGGCCGTGTCGTCGCCGAGCCCGGCCGGGTGCCACTGGTCGGACTGGTTGAACCAGACCTCGTCACCGGTCACCGGGTGGACGGCGGTCGCGGGCCGGATCTGGCGCACCCGCAGCGAGCCGTCCCGCTGCCACGCGTACTCGGCCTCGGTCCGGGTGAGGAACTCCTCCACCACACCGCGGTCGGTCGTCTCGAAGGTGTCCTGCCAGCTCTTGCCGAGGCCGAGCCCGTCGTGCAGGTTCTGCTGGTAGCGGACCCCGCCGCCGAACGCCTCGCGCACCTCGTCGTCGAGCGAGGCCAGCCACAGCGCGGAGTCGGTGACGGGCGTCGCGCCGCCGGTCGCGGCGGCCCTCTGGCAGAAGAACAGCAGCCTGGCCGGCCAGGCTGCGGCGTAGGACATCTCGTTGTGCATCGAGATGGTGAACTCCTGCGGGTACTCCGTGGAGGTGTAGACGTTCTTGCCGACCTTGGTGCGGGGCGAGTTGCCGTGCACGTAGGCGAGGCGGTTGGGGAGCAGTTCGTCCATGACGGGGTCGAGCGTCTCCTCGGTGACGCCGAAACCCCGGAAGATGAGCGCCTTCTCCTTGACGAGCTGGTCGCTGATGGCGGCGGTGTCGCCGACCACGCGCAGGAGTCCGGCCGCCGACGCCTCGACGCCCGCGTCCTGCGGGGTGATGACGAGCGGGGACCAGCTGGGCGTTGTGTTCATTCCTGATCTCCTTGGGGAGTGTTCCGGTGGTGTCGTGGAAGGTCGATGAGAAGTGCGGTGAGCGCGAGCGCTGCCATCGCGGCACCGAGGACGGCGGCGGTACCGGCCGCTCCGGTCGCGTCCAGGAGCAGCCCGCCGAGGAGCGCGCCGAGCGCGTTCGCGCCCGAACCCACCAGTTGGAGGGCGCTGTTGACGCGGCCCTGGAGCCGATCGGGGGTGGTGAGCACCTGGTGGACGCCGCCCGCGACGTTCACGGCGCCGCCGACCATGCTCATCACGGCGAACAGCGCGCCGAGCAGCCAGGGCGAGCGGGTCAGCGCGAGCGCGGGGACCTGGACCGCCCAGGCGAGCAGCGCCCAGCGGACCAGGGACGGCAGGCCCAGGAGCTTCATCGCCCGGCCGCCGGCCAGTGCGCCGAGCGCGCCGCCGGCCCCGCTGATGGCGGCGATGACGCCGACCGTTCCGGGTGAGAGCCCGTCCTCGTACAGGACGAAGGCAGGGAGCAGGGCGAGGGCCTGGAAGAGCACGTTGCTGCCGGAGACCAGCAGCATGACCAGGCGCAGGAAGGTGTTGCGCCACAGCCAGCGCAGCCCCTGGGCGATCTGCGGGCCCAGCCGCCCACGAGGCGGCCGGTCCTTTGCGGGGCCCTGGAACGGGGAGCGGATGAGCAGCACTGCGGCGAGCGAGAGCAGGTGGGCGACGCCGGCCAGCAGGAACGGCGACCAGCGGGCGAGCGCGAACGCCACGCTGCCCAGGGGCTGGCCGAGCAGTCCGGCGGCGCGACCGCGCGCCTCGCTGCCGGAGAGCGCGGCGGTGAGCTGCGCGGCGGGAACGACATGGCGCACGCTCGCCCGCTCCGCGAGCCGGTAGCAGACCATCAGGGAGCCCTCGACGAACGCGGCCGCCGCCAGGTGCGCGAGCCACACCCGGCCGCTCGCCACGGCGGCCACGACGCTGAGGGTGCTGAGCGCGCAGCCCACGCTGCACAGCACCATCAGCCGCCGCCGGTCGCAGCGGTCGACCAGGACACCCGCAGGCAACTGCACCAGCAGGTGAGGCAGTTGCGCGGCGGCCGCAGCCACCGCCCCCGCCGCCGCTGATCCGGTGGACCAGATCAGCAGCAGCGGGTAGGCCACCATGGAGGCGCGGGAGCCGAGCAGGGTGAACCCGGCCCCGCCCCACAGCAGCAGGAAGTCGCGGTTGCGGCGCAGCGGCGGGGGAGCGGCGGACGGCGCTTCGTCGAGGACGCTCATGCGGTGGCCGCTGCCTCGGAGCCGGCCCGCCCGCCGCGGGCCCAGGCGAGGACCGCCATGGCGCTGTGCATCTTGTTCTCGGCCTGCTGGAAGGCGAGACTGTGCGGCCCGTCCAGGACCTCGCCGGTGACCTCGTCACCACGGTGCGCCGGCAGGTCGTGCAGGAAGACGGCCTTGGGGCTGGCCTGCCAGAGGTCGGCGGTGACCTGGAAGGGGGCGAAGACGCGCCGCCACTCGGGGTCGGCCTTGGTGGTGCCGGTGGTCTGCCAGCGGGTGGTGTAGACGGCGTCGACGTCCTCCGGCAGGCCGTCCATGTCATGGCGTTCGGTGACGGTCGAGCCGCAGCGGGCCGCGGTGCGCCGGGCGCGTTCGAGGAAGGCGGGGTCGAGACCGTAGCCGGGCGGTGTGCGCAGTTCGAGGTGCGCGCCCTCGAAGCGGGTGAGGGCCAGGGCGAGCGCGGAGGCGGTGTTGTTGCCCTCACCGACGTACAGGACGCGCAGGCCGTCCAGGCGGCCGAAGTGCGCCTGGAGGGTGGTGAGGTCGGTGAGTGCCTGGGTGGGGTGTTCGTCGGCGCTCATGGCGTTGATGACGGACATCCGCCGCTGGTCCGCCCAGGCCCGCATCTCGGCCGGGTCGTCGGCGGTGCGAGCGACCAGCACGTCGAGCATCCGGGAGAGCACCGCGCCGGTGTCCTCGCTGGTCTCGCCGGTGTTGAGCTGGAGGTCCCCGGCTCCGTACGTGATCAGGTGGCCGCCCAGGCGCAGCGCGCCGCTGGAGAAGGCGGTACGGGTCCGGGTGGAGGTCCGCTTGAAGTAGACGCCCACCACCTGGTCGGCCAGCGGGCGCCGGGCGCCGGGGCCGGCCTGGGCGAAGGTCACGCCGTCGTGGACGATCCGGCGCAGGTCGGAGTCGGAGAGGTCGTCGATGGAGATGAGGTGGCGGGCGGACGGGTGGGTCACGGGGTCCTCCTGGAGGGGGTGGAAGTCGGCCGGGGAGCCGGGCCGCCCGGTCGGGGCGGCCCGGCCTCGGATCAGGCCCGGTCCTCCTCCGTCACCACGGGGGTGAGCAGAGGGTGGTCGGCCGGGGCGGCGGCGCCGGTGCCGGCCGCCGCCCAGTCGGCCATCAACTCGCCCTGGCCGAAGGCGTGCTCACGCTTGCTGAGGGACGCCGTGAGGAACTTGACGATGTCCTTTCCGCTGTCGGAGTTGGTCAGGGCGACCAGCCCCACACCGCTCCTGAGATGGGTGAGCGAGAGGTTCCAGTAGCCGGCCGGTTCACCGCCGTGCCCGAACTCGGCGTCGTCACCGGTGTCGTCGACGATGGTGCCGAGTCCGTAGAAGCTGCCCGGATGGGTGTGGAGCAGCTCGGCGGCGGTGTCCCGGGGGATCAGGGCGCCGTCCAGGCCGAGGAGTGCGGCCCGGAAGTGGCGGGCGACCTTGCCGAGGTCCTCGGCGGTCGTCCACAGCCCGGCGGCGGCGAGGTGGGCGCGTTCGCGCCAGCCGCCGTCCAGGTGCTTGCCCTTCACGTGGTGGCCGAGCGCCACGGGGCGTCCGGCGGTGTGCGGGAAGGACTGGTCGAAGCTGCTGCCCGTGAGGCCCATGGGCGTCAGCACGAGCCGGTCCATCAGCTCCTGGAAGGGTTCGCCGGTGGCGTCCTCCAGGAGCTGCTGCAGCACCCAGTAGTGCGTGCTGCTCTTGCGGAAGACCTCACCGGGTACGAGCTGCCGGCTGACCCGGGGCGTGGACACCGGCCCGGTCCCGTCGAGCAGCTCCCGCAGCGCGGGCACCCGATCGCCGGGCCGGAACCCGACGCTGCGGTGGCGTGCGAAGCCCGCCGTGTGCCCGAGGAGCTGGCGGACCGTGACCGGTCCGGGCGCCTCGGGCAGGTCGGCGAGTCGCCACGAGGTGAGGTGCCGGTCGATCGGGTCGTCGAGGCCGATGAGCCCCTGAGCCACGAGTCGCAGGGTGGCGAACGCCGTGACGTGCTTGCTGATCGAGCCGACCTGGAACAGCGTCCGAGGGGTCACCGGTGCGCCGCCCCCTGCCCGCAGGTGGCCGACGCCGTGCAGTTCGGTCGAGCCGTCGGCGCCGAGAACGGCGACGCTCACACCGGGCACCTGGTGCTCGGCCATGAGGGCCGTCAGCTCGTCGAGGGGGAACGCCGGCGCGGCCGGCCGGCCGATCAGGGCGGCCACCTCCGCGAGCGGCCCCTCGGCCAGTTTGGCGCTGTCCCCGCCGCTCGCCCGGTCGAGCAGCGAGGCCAGCAGGTCGGCGGAGACCTCCACGCGGGCGGGGGGAGCGGGGGCCACGGGGGCCGCCTCCGCCTCCGCCTGGTGCGCGTCCTCGTCGATGGCCGCGGCCAGGTCGGCGAGGGTCCCGTGCTGGTACATGCGCCAGACGGAGACGGTGAGGCCCGCTCGCCGGGCGGCGGCCAGTACCTGGATCATCAGGATGGAGTGGCCGCCGAGGTCGAGGAACCGGTCGTGGATGCCGACGGTCCCGACGCCGAGCACGTCCTGCCAGATCGTGGCGAGGAGCTGTTCGGTGGGGGTGCGGGGGGCGACGTAGGGGTGGTCGTCGCCGCGCAGGGAGGAGCGGTCGGGGGCGGGCAGCGCCCGCCGGTCGACCTTGCCGTTGGCGTTGAGCGGCATGGTCTCCAGGGCGACGAACGCCGAGGGGACCATGTACTCGGGGAGCCTCAGGCCGCATTCCTCGGCGAGGGCCGAGGCGTCAGGGAGCCGCTCTCCTTCGTGCGGCACGCAGTAGGCGACGAGGCGCTTGTCGCCGGGGGTGGGTTCGTGGACCGTGACCACGGCGTCCCGCACGGCGGGGTGGGCGGCCACGACGGCCTGCACCTCGCCGAGCTCGACGCGGTAGCCGCGGATCTTGACCTGGTCGTCCAGGCGGCCGAGGAACTCGACCGCGCCGCCGGCGAGCATCCGCACCCGGTCGCCCGTGCGGTACAGCCGCCCGCCGGGGGGCCCGTACGGGTCGGGCACGAAGCGCTCCGCCGTCAGGTCGGGACGGCCCGCGTAGCCGCGTGCCACCCCGGTGCCGCCGACGTACAGCTCGCCGACCACGCCCACGGGCACCCGGCGCATGGCCCGGTCCAGGACGTGGGTGGTCATGTTCGGCAGGGGCGTGCCGATCGGCACCACATCAAGGGTGACCGGCTCGGTCACCGGGTGGACGGTCGAGCCGACGGACGCCTCGGTGGGCCCGTACTCGTTGATCATCCGTCCCGCGCCCAGGAGTTCGAGCGCCTGGTTGCCGGTGGTGGCGGGCAGCGCCTCGCCCGCGACGACGAACACCTGGGCGAGCCGGTCCACCTCGTCGGTCGCGAGCTGCTCGGAGAGGATGTCGAGGTGGCCGGGGGTCAGCTTCACGAAGCTGTACGGGGCCCGGTCCATGAGCGCTTCCGCGAGGTCGCCCGGCACGGTGTCCTGCGGCACGACGTGCACGGCCTGCCCGGTGACCAGCGGACCCCACAGGTTGGGCACGACCAGGTCGAAGGCCACGGACGAGAACAGCGGTGCGCCGCCGGTGCCGCGCGCGGCCAGCTCCACCGCCGCCCAGGCCACGTGGTTGGCCAGGCCCCGGTGCGGGATCTGGACGCCCTTGGGCCGGCCCGTCGAGCCGGAGGTGAAGATGACGTACGCGAGCCGGTCGGGGTCGTCGGTCCGGGCGGGCGCGCGCTCCTGCGTGGCGAGGGCCTCGCCGACCAGGAGCGGGGTGAGGCCACCGAAGCGCGCCGCGTACTCGGGCTGGGTGACCGCATGCGCCGCACCGGCCGTCTCCAGCATGGAGGCGATGCGCTCCGCCGGGTAGGACGGGTCGACCGGCACGTACGCCGCACCCGCCTTCCACACCCCGAGCAGGGCCGCGATGAGCCGGGGGGAGCGGTCGAGGAGCACGCCGACGGCGGACTCCCGGCCGACGTTCTCGGCGAGCAGGCGGTGGCCGATCGCGTTGGCCGCCTCGTCCAGTTCCCGGTAGCTGACCTCCTCGCCCCGGAAGGTGACGGCGACCGCCCCGGGGGTGGCCCGGGCCTGCCGCTCGAAGCGCTCCAGGACGGAGAGCACCGGATAGTCCTCGGCAGTCCCGTTGAGCGCCCCCAGCCACTCCGCCTCGCCCGCCGGCAGCGGGGCGTACTCCGCGCTGCCGTCCGGGTCGGCGGCCATCGCCTCCAGGACCCGCCGGTACAGACCGGTCAGCCGGTCGGCGTGCTCCCGGGCCAGGGCGTGGGTGTGCGTGGTCAGCAGCAGGTGCCCGGAGACCGCGGAGACCGCGAGGGCGAACTCGGTGCCGCCCTCGCCGCTGCTGGCCTCGGGGTCGACCAGTTCGGTGTCGACGTGGTCGAAGTCCTGGTAGCTGAAGCGGACGTCGAGGAGCCGGCCGGTCCCGGCGTCGCGCTGGATGACCGGCATCGGGAAGCGCCGGCGGTCCCAGACGCGCCCTTCGGCGGCGAACACCTCCCGTACCAGGTCGGTCCAGGTGCCCCGGGCTCCGGCGAAGGCGAACGGCAGCGTGTTGAGGTACATGCCGTACACCCGCTCGGCGCCCGGCGACTCGGGGCGCGCGCTGCACACCAGGCCGCTGTGGAAGGCGGGTTCCTCGGTGAGCAGTGAGAGGACCTTCAGGTGGGCGGCGAGCAGGACGCTCTTCAGCGACACCTGGGCCCGCGTGGCGAGCGCGCGCAGCCTCGGCTGAAGGTCGAAGAGCTCGACCGCCACCCGGTACTTCTCGCGCGGGGCGAGCGGGTCCCCGGCCCACGGAGCGGGCAGCGCGAACGGGGCATGGCCGCTCACCAGGTCCTTCCAGTAGGCGCGGTCGTCCTCGGAGTCCAAGGAGGCCAGTTCGGCGGCGATGAAGTCCGCGTAGCGCACCGGCGGGGCGGTGTACGGGGCCGGCTCGCCGCCGTCCCGCAGCACGCGGTAGGTCTCCAGGAGCTCCATGAGCAGGGCCCGGTGGCTCCAGCCCTCGGTGATGGCGTGGCAGACGGTGACGACGAGCCGCCAGGCGTGGTCGTCCTCCAGCTGTGCGGTCATCCGCAGCAGCGGCGCCTTCGCCAGGTCGAAGAGGACCGCGCGCTCCTCGGTGAGGATGGCGCGCGTCCGCTCCTCCCGGTCGCCCGCGAGCCTCAGGTCCTCGACCACCAGCGGCACGTGGGCGGTGGGGGCGACGATCTGGAGGGGCGTGCTGTAGCCGTCGAGGTCGAAGGAGGTGCGCAGCATCTCGTGGCGCCGGGTGACGATGTTGAGGGCCTTGCGGAACGCGGCGACCTCGAAGGGGACGCCGTCGGTGATGCGGAAGGACGCCACGTTGAGGTAGGCGCGCTTCTCCTCGTCGGCGAGCATCTCCACGATCATGCCGAGCTGGACCTGCGACATCGGGTAGGCGTCGACGGTCCCCTCGGGGAGCCTCGCCCGGTCGTCCGGACCGAGGAGCGCGAACGGCTCGACGGGCGGTGCCGTCTCGGCCGGCGCGGGGCGCCCGGTCAGGAACTCGCTGAGCTCGGCGACCGTGCGGTGCTCGAAGACCTCGCGTACCCCGACGTCGAACCCGGCGGCGCGCAGGGCGCCGACCAGGGCGACGGCGCGGATGGAGTGGCCGCCGAGGTCGAAGAACCCGTCCTCGACGCCGACCCGCTCCAGCTGGAGGACCTGCGCCCAGATCTCCGCGACACGCGCCTCGGTTCCGGTGCGCGGGGCGACGTACGGGGTGCCGGTGCCGTCCGCGGTGTCGTCGGGGTCGGGGAGGGCGCGTTTGTCGGTCTTGCCGTTGGCGTTGAGCGGGATGGCGTCGAGGGCGACATAGGTGGCGGGCAGCATGTAGTCGGGGAGCCGGGTGGCGGCGTGCTTTCCGAGGCCGGCCGCGTCGATCTCCTGGTCCGCCACGTAGTAGGCCACCAGCTGGGTCTCGCCGGCCGTTGTCGTACGGGGTATCACGACCGCGTCGCGGATGGCGGGGTGGTCGGTGAGGATGCTCTGGATCTCGCCGGGTTCGATGCGGTAGCCGCGGATCTTGATCTGGTCGTCGAGGCGGCCGAGGAATTCGACGGCGCCGTCGGGGCGGGTGCGGACGAGGTCGCCGGTGCGGTAGAGGCGGTTGCCGGGTGTCCCGTACGGGTCGGGCAGGAAGCGGTCGGCGGTCAGGTCGGGTCGGCCCGCGTAGCCGCGTGCCACGCCGGTGCCACCCACGTACAGCTCGCCCGGGACGCCGGTGGCGACCGGCTGGAGCCACCGGTCCAGGACGTACATGGTCATGTTCGGCAGGGCGTGCCCGATGGGCAGCACCTCGGCCGGCTCCTCGTCGGGCACCGGGTAGACGCAGGTTCCGACGGAGGCTTCGGTGGGTCCGTATTCGTTGATCAGCCGGGTGTGCGGGGCGAGGGTCCGCCAGCGTTCCAGGGTGGCGCGGGTGAAGGCCTCGCCGGCGACGACGAGCACCGGGGCGAGCGAGGCAGCCTGTTCCGCGGTCAACTGCTCGGCCAGGACGTCGAGATGGCCCGGGGTCAGCTTGATGAAGCTGTACGGTGCCGCCGCGGCGACCTCACGGCCCAGATCGGCCATGTCGGTGTCCTGGGCGACGGTGTGCACCTTCTGGCCGGTGACGAGGGGGGCCCACAGGTTGGGGACGACGAGGTCGAAGGCGACCGAGGAGAACAGCGGTGCGCCGCCCTGTCCCTGGGACGCCAACTCCCGTGCCGCCCACGCGACGTGGTTGGCCAGGCCCTGGTGGGTGACCTCGACGCCCTTGGGGCGGCCGGTCGAGCCGGAGGTGAAGATGGTGTAGGCGAGCGCCTGCGGGTCCTCGGCCCGCTCGGGTGCGGTGGCCGGTTGTGTGTCGATCGCCGGGTCGTCCACCCGTACCGTCGTGAAGCCGCTGAAGCGTGCCTCGTACGCCTCCTGCGTCACGGCGAAGGCGGCGCCGGCCGTCTCCAGCATCGAGGCGATCCGCTCGGCCGGGTAGGACGGGTCGATCGGCACGTACGACGCGCCGGCCTTCCACACCCCGAGGAACGCCGCGAGCAGGTCGGGCCCCCGGTCCAGCAGGACGCCGACCGGGGTGTGCGGGCGCACGCCCAGCGCGCGCAGGTGGTGCGCGAGCCGGTTGGCGCGCGCGTCGAGCTCCGCGTACGTGACAGACGTGCCGGCCAGCGAGACGGCCGTCGCGCCCGGGGTGCGGCGGGCCTGCTCCTCGAACCGGGACGGTACGGCGGCGGTGCCGAAATCGGCCCGCTCACCGGTGCCTTCGGCCAGCAGGCGGTCCCGGTCGGCCGCCGGGAGGCAGGAGGCGGCGGCGTCGCCGAGCGGGTCGGCGGCCATGGCCTCCAGCACCTGGCGCAGGATGCCCGCGAGGTGCTGGAGGGCCTGCTCGGTCAGGTGCTTGCGTCCGCCGGTGAGGAAGAGGTGGCCCAGGCGGGCGGAGACGCCGAGCGGGAACTCGGTGGGGCTGTCGTCGATGCTCGCCAGGTAGTCGACCTGCTCGCGGTCCACCTGGTCGAAGTCGTGGTAGCTGAAGCGGACCGAGACCAGCCGGCCGGCGTCCGGCGCGGCACGCTGGATGTCGGGCATCGGGTAGCCGCGGTGCGGCCACAGCTCCACCTCGCGGCCGAAGACCCGCGCCAACAGGTCGGTCCAGGTGCCGAAGGCGCCGTCGAAGGCGAACGGCAGGGTGTTGAGGTGCATGCCGTAGACGCCGTCGGCGCCCAGCGCCTCGGGGCGCGCGTTGCAGACCAGGCCGGTGAAGAACCTGTCCTGGCCGGTGACCGCGCTCAGCGTCTTGAGGTACGCGGCGTGCAGCACGCTCTTGAAGGACGCCCCGGCCGCCGAGGCCAGTGCGCGCAGCCGGTCCTCCAGGTCGTGCACGGGAACCTTGACGCGGTGCGGTTCACCTGCCTCCCCGTCGCCCGCCCATGCCTCGGGGAAGGCGAACGGCTCGTAGCGCTCGACGATGTCCGTCCAGTACGCGCGGTCCGCGCCCTCCTCGCGCGAGGTCAGCTCGGCCGCGACGAAGTCGGCGAACCGGACGCCGGGTGCCTCGGGACGCGTGATCGCGGCGCCGCCGCGCGCCCGGTCGTACCCCTCGACGATCTCCATCAGGAGGGAGTGGTGGCTCCAGCCGTCGAGGATGGCGTGGCACTCGGTGATCGTCAGCCACCAGCTGCCGTCGTCGCAGGCGTGCCCGGTCAGCCGCAGCTGCGGGGCCGCGTCCAGCGGGATGAGCGCGGCCCGCTCGCGGGCGGTGAACTCCCGCAGCGCGCTCTCGATGCCGGCGGCGTCCAGGCCGCCGAGGTCGTTGACCGTGACCGGCGGATCGACGTCGCGGTGCACCAACTGCATCGGCACGTCGTAGGAGTTGAGGTCGAAGGAAGTGCGCAGGACCTCGTGGCGCGTCACGGCCGCCCGGACCGCCGCACGCAGCGCCTCGACCGAGAAGGGCCGGTCGTCCCGGACCCGGAACGACGTGGAGTTGTGGTACGGGTGGCGGGCGTCGCTGAGCATCTCGACGACCATGCCGATCTGGACCTGCGACATCGGGTACGCGTCCGCCAGCCCCGTCGGCATCCGCTTCCGGTCGGCGGCCGTGACCAGCTCGAACGGCTGGACGCCGACCGTGCGGACCACCGGCGCGCGTTCGGCGAGCCGCTCGGCCAGCCGGGCCACCGTGCGGTGCTCGAAGAGATCGCGCACGGACACGTCGAGACCGGCCTCGCGCAGGTGCCCGGAGAGGTTGATGGCGCGCAGCGAATGCCCGCCCAGGTCGAAGAAGCTGTCGTGGACGCCGACGGACGGCACCTTGAGGACCTCGCCCCAGATCGCGGCCACCTGGCGCTCCAGGCCGGTGCGCGGCGCGGTGTACGTCTGGCCGGCGGCGCGTACGGCGCCGGGCTGCGGGGCGGGCAGCGCCTTGTCGTCGAGCTTGCCGTTGACGGTCAGCGGCAGCTGGTCGAGGGCGACGAAGTAGGCCGGGACCATGTACTCGGGCAGGTCGCGGCCGAGCGCGGTGCGCAGGGCGACGGCGTCGAACTCCGTGCCGGGCGCGGGCACCACGTAGGCCACGAGCTGGCGGTCGCCGGGGGTGACCTCACGGGCCAGGACCACGGCGTCACGGACGCTCTCCCGCGCGGCGAGCACGGCGTTGATCTCGCCCAGCTCGATGCGGAAGCCGCGGATCTTGACCTGTTCGTCGTTGCGGCCGAGGAACTCCAGGCTGCCGTCGGCGAGCCGGCGGGCCACGTCGCCGCTGCGGTACAGCCGGCTGCCGGGCTCCCCGAAGGGGTCGGGCACGAAGCGCTCGGCGGTCAGCTCGGGCCGGCCCAGGTAGCCGCGCGCCACACCGCGCCCGGCGACGTGGATCTCGCCGAAGACGCCGACGGGGACCGGGTTGCCACGTCCGTCGAGAAGGTGGACGGCCAGGTCGTCGAGGGCGACGCCGACGGGGCTGACGCCCGCGCCCAGGTCGGTCGCCGTCAGCTCGTGGTGGGTGACGTGCACGGTGGTCTCGGTGATCCCGTACATGTTGACGAGCGTCGGCCGGTCGAGGCCGAGCCGGTCGGCCCACGGCCGCAGGTCGGCGACCTCCAGCTTCTCCCCGCCGAAGACCACGGTGCGCAGCGCCAGCCGGTCCACGCGCGGGTCGCCCTCGCGGGCGGCGGCGACCAGGGCGCGGAACGCGGACGGCGTCTGGTTGAGGACGCTGACCCGCTGCTCGACGAGCAGGTCCAGGAAGGCGGACGGGTCGCGGGTCACCTCCTTCGGCACGACGACCAGGCGCCCGCCGTGCAGCAGCGCGCCGAACATCTCCCACACGGAGAAGTCGAAGGCGTAGGAGTGGAACAGCGTCCACACGTCGTCGGCGTGGAAGCCGGTGCGGCGGCCGGTGACGTCGAACAGGCGCAGCACGTTGGCGTGGGTGAGGCAGACGCCCTTGGGGCGGCCGGTGGAGCCCGAGGTGTAGATGACGTAGACGAGGTGGTCGGCGCCCGCGACGGGCTCCGGGTCGTGGGCCGGGGCCGTCTCCAGCGTCCCGTCGGCGTCCAGGACCAGGGTCGTGCCGGAGTGCAGCGGGGCCAGGAGCCCCGTGTGAGCGCTCTGCGTGACGACGACCGGGACGGCGGCATCGGCGATCATGAAGCCGAGCCGGTCGGCCGGCGCCGCCGGGTCGAGCGGCAGATAGGCGCCGCCCGCCTTGAGGACGCCGAGCAGCGCGGGGACCAGGTCGGCCGAGCGCTCCAGGCAGACGCCCACGAGGGTCTCCGGGCCGACGCCCGCCGCCCGCAGCCGGTGGGCGATGCGGTTGGCCCGTTCGTTGAGCTGCGCGTACGTCAGCTCCTCGGCCTCGAAGGTGACGGCGACGGCGTCCGGGGTCCGCCGGACCTGCGCCTCGAAGGCGCCGTGCACGGTGCCGGTGACCTCGCCGGTGACGGCGGCGCCCGCGGTGAGCCAGGCGTGCTCGTCCGCGCCGAGCAGGCCGAGGGCGCCGATCTCGCGGTCCGGGGTGGTGACGGCCGCGTCCAGCAACCGCACCAGGTGCCCGGTGAGCCGCTCGGCGGTGGTGCGGTCGAAGAGTTCGATGGCGTACTCCAGGTGCCCGTGCAGGGACCCGTCGGCGCCCTCGCGGACCTGGAGGTCGAGGTCGTACTTGGCGGCGTCGCCCTCGCCCTGGAAGGGTTCGGCGGCGATGCCGGGCAGGGCGAAGGCGTCGGTGCGCTCGCCGTGCATGGTCAGCGCCACGTCGAACAGCGGGTTGCGGGCGAGGTCGCGTTCGGGCTGGACGGCGTCGATGAGCTGGGCGAAGGGCACGCCCTGGTGGTCGAAGGCGCCCAGCACGGTGTCCTTGGTGCGGGCCACCAGTTCGCGGAAGGTCGGCTCGACCTCCCAGTGGCCGCGCAGGACCAGGCTGTTGATGCCGTAGCCGACCATGCCTTGGAGCTCGGGGCGGCCGCGCCCGGAGACGACGGTGCCGACGGCGATGTCGGTGGTGCCCGTGTACCGGGCGAGCAGGCCGTGGTAGGCGGCCAGGACCACCATGAAGAGCGTGGCGTTTTGGTCCTCGGCGAACGCCCTGAGCCGGGTGGCGAGTTCGCCGGGCAGGGAGAAGGCCACGGTGGCGCCGGACGCGTCACGGACGGCCTTGCGGGGGCGGTCGGTGGGCAGCTCGATGGGGGTGAGCCCGACGAGCTGGCTCTTCCAGTAGTCGAGGTGGCGCTCCAGCGTCGCACCGGACATCTCGGCGCGCTGCCAGGCGGCGAAGTCGGCGTACTGCACGGGGACCGGCGGAAGGGCCGCCTCCGTAACCTCGGCGAGGGCCGTGTAGAGGGCGCTCAGTTCGCGGGCGACGACCTCGGTGGACCAGGCGTCGCAGGCGATGTGGTGGAAGACCAGGGCCAGGACGTGCTCGTCGTCGGCGAGCCGCAGCAGCCGGCCCCGGACGGGCAGGTCGCGCTGCAGGTCGAAGGGGAGGAACAGCTCGCGGTCGATGACGTCCTGGACGGCGGCCGTCCGCGCACCGGGGGCGGTGCCGGTCAGGTCGACGACGGGCAGGGTGACCCGCTCGGCGTCGGAGACGACCTGGACCGGGCTCTCCCCGGCCAGGGTGTAGCGGGTGCGCAGGATCTCGTGGCGGTCGGTGAGGCGCTGCCAGGCGGTGCCGAGCAGGCCGGCGTCGAGGGGCCCGGTCAGGGTGACGACGAACGGGACGAGGTACTGGGTGCTGTCCGGGTCGAGGCGGCTGAGGAACCACATCTGTTCCTGGCCGTAGGAGAGCCGCAGGGGGGCCGCCCGGTCGGCCCCCGGTATCGCCGGTCTGCGGCCGGGGCCCCGGCCGGCCAGGCGCCGCCGGATCAGCTCCTGGCGGGCCCGCTCGGCGGCCTGGACCTCCGGGCCCGCTCCGGGCTCGTCGGTGCCGAGGCCGGCGGGGATGATCGCGTCCGTGCTCATACCGTGAACTCCTTCGCCAGTGCCTGGCCGTTCGTCGGGGTTGCGTGCGGGTGTGCGGCTGGGGGGTACGCGGCCAGCTCCGCGTCGATCTCGGCGGTGACCGCGGCCTCCACGGCGGCGGCGAGCCGGGCCACGGTCGGGCCCTCGAAGACGGTGCGCACCTTGAAGTCGATGTCGAACTCCTCCTGGATCCGCGAGATGAGGCGGATGGCGAGGATGGAGTTCCCGCCGCTCTGGAAGAAGCTGTCCTCCACGCCCACCCGGGTGCCGAGGAGTTCGCTCCAGATGTCGGCGATCCGCTCCTCGGTGACGGTGCGGGGCGCGATGCCCGCCGCGGCGCTCGCGGGGTCGTCGGGGTCGGGGAGGGCGCGTTTGTCGGTCTTGCCGTTGGCGTTGAGCGGGATGGCGTCGAGTTGGACGTAGGCGGTGGGCAGCATGTAGTCCGGGAGTCGGGTGGCGGCGTGTTTTCCGAGGTCGGCCGGGTCGAGTTCCCGGTGCGCCACGTAGTACGCGACGAGGTGGGTCTCGCCGGTGGCGGTGGGGCGGGCCACGACGACCGCGTCGCGGATGGCGGGGTGGTCGGTGAGGATGCTCTGGATCTCGCCGGGTTCGATGCGGTAGCCGCGGATCTTGATCTGGTCGTCGAGGCGGCCGAGGAATTCGACGGCGCCGTCGGGGCGGGTGCGGACGAGGTCGCCGGTGCGGTAGAGGCGGTTGCCGGGTGTCCCGTACGGGTCGGGCAGGAAGCGGTCGGCGGTCAGGTCGGGTCGGCCGGCGTAGCCGCGTGCGACCCCGGTGCCACCGACGTACAGCTCGCCCGGGACGCCGACCGGGGTGGGTTCGAGTGCCGCGTCGAGGACGTACATCGTCATGTTGGGCAGAGGGGTGCCGATGGGCAGCACCTCGGCCGCCTCCTCGGCCGGCACCGGGTAGACGCAGGTCCCGACGGACGCCTCCGTGGGTCCGTATTCGTTGATCAGCCGGGTGTGCGGGGCGAGGGTCCGCCAGCGTTCCAGGGTGGCGCGGGTGAAGGCCTCGCCGGCGACGACGAGCACCGGGGCGAGCGAGGCGGCCTGTTCCGCGGTCAACTGCTCCGCGAGGACGTCGAGATGGCCCGGGGTCAGCTTGACGAAGCTGTAGGGCCGCGATCCGGCGAGTTCCCTTCCGAGGTCGGCCATGTCGATGTCCTGGGCGACGGTGTGCACCTTCTGGCCGGTGACGAGGGGGGCCCACAGGTTGGGGACGACGAGGTCGAAGGCGACCGAGGAGAACAGCGGTGCGCCGCCCTGTCCCTGGGACGCCAACTCCCGTGCCGCCCAAGCGACATGATTCGCCAGACCCGCGTGGGTGACCTCGACGCCCTTGGGGCGGCCGGTCGAGCCCGAGGTGAAGATGGTGTACGCCAGCGCCTGCGGGTCCTCGCCGCGCTCCGGCGCCGTCCGGGGACGGGCGTCGATCGCGGCCCGGTCCCGGTCGACGAGCACGGTCGTGAAGCCGCCGAACCGCTCCCCGTACGCCTCCTGCGTCACGGCGAAGGCGGCGCCGGCCGTCTCCAGCATCGAGGCGATCCGCTCGGCCGGGTAGGACGGGTCGATCGGCACGTACGACGCGCCGGCCTTCCACACCCCGAGGAACGCCGCGAGGAGATTGGGCCCCCGGTCCAGCAGGACGCCGACCGGGGTGTGCGGGCGCACGCCCAGCGCGCGCAGGTGGTGCGCGAGCTGGTCGGCCCGCAGGTCGAGTTGCTTGTACGTCACCGAGGCGTCGCCGAAGGACACCGCGGGGGCCTCGGGCGTGGCCCGGGCCTGTTCCTCGAAGCGCCGGACGACGCTCGTGTCACCGAGATCGGCCCCGGTCGCGTTCCACACGTCCAGCACGAGGGTGCGCTCCTCGGGGCGCAGCAGCGCCACCTGGGACAGCCGCACCCCTGGCCGGGCCGTGACCTCCTCCATGACCCGGACGAAGTGGTCCTTGAAGCGGACGACCGTGGCCTCGTCGAAGAGGGCGGTCGCGTACTCCAGGACCCCTTCCAGGGCGCCGTCGGCGGAGCGGCCCACGAAGACCGACAGGTCCGTCTTGGCGACCGTCCACGCCTCGGCGAAGGCCGCGAGGTCGGCGGTGCCGGTGGCGACGCTGGTGACGCCTTCGCTGTGCATGTCGAAGGCGACCTGGTAGAGCGGGGTGCGCGACAGGTCACGCTCCGGCGCCAGCTCCTCCACGAGCCGGTCGAAGGGCAGGTCCTGGTGGGAGAAGGCCGCCACGGACGCGGCCCGCACCCGGCCCAGCGCCTCCTCGAAGGTGGGGTCGCCCTCCAGTGCGCAGCGCACCACGAGGGAGTTGAGGAAGAACCCCACGGTGCCGGCCACCTCCGGCCGGCCGCGTCCCGCCACCGGTGTGCCGACCGGGATGTCCCACCGGCCGCTGTAGCGGGCCACCACGGTGGCGAAGACCGTCAGCAGGGTCATGAACGGGGTCGCGGCGTGGGCGCGGCCCAACTCCTCCACCCGGGCGAACAGTTCCGGCTCCACACGGATCGGCACGACCGCGCCGCGCGAGTCACGCTCGGCGGGCCGGGGCCGGTCCGCCGGCAGCTCCACGGGCTCGACGCCGTCGAGTGCGGCACGCCAGTGCGCCAGCTCCCCGGCCAGGAACGCGTCGGTGAGCCGCTTGCTCTGCCAGGCGGCGTGGTCGGCGTACTGGAGGCCGGGCGCGGCCAGCCGGGGCGCGCGGCGCTCGACGGAGGCCGCGCACAGCTCGCGCAGCTCACGCTCCAGGACGACGGTGGACCAGCCGTCGCAGGCGATGTGGTGCAGGGTGACGAGCAGGACGTGGTCCTCACCGGGGACGCGGGCGAGCAGCGCCCGCCACAGCGGTCCGCCCGCCAGGCCGAAGCCCCGCGCGAACTGCTCCTCGAAGTGGCCGGCCAGCTCCTCGCGGCCGGTGTCGGCCACCCGCAGCTCCACCGGGACGGGGGCGCCGATCACCTGCCGGGGCTCGCCGTCCCTCTCCTCGTAGCTGGTGCGCAGGATCTCGTGGCGGGCGGACAGCTCGTCCAGGGCCGCCTGGACGGCGGCGACCGGGGTTCCGCCCGGCAGGCGCACGATCAGCGGGGCGACCCACTCACGGCTGCCCGGGTTCATCCGGTCCAGGACCCACAGGCGGCGCTGGCCTGAGGAGAGCGGGAGTTCACCGGTGCGCGGGACGGCTGTCACGGCGTCGGCGTCGGCGGCCGGCGCGTCGATCAGGCGGGCCTGCGCCTCCACGGTGGTGGCGCTGAACAGGCCGCGCATGGAGATCGTGACGCCTGCCGCGCGCAGCCGGGCGGCCAGCCGGGTCAGCTGGAGGGAGGTGCCGCCCAGCGCGAAGAAGTCGTCGGTCGCGCCGACCCTCTCGCACCCGAGCAGGGCCGCCCAGACATCGGCGACCTGCTGCTCGGCAGGAGTGCGCGGGGCGACGTACGCGTCCGGTCCGACGGCCGTCGTCTCGTCCAGGAGGGCGGTGACGGCCTTGCGGTCGGCCTTGCCGTTCGCGGTGAGCGGCAGCGCGTCCAGCGGCAGGAAGAGCGACGGTACGTGGCTGTCGGGCAGCCGGGTGCGCAGGTGACGGCGAAGGTCGGCGGAGCCGGTCCGGGTCCACGCGGTGACGGCCGCACCGATCCGGCGGCTCCCGTCCGCGGCGGTGAAGGCGACGACGACGGCGCCGGTCACCTCGGGGTGGGCGGTGAGCGCGGCCTCGACCTCGCCGGGCTCGACGCGTACGCCGTTGACCTTCAGCTGGTCGTCGAGGCGTCCCAGGTACTCCAGGACGCCGTCGGTGTTCCAGCGCACGAGGTCACCGGTGCGGTAGAGCCGGCTGCCGGGCGGCCCGTAAGCGTCGGGCACGAAGCGCTCGGCGGTCAGGTCGGGGCGGCCCGCGTACCCCTGGGCCAGACCCGTGCCGCCGGCGTACAGCTCACCGGCGACGCCCTTGGGGGCGGGGGTGCCGTCGGCGCCCATGACCAGGACGCGCATGCCCTTGAGGGGGCGGCCGATCGGGACGGGGCCGGACTCCTGGGCGGGGTCGGCGGGGTGGGCGGTGATGTCGATGGAGCACTCGGTGGGCCCGTAGGTGTTCCACACCTCGACCGGGCCGGGGGCCACCTGCCGCAGCCGCGAGACCAGTTCGGCGTGGAGCGGCTCGCCGGCGCTGAACAGCAGCCGCAGCCGGTCGCAGCCGGCCCAGCCGGACTCCTCGGCGAGCAGCCGCAGGACGGACGGTACGGCCTGGAGGACGGTGACTCCGGCGTCGGCCACAGCGCCCAGCAGGGCGCGCGGGTCGCGCTCGGCGCCTTCGGGGGCGCAGACCACCCGGCCGCCGCTGATCAGCGGCGCGTGGATCTCCAGACCCGCCGCGTCGAAGCCGGGGGACGTCTTGAACAGCCAGCGGTCGTCGGCGTCCAGCCCGTGCTTGCGTACGGACCAGGCGATCCGGCCCGCGAGGCCGGCGTGGGTGACCTGGACGCCCTTGGGCTGCCCGGTCGAGCCGGAGGTGAAGATCGTGCAGACGACGGCGGCCGGGTCGGGTGCCGCGAACGGCGCGTCGGACAGGCCGGTGGCGTCGATGGCGGCGGGGGTGAGGGCGCGTACCCCAGGCGGGGCGATGTGAGCGGCGAGCCGCGGTTCGGCGACGACGAGGGCGGCGCCGCCGGCGGTGAGCAGCGCGGTCAGCCGGTCCTGGGGGTGGGAGGGGTCCAGGGGCAGATAGGCGGCCCCGGCCCGTCCCACGCCCAGGAGGGTGGCGACGAGATCGCTGCCCCGGTCCAGGCACACGCCGACCAGCGTCCCGGGGCCGGCGCCCGCCGCCCGCAGGAAGCGCGCGACCTGCTCGGCGGCGGCGTCCAGCGTGCGGTAGTCGACCGTGTGGCCACCTCCTTCGACGAGGGCGATCGCGTCAGGGGTGCGGGCGGCCTGCGCGGCGAAGAGCGCGGGCAGCGACTCCGGCTGCGCGGTGGAGACGGTTCCGCTCAGGGACGTCCCCGGCAACTGTGCGGCGTTCAACAGGTACTCCTTAAATGACCTGGCGCCAGGTGTGAACTAGGCATGGGATGGAGGGAACGGGCCCTGAGCGGGGCCCTCGCGGGACGGTGATCAGGCGGCGAGGCGTTCGCGCAGGCTCAGCGGACGCATGTCGGTCCACACCTGGGCGATCCGCGCGAGGCACTCCTCGCGGGTTCCCTCGGTGCCCTCGGCCTGCCAGCCGGCGGGCAGGGCGCGGTCCGTCCACCAGATCGAGTACTGCTCCTCGTCGTTGAGGACGACGCGGTAGGAGGTCTGCTCGCTGGACATGGTGGTTCTCCTTCGGAAAGGGGTGATGGGTGGTGTCCGGCGCCCGGGGCGCCGTGGTCGCGCTCGCGGTGCCGCGGGCGCGCGCTCAGGCGAGGAAGTCGGTGATGTCGACGCCGAGGCCCAGCTCACGGGCCGAGGTGTGCACCTCGACGGCGAGGGCGAGGTCGAGGACGCCGAGGCCGAAGGGGGAGAAGACGGTCACCTTGTCCGGGTCCGGCGTGAAGGTGCGGGTCCCGGCGATGAGCTGACCGATCGAGGCGTCGATGAAGCGGCGGTGGCCGCTCATGCGTTCGGCCAGGTGCAGCGAGGTGAGCTCACGGCAGACGTGATCGGCGTCGTCGACGATGTTGTGCGTGTGCAGCAGGGTCTCGGGGTCGATGTCGCGCAGCGAGACGTGCAGGACGACCGAACCGGGCGCCACCGCGGTCAGATCGGTGTGCGGGACGCCGGCAGAGGTCGCGAACGACACCAGCCGCTGGGCGGCGAGCGCCTCGTCGAGGGAATCCACCACGGCGACGCGGGCCTGCGGAAGCAATTCCGCGCAGCGGCGCGCGAATTCACCGGCGCGGGGAGCAGAACTGTCGTGGATCGTCACTTCTTCGAGGGGTTCGATCGCCGCGTTCACATAGCGCAGGATCTCCAGGTTGATGACGCCGCAGCCGACCAGGGTGATTCCGGTGGGGCGGCTCTCCCGGGTGAGCATCTCGGCGGCGAGCGCGGCGGAAGCGGCCGTGCGCGCTGCGGATATCAGGGACCCTTCGAGTAGCGCCTCCGGATGACCGGTGCGCAGGGAGTTGAGCAGCATGGCGGCGCTCGCCCGGGGAATTCCGGACTGTACGTTTCCGGGGAAGGAGGATATCCACTTCATCCCTGCCGCGGGGTGCTCTCCGCCCCGGAAGGCCGGAAGCCCGATGATGCGGTCGGACGGCTGGTCGGGAAACCGCAGGAAGACGGAGCGCGGAATGACGGTGGCGCCCTGCTCGTGGAGCAGGTAGGTCGCCCTGACGGCATCGATGTGTTCCCGCTCCTTGTTGCTGAGGAGCTTCTCCACATCCGCTTGCCGGATTACGAGCATGGGGGTCAGCCTTTCCACAGGTGCGAGACTTCACCGAAGTGGTCACGCACCCAGTCGTCGGAGTAGATGGTCTTGAGATAGCGGTCCCCGCCGTCGGGGAAGATGACGGCGCACACCGATCCCGGCTCGATCCGCGGGAGGAACTTGTCCACGGCGGCGAGCACCGCGCCGGACGACCCGCCGGCCAGGATCGCCTCGCGCCCGACCAGCCGGCGGCAGAACACCACGCAGTCGAGATCGCAGACGTGGATCACCTCGTGCGCCGCCGCCGGGTCCATCAGGGCCGGCCGCACCGATGCCCCGTGGCCTGGGATGAGGCGGCGGGTGGGCGACCGGTCGAAGATCGCGCTGCCTTCGGCGTCGACCGCGACCACTTTGGTGTCGAGGCCCGCCTTGCGCAGGTAGTCCGCGCAGCCGCGCAGCGTGCCGAAGGTGCTCACCGAGGCGAAGAGATAGTCGACGCGGCCGTCGAGGGCCTCGACGATCTCGTGCATCGTGTTCTCGTGCGCCTTCGGGTTGAACAGGTTCGCGTACTGGTTGGGCGAATAAGCGTGCGGAATCCGTGCCATGAGTTCGCGCACCCGGCGCAATCTGTTGGGCAGGAACTCGCCCGTCTCCTCGTCCCGCTCTTCGACGACCTCCACTTCGGCTCCGTACGCCCGGAGAATGGCCAGGTTCTGTTCCGTGGTCTTGGCGTCGACCACACACAGGAAGCGCAGGTTGAAATACCTGCATATCTGTGCGAGCCCTACTGCGAGATTTCCCGAACTGGACTCCACGATCACCGAACGTCCCGGCTCTATATCGCCGTTGCGCAGCGCTTCGAGGAGCATGTTCAGGCCGCTCCGGTCCTTGATGCTGCCCCCTGGATTGAACCGCTCGATCTTGGCGTAGACGTGAACGCTCTCGCCAGGAAACATGCGGTCCAGCTTCACCAGAGGTGTCTTGCCGATCGTCCCCAGAATCCCCGAATGCGATGTGCTCGGCATGGATTCCCCCTCACCTGTTGGGCGTGCACTGAGGACACTAGAGCGCGACTTCGCCAGGGAACAGTTTTGGCCATGGCAGGGAAGTGTCACCGCAAGGTCCTGACAGCCCGGGACCGCCACAGGGGCCCCTTGTTGGCCAAGACTGAGGTCATCAGAAACAGCCGTGAACCGTTCGCAGATTCAGGTGGGGGCAGTGGATTCAGGTGAGGTCGTGGATTCCGTGAGGACCGTCGTTTCCGGTGGGGGTGTGGCCGCGGCGGGACGCATCGGGCAGGGGGAGGGCCAGGACGTGGTGACGCGGGAGGGGCCGCGGCCCGCACCGGACTACCCTCCGTACGCGCTGGCCGGCGCTTTCGACCGGGAGCTGGGCGACCCCGCCCGCCCCGATCTGCCCTTCTTCCCGGGCCGGCTGCGCGAGCTGGACGCGGCCGAGGACTTCCCGGCCGACCAGGTGCGCCTCCTGGACGCGGCGGGCCTGCCCGCGCACTACGTGCCGGCCCGCCACGGCGGCGCCCTGCACAGCTACGAGGACCTGCTGCACCTGGTCCGGGTGGTGGCGCGGCGGGACCTGACCGTCGCCATCGCGCACACCAAGACCTATCTCGGCGCGGTCAGCACCTGGGTCGCGGGCTCGGCCGAGCAGGCCCGTGCCCTGGGCGAGCGGGTCGCGGCCGGCGCGGTCGTCTCCTGGGGCCTGACCGAGCGCGAGCACGGCAGCGACCTGCTGTCCGGCACCCTGACCGCGACCCGCACCCCGGACGGCGGCTACCGGCTCGACGGCGAGAAATGGCTGATCAACAACGCCACCCGCTGCGACCTGATCTGCGTACTCGTCCGCACCGGACCCGCGGGCGGTACCCGGGGCTACAGCCTGCTGCTCGTCGACCGGTCCACGCTCGCCGACGGCACCCACACCCCGCTGCCCGCCGCCCGCACCCACGGCATCCGCGGCGCCGACATCAGCGGCATCTCCTTCACCGGCGCGCGGGTGCCCGCCTCCGCCCTGCTCGGCGCGGAGGGCAGCGGCATCGAGACGGTGCTGCGGGCCCTCCAGATCACCCGCACCCTGTGCGCCTCGCTGTCCCTCGGGGCGGGCGACCACGCGCTGCGCATCGCCACCGGTTTCGGCCTGGAGCACCAGCTGTACGGCAAGCGCCTCATCGATCTCCCGCAGGCCCGACGCTCCCTGACCGAGGCGTACGCGGACCTGCTCACGGCGGAGGCCGTCACCCTCCTGGCGGCGCGCGGGGTGCACACGCTCACCGAGGAGATGAGCGTCACATCGCCCACGCTCAAGTACCTGGTGCCCGCGACCGTCGACCAACTGGTCACCGACATGGGGCAGTTCCTCGGCGCGCGGTCCTTCCTCAGCGAGGACTTCGCGCACGGCGCGTTCGCCAAGCTGGAGCGTGACCACCGCATCGTCGGCATCTTCGACGGCAACTCGCTGGTCAACCTCAACGCCCTGATCAACCAGTTCGGTTCACTCGCCCGCGGCTACCGGGCCGGGCGCACCGAGGCCGACGCGCTCGCCACGGCCGCCGACCTCGGCCTGCCGGTACCGGAGTTCGATCCCGTCCGGCTCGACCTGACCTCCCGGGGCGGCAACAGCGTCACCGCGTCGCTGCCCGCCGGAGCCGACGCGCTGCGCGTGCTGGCCGACGCCGGCGCGGTGCCCGTCTCCCTGGCCGACCGTGCGGCGCACCTGCGCGAGGTCGCCGACGAGACCCACGAGCGGATGGCGGCCCACCGGCCCACCCCCCGCGACGTGCCCGCCGACGCCTTCGACCTGGCCCACCGGTACACGCTGTGCGCGGCCGCGGCGGCCTGTGTACAGATCTTTCTGCACAACCGGGCCGCCCGCACCGAGGGCGCCTGGCGCGACGGCCTCTGGCTGGAGGCGTGTCTCGCCCGGCTCGCGGCCCGGCTGGCGCCGGGCCGGCTGCCCGCTGAGGGGACCGGGGACGAGGAGGCCGTCCTGGACGACCTGCTGCCCCACCTCCTCGACCAGCACACCGGCGGGCGCATGTTCTCGCTGCTGCCCTTCCCCCTCGCCCCCTCCGCGGACGACGCCGAGCGGCCCGCCCGGTCCGCCGCCGTACCGCAGCTCCAGGAGACGCCGTGACCCCGACCGCCCCCGCACCCACCACCGGCCGCCCCTCGACGGCCGACCTGGAAGTCGTCCTCGGTGATCCGCACGACCCGGCCAACCCGCTCGGCCTGCACGCGGTCCTGGCCGCCGACGAGCGCGCCGAGCTGCTGCCCGAGGGCGAACGGGCCCTCGACGACTGGGGGCTGAACGCCGAGTTCGTACCGGCCCGCCTGGGCGGCCGGCTCACCGACATCGAGCGCCTGATGCACGTGATGCGCACGGTCTCCCGCCGCGACCCCACGCTGGCCCTCGGCTACGGATTCACCAACTACATCTCCGGCTCGGCCATGTGGACCTCCGGCAGCCCGGCGCAGCAGCGCCGGATGGCCGACATCCTGCTCGCCGGCGGCAGGACGGCGGCCGCATACAACGAGCTCCCGCACGGCAACGACTTCACCCGCACCGATCTCACCGCCACCCCCGACGGCGGCCGGCTGCTGCTGGACGGGCACAAGCAGGTCGTCAACAACATCGGGCGCGCCGACGCCGTCGTGCTGCTCGCCCGCACCGGCGAGGGCCCCGGCAACCGCAGCCACTCGCACGTCTTCGTGGACTTCACCGAAGGCCACGCCGACCGGGTGCGGCGCGACGAGCGCTTCCCCACGGCGGGCCTGCGCGGCTGCCTCATCGGCGGTGCCGAGTTCACCGCGTTCCCGGTCCCCGCCGACGCCCACATCGGACCGGTGGGCGGCGCCATGGAGACCGTCCTGCGCGCCTTCCAGACCACCCGCGCCGTCGCCCCCGGCATGATGGCCGGCGCCTTCGACACGATCCTGCGTACGGTGACCCGCTTCACCCTGGAGCGCCGGCTGTACGGGCGCCGGGTCGCCGACCTGCCGCACGCGCGGGCCACCCTGGTCGCCGCGTACGCCGATCTGCTGGCCGCCGACGCCCTCACCACGGTCTCCTGCCGGGCGCTGCACGTCCTGCCCGGCCAGACGAGCGTCCTCACGGCGGCCAACAAATACCTGGCCCCCAAGCTCCTGCACCGGGCGAGCCGTGACCTAGGGGCGATCCTCAGCGCCAACTCCTTCCTCCGGGACGGCAGTTACGCGATCTTCCAGAAGTTCGCCCGCGATCTGCCCGCGATCACCTTCGCGCACGCCAACGCCTCCGTCTGCCTGGCGACGATGCTCCCGCAGCTGCCCCGGATGGCCGCCACGAGCTGGGGGCTCGCCGAGACCCCGCCAGCCGGCCTGTTCCGGCTGGACGCGCCGCTGGGCGACATCGACTACCAGACCCTCGAACTCACCGCGCGCGGTGCCGACCGGCTGACCGCGACGCTGGGCCACCCGGGCGTGGCGGAGCTCCTGCCGGACGCCGCCGCCCGTCTGGTCGCCCTGTTCCGCGCCGACCTGGCGGACCTGCGGGAGCGCTGTCTCGCCCTGCGGCCCACGGACACCTCGGTGATGGCGGGCCGGGCGGGGTACGCCCTCGCCGACCGCTACGCCCATCTGGCGGCCGCTTCGGCCTGCCTCGGGATCTGGTTCCACAACCAGCACGCTGCGGACCCGTTCCTCACGTCGCCGCACTGGCTGACCGCCGCCCTAAGCCGCCTGGCGACCCGCCTGGGACACGCCGCGGTCCTCCCGCCGGAGACCGAGGCCGTCCTCTTCGACTCCCTCACCGGCAGCGACACCCCGTTGTCGCTCACCCGCACCTGACCCGCGCCCGTCGACGTACCGCCGGCGGCCCGCGACCTGAAGCCTCACACCACCTTTCCACCCACCAAGGAGCACCCATGAGCACCGACCGGGCCACGACGACCACCACGACCACCGTCCGGACGCCGGAGGAGGTCCGTGAGTGGCTCACCGAGCGGGTGGCCTACTTCCTCGACGTGACGCCGCAGGACATCGCCTCCGACGCCCTCCTCGTGGAGATCGGCCTCGACTCGGTCTACGCCCTCACCCTCTGCGGGGACGTCGAGGAGCAGTTCGGCATCGTCGTGGAGGCCACCCTCGCCTGGGACCACCCCACCGTGGACGCCCTCACCACCCACATCCACGCGCAGATCGCCGATCCGCGATGACCACGGCCCCCGGCAGACCGCTGTCCGTGGGCCAGGAGGCCCTCTGGTTCCTGTACCGGATGGCCCCGGAAAGCCCCGCCTACAACGTCCAGGCCGCCCTGCGCGTGCGCGGCGCCCTGGACGAGAGCCGCCTGCGGCAGGCCCTGCACGCCCTGGCCGAACGCCACGACGTGCTGTGCTCCACCTTCACGGAGGGCCCCGGCGGCCCCGAGCGCGTGCCCGGTCCCCCCGCCCTGCTCCCCCTGGAGGTCATGGACGTACCGGAGTCCACCGACGACGACCACCTCACCAAGCTCGTCGCCGAGTTCGGCAGGCTGCCCTTCGACCTGACGGCCGAGGGAACCTCCCGCGCCCTCCTCGTACGCCGCTCCCCGACGGACGCCGTCCTCGCGGTGTGCACCCATCACATCGTCTCCGACGCGACCTCCCAGTGGCTGCTCCTCCAGGACCTCCTGGACCTGTACGCGCACCAGCCGCCACCCCCGCTGAGAAGCACCTTCGACCATTACGTGGCCGAGGAGCAGCGTGTCCTGAGCAGCCCGCGGCGCGCCGAACTCGCCGCCTTCTGGGAGAACTTCTGCGCCGGAGCGCCGGCCGGCGAGGTGCCGACCGACCGCCCCCGCGCCGCCGCCGAGGCGGGCGTCCTGCACGGCGCCACCTGCGAACTGCGGCTGCCTGACGAGCTGGTACCGCGCCTGCGGGAGACGGCCCGGCGGACCAAGGTCACCGGCTTCGCGCTGCTGCTCGGCGTCTTCCAGAGCCTGGTGCACCGCTACGGCGGCCGGCGCGACTTCCTCATCGGCACCCCGACCACCACCCGCAGCGGCCCCGGTATGCGCCAGGTCGTCGGCTATCTCGTCAACACCCTCGTGGTCCCCGCGCACTTCACACCGGAGACGACGTTCGCCCAGGCCGCGGGGGCGGCCCAGCGCCAGGTGATGACGGCGATGCGCAACATCGCCTTCCCCTACGCCCTGCTCGCGGGCGAGGACCCGTACAGCACCCGGAACCCGCCGGTGCGGATGGCGTTCACGATGGTCGCGCCCACCCGGCTGGAACCGCTCCTGCAACGCGTCACCGAGGCCGCTGCCACCGGCACCACCACCCGGTACGCGGGCCTCGATGTCGCCTTCGTCGACGTCCCCATGCTGGAGGGCCAGTTCGACATCTCGGTGGAGATGCGGCAGAGCGAGACGTCCCTGACGGCCGTCTTCCGCTACGCCACCGACCTGTTCGACGAGAGCACGGTGCGCCGACTGCTCGACCACTACGTCCAGCTGCTCACCGCCGCCGTCGACCACCCCGAGGAGCCGGTCACCGGCCCCGCCCTGGTGCGGGCGGGCGAGCTGGACTCGCTGCTCGCCCTCGGCGCGGACGACGACTGGTGACCCCGCCGCCACGGCCCCGTACACCCCGCCCAGCCCGCTCCACCCGATCCAGCCGACCCCTTGGGGGAAACATGTCCTGGCAGCCCAGCGCCCTGCCGTCCGCGTCGAGCGCCACGGCCCGCATCCGCGAGAACGCATCCGCCACACCCGGCGAGACCGCCGTCGTCTTCGTCCGCGACCCCGCGTCCCCGGGCCCGGAGAGCCACGAGCGATGGTCGTACGAACGGCTCGACCACGAGGCACGGAGGATCGCCGGCCGGCTCCAGGAGCTGTGCACACCGGGCGACCGCGTCCTGCTCCTCTACCCCGAGAGCCTCCAGTTCGCCGCCGCCTTCGTGGGCTGCCTGTACGCGGGTGTGGTCGCCGTCCCCTCGTCGCTGCCGGGCGCCTACGCCCACCAGCGGCGTCGCGTCGACTCCATCGCGCGCAGCGCCACCGTCTCCGTGGTGCTCACCAGCGAGGCGGTCGCGCCGTCCGTCCTCGACTGGGCGGCCGCCTCGGACACCGCCCCCGCCTGCCTGGTCACCGACGGCCCCGAGCTGACCGACGCGCACGCGGACGCCTGGGTGATGTCCGAGGCGGTCACCCACGACGACCTGGCCCTCCTCCAGTTCACTTCGGGCTCCACCTCGGACCCCAAGGGCGTGATGGTCACCCAGGGGAACCTGCTGCACAACTCGGACGGTCTCAGCCGGGCGTTCGGCCTCGACCGCACCACCCGCTTCGGCTCGTGGATACCCCAGTACCACGACATGGGTCTGCTCGGCATCCTGCTGCCGCCGCTGCTGCTCGGCGGCTCCTGCGTCCTGATGAGCCCGACGAGTTTCCTCAAGCGCCCGTACTGGTGGCTGAAGGTCATCGACGACTACGGCATCACCTGGTCGGCGGGGCCCAACTTCGCGTACGAGCTGTGTGCCCGCCAGATCACCGACGAGCAGCTCGCCACACTCGACCTGTCCCGCTGGCGGTACGCCGCCAACGGCTCGGAGCCGATCCAGGCGTCCACCCTGACCGCGTTCAGCGAGCGGTTCGAGCCCGCCGGCTTCCGCGCCGACGCGATGCTCCCCTGCTACGGCATGGCGGAGGCGACCGTGTTCGTCTCCGGCACCGGACCGCGCGAGCTGACCGTCACCCGGGTCGACGAAGCGGCCCTGGAGGAACACGCGTTCTCCCCCGTCGACGCGGACCGGCCGGGCCGCCCGGTGGTGAGCTGCGGCGCCGCCCTCGACTACGACGTCGCGGTCGTGGACCCCGCCACCCTGGCGGCGCTGCCGGCGGGCCGGGTCGGTGAGCTGTGGCTGCGCGGCCCGAGTGTCGCCCGCGGGTACTGGGACCGTCCCGAGGCCACCGCCGCGACCTTCGGCGCGCGCACCGCCCAGGGCGACGGCGGATACGTCAGGAGCGGCGACCTGGGCACGGTCCACGACGGCGACCTGTACGTCACCGGCCGGATCAAGGAGCTGATCATCCTGCGCGGCCGCAACATCTACCCGCAGGACATCGAGCACTTCATGCGTGCGGGCCACGAGGACCTGGTGGGCCTGTTCGGTGCCGCTTTCCTCGTACCCGTGAGGACTGACGACGGCGAGGTGGACGAACAGCTCGTCGTTGTGCACGAAGTGCGCGGCGGGGTACGGTCCGACGCGCTCGGGCCGCTCGCGGAGCGGATCAGGGCCGACATCACCCGCGCGTTCAGCGTCCGGCCCGGTGCGGTCGCCCTGGTCCGGCGCGGCGCCGTACTGCGGACGACCAGCGGGAAGATCCAGCGTGCCGCGATGCGCGAACTGTTCCTGGCGGGCGGCCTGAGCGCTCGCCACCTGGCCGCGAACGACGCCCTGGCCCGGACTGTCGCCACGGCCACGCGGTCCGTGCCGGTACTGGCCTGAGCGAAGCAGGGGCGGCCCCGTCCTCCGGGCCGCCCCACCCCTGCCGGCCCCACCTCGCTCACAGCATCCGGAAGACCAGTCCGCGCAGCGGCTTGGGCTCGAAGGACGTCGACTTCCAGGGCAGCGTGACACCGGCCTGCGCCAGCTCGCGCACCACGTCCTCGCCGACCGGACGCATCAGGACCGCCGTCCCGCCGACCGCCCGACGCACCGCCTCGTCCGCGTCGTGCGCGTGCCCGACCTGCCGCGCGTCGTGCGCCGGCACCTTCCACAAGTGGCCGAGCAGCGTGTCACGCAGCACCGTGGCGTCCAGCTCCCGCCAGCGCGCGGGCCGGTCGTGACGCACTGTGTGCCCGGTCAACTCCGGGGCGGGCGCGTCCAGCAGGTGGAAGGCCCGCCCGTCCGTGACCACGAAGGCGTTGCCCCGCACCTCCAAAGCCGCCGCCCGTCCGTCCAGCGCTTCGAGCGCTTCCACGCAGCCACCGGGCAGCCGCCGAACGCGGAAGAGGCCCGCGACCGCCGCCAGCGCGTCGCGGAGCGGCAGCCCGGGCAGCACCCGGTGGATGGGGCCCATGGCGAACGGATGGCGGCCGGTGTCCACGAGCAGCGCCAGCCCGAACTCCCCGGCCGCCGCGTCCACCTCCTGCAGCTCGCGGTAGGTTGCCCAGCGGTGGTGCCCGTCCGCGATCAGCGCCTGCCGGACACCGAGGTCCGCACGTACCGCCTCCTGGTCGGCGCGGCCGGTGATCGCCCACAGCCGGTGCCGTACGCCGTCCGGGTCCCACGCGTCCAGCAGCGCCGGCACCTCGTGCGCGGTCCGCTCCAGCACCCCGGCGGCCCCGCCGTCGCCGCCCCGGTACCCGAGCAGCACCGGTTCCAGCTGTGCGCGCCCCGCCCGCAGGAACGCCACCCGCTCCTCCACGGCCTGAGCCGCCACGTCCTCGTGCGGCACCACCGCACCGGTCAGCCGCACCGCACCGATGATCCCGCGCCGCCCGCCGCCCCACTCGTACCCGTACAGTGCGGGCCACTCGTCGAAGGCGAGGAATCCTCCCGCGCCGACCCGCACCCCGCGGAACGGAACCACGTCTACCCCAAGGCGTCTCATCCCCCAAACATAGGAAGCCCGCCTTTCACCCCGATTTCCCCCGCGCCCCGCCCCGTCTACCGGGCGGCAAGCTCCCGGGCGAGCACCGTGGCCTCCACGACGACCTCTTCCCGCTCGCCGGCCACCACCCTGTCCAGCGCGCGGCCCACCCGGCGCTCCCAGCTCCCGGCGTCCATCCTGCGGAAGACCTCCCGCGCCCGGCGGAGCCGGCTCACGGCCCCCGCGCCCCGCCGGGTGGCCTCCGCGCACGCGAGGTCCACCTCTGTACGGGCCTGGAGGAACCGGTCCGCGACCTCCTCCGCCACGGCCAGCGCCTCCTTCAGCGTCGCCTCCGCCTCGTGCGGCCGGTCCTGGCGCCACTGGGTCTCGCCGAGGGCGCGCAGCGCGTACGCCTCACCGAGCCTGTCACCCTGCACCCGGGTGAGGGAGACGACCTCCCGGCACGCCTCCTCGGCCGACCGTACCTCTCCCGCCCGCAGATATGCCTCCGCGAGCCGGTAGATGTTCTGGGCCTTGCCCCGCACGGACCCGGCCGCCTCGCCCGACCTGATCGCCTCCCGGGTGAGCGCGATGCCCGCCTCCGTATCGCCCCGTTCCAACTCGATCTGCGCCAGCAGCCCGAGCGCGTGCGAGCGTTCCGCGAGATCGTCGCCGTGCCCGAAGTGGTCGAGCGCGGACCGGCAGAAGTGGGCCGCCCCGTCCAGATCCCCCTTGAAGCGGGCGCACAGGGCGAGGTTGCGCAGCACGAGCGCCCGCTCCCCGCTGCCGTCCGCCGACCGCCCGTCGAGCAGCTCCATCGCCTGTGACAGCAGCTCCTCCGCATCGCCGTACCGGCGGCGGGTGATGGCGAGCGTGCCGAGCGAACGCAGCATCACCGCCGCGCCCAGGCCGTCCCCGGCGGTCCGCGCCGCTTCCAGGGACACCCGGGCCGCTTGCTCCCAGTCGTCCAGGTAGTTGCGCGTCTCGAACAGCGGGACCGTCCGCGCGATCAGCTCCCAGGCGTGTCCGAGCGCCGAGTTCTGGGCCGCATGCCCGGTCAGGCCGAGGACGGTGGTGCGCTCCGACTCGAACCACTCGATCGGGTCGGCGAGCAGCCGGGCCACCGTGGTCCCGGGCAGTGCGACCGCGTGCCGCGCCCGGTGCGGCATGAGCGTGCCCTTGCCGTACAGCCTCCGGTGGGCCTCGTCGGCCAGGGTGAGCAGCGTGCCGAACGCGCGCGCCACGGCGGCCTCCCGCTCCTGCTCGCCGTCCTCGACGTGGGCGCGCTCCCATGCGAACAGCCGGAGTAGTTCCTGGATGCGGAAGCGGCTCTGCAGGGTGCCGGCCCCGGGCGTCGACACCTCGAGCAGCTGCGCGTCGACCAGTTGCTCGATCAGGTCCTCGGCCCGGTGCACGCCCACGTCGAGCACCGCCGCTCCCATCCAGCCGGTGAACGTGGTCACCGGCAGGAGACCCAGCCGCCGGTACAGCTGCGCCGCTTCCGGGGACAGCTCGCGGTAGCTGAGCTGGAATCCGGCCCGTACCCCGCCGTCGTTCGGGCTCAGCACGTCGAGCCTGCTGAACCGGTCCTCCAGACGGGACGTGAGTTGGTGCAGTGACCAGTGCGGGCGGGTGGCGAGCCGCCCCGCCGCGATCCGCAGCGCCAGCGGGAGCCGTCCGCACAGCTCGACCAGCCTGGCTGCCGACACGGGGTCCGTGGCCACCCGCTCGGCCCCGATCACCGCCGCCAGCATCCGGTCGGCCTCGTCGGGTGTCAGCACCTTCAGCGGGATGTGCACGGCCGCGTAGTCCCCGGCCAGTTCGTCCAGCTGGTCGCGGCTGGTCACCAGGACGACGCACTGGCCGCGCCCGGGCAGCAGCGGTCTGATCTGGGTGGAGGACCGCACGTCGTCCAGGATGATCAGCAACCGCCTGCCGCTCAGCACGGACCGGTACAACGCCGAGCGCTCCGGCAGCCCCGCGGGTATCTGGGCGCTGGAGACCCCGAGCGCGCGGAGCGCCTGGTCGAGCACCGTCATCGGCGACAGGGGCCGGTCGTCCTCGCGGTAGCCGTGGACATCGATGAAGAGCTGCCCGTCGGGGAAGTGCCGGGCCGCCCGGTTCGCCCAGTGCACGGCCAGGGCGCTCTTGCCGACCCCGCTGACCCCGGACACGACGGCGACGGCGAGCACCCCGTCGTCCTGGCCCGGCAGCAGCTGGTCCAGTGTCGCCAGTTCGGGCTCGCGGCCGGTGAAGGCGGCCGCCGGCAGCGGAAGCTGGGCCGGTACCGACGCCCCCGACGTCAGCGCGGCCACCGCCGGAGCCGCTGGTACCGCCGGGGCCTTACCGCGCGGAGCGGCGCCGTGTCCGTCCTCCTCCTGCAACACCCGGCGGTGCATCTCCCGCAGCGCGGGACCTGGTTCCACTCCCAGTTCCTCCACGAGCGCCTCGCGGCCCAGCCGGTAGAGCTGCAGTGCCTCGGCGCGCCTCCCTGCGAGGTGGTGCGCCTGCATGAGGTGAGCGCGGGCCTGCTCGCGCAGCGGGTGCTCCCTGACCAAGGGCGTCAACCGCGCGACGACGGGCCGGTGCCAGCCGAGCCGGAGCTGGAGGGCGGCGTACTCCTCGTTCACGTCGAGCCACAGCTCGTGGAGTTCGGTGGCCGTGTCGTCGATCCGGCCCCCGCCGAGGCCTTCCAGGGCCTGCCCCCGCCACAGCCCGAGGGCCTGCTCGAACAGTTCGGTGGCCTCCGGTGCCCGGTCGTCGTGCGCGGCAGCGAGGCGGGCCCGCCCGATGAGTTCGCCGAGCTCCTTCAGATCGATCCGGCAGTTCCGCGAGGACAGGATGTACCCGGGGTGGCTCGTCTCGATGAGCCCGTCATCCGCCCCCGCCGCCCGGAACGTCTTGCGCAGTGAGGTGACACAGATGGCGATCTGGTTGCGAGCGGTGGCGGGCGGCGTCCCCTGCCATACCGTCTCGGTGAGGGCGTCCACGGAAACGACCCGGTCCGGAGAGATCAGCAGCATCGCCAGCACCGCCCGCTGCCGGCCGCTGCTCACCCGCACAGGGCGCCCGTCCACCTCGATCTCCAGCGGTCCGAGCAGGCTGAACCGTATTCGCTCCGTCATACATCCCCCATATCCCCCGCCGTACCGTGCTCTGCGGATCCCCCGCGTTCGAGGAGCGCCGCCGGACACGATGCTCAATAGTTCAATCGATCAACGATTTAAACACGAAGCCAACACAGAGAGGCTGTGTGTCTTCACGAAGGGTTCACATAGCTGCATCCAGGAAGGCGGGGAGGTCGGGCCAGGTGTCGAAGTCGAAGGCGACCTCGCCCAGGCGCCATTCCTCGCGGTAGTTCTCCTGGTACCGGACCTCGCTGAGGCCGACCCGGCGCAGGATGTCGGCCATGGCGTGCAGGTCGGTGACCTCGGTTTCGATCTCCTTGGTGCCGTCGATCGTCGTGGCGTCGGTGACCTGCTCGAGCGTGAGCGTCGAGCGGGTGCCCTCGTCCCGCAGGCGGATCCAGGCTCCGCCGTCGAGGGAGTCGTTCTCGAAGATCTTGCGGGTGAGGAGCGTGCGGGGGAATGCCTGGACGGCATTGAGTGCGCCCAGCTTGTTCTGGAGCTAGGCGACGTCCACGGCCAGGAACTCCGCTTCGTATTCGTGCTTCATGGGGTCTTCTCTCAGAAGTGGTCGGTGAGGGTGGACGTCCGGGCCGCGAGCAGCAGCAGTCAGTACGCGTAAGCGTGAAGTATCTGTGAATACCCTGTGGAAACAGGGTCCTAGGGCCCCCTTATGCTGCACCCGACGATCACGCGGGATCCGGGGAGGGCGCGGCATGCTCGGCAAGTTGTTCGGCAGGAGTGGGGAGAGACCGGCGGAGGATCCGTACGCTCTGCCCGCCGCGCGTCAGCGGAAGAACGGGACCCACTCGCTCCGGGCGCTGGGGGACCGGCGGGTGCTCGCGTTGGTCGAGGCTGCCGACGCCGGGGAGTGGGAGGGCGTCAAAGCCGCGCTCGGGGCCTTCGACATCGGGCGGGACCACCGCGTGCTCGCCGAGCTGGCCGAGGTGGACGGGGTGGAGGAGTGGATCGGGCGGGCCGTGGGAGGGGAGGACGGTGCGCATCGGGCGGCCGCCCTCCTGATATCCGGGGCGCGGCACGTCAGCTGGGGGTGGGAGGCGCGTACCTCCGCGCGGGCCGTCGATGTCACCCGGGAGCAGTGGCAGGTCTTCGGCGAGCGGCTCGCGCTGGCGGAGGAACAGCTCCTGGCCGCCGCGGAGCTGGAGCCCTCGTGGGTCACCCCGTGGAGCCGGCTCCTCACCTCCGGGCGGGGGCTGTCCTTGGGGGAGGACGTCAACCGGGCCCGGTTCGACGCCGCCCTGCGCCGTGATCCGCTGGACCTGGAGGTCCACATCGACCGGGTGTCGCAGTTGCAGCCCCGGTGGGGCGGCGAGCCGGGGGAGGCGCTGGCGTTCGCCCGGGAGGCGCTCGGGCGGGCTCCGCAGGGGCATCCGCTCGGCTGCGTGATCGCCATGGCCTCCATCGAGGAGTGGGTCGAGTCGGACGACGCGGACATCCTCGGAACCGACGACATCCGGGCGGAGTTGCGCGACGCGGCCGACCACAGCATCCTCAACCCCGCCTACGTACGGCGTCCGGGGTGGCAGCACGACTTCGGCATGTTCGCCATGGCCCTGTCGATCGCCGACGAGGCCCACACGGTCCGGCGTGTCTTCCGCGCGCTCGACGGCGCCTACACCGGCTGGCCCTGGACCTACTTCGACGACCCCGAGGGCCAGTTCGCCCATCGGCACCGCCACAACCGCGCCTGAGCGGCGGGTTCCGGCTCCTCTCCGTACGCCGCTCCTCTCCGTACGGAGCTTCTCTCCCTATGCCGCTCCTTCTTCCTATGCCTCGGCGGCTCTCTTCCCTGGACGGTCCGATGACTCTCCCTCTTCCCGTATCCCCGGAGTCCCCGGACGGCGCCGACCGCGCCTTCCAGGTGGATCTGCGCGGCCTCGTCGATCTCCTCTCCCACCACCTCTACTCCAGCCCCCGCGTCTATCTCCGCGAACTCCTCCAGAACGCGGTCGACGCCCTGACCGCCCGGCACGGCCTCGAACCGGACGCGCCCGAAGGCGCCTTCGGCATACGGCTGTTCGCCGACGGGTCCGTGGTCCGCGTCGAGGACGACGGCGTCGGGCTCAGCGAGGCGGACGTCCACACCTTCCTCGCCACCATCGGGCGCAGCAGCAAGCGCGCCGACGGGATCGCCCAGCAACGCGGCGACTTCATCGGGCAGTTCGGGATCGGGCTGCTGTCCTGCTTTCTGGTGGCGGATGAGATCCACGTGCTCAGCCGCTCCGCCCGGACCTCCGACGCCCCCGCCGTGGAGTGGCGCGGGCACGGCGACGGCAGCTACAGCGTCCGGATCCTGCCCGCCTCCGCCCGGCCCCGGCCCGGCACCACCGTCACGCTCACCCCGCGCGCCGACACGGGGGAGTGGACCCGGCCTGCGCAGGTGCACGCACTGGGGCGGCACTTCGGGTCCCTGCTGGGGCATCCGGTGAGCTTCAGCGACGGTACGGCGGGGGCCCCGACGGTCTCCGTGAATCCCGAACCCGCCCCCTGGGCCCGTACGTTCCCCACCCCGGGCTCCCGGTCCCGTGCGCTGGCCGCGTACGGCGAGGAGGTCTTCGGGTTCGCCCCGCTGGACACCATCGAGCTGGACCTGCCGGCCGTCGGGCTGAAGGGTATCGCCTGCGTGCTGCCCGAGGCGGTGCCCGCCGGGCGGCGCCACGGCCACCGGGTGCACGTCAAGGGGATGCTGCTCTCCGAGCAGGCCTACGAGATCCTGCCGGAGTGGGCCTTCTTCGTCCGCTGCGTCATCGACGCCGAGAGCCTGCGCCCGACCGCGTCCCGCGAGTCCCTGTACGAGGACGACACGCTCGCCGCCGTACGCGACGCCCTCGCCGAGCGGCTGCGGGAGTGGATCGCCCGGGCCGCCGCCAGCGATCCGGAGCTGCTCGGCCGGTTCCTCCAGGCGCACCACCTGGCCGTGAAGTCGCTCGCCGTGCACGACGACGAGATCCTGCGGCTGCTGCTGCCCTGGCTGCCGTTCGAGACCACCGACGGGCACACCACCCTCGACGCGTTCGCGCGTACCCACCGCACCGTGCTCGTGACGTCGAGCGTGGAGGAGTTCCGGCAGGTCGCGGCGATCGCCTCGGCCGCCGGGCTCGGCGTCGTCAACGGCGGCTACACCTACGACCGCGAACTGGTCCACCGGCTCCCCGAGATCAGGCCCGAGGCGAGCGTCGCCGATCTCGATCCGGCCACCCTCACCGCCCACCTCGACCCCGTCGACCGGGAGACCGAACTGGCCGCGTCGGCCTACCTCGCCCTGGCCCGCGATGCGCTGGCCGTCTTCGACTGCGATGTCGCGCTGCGTACGTTCCATCCCGCGTCCGCGCCCGCCCTGCTCGTCGACAGCCGCGAGGCCCGGCACGAGCGCACCCGCTCCCAGCTCGCCCGGGAGCAGCAGGGCGGTCTGTGGGGCGACATCCTCGGCGCGCTGCGCCAGGAGGCCCCGCGCGCCCAACTGATCCTCAACCAGCTCAACCCGCTGGTGCGCACCGCCGTGGCCATCGACGAGCCCGAGCTGGCCCGTACGAGCGCAGAGGCCCTCTACGGGCAGGCCGCGCTGCTCTCCCGGCGCCCGCTCCGGCCCGCCGAGTCGAGCCTGATCAACCGCTCCTTCCTCGACCTCCTCGCCCACGCCCTCCGCAAGGACAGCTAAGGACAGCCGACGATGCCCACCGCACCTCACCCCCAGAGCACCGACGAGCTGTTCCACGCGCTCCGGGAGAACCACCAGCTCCCCTACGGCCGCACCCGGACCGTCACCGCCGAGGAACTCGTCGACGCCGCCGAGCGGTTCGCCGAGCCCCTCCCGCTCGTCCACGCCCTCCTCGAACTCCAGGAGGCGTACACCTACGGCTCCGACCCCCGGAAGTCGCCCGTCGTCTTCGCCCGGCTGCTCACCCTCTTCGACGACCGGCCCGAGGCCTTCGACGAGCGCCTGCGCCACCAGCTCTTCTGGCGGTTCAAGTGGGTGGCCAACGCCCTGCGCGCGCTGCCCGAGATACCGCTGGCCAGCCTGCGCCAGTGGCTGACCGAGATGCGTGACCGGTACGAGAAGGAGGGGCTCGGCCTTCAGCCGTACTACGGGCAGGCCTACCAGCTCGCCGTCCACGTGGGTGAGGACACCACCCTCGCCTACGAGCTGTGGGCGGGCCGCCGCCGGACCCCGTACAGCGACTGCGAGGCGTGCGAGATCTGCGAGCGCGCCCTGTACCGCATCGCCGCGGGCGACGACGAGCGCGCGCTGGAGGTCTGGGCGCCGGTCCTGGCCGGGAAGGAGTCCTGCCAGGAGGAGCCGGCCCGCTCCGTCGCGTACGCGCTGCTGCCCCTGCTGCGCACCGGCCACGCCGACCGGGCCCGGGAGCTGCACCTCGCCGGGTACCGCGCCTGCCGCCGCAATCCGTCGATGGCCGGGGAGGTCGGCCGGCACCTGGAGTTCTGTGCGCTGACCGGCAACGAGGCGCGGGGGCTCGAACTGCTCGCGGAGAACCGGAACCTGTTCGACGAGGTGGACTCGCCGCTGGACCAGCTCGACTTCCTGACCGGGGTGGAGGTGCTGCTGCGCCGGGTGGAGAGCCTCGGCCACGGTGGGCTGCCGGTGGCCGGGTACGCGGGCCGGGCCTGGACCGTGGCGGGGTTGTGCGCCGAGGTACGGGGACGGGGCGACGGCCTCGCCGCCCGCTTCGACACCCGTAACGGAACCACGGCCCACTCCGGCCGCCGCACGGCCCGACTCGACCGGGCCCCGCTCCTGGACGCGCTGGAACTGACCCTGCGCAGCCGGAGTTTGGGCGAGCTGGGGGTGGGTGGGGCTGCGGGTGTTGCTGGTGCTGAGGGTGCTTCCCTTGCTGTGGGCGCTCCCGTTGCTTCCCTTGGCGCTTCCGCCTCGCGTGCGGCTGCGGACGTGCCCGAGGAGGTGTCCGAACTCATCAGTCGTGCTCGGGAGTTGGAAGAGGAGGGGCACCCTGGCGCGCGGGCCTGCTGGGCGCGGCTGCGTACCCTCGTCGCCACCCGCGAGTACAGCCATCCCGAGGACCCGGCACTCGGCCCGTACGGCCGGCTCTGCGCGGACCTGCTGTCCGACGAGGCCTACCGGGCGGCCGAGCGCGGCGACTACGCCGGTGCCGTCGATCTCCACGAGGAGGCCGCCGGGCTGTACGAGGACGCCGGAGCGCCGGACGACGTGGTGCTGGCCCGGGCCTGCGCCCTGCTCGCCGCCGCCGAGGCCTCCGGGGAGGGCGGCGAGGCCGAGGCCGAGATGAAGGCCGCCGTCCTGGCCGACGCGCATGCCGCCGTGGTCCGGTTGCAGGAGGAGGCGACCGGTCTCGCCCCGTACATCGAGGGGCGGCTGCTCAGGCTGCGGGCGTCCGCGCTCGGTGTGCGCCTCCAGACGTCGGGCGACCCCGCGCACGCCGCCGTCGTCTTCGCCGAGGCGGACCTGCTCCAGGAGTTCGCCGCCCGGCACGGCCTCACCACGCAGGTCTCCGGCGCGATGCTGCTGAGGGCCGGTACGCACGCGCTCTCCGGCGATCTGCCGGCGGCGGTCGCCGAGATCGACGCCCTCCGCGACCGGCTGGCGTCGGACGGTCCCGCCTGGCACCTGCCGCGCGCGCTCGGCCTGCGCGGCCGGCTCCAGTTCGGCCTCCGGGACGCTGCCGCCGCGCACGCGGACCTGGCGGAGGGGCTGCGGCTGGCCGCCGCGTGGCCGACCGAGGCGGTCGACACCTCCCGGCTGCACGCCGATCTGGCCCAGGCGTGCCTGTACCTCGGCCGCCCCGACGAGGCGCTGACCCAGCTGACCCGGTCGGCGGAGGTGGATCTGCGGGACGGCAAGCGGGTGGACGCGTTCTGCACGTACGTCGGCGCCGCCCAGCTCTGCCTCGACCACGGCCGCATCGAGGACTCCATCGCGCTGCTCGACTCGCTGCTCGGCGAACCGGACGTCATCGGAGGGGAGTTGGACGACCGGCTGGTCGCCCAACTGCGTCTTCTGCGCGCCCGGGCCCTGCACGCGGGCGACGATCTCAAGGCCGCCACGGCGGAGTTCGTCGCCCTCGCGGCCGAGTCGGCCGGCTGGGACGACGACCCGGGGAGTCACGCCATGATCGCGGCGGAGACGGCGATGATCCTCGGCGAGGCGGGCGAGTTCGACCGGGCCGGCGAGGTCGCGGACCGGGCGCTCGCCGCCCATGTCCTCTCCCCGCGCTACGAGTTGATCAGCAACTGCCTGCGGGAGCTCGCCCGTCTCCGGGCCCAGCGGCAGGGCCCCGACGGCCTGGCCGCCGCCCTCGCCCACCTGGACGAGGCCGGCCGGGTCGTGGACGCGGCCCGCGCCGCCGGGTTCCGGCCCGCGGGGCGCTCCCTGGAGACCGCCCTGGCCTACGAGTACGGGCGGGTCCATGCCTACGTCGGCGCGTACGAGGACGCCCTCGCCGCCCTGGAGAAGGCGCTGGCCCTGCTCGGTGAGCCGGGGGCGGAGGAGGGTGGCGCGGGCGAGTGGGCGGAGTGCGTCCGCCTCTCGGGTGCGGTGGAGGGGATCTACCTGGAGCGCCCGGCGCCCGCGCTCGTCCGGCTCGACGCGGCGGTCGCCCGGCTGACGGCGCTCGGTCACCTGGAGGAGTGCGAGCCGCTGGCCTCCCTGGCCGCCCAGTTGCGCGACGAGGGGTGAGGGGGCGGCCGGGCGGTCGGGTGCGGTGCTTTGCCGGCGCCGCGCCCGGTCGCCAGGCTGCTGCTGTCCTGCTGTCCTGCTGTCCTGCTGTCCTGCTGTCCTGCTGTCCTGCTGTCCTGCTGTCCTGCTGTCCGGCTGTCCGGCTGTCCGGCTCTCCGGCTCGTCCTCCTGGGTGCGGTGGGGGCCCTCTTGCCTCACTCATTGGTCTAGTCCAAACTGATCCGCGACGAAGCCTCCGGGAGAGTCGGCCGCGCACGGCCCGCAATGCCGCCGCAGGCCGTGATCGGCAGGGGGGCGGTCATCGGACGAGGGGGATGCCATGTCAGAGCGGACGTCGGTCGCGGAGCTGTCCCGGGGAGGTCCGGCGGGCGAGCACGGCGCCTTCGGTCTCCGGCTCCAGGCGTTCCGAAGACGGGCCGGACTGAGCCAGGAGGCGGCCGCTTTACGGGCCGGGATCAGCACCCGGGCCCTCCGTGACATCGAGCGCGGCCGGGTCCAGCGGCCCCAGACGCGCACCCTCCAACACCTCGCCGAAGTCCTGGATCTGACCGGCGGCGAGCTGGCGGACCTGCTGGCCGCCACCCGTACCGGACCCCCGCGCGGCGTGGCCCGCCCGCGCCTGCTGATCCTCGGCCCGCTCGCCCTCCAGCGCGGCCGGGACCCCGTCCCCGTCACCAGCCCCATGCTGCGCCGGCTCCTCGGCCTGCTCGCGCTCAAGCACCCCGAGCCCTCCACCCAGCGGGAGATCACCGACACCCTCTGGCCGTCCGGGCCGCCCAGCTCCCACCAGAGCCTGATCCACACCTACGTCAGCCAGGTCCGCCGCCTGCTGGACCCCGGCGGCCCCCGGACCGCCCCCGCCCCCACCGTCGTCCGCACCCCCACCGGCTACCTCCTCCAGGCCTCCCGGAGCCAGACCGACCTCGGCCACTTCGACGAACTGCTGGCCCAGGCGGAGCGCCTGCACCGCGCGCCCGACCCGGCGGCCGCGTACGAGTCGCTGACGCAGGCGCTGCGGTGGTGGCGGGGTCCGGTCCTCGCGGACGCCGATCCGGTGCTGCGCCAGCACCCGGCCGCGGTGGTCGTCAACGAGCGGCGGGTCAAGGCGGTCCTCCTGTACGCCGACACCGCGCTGCTGCTGCGCCGGCCCGAGGAGGCCGTCCCGGTGCTCTGGTCCATGGTGAACACCGAGCCGCTCCACGAGGGCCTGCACGCCCGGCTGATCCTCACCCTCGGCAGCTACGGGGAGCAGGCCGCCGCGCTCAACGTCTTCGGCCGGCTGCGCGACCGGCTCGACAAGGAGCTGGGCATCGAGCCCAGCGCCGAGGTCCGCGACGCCCACCTGCGGGTGCTGCGCCAGCAACTGCCCCGCGCACAGCACCCGGCCCGCCCCGCGCCCGCCGGCCGCGCCGCCCCGGCCGGCCCGCTCCCGGCCCAACTGCCCGCCATGTCCGGCTCGTACGTCGGACGGCTGCGGCAGATGCGCGACCTGGACGCCCTCGTCTCGCCCGACCCGGCCCGGCGCTCCCAGGTGATGGCGGTGGTCGGCGCGCCCGGCGTCGGCAAGACCGCCCTCGCCAAGCACTGGGCGCACGCCCGGCGCGAACACTTCGCGGACGGGCAGCTCTTCGTCGACCTGCGCGGCCACTCCCCGCTGCCGGCGCTGCGACCGGGCGACGTCCTGGCGCAGTTCCTCCGGGCCCTGGGCGCGACGCCCGCCCGGCTGCCCGCCGACGAGGACGAGGCCGCCGCGCTGTACCGCACGCTGCTCGCCGACCGGCAGATGCTGATCGTGCTGGACAACGCGCGCGACGCCGAGCAGGTCAGACCGCTCATCCCGGGCGCCCGGGGCTGCGCGGTGGTGATCACCAGCCGCAGTCGGCTCGCGGGGCTCGTCGCGAGCGACGGGGCCCGCCAGCTCGCCCTGGACGTCCTCGACCCGGCCGAGGCCCGCCGGCTGCTCGGCAGCATCGTCGGCGAGTGCGTCGCCTCCGCCGAGGAGGAGGCGGCCCGCCGGCTCGTACGGCTCTGCGGCGGGCTGCCGCTGGCCATCCGGATCGCCGGCGCCAATCTGGTGGCCCGCGACACGGGCATCGCCGGCTACTGCGCCGAGCTGGCCGGGGACGACCTGCTCAGCCGGCTGTGCGTCGAAGGGGACCGGCGCTCGACCGTGCGGGCCGCCTTCGACCTCTCCTACCTCGCGCTCCCGCCCGGGGCCCGCCGGATGTTCCGGCTCCTGGGCCTCATGCCGGGGCCGGACGTCTCGGTGAACGGCGCGGCGGCCCTGGCGGACACCACATCGGCCGCCGCGGCCGAGCTGCTGGTGACCCTGACCGACGCCCATCTGGTACGGGAACGGGCCGCCGGCCGCTTCGGGCTGCACGACCTCGTGCGCTCGTACGCCCGTGAGCTGGCCGGCGCCGGGGAGGCGCACGCCGCACGGCAACGGCTCTTCGAGTGGTACCTCTACCACGCCGACGCGGCGGCCCGGCTGCTCTACCCGGTGGAGCCCGCGCCGGGCCCGTGCGCCGGGGCGGCGCCCTCGGCCGCGCTGGTCTTCTCGGACCACGGTGAGGCCTCGGAGTGGCTCGACGGCGAACGGGAGAACCTGTCGGGGGCCGTCCCGCAGGCGGCCGGCGCTGGCTTCACCACCCTCGCCTGGCGGCTGGCGGAGAGCCTGCACGGCTTCCTCTCGGTGGGGATGTACACGGGCGAGTGCCTCAAGGTCGCGACCGCCGGCCTGTTCGCCGCCGTCGCGGACGGAGAGCCGCGGGCCCAGGCCGCCGCCCAGCTACGGCGCGCCGAATGCCACTGGCTGCTGGCGGACCGGGAGCAGGCCCTGGAGCTGCTCGGCAGCGCGCTGGAGCTCGCGCGGCAGGCCGGCTGGGCGGAGGGCCAGGCGCTGGCGCTGCGCCGCATCGGCGCGGCCCACCGGGAGAGCGGGGAGGGGAGGGAGAGCCGGGAGGGGAGGGAGAACGGCGGCGGGCGGCCGGTCTGCGACCACCCCGCTCCTGCCCGTGAGCTCACCCGCCACGGCGGCGTGGCGGGGTCCCCCGAGGGCATCGTCGGCCTGGACCTGATCCACTGAGGGCCGCGCCCGCCACGGGGCGGGACCGCATCCGCGCCCTGCCCGCCCCGAGGCGACGGTCGCGCTCGTCTCCGGGCGATGAGCCGTGCTCGTCTCCGGGCGACGAGCCGCTCCCTCTCCGGGCGACGAGCCGCTCCCGTCTCCGGCGGCAGGACAACTACTCCGGCAGTTGGACCGGTTCTGCCGGTTGCCGTGCACCCACCGGCGGCGACCGGCAGAACTCCAGGTCAGCGCCCCCGTACCCGGCCGGAACCGGCCCGCCGGGCGTTCCGCGGTCTCTGGTCCGGCTGTAGGAGACCGACCAGCCCGGGACCGTACTGTGGCGGCACCGAACCACGCCGGACCGCACCGCACCCTCTGCACCGCACCGTTCCGCACCCTCTGCACTGCACCGCACCGTTCCGCACCGCAAGGCCAGTCCCCGTGCCGACTCATGAGGTGACGCGTTGCCACAGCTCACGGTGGCCTCGCCACCGCCCGTGCGCGGCGCGTTCCGGGCTCCTCTCCTTCGGCCAGGCCACCATCATCCGCGCGCTGAGAATGAGGTAACGATGCACTTCGTGGCACAGGCCCCGCAGCAAGGAGCCCAAGGGGCGCCAGAACTGGACGAGTTCGCCGTGGCCTTCTATGAACGTGCGATCGGGCGAGGTGAGTTCGATCCGCTGCGGATCGCCGAGGAGCTGGGCGCCCCGTCGCGCTACGCCGAGCACGCGGTCGGCGTGCTGCGCGAACTGCGGCTGCTCAAGCAGGCGGAGAGCCGGGCGGACCGGCTGGTGGCGGTCAGCCCGGAGGCGGCCCAGATGGAGCTGCTGGTCCCCCTGGAGCGGGAGATCCTCGACAGCCGGCACCGGCTCGCGGGATTCAAGGGGCAGTTGAGCGCCTTCGCGGCGGCCTTCGAGAGGCAGTCCAGAACCCGCGCCGAACCGGTGGTGATCACCGGTGACCGGGACGAGATCGAGCTACGGCTCCTGGAGGCCGCGCAGAGCTGCACCACCGAGGTCCTGGTCATGCAGCCCTGCGTGGCCCGCGAGACCCGCGAGCTGCGGCTGGCCCGCCCGCTGGTGCTGGAGGCGCTGCGGCGCGGCGCGCACGGACGGATCCTCTACCCGCACACCGCCCGCGGCGACTCGGGCACCCGCGCCCACCTCGGTGAACTCCTGCCCGCGGGCGGGCAGGTGCGCACCACCAAGGAGGTGAGCGACCGCTTCCTGGTCTTCGACCGGAAGACCGCCTTCATCCCGTCCGGGGCCGACGGCGAGGACGGCGAGATCGCCGTCGTCTACGACAGTACGGTCGCGGCCTTCCTGGCCGGGCTGCACGCCCGTGTCTGGGAGTCCGCCGTCGACTTCGACTCCGGCGCGGCCGGTTACGCCGGGACCATGGAGGAGTTGAAGGCGACCCTGCTCTCCCTGCTGGCCTCCGGCGCCAAGGACGAGGTCATCGCGCGCCGGGTGGGCATGTCCGAGCGGACCCTGCGCCGCCATGTCGCCACGATCATGCAGGACCTGTCCGCCAGCAGCCGCTTCCAGGCCGGCGTGCTGGCCGCCCGTACCGGCCTGGTCGATCTCGCCCTGAGGAGTGCCGTATGAGCCGCTTCAACCAGCTCGCGCAGACCACGATGGTCCGTCAGGTGCAGGAGGAGATGGGCAGTGCCAAGGCGGCCGGGCGGCGGCTGCGGGAGCAGGCGGAGGAACCCGATCCGCTGGACGCGCGGTCGGCCGATTTCATCCGCGGCCTCGACGGCTTCCTGTTCGCCAGTGTGGGCGAGACCGGCTGGCCGTACATCCAGTTCAAGGGCGGGCCGCAGGGGTTCGTCCATGTGCTGGACCCGTACACGCTCGCCTTCCTGGACGTCCGGGGCAACCGGCAGTACGTCACCACCGGCAATGTGCGCGGCGACGACCGGGTGGCGCTCTTCTTCATCGACCACGCCCGGCAGACCCGCCTCAAGGTGTTCGGCCACGCCACCGCCGTACCGGTCGACGATGACCTCGCGCTCGCCGAGCGGCTGGAGTCGCCGCGTACCGAGGGCCGGGTCGAACAGATCATGACCGTCCGGGTCGAGGCGTACGCCTGGAACTGCCCCAACCACATCACGCCGCGCTTCAGTCAGCGCGAGGTCTCCGAGGCGCTGGCCCCGCTCCACGAGCGCCTCGCGCGACTGGAGGAGGAGAACGCCGCCCTGCGCGCGCAACTCGCCGCCCGCCCGTAACCGCTGGCCGTAACCGTCGGTCGTGTCCGCCGTCTCTACCCGCCGGCCGTACCCGTCAGCCCTGTCCGCCGGCGGTAACCGGCGGCTTTCGCCGGCTGTCCGGAAACGGCAGCCGGATCCGGTCATCCAGCACCTCCGCGAGGGAAATACCTGACCAGAACCGAACGGCCCACTGGCCGAAATCGGCAGCCGGTTCCGGGCATTGAGGAACCCGTGCCCGGATTCCTAATCTGGATTCAGCAACGAGCCCTCTAGGCGAACGGAGGAATCACTCGATGGTCAGCGAAGTGATCGACCGGAACGACCGGTTCAGGGGAATCCTGGACCGGCTCGCCACCAAGTCGATCGACGACTACTACAACCCGTACCGGCTCTTCGAGTGGCCGGAGCAGCTTCCCGAGGACATGTGGTGGATGAGCCCCGAGCTCACCACCACCTACGGGACGGAATGGGCCGAGAAGCTCACACCCGAGCAGCTCCACACGCTTTCCAAGCACGAGAGCATCAATTTCTACAGCCTCAATGTCCACGGTATCCGGGAACTGCTCGTCGAGGTGGTCAACCGGATCCACACGGCCGGTTTCGAGACGCCGTCGGAGTTCTTCCACCATTTCATCGGTGAGGAGAACGAGCACATGTGGTTCTTCGCCGAATTCTGCCTCCGCTACGGCAAGAAGATCTACCGGCAGCCCGCCGGCGGCGCCGAGACGGCCGCGCCCTCGGACAAGGTCCAGAGCCTGCTGGTCTTCGCCCGCATCCTGATCTTCGAGGAGCTGGTCGACCACTTCAACTCGGCGATGGCCGAGGACGAGCGGCTGCACGAGACGATCCGCGGCATCAACCGCATCCACCACCAGGACGAGTCCCGGCACATCGCCTTCGGGCGCGAACTGGTCAACCTGCTGCACCAGGACCTGAAGCTGACCGCCACCGAGCAGGAGCTGGACGAGGTCTCCACGTACCTGCGCCGCTACATGCGGCACAGCTTCGAATCCCTCTACCACCCCCAGGTCTACCGCGACGCCGGTATCGAGCGCCCGCACGAGCTGCGCCGGGCCCTGCTGGAGTCCCCGGCCCGGGCCGAGGCCGAGTCGCGCACCTTCCGTAAGACCGCCAAGTTCCTGGAGAAGACGGGACTCATCCGATGACGGTGACCGGACCGACCCGAGAGGCCGGAGCGACCCGAGAGGCCGGAGCGACCGGAGAGGCCGGAGCGGCCGGACCGACCCGAGAGGCCGGGGAGACCGGAGAGGCCGGAGCGGCCGGACCGACCCGAGAGGCCGGGGAGACGGGAGAGGCCGGAGCGACGCGAGCGACCCGGCTGACCGGCAGCGACGGTGAGCCCGCCCTCGCCATCCTGGGCCCGCAGGCCACCGCGCTCGTCAAGGAGCTCGATGGGATCTTCACCGGCTGGGGCCTGGCGGACGGCGCCGAGGAGATCAGTGCCCCGCCGCTCTTCCCGGTGACCGACCTGGAGAAGTTCGACGTCTACACCAACTTCCCCCATCTCGCCTGGGTGGCCGGTTCACTGGCACTGACGGACAACCAGTTCAAGCCGGTGGAGGGGAAGTTCGGGCCCGGTGCCGTCACCGAGGCGCGGTACGGGCTGCCGCACGCCACCTGCTACGGCGCGTACCTCTTCCACGAGGGCGGCCAGGTCGCCGACGACTCCCTGGTGACCCTGGTCAACCGCTGCTTCCGCAACGAGGACCACTACAGCGGGCTGCGCCGCCTCGCCAGCTTCCAGATGCGCGAGATCGTCGCGCTCGGCAGCTTCGACCACACCCAGGAGGTGCTGGCCCGCTTCACCGGACGCATCCAGGCCTTCGCCGCCGCGCTCGGCATCGAGCTGGGCCGGGAGGCGGCCGGCGACCCGTTCTTCCAGAACGACAGCGGACGGGCCCTGATGCAGAAGCTGAGCCCGGTGAAGTACGAGTTCCAGTACGGCGACCTGGCGATCGCCTCGGTCAACACCCACCGCAACTTCTTCGGCGAGCGGTGCTCGATCCGGCTGGACTCCGGCGAGCACGCCTACACCTCCTGTGTGGCCTTCGGCCTGGAGCGCTGGCTCGCCGTGCTGACCGAGCACTTCGCGTCGGACCTCGACGCCGCGCTCGACGCCGTACGCACGGCGGCACAGGAAGCGCCGTCACCCGCCGCCGCAGAACCGTCGTGAGCCAGCCCCTGATCGGCGTCGACCTCGTCCCGCTCGCCCGGGTCGGCGAGCTGCTGGAACCCCGCGCCGGGCCGGTGCTCGGGCGGTTCCTCTCCGCCGACGAACTGGCCGCGTCCCGGACCCCGGACGGGGAACCGGACCGGGCCGGGATCGCCGGGCGGCTGGCCGCCAAGGAGGCCGTCTTCAAGCTCCTCGGGGCGGTCGGGCGGCCGGTTCCCTGGCAGGGCATCGAGGTCCTGCGCGGCCCCGGCGGCCGCCCGGGGGTCCGGCTGTCGGGTACGGCGGCCGAGTTGGCGCAGCACGCCGGACTCGGCCCCATCGACGTCAGCATCAGCCACGACGGCGGCTTCGCGATCGCCGTCGCGGCGGCCACCACCTCACGAACACCACCGCTCGACCACCTCATCCCGCTGGATCAGTGACTTCGAAGGGAATGCCATGAGTTCCGCAGGTATCGACAAGGTCCGGGACTGGATCCTCGGCCGTCACCCCGAGCGTACCGAGCTCGCCGCCGACGTCGACCTCATCGAGAGCCGGCTGGTCGACTCGCTCGCCTTCGTCGAGCTCGTCTACACCATCGAGGACGCGGCGGGCATCGAGATCGACTTCGACACCATCGACATCGAGGACTTCCAGACCCTCGCCACCATCGAAAAGGCCTTCTTCGCCTGATCCCCAGGGTTCTTCCGATCCCGAGGAGGGGTCTTCACCATGGATGCAGTCTCTTACACCGCCCAGTGGATGGCCGCGGCACGCGCACAGGAGTCCGAGCGGGAGGACCCGCTCTTCGTCGACCCGCTCGCCCGTGACCTGGCCGCACCCCGGGGCTTCGAACTGATCGAGCGGTACGTCGGTGGCGGCGTGATCCCCTTCATCTCCATCCGGACCCGCTTCCTGGACGACGCCATCAAGGAGATCGTCGCCGGAAGCGGAATCCAGCAGGTGGTGCTGATCGCGGCGGGCATGGACACCCGCGCGTTCCGGCTCGACTGGCCGGACGGCACCGAGCTCTACGAGGTCGACCACGGACCGCTGATCGCCGAGAAGCGCCGCCGCCTCGACGCCCTGGGCGCCGAGCCGCGCACCGACCGGCGCGAGGTCTCCGCCGACCTCACCACCGAGTGGCTGCCGGAGCTCGAGGCGGCCGGGTTCGACCGCGGCCGGCCGACGCTGTGGGTCGCCGAGGGGCTCACCTTCTTCCTCACCGAGGAGCAGGCCGGCGGGCTGCTGGAGCTGCTCGCCTCGGCCTCCGCCCCCGGCAGCCACCTGGCCTTCGACATCCTCGGGCGCGCCATGCTGCGCAGCCCGTTCTCCAAGCGCTTCCTGGACGCCCTCGCCGCCGACGGAACGCCGTGGGTGTTCGGCACCGACGAGCCCGAGGAGTTCCTGACCGCGCACGGCTGGAAGACCACCGACCTGCGGGAGCCCGGGCAGCCAGGCGCGGGCGAGGGCCGCTGGCCGTACGAGGTCCAGCCGCGGGGGCGTCGCGGCGCCAACCGGCTGTGGCTGATTCGCGCCGAGGTCGTGACGGGCTGATGGGTCACGCCACCACCGACCGGCCCCCGGCCCCGGAGCGCCGGATCACGCTGGAGCGGATCGAGTCGTACGTGCCCGAGCGCAGCGTACGGATCGAGGAGCTGGGCGAGCGGCTGGGCCTGCACCGGGCCCAGCTCGGGGTGTTCCGCAAGTTCTACGGGCTGGACACCCTCCGCTTCGACCCCGAACTCCCGCTGCTCGACCTGCTGCGGCCCGCCGCCCGCTCCGCCCTGGCCGCCCTGCCCGAGGGCGGCCGGGTCGACTACCTGGCGTACGCGCACACCACCCAGGCGGTGGCCCCGCCCGATGTGGACATCGCCCAGGCGGTCGGCGAGGACCTCGGTCTCCCCGATGCCGAGGCCTTCGGCTTCAGCCACCAGGCGTGCGTCAGCAGTCTGGGCGCCATCGAGGTGCTCGGTGAACTGCTGCGCGCGGAGGGGGAGGAGGGCGCGTACGCCCTCATGGTCACCGGCGAACAGGCGTACTCGCCGATGGTCCAGCACATCCCCAACACCTCGATCATGGCGGATGCCGCGGCCTCCTGCCTGATCACCCTGGACGGCGAGGGCGACGTGGTCCGGTCCTTCGCCCTCCGGACGCTCGGCGAGTACGCGCAGTGGCTGGAGCTGACCCCCGAGCAGAACACCGAGTTCGGGGAGCAGTACGGCCGGCGGATCGCCGACGTCATCCACGAGGCCCTGAAGGAGGCCGGGTTGAGCCTCGACGACGTCGACCTGGTGATCCCGCACAACGTCAACAAGCTGGCCTGGCGGCAGACCATCAAGGAGCTGGAGGTGGAGCCGGAGAAGGTGTTCCTGGACAACGTCCCGCGCTTCAGCCACACCTACGCCTCCGACGTCTTCGTCAACTACACCACCCTGCGGGACGCGGGCCGCCTGGTCGACGGCGCCCACTATCTGCTGGTCTCCGTCGGCCTGGGCGCCACCTTCGGCGCGATGGTGATCACCCACCGTGCGGGAGGCGGCGCCTGATGGAGCGTCAGGAACTGGTGCTGACCATCGAGAAGGCGCTCAGCGAGGTGCTGGAGCGGCCGGTCAGCGGGCTCACGGAGGAGACCGCGCTCTTCGACGAGCTGCAGCTCACCTCCCTCGCCGTGCTGGGGATGCTGATGAGCGTCGAGGAGGCGACCGGGATCTCGGTCGACCCGGAGGGGCTCGACATCGACGACCTGCGGACGCTCGGGTCCTTCGCCGACTACGTCGAGGCCGCGATCCGCAAGGAAGAGGCCGGCGAGGACGAGACCGGCGAGGACGAGACCGGCGAGGAAGAGATCCGCAAGGAAGAGATCCGCAAGGAAGAGGGGACGTCATGAGCGGGCTCGCTCTCCGGGCCGCCGCATCGGTGCGCTCACCGCGGGGCCGGGCGCCGGAAGGCGTCCCGGCCGCGCTCGACTACTTCCGCGATCTGCTCACCCCCTTCGGCGAGAAGCCGGACGAGGAGCTGCTCAGCCGGGGCCCCCACGTTCACCACCGCGACCTCGTGGACCTGCTCGTCGCCGACGAGGGCGTCGGCCGGAGCCGGCCGGAGCTGGCGATCGTCACCCATGCCCTGCCGGACGTGGTGCCGTTCACCGCCGTCGCCCCGCACCTGACGGAGCGGCTCGGCGGCCGGGCCGTCAACTTCGCGATCGGCCAGCAGGGTCTGGCCGCGCCCTTCACCGCGCTGCGGATCGCCTCGGCATACCAGCGCTCGGGGCGGGCGGCGGAGGTGGTGATCACGGTGCTGGAGCAGACGACCCTGCCGACACCGTTCCCGCTGCCGCTCCCGGACGAGACCCCGCTGACCGACTCGGCGGCGGCCCTGGTCCTCGGGGCCTCCACCGGGGAGGGGCCGGCGTTCGTCCGGGCGCACGCGGCCGGTTCGGCGGCGGCCGCCCTCGGCCGGGAGCTGGGGGAGGACAGGAAGGGCGGGGCGGACGGGACGCTGCTGGTCCTCGGCCCCTGGGTCAGCGAGGACGTCCCGGACCACGGCGCGGTGCACCGGGTGGCCCCGGGCAGCTACTGCACCAGCCTCTGGCTGGAGCTGGCCGACCACTGGCAGGAGTGGCAGCGCGACCACCGGCGGATCGTGCTGTGCGACACGGACCCGCGCTCCGGCCGCAGCCATGTGGCGCTCTTCGCCAACGCCGACGCCGCTGCCGCCACCGCCGCCTAGGGCGCCTGGTGACCGGGCCGGACGCGGTGAGGCGTCCGGCCCGGTCACCGCAGAGAGCCACCACGGACACCAGAGGCAACGAAACGAAGGGAAGGCGGGAACACGATGACGACGGCCGAGGACCGGACCATCAGGCTGGACTCCGCGAGAGCCGGGCGAGGCCCGGCGACCTGGGGGCAGCGCGCGATCTGGGGGGTCGTCTCCCGGCTCGGCGACGACGCCCCCCGGTACAACCTGCCGGTCGCGCTCCCGCTCTCCCCGCCCCGCCCGGTCCCTCGCGTGCTCGCGGACCTGACGGAGCTGCTGCTGCTCCACGACAGCCTGCACACCCGCTTCCTCCCCCAGGGCGAGGACGGCCTGGAACAGGTCGTGGACGGCAGCGGCGAGCTGCCCGTGGAGCTCCGTACGAGCGCGCCCGGGCAGGTCCAGGAGGTGGGCGCCGCCCTGCTCGCCGAGCTGGGCGGGCGCGCCTTCGACCACACCCGGGAGTGGCCCCTGCGGGTCGGCCTGGTGGAGAGCGAGGGCCTGGTCCACCGGCTGGTGCTGGTCGGCGCGCACACCGGGATGGACTACTGGGGCCTCGGCCGGCTGCTCCGCGACCTGGAGTCGGTCCAGGCGGGGGAGACCGCCGCCTCACTCCGTGACTCCCGCTCCGCCCTCCAGCCCCTGGAGGCCGCGGAGGTCCAGGCGTCCCCGCTCGGCCGCCGCCGGGACGAGGCGGCCCGCCGCTACTGGACCGAGCAGTTGACGGCCGGCCCCCGGCAGATCTTCCGGAACCCCGCCGCCCCCGAGCTCGCGGACGACCCGGACCGCCGCTTCCCGGGCGCCCTGCTGCGTTCGCCCGCGCTGGCCGTGGCCGTCGGGCGGGTGGCCGAGGAGCTGGGGGTGAGCGATGCCGCCGTGCTGCTGGGCGCGGTCTCCCACCAGTTGGCCCTGTCGTCCGGGAGCAGCGACGTGCTCTTCCAGGTGGTGGTGGGCAACCGGTTCCAGCCGGCCGCCGCCGCAGTGGTCTCCACGGTGGCGCAGGAGGCCCTGTTCCGGCTCACCGACGCGGACCGGGACTTCGAGGACGCGGTGCGGCGGACCCGGTCGGTCGCCTTCAGCGCGTTCCGCCATGCCGCGTACGACAAGTGGGCGCTGGACCGCGAGGTGGCGGGGCTGGTCGAGAAGGAGGCGGCCGCCGACCACTCGTACTGGTGGAACGACACCCGCGATCCGGCCGTCACTCCGTTCGACACCGTGGAGCGCCCGGACGTCCCGCTGAGCGAGCTGACCGGCCGGACCGAGCTGAGCTGGCCGACCGAGTTCCTGCCCCGGAAGAACGTCTCGATCGCCGTGGACGCGCTGACCGCCCCGGGCGCCCTGGACCTCGCCATGACCGCCGACCCGGCCGTCATCAGCCGTCCGGGGATGGAGCAGTTCCTGCGGGGGGTCGAGCGGCACATCGTCGCCAGGGCGATCGCGCTGGAGGGGCGATGAGCAAGCGGTACGCGGGCATCGCCTGGGCGGCGGAGGGGTACCGGGTCGAGGTCCTGGACGACGCGGGACGCCAGGTGGCCGAGCCGAGGAGCTGGAGCGGCGACCGGGTCGCCGAACTCATCGGCTGGCTGCGCCAGTTGGGTGACGGCCAGGAGGTCCCGGCGGTCGTCCTGGACAGCACCAACGGGCTGCTCGACGGCCCGATGACGGCGGCCGGTCTTGAGGTGTACCGGGCGGACCCCTGGCTGCTGCCGCCGCGCCCGGACTTCGGCTCCGTCACCGCCGTACAGCTCGCGGAGCAGGCCCGGACCGCACCCGGCGCGCTGGCCCGGGTGACCGCCGAGGGCGGCACGCTGACCGGCCGCGCCGAGGAGTACTTCGAGGGCGTCGAGCGCGGTGAGCCGGCCCGGGCGGCGCTGACGGCGGCCGGGGGCTGCTTCGACCACGGCCGCCGCGACGACCGGCGGGTGGCGCTCACCTTCGACGACGGGCCCGACCCGGTGTTCACCCGCCAGGTGGTGGAGATCCTGGGGCGGTACGGGGCCCGCGCGACGTTCTTCTGTGTCGGCCACCATGTCGCGGCGCTGCCCGACGAGGTGCGCCGGATCGCGGCGGCCGGACACGAGCTGGGCAACCACTCGTGGTCGCACCCGTTCCTGCCCGACCTGACGCCGGAGCAGTTGCGTGAGCAGCTCGACCGTACGGGGGAGGAGCTGGCCCGGGTGGCCGGCGCGGCCCCGGCGTGGTTCCGGCCGCCGTACGGGTCCCTGACCCCCGAGGTGCTGGCCGCCCTGGACGGCTACCCGACCACCCTGGCGATGTGGGACGTGGACGCCCGCGACTGGTCGAGGCCGGGGCCCGAGCAGATCGCCGCGACCGTCCTGGAGGGCGCCGGGCCGGGCTCGGTGGTGCTGATGCACGAGGGGGCCGGCGACCGCGCCCAGACCGTACAGGCCCTCCCGTCGATCATCGAGGGCCTGCTGGAGCGCGGCCTGGAACTGGTCCCGGTGGGGGAGCTGGCGGCGCCGCCCGACGCCGTCTGAACACACCCCTCACGAAGTCACCGATCAACGACCGAAGGATTGAACGGCTATGGAAGAGCGCCTGGCAGAGCACGCAGCGGCGGAATCACCTCCGCCCCCGCCCCCGCCACCGCCATCGAAGGACGGACCCGGCGGGCCGGGCGGGTCCGGCGGGCCGAGCGGGTCCGACGGCGGCCCGTCGGCGGGGGAGCCGGCGATCTGGTCCCGTAACTTCAAGTTCTACTTCGTCGGCCGCAGCGCGGGGCTTCTCAGCTGGGCCATGCTGCCCGTCGCCGTCGCCGCCGGCCTGCTCATCGACGGGTACGGCCTGGAGACCGCGGGCTACTCGATGGCCTTCCTGGTCGCCCCGTTCGCCGGTCTGGTGCTGTTCGGCGGGGTGCTGGCCGACCGGTTCACCGCCCGCCGGATGATGATCCTCGCCGACCTGGCGAACCTGGTCGCCCACGTCCTGCTGGCCCTCCTCTTCATCCACGGCATCGACCACCTCTGGCAGCTCTACTCGCTGCTGGTGGTCGCCGGTACCGCGAACGCGCTCTTCCAGCCCGGCGCCGCCTCCACCGTCCCGCTGGTCTCCCGTGACGTACAGGGCGCCAACGGCATCCTGCGCACCTCGGAGGCGATCACCGGTCTCGGCGGCCCGGCGCTGGCCGGAACCCTGGTCGGGTTCGGGTCCACCGGCTGGGTCATGGTGATCTCCGCCGTCGCCTACGGGACCAGCGCGCTCTGCCTGTTCGTGCTCAGGCTCGGCGTGGTGCCCGCCCCGCCGGCCGGTGAGTCGATGTGGCACAACCTGGCGGTCGGCTGGCGGGAGTTCTGGTCCCGTAGCTGGCTCTGGGGCGTCATCGTGATCTGGATGTTCTACGCGGTCCTCGCCTGGGGCCCCCAACTCTCCCTGGCCGCCGGGGTCATCGTCCCCGAGCACGGTGCGCGCGCCTTCGGCCTGGTCAACGCCGCACTGGGCGCCGGAACCATCATCGGCGGACTGCTGGCCATCCGCTACAAGCCCGAACGGCCCCTCGCCGCCGGGGCGGTGGCGATGATGGCGTACCCGCTCTACCCGCTCGGCATCGTGCTCGGCTGGCCGGTCTGGATGCTCATCGTCGCCCAGATCGCGGTCGGGACCGGCATCGGCATCTGGGGCGTCATGTGGTCCACCAGCGTGCAGACCCAGGTGCCGGGCGAGATGCTCAACCGCATCCACGCGTACGAGGTCGCGGGCTCCGTCGGCATGTACCCGATCGGCAGCGCGCTGGCCGGCCCGGCGGTCGGCCTGTTCTCCACGAAGACGGTGCTCATGGTGGGCGTCGTGGTCTCCTTCCTCACCGCCTCCTCGCTCCTCATCGCCCGCCCGATCCGCGAGCTGCGGCGGGTGCCGGACCGGCTCTGAGCGCGGCCCTCCGCCTGCGCACGGCCGCCGAGGGCGTGCACTACGTGGTCGGCCGGGGCGCGGAGGTGCTGGACGCGCTGCCCGTCGCCGCGCGGGACCGGGCGGCGGCATCGCGGCTGCCGCCGTGGCGTGCGGAGGAGTACGCCGCTGCGCGGACGCTGCTGCGCGCCCTGCTGCGGGAGACCGGCGAGGACCTGGAGGGCGGGCCGGTCGCCGCCCGCCCGAGCGGCCGGCCGTACCTGCCCGGCCGGCCGGACCTGGGCGTGAGCCTCTCGCACTCCTCCGGCTGGGTCGCCGCCGCGGTCGGCCGGGGCCGTGACGTCGGCGTCGATGTGCAGACCCCCGCCGCCGTGGGGGACCGGCTGCTGCGCCTGTGCTGTCCGCCCGTGGACGCCGAGGCGCTCGCCGCTATGCCCGAGGCCCGGCGCAGACGTGAGTTCGCCTGGGTCTTCACGGTCCAGGAGGCGTGTGTGAAGGCCGTCGGGCGGGGGCTCTCCGGCCGCCCGTGGGACGTGCCGGTGGACCTCGGCCAACAGGTGGGTGACTGGGGGCGGGTGAGCTGGTGCGCCCCGCGCGACGGGGAACCGGTCCCGGTCGGCTGCGCGTGGAACGCCTCGCCTCCGGCGGCCAGTTGAGCGGCGGCAGAGAACGGCACGACGGCGAGCGCTACACGGCCGACGGCGAGCGCTACACAGCCGACGGCGAGCGCCACACGGCCATGGAGGGCAGACGCCCCCTCGTGGCCGGTCGGCCGGGCCTGACACCGGTCGGCCTGAGGGGCACCTCAGCCCGGCGCCTCGCCCGGGTACACGGCCTCGAAGGCCGAGCGGAACAGGGCCGTCACGTCCTGGCCCGTGAGCCCCTCCGTACGGGCCTGGTCCATCCACGCGGCCAGGGACGCGCGGAGCGGCGAGTCGGGGCCGGACTGGGGCTGGGCGAGAGAACGGGTGATGAACGTGCCCGCCCCTTGCCGCACCTCGGCCAGGCCCGCCCGCTCCAGCTCGCGGTAGGCCTTCAGCGTGGTGTTCGGGTTGACCTTGGTCGTGGCGGCGACCTGGGCGGCGGTGGGCAGCCGGTCACCCTCCTCCAGGGCTCCCATGCGCAGCGCCTGTTCGACTTGGCGCACGATCTGGAGGTACGTCGCCACCCCGCTGCGCCGGTCGATGCGGAACACGACCACGGACTTCACCTTCCGCTCGATTGCCGACACTTTACGTAGGGGATGTGCACGGCCCCTACAGCGGGCGGCGGGAGACCCGCCACAGGACGAACCCCGTGAGCAGCGCCGTCCCGGCGAGCAGGAGACCCGCCGCGGTCCACTGCATCGCCGCCATCTGGTCGTAGTCGAGGTACTCGATGACGTCGTTGATGATGCCGTGCTTCGCGATGCACGCGTTCTGCGCCTTCTCGGTGGCCTCGGCGCAGGTGCCCCAGCCGAAGAGCTCGCCCTGCGCGTTGCCGACCCAGCGGTCGACCTCGTACGCCTCGTCGAAGCGGGCCGGAAGCTCGCTGTCCATCGGGTACGTGAACATCTGGGTGGAGCCGAGCCGGATGCGGATCTCGTCCCAGACGTACGCGGAGACGGCGGTGAAGGCGAGGGCCACCGCCATGGCGGGCACCAGACGGCGCAGCAGGACGCCGATGGTGATGCCCGCGGCGGTCATGAAGAGCAGCAGCGCGGGCAGGACCGGCCCCGTGTTGTCGAAGATCGGGCCCTCGACCCACTTGGTGTAGAAGAGGGAGCGGTGCGGCTGCCACCACCAGGTGTACGCGGCCGAGAGCACCAGGCCGCTGAACAGGGCCAGCGTGTAGGCGAAGACCAGCTTGGAGACCAGCCACTGGCGGCGGGTCACGGACTGGGTGGTGACCAGTTGCGCGGTGCCGTTCTCCCGGTCGCCCGCGATCAGCGGAGCGCCGATGAAGACGGCGAGGATCAGCGGGAGCCCCGAGAGGAGGGTGGAGATGTAGCCGTGGCCGCGGCTCTCGTCGACCCAGTACCGGACCTCCTTCTCCGGCCAGCCGCGCGCGTCGAGGAGCTGGACCAGCTCGTACCGCTGGTACACGATCCAGAGTGTGCCGAGGACGGCGATGCCGAGGACACAGGCCAGCATGGCGCGGTGCTGGCGCACGACGAGCCAGGGCAGCCCGCGCAGCAGGCGGCGCCGGGGCCGGAGTGCGGTGGGGGTCTCGGTGAGGGTGGGGGTGCTCATGCGGCCTGGGTCCCTTCGGCGTCGACGCGGGCGCCCTGGGTGTAGAGCGAGGGTGCGTCCGGTGAGCGGAGATGGGCGAGCAGAACCTCTTCGAGCGAGGGCTCGATACTCTCCCAGTCGGTGGGCAGCGGGCCCTTCGGCCGGATCAGTGCCCGGAACTGCCGTCCCTGGATGCGCGATTCGACCACGGTGTGCCGGTCGAGCCCGGCCGGCAGGGCGCCGTCCCGGGTCACGCCCGTCACCAGGGTGTGGGCGGGTACGAGTGCGTCGGCGTCCCCGGCCATCCGGATCCGGCCCTCCGCGACGACCAGGAGGTAGTCGCACATGTCCTCCAGCTCGGTCAGCATGTGGGAGGACATCACCACCGTGGTCCCGCGCTCGACGGCCTCCGCCATCAGCAGCGTGCTCATCTCGTCGCGGGCCAGCGGATCGAGGTCCGACATCGGCTCGTCGAGGAGCAGCAGGTCGGGGCGCTTGCCGAAGGCGAGCGCGAAGGCGACGCGGGTGCGCTGGCCGCCGGAGAGCGTGCCGATCCGGGCGTGCGCCGGCACGTTGCCGGAGCGCACGATCCGCTCGGCCGCCGCCGCGTCCCAGCCGGGGTTGAGCTCGGCGCCCATCCGCAGGGTGTCGGCCACGGTGAACCGCTTGAACAGCGGCTTGTCCTGGCCGAGGAAGGCGAACCTCGGCAGCACGGCGGGGTCGTCGACCGGGACGCCGAAGACGCTCAACTCGCCGGTGGTGCGCTGCACCTGACGAGACACCAGGCCCAAGAGGGTGCTCTTCCCGGCGCCGTTCGGTCCGACCAGCCCGCAGATGCGTCCGGCCGGGATGCGGAAGGAGCAGTCGCGCAGCGCCCAGCCGCGGAGATAGCGCTTGCCCAGGCCGCGGGCTTCCAGGGCCCAGCTACCCGGAGCCCCGATCGGTGCACTCGTGTCTGCCATGCGCCTCGCCTCGATTCCATTAGTCAATTAATGGAATCATGGTGTTCTGAGGGAATGCCTGTCAAGCGCACGCCGATGCGGGTGCGCCGGGGGAGGGGCGGTGAAGGGCACGCCGCCCGGATCCGCTACGGGGAGGGCGCGCCGCCCGGATCCGCTACGGGGAGGGCGCGCCGCCCGGATCCGCTACGGGGAGGGCGCGCAGTCCAGCACCATCTCCACCGCCGCGTCCAGGCAGCCGCGTTCGGGCGCCGTCAGGAACGGGCTCTCCCGCTGGCGGTCGCGGGCGCGGGCCAGGTCGTCGGCGTCGGTGCCGCCGTCGTCGGCCAGCTCCGCCAACAGGGAAGTCAGCACGGAGGTCAGCAGGGAGGTCAGCAGCGTACGGGCTTCCGCCTCCGGCGCCGGGAACTCCGGATCGAGCGCCACCCGGGCCAGGGTCAGCGCCGACATCGCCCGGTCGAGGCCGGGCGGCCCCTCCGTGGCGGTGGACCAGTCGATCACCACAGGACCCCGGTCCGTCAGCATCACGTTCTCCGGGTGCAGGTCGAGGTGGAGGATGCAGTCCTGCGGATCGGCCGAGACGCGGGGCGGGATCGCGTGCAGTTCGCGCAGCAGCCGGGCCAGCAGCACGCCCCCCTCGGCAGCGCCCAGGGCCCCCGCCCGCAGGGCCTCGGCCATGGTCGGGCCGGTCAGCCGCTGGAGCACCAGATCCGTGGGGCGGGCCCCGCCGGCGGGCGGGCCGATGCGCGGCACCGGGTACCCGAAGGCGCGGACGTACGACATCACGGCCAGCTCCTCCGTGGTGTCGGAGCGGTCGCGGTAGCGGCGAAGGACCCAGGAGCCGTCGAGTTCGTACACGTCGGCGGTGCGTCCCGAGCCCAGAAGTTGCCCTGTGTGCATGGGGCCGAACCTACCCGGGCGTACCGGTGAAGGGGAGACGCCGGGGGCTTTGCGCGTGGTGGGGGCGAGGCCCCATAACGCGGGAGGAGGGGGTGAACGGGATCTCCTGCGCCCGGTCCGCGCGCGGCTACGGTGTCGGCAATTCCTTGGTCCGGACCAACCCCCACCGGGCCGGGACACCCCCTGAAACAAGGAGAGTTACGTGGAGAACACCACGCTCCGCAGACGCGTGCTCGCCACCGCGACCGCCACGGTGGCCGTGGGTGCGCTCGCCCTCGCGGGACTGACCGGAGTGGCGTCCGCCGGCCCGCCGGGAACCACCGCCCCGGCCGCCTCCGCCGACAGCCTCTCGCCCGGCCTGCTGGCCGCCATGGAACGCGACCTCGGGCTCGACGCCGACGCGGCCACGTCCCGCATAGCCGGCGAGTACCGCGCCGCCGCCATCGCCGCCGGCCTGGAGAAGTCCCTCGGCACCAGCTTCGCCGGGGCCCGGGTCAGCGGGGACGAGGCGGGCCTCACCGTCTCCACGACCGACGCGTCCGAGGCCGCCCTCATCACGAAGGCGGGTGCCACGGCCGAGGTCGTCGGCCACAGCCTGGACCGCCTCGAAGCGGCCAAGGACGCCCTCGACAAGGCGGCGCTGAGCAAGGCCCCGAAGAACGTGCCCGTCTGGTACGTGGACGTCGAGGCCAACCGGGTCGTCGTGAACGGGGCGAGCACCTCGGCCGCCGAGGCGTTCGTGCAGGCCGCCGGGGTCAGCGACCAACTGGTCACCGTGGCCCGCTCCACCGAGCGGCCCCGCGCCCTCGCGGACATCCGTGGCGGCGACGCGTACTACATGGGCGGCGGCGGCCGCTGTTCCGTCGGCTTCTCGGTGACGCGCGGCGGCACCCAGAACGGCTTCGTCACCGCCGGCCACTGCGGCCGGGCGGGCACCACCACCACCGGCGTCAACCAGCAGGCCCAGGGCAGCTTCCAGGGCTCGACCTTCCCCGGCCGCGACTACGCCTGGGTCGCCACCAACGCCAACTGGGTGCCGAAGCCCCTGGTCAACGGCTACGGCCGCGGCGATGTCACCGTCGCCGGCTCCACCCCGTCCGTCGTCGGCGCCTCGGTCTGCCGCTCCGGCTCCACCACCGGCTGGCACTGCGGCACGATCCAGCAGCTCAACACCAGCGTCACCTACCCGGAGGGCACCATCTCCGGCGTGACCCGCACCAGCGTCTGCGCCGAACCGGGCGACTCCGGCGGCGCGTACATCTCCGGCAGCCAGGCGCAGGGCGTCACCTCCGGCGGCTCCGGCAACTGCTCCTCCGGCGGTACGACGTACTTCCAGCCGCTCCTCCCGGCCCTCCAGGCGTACGGGCTGACGCTCGTCACCAGCGGCGGCGGCGACCCGACCACCCCGCCCACCACCCCGCCGCCCACCGACCAGCCGGGCGGCACCTGGGCCGCGGGCACGACCTACGCCGCCGGCGCCACCGTGACGTACGGCGGAGCGACCTACCGCTGCCTCCAGGGACACACGGCCCAGGCCGGCTGGACCCCGGCGGCCGTCCCGGCCCTCTGGCAGCGCGTCTGACCGCCGCCCCGGCGGCCTCCATCGCACCGTTCCGGCGTCACCGAACCTCCTGAACCTCTCCGCCTCCCCGCATCGAGGACTCCGAGGAATCTGTCATGACCCCACAAATGGACAACACAACCCCCCATGAGACGCACGCTTCTGACGAGGCGTCCGCCGACCCGCGGCGCATCAGCCGCAAAGGCCTTTTGAAGGCCGCGATCGTCGCGAGCGCGGCTCCGCTGCTCGCCGGAGGAGGCGTCGCCCTCGCCCGGGACGCCGCGTCGCCGGGCGGGGGCGCCCTCCTGGCCCCCACCCCGCAGTGCGACGACGGCGACGATACGACACCGCCGCAGATGGAGGGCCCGTACTTCAAGCCCAACTCCCCGCGGCGCACCAGTCTGGTGACGTCCGGCACCCCGGGCGTACCGCTCACCGTGAGCGGCTACGTCTTCGGCCGGGCCTGCCGGCCCATCTCCGGAGCCCTGCTCGACTTCTGGCAGGCCGACACCAACGGGTCGTACGACATGGCCCAGTACGCCTTCCGGGGGCACCAGTTCACCGGCGCCGACGGGGCGTTCAGCCTCACCACGATCGTGCCGGGCCTCTACCCGGGGCGCACCCGCCACATCCATGTGAAGGCGCAGGCGCCCGGGGGCCGCATCCTCACCACCCAGCTCTACTTCCCGAACGAGCCGCGCAACAACACCGACGCCCTGTTCGACCCCGAGCTGCTGATGAACGTCCGCAGCGCCGGCAACGGGCGCCAGGGCACCTTCGACTTCGTGCTGGACGTCGCCCAGACGCCCGGCCCGAGCGACCCGCCGACCAACCCGCCCACCGATCCGCCGGGTGGCACCTGGGCACCCGGAACCTCCTACCGCGCGGGAGACCGCGTCACTTACGGCGGGGTCGCCTACCGCTGCCGGCAGGCACATCAGTCCACGAGGGGCTGGGAGCCGCCGAACGTCCCCGCGCTGTGGGAACGCGGGTAGACGCGACAGCAGCGCAGGCGCACCACCGCCCCGCGCCCCGTTCACGCCGTCCGGCGCGTGAACGGGGCGCTTCCGCGTGCCACCCCGGAGGCGGGCGGGCCCGCTCACTTCGCGTCGGAGTACCTCACTTCGCGTCGGAGTACCGCTCGACGACCGCCGTGGTGAACGGGAACCGCACCGGGGTCTCCCCGAAGGCGATCCGTCCGGCCAGCTCGCCGGCCGCCCGGATCGCCTCGGTCACGGCGTCGGTCTCCTCGGCCGGGCAGTGCACGATCACCTCGTCGTGCTGGAAGAAGACCAGCTCGGCGCGGAGCCCCTGTTCGTGGAGGGCGCGGCGCAGACCGGCCAGGAGGAGCAGGGCCCAGTCGGCGGCGCTGCCCTGGACCACGAAGTTCCGGGTGAAGCGGCCCCTGGCCCGGGCCAGGCCGCCGTCGGAGACGGACTCGCCGCCCTCCTGGGGGAGGCCCGCCTCCTCGTCCTGGCCCGCCAGCGCGACCGGCGGGCTGGTGCGGCCCAGCCAGGTCCGTACCGTCCGCCCCTCCTCGCCCGCCCGCGCCGCGTCGTCGACGTAGGCGACGGCGAGCGGGAAGCGGCGGCGCAGGGCGGCCAGGTTCTTCAGCCCGTCCCCGGAGGTCTGGCCGTAGACCGCGCCGAGCAGCGCCAGCTTGGCGTGCTCGCGGTCGCCGTGGAACGCCCGGTCGGACAGGGCCTTGTAGAGGTCGCCGTCATGACCGGCCACCTCCATCAGGCCCCGGTCGCGGGAGATCGCGGCCAGCACCCGCGGCTCCATCTGGTCGGCGTCCGCGACGACCAGGCGCCAGCCCTCGTCGGCGACGACGGCCTGCCGGATGACCTTGGGGATCTGGAGGGCGCCGCCGCCGTTGGTCGTCCAGCGGCCGCTGACCGTGCCGCCCGGCTGGTACTCCGGGCGGAAGCGGCCCTCGCGCACCCAGTCCTGGAGCCAGCTCCAGCCGTGCGCCGTCCAGATCCGGTACAGCTTCTTGTACGCGATCAGCGGCTCGACCGCCGGGTGGTCCAGCTCCGCCAGCTCCCACCGCCGGGTCGACTTCACGGAGATCCCGGCCTGCGCGAACGCCTTCACCACATCGGCGGGCAGATCGGGGCGGACCCTTCGGCCGAAGGCGGCCGACACCTCGTCCGCCAGCTCGGCGAGCCGGCGGGGCTCGCCGCCGCCCGCGTACCGCTCGCCCAGCAGCCCGTGCAGCACGTCCCGGTGCACATCGGCCCGCCAGGGCAGCCCCGACCGGTGCATCTCGGCCGCGACGAGCATCCCCGCCGACTCCGAGGCGGTCAGCAGCCGCATCCGGTCCGGGTGCTCGGCCGTGTCGTGGCGGCGCACCTGGTCCGCGTAGACCCGCAGCAGCCCCTCGAAGGGGACCCCGGGGCCGGAGGGCGGCTCGAAGAGGGAGGACTGGGAGCCGGGTTCGGCGGACCGGGCGGGCGGGTCCGGCGGCACCGGCGCGTTCTCCAGCCGGGCCAGCGCGGCGGCCGCGGACCGGGGCTCACCGAGCCGCCCCGCGTGTCCCAGCAGCAGGAGCTCGGCGCACTCGATGTCGTAACACCGCTCGACGCGGACCCCGGCGGCGAGCAGCCGGGGGTAGATCTCGGCGGTGGACCGCCACACCCAGCGCTCCACCTCGGGCCGCGAGCGGACGGCCTCGACGAGATCGGGCTCGGCCAGGACCGGTCCGGCGGGTGTGCCGTCCCGCTCCAGCGGCACGAGCAGCGCTCCGCCCCCGTCGGCCGCCGCCACCGCCCACCGTTCGGTCATGGCGCGAGTCTGGCACCCGCCACTGACACCGCCCGCGCCCCCGTGCCCGCCCGCGCCCCACAGCCCGCCCGCGCCCCTGACACCGCCCGTGCCCCACAGCCCGCCCGCGCCCCCGCGCCCGCCCACGCCCCCGAGCCGAGCCCGGCCGCACCCCCGAGCTCTCCCCCGCCCCCGGCCCACGCCGCAACCACCACCCCGCCATCCGCCTACCCTGGTCGGATGGAACCGGTGATCGACCAGGCATGCGCGGCGGCGCTGTACGCGGAGGGCGACGCGGCCCTGGACACCGGGGCCTCCCTGCTCGCCGCCGCCCCCGACGCCGACGACGACCTGCACCGGCGCGGCGAGGAGTTCGTGACCCGGGCCTGGGGGAGGGGCTGGCACCCCGCCGACCTGGTCCGGTTCGTCCGGCTGGAGCTCGACGAGCGGCGGGCGGTGCTGGCGGCCACGCTGATCGCCGCCGAGACCGCCCGGTACGGGGAGCTGCCGCCCCGCTGGCGCGCCCAGCTCGCCGAGCTGCCCGGACCCGTCCCCGTACCGCGCAACAAGCCCGACCGGTTCAGCTACGCCTCCGACCTCCTGGAGCTCTACCGGCTGCTGCTCCGGCTCCCCGCCGTCGAGCCCGTCGGCCCGGCGCCCGGCACCGCCGCCGACCACCTCCACCGGCCGCCCGCCCCCGACGAGCCCCGCATGCTCACCCGGATCCGGGCGCTGCTCGCGAAGGCGGAGGCGACGGGCTTCCCGGAGGAGGCCGAGGCGCTGACGGCCAAGGCGCAGGAGCTGATGGCCCGGCACAGCATCGACGAGGCCCTCATCGCCGCCCGCAGCCACAGCGCCGAGACGCCCGGCGCCTGCCGGATCGGCGTCGAGCCCCCGTACGAGAGCGCGAAGGCGATCCTGCTCGACGCCGTCGCCTCCGCCAACCGCTGCCAGGCCGTGTGGAACGGCGACCTCGGCTTCAGCACCGTCGTCGGCTTCGAGCCGGACCTGGAGGCCGTGGAGCTGCTCTTCACCTCGCTGCTCGTCCAGGGCACGGCCGCGATGACCCGGGCGGAGGCCGGACAGCGGGCCTCCGGCCGTAAGCGGACCAAGACCTTCCGGCAGTCGTTCCTGATGGCCTACGCGCAGCGGCTCGGCTCCCGGCTCGCCGACACCACCGAACGGACCACGGCGACGGCGGCCGGCACAGACCCGGACACAGGCACGGATACGGAAACGGGCACGGCTGAAGACGGCTCCGGCCTGCTCCCGGTCCTGGCCGCCCGGGACGTCGCCGTCACCGAGACCGCCGAGCGGATGTTCCCCCGGACCACCACCACCCGCGTCCGCGGCGCCACCGACCTCGACGGCTGGAACCACGGCACCGAGGCCGCCGACCGGGCCCGCGTAGGCGGCTCCCGCAGCGGGCCGCGCGACGGCGAGATCATGGCGTAAGTCCGATTTGCCCATCACCCGGGCTAGGCTCGGCCCATGAGCTGGCTCCGGGCGCTGAAGGAGACCGCCCGCTCGGGGCTGGAGATCGAGCGGCAGAGACTCGAACCGCTCATCGCCTTCCGCGGGGCGGCCGGGCTCGCCCTCGTGGTCGGTACGAGCCTGGTGCTCTTCGGACCCGAGATCGCGGCGAGCTCGGCGTTCGGCGCCTTCCAGGCGGCCATCGCCACCTTCCAGCGCAGTTGGCGCCCGCGCCCGGTGCTCGCCCTCGTCTCCGGTGCCAGCCTCGCCGTGTCGACGTTCCTCGGCTACGTCACCGCCTCGCACCCCGTGCTCTTCCTCTGCCTGCTCGGCGGCTGGACGTTCCTCGCCGGTCTGGCCTGGGCGGCGGGCCCGACGGGCGGGATCATCGCCTCGTCCAACGTCGCGATCATGCTGGTGACGATCACTCTGCCGACCTCCGTCGTGGACGCCGCCGCCCACGCCGGGATGATCCTGGTCGGCGGGGTGGTCCAGGCGGCGCTGATCGTCCTGTTCCCGGTACGGAGATGGGGCGCCCAGCGCGACGCGCTCGCCGACGCACTGGCCGCCGAGGCCGACTACGCCCGCCGCCTGCGCCACGACCCGGTCGCCCCCTTCGACCCGCTGCCCCTGATGACCGCCCGCAGCGCCGCCGCCGTCACCCCGCGCCAGGCCCGCCACCGCCCCGCCGAGCTGCACGGCGCCCGGGGCATCGCGGAACGGCTGCGCCCGGTCCTCGCCTCGCTGGCCGACCCGGCGATGGGCGTGCCCGGCGACGGCCTGGAGCGGGCCTGGGTGAACGAGCTGCTCGGCGCCGCCGGTTCCGTGCTCGACGCCGCCGCGCGGGCCGTCCGGTACGGGGAGCCCGTCCACCTCTCCGCCACCGACCTGGGCGTCCTGAAGACCCCCGACAACGACGTGATCCTCGTCGGCCCCGCCCTCCGCGCCGCCGACCGCCTCGCCGCCCTGCTGGACGACGTCCTGGAGATCGCGGAGGGAACGGGCACCGAGAGCGGCCTGCCCGAGAACCTCGCCCCGGACACCCGCCACCGCCCCACCCTGCTGCGGCTGATCCCGGTCGTCCTGAAGTCGATGCGCCGCGAGCTGCACCCGGGCTCCCCGATCCTCCGCCACGCGATCCGGGTCGCGGTGGTCGCCGTGGCGGGCTACTTCGTGGGCGCCGCCCTCCCGCTCGGGCACGGCTACTGGGCGCCGATGACCGCCGTCATGGTGATGCGCCCGGAGTTCTCGCAGACGTACGGCCGCTCCGTGGCCCGCTTCGGCGGCACCCTGATCGGCGTCGGGCTCGCCACCGCCATCGTGCAGACCGCGAGCCCCGACGCCCGGCTCTCCGCGCTCCTGGCGGTGGTCTGCGCCGGGCTGATGTACCTGCTGATGCGGACCGGGTACGCGGTCAGCCAGGTCTGCGTCTCCGCCTACGTGGTCTTCCTGCTCGGCATGGCCGGCGACGACTGGTCCCAGACCGTCACCGAACGCATCGTGCTCACGCTGGTCGGCGGGCTCCTCGCGATGGTGGCGTACGCGCTCTACCCGGCCTGGGAGACGCCGCGGCTGCGCAACCGGCTGGCGGAGTGGCTGGTGGCGGACGGGCGGTACGCGGCGACGGTGGTCGACCGGTACGCGGATCCGGCCCACCGCGACCTGGAGGAGGTACGGGACGCCCTCATCGCGACCCGCGAGGCCAGGGTGGCGTGGCAGGAGGCGCTGGCGACTGCCCAGCACGAACCCGTACGCCACCGGGGCATCTCCCGCGCCGCCGCCACCGACGCCCAGCACGCCCTGGCCCAGCTCGGCCGGTCCGCGATGGTGCTGGAGGCCCACCTTCCGGCCCGCTCGGCGGACCCGGTGCCGGGCGCAGCCCAGCTCGCCGAGGCGTTGCGCCGGGCCACGGAGAAGGGCGCCAAGGCGGTACGGGAGCGGCGGCTGCCGGACTGGCAGCTGGTGGTGGACGCGGTGGCCCACTGGGATGTGCCGACGCCGACGGAGGACGGGACGACCCCGGTCGGCGACCCGGTGGTGCGCCGGGGCGCCGCGCTGCTCCTGGACGCGCTGGAGGAGTTCACCCGCGCCCTGGACGAGCGCGGCGGCTCGACCCGGGTGAGCAGCACCCTCGCGGAGAACTGAGGCGAGGAGCCGGGAGGCCCGGCCCTCAGGACGCCGACGGCACCTCAGGCACCTCCGGCAGCGACGGCAGGTCCGACGGCAGGTCCGACGGCAGGTCGGACGGCAGGTCCGAAGGCAGCGACGGCAGATCCGTCGGCAGCTTGCCCGAGGCGGCCTTCGTGAGGGTGTCCTTCACCCCGCCGTCCCAGGAGAGGACCAGCTTCTTGCCGTCGTTGGACTCGATCGCGCCCATGGTGCGGTCGTTCGCCCCGCCGGTGCACTTCAGCGCGAGCATCACCTCGCCCATGTCCTTCACATCGCCCTGGCAGACGGACTGGTCGGCGACGAGGGCGACCTTGCCCGCGGTGATGGAGACGGTGACGTTCTTGCCGTCGGTGAGCCCCACCCAGGTGCCCTCCAGCGCCGCGGCGTCCGTACCGGCGCCCCCCGACCCCTGGCCGTCGCCGGGCGTCGCGCTGGACCCGGCGCCGGAGCCGGAACCCTTGCCCGCGTCGTCGTCACTGCCGCAGGCGGTCAGCGCCAGTGCGGCGGCCAGAGCGCCGACCACGACACCTCCGGTGCGTACGAGGCTGGTCACGTGGAGTTCCCCCTTGCTGTTTTCCGGTCGAAAGACCGCGCCACGTTACCAAGGTTCTTCCGGCCAACTCCGTTAAGCGGGAGCCAAATAGGCGTGCCGTTCGTCTCTCCTCCGGGGCCTTCTCCGGGAAGGAAAACCTGTAATCGCGGCAACACCGCGCGTGCACGTGCATCGGCTCATGCATCGGCATATGAACAGAGCTATGATCCGATCTAGTTGACCCTTGCACTTTGCAACTCGGGGAGCGTCCTGTGCACCACGTGTACAACGGCATGGCGGCCACAGAGCTTCGCGGAGTCGTCTGGCAGAAGAGCAGACACAGCAACTCCCAGGGATCCTGTGTGGAGTTCGCGAAACTGCCCGGAGGTGATGTGGCGATGCGGAACTCGCGCCACCCCGACGGGCCCGCGCTCGTCTATACGCCGGCCGAGATCGAGGCACTGCTGCTCGGCGTCAAGGACGGCGAGTTCGACCACTTGGCGATCTGAGTCCACGGGCGATCTGAGTCCACGGGGCGACCGAAGCCCACCGAACGACCGAAGCCCACCGAACGACCGAAGGCCGCCTGGCGGCCGAGGGTGAATCCGGCGGCCGGGCGGCCCTGAGCGACGCGGTGTGGATGCGTACCTATTCGGTCTTCGCGCACTCCGAGAGCCGGAACAGCGCCCAGACCACCTTGCCGTACACAGTCGTCGACGGTGTCGACGGTGTCGACGAGAACTCGCCCGCCGGCGCGGGCGACGGGTGCCAGCCCCAGCTGTCGCTGACGCACTCCACCAGGAACAGACCGCGCCCCGACTCGGCGGAATCCGCCGCCTCGCCCGCCACCGGGCTCTCCCGGCTGGGATCGCGCACCGCGCAGACCAGCCGCGAGCTCCATCGCATCAGATGCAGCCGCACCGGCGGGTCCTGGAACTCCCGAGGCGGGTCGCTCGGCAGCGCGTGGCGCAGGGCGTTGGTGACGAGCTCGGACACCACCAGGGCGACATCGTCGAAACGGTCGCTCAGCTCCCACCGCTCCAGGGTGGACCTGGTGAACTGCCGTGCTCCGCCGACCGCTTCGTAACGGGCGGGCAGAGCGCAGGAGGCCGAGCCGGCGACCCCTGAGGGGTCGGTCGGGGGAAGCCCCTGCCGTAACGGCTCGAGCATCGTCGATCCATTCGTCCCCATACGAGGCACTCCCGGGATTCGCGGCTGTAGCGGCACTGCCTGTCAGCGGTACTGCGGGGGGTACAGCGGCACAACACGAGCACGCAGGTGCGCAGGGGTCATGCTTCCCAATGCGCACAGCAGATGCAAGGGCAGATGCACGTGCACGCGCCGGACCTGCCCGGTACCGTGGTGATTCCGGCACATTTCTTCCGTCGGGCAGTTTCGGAGCTTTCCGGACGTCTTCCCATTTCCGTAATCGAATGAGTACGGGCTGAAGCGTTTTGGTGGCAGAATCCGTGGCTTCGGGGTCGAGGGGTTCTGGGGGCGCCCCGAGTGCCCGGTAGGCGATGGGGAGGGTCGGACCAGTGTCGGCAGGCGAGTCGAGTGGATCGGTGGTGCGGCGCATCCTGCTGGGCTCTCAGCTCAGAAGGCTGCGGGAGTCGCGCGGCATCACCCGTGAGGCGGCCGGCTACTCCATCCGGGCCTCCGAATCGAAGATCAGCCGCATGGAGTTGGGACGGGTGAGCTTCAAGGCCAGGGACGTCGAGGATCTGCTCACGCTCTACGGTGTCGCGGATGTCGCGGAGCGCGAGGCGCTCCTCGGCCTGGCGCGCGAGGCCAATGTGGCGGGCTGGTGGCACAGTTACGGCAATGCGCTGCCCGGCTGGTTCCAGACCTATGTGGGTCTGGAGGGAGCGGCCTCCCTCATCCGTATCTATGAAGTCCAGTTCGTGCACGGCCTGTTGCAGACCGAGGCCTACGCCCACGCCGTCGTCGCCCGCGGAATGCGGGGCGCCCCGGCCGCCGACATCGAACGCCGGGTCGCCCTGCGCCTGGAGCGCCAGAAGGTGCTCGTCTCCGAACGGGCCCCGGCCTTCCACGCCGTACTGGACGAGGCCGCCCTGCGCCGCCCGTACGGCGAACGCGACGTGATGCGCGCCCAATTGCGCCATCTGATCGACATGTCGGAGCAGCCGAACATCACGCTCCAGGTGATGCCCTTCAGTTACGGAGGGCATGCGGGCGAGAGCGGTTCGTTCACCATGCTCCGATTCCCGGAATCCGATCTGTCGGACATTGTCTATTTGGAGCAGCTGACAAGTGCGCTCTATCTGGACAAGGCCGAGGAAGTCGCGCAGTACGAAAAGGCCATGGGGTGCCTGCGGAAGGACAGTCCCGGCCCCGAGGAGAGCCGCGATCTCCTGCGAGGACTCCTCCAACTGACTTGATTTGTCGTTACGATGACGTCACATCAGGAGTCTGCGAACGCCTGCAGTAAGGGATTGCATGTCCTTCTTCCATGAACTGGCCCACCAGTACATCGATGGCGAGTGGCGCACGGGCAGCGGCTCATGGGACATCATCGATTTCAATCCCTACAACGGTGAGAAACTCGCCGCCGTCACCGTGGCGACCGCGCTGGAGGTCGACGAGGCCTACCGGGCGGCCGAGCGCGCGCAGCAGGAGTGGGCCGTCACCAACCCGTACGAGCGGCGGGCCGTCCTGGAGCGGGCCCTGCGCATCACCGGGGAGCGCGCCGAGGAGATCGCCGAGGCGATCATCGACGAGCTGGGCGGCACCCGGCTGCGCGCCGCGTACGAGGTGCGCGGTGCGAGCGAGGTCCTGCGCGAGGCGGTCCGGCAGTCGCTGCGGCCCACCGGCCGCCTGCTGCCCGCGGTCTCCGACGGCCGGGAGAACCGCCTGTACCGGCTCCCCGTCGGTGTCATAGGCGTGATCAGCGCCTTCAACTTCCCTTTCCTGGTGGGGATGAAGTCGATCGCGCCCGCCCTGGCGCTCGGCAACGCGGTCGTCGTGAAGCCCCATCAGAGCGCCCCCGTCGTCGGCGGCGGACTGATCGCGAGGATATTCGAGGACGCCGGGCTGCCGGCCGGGCTGCTCAACGTCCTGATCACCGACAGCGCCGAGATCGGCGACGCGTTCATCGAGCACCCCGTGCCCAAGGTGATCTCGTTCAGCGGCTCCGACCGGGTCGGCCGCCACATAGCCGCGACGGCGGCCGGGTTCTTCAAGCGGACCATCCTCGAACTCAGCGGCAACAGCGCCCTGGTGGTGCTGGAGGACGCCGACATCGACTACGCGGTCCGGGCGGCGGTCTTCAGCCGCTTCCTCTACCAGGGCCAGGTCAGCATGGCGGCCAACCGCATCCTGGTGGACCGTTCGGTGGCCGCCGAGTTCACCGAGCGCTTCACCGCCGAGGTGGCCGCCCTGAAGTCCGGCGACCCGAGGGACCCGGAGACCCGGATCGGCCCGGTCTTCAACGCCTTCCAGGCCGACGCCCTGACCGCGCTGGTGGACCGCGCGGTCGCGGACGGGGCGACGGCGCTCGTACGGGGCCGGACCCGCGGCAACGTCGTGGAGCCGGCCGTCCTGACCGACCTCCCCGACGGTTCCCCGCTGCTGACGCAGGAGATCCTCGGCCCGGTGGCCCTGCTGCTGACGTTCGACGGCGAGGACGAGGCCGTGACGATGGTCAACGACAGCCCCTACGGGCTCAGCGGCGCCGTGCACACGGGCGACGCGGAGCGCGGGGTGCGGTTCGCACAGCGGATCGTCAGCGGGATGTTCCACGTCAACGACTCCACCGTCCAGGACGACCCGCTGGTGGCATTCGGCGGCGAGAAGACGTCCGGCGTGGGGCGGCTGAACGGCGAGGCGGTCGTGGAGGCGTTCACGACGCAGAAGTGGATGTCGATCCAGCACGGCCGCTCGGTCTTCCCGTTCTGACATCACGCCACCCCCGCCGCCTCACCGGACCGGCCCGCGGAACGTCGTACGGTAGGCGCTCGGCGAGACGCCCAGCGCCTTCTGGAAGTGGCGCCGCAGGTTGGCCGCCGACCCGAGCCCGGTCCGCTCGGCCACCTGCTCGACGGCCAGGTCGGACTCCTCCAGCAACTCGCGGGCCAGCTCGACGCGTTGCTGGTTCAGCCAGGTCATCGGCGTGGTGCCGACCTCGTCGCGGAAGCGCCGGTTGAAGTTCCGTACGCTCATGGCCTCCCGGGCCGCCAACTGCCCCAGCGTGATCGGCTCCTGGAGCCGCCGCAGGGCCCACGCGCGGGCGGCCGAGGTGCCGGGCGCGGCCGGTGGCGGCACGGGCCGCCGGATGTACTGGACCTGCCCGCCCTCGCGATGGGGCGGTACGACGGTCCGCCGCGCCACATCGCCCGCGACGGCCGTCCCGTGGTCGCGCCGGATCATGTGCAGGCAGAGGTCGATGCCGGCCGCGCACCCCGCCGAGGTCAGGACGCCGCCCCCGTCCGTGTAGAGCACGTCCGGATCCAGCTCGACCCGCGGGAACAGCTGGGCGAAGAGCTCCGTGTACCGCCAGTGCGTGGTCGCGGTGTGCCCGTCGAGCAGTCCGGCGGACGCCAGCACGAAGGCGCCGGTGCAGATGGAGGCGGTCCGGGTGCCGGGCCGGATGAGGGCGAGGGCCTCGGCGAGGGGAGCGGTGAGCGCCGGGGTGTCCTGCGTGTAGTCCTCGTACGACGACAGCACGATCACCGTGTCGGCCTCGGCCAGCGCCTCGGGGCCGTGCCGGACCGCGACGGTGAAGTCCCCGTCCGTACGCATGTCACCCGGCCGCAGGGAGCAGGTGGCGACCTCGTACAGCGGCTCCCCGTCCACCGTGCCGCCCGCTCTGGCCTGGCCGAAGAGCTGGTGGACGATGCCGAGCTCGATGGGGAGCAGGACGGCACGGGCGAGGACGGCGACGCGGTGGCGCCCGGGATCGGTGAAGACATCAGGCATGGCCATATTCTTGCGCACCTGGTCCATCTGGACACTCGCAGCGGCGGGCCGTCGGTCGCCAGGCTGGTCCCATGGCCCCCACGCCCACAGAACAGAGCACGGAACACACCACCGGACAGACCACCGCAACCGCCCGCCGCCGCCTCCATCGCGCCTGGCTGATCGCCGCCGTCGCGGGCGCGGCCATCGTCACCGCCGGGGCGTTCACGACCGTGCCCGGGCTGCTCGTGACACCCCTGGGCGAGGAGTTCGGCTGGAACCGGGGCCAGGTCGCGCTCGCCGCCTCCGTCAACATGGTCCTGTTCGGTCTCACCGCTCCCTTCGCCGCCGCCCTGATGGACCGGGTGGGCATCCGCCGGGTGGTCGGCAGCGCGTTGCTGCTCGTCTCGGCGGGCGCGGTGCTCACCGCCTTCATGACCCGCCCCTGGCAACTGGTGGCGTACTGGGGTGTGTTGATCGGCCTCGGCAGCGGCTGCCTCACCATGACGTTCGCGGCCGGGGTCACCGCCCGCTGGTTCGACCGGCGCCGGGGCCTGGTGACCGGGGCGCTCAGTTCCTCCAGCCACCTGGGCCAGTTGGTCTTCCTGCCGCTACTCGCGGGGTCCGTGGAGCGGCACGGCTGGCGGCCCCCGGTGGTGACCCTGGCCCTGGTGGCCCTCGCCGTGGCCGCCCTGGTGTTCCTGGCCCTGCGCGACCACCCGGCCGATATCGGCGTAAAGCCGTACGGGGCACGGGAGTTCGTGCCCGCACCGGCCCCTCCCTCCGGGGCCGCGACCCGTACGCTGAAGGTGCTCGCCGGTGCCCTGCGCACCCGCCCGTTCTGGCTGCTGGCGGGTATGTTCGTGCTCTGCGGGGCGTCCACCAACGGCATCATGTGGTCCAACTGGGCGCCCGCCGCGCACGATCACGGGATGCGGGTGACGGCGGCGGCCTCGCTGCTCTCCCTGATCGGTGTCTTCTCCGCCCTCGGCGCGCTGCTCTCCGGCTGGCTGACCGACCGCTTCGACCCGCGCCGCCTGCTGACCGTCTGCTTCGCGCTCCGGGCGCTCACCCTGCTGTCTCTGCCCGCGCTGTTCTCCTCCGCCGTGACCGCCCCGATGCTCCTCTTCGTGTTCGTCTACGGTCTCGTCGACGTGGCGACCGTGCCGCCGGTCATCGAACTCTGCCGCCGCGCATACGGGACCGACGGCCCCGTCGTCTTCGGCTGGGCCAACGCCGCCCACCAACTGGGCGCGGGGACCTCTGCCTTCCTCGGTGCGACGGCACGGGACGTGTTCGGCACGTACGACGTGGTGTGGGCCGCCCTGGGCGCCGGGTGCCTGGTGGCGGCGGTGCTGGCCTCGGCCGTACGGGCTACCCTAGTCAAAGTTGAATAGGGAGCCCGGGAGCGGTCGGCCCCCGGGACGGGATGGATGGGTGCCATGTCCGCGATCCGGCTGCTGGTCCTCGGTGCTGTGCGCATGCACGGCCGCGCGCACGGCTATCAGGTCCGCAACGACCTGGAGTACTGGGGCGCCCACGAGTGGTCCAACGCCAAGCCCGGGTCGATCTACCACGCCCTGAAGCAGATGGCGAAGCAGGGACTGCTCCTCGCCCATGAGACGGCCCCCTCCACGGCCGGCGGTCCGCCGCGTACCGAGTACGAGGTCACGGAGGAGGGGCTCGCCGAGTACCGCACCCTGCTGCGCGACGCCATCCGCTCCTACGACCAGAACCTCGACGTCCTCTCGGCGGCCATCGGGTTCATCGTCGACCTGCCCCGCGAGGAGGCGTTGGCGCTGCTCAAGGAGCGGGTCGAGGAGATGAAGGGGTGGCGGAACTCGGTCACCGAGTACTACACGCCCGGGGAGGGCCCTGAATCCCTCGGCCACATCGGCGAGATCATGAACCTGTGGGTGCACTCGGCCGATGCGGGCGCGGAGTGGACCCGGGGGCTGATCGCGCGGATCGAGGGCGGGGCGTACACCTTCGCGGGCGAGGGTGACCCGTTCGTCGGCGTACTCGCCGAGGGCGAGGAGAACCCGTACGCGACGGGCGTGCCCGACCCCGGGGACGACGACTAATCAAGTTTGACGAATGGCGGAACCGGGTTTACCTTCGAACTGCTAGTCAAATTTGACTACACGGCGGCAACCGAAGGATGGCGGGGAACGTGACCGAAGCGATCGTCCTGGACGGCGTGCACAAGCGGTACGGGGAGAAACGCGCCCTCGACGGGCTGGACCTCACGGTCGGAGCCGGCACCGTCCACGCGGTGCTCGGCCCCAACGGGGCGGGCAAGACCACCACCGTACGGATCATGTCGACGCTGCTGCGCCCCGATGCGGGCCGGGTCACCGTGGCCGGGCTCGACGTCCGCGACCGGGCCTCCGACGTACGGCGGCGGATCGGGTTGCTCGGCCAGCACGCGGCGGTGGACGAGCAGCTCGGCGGCCGGCAGAACCTGGAGATGTTCGGGCGCCTCTACCACCTGGGCGCACGCCGGGCGGGCAGCCGGGCCGACGAACTCCTGGAGCGGTTCGGGCTCGCGGACACCGGGCGCAAGGCGGTCAAGCAGTACAGCGGCGGGATGCGCCGGCGGCTCGACCTGGCCGCCTCGCTGATCACCGAACCGGCCGTGCTCTTCCTGGACGAGCCCACGACCGGCCTGGACCCGCGCGGCCGGGCCGAGGTCTGGGGCGCCGTCCGGTCCCTGGTCGGCGGCGGCACCACCGTCCTGCTGACCACGCAGTATCTGGAGGAGGCGGACCAGTTGGCCGACCGGATCTCCCTCATCGACGAGGGCAGGGTCGCCGCCGAAGGTACGTCCGACCAGCTCAAGGCGCTCGTCGGCGGCGACCGGATCGACGTCGTCCTGCGCGACGCGACCCGCCTGGCGGAGGCGGCCGCGCTGCTGGGCGCCGAGGACCCGGCGCTCGACCCGGACCGCCGGCTCGTCAGCGCCCCCGCCCCGGACCGGATGGCGGCCCTGACGGGTGCGGTCCGGGCACTTCAGGAGGCGGGCATCGAGGCGGAGGACATCGCGGTGCGCCGCCCGACGCTGGACGAGGTGTTCCTGTCCCTGACGGGGCGGCCCTCCGGCGGACCGGCGGTACGCGAGACGACGGAGGCGGCGGCATGAGCACGACCACACTCACGGAACACGGCACCGGCACCGAACACGGCGCCGGCCCCTCCCGCCTCACCTGGGCCCTGACCGACTCCTGGACCATGACCCGCCGCGAACTCGCCCACTGGGCCCGGCAGCCCGTCGGGGTCGTCGTGGGCCTGGCCTTCCCGGTGATGCTGCTCCTGATGTTCACGTACCTGGTCGGCGGCGGCCGGGACGTGGCGGGCGACCCCACCGAGTACCTGGTCCCCGGGATGCTCGCGCTGACCATGGCCTTCGGCCTGGAGAGCACGATGCTCGCGGTGACCCAGGACCTGAACAAGGGCGTCATCGACCGGTTCCGCTCGCTGCCGATGGTCCCGGGCGCGGTCCTGGTCGGCCGCAGCGCCGCGGACATGCTCCAGTCGACGGCGGCGCTCGCGGTCATGGCCGGGGTCGGCTACGCGGTCGGCTGGCGTTGGCACAACGGAACGACGGCCGCCCTCGGCGCGGTGGGGCTGCTGCTCCTGCTCCGGTTCGCGATGCTCTGGGTCGGCATCCACCTGGCCATGGTGGCGGGGCGGCCCGAGCTGGTGCAGGCGGTCCAGATCCTGGTCTGGCCGGTCGGCTTCCTGTCCAACGTGTTCGCCTCCCCGGCGTCGATGCCGGGCTGGCTGGGCACGGTGGTCGAGTGGAACCCGATGTCCGCCACCGCCACCGCCGTACGCGACCTGTTCGGCAACCCCGGGCGGCGCCACCGGCTCCTGGGCGGCCGAACACGCCCAACTCCTCGCGGTCCTCTGGCCGGTGGCGATCATCGCGGTGTTCTTCCCGCTGGCGGTGCGGAAGTTCGCGCGGCTGAGCCGGTAGAAGTCCCTAGTGGTGGAACGCCGTCGCGACCCCCCGGTCATGGCTCAACGGATGCTTCTGCGCCCGCAGTTCGGGGAGCAGCAGCTTCAGGTCCTCGATCAGCAGCGCGGCGAGGTCCGAGGAGAAGCCGTTGCGGCACACCACCCGCAGCACCGACAGGTCCTGCCGGTTGGCGGGGAAGGTGTAGGCCGGGACCAGCCAGCCGTGCTCGCGCAGCCGGCGGGAGACGTCGAACACGTCGTACGCGTGGACGTCCGGGGTCGTCGTGAAGGCGAAGACCGGCAGCTCGTCGCCCCGGGTGAGGAGCCGGAAGTCGCCCAGCTCCGCCACCTCCCGGGCCAGCCCGCGGGCCACGTCCCGGGAGGCCTGCTGGACCGCCCGGTAGCCGTCGTGCCCGAGGCGCAGGAACGTGTAGTACTGCGCGACCACCTGCGCCCCGGGCCGGGAGAAGTTCAGCGCGAAGGTCGGCATGTCGCCGCCCAGGTAGTTGACCCGGAAGACCAGCTCCTCCGGCAGGTCGTCCGCCGTACGCCACAGCGCCCAGCCGACCCCGGGGTAGACCAGCCCGTACTTGTGGCCCGAGGTGTTGATCGAGGACACCCTCGGCAGCCGGAAGTCCCAGACCAGATCCGGGTCGAGGAAGGGCGCCACCATCGCGCCGGACGCGCCGTCGACATGGACGGGGATATCGAGGCCGGTGCGCTCCTGGAGGGCGTCCAGGGCGGCGCAGAGGTCGGCGATGGGCTCGTAGGACCCGTCGAAGGTGGAGCCGAGGATGCCGACGACCCCGATCGTGTTCTCGTCGCACAGCTCGGCGGCGGCCTGCGGGTCGAGGTGGAAGCGCTCGCCGTCCATCGGGACCTGCCGGGCCTCCACCTCCCAGAAGTTGCAGAACTTGTCCCAGCAGACCTGCACGTTGACGCCCATCACCAGATTGGGCCGGGCGGTCGAGGGATAGCGGTCCGCGTTCCGCTTCATCCAGCGGCGCTTGAGGGCGAGCCCGGCCAGCATGCACGCCTCGCTCGACCCGGTGGTCGAACACCCCACGGCGGTCGCCGGATCGGGCGCGTTCCACAGGTCGGCGAGCATCGCCACACAGCGCCGCTCCAGCTCGGCGGTGCGCGGGTACTCATCCTTGTCGATCATGTTCTTGTCCCGGCACTCACCCATCAGCACCCCGGCCTGCGGCTCCATCCAGGTGGTGACGAAGGTGGCCAGGTTGAGCCGGGAGTTGCCGTCGAGCATCAGCTCGTCATGGACCAGCCGGTACGCCGTCAGCGGCGGCAGCGGACCGTCGGGCAGCCGGTGCCGGGGCGGCGCGGTGTTCATCGCCGCCGTCGGGTCGGCCTCGCCGTAGAAGGGGTTGAGGGCGAGCCTGCGCCGCTCCTCGGAGGGTTCGTCCTGGTGCGGGTGGGCGCCTCGGTGGAGCGGCATGGGGGAGTCCTCTTCCTCAGCTCTCGGCTTCTGCGGCTCTCGGTCGCTCGGCTCTCGGCCTCTGCGGCTCTCGGGTCTCTCAGCTCGCGGCTTCCGGGTCTCTCGGGTCGCTCAGCTCTCGGCGGCGAGCCCGGCCTTCAGCGCCCGGGTGAACTTCACGACGCGCTCGGCCTGCACCCGGGCGGCGGTCAGCGTCACCTCGCCGACCGGGAGGTCGCCCTGCCCGGACACGTGCGAGGTGCCGTACGGGTTGCCGTCGACGAACTTCGACGGGTCGGTGTACCCGGGGGTGACGAGGATGCCGCCGAAGTGGTGGATCGTGTTGTAGAGCGCGAGCAGCGTGGACTCCTGGCCGCCGTGGGCGGTGGCGCTGGCGGTGAAGCCGCTGTAGACCTTGTCGGCGAGCTGCCCGGACTGCCAGAGCCCGCCCAGGGTGTCGATGAACTGCTTGAGCTGCGCGGTGATGTTCCCGTACCGGGTCGGCGAACCGAAGATGACCGCGTCCGCCCACACCATGTCGTCCGGTGAGACCTCGGGGATGTCGGCCGTCGCCTCGATGTTGGCGGCCCACGCCGGGTTGGAGTCGATGGCGGACCGCGGGGCGAGTTCGGCCGCCCGGCGCAGCCGCACCTGCGCGCCTGCCCGCTCCGCGTCCTCGGCGATGGCCCGGGCGAGGGTGGTGATCGTGCCGGTGGACGAGTAGTAGATGACGGCGACGTTGACGGGCGTGGACATGCGGGAACCTCCGTCGGGACAACATCAGGGCGAACGGGTACCTAGATCCGGTACGTAACGGTACGAAGCCGACGATACGGATATCCGCCGCACCCGGCGCGCCGGGTGCGGCGGGTGCGGCGCGCCGGACGGGCCCTCCTCCGTACGTCGACAGCCGGTACGCGGCCTGCTCACCGCAGCGCCTTGCCCTCCCCGTCCAGTTGCATCTGCGCCCGCCCGGTCACCAGCAGCCAGGAGGGCAGGGTGGCGGCACAGAGCATCGGCAGGACGGACGCGTCGCTGACCAGCACCGCCGCCGTGAACAGGCTCACCCACCCCTGCCGGGTGACGGCGAGCAGCACGCCCAGCACCGCGCAGGAGACCGCGAGCGCCGGCGGCACGGCGTCGACCAGGGCGTGGGCGCAGAGGCCGAGCGCCACCCCCGCGAAGACCGCCGGGAAGATCCGCCCGCCCCGGAAGCCGCAGGTCGCCGCCACCACCAGGGCGGCCATCTTCACCACCGCCATCACCGCGAACTCCCCGGCCGACCACCCGTCCGGGTCCCCGGCGATCTCCTTCACCTCCTCCAGCCCCTTGAAGAGGGTCAGATGGCCGCCCAACGCCCCGAGCAGCCCCAACACCAGCCCGCCGGCGGTCAGCGCGAGCACCGGATACCGCAGTGCGCCGAAGGCCCGGTGCGCCACCGGGAACGCGTACACCGCCACCATGCCGAGGACCGCGCCGGCCGAGGCGATCAGGAGGGCGGAGAGCAGGTCGCCCCAGTGCGGTCCGGTGTACGCGGGGAGCGAGAGGTCGAAGCTGGGCTCCGCGATCAGCGACATGGTCAGCGCCCCCGCCGTACCGGCCGCGAGCGGGGCGAACAGCCGGTCCCAGAAGGCGCCCGGGCCCGGTTGGGAGGCCAGCGCCTCGGAGAGGATCAGCGCGGCGGCGATCGGGGTGCCGAAGAGGGCGCCGATCGTCCCGGCGGCGGCGAGCGCCACCCAGAGCTCGGCCGGAGCACCGGGCGCGGCGCGGCGGCCGAGCCAGTAGGCGAGGGCGATGTTGGCCGCGGTGATCGGGTTCTCCGGCCCGAGGCTCACCCCGCCCGCGAGCGCCAGTGCGGTCACCAGGAGCAGCCCGGGGACGACGCCCGGCCGCATCGGGGCGTCCACCAGCCCGGTGGTGGCCGGGTCGGGCCCGCCGTGACCGGGCACGGCCCGCAGGACCAGGCCCACCGCGAGGCCGGTCGCGGTGAGCATGACGATCATCCAGAGCGAGGAGAACCGCCCCACGCCGAGCGCGTCGGGCAGGGTCTCCCAGAGCACGTCCTGGAGCCGTTCCGCCAGCAGGCTGACCCCGAGCAGGATCAGCGCGCAGACGATGCCGACGGCGATCGCGGGCAGCACGAGCGGCAGGAGCCGCCGGGCGGGGGCGGCCGGGGGGTGGGGCTGCGCGGGCGCGGGGGATTCGGGAGCCACCGGCACACCCTAGAGCGACGAAACGACTAAATCGCCCCAATTCGGGCAACGACGGAACCGCGCCCCACTGCTCAGGCCCCGGTGTCACACCTTGCTGAGCCGCTCCGACCCCGGTGTCACACCTTGCTGAACCACTCGTGCACTGGCGTCACACCTTGCTGATCACCGCCGCCGTCCCGTACGCGCAGACCTCCGTCCCCACATCCGCCGCCTCCGACACGTCGAACCGCATCATCAGGACCGCGTTGGCGCCCCGCGCCCGGGCCTGCTCCACCAGCCGCTCCATCGCCTGGTTGCGCGTCTCGACGAGGGTCTTGGTCAGCCCCTTCAGCTCGCCGCCGATCATCGACTTCAGCCCCGCGCCGATCTGGCTGCCGAGGTGGCGCGACCGGACGGTCAGCCCGAAGACCTCGCCGATGACCTGCGTCACCTGGTAGCCGGGTACGTCATTGGTGGTGACGACCAGCACATCCGCCTGGGCGGTCTGACCGCCGCCGAAATCCTCAATGCCCATGTCTGTGGCACCTCCTGTGTCCAGCCTCACCCCGCTCCGCGGGATGCGCATTTTTCCGGTGCCCGCCACTGGAACCAAGGGCGTTCACCGGGCGTTGATAGCTTGGGGCGGCCTACAGAGCCCCCATCGCACACATCCTGGAGCCCGGACCCTTGAATACGCTTGCGCTCGGCCCGAGCTGGCTGGACCCGGACTATCTGCTCAATACGTTCGGCCTCCCCGGCCTTCTTCTCATCGTCTTCGCCGAGTCCGGACTCCTGATCGGCTTCTTCCTGCCCGGCGACTCCCTGCTGTTCACCACAGGGCTGCTGGTGACCACAGGACAGTTGAAGTACCCGCTCTGGCTCGTCTGCACGCTGATCGCCGTCGCCGCGATCGTCGGCGACCAGGTGGGCTATCTCTTCGGCCGCAAGGTCGGCCCGGCCCTCTTCAAGCGCCCGGACTCCCGCCTCTTCAAGCAGGAGAACGTCGAGAAGGCCCACGAATTCTTCGAGAAGCACGGCCCGAAGTCGCTGGTCCTGGCCCGGTTCGTGCCCATCGTGCGGACGTTCACGCCGATCATCGCGGGCGTCAGCCGGATGAACTACCGCCTGTTCGTCATCTACAACGTCGTCGGAGCGCTCCTGTGGGGCGTGGGCGTCACCGTGCTCGGTGCGATGCTCGGCAAGATCGACTTCGTCCACGAGCACATCGAGAAGATCCTCGTCCTGATCGTGCTGATCTCCGTGCTGCCGATCGTGGTCGAGGTCCTGAGGGCCCGCAGCCAGGGCAAGAAGGCCGCCGCCGCCGAGGCGCTCGGCACCCCCGACGGCCCGCCGGCCCCCCCGGCCACCGGCCGCGGCCGCCACGCCAAGCGCTGACCCCTTCCCGTACGGCTGGGCCTTCCTCCCGTACGCGTACGAAAGCAGCCCCACCCCCGTGCGTCCGCGTACGAGAGCGCCCCTCCCCCGACCCGCGGGGAGGGGCGCTCTCGTACGCGCATGCCGGACCTAGAACCCCCGGGTCCGCTTCGCCGCCCGGCGGCTCGCCCCGCCGACCGCGCCCGGCACCCCCATGAACAGCCGCGAGATCTCGCTCCCCAGGTTCACCCCGATCGCGATGGCCAGCGCCGTCGCGACCGCCGTCGACAGCGAGGCGAGCCCGGTGTCCAGCTCGTTCTGCGCCACGCCCAGCAGACCGAAGTACGTCGCCGAACCGGGCAGCAGCGGCCCGATCGCCGCCGTGATGTACGGCAGCGACGAGGTGAACCGGTAGCGCGAGAACAACTGGCCGAACAGCCCCACCAGACCGGCCGCCACCGCCGTCGCCGCGACCGGCGAGATCTCCCCGGTCCGGGCCATCGCCCCGAAGATGATCCAGGCGACACCGCCGTTCAGGGTGACCGCCAGCACGGTGGAGCGCTCCTGCTGGAGCAGCACCGCGAAGGCCAGGCTGAGCGCCATCGAGGCCAGGATCTGCACCACCGGCTCGTTGTACGCCACGAACCGGGCCTCGGGATTGAGCTGCGCCCCCAGTTGCAGCCCCAGGTACAGCACGATCAGCACACCCGCGACGATCCCGATGAAGAAGTACATGACCTCCAGCAGGCGGGCGGAGGCGGTGATGTAGTAGCCGGTCAGCCCGTCCTGCACCCCCGCCACCAGCGCCCGCCCCGGCAGCAGGGCGAACAGCCCACCGGTGATCACCGCGGACGGCCGGATGTCCGTCGAATGGGTCAGCGTCAGCGCCACCCCCATCGCGGCGGGCGGCATCGCGGCCACCGTGAACTGGTAGAACTCCGGCAGCCCGCGCCCGGCGCACAGCCACGCCAGCCGGTCGCCGAGCATCGCGCCCGCCGCCGCCACGATGAAGACCAGCACCCCACCGCCGACCAGCACGGAGGCCGAACCGGCGAGCAGCCCGGCGGCCGCCGTCAGCACCCAGCCCGGGTACGGGTGCCGGTTACGCCGGATCTCCGCGAGCCGCCGGTAGGCCTCCTCCAGGGAGACGTCGGCGTCCTCGCTGGTGATGTCGTCGACCAGTCGGAAGACGGCCGCCAGCCGGGTGTAGTCGGTGCCCCGGCGGCGTACGGTACGGCTCGCCGTCACCGGGTCGTCGACCAGCGAGGGCTGGTGTGAGATGGACAGCAGCGTGAAGGTGACCGTCGGCTCGCTGCGGTCCAGGCCGTAGGACCGGGTCACCGCGAACATCGCCGCCTCGACGTCCTCGGCGCCCTCACCGCCCGCCAGCAGCAGCTCCCCGATACGCAGCGTCAGGTCGAGCACGCGCGGTACGGCGGGACCCGTGTCGTCGTCGGTGCGCTGGACGGACTCCGGGGCCGGACGCTCGGTCACCGGCATCCGGAGCATCGTGCGCATCCGGTCCTGCCAGGGCGCCTCCTTGGTCAGCCGGACCATCGGAATGCCCTGCGCCGGGGTGAACGCGGGCGGCGCCTGCTGGGCGTTGTACGAGCTCGGCGGGGTGAAAGCGGAACTCAGCGTGTCCGAGTTCGGGCCGCCCGTGGAGCCGCCGCCGGAACCGCCCGAACCGCTCGCCTCGGGGTGCACCCCGGTCGGGATCGCGAACTCCGACGTCGGATGGTCCTCCTCGGGCGGCGACACCGGCTGCATTGTCCCGGCAGGCGGGGCGAAAGCGCTCCGCGCCTCGTCGGACTGGGGTTTCTGGTCCTCCGGACCCCAGGATTCCGCCACCACTCGACCTCGCTCCTCCTCGGCTGATCTTCCGGGCGCACGTCTGCCCAGTATGGCCACCGACATGACCACCGCATGACGAGACGGTGCGCACAGCGGAACGGGCGGCACACCCGTGAAGGTGTACCGCCCGTTCGCGTACGGCCGTCCGGCTCACAAACGGAACCGGAAGAGGTACGTCAGTGCTTGCCGCCCTGCGCCTCAAGACGCTTGTACGAGGCCTCGATCTCGGCCTCCGCCTCGGTACGGCCGACCCAGTCGGCGCCCTCGACGGACTTGCCCGGCTCCAGGTCCTTGTAGACCTCGAAGAAGTGCTGGATCTCCAGGCGGTCGAACTCCGACACGTGGTGGATGTCGCGCAGGTGCTCCACCCGCGGGTCCGAGGCCGGGACGCACAGCAGCTTGTCGTCGCCGCCGGCCTCGTCCGTCATCCGGAACATGCCGATGGCCCGGCACTTGATGAGGCAGCCGGGGAAGGTCGGCTCGTCCAGGATGACCAGCGCGTCCAGCGGGTCGCCGTCCTCGCCGAGGGTGTTCTCGACGAAGCCGTAGTCGGCCGGGTAGCTGGTCGAGGTGAAGAGTCGACGGTCCAGGCGGATCCGACCGGTCTCGTGGTCCACCTCGTACTTGTTCCGCGAACCCTTCGGGATCTCGATGGTGACGTCGAACTCCACGGGTGGCTCCTCCATGATCAACACATACGACTGGTGGTTAAGTGTCCCCCACGCAGAAGAGTGCTCGCGAAAGGGGCTGGTCAACGGTGGCCGAGCCGGTGGAAGAACCGTCGAACCGCCCGTCGGGCCCCTGGGGCCGGATCAAGAACCTGAAGAGCAAGCGCAACGGGTCCAACACCTGGCAGGTCGTCGCAGGCTCCGCCGTGCTCGGCCTGGTCGTGGCCACCGGCGCCGTCCTCGCCGCCGGTCCCTGGGACAACGGTCAGCGTAAGGCCGAGCGGCAGCTCGCAGCCGCCACGGACCACACAGGTGGCGCACATCACGGCCGCAGGCTCCCCGGCGCCCCCGAACCGGCCCCCAGCGCCCCCGCCGTCCTCGGCGCACTCGACACCGTCACCCGTTCCGCCCCCCAGGACCCCGCGAGTCTGCGCACCGCCCTCGCCCCGCTCATCGGCGCACCCGCGCTCGGCACCCAGGTCGCCGCCTCCGTCATCGACACGGCCACCGGCAAGCAGCTGTACGGGCGTGGCGCGGCCACCCCGATGACCCCGGCCTCCACCGTCAAGATCGCCACCGCCGCCGCCGCGCTCTCCGCCCTCGGCCCCGACCACCGCATCGCCACCACCGTCCGGCTCTCCGAGGACCACCGCACCCTCACCCTCGTCGGCGGCGGCGACCCCACCCTGACCCCGGCCGCCCTGAAGTCCCTGGCCGCCTCCGCGGCGCGCGCGATCGAGGAGGCCGACGCCACCGGCGTACGGCTGACCTACGACACCTCCTGCTACACCGGCCCGGAGCGCCACCCCATCGGCAAGAACCCCAACCTCGCGCCCGTCACCGCCCTGATGGTCGACGAGGGCCGGCTCGACGGCACCGATCGCGGCCCCGCCACCCGCAGCGAGGACCCGGCCGGCGACGCCGCCCGCGCCTTCGCCGACCGGCTGAAGAAGGCGGGAGTCCAGGTCGCCGGCGCGCCCCGCGAGGCCCGCGCGCCCGGCAAGGCCCGTACCGTCGCCACCCACCGCTCCGCCCCGCTCGCCGCCCTCGTCGAGCGCACCCTGACCAACAGCGACAACGACATCGCCGAGGCCCTCGCTCGGCAGACCGCCATCGCCAAGGGCGAGAGCGCCGACTTCGCGGGCGCCCGCCGCGCCGTCACCACCGAGCTGAAGAAGCTCCAGGTGACCACCGCCGGAGCCCGCCTCGCGGACGGCAGCGGACTCGACCGTGAGGGCAAGGTCACCCCCGCCCTCCTCACCACGCTCCTCGCCCGCGCCGCCGACCCCGAGCGGCCCGGCCTGCGCACCGTCCTCACCGGCCTCCCCGTCGCCGGCTTCACCGGCACCCTCAGCACCCGCTACCAGGACGGCACCGACACCACCGGTGCCACCGGCCTGATCCGCGCCAAGACCGGCACCCTCAGCGGCGTCAACGCCCTCTCCGGGACCGTCGTCGACCCCCAGGGCCGGCTGCTCGCCTTCGCCTTCCTCGCCGCCGGCTCCACCGCGCCCGCCGACGCCGAAGCCGCCCTCGACGCCCTGGCCGCCGCCCTCACGGGACCGGTCGACTGAGCCCCCTCCTCCGGAGGCCCTTTTAAGGCCCCCCACCCGAAGGGCCGCACAAGACCCCACCACCGGGCGAGCCGCTCACGTACGGTTGACGCATGACGAGCATCGGTGGTGCAGAGATGGTCGACTGGAACCTCGCGGTCGCGACCGCGACCCGACTGGTACGGCCCGGGCCGGAGATCAGCCGCGAGGAGGCCCGCGCCGTCGTCGCGGAGCTCCGGCGGCACGCCAAGGCCTCCGAGGAGCACGTCCGGCTCTTCACCCGGATGATCCCGGAAGGGACCGAACCGCAGGACACCCCCGTCCTGGTCGTCGACCGGGCCGGCTGGATCAAGGCAAACGTCGCGGGCTTCCGCGAACTGCTCCGCCCGCTGCTCACCAAGATGGAGGCCCGCCGCTCCGGCGGACCCGGCGGCGCGGTGCTCGGCGCGGTCGGCGGCAAGGTCACCGGCGTCGAACTGGGCATGCTGCTCTCGTTCCTGGCCTCCCGGATCCTCGGCCAGTACGAGACGTTCGCCCCCGCCACCCGGGAGCTCCCCGGCTCCGCCGACGGCGGCGGACGGCTGCTCCTGGTCGCGCCCAACATCGTCCACGTCGAGCGGGAACTCGACGTCGACCCGCACGACTTCCGGCTCTGGGTCGCCCTTCACGAGGAGACCCACCGCACCCAGTTCACCGGCGTCCCCTGGCTCCGCGACCACCTCCAGGGCGAGATCCAGTCGTTCCTGGACGAGACCGACGTCGACCCGATGACCTTCCTGGAGCGGCTCCGCGAGGCCGCCCAGTCCCTCTCCGGCGCCGGCCGCCCCGAAGGCGAACGCGGCGACGACAGCGGCCGCAGCCTCGTCGACGTCGTCCAGACCCCGGCCCAGCGCGAGGTCCTTAGCCGCCTCACCGCCGTGATGTCCCTCCTGGAGGGACACGCGGACTTCGTGATGGACGGCGTCGGCCCCGAGGTCGTCGGCTCCGTCGCCGAGATCCGGGAGAAGTTCCAGAAGCGCCGCGCCCAGGGCGCCGGCCGGCTCGACCAGGCGCTGCGCAAGCTGCTCGGCCTGGACGCCAAGCTGCGGCAGTACAAGGACGGCGAGAAGTTCGTACGATCGGTCGTCGAAGAGGTCGGCATGGACGGCTTCAACCGCGTCTGGACCTCGCCCAACACCCTCCCGACCAAGGCGGAGATCGCCAAACCCGCGGAGTGGGTCGCACGGGTGCACCGCACGGCGGAATCGTGACCCTTTCCCGGTCCAGGACCGGGAAACTGCCCTTCTATCACCCATCCGAGGGACCATGAGGGCATGGGAAGGCGTGCAATGCTCGATGAACAGCTTGCCTCTGTCACCATCGACGCACTCTGAGTGACGGGACTCACGCGTTCCGGCGCTCGACGCTCCTCCCGAACCTTCACGAAGGGCACCGGACATGGGTCCCCATCCTGCGGTCGCGGCGATACGCCTGGCGGTCCGCCGCGTACTCCACGACGTCCTCACCGAGTTCCACCGTGACGGCGGCCCCGGCGGCCTCGACCGCCCCGCCGAAGAGGCCGGGCGCCCGACGCCCGCCGCCGTCTCCCGCTACGCCGAGGCCGGCTCGGCGGGAAGCACGCTGCTCCCCGAACGGCCCGCGCTCTCCGAACGCCCCGCGCTCCCCGACCGGCCGACCCTCCCCGACCGGCCCGCCGCCCCCCTCGTCCTCGTCGCCTGCTCCGGCGGCGCCGACTCGATGGCGCTCGCCTCGGCCCTCGCCTTCGAGGCCCGCAAGCTCGACGTCCGGGCCGGCGGTATCACCGTCGACCACAACCTCCAGCCGGGATCCGGCCTCCGCGCCGCCGAGGTCGTCACCCGGCTCGCCGCCATGGACCTCGACCCCGTCGAGGCCGTCGCCGTGCACGTCGGACGCGAGGGCGGCCCCGAGGCCGCCGCCCGCGACGCCCGCTACGCCGCGCTGGACGCCGCCGCCGAACGCCACGGCGCCGCCGCCGTCCTCCTCGGCCACACCCGCGACGACCAGGCCGAGACCGTCCTCCTCGGCCTCGCCCGCGGCTCCGGCATCCGCTCGCTCTCCGGCATGGCCGCCGCCTCCGGGCCGGCCGGCCGCTACCGCCGCCCCTTCCTCCAGCTCGACCGGCAGACCGCCCGCAAGGCCTGCCTGGTCCAGTCGATCCCCGTCTGGGACGACCCGCACAACATCGACCCCGCCTACACCCGCTCGCGCCTGCGCCACGAGGGCCTGCCCGCGCTGGAGAAGGCCCTCGGCAAGGGCGTCGTCGAAGCCCTCGCCCGGACGGCCCAGCTCTCCCGCGACGACGCCGACGCCCTGGACACCTGGGCCGCCGAGGCCGAGCTCGCCGTACGCGACGAGGCCGGCGCGCTGGAGTGCGCCAAGCTCTACGTGCTGCCGCCCGCCGTACGCCGCCGGGTGCTGCGCCGGGCCGTCATCGAGGCGGGGGCCCCCGCGGGCTCCCTCTTCGCCCGCCACCTCGAAGAGGTCGACCGCCTGATCACCGGCTGGCGCGGCCAGGGGGCCATCAACCTGCCCGGCCGCGTCGAGGCCCGACGGCAGGGTGGCAGACTGGTCATTCGGCAGAGCTGACGCGCGAGCGGCCAGCCGCAGGCGAACAGCCGGGCCGGGCCCGGGGCACACCCCCGGGCCCGGCAGGCGAGAAAGAGACGCGGGTGAACGAGAAGGACATGGGCAGCGACCTCCAGTCGGTGCTCCTCACCAAGGAAGAGATCGACGCGAAGCTCGTCGAGCTGGCCGCGAAGATCGACGCGGAGTACGCGGGCAAGGATCTGCTCCTCGTCGGCGTCCTCAAGGGCGCGGTGATGGTCATGGCGGACCTGGCGCGCGCGCTGTCCACCCCCGTCACGATGGACTGGATGGCCGTCTCCTCGTACGGGGCGGGCACCCAGTCCTCCGGTGTCGTACGGATCCTCAAGGACCTGGACACCGACATCAAGGGCAAGCACGTCCTGATCGTCGAGGACATCATCGACTCCGGTCTGACGCTGTCCTGGCTGCTGTCCAACCTGGGCTCCCGGGAGCCGGCCTCGCTGGAGGTCTGCACCCTGCTGCGCAAGCCGGACGCCGCGAAGGTCGCCATCGACGTGAAGTGGATCGGCTTCGACATCCCCAACGAGTTCGTCGTCGGCTACGGGCTGGACTACGCGGAGAAGTACCGCAACCTCCCCTTCGTCGGCACGCTCGCCCCGCACGTCTACGGCGGCTGACCCCCGGGGAACCCTGGCCGCCCGCGGGCCGTTGAAGCTGCGAAAGCGGGTTTCTCCGCCGCACGCAGCGGTCGCGGGCCTCCTCGCTGGGGTACCGTCCGAAGAGCACTCTTTTCAACAGAGCTTTCACACACAGCAGCATTTACCTACGGGCAGGAGGGACGGGGCGTCTTCGCTCCGTATGGATGGACGTGAAGCGATACTTCCGTGGGCCGGTCATGTGGATCGTGCTGGCCGTCCTCGCCGTGGTCGTGTTGATGCAGGTCGTCGGCTCGTCGGGCGGCTACAAGACGGTGGACACCGCCAAGGTGATCCAGGCGATCAGCAAGGACCAGGTGGAGCAGGCCAAGCTGACCACCGGTGACGAGCAAATTCTCAAGATCGAACTTAAGGACGGCCAGAAGCTTGCCGGCGAGTCCGGCACCAAGTTCCAGGCGAGCTACATCGGCAACCAGGGCGTCGAGCTCGCCGACACGCTCCAGCAGAAGTTCGAAGCGGGTGACATCGAGAAGGGTTACACCGTCTCGCCGTCGAAGCAGTCCCCGTTCGTCTCGATCCTTCTCTCGCTGCTGCCCTTCGTCCTGATCGTCGTCGTCTTCCTGTTTCTGATGAACCAGATGCAGGGCGGCGGCTCCAAGGTCATGCAGTTCGGCAAGTCCAAGGCCAAGCTGATCACCAAGGACACCCCGAAGACGACCTTCGCCGACGTGGCGGGGTCCGACGAGGCGGTCGAAGAGCTCCACGAGATCAAGGAGTTCCTCCAGGAGCCGGCGAAGTTCCAGGCCGTCGGCGCCAAGATCCCCAAGGGCGTCCTGCTCTACGGGCCGCCCGGTACGGGCAAGACGCTGCTCGCACGCGCCGTCGCCGGCGAGGCGGGCGTGCCGTTCTACTCGATCTCCGGCTCCGACTTCGTCGAGATGTTCGTCGGTGTCGGTGCCTCCCGGGTCCGTGACCTCTTCGAGCAGGCCAAGGCGAACGCCCCGGCGATCGTCTTCGTCGACGAGATCGACGCCGTCGGCCGGCACCGCGGTGCGGGCATGGGCGGCGGGCACGACGAGCGCGAGCAGACGCTCAACCAGTTGCTCGTCGAGATGGACGGGTTCGACGTGAAGGGCGGGGTCATCCTGATCGCCGCCACGAACCGCCCCGACATCCTCGACCCGGCCCTCCTGCGCCCGGGACGCTTCGACCGGCAGATCGCGGTCGACCGCCCCGACATGCTGGGCCGGCTGGAGATCCTCAAGGTCCACCAGAAGGGCAAGCCGGTCGCGAAGGACGTCGATCTCGGCGCCGTCGCCCGCCGGACGCCCGGCTTCACCGGTGCCGACCTGTCGAACGTGCTGAACGAGGCCGCGCTCCTGACGGCGCGCAGCGACAAGAAGCTCATCGACAACGAGAGTCTCGACGAGGCCATCGACCGCGTCGTGGCGGGCCCGCAGAAGCGGACCCGGATCATGTCCGAGAAGGAGAAGAAGATCACCGCGTACCACGAGGGCGGACACGCCCTGGTCGCGGCGGCCTCCCCCCAGTCGGACCCGGTCCACAAGATCACGATCCTCTCCCGCGGCCGCGCCCTCGGTTACACGATGGTGCTCCCGGAGGAGGACAAGTACTCCACGACGCGCAACGAGATGCTCGACCAGCTCGCCTACATGCTGGGCGGGCGCGCGGCCGAGGAGCTGGTCTTCCACGACCCGACCACCGGCGCGGCGAACGACATCGAGAAGGCCACGGCGACGGCCCGCGCGATGGTCACGCAGTACGGCATGACGGAGCGGCTCGGCGCGATCAAGTTCGGCGGCGACAACTCGGAGCCCTTCCTGGGCCGCGAGATGGGCCACCAGCGCGACTACTCGGAAGAGGTCGCGGCACTGGTCGACGAAGAGGTCAAGAAGCTCATCGAGACCGCCCACAACGACGCGTGGGAGATCCTCGTCGAGAACCGCGACATCCTCGACGCCCTCGTGCTCGAACTCCTGGAGAAGGAGACGCTCGGCAAGGACGAGATCGCGGAGATCTTCGCCCCGATCGTCAAGCGTCCCGCCCGCCCGGCGTGGACCGGCTCCGCCCGGCGCACCCCGTCGACGCGGCCTCCGGTGCTCTCCCCGAAGGAGCTGGCCCTCACCAACGGCGCCTCCACCGCCAACGGCTCGGCCACCCCGCCGGAGATCGCCCCGGCGACGGACCTCACGAAGGACATCGCCCCCTCCACGGAGGCGATCCCCGAGGACCGTCCCGAGAGCTAGCGCATGCCCTGGTGAGACCTCCGTCACGGGGGTCTCACCAGGTCCGGAATGGAAGCCGCGCCCCCCAGGTTTTAGCCTGTGGGGGCGCGGCTTTTCCGTATGCCTGCGATGTCCACGTGCGATCCGCGCACGGGGCAGCCATGAGGAACGAGGCACAGATGACCGACCCGGTGACGCTGGACGGCCAGGGATCGATCGGCGATTTCGACGAGAAGCGGGCCGAGGCGGCCGTACGCGAACTGCTCATCGCCGTCGGAGAGGACCCGGACCGCGAGGGCCTCAGGGAGACACCGGGGCGGGTGGCGCGGGCGTACAAGGAGATATTCGCGGGGCTGTACCAGCAGCCCGAGGACGTCCTGACGACCACGTTCGACCTGGGCCACGACGAGATGGTGCTGGTCAAGGACATTGAGGTGTTCTCGACATGTGAACATCATCTGGTGCCCTTCAGGGGTGTCGCGCACGTCGGCTACATCCCGGCGTCCACCGGCAAGATCACCGGTCTCTCCAAGCTGGCCCGGCTGGTGGACGTCTACGCCCGCCGCCCGCAGGTCCAGGAGCGGCTGACGACCCAGATCGCCGAGTCCCTCATGGCGATCCTCGAGCCGCGCGGAGTCATCGTCGTCGTCGAGTGCGAGCACATGTGCATGTCCATGCGGGGGATCCGCAAGCCCGGCGCGAAGACCCTCACCTCCGCGGTGCGCGGCCAGCTCCGCGACCCCGCGACGCGCGCCGAGGCGATGAGTCTCATCATGGCGCGCTGACACGGCCTGACGGCCGACTCCTCGAACCCGGCGGCACGGGCCCGGTGCCGCTCTAGGCGGTTGCCGTGCCGGTGCCGTCGTGGTTGTTCTCGCCGTCCTCGGGGAGGCGGCAGACGCGTTCCAGGAAGAAGGCGGCCGCGATGACGCCGATGCCCGCCACCACCGCCGCGCCCGCGTAGATGGCCTGGTCGCGGCGGGGTGGGACGTCGAGGAAGCTGAGCAGGAAGACGCCCGTGCCGCCGTACATCCCGGTGACCAGGGCGGTGACCAGGGCGCTCGCCTGGCCGAAGACGACCGCCCGCGCCGCCATCAGGGGTTCGACGCCCTTGGCGCCGGGGCGGCGCTCCCGCTGGGCGCGGAGGCGGGTGCGGATGGAGAGGGCGGTGGCCAGGAGGATCACCGCGATCACGGCGAGCACGATCGAGGCGGCCAGCGGGACGCTCGGGAGGGTGCCGAGGGAGTCCCACAGGCGGGCGCCGCCCCAGGAGAGGACGCTGGCGGCGGCGAAGAGGCCCGCCAGCACCCCGAGCCGTAGTTGCTTCACCGCGTGAGCCGCCCTTCGTCGCCTGTTCCCAGCTGTTGCTTCAGCTCGTGCCCGTCGAGCCTAACGATTACTCCGGCAGGCGCAGTTCCAGGTCGGCGCGGGGCAGGACGCCTTCGCGGCCGACCCCGGCGAGCAGCTCGGCGACCGGGCCGGCGCCGGGGAGCTGGGCCTCGGGGTCCACGTCGTGCCAGGGGGCGAGGACGAAGGCGCGCTCGTGGGCGCGGGGGTGGGGGAGGGTGAGCACCGGGTCGTCGGAGAGGACGTCCGCGTACGCCACGATGTCGACGTCGATGGTGCGCGGGCCCCACCGCTCCTCGCGGACCCGGTCGAAGGCCTCCTCGACGGCCTGGCCGCGCTCCAGCAGCGAGGCGGGCGGCAGAGTCGTCTTCACGAGGATGACCGCGTTGAAGTACGAGGGCTGGCTGTCGGCCGCGACGCCCCAGGGCTCCGTCTCGTAGACCGGGGAGACGGCCTTGACCCGCAGCCCCGGGGTGTCCTCCAGCGCGTCGACGGCGCCCTGGAGGGTCTCCAGCCGGTTGCCCAGGTTGGAGCCGAGGGCGATCACGGCCATCTTGGGGTTGGAGAGGGTGACGTCGGCGGCGTCCACCTGCTTGACGACGGCGGCGGGCACCGGCTGTACGGTCGGGTCGCTCTGCCCCTCGGTGGAAAACGCAGTCATGCTCGGCTCCGAATGATGGTGATGGTCACGTCGTCGAAGGGGACGGTGATCGGCGCGTCCGGCTTGTGCACCACGACCTCGACCTCCTGGACACCTTCGTGCTTCAGGCACTGCTGGGCGATGCGCTCGGCGAGCGTCTCGATCAGGTCGACCGGCTCGCCCGTCACCACCTCGACGACCTCCTCGGCCACCACGCCGTAGTGCACGGTGCGGGCCAGGTCGTCGGTGGCTGCCGCGGGGCGGGTGTCGAGGCCGAGCACCAGGTCGACGATGAAGGTCTGGCCCTCTTCCCGCTCCTTGGGGAAGACGCCGTGGTGCCCACGGGCCTTGAGGCCGCGCAGCGCGACACGATCCACGCGAATCACTCCTGCTGTCGTTGGTCCAAGAGGCACCCGGCCGCGTGCGGGCGGCAAGGTGCCTTCTTTCGAATCTACCTGCGAGCACCGACCGTGCTCGCCCGTGGGGGCCATGGACAGCGCCTCACGGGGCTGGTAGCCGCCCATACCCGCGGTCGTGGACTCCAACCCTGCCCGGCCCCTACCCACTCGGGAGGGTGGCTGCGCGTCGTGGGGACGACGGGCAGCTCGTCGTCGGGGCCGTCCTCACGAGGGGCTCTCGTCGTCCTCCTCGTCGGTCTCCGCCAGGACCGGCGAGCCGTGGTGGGACCAGAGCTTCCAGCCCTCGGACGTGCGCCGGAACACGTTCGTGGCGACGACGAGCTGGCCCACCAGCGGGCCCAGGTCGTTGCCCTCCTCGGCCGGGCCGCCGCTGAGGATGTTCTCGGTGCAGGTGACCAGGGCGGTGTCGCCGGTCATCGCGACGTTGACGTCGGTGAGGAAGAACTGGATGTACTCGGTGTTCGCCATGATCAGCGCGTAGCTGCGCAGCACGTCGCCGCGGCCCGTGAGCACCGGCCACCCCGGGTGGACGCAGGAGACGGTGAGGTCCTCGCCCGGAAGCCAGAGGCCGGAGAGCGCCTCGTGGTCGCCGCGTTCCAGGGCTTCGTAGAAGGCGGTGTTGGCCGTCTCGACCTCCGCGATGTCGGCGGCGGCCGACGCGTGGTCCTCGTTCACGCGGCTCCCTCGACGGCGCGGGCCACCCGTACCGCGTCGGCGGTGGCCCCCACCTCGTGGACCCGGACCGCCCAGGCCCCGGCCCGGGCGGCGAGGGCGGAGATCGCCGCGGTCGCCGCGTCACGTTCGCGGGCGGGCGGCAGGGTGGCGCCGGGGCCGGCCAGCACGTGGCCGAGGAAGCGTTTGCGGGAGGCGGCCACCAGCAGCGGGCGGCCCAGCGCGTGCAGCTCGTCCAGGTGCGCGACGAGGGCCAGGTCGTGGGGGGCGTTCTTCGCGAAGCCGAGGCCGGGGTCGATCACGACGCGTTCCGGGGCCACCCCGCCCGCGATCACCGCGTCCATCCGCTGCCGCAGCTCCGCGAGGACCTCGGCGACCACGTCCGCGTACACCGCGCGGCTGTTCATCGACTCGCTGAAGCCGCGCCAGTGCATGACCACGAACGGGACCTCGGCGGCGGCGACGGCCGGGATCATGTCCGGGTCCGCGAGGCCGCCGCTCACGTCGTTGACCAGGACGGCCCCGGCGGCGACGGCCTGCTCGGCGACGCGGGCGCGCATGGTGTCCACGGAGACGGTGACGCCCTCGGAGGCCAGCCCCTTGACGACCGGGATGACCCGCCGCAGCTCCTCCGACGCGTCCACCCGGCTGGCACCCGGCCGGGTGGACTCACCGCCGACGTCGACCAGGTCGGCGCCCTCGGACACCAGGTCGAGGCCGTGCTTGACGGCGGCCGTGGTGTCGAACCAGCGGCCCCCGTCGGAGAAGGAGTCGGGCGTCACGTTGACGACCCCCATGACCGCACAGCGGTCCCAGTGAGGCAGTCCCTGTACCGTGCCGCGCTCGCGCAACGTACTCATACGACCAGCCTAGGCCCCGCAGGGCCGCCCCCTACGCCGCGCTCACCTCGCGCTCCGGTGCCGTACGCAGCGTGTGGCCGCAGGGGCGCCGGCCGCGGGAGCGGAACGGGCGGGGCGGCGAGACGTTCACGAACCCCTCCGCCCGCATCGCCGCGATCCCGATGCGGGGCAGGTCGCGACTGGTGCGGAAGACCACGAAGCGGGGCTCCCAACGGGGCTTGAACTTGGCGTTGAACTTGTACAGCGACTCGATCTGGAACCAGCGGGACAGGAAGATCAGCAGCCCCCGCCAGCAGCGCAGCACCGGTCCGGCGCCCAGCCGCTCGCCGCGGGCCAGGGCCGAGCGGAACATCGCGAAGTTCAGCGAGACCTGTTTGACGCCCAGCTTCCCGGCGGCCTGGAGCGAGGCGACGATCAGCAGTTCGTTCATGCCGGGGTCGGCCGAGCGGTCGCGGCGCATCAGCTCCAGGGACATCCCGTCGCGCCCCCACGGTACGAAGTGGAGGACGGCCTTCAGGTCGCCGTGCGGCCCGTCATCGGTGCCGGTGCCGGTGCCGGAACCGGAGCCGGAGCCGATGCCTGCGCCGGGCAGGTGGGCGGTGGCGATCACGCAGTCGCCGTCGGCGGGGTCGCCGATCCGGCCGAGCGCCATGGAGAAGCCGCGCTCGGTGTCCGTGCCGCGCCAGTCGGCGGCGGCGCGGCGGATGCGCTCCAGTTCGGTGGGGTCGATGTCACGTGCTCGCCGGACCCGGGTCTCGTAGCCGCCTCGTTCGATACGCCCCACCATCTGGCGTACGTTCCGCATGGCCCGCCCGGCGAGGGAGAAATCCGCGACGTCCACCACCGCCTCGTCGCCCAGCTCCAGGGCGGTGAGTCCGGTCTCGCGGGTCCAGACCTCGCCGCCGCGCTCGCTGCACCCCATCACGGCCGGGGTCCAGGAGTGGGCCTTCGCCTCGTCCATGAAGCGTTCGATGGCGCCGGGCCAGGCCTCCACGTCACCGATGGGGTCGCCGCCGGCCAGCATCACCCCGGAGACGACCCGGTAGCAGACGGCGGCCTTGCCGCTGGGGGAGAAGACGACGGCCTTGTCGCGGCGGAGCGCGAAGTGGCCGAGCGAGTCGCGGCCGCCGTGCGTCGCCAGCAGCGCCCGCAGCCGGCTCTCGTCGTCCTCGGTGAGGCGGGCGGCCGGGTGTTCGGGGCGGAAGGCGAGGTAGATCGTGGTGACGGCGGTCAGCAGGCCGAGCGCGCCGAGCGAGTAGGCCACGGTCCAGGTGGTCCGCCCGGCGTAGTCGACCGGCCCCTCGACGCCGAACAGGCCGTACAGCACGTGCTGGAGGCGGTCCGCGATGGACGGGGCGCCCACGACGCGGCCGGGGTGGACGGAGACGATGACCAGCCCGAGCGCCAGCGAAGAGGCCCCGAGCAGGATGAAGTTGGCCAGCGCCCGCCAGCGGCTGCGCGGGTCGGGCAGCGCGCGGAACTGGTCCCGGTGGCGGACGAGGAGAGCGCAGATCGTCAGGGAGACCAGGACGCCGACGATCGAGTGCCGGTACGCGAACTGCGCCACGGCCCCCGCCGGAAGCAGCACCACCGCCGCCCGCCAGGCCCGCCGTTTGTGCCGCTTCAGCCCGTGTGCGAGCAGGAGCAGCAGCACGCCGGCGCTCAGCGAGAGCGCTGCGGCGAACGGGCCGAGCGCCCCCGGGAGCACCTCGGCGAGGGTGTGCATCCGGCTGTGCCGGAAGCGGGGGAAGACCCCGGCGGCGACGTCGATCAGCCCGACGGCGGTGCAGGCGGTGCCGACGACGACCGGTACGGCTTCGGGGCGCGGGCCGCGGAGCAGCCGCCGTACCCGCTGCGGAACCGATACCGATTTATCCCCATCTACCGTGACAGACATCGCTTGCGTGGCTCCAGATGAGAGTGCAGGTCCTGTGGTCCGTCGGCGTATGGGCCGTTCCGGACGCTGTGCTCCCTCTAGGACGGGGGCCGGGTGGAGGGGGTTCATCCACATTCCGGAAATTTCCACTCGGAAGCGCGGCCGAAAAGCAGCGAAAACGCAGCGGAACCACAGCGGAACCACAGCGAAACGCAGAGAAGCGCAGAGAAAGCTCACTCATGGGTCTCACCAGCAAGGTAGTTCTGGCGGTCGTGGCGGCCCTGGCCGTGGCGCTGTTCGCCGCCACGGTCTGGCTCTGGCCACGCCTGGCCCGGCGGAGCGCCGCGGCCGTGACGGGCCGGGTCGGGCTGCTGCTGGCCACCCAGCTGCTGCTGTTCGCCTCGGTCGGCCTGGCGGCGAACAACGCCTTCCTCTTCTACGGCTCCTGGGCCGACCTCTTCGGCCGGCAGCAGGAGCTGGGCGTTGTCAGCGACCACGCCGACGGCGGGCCCGGTTCGCGGAACATGACGCGGATCGGCACCCAGCGCCCGGATGTGCCGGGCGGCGGGGTGCCGACGGCGGGCGGGCGGATCGACAAGGTGCTGGTCTCGGGGCGGCTGTCGGGCATCGAGTCACCGGCGTACGTCTATCTGCCGCCGGAGTACTTCCGCAACGCGTACGCGAAGAGGACGTTCCCGGCGGTGGTGGTGCTGACCGGCTACCCGGGGACGGCGGAGAACCTTCTCAAGGGCCTGCGTTACCCCCGTACGGCGCACGAGCGCGTGAAGGCGGGCAAAGCGCAGCCGATGATCCTGGTGATGCTGCGGCCGACGGTGGTGCCGCCCCGGGACACCGAGTGCGTGGACGTACCGAAGGGGCCGCAGACGGAGACGTTCTTCGCGAAGGACCTCCCGGAGGCGATCGGACAGTCGTACCGGGTCGGGAAGCAGGCCCGTAACTGGGGCATCATCGGCAACTCGACCGGCGGCTACTGCGCGTTGAAGATCGGGCTGCACCACCCGGACCGGTACGCGGCGAGCGCCGGTCTCTCCGCGTACTACAAGGCCGCCGAGGACCCGACGACCGGGGACCTGTTCCACGGGAAGCAGGAGCTGCGCGACCGCGCGGACCTGATGTGGACGCTGGAGAACCGGCCGCCGCCCGGCGGTTCGTTCCTGGTGACGACGTCACGGCAGGGCGAGGGGAACCTGAGGAGCACGATGAGGTTCATCGACCGGGTGAAGGCGCCCGCCGAGGTGTCCTCGATCGTGCTGGACAGCGGCGGGCACAACTTCACGACCTGGCGGCGGGAGATCCCGCCGGCGCTGGAGTGGCTGAGCGGGCGTCTCAGCGCGCAGTGAGGAGCCGGCCCGGCTACGGGACCCGCAGTGCGCGCCGAGGCCCCCCGGCCCGGCTACGCCGTGGCGACCGTCTCCACCGCCACCTCCGCGCGCGGTACGGCGTGCGCGTCGGCGTCGATCGAGCGGCGCAGCGCCTCGTGCAGCCGGGCCGGGGTCAGGACGCCGAGGAAGCGGCCCTCGCTCTCCTTGTCGATGACCGCGATCCAGCCGGCGTCGTGCTGGAGCATGGTGGCGAACGCCTGCTTGAGCGGGGCGCCGAGCGGAAGCCAGGCCTCCATCCGGCGGGCGTGCTCGCGGACGGTGCCCTTCGCGGCGGAGGCCGCCTCGGCGGAGGTCGCCTCGGCAGTGGTCGCCTCGGCGGGGATCCAGCCGTGCAGGTTGTCCCGGCCGTCCAGGACGACCGCCCAGCGCGCGCCCTCGGACCGGAGGCGCGCGGTGGCCTCGGCGAGGGAGTCGTCGAGGTGGACGACCGGGGGCTGGTCGAGGTCGCTCTCCTCGATCGGGGTCACCGAGAGCCGCTTGAGCCCCCGGTCGGCGCCGACGAAGTCGGCCACGTACGGGGTGGCGGGGGCGCCGAGGACGGTGGCGGGGGAGTCGAACTGCTCGATGCGGCCACTCCCGTACACCGCGATCCGGTCGCCGAGGCGGACGGCCTCCTCGATGTCGTGGGTGACGAAGAGGACGGTCTTACGGACCTGGGCCTGGAGTTTCAGGAATTCGTTCTGGAGCCGTTCGCGGACGACCGGGTCGACCGCGCCGAAAGGCTCGTCCATCAGCAGGACGGGCGGATCGGCGGCCAGGGCGCGGGCGACCCCGACGCGCTGGCGCTGTCCGCCGGAGAGCTGTTCCGGATAGCGGTCGCCGTAGACGGAGGGGTCGAGTCCGACGAGGTCGAGGAGTTCGGCGGCGCGTTCGCGTCCCTTTCCGCGCTTCCAGCCCAGCAGATGCGGGACGGTCGCGGTGTTCTCCAGCACCGTCTTGTGCGGGAAGAGGCCCACCTGCTGGATCACATAGCCGATGCGGCGGCGGAGTTCGACGGGGTCGATGGCCGATATGTCCTCCCCGTCGAGGAATATCGTGCCCTCGGTCGGTTCGATCAACCGGTTCACCATCTTCATGGTGGTCGTCTTGCCGCAGCCGGAAGGTCCGACGAGCGTGACCAGCTCACCCTCGGCGACCTCGAACGAAAGGTCGTCGACGGCGGTGGTGCCGTCCGCGTACCGCTTGGTGACGTGCTCGAAACGGATCATGATTCCCCATTGTGGAGGGCGTTCTGTGAAGGGCGTGTTGCCGGAATGCGACAGCATCCGTGATTGTCAGTGGTCGAGGATAGGCTCGCGAGACATCAGTTCGACACGGGCGCGACGGGGAAAACGGGCCCTACGGGGACGTGACAGGGAAACGACCCCACGGGGACGTGACAGGAAATCGGGGGGTGGGGCCGGATGGCCGCAGGGAACTGCCTGGCGACGAACGACTGGATCTGCGGCGAGTATCTGCGCTCCCGCAGCCAGGAGTTGACCGACGCCACCGTGCAGCACATCGGGATCACGGTCGTCTCGGTGCTCATCGGGCTCGCGGTCGCCTTCCCGCTGGCGCTGCTCGCCCGCCGGGGCCGTGGCTTCGCCGGACCGGTGCTCGGGCTGACCACGATTCTCTACACCGTGCCCTCACTGGCGATGTTCTCGCTGCTGCTGCCCCTGTTCGGGCTCTCCGCCGCGCTCGTTGTCACGGGTCTGGTGCTCTATTCGCTCACCATCCTCGTACGGAACATCCTGGCCGGCCTGGAAGCCGTCCCCGAGGAGGCCAAGGAGGCCGCCCGGGGCATGGGGTACGGGCCGGGGCGGCTGCTGTGGGAGGTGGAGCTCCCGCTCGCGCTGCCCGCGCTGATGGCGGGGCTGCGTATAGCCACCGTGTCGACGGTCGCGCTGACCACGGTCGGCTCGCTCGTCGGCAAGGGCGGCCTCGGCAACCTCATCGAGGACGCGCTGCCGAGCTTCTTCAAGGCCCAGGTGCTCGCCGCCTCCGTCCTGTGCGTCCTGCTCGCGGTCACCGCCGACCTGCTGCTCCTCTGTCTCCAGCGGCTGCTGACGCCCTGGACGCGTATCCGGGCGGCGACGGGGGATACGGGTACGGGTGCGGGCGGTACGGACGGCGTGGACGGTTCCCGTGGTGCGGACGGCCCGGGCGGTTCGGGCGGTCCGGGCGGTTCGGGCGGTCCGGGCGGTCCGGCGGGCATCCCCGCCTCGGCGAAGGTGGAGGCGGGCTGACCCGTGGGAGTCATCGGCGAAGCCTGGACCTGGCTCACCACCGGGGCCAACTGGTCGGGCGACGGCGGAGCCGCGCACCGGCTCGGCGAGCATCTGTACGTGAGCGGGGTCGCCCTCGCGGTGGCCTGCGCCATCGCCCTGCCGCTCGCCCTCTACCTGGGGCACATCGGCAAGGGCGGCGCGCTCGCGGTCAACATCTCCAACGTGGGGCGGGCCATCCCGGTCTTCGCGGTGCTGGCCCTCTTCATGCTCACGCCCCTGCGCAACTCCGGCTACTGGCCCACGATCATCGCGCTGGTGCTGTTCGCCATGCCGCCGCTGCTGACCAACGCCTACGTCGGGATGCGGGAGGTGGACCGGTCCGTGGTGGAGGCCGCCCGGGGCATGGGGATGTCCGGCGGGCAGCTCTTCGTCCGGGTCGAGCTGCCGCTCGCCTACCCGATGATCATGACCGGGCTGCGCTCCGCCGCCGTCCAGGTCGTGGCCACCGCCTCGATCGCCGCCATGGTCGGTCTCGGCGGCCTCGGCCGGATCATCACCGCCGGGTTCAACACCTACGACACCGCACAGGTCTTCGCGGGCGCGATCCTGGTCGCCGGCCTCGCCCTGCTGGTGGAGGGCGTCCTGGTGGCGCTGGACCGGGTGCTGTCGCCGCTGCGCCGCCGCCGGACCGCGTGAGGCACCCGGCGGCGCCCTCATCTTCCCTTTCGGTCACCTTTTTCTTGAGTTCGGACGGAGAACAGACATGAGCAGGACCTCGCGGATAGCCGGAGCGGTCATCGGCATCGTGGCGCTGACAGGGTCGCTCGCGGCCTGCGGCGGTGACAGCCTGGAAAAGGAGAAGGGCGGCGGCTCCGGCTCCTCGGGCGGCGACAGCAAGAAGGGCTCGCTCGTCGTCGGCTCGGCCTCCTTCACCGAGTCCAAGGTGCTCGCCGAGCTGTACGCGCAGATCCTGGGCGACGCCGGGTACGGCACCTCGATCACCACGGTGAAGAACCGTGAGCTGTACGAGCCCTCGCTGGAGAAGGGTGAGATCGACGTCGTACCCGAATACGCCGCCACGATCACCGAATTCCTCAACGCCAAGGTGAACGGGGCGGAGAAGGCCCAGAACGCCCCCCTCGCCTCCGGAGACGCCGCCGCCACGGTCGCCGCCCTGGAGAAGCTCGCGGAACCGCTGGGCCTCAAGGTGCTCCCGGCCGGGAAGGCCGTCGACCAGAACGCCTTCGCGGTCTCCAAGGAATTCGCCGAGAAGAACAATCTCAAGACCCTTTCCGATCTCGGGAAGTCGAAGCTCAAGGTCAAGATCGCGGCGGGCGACGAGTGCGAGGTACGGCCCTTCTGCGCACCGGGTCTGAAGAAGACGTACGGCATCGACGTCACGGGGATCGACCCCAAGGGCGTCGGCACCCCGCAGTCCAAGCAGGCCGTCCGTGACGGCAAGGTCGAGCTGGTCCTGACGACGACCACGGACGCGGTGCTGGACGGGCTGGTCTTCCTGGAGGACGACAAGAAGCTCCAGAACGCCGACAACGTCCTGCCGGTGCTCAATGCCAAGGACGCGGGCGCTCCGGAGATCGCCGCCGCGCTCGGAAAGCTCACCGACACCCTCACCACGGAAGATCTCGCCGAGCTGAACCGCAAGGTCGACGCCGAGCGGGCGAAGCCGACCGACGTGGCGAAGGAGTATCTGGAGTCGAAGGGCCTGATCAAGAAGTAAGGCCCGGTCAGGAAGTAAGGCCCGGTCAAGGCGAGTTCTTGATCAAGAAGTAGCGGGCTTCGGGGGGCCGTCAGGTAACCGGCGGGGAAAGATTGCCGGGCGGCCCCCCAAGTAGCGCGCACACACGGTAAATTTCAGGCCATGCCACGTGGACGCCACCGCCATTCTCCGCCCCTTCACAGAATCCTGCCGCCCTCCGTGGTGGCGGGAGTGTCGGTCGTCGGTGCTTCCGGCGCCTGGTTCCTCGCCGAACCCCTCGCCCTGCGCGGCCTGGTGGCCGCCGTGGCCGCCGCCGCCCTGACCGGCGCGTATCTGATGCGTAGCTGGGACCGGGCCGCGGGATTGCAGGTCGCCGAGCTGACGCGGGCGCGTACCCGTGACGAGTGGCGGGCCGAGGAGCGGATAGCCGAGCTGGAGCAGGATCTGGAGGAGTCGCGCGAGCTGCGCACCCGTCTGGAGACCAAGCTCCGCCGCAAGCGTGTGGAGCTCGCCGGACTGCGCGGCGAGCACGCGGGTCTGCTGCGCCGGTACGCCAACGCCGAGACCGAGCGGGCCAGTGCGCTGGAGGGCCGCCGGCAGCTCGCCATCGAGGCCGCCGCCACCCCCGCCGAGCTGCCCACCGGACGATCGACGCCGACCCCGGAGGCCTACCGCCGCGCGGACGAGGCCCTGCTGAGCCTCACCCGCAACGCCGCACTCCAGGAAGCCCGCCGTGCGGAAGCGACCGCCCGTGCCATCGCCGGTGACCAGGGCGTGGACGGGGAAGGCCCGCAGGGGAAGGACGCGGCGGCCACCGGGGCGGGCGAGCACCACCAGCACCGCCGCCCGTCGACCACCCCGCCCGCCCCGGCCGCGAAGTCCCCGGACCCCGTGAACTCCCCGGACGACGCGAAGTCCCCGGACGCGCCGACGTCGAACTCCCCGGCTGCGAACTCCCCGGCTCCGGACGCCCAGGCGGCCGGTCCCGAGGCCACCGCCGTACCGGCCATGAAGGCCCCGGCTCCCGCCGCCCCGGCCCACCTCACGCCGGCCTCCCCGGCCGCCAAGCCGCAGGCCCTCGGTGCCCGCCCTCGGCCCCCGGCTCTCGCCGCCGGCCTCCCGGCCTCCGCCGCGCCCGTGCACGTACCGCGTACGGTCCCCGCCGCCTCGGCCGTCGTGCCGTACGCTGCGGCCCGCCGTCATCTGGTCCCCCAGGGCAGCTTCGACTTCTTCGGCACCCAGAACGCCCAGAAGGCGAACGCAGCGATCGAGTCGGTGCAGAACGAGGACCTCGCGGACGTCGTCGGCGAGGAGGCGCTCGCCGTCCACCGCACGGGCGCCGTGCAGAACCGGGCCGTGGGCAAGGTCATCGACCTCACCGCGCACGACGAGACCGAGCAGATCGACGTGGCGGAGCTGCGCGGCGCGGTGTCCTAGGCGCCCGCGGAAGCAGGTCCGTTATTTGTCGATGTCCCCGACGACGAAGAAGAGCGACCCCAGGATCGCCACCATGTCGGAGACCAGCGTCCCCGGCAGCAGCTCGGTCAGCGCCTGGATGTTGTTGAAGGAGGCGGAGCGCAGCTTCAGCCGGTACGGGGTCTTCTCGCCCTTGGAGACCAGGTAGTAGCCGTTGAGGCCGAGCGGGTTCTCCGTCCAGGCGTACGTGTGCCCCTCGGGCGCCTTGAGCACCTTGGGCAGCCGCTGGTTGACCGGCCCGGGCTCCAGGCCGGCCATCCGGTCCAGGCACGCGTCCGCCAGGTCCAGGGAGTTGAGAGTCTGCTCCAGCAGGCACTCGAAGCGGGCCAGACAGTCGCCCTCGGTCCGGGTGACCACCTTCAGGGTGTCCTGGAGCTCCCCGTAGGCGAGATACGGCTCGTCGCGCCGCAGGTCGAAGTCGACGCCCGAGGCGCGCGCGATCGGCCCCGACACCCCGTACGCGTGCACGGCCTCGGCCGAGAGCACGCCGACATCGCGCGTACGGGCCCGGAAGATCTCGTTGCCGAGGACCAGGTCCTCGTAGATGTCCATGCGGGAGCGGACCGAGGCGACGGCGTCCCGCACCCGGCCCGACCAGCCCGCCGGGACGTCCTCCTTGAGGCCGCCGACCCGGTTGAACATGTAGTGCATGCGGCCGCCGGAGACCTCCTCCATCACCGCCTGGAGCTCCTCGCGCTCCCGGAAGGCGTGGAAGACCGGGGTGATGCCGCCCAGTTCGAGCGGGTAGGAGCCGAGGAACATCAGGTGGTTGAGGACCCGGTTCAGCTCGGCGAGCAGCGTCCGCGTCCATACCGCGCGCTCGGGGACCTCCATGCCGAGCATGCGCTCGACGGCCATCACGACGCCCAGCTCGTTGGAGAACGCGGAGAGCCAGTCGTGGCGGTTGGCGAGCATGATGATCTGCCGGTAGTCGCGCGCCTCGAAGAGCTTCTCCGCGCCCCGGTGCATGTAGCCGATGACCGGTTCGGCGTGCTGGACGCGTTCGCCGTCCAGGACGATCCGCAGCCGGAGCACCCCGTGGGTGGAGGGGTGTTGCGGGCCGATGTTCAGCACCATGTCGGTGCTCTCGGCCGCGCCGCCGATGCCGATGGTCGTCTCCGTCATGGGGCCAGTATCGCTTGCCTGTTCCTTGCCCGCCGCGTCCTTGCGGGCGGTCGCCTCAGGCCGCCCCCACCCGGTGCAGCAGCCACCCGAAGTCGCCGAGCCCGCCGCGCGCGGTCAGCTCCGCCGCCTCGCCCGCCGCCGCCAGCGCCCGTACGTACGCCGCCGGATCGGTGGCGGCCAGGCTCAGCGGCGGCCGCTCCCCGGAGACCCCCAGCCGCCCGAGCGCCGTCCGCTGGTCGGTGAGTTCGGCGACTCCGTGAGCGACCGCCGCCGCACACGCGTCCAGCGCCACATGCGCGGTCAGGTCGCAGGACCCGTCCGGCACCGGGTGCACCTCCCGCCCGCCCCGGAACCCGGTCAGCGTCCCGAAGGGCGGCCGGGCGCCCCGTACATGCGCGTAGTCCACCGCCACCGCGAGCCCGGCGTCCAGTGAGCCGACCGCACCCGCCCACGCCTCATCCCGGGGCAGCCCGATCTCGGCCCGCTCACCCGGCACCGACAGCGGCCACCACCGCTCCAGCCACTCCGCATCCGCCCCGGTCACCGGCGGCCCGAGGCGCTCGCCGCCGTCCGCGGTCCGCGCCTGGCCGGCCGGGGTCGGCGCCTGTGCGTCCGGCGGACCCAGCCGCTCGGCCCCCTCCGGCATCCGCACCTGCACGTACCGCGCGACCCCGTCCCCGTCCACCTCCGCCACGTCCACCGGCACGTTGTCCAGCCACTCGTTGGCGAACAGCAGCCCGCTGACCCCCCGGGGCGGCTCGGCGCACCAGACGATCCGGGGATCCAGCCCCGGCGGGCGGGCCGCGACCTCCACCCCGTACGGGACCACCTCCAGCCCCTCGGGGAGCGCGGCGAGCACCCCGGTCAGCAGCTCACCGCGCCCGGCCCCCACATCGACCAGGGCCACCGTGCCGAGGCCCAGCTTCGCCGCGGTCCGGGCCAGCAGCCCGGCCACGGCCCGTGCGAACAGGGGCGACGCGTGGACCGACGTACGGAAATGGCCCGCCGGCCCCTCCGGGCTCCGGACCGGACTCCGGTAGAAGCCCTCCTCCCCGTACAAAGCGGTCCCGGCCGCCTCCCGCCACCCCTGCCACTCCTCCGTCATGTGGGCCAGTCTCCACCTTGGGGAGTACGGTCCCAGGATCTGGATCGACCCTCCGGTTGACCCGGGCACCTATTCGCTGTCCTTACGCTGGGCTACGTGCAGCGCCTCTACGATTTTCTCCGCAGGCACCCGCTGGGCGTCGACGTCTTCTGGGCGGTCGTCCTCCTCGGGCTCTCCGGCATGTCGCTGGTGTCGGGGATATACGACGCCGGGCGGGAGGAGCTCCTCGCGATTCCGGTTGCGCTCGGCCTCTCCACGGTCGTGGCGCTGCGCCGACGGCTCCCCGAGAAAATGCTGCTGCTCGCCATCGCGGTCGGCGTGCTCCAGTTGGTCGGCGACGTCCGGCCGGGCATCGGCAACTTCGCGATGCTGGTGATCACCTTCACGGTGGCGACGATCGGGGAGCGCTGGGCCTCCCGCCTCGCCCTGATCTGCAGCCTGAGCGCGGCCACCCTCTCGCAGGTGCGCTGGGAGGCCGAGCCGGGCGGCTCCTGGCCCCAGCAGATCTTCGTGACGGTGATCATGACGGTGCCGTTCGTGCTGGCCTGGGTGATGGGCGACTCGCTGCGGACCCGGCGGGCCTACTTCAGCCAGTTGGAGGAGCGCGCCGCCCGGCTGGAGCGGGAGCGCGAGGCCCAGTCCAAGGTCGCGGTGGCCGCCGAGCGGGCCCGGATCGCCCGGGAGCTGCACGATGTCGTCGCGCACAACGTGTCCGTGATGGTGGTTCAGGCCGACGGCGCCGCGTACGTGATGGACGCGGCGCCCGACCAGGCCCGGCAGGCGCTGGAGACGATCTCCTCCACCGGCCGGCAGGCGCTGGCGGAGATGCGGCGGCTGCTCGGGGTGCTGCGGACCGGTGACGCGCCGGAGAGCGGTGAGTACGTCCCGCAGCCCGACGTGGAGCAGATCGAGGACCTGGTCGACCAGGTGCGCCGGACCGGTCTGGCGGTGGACTTCAAGGTGGAGGGCACCGCCCGCCCGCTGCCGAGCGGCGTGGAGCTGACCGCGTACCGCATCGTGCAGGAGGCACTCACCAACACCCGCAAGCACGGCGGCCCCGACGCCGGGGCCAGCGTCCGGCTGGTCTACTTCGACGACGGCCTCGGGCTGCTGGTCGAGGACGACGGCCGGGGCGCGGCGCACGAGCTGTACGAGGACGGCGGCGCGGACGGCGCCGGGCACGGGATGATCGGGATGCGGGAGCGGGTCGGCATGGTCGGCGGCACGCTGGATGCGGGGCCGCGCCCGGGCGGCGGCTTCCGGATCAGCGCGCTGCTGCCGCTGAAGCCCGCCGAGTGACGTTCCGACCCACCACCCCACAGGTGCGACCCACCACCCACAGGACAGGACAGACCCCCATGGCCATCCGCGTGATGCTCGTCGACGATCAGGTGCTGCTGCGCACGGGCTTCCGGATGGTCCTGGCCGCCCAGCCCGACATGGAGGTGGTGGCGGAGGCCGGGGACGGCGCGGAGGCGATCGAGATCCTGCGCGCGACCGCCGTGGACGTGGTCCTGATGGACGTCCGTATGCCCCGCCTGGACGGGGTGGAGGCGACCCGCCGGATCTGCGCGCAGCCGAATCCGCCGAAGGTGCTGATCCTGACGACGTTCGACCTGGACGAGTACGCGTTCTCCGGGCTGAAGGCGGGGGCCAGCGGCTTCATGCTCAAGGACGTGCCGCCGGCCGAACTGCTCTCGGCGATCCGCTCGGTGCACAGCGGCGACGCGGTCGTCGCCCCGTCCACCACCCGCCGCCTGCTCGACCGCTTCTCGCCGATGCTGCCCAGCAGCGAGAAGGAGCCGAAGAACAAGCACATCCAGAAGCTCACCGAACGCGAACGCGAGGTGATGCTCCTGGTCGCCCAGGGCCTCTCCAACGGCGAGATCGCCGCCCGTCTCGTCCTCTCCGAGGCCACGGTCAAGACCCACGTCGGCCGCATCCTCACCAAGCTGAGCCTGCGCGACCGGGTCCAGGTCGTCGTCCTCGCCTACGAGACGGGCCTGGTGCGCGCGGGCGGCGGCGCGGGCTGAGAAGCCCCGGCCACCGGCTACCGCAGCACGCCCTCCAGGAAGTCGCTGCCGATGCGGGCGACGACCGTCAGGTCCAGTTGGTGCAGTACGTAGCGGCCGCGGCGCCGGGTCGTGATCAGGCCCGCCTTCTTGAGCACCGACAGATGCCGGGAGACCTCGGGTGCGGTGATCCGGTGGGAGTCGGCCAGTTCGCCGGTGGTGTACGCGGAGCGGGCGAGGTTGCGGCACAGGCGCATCCGCATCGGGTGGGCCAGGGCCTCCATCCGGAGCTGGAGCAGCTCGACGGAGGCGGGGGCCGGCAGGTCGGGGAGGCGGACCGGGTACTGGATCACCGGCCGCCAGCCCGGTGCGTGCAGCACCATCAGGTGCGGCCAGCCGAAGCTGCTGGGCAGGAGGGTGAGGCCGGTTCCGACGTCCGGGTCGACGGCGGTGGTCCGGCCCTCGGCCAGCTTGTCGACGGAGAGCCTGCCCGCCTCCTCGTCCAGGGTCAGGGCGGCGGAGACCGCGCCCATCGCCTCCTGGACGCCCTTGCGCCGCAGCACCTCCGTCTTGTGCCGGGCGTCGGCGACCAGTTGGACGGAGACCCGGCGCCAGGTGTCCGCGAAGAACGCCTGGTCGCAGTCCTCGAAGAGCCGCCGGATCCAGCCGCGTACGCGGACGGGGTCGGCCAGCAGCCGCTGGGTGAACTTCACCTGCCGCGGGCCGCGCGCCGCCGCCATGTCCAGGGCGCGGGCCCGCATCGCGGCGTTCGTCAGCGGTGAGGGGTTGCCCGGCTCGACCAGGCCGGCGCAGGTGAACTCCAGCGCCGAGGTGACGAACCGTTCGTCGTCGATCCGGTCCAGGAGGTCCAGGTCCTCGGCGAGGTTCGCCCCCGGCCTGCCGTCGCCGCCGCGCACCCCGGCGTACGGCAGGAAGATGTCGGAGAAGGTGTGCCGCCAGAGGAACTCCGCCTCCAGCAGCCGGTCGGCGAGGTCGGGTTCCAGCGCCGCCGAGGTCGCGGTGGCCCAGCCGTGCACGCCGGGGTGGTGGCCGGGCTCGGAGAGCGCGTGCAGCGCGTCCCCCAGCTCGGTGAGCGGGGAGACCGCGAAAACGATGCGGTCGGAAGGCAGGCCGGCGATGTCTATGTTCACGCTCACGTGTCCCATGGTGCGGGGTACGGGGACAGGGCGTCGCCCCATTTGACGGCGGACGTCAATCAACGCGCGGACCTGCGGTGACGGGCGGACGGTGGATACATGGACGCCATCCAGCAGCACATGCTCGACACCTACCGCGCGGCCCGCCTCGGCGAGGCGGCACCGCCCCCGCCGGGCCGCCACGACCGCAGGACGCTGCGCGACCTGTACGACCACTGGCTGACCCACCCACCGACGCCGAACCAGCCCGTCCGGCTCCACTCCGGCCGGTCCGGCCACTCCAGCCCGTCCGGCGTTTGAGGACGGACCCCCGCCCCCGGGAGCCCGGCACCTCCACAACGCCCCTACTCCAGCAGCCCCACGAACACCCCCACCGCCTCCCGCACATCCCCCGCCGACCACTCCAGCCCGGCCCCGGAAACCGTCACCTCGGTCACCGATACCCCCGGCGGCAGCCCGGCCGCCCCCGCCGCCCCGGACCCCCACCGCCGGAACAGCGTCACCCCCGTCTCCTCCGCCTGCCGCAACGACGCCTCGTCCAGCACCTCGGCGTCGTACGGCAGCCACACCTGGAACTGGTGCGTGTGCGGCGGCTCCGGACGCACCCGGAACCACGGCACCCCCGCCGCCGCGAACCCCTCCGCCATCGCCCCGGCGACCACCTTCGCGTGGGCCACGTACGACGGCAGCCGGGGCAGCTCCCGGTCCAGCCCGATCAGCGCGGAGAGCGCCGCCGGGTACTGCTGGAAGAGCTGCCCCCCGTACCGGTGGCGCCACACCCGCGCCTCCTCCACCAGCACCGCAGGCCCCGCCAGCACCGCCCCCGACAGCCCGTCCAGCGACTTGTAGAAGGACACGTACACACTGTCCGCGAGCGCCGCGATCTCCTGAAGGCCCCGCCCGAAGTGCGGCCCGCACTCCCAGAGCCGCGCCCCGTCCAGGTGGACCACCGCGTCCCGCTCCCGGGCCGCCGCCACGACGGCCTCCAGCTCGTCCCACGTGGGCAGCACGAACCCGGCGTCCCGCAGCGGCAGCTCCAGCATCAGCGTCCCGAACGGCTCCGGGTGGTCCGCCACCTCCTCCGCGCTCGGCATCCGGGCCGCCGACGTCAGGTGCACCGTCCGCAGCCCGCTCACCGCCCCCAGCGACCCCTCCTCGTGCAGCTCCGGGTGGGCCAGCGGATGCAGCGCCACCGTCGCGTTGCCCGTACGCCCCGCCCAGCACCGCAGCGCGACCTGCTGGGCCATGGTCCCGGTCGGGAAGAACGCCGCCGCCTCCGTCCCCAGCAGCCCGGCCACCCGCCGCTCCAGGTCGGCGACGACCCCGCCCCCGTACACATCCACCGCGTCATCCGGATCGTGTACGAAACCGGAACCGGCCCCAGACCCGGAACCGGCCCCAGACCCCGAACCGGAACCGGCCCCAGACCCTGCCCCGACCCCAGACCCGGAACCCGCACCGGCCTCTGAACCGGTCTCAGGAGCCGTACCGGCCCCGATCCCCGCCGCCAGCGCCGCGAGCCCCTCCGCCACCGTGCCGTCCGTGGACCGGCGGGCCAGCACCCGGTGGGACCCGCGCCAGGCGGCCAGTCGGCGCCGCCGCTGCTCCTGCTCATCCATGGCTGTCATGGGACGATCATCCCCCGGACGACGGACGGCACGCCCCCACGATTCCCACCCGTTCCGCAGAGTTATCCACAGGCTGTGGGCGGCGGGCGGGCTTCGCCGAAACGCTGGCGTAGCATGCAGAGAAATCGTCCGGTACCCCCCCGCGGACTGGAACGGAAGGCCATCGCCGCGTGAATACGACAGTTCCGAAGGAACCCCTCGACGCGAGGGACCGCCCCGCCCGCCTCACCGTCGGCGTCGTGGGAGCGGGCCGCGTCGGCCCCGCACTCGCCGCCGCGCTCCAGCTCGCCGGCCACCGCCCGGTGGCCGTCTCGGGCGTCTCCGACGCGTCCCGGCGCCGCGCGGCCGCCCTGCTCCCCGATGTGCCCGTGGTGACGCCCGCCGAGGTGCTCGCCCGCGCCGAGCTGGTCCTGCTGACCGTCCCCGATGACGCCCTCCCGCGCCTGGTCGAGGGGCTCGCCGAGACCGGCGCCGTCCGGCCGGGACAGCTCCTCGTCCACACCTCCGGGCGGTACGGGGCCCGGGTCCTGGACCCCGCGCTGCGGGCCGGGGCCCTGCCGCTCGCGCTGCACCCGGCGATGACGTTCACCGGGTCCTCCGTCGACGTCCAGCGGCTCGCGGGCTGCTCGTTCGGGGTCACCGCCCCCGAGGAGCTGCGGCTGGCCGCCGAGGCGCTGGTCATCGAGATGGGCGGCGAGCCGGAGTGGGTCGCCGAGGAGTCCCGCCCGCTCTACCACGCGGCCCTCGCCCTCGGCGCGAACCACCTGGTCACCCTGGTCGCCGAGTCGATGGAGCTGCTGGCCAAGGCCGGGGTCACCGCCCCGGACCGGATGCTCGGCCCGCTGCTCGGCGCCGCCCTGGACAACGCCCTGCGCTCCGGCGACGCCGCCCTGACCGGCCCGGTGGCCCGGGGCGACGCGGGCACGGTCGCCGCCCATGTGGGCGAGCTGCGCGCGCACGCCCCCCAGATGGTCGGCGGCTACCTCGCGATGGCCCGCGCCACGGCCGACCGGGCCCTGGCCCACGGCCTGCTCAAGCCGGAGCTGGCGGAGGACCTGCTGGTCGCCCTGGCCGACCAGGAGAGCCGCCCGGGACCGGGGGAGACGCGATGACGACCAGCAGCCGTACGGGAAACACCGGCAGGACAGCCCCCACCCCAGCCCTCCTCCGCACCGCCGCCGAGCTCGACGCGCTCCCCCGCCCCGCCGGGGCCGAGCGGGCCGTCGTCATGACCATGGGCGCCCTCCACGACGGCCACGCCACCCTGATCCGTACCGCCCGCGAGGCCGCGGGCCCGGACGGCCAGGTCGTGGTCACGGTCTTCGTGAACCCGCTCCAGTTCGGCGAGGCCGCCGACCTCGACCGCTACCCGCGCACCCTGGACGCCGACCTGGCGACCGCGGCGGCAGCCGGCGCCGACGCGGTCTTCGCCCCCGGCGTGGACGAGGTCTACCCCGGCGGCGAACCCCAGGTCCGGATCACCGCGGGCCCCATGGGCGAGCGCCTCGAAGGAGCCTCCCGGCCCGGCCACTTCGACGGCATGCTCACCGTCGTCGCCAAGCTCCTCCACCTCACCCGCCCCGACGAGGCGTTCTACGGGCAGAAGGACGCCCAGCAGCTCGCCCTGATCGCCCGCATGGTCCGCGACCTGAACTTCGGCGTCCGGATCACCGGCGTACCCACCGTCCGCGACGCGGACGGCCTCGCGCTCTCCAGTCGCAACCGGTTCCTGTCCCCGCAGGAGCGGCACACCGCCCTCGCCCTGTCCCGGGCCCTGTTCGCGGCCCAGGACCGGCTCGCCGCCCAGCAGGCCCTGCACGAGCGCGCCAAGGCCACCGCCCCCGGCGGCGACCGGGCCGCCGGGCTCAACCGGCTCGGCGAGGCCCGGGCCGCCGCCGACGCCCAGGCCGTGGCGCTCGCCCGGCCGAACGGGGCGCCCGCCGCCGTACGGGCCACCGCGCGGGCCGTCCTGGACGAGGCGGCCGCCCGCGACCGCCACCCGCTGGTCCTGGACTACCTGGCCCTGGTCGACCCGGCGGACTTCACCGAGATCCCCGACGACCGCGAGAGCGGGGAGGCGGTCCTCGCCGTCGCCGCCCGGGTCGGGGAGACCCGCCTCATCGACAACATCCCCCTCACCTTCGGAGCCCTGACGTGACCGGAATACGGCTGACCGCCCCCGCCCCCGGCTGGGCCATCGACGCGGACGTCGTGGTGGTCGGCTCCGGCGTCGCCGGTCTCACCACCGCGCTGCGCTGCGCCGCCGCCGGCCTGGACACCGTGGTCGTCACCAAGGCCCGGCTCGACGACGGCTCGACCCGATGGGCCCAGGGCGGCATCGCCGCCGCCCTCGGCGAGGGCGACACCCCCGAGCAGCACCTGGACGACACCCTGGTCGCGGGCGCGGGTCTCTGCGACGAGGAGGCCGTCCGGACCCTGGTCACCGAGGGCCCCGACGCCGTGCGCCGCCTGATCACCACCGGCGCCACGTTCGACACCACCGACAGCGGCGACATAGCGCTGACCCGCGAGGGCGGCCACCACCGCCGCCGCATCGCCCACGCCGGCGGCGACGCGACCGGCGCCGAGATCTCCCGGGCCCTGGTCGAGGCGGTCCGCTCGGCCGCCCTGCACACCATCGAGAACGCGCTCGTCCTGGACCTGCTCACCGACGCCGAAGGCCGTACGGCAGGCGTCTCGCTGCACGTCATGGGCGAGGGCCAGCACGACGGCGTCGGTGCGGTCCGGGCCCCCTCGGTCGTCCTCGCGACCGGCGGCATGGGCCAGGTCTTCTCCGCCACCACCAACCCGTCGGTCTCCACCGGCGACGGCGTGGCGCTGGCGCTGCGGGCCGGGGCGGAGGTCTCCGACCTGGAGTTCGTCCAGTTCCACCCGACCGTCCTCTTCCTCGGCGCCGACTCCGAGGGCCAGCAGCCGCTGGTCTCCGAGGCGGTACGCGGCGAGGGCGCCCACCTCGTCGACGCCACCGGCACCCGCTTCATGCTCGGGCAGCACGAGCTGGCCGAGCTGGCCCCCCGCGACATCGTCGCCAAGGCCATCACCCGCCAGATGCACGAGCACGGCACCGAGCACATGTATCTGGACGCCCGGCACTTCGGCGCGCAGATGTGGGAGCAGCGCTTCCCCACGATCCTGGCCGCCTGCCGCGCCCACGGCATCGACCCGGTCACCGAGCCCATCCCGGTCGCCCCGGCCGCGCACTACGCCTCCGGCGGCATCCGCACCGACCTGCGCGGCCGCACGACCGTCCCCGGCCTGTACGCCTGCGGCGAGGTCGCCTGTACGGGGGTGCACGGCGCGAACCGGCTGGCGTCGAACTCCCTCCTGGAGGGCCTGGTCTTCGCCGAGCGCATCGCCGCCGACATCGCCGAGACCCGCCCACCCCGCACCGAACCGGCCAAGAGCACGGGCGGCGAGCCGGTCGCGCTGCTCGCCCCCGAGACCCGTACGGCGATCCAGCGCATCATGACCCGGGGCGCCGGAGTCCTCCGCTCCGCCGCCTCCCTGGCCACCGCAGCCGAAGAGCTGGAGGCCCTGAACCGCAGCGCCGCCGACGTGGACGCCGCCGACCCGAAGGACGCGGTGCCCGGGGTCGACGCCTGGGAGGTCACCAACCTGCTGCTGGTCTCCCGGGTCCTGGTCGCCGCCGCCCGGGCGCGTGAGGAGACCCGCGGCTGCCACTGGCGCGAGGACCGGCCCGACCGCGACGACGCCCACTGGCGCCGCCACCTGGTCGTCCGGACCGCCGCCGACCGCACGCCGGTCGTCCACCGTACGGAGACCGCCGCATTCCCGCCCGTACGCGCGGCGGATTGACCAGACTGCTGGAAGGCAGCGGCGCGAGCCGCACCCGCACAGCAGCCGCCCCCGAACAACAGCCGCACCCGCACAGCCGCAGCACCCGCACAGCAGCATCAGCAGCAGCACCGAACAGCAGCAGCACAGCACCACCCGCCACGCCCCCGAGGAGCCGCAACCGTGTCCACGCCCGAAGAGAATCCGCGCCCCACGCCTGTGGACGTACCGCTGATCCGGGTCGGCGCGCCCGCACCCGCCGCGTCCTCCGGGGGCTGCGGCGACGACTGCGGCTGCGGCGACGGCTTCGACCCCGACGCCCTGGAGTGCGGTCTCGACCCCGCGCTCGCCCTGCTCCTGGCCGAGGCGGGGCTCGACCCCGTCCAGGTCGAGGACGTCGCCCATGTGGCGATCGAGGAGGACCTGGACGGCGGGGTGGACGTCACGACCGTGGCGACCGTCCCCGAGGACGCCGTGATCACCGGTGACTTCACCGCGCGCGAGGCGGGGGTCGTGGCCGGGCTGCGGGTCGCGGAGGCGGTCCTGTCGATCGTCTGCACCGAGGAGTTCGAGGTCGAGCGGCACGTCGAGGACGGCGAGCGCGTCGCCCCCGGCCAGAAGCTGCTCACCGTCACCACCCGCACCCGCGACCTGCTGACCGGCGAGCGCAGCGCGCTGAACCTGCTCTGCCGCCTCTCCGGCATCGCCACCGCCACCCGTGCCTGGGCGGACGTGCTGGAGGGCTCGGGGGCCCAGGTCCGCGACACCCGCAAGACTACGGCGGGCCTGCGCGCGCTGGAGAAGTACGCCGTACGCTGCGGCGGCGGCGTCAACCACCGCATGTCGCTCTCCGACGCGGCCCTGGTCAAGGACAACCACGTCGTCGCGGCGGGCGGGGTCGCGGAGGCGTTCAAGCGGGTCCGCGCCGAGTTCCCCGACCTGCCCATCGAGGTGGAGGTCGACACGCTGGAGCAGGTCCGCGAGGTGCTGGACGCGGGCGTCGACCTGATCCTGCTGGACAACTTCACCCCGGCGGAGACCGCCGAGGCGGTGGCCCTGGTCGCCGGCCGCGCGATCCTGGAGTCCTCCGGCCGCCTCACCCTCGACTCGGCCCGCGCCTACGCGGACGCCGGCGTCGACTACCTGGCCGTCGGCGCGCTCACCCACTCCTCGCCGATCCTCGACATCGGCCTGGACTTCCGCGACGCAGACGCAGCCGCAGACGCCGCCGAAACCGACACCGACGGGGCCGACGCCTGATGCTGCTCACCATCGACGTCGGCAACACGCACACGGTCCTCGGCCTCTTCGACGGCGAGGAGATCGTCGAGCACTGGCGCATCTCCACCGACGCCCGCCGCACCGCCGACGAACTGGCGGTCCTGCTCCAGGGCCTGATGGGCATGCACCCGCTGCTCGGCATGGAGCTGGGCGACGGCATCGAGGGCATCGCGATCTGCGCGACCGTCCCGTCCGTCCTGCACGAGCTGCGCGAGGTCACCCGCCGCTACTACGGTGACGTGCCCGCCGTCCTGGTCGAGCCCGGCGTCAAGACCGGTGTCCCGGTCCTGATGGACAACCCCAAGGAGGTCGGCGCGGACCGCATCATCAACGCGGTCGCCGCCGTCGAGCTGTACGGGGGCCCGGCGATCGTCGTCGACTTCGGCACCGCCACCACCTTCGACGCGGTCTCCGCCCGCGGGGAGTACGCGGGCGGGGTCATCGCCCCCGGCATCGAGATCTCCGTCGAGGCGCTCGGCGTCAAGGGCGCCCAGCTCCGCAAGATCGAGCTGGCCCGGCCGCGCAGCGTGATCGGCAAGAACACCGTCGAGGCCATGCAGTCCGGCATCGTCTACGGCTTCGCGGGCCAGGTGGACGGGGTGGTGGCCCGGATGAAGAAGGAGCTGACCGCCGACCCGGACGACGTCACGGTGATCGCGACCGGCGGCCTTGCTCCGATGGTGTTGGGGGAGTCCTCCGTCATCGACGAGCACGAGCCGTGGCTGACGCTGATCGGGCTGCGCCTGGTGTACGAGCGGAACGTGTCCCGGTCGTAGACGATCCGGCCGCGCGGCGCGGCGTACCTGCGCGAACGGCTGGGGGCGAGGCCTTCGGACACCGTTCACGGGCGCCGCGCCACCGACGACCAGTTAAACGGATTTTGTCCATTTAGCACGTATTGTCGCGTCATGCCCACGCCCTACGGTTCACGAGGCGGCATGGCGTTCAGCGCGGACGAGCTGCGGGTGCTCCGACGTGCCCTTGCCATCGCCCTCCACCCCATGCCCCTGTCCGACGAGGATGTCCAGGACTGCCTGCGGCTCGCGGGCTCCGTGGACGAGGCGGTCGGGGAGGCGGGCCGGCTGCGAGCGTTCCTCCTCGCCGACCTCGCCCGCTACCGCGCCGCCCTCCCCGGCTCCGTCACCGGCTACCTGGAGCTCCTCCAGGACGCCCTGGCGGCCGGCTACGACCCCCGCCCGGACGATCTGGCGGCCCTGCGCGCCCTGCGCGGGAAACCGCTCGCGGCGGCCCTCCTGGAGCGCTGCCAGGTCCTCGCCGAGCGCTCCGTACGTGCCCGGCTCGCCGGCCGCTCCGCCGCCCTGTCGGCCCCCGGCCCCCGCAGCCGCCTGCTCGCCCTCCCCGGCGGCCGGGCGGCCGACCGGGAGCCGGACCGCCCCAAGGCCCCGGCCGCCCCCGTCCCGGGCCGCTCACCGGCCCCCGGCTCCCGCCCGGCGCCCAAGCCGTCCGAGGTCTTCCCGCCCCGGCGCCGCCCCACCCCGCCCCCGTCGGAGGAGGAGCGCGCCGCGGGCTGACCCGGCCCGCAGGTGTACGCCGGGACGCGGCGGCCTCCGTGAGACACGGGGAGGTCGCCGCGTCCCGGCGTCGGGGGCTCGCTACTCTGGACGGCATGGACTACGTATCCGCGCTTGTGCCCCCCGTGGTGATGGCCATCTTCTTCATCGGCCTGGTCGTGACGATCGTCAAGAGCCAGGGCGGTCCGAACAAGGCCAAGGAGGACGACGCGGTCGACGCCGCGATCGCCCGCGCGGAATCCGTAAAGCAGACCGCTCGTCCGGAGAATGCCTGACCTTACGGTCTGCCCCTTCGCACCCCTGGAGCGCACGGCTCATGAGAGCCGTGCGCTCTTTTGGCTCTGTAAATAACCAGCCATTCAGGACATCTGACACTAAAGTGATCCTGTGCCCCGTCAATTGGGAGAGCTGGAAGACGCCGTGATGACCCGCGTCTGGCAAGGGAACCGTCCGGTCACTGTGCGGGAAGTCCTGGAGGACCTCCAGCAGGAACGGTCCATCGCCTACACGACGGTGATGACGGTAATGGACAATCTCCATCAGAAGGGCTGGGTCCGCAGGGAAGTGGACGGCCGGGCATATCGATATACGGCCGTCTCCACCAGGGCCGCCTACTCGGCCGCACTGATGAACGAAGCCTGGTCGCAGAGCGACAACCCGGCCGCCGCTCTTGTCGCGTTCTTCGGCATGATGTCGCCGGAGCAGCGCGAAGCACTTCAGGACGCTGTTCGCATGGTTTCCCCGAACCCGGTGGACAACCCGGCGGACAACCTCGTGGACGACCCGGCGGACAACTCCGCCGACAATCCGATGGGCGGCCCGGCCGGCAATCCGACAGGTGGCCGTGCGGGCAATCCGGAGGGCGGTCCGCCGGAACCGGCCGCCGGAGCCCCCGAAGGCTCCGCCCCGGCCGATGGCACGGAGTCCGGGAGCGGGCGATAGCGTCGGGGCATGTCCCCAGAGCAGCCGCAAACCGAACCGGATACCGACTTTCATACCGACCCGTCGGTAAATAAGCCCGCCATCACCGTCCGCCGGGCCAGGACGAGTGATGTGTCATCCGTACGACGGCTCCTCGACGGGTACGTGTCCGGCGGCATCCTGCTCGACAAAGCCACCGTCACCCTTTATGAGGACATCCAGGAGTTCTGGGTCGCGGAACGCGACGAGGATGCCCGGGTCATCGGCTGCGGCGCTCTCCATGTGATGTGGGAAGACCTCGCGGAAGTCCGGACTCTCGCCGTCGACCCCCGCATCAAGGGGGCCGGGGTGGGGCATCACGTACTGGAGAAGCTTCTGCAGACCGCCCGTTGGCTCGGGGTGCGCAGGGTTTTCTGCCTCACCTTCGAAGTGGACTTCTTCGCCAAGCACGGGTTCGTCGAGATCGGAGAGACTCCGGTCGACACCGATGTCTACAGTGAGCTGCTGCGTTCCTACGACGAGGGCGTCGCCGAGTTCCTCGGTCTCGAACGGGTGAAGCCGAACACCTTGGGCAACAGCCGGATGCTTCTGCACCTGTGATGCGCGACCTGTGATGCGCGGTTGATGTGCGGTTGATGTGCGGAAGCCCTGCATCCCTATGTCCGAATCGCGCACGTTTCCCGTGTTCTCGCGCTCCTGGACCTCTCCCGGGGGTTTGTGTTTTTCCGAGAAAAGCGGTTTCCTTTCCGCGTACTCCATTTTCGATGAAAGGAAATCCCGTGGCACAGAAGGTTCAGGTCCTTCTTGTCGATGACCTCGACGGTGTCGAGGCGGACGAGACCGTGACGTTCGCGCTCGACGGCAAGACGTACGAGATCGACCTCACCACGGCCAATGCGGACAAGCTTCGCGGCCTTCTCGAGCCCTACACCAAGGGCGGCCGCCGCACCGGTGGCCGTGCCGCGACGGGCCGTGGCAAGGGCCGCGCCGTGGCCGGTGGCAACAAGGACACCGCGGAAATCCGCCGGTGGGCCCGGGAGAACGGCCACAACGTGAATGACCGTGGCCGCGTTCCCGCCGAGATCCGCGAGGCTTACGAGAAGGCCAACGGCTGATCTGCCGGACTGCCCTTACGCAGCCCGGCCCGGGCACGCGACAACCGGACCCGATGGCATTCCGTCGCCGCGGCGTCCACCAGGCGTACGAGATCGGGGGCATCCCCACCGCTGCTCCCGAAGCCCGTGAGAGCGGGAAGCGCCGGCCCGGGTGCCTGCCTCGGCTCGGGGGGCCGCAGCCATACGGCGGCCCCCGGCGAGCCCGCACCACCACCCCGGGGTGACGGAGCCGTGATCCGGCCCCCCGCCCCCACGGCGGTCAGATCGAGCGCGATCGGGCCCCACTCCAGCCAGTCGAGCAGCCCCGGCAGCTCATCGGCGCCGCCCGCGGCGACCAGCAGCCCCATCCGTCCACCGCTCAACAGCACCGGCCCGGTCCGCACCGGGCGGCGCAGCAGGGCGTGACCGGCCTCGGCGGGAAGTTCCAGCACGTCGAAGCCGACCCCGGTGAGCAGTCGCACCGGAGCGCGCCCCTCGGTTGCCCAGCCGAGCCCCTCCTCGTACCACCGGGCGAGAGCGGCGGGACGGGCAGCGATCGGGCCCGGACCGGCACGGCCGGGACCGGCATCGCGTGACGATCGGGGCGGCGGAACGATGAAGGCCATGTCCGATGAACCGCTGAACCGACGGTGAGGTTACGCAGGGTTCCCGGACGATCACATTGCGTCCGCCTTCCGGGGGCGCGCAGGAGCGTCGCGGAGCGCAAGGTTGTTCGCCCGTAGCGGAGGGAACCGGGGCGCGCCGCATGGACTGTCAGTGATTGCGGGTAAGACTTTCCTAGTGGGAAGGGGCGACACGCGGGCCGAGGCGTCTCACGTTCGCCATCGGCGTACTGGCGAAAGGGGTATCTGCCTGGCCTGCGGGAACATCGTCTCGCACCATCGGGTTGGAGCAGTTGTCAGCTGTTCGGCAGTAAGAATCCCCGCCCGGTGCGGGGTGATCCGGACGGATGTCGGCAGTTGGAATGAGCTGTCCCGTCCTGCGGGACTAGCATGCGGAAGGACTGGGAGGGGACCGACCCCTCACTGACCGACCGCTCTGAGGAGCGATTAACGATGTTCGAGAGGTTCACCGACCGCGCGCGGCGGGTTGTCGTCCTGGCTCAGGAAGAAGCCCGGATGCTCAACCACAACTACATCGGCACCGAGCACATCCTCCTGGGCCTGATCCATGAGGGTGAGGGTGTCGCCGCTAAGGCCCTGGAGAGCCTCGGGATTTCGCTCGAGGCGGTCCGCCAGCAGGTGGAGGAGATCATCGGGCAGGGCCAGCAGGCCCCTTCCGGACACATCCCCTTCACCCCGCGAGCCAAGAAGGTCCTGGAGCTGTCGCTCCGCGAGGCCCTTCAGCTGGGCCACAACTACATCGGCACCGAGCACATCCTGCTCGGCCTTATCCGCGAGGGCGAGGGCGTCGCCGCCCAGGTCCTCGTGAAGCTGGGCGCCGACCTGAACCGGGTCCGGCAGCAGGTCATCCAGCTGCTTTCCGGATACTCGGGCGGCAAGGAGACGGCGGCCGCAGGCGGCCCCGCGGAGGGCACGCCCTCCACCTCCCTGGTGCTCGACCAGTTCGGCCGGAACCTCACCCAGGCCGCTCGTGAATCCAAGCTCGACCCGGTCATCGGGCGCGAGAAGGAGATCGAGCGGGTCATGCAGGTGCTGTCCCGCCGGACCAAGAACAACCCGGTCCTCATCGGCGAGCCCGGCGTCGGCAAGACGGCGGTCGTCGAGGGCCTGGCCCAGGCGATCGTCAAGGGCGAGGTGCCCGAGACCCTCAAGGACAAGCACCTCTACACCCTGGACCTCGGCGCCCTCGTCGCCGGTTCGCGGTACCGGGGTGACTTCGAGGAGCGCCTGAAGAAGGTCCTCAAGGAGATCCGCACCCGCGGCGACATCATCCTGTTCATCGACGAGCTCCACACGCTCGTCGGAGCGGGTGCCGCCGAGGGCGCCATCGACGCGGCTTCGATCCTGAAGCCGATGCTGGCCCGCGGTGAGCTCCAGACCATCGGTGCCACCACGCTCGACGAGTACCGCAAGCACCTGGAGAAGGACGCGGCCCTCGAGCGCCGCTTCCAGCCCATCCAGGTCGCGGAGCCGTCGCTGCCGCACACCATCGAGATCCTGAAGGGCCTGCGCGACCGTTACGAGGCCCACCACCGGGTCTCCATCACGGACGAGGCCCTCGTCCAGGCCGCGACCCTGGCAGACCGGTACATCTCGGACCGCTTCCTGCCGGACAAGGCGATCGACCTGATCGACGAGGCCGGCTCCCGGATGCGCATCCGCCGGATGACCGCGCCGCCGGACCTCCGCGAGTTCGACGAGAAGATCGCGGGCGTGCGTCGCGACAAGGAGTCGGCCATCGACTCCCAGGACTTCGAGAAGGCAGCCTCCCTCCGCGACAAGGAGAAGCAGCTGCTGGCGGCGAAGGCCAAGCGCGAGAAGGAGTGGAAGGCCGGCGACATGGACGTCGTCGCCGAGGTCGACGGCGAGCTGATCGCCGAAGTCCTGGCCACGGCGACCGGTATCCCGGTCTTCAAGCTGACGGAGGAGGAGTCCTCCCGTCTGCTGCGCATGGAGGACGAGCTCCACAAGCGCGTCATCGGGCAGAAGGACGCCATCAAGGCCCTCTCGCAGGCGATCCGCCGCACGCGAGCCGGCCTGAAGGACCCCAAGCGCCCCGGTGGCTCGTTCATCTTCGCCGGCCCGTCCGGTGTCGGTAAGACCGAGCTCTCCAAGACGCTCGCCGAATTCCTCTTCGGCGACGAGGACGCGCTGATCTCCCTCGACATGTCGGAGTTCAGCGAGAAGCACACGGTTTCCCGCCTCTTCGGTTCGCCCCCCGGTTACGTGGGCTACGAAGAGGGCGGCCAGCTCACCGAGAAGGTGCGCCGCAAGCCGTTCTCCGTCGTCCTCTTCGACGAGGTCGAGAAGGCTCACCCCGATATCTTCAATTCCCTGCTCCAGATCCTGGAGGACGGTCGCCTGACCGACTCCCAGGGCCGGGTCGTGGACTTCAAGAACACGGTCATCATCATGACGACCAACCTCGGGACCCGGGACATCTCCAAGGGCTTCAACCTGGGCTTCGCCGCCCAGGGCGACGTCAAGACCAACTACGAGCGCATGAAGGTCAAGGTCAACGAAGAGCTCAAGCAGCACTTCCGGCCGGAATTCCTCAACCGTGTCGACGACACGGTGGTCTTCCACCAGCTGACCGAGGAAGACATCATCCAGATCGTCGACCTCATGCTCGCCAAGGTCGACGAGCGGCTCAAGGACCGCGACATGGGCATCGAGCTCAGCTCCGAGGCCAAGTCGCTCCTGGCGAAGAAGGGCTACGACCCCGTGATGGGCGCCCGGCCGCTGCGCCGGACGATCCAGCGCGAGATCGAGGACATCCTCTCCGAGAAGATCCTCTTCGGTGAGCTGCGCCCCGGTCACATCGTGGTCGTCGGCGTCGAGGGTGAGGGCGACGAGAAGAAGTTCTCGTTCCGCGGCGAGGAGAAGTCGGCTCTGCCCGACGTCCCCCCGATCGAGCAGGCGGCAGGCGGCGCCGGCCCGAACCTGACGAAGGACGCGTGACACCCGTATAGGGCGTCATTGGAGGGGCTGCCCCGGACCCGGCTTCACAGCCGGGTCCGGGGCAGCCCCTTTCGGGTCAGAAGGGGATGGCGGTGAGACGTCCGCTCAGTTCCGCCGCCCCGATGAGTCGGGACGTTTGCAGCCCGATGACCCGCACCCGCAGGTCCGGCCAAGTGTGCAGAGCGGTGAGGTCCAGGGCGTGCTGTTCGAAGGCATCCAGGGTGAGGCGGGTGACCCCGGGGAAGAGCGGCCGCAGCATCCCCAGGTCTTCGCCGCGGGGCGGGGCTTGTACGGTCAGCTCTCTGATGCCGGGGGCGGACACCACGCGGGTCGGCCGGTGTGCCCAGGAGAACGCCTTGAGGCGGAGACGGGTGAGCCGGGGATGCTCCCGCAGCGCGGCGAGGGCCTCGTCGAACGTGGCGAGTTCGGAGAGTTGTAGCTTCGTGAGCGACTTCCAGGCGTTGAGCCCGTCCAGTGCAAGCGGACGGCGGCTCTCCACCGACAGCTCGGTGACGCCAGGGTGAGCGGCGATCTCGCTCAGCCGGTCCGCCGCGAGATGGTTCAGGGTGAGGTCCGACAGGTTGGGCAGCCCCGTCAGCTCTGCCAGCTCCCCGAGCCGTAATTCCTGCGCGTCCAGGGACAGGTACCTCAGGTTGCGGAGCCCGGAGAGTGGTCTCAGGTCCCGGACTCCCGGGCACTGATGGATGCTGAGCCACGACAGGGAATCCGCGACGGTGCCCAGATGCGAGACCTCGGTGAGCGCCGCGTTCTTCGCGAGAAAGAGCGATTCGATCCGGGAGCCTTCCAGCGCCGCGCCGATCTCCGTGTCGGGCAGGTCCAAGCGCAGCGACACGGCGCGCACGGAGGGAAGGTGTCTCAGTGCCTCCAACTGCTTGCGGTCGTTCACCTGGAGGATCGCCTCAGCGAGATCGCAGTGGACCAGTACCTCGGTGGCGTACTCCTCGGGCGGGAAGCGTTCCCAGGCGTTCACGAACGAGCCGCTCAGGCGGGGGTGGGCCAGAACCCACGCGCGGGCGTGAGGGATGGCGGATCCTCCCCCTATGTCCACGATCAGCTCGGCGACGCGCTGGACGCCCCGTCCCTCGCCGGACATGTGCCGCGGGTCGGGCAGAAACGCCAGTGCGGCCGGGCCCAACCGGGTCAGGGAACGCACCTGGCGGACGGTGGACGGCGGGAACAGCGCCGACGTACTCGCCCGGACCCGGGACCGTACCGGGCCGTCCAGGTAGGTCGCGTGCTGTGCGCACAGCTCGGCTAGGACATGGACGGTGGTGCGGTCGTCCGTGCCGGTCCTGTGCTTCAGCCCCATGTCCAGCAACCCCTGCACCAGCGATTGGAGTTGACGTCGACCGCAGTGCCCCGCCGCCAGCAGGATCACGTCCTGCCAGGACTCCTCGTCCGCGTGCCGCAGCATCTCCTTCAGATGCTCGTCCTCGATCAGCTCCTTCGCGGCCAGGTAGTCCTGGAAGGTCCGGTGGATGAACTGGTAGGTGTCATCGGCGTTCTCCTGGAGCAGACCGCTGCGGTTGAGCAGGTGGGTGAGGATCGTCTCGGGCCGGCCCTGGGCGCTCACCCGCTCCATTCCGGTCAGTGCGCGCCGGAGTTGGCGCAGGGCCTGGTCCCGGGTGAACTCCGACTGGCCCTCACGGACCAGCCAGGCCGCGATCCGCTGGAGCAGCTGGGTGTGTTCCTCGATGTCCAGCTCGATGCCTTCGGGACCATCGACCCGACGGAGGCGGTCGCGGTGGCCCAGGAGCATTTCCAGCGTCGAGCTGTACAGGCTCCACCGGGTCTCCGGGAGCAGGCCCTCGCGACGGCGGTGCAGGGCGCAGATCACCGCGCAGAGCAGGGGCGTATGCGCCAGGTCACGGAGCGTCGGGTTCTGGTCGAACTGGCGGGAGAGATCCTGTTCCAGCTCGACCAGGCGGTCTGCGTCGTCCTCCTCGGAAAGCCGGGCCGCCCGGTGCCAGGAGCCTACGAACGCCTGGATGTCCTCGTTCCGCATGGGCAGCAGGCGTAACTCCGTGAATCCCTCCGACCGCAGCCAGTCCGGTTCGACGGCGAGCGGTCGTACGGTCGCCACGCACCGGGTCTCCGGGTAGCGCCGCAACAGTTGCGACAGCCAGTCGTACGCCTGCTCCCGGTCCTCCGGCGGTACCTCGTCCAGCCCGTCCACCAGCAGCAGGGCCCGCCCGGAGTCCAGGACCCGGCCCGCCCACCCCTCCGGCGCCGCGTCGACCACCAGGCCCGCAGCGCCGGACAGCTCTCCCGGGCTCGGGAACCCGCCGCCGCGAGCCCGCAGGGTGCGCAGCGGCACCATGAACGGGACCAGGCCGTTCAGCGAGGCCAGGTCGGCGTCCAGGGTGCGGGCCGAAGCGTGGGCGGCCAGCCACCACAGCAGGGTCGTCTTGCCCGCGCCCGCCTCGCCGCGCAGCAGGACGCGGGGGCGGTCGGTGAGGAGGGTGTCGATGCGCTGGGGGAGGGGCGGGCCCGGCGCGGCCCGGTCCTGCGCCTGGGCCTCCAGGCTGAGGTAGGCCGTGTCCAGGTCCCACTCGGAGTCGTGCCGGCTCAGCTCGTCCAGGCCGAAGATCTTCGTACGGCGGTACGCGACGCCCAGCGCCTGCGCGTACTCCGCCTCGTAGCGCAGGTCCCCCGGGAAGTTGCCGTGGACGCGTTCCTCCCGCAGCAGGGCGCCGGTCCTGCGGTAGGCCTGCACGAAGGGCTCCGCCGCCAGGACCGGGCCGAGCGGGACGCACTCGACCCGGCGGCCCTCCCGCCGCTGCGGGACCTGGCGGGCGATGCCCAGGAGGATGTCCCCGGCGAAGAGCGGGCCGCCGGACAGCCCGGACAGGGCCGGCGGCTCGTCGTCCGGGACGGCGGCGGGCGGGCCGTCCAGGTCGCAGACCAGCAGGTCACGGACCCGGCCCGCCATGGGCAGGACCGTCACCGTGTAGTGGTCCGCCTCCAGGCGCTTGTCCGGTCCGTAGCGCTGCACGCGCGGGAAGCCGGTGATCTCGCAGCCGGGAATCGCCTCGCGGGTGTCCAGCACGCCGAGCCGCACCGGGGGGACCGCCCGCACCGGTTGGGTGGCCTCCAGCAGGGCCACGTCCAGCCGGTAGTCGATCCAGGCGACCGTGGCCCGTACCCGGTCCGGGAGCGCGGGGTGGGCGATGTGGACGGAGCCCGTCTTGACCACGTGGGCGCAGGTCAGGACCAGCCGGTCGGTGAGCAGGAGGCCGCTGCCCTGGCGGGCGCCGGAGACGACCACCGTACGGTCGGCGAGGTGCGTGACAGATGGGGGCGGCGAGATCACGGCCTGCCCGCCCCGTCCCCGGCCTCCGCCGCGGAGTCCGTGCAGCCGAACCCCGCCGTGGACCCGTCGTCCTCCGTCCCCACCTCCCAGGCCTCCCCGGTCACCGCGTTCCGCGGGCTCAGGGTGAAGGCCACCTTGTGCGTGCGGCCCGTCGCCCGGGACGCGTCGGCGCCCGCCTCGACGACCCAGGCCTTCACCTTGCCGCCCGCCTTGGCCTCCTTGCGGAGTTCGAGGGTGAACTCCATCTGGATGTCCCCGACCGCGAAGGCCAGCGGGCGGCCCGTGGCCCGGGCCGCCGCCTCCACCAACTGGTTCCGGATGGATTCGACGGCATCGGCGAGCTCGATGCCGTCCAGGTCATGGGTGTTCTCGGCCGTCATGGTGGTCCCCCCGGGGCGCGGATCCGCTTTCCCGTCAGCGTAGTGATGGAGCAGGCCGAAGGTCCCGAATCGGAAGGACCTAGGTCCCACCGGCGGTGACAAGGCGCACAGGCCGAAACAGGCCTACTACCCGCGCTAGGAGATGGCGTCGAAGCGGGGTGAGGGACCTTCGGCCCGGCGGAAGCGGGCCGGGTCCGCGCGGCGGGCGATACGGCCCGTTCGCGGCGCCATGTCCGGAAAAGTGCCCCCAGAACAGCGTTTAAACCCCCTTCGGGTGAGGGATTTCGTCGCCGATCCCTCCACCCGAACCAGGACAACTGAGGCGAATTCCCCGCCCCCCTTCTACGGCTTTTCTTCGTAGATGGGGTGTTTGAGCACCGGCGGGGGTGCGGGTTACCAAGGTGGAGCAAGCCCGGACAGCACGCCGGGTCCACTCACCTTCGGAGGACTTCACCGTATGAAGCGCGCAACGAACCAGCACACCATCCGCCCGTCCGCCTCCCGCGTCCGTGGCGCCGTCCTGGCCGCCGGCCTGGGAGCGTCCGTGGCGCTGGGTGCAGGCTCGGCGTTCGCGGCCGGCAACGCCGACGCCGCCGCTCCCCTCGCCGCGGGCACCACCGCCCAGTCGGTCGCCCAGCAGGCGACCGCGCAGAGCAAGGCTGCCGAGACGGCCAAGAAGACGGCGGCGCAGAAGGCCGCCGACGCGAAGAAGAAGGCCGAGGACAAGAAGAAGGCGGCCAAGAAGAACGCCGCCTCCTGGAAGACCCCGGTCAAGAAGTACACGCTGACCGCCAGCTACGGCACCGGCGGCGCCCGCTGGGCCGCCAAGCACTCCGGCCAGGACTTCGCCGTGCCGATCGGCACCCCGGTCACCGCCGCCCACACCGGCACCGTCGTGAAGGCCGGCCCGAACGGCGCCGGCGACGGCCCCGCGTACGGCAACGCCATCGTCATCAAGCACTCCAACGGCAAGTACTCGCAGTACGCGCACCTGTCGAAGGTCAACGTGAAGATCGGCGAGAAGGTCACGACGGGCGAGAAGATCGCCCTGTCCGGCAACACCGGCAACTCCAGCGGCCCGCACCTGCACTTCGAGATCCGCACCAGCCCGAACTACGGCTCGGCGCTCAACCCGGCCCAGTTCCTCCGCTCGGTGCACGTCTCCATCTGATCCGGCCGGCGTAACCGCGCGGACCTGCCGGGGAGACCCGCAGGCCGCGCAGCACAACCGAACAGAGTCAGTGGACCCGTTACACCCCGGTACCCGGGGCGTGCGCCCGGGTCACCCGATCGACGGCGACGTCGAGGACAGCCTCACGGCTCACTCCTCGGGGTCGCCGTCGGCGTTGTACCCGGGGGCTCCAGGCAGCCTCAGCCCTGCGGCTGGCGCTCGTCCGCCGTCCGCAGCATCGGGAAGCTCCCCGTCGCCGTCGGCGCGTGCTCCGGCAGCCACAGCACCGCGATCGCCCCGCCCGTGCCCTCCGCCGCCCCCACCGGCGCCGCGTTCCGGAAGGTCAGCCGGGCCCCCAGCACCCGCGCCTGGCCCGCCGCGATCGTCAGGCCCAGCCCGTGTCCGTGTCCGGCCCGGTCCATCGACCCCGTACGGAACCGGCTCGGCCCGTCCCGCAGCAGCTCCTCCGGGAACCCCGGACCGTGGTCCCGGACCCGTACCACCCGGCCCTCCACCGTGACCTCCACCGGGGTGGAGCCGTGCTTGGCGGCGTTGCCGAGGAGGTTGCCGAGGATGCGTTCCAGGCGGCGCGGGTCGGTGGAGACCCAGGACTCGTGCACCACCCGCACGGTCACATCCGGGTCCAGCAGCCCGATCCGCCGGCTGACGAACTCCCCGAGCGGCAGCTCCTGGAGCTCGGCCCGCTCCGACGCGCTGTCCAGCCGGGCCACCTCCAGCACGTCCTCGACCAGCGTCCGCATCGCCTGGGCCCGGTCCCGTACCAGCTCGGTCGGGCGGCCCGGCGGCAGCAGCTCGGCCGCCGTGAGCAGCCCGGTCACCGGCGTACGCAGTTCGTGGGCGATGTCGGCCGTGACCCGGCGCTCCGCCTCGATCCGCTCGTTCAGCGCGTCGGTCAGCGCGTCGACCGCCCGCGCCAGCTCGTCCGTCTCGTCCCGGACGACCCCGCCGACGGCCTCCCGCACCCGTACGTCGGTGTGGCCCTCGGCGACCCGGCCCGCCGCGGCCGCCGCCTTGCGCAGCCGGCGCGAGAGCTGACCGCCGATGAGGACGCCGAGCGCGCAGCCGCCGAAGACGACCGAGACCGAGCCGATGATCAGCGCCCGGTCCAGGTCGTCCATGATCGTCGCGGACCGGTCCGCGAACCGGGTGTGCAGCGAGAGCACGTCCCCGTTGGCCAGCGGAACGGCCGCCCAGACATCGGGCACCCCGTCGGCGGTCTCCGTCACATGGGTGGCCCGCCGGTTCTTGCGGACCTCGTCGCGCAGGCTCGGCGGGATCGCCGGGTCGTTGAGCTTCGCCCCGAACTTCGGCCCGCCCTTCTGCATGCTCGTCGCCTCGTAGAACCGCTGCGCGCCGAGCAGCCGCTCCAACTGCACCTCGCGGGCGTTCTCGATCATCGAGACCCGGGCCGCGTTGTGCACGACGAGGCTCAGCGCCACCGCGATGAGCGCGCCGACCGCGGCGATGGCAACGCTGATCTTCCAGCGGACCCCGGTCCGCAGCGCCAGTCGCTTCATGGGCACATCACCGGCCGTCCCGCCCCCGGCCGCTTCACCTGTAGCCGTCTCATCCGCCTGTCACCGGCCGTCCCCTCCGCAGCCGCCTCATCCGCGCAGCTTGTAGCCGAAGCCGCGGACCGTCTCGATCCGGTCCTGGCCGATCTTGGTGCGCAGTCGCTGGACATGGACGTCCACGACCCGGGTGTCGCCGCCCCAGCCGTAGTCCCAGACCCGCTCCAGGAGCTTGTCGCGGGAGAGCACGGTGCCGGGCGCGGAGGAGAACTCCAGCAGCAGCCGCATCTCGGTGGGCGTCAGCGCCACCTGCTCACCGCCGCGCCGCACCTCCATGCCGTCCGTGTCGACCTCCAGGTCGCCGAAGGCCAGCACCCCGCCGAACCCCGCGGCCTCCCCCTCCGTACCGCCCTGGCCCTGGCCCGTGCCCTCCGGCCCGGCCGCGTGGCCGAAGCGGCGCAGTACGGCCCGGATGCGGGCGACCAGGACCGCGCCGTCGAAGGGCTTGGTGACGTAGTCGTCCGCGCCGGCTTCCAGGCCGAGCACCACGTCGATCGAGTCGGCCCGCGCGGAGAGCATGATCACCGGCACGGTCGACTCGTCCCGGATGCGGCGGCACAGGCTCACCCCGTCGAGCCCCGGCACCATGACGTCGAGCAGCGCGATGTCCGGCCGGTCGGCCCGGAAGGCCTCCAGGCCGGAGAGCCCGTCGGGCATCGCGGTGACGGTGAAGCCGACCCGCTCCAGAGCGAGCTGGGTGGCCTCACGGATGACATCGTCGTCCTCGACGAAGAGGACGTGGGTCTCGGCCATGGAGGTCGTCTCTCGCTTTCAGTTCCCGCTCGGATCGGCCGGTTCCACCGGTTCCACCGGCTCCGCCTGTGTGGGTGCCTCGATGTCGCCGCCGTCGACGGCCCGGCTGAAGTCGTTGTGCACCCGGTCGTGCTCGCTGAAGCGCCCGCCGGCCCAACGGTAGGTGACCACCTCGGAGCCGGACGGGTAGGCCAGCGGGTCCTTCGATCCGTAGACCTGGGTGGTCACCACGAGGTCGCCCCGGTCGATGGTTCCGTAGACGGCCGGGACCTCGGCCATGAAGACGTTCTCGTACGAGCCGTCCTCGCGGGCCCGGTAGACGTACGTCCCCATCCCCACCGAGTCGGCGCAGCTCATCACGTTGACCACGACATCGGCGGACGGGCCGCCGGTCATCGAGCCGTAGGAGGTGTCGACCGGGTAGGCCTTGCCGGCACAGGGCCGTAGCCCCTCCCGCACCCGCTCGCTCACGGTGGAGTCGCCCTTGAGGAGGGCCACCGCGTCCACGCGCCGGGTCGGCGGGGTCGTGCCGGAGACGGTGGGCCGGGGGGAGACCTGGACGACCGGCTGCGTGCCGGCGGGTCCCTCGTCGCGGGTGCCGGTGCCGCCGGTGGTGCAGCCGACGCCGAACAGCCCGAAGGCGGCGAGTCCGGCCAGGGCCGTACCACTCGCCGCCATACCTGCCCGGAACCCGCGGTTCCGGCGGGGTCTCCGGGAGGAGGCACCGTCGTCGGTGCCGGTGCCGCTTCCGCTGCGGTTGTCGCCGCCGCAGCCGCCGCTGCTACGGCTTCCGCCGCCGTTATCGGTGCCGTACCGGTTGCCGTTCTCGCTGCCGTCGCTGCTGGCTGTCAGGCCGCGCACCGCTCCCGCCCCCGCTCGTCGTGACGCCCGTCGTACGGCGCCGGTGTGTGTCCCCGCGCCGCCGTGACGGAGGTGACCTTCGCCGGGGCGGCGGCCCTCGTCCGCTGGGCCGGGACCCGGCCGGTGACCGTGGGCGCCGCGCTCCGGACGTCCTCGGCCGGCCGTCGGCTCCCGGTCTCCCGGACGCCTTCGGCCTGCCGGTGGTTCCCGGACTCGCGGGCGCCCTCGGTCCTCTGCGGACCCCCGGTCTCGCGGGCGCCCTGGGTCCGCCGGGCGCTCCAGGCCCCCTGCTGCCGTCCCCCGGTCTCCCGGGCGACCGCCTCGCGGCTCGTCAGCTCCCGGCTCTCCAGCTCCTGCCGCAGCCGCGCCAGCGCCCGGTGCAGCGTGCTCTTGACCGTACCGGCCGACATGCCGAGCGCCTCGGCCGTCTCCTCCGTGCTCATCTGCTCCCAGTGTCGCAGCACGACGACGCTGCGCTGCTTCGGAGCCAGGATCTGGAGGATGTCCATCAGCAGGGCCCGGTCCGCGCGCTGCTCACTGCCGTCGTCGACGCTCGCGTCGGGCAGTTGCTCCGTGGGCACCTCGTCGAGCTTGCGCGCCCGCCACCACTCCGTACGGGTGTTGATCATGACGCGGCGCAGATAGGCGTCGGCGAGGGACTTGTCGGCGATGCCGTCCCAGCGGCCGTACGTCCGCACCAGCGCGGTCTGGAGAAGGTCCTGGGCGTCGACGGGGTCGGGGACCAGACGTCGTGCGCTGCGCAGCAGCGCCTCCTGCCGTGTGCGTACGTAGTCCTCGAATGCGAGCACCTCGCCCTGCGCCATGACAACCGCCTCCGTCCCCGTGAATCCCCGTGTACTGCTGTCGGAGACGCTACGGAGGCGTTGTCACGAGGTTGTGCGGAGCAGCCGTACGCCGACGCACGGCTGTCCATCGGTTGTGTAACAGCGCTCGGGCGGAGGCCCGGCCGCTCACGTCAGCGGCAGCCGGTACCGGCCGTCCGCCAGCGGTTCGACCAGCCCGTCGGCCACCAGCCCGTCCAGCGCCCGGGCCCGCTGCACCGGCTCCTCCCACACCGCGTCCAGCGCGGCCTGGGTGACGGGGGTGAGTGCGTCGCGCAGCACCGCGAGGAGCCGCCCGCGCACCTGCCGGTCGGTCCCCGCGTACGTCTGGCCCTTGCGCGGCGGCCCTTCGTGCGCGGGCTTCCCGGCCAGCCGCCACGCGCACTGCGAGGCGATCGGGCACCGCTCGCAGCTCTCGTTGCGCGCGGTGCACACGAGGGCGCCCAGCTCCATGGTGGCCGCCGCCCACCGGGCCGCGCGCTCGTCCTCGTCCGGCAGCAGGGCCCGGGCGAGCTTGCGCTCGGCGGCGGTGGTCGCGTTCGGCGGGTACTGGATGCCGTTCGCGGCGCGGGCGAACACCCGGCGGACGTTCGTGTCGAGCACCGCGTGCCGCTGTCCGTACGCGAACGAGGCCACGGCCGCCGCCGTGTACTCGCCGATCCCGGGCAGCGCCAGCAGTTGGCCGTGCTCGCTCGGCACGTCGCCGCCGTGCCGTTCCGTTATCGCCTGCGCGGCCCCGTGCAGCCGCAGCGCGCGGCGCGGGTAGCCGAGCCGGCCCCAGGCGCGGACCGCCTCCCCGGGCGCCTCGGCGGCCAGGTCGGCGGGGCGGGGCCAGCGGGCGAGCCACTGCTCGTACACCGGCAGGACCCGGCTCACCGGGGTCTGCTGCAGCATGAACTCGCTGACCATCACCCCCCAGGCGCCCGCTTCGGGGCGGCGCCAGGGGAGATCGCGGGCGTGCTGCTCGAACCACCCGATGACGGGGGTGTGGAGGGAGGCGGCGGCGGGGGGCGTCTGGGGGGAAGTCGAAGTCATGGCAGTCATGGCACTGACGATCCTGGCACGGAAGGCGGGAGCGGTGTCACGGACGCGGGGGTGTCGGACCGCACGGCGGCCCCGGGGGTGCGAACGCCACCCGTTCTGTCCCCTCTGACCGGGTCCGGCGGCCCGCCTCCGTGATGATCATCGGGAAAACTTGATGATGATCGGCAAAACTTGTGACCGGAGCGGCGGGTGGGGCCTGAGACGGCCCGGATCTCTCGTAGAGTTCGGCGCGTGGGATCTATGCGCAATCCGGTCGGTCCGCTTCCCTCCAGCATCTACTGGCGCCGAAGGGCGGTAGCGGGGCTTCTGGTTGCGCTGCTCGCGGTGCTGATCGCCTGGGCGGTCACCACCACCGGCTCCGACGGGACCAAGGACGACGGCAAGCCCGGCGGCTCCGACCCGGTGGAGTCGATCACCCCGGGCCCGGGCAGCTCCGGCCCGGCGATCAGCCAACAGCCGGGCGGCCGCGACGAGTCGGACGACTCGGAGGACTCCGGTGGCGGGAGCGGTTCGGGCGGTTCCGATGGCTCCGGCGGCTCTGGTGGCTCCGGCGGTGACACGGGTGGTGCGGGCTCCGGCGGCGGAACGGGATCCGACGGTACGTCAACAGGCGGCGCGGACACGGCCGGTGCGGGCGGTACGGGGGGTACGGGCTCCGGTGGCTCCACGGCGGGCCGGCAGGTCCCGGCGAACTCCCCGCTCCCCGCATGCAAGCCCGGCGGGCTGGAGTTGACCCTGCGGACGAAGGTCAGCTACGGCCCCGACGACCGGCCCAAGTTCGAGATCATCGCCCGGAACACCTCGTCGGCGACCTGCAAGGCCGACCTCGGACCGAAGAACGTGGTGCTGACGGTCACCGAGGCGAGCGCGGAGAGCGACGACGCGATCTGGTCCTCGAAGGACTGCCCGGCGGCTCCGGGCCCGCTGTTCCTCCAGGTCCCGGCGGGCGCGACGATCGTGCACACCGTGGACTGGAACCGTGTCCGCTCGGCGCCCAACTGCGCGACCCCGCCGCCCGGCAAGGCCGCCCCCGGCACGTACCTCCTGGAGGCGGAGACCACCGGCACCAAGATCCGCCCGGCCTCCTTCGTCCTGAAGAAGGACTAACCGCCACCCCCCAGCCCGCCCGGCACCCCCTCAGCCCGTCCGGCGTTAGAGGACGGAACCCTCACTGAGGGGACCGACGCGTCAACGGTGCACGGTGAGTCCGCAATCCTGGAGTGGTGCGGCCGGCTCAGACGTACCGTTCCAGGATCGACGACTCCGCCAGCCGCGACAGCCCCTCGCGGACGCTGCGGGCCCGGGCCTCGCCCACCCCGTCCACCGTCTGGAGATCGTCCACGCTCGCGGCCAGCAGCTTCTGCAGGCCCCCGAAGTGCTCCACCAGCCGCTCGATGATCGCCCCCGGCAGCCTCGGCACCTTCGCCAGCAGCCGGAATCCCCGCGGCGAGACAGCCGAGTCCAGCGTCTCCGGCGAGCCGCTGTACCCCAGCGCCCGCGCCACCACCGGCAGCTCCAGCAGCTCCGTGTGGCTCAGCGCGTCCAGCTCCGTCAGCGCCTCCGCCACCGTGCGTGACCGTTTCGCCGTCGGCTCGGGCACGTAGTCCCGGACCACCAGCTCCCGCTCCGGCTCCACGCCCGCGATCAGCTCGTCGAGCTGGAGCGACAGGAGCCGCCCGTCGGTGCCGAGCTCGACCACGTACTCCGCGATCTCCGTCGCGATCCGCCGCACCATCTCCAGCCGCTGCGCCACCGCCGTCACGTCCCGGACGGTGACCAGGTCCTCGATCTCCAGCGCGGAGAGCGTGCCGGCCACCTCGTCCAGGCGGAGCTTGTACCGCTCCAGCGTGGCGAGCGCCTGGTTGGCCCGGGACAGGATCGCGGACGACTCCTCCAGGACCCGCCGCTCCCCGTCCACGTACAGCGCGATCAGGCGCATGGACTGCGAGACCGAGACGACGGGGAAGCCGCACGCCTTGGAGACCCGGTCCGCCGTACGGTGCCGGGTCCCCGTCTCCTCCGTGTGGATCGAGGCGTCCGGGACGAGCTGCACGCCGGCCCGCAGGATCTTGGTCATGTCCTTGTCGAGGATCAGAGCCCCGTCGAGCTTGCACAGCTCGCGCAGTCGGGTCGCGGTGAACTCCACGTCCAGCACGAACCCGCCGGTACACATCGATTCGACGGTCTTGTCCATGCCCAGGACGATCAGCCCGCCGGTGTTGCCCCGGAGAATGCGCTCCAGGCCGTCCCGCAGGGCCATTCCGGGCGCGACCGCGCTCAGCGAGGCGCGCATCAGCGCCTCGTTACCGGTGCCTTGGCCGGACTTTCCGGGCGTCGTCGCCCGGTCGTTGGCTGCCACTGCACTCCTCCGGTCGACAGGTTTGCGGTGCCCTGGCCTTCCCCCGTGCCGTGTCCACGGGCGGGCGAGACCAGGGCAAAGTCTACCGGCGCGCGTTGTCTTCCTGACGAGGCTGCGGTGCCTCCTGACGAGATCGGCGCGGGAGGACCCGCAGAGCATCCCCCATGTCGGCGACTTCCGTGACCTTCATACCCGAAGGAACCCGTCCCGGGTCGGTCGGTACCAAGGCGTGGGTGAAGCCGAGACGGTGTGCCTCGGCCAGTCTCCGCTGGACTCCGGTGACCCTTCTGACCTCGCCCGCGAGCCCCACCTCACCGATCGCGACCAGGTTCTTCGGGAGCGGGGTGTCGCTGGCGGCACTGGCCAGCGCGAGCGCGATCGCGAGGTCGGCCGCCGGCTCGGTGAGCTTCACGCCGCCGACCGTCGCGCTGTAGATGTCCCGCTTGCCGAGCGCGCTGATCCGGCCGCGCTGCTCCAGCACGGCGAGCATCATCGAGACCCGGGAGGTCTCCAGACCGGAGGTGGTGCGCCGGGGCGAAGGGATCTGGGAGTCGACCGTGAGCGCCTGCACCTCGGCGACCAGCGGCCGCTTGCCCTCCAGCGTCACCGTCAGACAGGTGCCCGGCACCGCCACGTCGCGCCGGGTCAGGAAGAGGCCCGAGGGGTCGGCGAGGCCGGTGATCCCCTCGTCGTGCAGTTCGAAGCAGCCGACCTCGTCGGTCGCCCCGTAACGGTTCTTGACGCCGCGCACCAGGCGCAGCCGGGCGTGGCGGTCCCCCTCGAAGGAGAGCACCACGTCGACCAGGTGCTCCAGCAGCCGGGGCCCGGCGATCGCGCCGTCCTTCGTGACGTGGCCGACGAGCAGCGTGGCCATCCCGCGCTCCTTGGAGGCCCGGATCAGCGCCCCGGCCACCTCCCGGACCTGCGCCATCCCGCCGGGCGCGCCGTCGATCTCGGGCGAGGCGACGGTCTGCACCGAGTCCAGGATCAGCAGGGACGGCTTCACGGCGTCCAGGTGTCCGAGCACGGCCGACAGGTCGGTCTCCGCCGCGAGGTACAGGTGGTCGTTGATCGCCTTGATCCGGTCGGCCCGCAGCCGGACCTGGCTCGCGGACTCCTCGGCGGTGACATAGAGCGTGCGGTGGTCCTCGCTCGCCGCCTTGGCCGCCACGTCCAGCAGCAGCGTGGACTTGCCGACGCCCGGCTCGCCCGCCAGCAGCACGACGGCCCCCGGCACGAGCCCGCCGCCCAGCACCCGGTCCAGCTCACCGACGCCGGTCGAGCGCGCCGTGGCCTGGCGGCTGTCGACCTGGCCGATCGGCAGCGCGGCGCTGGAGACCCGGCCGGCCGCGGTGGTGCGCACGGCGGGGGCGCCGCCGAACTCCTCGACCGTCCCCCACGCCTGGCACTCGGGGCAACGGCCGAGCCATTTGGCGGTGGTCCAGCCGCATTCGGTGCAGCGGTAGGACGGCCGGTCCTTCGCGGATTTCGTACGGGCAGCCATGGCGTCACCGTATCGGTGGGGTCTGACAACGCCCGCCGCGCGGGGGGCGCGAGGCGGGCTCGCCGCACGCAGGGCGCACGGAAGCACGGCGCACGAATCCCGTGATCCCCGGCAACGGAATCCATGATTTCGAGGGATACGTTCACCCGTAAGGATTAAATGTGCTCAAGGGGCACCAAGGGTACGTACTCCTCTGCCTACGGTCGCCGGGTGACGAGCAGCAGGATGCAGGCCCCCACGCACACCACCGGCGCACACCGGGCGCACCGGCGAGCACCTCACGACTCGGCCCACCGGCCGGCCGCTCGTTACGAGCCGCACCTCGACGGCCTCTTCACCTACTGCCTCTCCGTGCTCTGCGACCACGACGCGGCGACCGAGGCGCTCGGTGCGGTCCTGGCGATCGCGGACCGGCACGGAGCCCGGTGTCCCGAGGCCGAGGAGGAACGTCAATCCTGGCTCTACGCCCTGGCCCGCTGGACCTGTCTGCGCACCCTCACCGAACGCAGACGCGGCCGCCAGGCCCACCGCAGGACCGCTCCGGCACCGACTGCCTCCACGGGCCGGCCGACGACCTCCCAGGGCCGGCCGACGACCTCCACGGGCCGGCCGATGACCTCCACGGGCCGGCCGATCACCTCCAACGGCCTGGAGGACGCGCCCGGCGAGGGCGCGCACCTCACCCCCGAGGACGCCACCATCCCCACCCCCTCCGAGTCCCCCGCCGCCGAGGCCCGCAGACGGGAGCTCGCCACCCTCGCCTGGCCCGAGGCCGCCGGCACCACCCCCGAGCAGCGCGAAGCGCTCGAACTGGCCGTACGCCACCGGCTCACCCCTCGCGCCGTCGCCTCCGTGCTCGGCCTGGAGCCGGTCGCCGCCCGGGAGCTGCTGGCGGCGGCGGCCTGCGAGGTCGAGCGCACCCGGGCCGCGCTCGCCGTCGTGGAGACCGCAGGCTGCCCCACCGTCGCCCGGCTCACCGGCGACCACCAGGTGCTGCTCTCCGCAGCCCTCCGGCGCGAGCTGGTCCGGCACGTCGACGACTGCCCCCGCTGCCGCCGCGCCGCCGAACAGGTCGACGCGGCCGGACCCTGGCCCGGCGCCACCGTCGCCCCGGCCACCGCCCGCCTGCCGCTCGTCGAGGCCCCCCGCCCCTCCGTCCACGTCGCCCTGGTCCAGGCCCGCCGCTCCCGCTCGGGCGGCCCGCGCTTCGGCCGCACCGGCTACCCGCTGGACCCCAAGGACCACGCCGCCCGCCGGGACCGGCTGCGCGCCCGGGTCGTGACGACCACGGTGGTCGCCACCGTGGTCGCCGCCCCGGTGATCGCCCTGTGGGCCGCGTACCGGGGAGCCCCGCTCACCGGCGAGGGCCACGACGGCTCCAAGGTCACCGCCACCGAGATCGAGGGCGCGGGAGAGCACAGCGACGACCCCGGGTCCGCGTACGAGAAGGCGGGCAACGCCCGTCCGGGCGACCGGCGCGGCGTCCACTCCCCGGACGTCACGGCCGAGGTCGTCCCCACCGGCGGCGACCGGGAGAGCGCGGGCCGCCTGACCGTCACCGCCCGGACCTCCGGCGCGCTGACGACGATCACGCTGACCGCCTCCGCCCGGGGCCCGGTCGACTGGAGGGCCACGACGGACGCGCGGTGGCTGCGCCTGAGCCGTACGGCGGGCACCCTCGCGGCCGGGAAGTCCACCACCCTCGCGGTCGCGGTGAACCACGCGGCGGCCCCGCGCTCCCCGTGGCGCGCCCGGATCGCGCTGGACCCGTCGGGCTCCGCCGTGATCATCGACGGGCGCGGCGCCACCACCCCGCCCACCGGCACCAGCCCCGCCCCGACGCGTCCCGCCCCCGGCTCCCCGGACCCCACGGACGGGACCGGCCCGCGCCCGACCGACCCCGGGCCCACCGACCCTGGTCCCGGCCCGAGCCCCACCGACCCCGGCCCCACGGACCCGGGCCCGACCGATCCGGGCCCAGGCCCCTCCGACCCGGGCCCCACGGAACCGACCCCCACCGACCCCGCCCCGACCGACCCCACGGACCCGCCGGGCCCGGACCCCACGGACCTGCCCCCGACGGACCCCGCCCCGAGCGACCCGGCCCCGACGGAGTGAGCGACCCCGAGAGCTACTTACCGCCCGCCGGCGGGTCCGCCGGATGCGGCGCCATCGGCAGCAGCGACGCCAGCCGCTGCTCGCACAGCTCGACCAGCCGGTCGTAGGCCTCCTTGCCCATCAGCTCGATCAGCTCCGGCCGGTAGGTCACGTACACCGGGTCCCCGGCCCCGTGCGCGGACGTCGCCGAGGTGCACCACCAGTGCAGGTCATGCCCGCCCGGGCCCCAGCCCCGCCGGTCGTACTCACCGATCGTCACCTGGAGCACCCGGGTGTCGTCGGGCCGGTCGATCCAGTCGTACGTACGCCGTACCGGCAACTGCCAGCACACGTCCGGCTTGGTCTCCAGCGGCTCCTTGCCCTCGCGCAGCGCCAGGATGTGCAGGGAGCAGCCCGCCCCGGCGGCGAAGCCCGGCCGGTTCTGGAAGATGCAGGACCCCTCCCAGCGGCGCGTCTGCCGTTCGCCGTCCTCGTCGACGCCGACCCAGCCCGTCTCCGTACCGACGTCGTGGAACTGCCACAGCTCAGGGGTGAGCCGCGCCACGTTCTCGGCGACCCGCTTCTCGTCGTCCTCGTCGGAGAAGTGCGCGCCCAGCGTGCAGCAGCCGTCGTCGGCGCGGCCCGCCTGGATGCCCTGGCAGCCGCTGCCGAAGATGCAGGTCCAACGGGAGGTCAGCCAGGTCAGATCGCAGCGGAAGACCTGCTCGTCGTCGCCGGGGTCGGGGAACTCCACCCAGGCCCGCGCGAAGTCGATGCCCTTCTCGTCGGACGGGTCCGGTCCGTTCGCCTCCGGCTGTGACGCCTGCTTGTTCGACTTCGTCTTCTTCGTGGCTTTGTCCTGCTTAGCCTTTTTCGTCTTTGGCACGGGCTCAGCGTAAGTCCAATGGCGCAGTAGCGTTCCGGTATGAGACTCGGAGTCCTGGACGTGGGATCGAACACGGTTCATCTGCTGGTGGTCGACGCCCACCCCGGCGCCCGCCCGCTGCCCGCGCACTCGCACAAGGCGGAGCTGCGGCTCGCCGAACTGCTCGACGAGACCGGTGCGATCGGCCCGCCCGGCGTGGACCGGCTGGTGGCGACGATCGCCGGGGCGGTCCAGGCGGCCGAGGACAAGGGGTGCGAGGACGTGCTGCCGTTCGCCACCTCCGCCGTGCGCGAGGCGACCAACGCGGACGAGGTCCTGGAGCGCGTACGGGTCGAGACCGGTGTCGACCTCGCCGTCCTCAGCGGCGCCGAGGAGGCCCGGCTGACCTTCCTGGCCGCCCGCCGCTGGTTCGGCTGGTCGGCGGGGAAGCTGCTGGTCCTGGACATCGGGGGCGGCTCGCTGGAGATCGCCTTCGGGATCGACGAGGAGCCGGACATCGCCGTCTCCCTGCCGCTCGGCGCGGGCCGCCTCACCGGCGCCTGGCTGACGCAGGACCCGGCCGATCCGGAGCAGGTCAAGGCGTTGCGCCGCCATGTGCGGGCCAGCATCGCGCGGACGGTGGGCGAGTTCAGCCGGGCCGGCCGCCCGGACCGGGTCGTCGCCACCTCCAAGACGTTCAAGCAGCTCGCCCGGATCGCCGGCGCCGCCCGCTCCACCGAGGGCCTCTACGTCCAGCGCTGCCTCAGCCGCAGCGCCCTGGAGGAGTGGGTGCCCAAGCTCGCGTCGATGACCGTCGAGGAGCGCGGCCGCCTCCCCGGAGTCTCCGAGGGCCGGGCCGCCCAACTGCTCGCCGGGGCGCTGGTGGCGGAGGGCGCGATGGACCTGTTCGGCGTGGAGGAGCTGGAGATCTGTCCGTGGGCGCTGCGCGAGGGCGTCATCCTGCGCCGCCTGGACCACCTCCCGGTGGAGCGGGCGGCGCTGCCGGGGTGACGGCGGGGCCGTACGTACGCCACGTACGCCCATGGCCCTGATCACTTTCCGCCAGGGCCCCTCGGGGATGCGCACCGGTGCCCGTACGCTGTCCAGGTGGCAGAACCAGTGGTGCGCATCCCCGATGCGAAGGTCGCCCTGTCAACGGCCTCGGTCTACCCCGAGTCCACCGCGACGGCCTTCGAGATCGCCGCGCGCCTCGGGTACGACGGCGTCGAGGTCATGGTCTGGACCGACCCCGTCAGCCAGGACATCGAGGCCCTGCGCCGGCTCTCCGACTACCACCAGGTCCCGATCCTGGCGGTCCACGCGCCCTGCCTCCTGATCACCCAGCGCGTCTGGTCCACCGACCCCTGGGTCAAGCTCCAGCGGGCCCGGGCGGCGGCCGAGAAGCTCGGCGCGTCCACCGTCGTGGTGCACCCGCCGTTCCGGTGGCAGCGCAACTACGCCAAGGACTTCGTGACCGGGATCTGGCGGATGGCGGACGAGACGGACGTCCGGTTCGCCGTCGAGAACATGTACCCGTGGCGCTACCGGGACCGCGAGATGCTCGCGTACGCCCCCGACTGGGACGTCACCAACGACGACTACCGGCACTTCACGGTCGACCTCTCGCACACCGCGACCGCCCGCACCGACAGCCTCGCCATGGTGGACCGGATGGGCGACCGGCTCGCCCACGTCCACCTCGCCGACGGCAAGGGCTCGGCCAAGGACGAGCACCTGGTGCCCGGCCGGGGCGACCAGCCGTGCGCGGAGCTGCTGGAGCGCCTGGCCCGTACGTCGTTCGACGGCCATGTCGTCATCGAGGTCAACACCCGCCGCGCGATGTCCTCCGCCGAACGCGAGGCCGACCTCGCCGAGGCCCTGGCCTTCACCCGCCTCCACCTCGCCACGGCCACGGCCACCGCGCCGGACCCGGCCCGAGGAACCCCGGCCACGGCCACCACGGACCCGGCCCGAGGAACCTCCGACCCGGCCGCCGAGGCCCGCCACCCGTGACCGAGGACCACCGGCACCCGCGCCCGGCCTCCGTGACCCCGGACCGCCCGTGACCGAGGACGCACCCGCCCCCCGGCGCCGGGGCCGCCCCTCCCGTCAGGCCGCCGCCGACGGCCCCGACGCCCGTACGCGCATCCTCCAGGCGGCCCGTACCGAGTTCGCCGAGCGCGGCTACGACAAGACCTCCATCCGCCAGGTCGCCAAGGCGGCCGGGGTCGACGCGGCCCTCGTCCACCACTACTTCGGTACGAAGGACGAGGTCTTCGCGGCCGCCGTCGAGCTCTCCTTCGAACCGGCGCTCGTCATCCCCGCGGTCCTCGGCGGTCCCCCGGAGGGCCTGGGGGAGCGGCTGGCCCGCTACTTCCTCTCCGTATGGGAGAACCCGGCCACCCGTGCCCCGCTCCTCGCGGTCCTGCGCTCGGCGCTCACCCACGAGGCGGCGGCGAAGGTGCTGCGCGGCTTCGTCCTGCGGCGGCTGCTGGACCGGATCGCGGCCGACCTCGACGTCCCCGACGCCACGTTCCGCGCGGAGCTGGCCGCCTCGCACATGATCGGCATCGCGATGCTGCGGTACGTGATCCGGGCCGAGCCGCTCGCCTCGGCGGACCCGGAGGACATCGTCGCGATGGTGGCGCCGACGCTGCAGAGATACTTGACGGAGAGCTGACGCCGCACAGCGCAGGCCCACAGGGCAGGCCCACAGCGCAGGCCCGCCACGCATGCCCACGTACCGACCACCGCATCCCGCATACCGGACAGCCTGTCCAGATCTTGGATCCGAGGCGTACGCTCGAAGACAGTCTTTTCTTATCTGTCGGAGGCAGCACCCCTGCCGAAGGAGCGAGCGACGATGCCCCAGCTGAGGTCCCGCACGGTCACCCACGGACGCAACATGGCGGGCGCGCGCGCCCTTATGCGCGCGTCGGGCGTAGCGAGCGCGGACATCGGCAAGCCGATCATCGCGGTCGCCAACTCGTTCACCGAGTTCGTCCCCGGCCACACCCACCTCGCCCCGGTCGGCCGGATCGTCTCCGAGGCGATCCTGGCGGCGGGCGCGGTCCCGCGCGAGTTCAACACCATCGCCGTGGACGACGGCATCGCGATGGGCCACGGCGGCATGCTCTACAGCCTGCCCTCGCGCGACCTGATCGCCGACTCCGTCGAGTACATGGTCGAGGCGCACTGCGCGGACGCGCTGATCTGCATCTCCAACTGCGACAAGATCACCCCGGGCATGCTGATGGCCGCGATGCGCCTCAACATCCCGACGGTCTTCGTCTCCGGCGGCCCGATGGAGGCCGGCAAGGCGACTCTCGTGGACGGCACGGTGCGAAAACTCGACCTGGTCAACGCGATCAGCGACGCGGTGGACGAGTCGATCTCGGACGAGGACATCCTCCGTATCGAGGAGAACGCCTGCCCGACCTGCGGTAGCTGTTCCGGCATGTTCACCGCCAACTCGATGAACTGCCTGACCGAGGTCCTCGGCCTCTCCCTCCCCGGCAACGGCTCGGTCCTCGCCACGCACACCGCCCGCAGGGCGCTGTACGAGGACGCCGGCCGCACGGTCGTCGAGATCACCAAGCGGTACTACGAGCAGGACGACGAGACGGTCCTGCCGCGCTCCATCGGCACCCGCGCCGCGTTCGACAACGCCATGGCGCTGGACATCGCGATGGGCGGCTCGACCAACACGATCCTGCACCTGCTGGCCGCCGCCGAGGAGGCGGAGCTGGCGTACGACCTGGACGACATCAACGAGGTCTCGCGCCGGGTGCCGTGCCTGTCCAAGGTCGCCCCGAACGTGGCGCCCGGCGGTACGTATTACATGGAGGACGTCCACCGCGCCGGCGGCATCCCCGCCCTCCTCGGCGAGCTGCACCGCGGCGGCCACCTCAACGAGGACGTCCACTCCGTGCACTCCGACACCCTCGCCGAGTGGCTGAAGAACTGGGACGTGCGCGGCGGCTCCCCGTCCCCCGAGGCCGTCGAGCTGTGGCACGCCGCCCCCGGCTGCGTGCGCTCCGCGACCGCCTTCTCCCAGTCGGAGCGGTGGGACACGCTCGACCTGGACGCGGCGGGCGGCTGCATCCGCGACGTCGAGCACGCGTACTCCAAGGACGGCGGCCTCGCCGTCCTCAAGGGGAACCTCGCCGTGGACGGCTGCGTCGTGAAGACGGCCGGCGTCGACGAGTCGATCTGGACCTTCGAGGGCCCGGCCGTCGTCTGCGAGTCCCAGGAGGAGGCCGTCGACAAGATCCTCCGCAAGGAGATCACGGCGGGCGACGTCGTCGTCATCCGCTACGAGGGCCCGCGCGGCGGCCCCGGCATGCAGGAGATGCTGTACCCCACGTCCTTCCTCAAGGGCCGGGGCCTGGGCAAGGTCTGCGCCCTGGTCACCGACGGCCGCTTCTCGGGCGGCACGTCGGGCCTCTCCATCGGCCACGCCTCACCCGAGGCGGCCTCCGGCGGCACGATCGCCCTCGTCGAGGACGGCGACCGCATCCGCATCGACATCCCGAACCGCTCGATCGAGCTGCTGGTGGACGACGCGACCCTGGCCACCCGCCGCGAGGCACTGAACGGCGTGTACGCGCCCAAGAACCGCGAGCGCAAGGTCTCGGCAGCCCTGCGCGCGTACGCGGCGATGGCCACGAGCGCGGACAGGGGCGCGGTCAGGGACGTCTCGAAGCTGGGCTGACCCTTCCTGAGGAGGGGAGCGGCCCCCGGCTCCCCTCCCCGGCCTTTTCCAGTGCTTGAGGAGCGGGGTCCGCCTTTCCAGCCCCTCCGGCGTTTGAGGAGCGGGGTACGGGGCGGAGCCCCGGGAGCACCCGGGCGGGAGCCCCTCAAACGCACCCGCACCCCGGGCAGCCGCCGCCCCCCCCGGGCCTACCAACCCCCCGGCTCCAGCCCATCCACCGCGAACACCGACCCGTCCGGCGCCGTACCCACGACCACCCGCCCCGCCGCCACCGGCGCGGGCAGGTCGGACGCGTACGTCAGCTTCCCCCCGCTCAGCCGCGCCCGCGTCTGCCCCACCAGCGCCCCCCGCTCCGTATCCACGGCCAGCAGCCGCCCGTCCGCAGCCGAGAAGTAGAGCTGCCCGCCCTCCCCGAGCACCGGCGCGGACCCCCGCCCCACCCCGGTCTCCAGCCGCCACAACTCCGCGCCCCCACCAGCCGGTGCCACCGCGTCCCCACCAACCGGCGCCCCCGTGTCCACAGCGTCCCCACCAACCGGCGCCCCCGTGTCCACCGCGTCCCCACCAACCGGCGCCCCCGTGTCCACAGCGTCCCCACCGCCCGGCGCCCCCGTGTCCACCGCCAGCAGCGACCCGCCCCGCCCCAGCAGATACGCGGCGTCCCCGCCCATCACCACCTCCGGCTCGTCCAGCCGGAACGGCAGCGCGATCCGTACGGCCGAACGCTTCCCGGGCGCGTACCGCACCAGCCCGACCGTCTGCATGTCCGCGTTCATCTCCGTCAGGACGAGCTCCCCGGCCCCGGCGGTGGCGACCGGCGTGAGGATCCCGTCCAGCCGCCGCTGCCACGCCGCCCGGCCGCTCCCCGCGTCCACGGCGGTGACCAGGGTCGAGGCGCCGTCCGCCGCGTGCTCGAAGGCGTACGCGAGACCGGACGCCTCGTCGTACAGCCCGAAGTCCGGCCGTACGTGCCCCGCCAGGGTCCGCTCCCACCGCTCCACCCCGCTCGGGCCGTCCAGCGCCGTGACCGTGCCGCCGTCCGCGACGACCAGCAGCGTGGAGCCGGCCGGGAACGAGGAGCCGGGGCTCGCGGAGAGGCCGGTCTCCCGGACCGGGACTCCCTTCACCGGGTCGTACGCGCGCAGCTTCCCGTCCGGACCGGCCGACAGCACCACCCCACCCGAGACGATGGGCGCCGAGGCCTCGCGGAGCGCGGTGTTCCGGTCCGACCAGAGCACCCGCCCGTCCGCCGGGTCGATCCGCGCGGTCCCGGTTCCGGCCACCGCGCAGTACAGCGCCGCGCCCGCCCCGGCGGAGGAGCAGACAGGGGTGGCGCGGCCACTGGTCCGCAGTGAGGTGCTCCACGGCGAGAAGGCGGCACCGTCCGCCTCCTCCGTACGCTCCGGAGCCTCCGCCGGCTCACCCCCACCGCCACCCCACAGCGCGAACCCCCCGGCGCCCGCCCCCGCCACCAGCAGGAGCAGCGCGGCCGCGAGAACCAGCCGCCCGCGCCCCACCCGCCACCGCCGGCCCGGCACCACCGCCCCGCGCACATGCGTGACGTCCTCGGCCCCCTCCCGCTCGTCGGCGACCTCCCCGACCTCCACGGCGCCCGACGCCGCGACACCCCCCACCCGCCGCTGAGCCGGGATGAACGCGGCAGCCTCGTACGACGGCGGCCGCAACTCCGCCATCACCTCATCGGGAGTCGGCCGCTGAGCCGGGTCCTTCGCCAGGCACCGCCCGACCAGCTCCGCCAGATCCTCCGGCACCCCGCTGAGGTCCGCCTCGTCGTGCACCACCTGGTACGCCACGATGTACGGGCTGTCCGAGTCGAACGGCCCCCGCCCCGTCGCCGCATGGACGAGCACCGCCCCCAGCGCGAACACATCGGCCGCCGGCCCTACCTCACGCGGCCGTTGGAACTGCTCCGGCGCCATGTACGGCGGCGAGCCGATCAACTTGCCGGTCTCGGTGCGCAGATCACTGTCGTACGGGCGCGAGATCCCGAAGTCGATGACCTTCGGGCCCGCGTCGGAGAGCAGCACGTTGCTCGGCTTCAGGTCGCGGTGGACGACACCGGCCCGGTGGATGTCCCGCAGCGCCTCGGCCAGTCCGGCGGTCAGCCTGCGCAGCTCGGCGGGGGCCAGCGGCCCGTTCCGCTTGACCTGTTCGGCGAGGGTCGGCCCGGGCACGTACAGGGTGGCCATCCACGGCCGTACGGCCTCCGGATCGGCGTCCACGACCGGCGCGGTGAACGCCCCGCTCACCCGCCGCGCGGCCGCCACCTCCTGCCGGAACCGGGCCCTGAACTCGGGGTCCGCCGCGTACGGCCGGTGCACCACCTTCACCGCGAGCTGCAGCCCGGAGGCGGAGCGGGCCAGATGGACGACGCCCATGCCGCCCGAGCCGAGACATGCCTCAAGGCGGTAGGTACCCGCATATTCCGGAAACTCCGCTTCCGGATGCGCTCCGGCCCCTGGCAGCGGCGGCATCGCCCACCCCCGTGTGTTGATGCGCAAGCGCGACGCACGGAGCCTAGTCGATGGTGCGTGCGAGTGGCGTGGGGCTTGTTAGCCTGCGCGTCGTACGGCTTCGTACACATCGTTTTTCAACGGGGGAGGCCCACCATGGGCGTTGACGAACAGACCATCGAACCGGCGGAGGGAGCGGCGGAAGCCGCCGAGGCCACCACGACCGCGGCGGCGGCACCGGCCTCGGCACACCGCTACCCGATCGCCCCCGGCTACCGGGTCAACGTCCGCACCGGCCCCGGCACCAGCTACCGGATCGTGCGGACGCTCCCGCTCGGGATGAGGGTCCCGATCTACTGCCAGAAGCCGGGGGAGCGGGTCACCGGCCCGTACGGCACGTCGAACCTCTGGTGCAACATCGCCAACGGCGAGTTCATCTCGGACACCTACGTCCTCACGGGCAGCGACGGCTACGTCGCCCCGCGCTGCGACTGACCCGGGACCGACCGGAACGTCGGACCGCTCGCTCACGGGGCACGCCGCCGGTCCGGGATAATCGACCCCGTGAGCGAGAACAGCGGCAACACCGAAGCACCCGGCACCCCCACACCCCCGGCCACACCCCCCGGCCCGCAGCCCGAGCCGATCCGCTTCTTCGGCACGACGTGGGTCGACCACGACGGCGGTTACGGGCTCCGCCGTGCCGGCGTCGCGATCGGCTCGCTGGCCGCCGCCGTGGCCGCCTGCTTCGTCCTGCGCTTCGCCTTCCAGGGCCTGGAGATCGCGGAGGTCGGCAGCCTCGTCGGGATGCTGGTGATCGCGATGTTCGCGATCTGCAGCGCCGTCGCGTTCCGCAAAACGTGGGAGGGGTTCGGCTCCCGCCCCAAGGACCCGGCCCGCGAGGACGCCCTGCGCGGCCTGAAGTCGATCGGCTTCATCGGTTCGCTGCTCGCCTACTTCGTCCGCTCGCTCATCGAGGCCCCGGGTGAGAAGCTGCGCCGCGCGGAGTACGAGAGCGCCCGCGCCCAGTTCGAGAAGCGCCGCTCGTCCCGTACGGGCAACCCGGCGGCCCGCAAGCGCCCGAAGCGCCGCTGACCCGAAGAACGCGGCGCGTCACGGGGCAGAGCTCAACGCCCCTTCCCGCCGCCCGTCCCCCTCCACCGTCTCTACGTGCACATGGCTGATGTCCCACGCGGTCTTGGCGACGGCCAGCAGCAGCCCCACGCGCACCCCCTCGAAGAGGCTGGTCGCCACCACCTCGATCCGCTCCACCGGCAGCCGGAACAGCGCGGTCACCCCGGCCGCCACCCCCCACAGCCACCAGCGGCCCCGGCGAGCATGCCCTGCACCCCCATCGGGCGGCCACGGAAGCACGCAGAAGCGGAAGCACCGGAGCAGGGGATTCCGTTCACCCCCGCACCCCCGCACCCCCGCACCCCCGCACCCCCACCGCGCCCCGGCACTCCCCGCCCTCTTGACGACGGCACGCATCCGGCCCTGTAATTCACCACATGATGAATTACAAACGAGGCGCACCCGAAGCCCCCGGAAGAGACCGCCCACCCCCACCAGCAGTCCAGGCCCGCAACCTCACCGTCGTACGAGGCGACCGCACCGTCCTGAGCACCCTGGACTTCAGCCTCCACCCCGGCACGATCACGGGCCTCCTAGGCCCCTCGGGCTGCGGAAAGACGACCCTGATGCGCGCGGTAGCCGGCACCCAGGCCAAGGCGACGGGCACGCTCACCGTCCTCGGCCACCCCGCGGGATCCCCGGCCCTGCGCCCCCGCATCGGCTACGTCACCCAGGCGCCCTCCGTCTACACGGACCTCACCGTCCGCCAGAACCTGGACTACTTCGCCGCCGTCCTGCACCCCGGCCGCACCCACCGGGACGCGCGCCGGTCCGCGGTCACCCGGGCCATCGAAGAGGTGGACCTCACGACCCACGCCGACGTACTCGCCGCCGCGCTCTCCGGCGGCCAGCGCAGCCGCGTCTCCCTGGCCGTCGCCCTGCTCTCCACCCCCGACCTGCTGGTCCTGGACGAACCGACGGTCGGCCTGGACCCGGTACTCCGCCGCGACCTGTGGGACCTCTTCCACCGCCTGGCCGCCGACCGGGGCGCCACCCTCCTCATCTCGTCCCACGTCATGGACGAGGCCGAACGCTGCCACCGCCTGCTCCTGATGCGCGAGGGCCGCATCCTCGCCGAGGACACCCCCGAGGCACTCCGCACCCGCACCGGCACGGCGACGGTGGAGGAGGCCTTCCTCCACCTGGTCGACGAGGCGGCCGCACGAGGCGCCCACCCCGAGGAGCCCACACCATGACCGGCAGAACAGCACCCCCCGCCCGCACCGGCCGGCCCCTGACCCCCTCCCGTACGGCAGCCACGGCGACCAGGGTCCTGCGCCAGCTCCGCCACGACCCCCGCACGATCGCCCTCCTTTTGATCGTCCCGGTCGCGATGATCACGCTGCTCCGTTACGTCTTCGACGGCGCCCCCGGGACGTTCGACGCGATCGGGGCCTCGCTCCTCGGCATCTTCCCGCTGATCACGATGTTCCTGGTGACCTCGATCGCCACCCTGCGCGAACGCACCTCGGGCACCCTCGAACGCCTCCTCGCCCTCCCCCTCGGCAAGGGCGACCTGATCGCGGGGTACGCCCTCGCGTTCGGCGCGATCGCGGTCGTCCAGTCCGCCCTGGCCACCGCCGTCTCCGTCTGGCTCCTCGGCCTGGACGTGACGGGCTCACCGTGGCTGCTGCTCCTGGTCGCCCTGCTCGACGCCCTGCTCGGCACGGCGCTGGGCCTCTTCGTCTCGGCGTTCGCCGCGTCCGAGTTCCAGGCCGTCCAGTTCATGCCGGCGGTGATCTTCCCCCAACTCCTGCTCTGCGGCCTGTTCATCCCCCGCGACCGGATGCACCCGGTCCTGGAGGCGATCTCGAACGTCCTGCCCATGTCGTACGCCGTCGACGGCATGAACCAGGTCCTCCACCACGCCGACCTCACCGGTGCCTTCCTCCGGGACATCGCGGTGGTGGCGGGCAGCGCGTTCCTGGTCCTCTGCCTGGGCGCGATCACGCTGCGCCGCCGCACACCGTGAGACACCGCCGCACGCTCCGGGACCCTGGTGCGAGGATGACGGGAGGGGCGGCAGTCACGGCCCGACCCCGAACCTGAGCACCGCCCGGAGGGTGAACACATGACCCAGACAGTCGCAGTCCTCGGCACCGGCAAGATCGGCGAGGCCCTCCTCAGCGGCATGATCCGGGCGGGCTGGCGACCGGCCGACCTCCTGGTGACCGCACGCCGCAGCGAGCGGGCCCAGGAACTGCACACGCGGTACGGAGTCGAGTCGGTCAGCAACGCCGAAGCGGCGAAGGCGGCGGACATCCTCATCCTGGCCGTCAAGCCGCAGGACATGGGCAAGCTCCTCGACGAACTGGCCCCGCACGTCAGCGCCGACCGCCTGGTCATCAGCGCGGCCGCCGGCATCACCACCACCTTCATCGAGGAGCGCCTCACGGACGGCACCCCGGTGGTCCGGGTCATGCCCAACACCCCGGTCCTGGTGGACGAGGGCATGTCCGTCATCTCGGCCGGCAGCCACGCCACCGGCGCCCACCTCACGACCACCGAGGAGATCTTCGGCGGCGTCGGCAAGACCCTGCGCGTCCCGGAGTCCCAGCAGGACGCGGCCACCGCCCTCTCCGGCTCGGGTCCCGCCTACTTCTACTTCCTGGTCGAGGCCATGACCGACGCGGGCATCCTGCTGGGCCTGCCCCGCGCCCAGGCCCACGACCTCATCGTCCAGGCCGCCATCGGCGCCGCCGTGATGCTCCGGGACAGCGGCGAACACCCGGTCAAGCTCCGCGAGGCCGTCACCAGCCCCGCCGGCACCACGATCAGCGCCATCCGCGAGCTGGAGAACCACGGCGTACGGGCCGCCCTCATCGCCGCCCTCGAAGCCGCCCGCGACCGCAGCCGCGAACTGGCCTCCGGCAACGGCTGACCCACGGCTCCGGCCGGGGGTTGACACACCCCCGGCACATCCGTAGTGTGCTCCGAGTTGTCCGACGTGAGCGCCGACCCCGGTCGGTCCCCGGACAACCATTCCGCAGTGACCACGATCAGTAGCGACTCCGTGTCGCCCGCTTTTTCGTGCGCATTCGCGAAATGAGGAATCCGCGTTCGAAGGGACGCACCCCGATTAGCGTCGGGGGCCAGGAATCCGCTAATGTCTCACTCGTCGGAACGGCCCAACAGCCGGGAAGACAAGCCCCGCTGACTGGGGGTCAGGCCCGAAAGGATCTGATAGAGTCGGACTCGCCGGAAAGGGAAAACGCGAAAGCGAAGACCTGGAAAGCGAAAGGCAGCAAAACCGCTTGACCCGCTTCGATCGGGAATCGGACACGAAAGAGTCTGATAGAGTCGGAAACGCAGGACAGCAAGACAAAGAAACACGAAGGGAAGCGCCCGGAGGG
>NZ_JBHXOX010000026.1:0-145599 GCF_042718795.1 Streptomyces cyaneofuscatus
CCCGGGGCGCACGGCTTGCCCGTTCGGACACGATCAACCGCATCGTCCGCACCGTGGTGGCCACCCACGATGACCTGGCTGCGTACGCCGACGTGCTGAGCGCCGACTTCGTGGCCGCGACCCCTCCCTCCGGACAGCGCCTCAAGGACATCAGCGAGAACGCACCGTAGACGGCACCAGCGGCTCAGGCCCGTAACAGTGAACGAGTTCCGCAAGGACGACAAGATCCGCGCCCCCGGACTTCGTCGATGCCGTCAAGGGGGCGGCAGCGCAGTTGGGGCGGAAAACGCCGACGTGTCCCGCCCCGAGCTCACCCCGGGGCCCCTTCATCGTCCGCGGACCGGAGGCCGGCGACCGGGAGACCGGACCCATGCCCCCGCACCGGCTGCCCCCACAACATCATGCTTCCCGCCGCCGGGCACGAGGACGAACCGACATGGGGTCAGACCCTCGCCTGGCTCTCCGTTCAGCTCAGCTCAGCGGCGCCGGATACTGCGGTGGTAGGCACGTCGGGCCAGGAAATTCGGTAGTACTTGAGCCGGTCGTCCTGCGCGACCAGGCGCATTGCCCACGGCATTCATCACGCGCTGGGACGCGGCGTTCTGGTGATCCGTATCGCCCTCCACACCTGTCACACCGTTGTCGCGGGCGAACCCCAGCAGTGCCCGGAGCGCTTCGGTGGCGTATCCCCCGCCCTGCGCCGAGGGGACCAGGCTGTAGCCGATCGTGACGATTCCCCTGTCGTCGGCAAGGCCGTGGAAGGCCACACCGCCAACGGCGAGCCCGTCCTGCCGGCGCCGGATCTCGCACGGGCCGAAGGGCTGTGGGTCACCCGTGCTCGCACAAGTACGCAGGAACCGCCTGGCGCCCACAACATCACCTTCGTCCAGGTATCCGGGTGCCCACGACTCACCGTGGGTCCCTTCGCTCGCCGCGCCCACCACCAGTTGTCGCGCTTCGGCGACGGTCAGGGGACACCGTCGTGCCCGGGCGCTCACCGGGAGGCGCCGAGGCCTACCAACTCGCAGCTCATTATCTGCCATTGGTTGGTGCTCCGACCATCGAAGACATCGGCGCCAAGGTCGATGATGACCTGTCATTCGGCCTGTCTTGGCCGCATCGATCCCCGACCCGAGTTCGGCTTCTGGAGGTCTCGGGGCGATAGCGAACTACCTCACCGACGCCTTCCAGCACGCCACCGCCCACGTGGTGGAGTTCCCCAACCCGCTGCGCGGCGGCACCTCGACCAACACCATCTACGTGGCCATAGCGGGTAACGCAGGCAGCACACCGGAACTGAAAGTCTGACCACTCTGCCTGGATGCGGAGGTCGACGCACACCGCAACGCTCCAGACTGCACTCTCCCGCCCCCTGCCCCGGTGCGCGCCTCGCCGGCGGAGACCCCACGGGATCTGCGGAATAGGGGCCGCGATTCGGTCTACGGCAGACACACGGGGCCTGGCTCCCTGCGCCGGTCACGTCCGGCGCCGCGCGCTGTCGTCCCGGCCGGTCTCCGGTGGAACCGACCGTCAGTCGCGATGACGGTGCCCGGTGTCGGCAGTGACCCGCACACGCAAATGGTGTCGTCTCCTATGAGCGCGGCCGGTCAGGCATTTACGTAGGTCTCGGCCGCATTGTGGGGATGAGGCTTCACAACCCAGGCGCCGTCCGCGTTCGCCACGCAGGGCCGCCCGCCAGGGCCACCACGGCTGCACGGCGGTGGTCCGTCCACCCGACCAGCCGGGCGTCGTCCCGCCCGGCCTTGAACAGCGCCTCCCGTCGCACCCACAACCGCAGCAGCGCGGGGCCGGGTTCCGGTTCGGCACCAGCGGCGTCCACCTCGGCCTCAGGCAGCAGCCGACGCAGTACGGTCAAGGGTCCCGGCTGACGTTCGAGGGGCTCCACGTCGATGCCGACCGGGCCCGGCCCTACCGCCGCGGCGGCAAGGCCGTCGGCGTGACTGAAGCTGACGCCCAGCCTTGGATGACCTGGCAGATACGGGCGGCCGTGCCCGTCCCGCCCGCATCCAGGGCAGCGCTGGGCCGGATACACCTCCCGCGGCGGCCGGCCGATGACCCGGGCGGCGCACAGCCGCAATAGAAGCCGGGCCGCCACCACGTCGTCGCGCCGGCCCGGCACCCGGATGCGCGCGAGCCGCCGCCGCTCCCACGGGGCGAGCATGCCCTCGTCCAGGTCCGGGTGCGCCAGCACCTCGGCGGTGGTGGCGACCAGCACGGAGGCGGCCACGCCCTTCTCGTGAGACGGCGGGAGACCGGGCTGCGAAAGATACGGCGGCGGGTGACGGGTCACCGGCCCGTGCTCAGCCGCCCGGCGCGTTCGCGAGATCGGCGGAGCCGAGGAAGCGCTCCTTGACGCGGGCGAGGGTGCGGAAGTCGTCGATGGTGACTTCCTGCAGATCGATGCCGTCACCCGAGACTTCCTCCAGAAGATCGATGAACTCCAGGAAGTCCATCGAGTCGATGAGGCGGGCCTCGATGAGATCCTCCTCGACGCCGATCGGGCCGTCGAGGCCGGGATTCTTCTCGTTGAGCCACGCTACGACACGTTGCATGGGGAAAACGCTCCTCTAACTTTTCCGATGACTGCCAGGAGTCGAGGTCAGGAACCGGCGGCGCGGAGCCGCTCCAGGGCCTGCTCGGCGGTGCCGTGGGCCAGGATCATCGCGTGCACCCAGCGCTCCATGCCGAAGGCGACGCAGGAGCTGTACGCGGGCCCGTGAGAGCCCGCCCGGATGCCGAGCCGCTCGCCGAAGAAGTTGCGGTGCCGGTTGACGGAGGCGATGGCCGTGCCGTCGGGGGCGCTGTACTCGAACTTCACCGGGTCCAGCGCCATGAGACGGGCCCGCGATCCCCCGTTGTCGTAGAACGGGTCGTCGGCCGCCGCCCGAGTCAGGGTGAGACCGAGCCGCCCGGCCACCTCTTGGACGAACTCCCCCCCACGTTCCTGGTGTTCGCTCGCTCCATCCTTGGTGCCGAGGTAGATCACCTCCCGCATGTGGAACCCCCACAGACGGCGAAGACCTTCGTAGTGGGTCTCGTTGCGGAAGCAGCGGCCGACCGCCGAGAGCCTGAGCCCTCTTTCGCCTACGTCCTCGCCCTCCAGGGAGAGCAGCAGCCCGTAACAGGTCGCGGACGGCAGCACATGGCCGGTCGGCTGCAGCGGGAGCTTCTGGGGCGAGCCGCCGGAGGCCAGGCCGTCGAGCGCCTCGGAGCCGAACCGCCCGACGGATACGCCGAGATGAGGAAAGTTGCGGAAGAAGTCGAGCCGCGCGAGTCCTTCGACGGACAGCAGGGGCGGCCCCACGACCTCCGGGGCGGCGAGCCGCGTGGCCAGGCCGGTCAGCAGCTCGTCCAGGCCCCGCAGCAGGGCGGTGCGGACCGGGTCCAGCGTGATCAGCCCGGCACCGGGACTCTTCAGCTCGATACCCGGCAGGGCCGTGATGCTGGATGTGTTCATGAAACCGCGTCTTTCTCGGTGTGGGCCGGCAATCGGGACACCCACCGGGTGTACGGACCACATCGCCGTGGCGGCGGTCCTGAACAGGGCCGTCAGCGGCCGGAACGCAGGCAGGAAGCCGGGTTGACAGCCCGTCACGAATTCCGACCGCGCTCTTGGACAGTAGGCCCGTTGCTCAGGTGTTGTCTAGACCAGAGAAACCGAACGGCAGGTATCAGTTCCGTGGCCGCCTGGCACAGGTAGGTATGCCATATCCCCATATGAGTAGCGCACTTGACAGCCCAGGCGGTCTGGACCAATCCTGCTGACCGACGTGGTCACGGCTCTTCCCACCACGGCACTGCCATCCGTCCCGCCGTGCGGCGACCCCGCTCCCCCGGGGTCGCCGCACGGCCGGCCGAGGAGAAGGACCTGCCATGAACCTCATGACGACACCCACCCCTCGCCGTCGGTCCCGCCTGCACCGCGCGGCGTCGGACCTCCCGTACTTCAGCGCGGACGGCGAGGCCTATCTCGCGCAGACCGCCCTGCGGGAGCTCGACAAGTCGCGCCCGCTGCGGGTGCTGTCCGAGGAGGACTTCGCCCACTGGCAGACCTACGGCTACGTCATCGTCCGGGAAGCGGTCCCGGCCCCGGTGGCGCGCCAGCTGCTCGACTTCACCTGGGACTTCCAGGGTCTCGACCCCGAACGGCCGGAAAGCTGGTACGAGGACCGACCGCTGCGCTCCGAGCTGGACCAGCAACTGCACATCTACGGTTTCGTGGAGGCATACCACCACCAACTCCTCTGGGACAACAGGCAGTCGCAGCGGGTCTACGACGCGTTCGTCGACGTCTGGGACTGCGAGGAGCTGTGGGTCACCCTGGACCGGCTCAACCTCAACCCGCCCAACCGGGGCAACCGTGACCGCGCCCTGATCGAGCCGACGGACCGGGGCTTCGACATCGAGCTCCACTGGGACATCGACACCACGCTCGCCGTCCCGCCGCAGCGGGTGCAGGGCATCATCGCGCTCAACGACACCCGGCCGGAGACGGGCGGTTTCCAGTGCTGCCCGGAGCTCTTCCGGCAGTTCGACGCCTGGAAGGTCGGCCAGCCCGGGGACCGGGATCCCCTGCGCCCCACCATCGACCGGGACGAGCTCCCGGTCGTACGACCGGATCTGCGCCCCGGCGACCTGCTCATCTGGAACGGTCTGCTGGCCCACGGCGTGGCGCGCAACCTTTCCCAGAGTGGAGTGCGGGCCGTGCAGTACCTGTCGATGATGCCCGCGCTGGAGGAGCACGAGCGGCTGCGCAAGTCCCGGGTGGAGTCCTGGCGTCATCTGCGCACCCCGCGCTGGAACCGCACCCTGGTCGGCGACCCGGTGCTGCCCGAGTCCAAGCGCTACCCCACGGCCGAACTGAACCCGCTGGGCGCCCGGCTGCTGGGGCTCGCCTCGTGGCAGGACCCGGTTGAGGACACCGCACCCGCCGCACAGGGCACCGGGGACACCGGGGTCACCGCACCCGCCGCACAGAGCGGGGAGCTTTCGTGCGACGCGTCTGTCTGACCCTGCCCACCCATCGGGCCTGCGTCGGCACCATCGCGGCGGTCGGCGAGGAAGCCGCTTACGGGGCAGAGAAGTTCGGCGTCGAGGTGCATCTGCTGGTGCTGGACTCCTCCCCCGCGCCGGTCCTCGCCGAGCACCGGGAGGCGGTGGCCGCGCTGCCCCCGTCCCCCGGTGTGACCGTCCACCATTTCGACGAGGACGCGCAGCGCGCCTTCCTGCGCGAGGTGATCGGTCGGTCCGGGGCGGCCCGGCCCGACCGGCTGCTGGACCTCATGCTGCCGAGCCGCGTCTCCTACGGGGCGTGCACCAACCGGGCCTTTCTCATCGCCCAGGCCCTCGGCTGCACGTCCGTCCACCGCCGGGACTCCGACAGCCGCTACCAGCAATTCGACGGCGAACCGGTCTTCCCTCTCCATCAGGAGCTCACCTACCTGGGTCAACAGGCATACGAGGTGCGGGAATCGGCGAACCGGAGCAAGCTTCCGCCGGGGTCCGAGGGCCGCCGGGTGGCGTTGGCGGGCGGCTCCTTCGTGGGCGAGATGTCGGTGGACGTCGCCGAGATCAGCGAGCTCGACCCGGACACGTACCGCGAACTGGTCGGCCTGTCGATACCGGAGGGAATGCCGGAGATCTGGCGGGAACATCTGATCAACGCGTCCTTCCGGGGCGCCGGGAAGACGTCGTTCGACGGCGACCGGACCATGCTGGCCCCCATCAGCCCGATGCGCGTGGACATGTGCAACATCGGTATCGACCACGAGGTCTACCGCAGGGTTCCGCTGCCGCCCGCCACGGACACCATCGGCAGCGACTACTTCCTGCTCCATCTCGCCCACAACGCACAACTGCCCGGCCTCCAGCACAACCGGCACATCGTCAACTTCCATACGGAGGAGCGGCGTACGGAGGCCGGTTTCCTCGCCTACCAGCTGCGGTTCGCGAAGTTCCTGCTGGCGATGGCGTATCTCAACGCCGTGCACGCGAGGACGTCGGCGGCCGCAGACGCGCTGCTCGACGCCGAGGGCCATGTCCGGGCATCCGTGGTCGCCGGTTTCGTCCGGGACAGCGTCGGTCTCGACCGTGCGGAGGTCGTCCACCGCCTCGACAGCGTCGAACGCGCCTACCGTCGGCTCGGCGGACGCCACACCACGGTCGCGGACGCACTCACGGAGAACCGCTCCCGCCTTCTGGACGAGGCCCGGGGCGACATGGCCGACTTCGCTCTCCTGATGGACCACTGGGAGGCGCTGGCCCGCGCGAGCGCCGAAGCGGGCCTGGTCGTGAACCGATGAACACCTCTGTCGGCAAGGACACCATGCATCTGAACCCCCCGCCTACCCCACACGCTCCGCGTACCGTCTCCGTCACCTACGCGGGTGGAGACGAGCGCCGCGGCCCCCTCACCATGGGCCAGGCCAATATGATCCGCTGCATTCTGCGGGACGACCCCGAGCACATCAACAACCACGATGTGTGGGCGATCCCCGCGGGCACCGCAGTGGACGCCGCGATCGACGCCCTGCGCATCCTGGCCCTGCGCCACGAAGGGCTGCGCACCACGTTCCCGCACGGCCCGGGAACCGCGCCCGTGGAGCAGGTGGTGGCGGCCGAGGGCACGTTCACGGTGACCGTCGTCGACCACACGGAGTTCCCCGAGGAGCCCGCCCGGTACGCCGAGTCGGTGGCGCGGGCGGCCCGCGCCGGCCGCTTCGCGCTGGACCGGGAATTCCCCCTGCGGATCTCGCTGCTCACCCTCGGGGGCGTACCCGTGCACGCCGCCCTGGCATCCAGTCACGCGGTAACGGACGCCAGCGCGCTGGCCGTGCTGCGGGAGGAGTTCCTCGCTCTGCTGGCAGGGGAGGAACTCCCCTCCCCTGCCTCCTTCGCCCCGCTCGACCTGGCCGCCCAGGAAGCCTCCCCCACCGGGAAGCAAAAGTCGGAGGCATCGCTGCGGTACTGGGAGAGGATCATCCGCACCGAGCCGCAGGAGATGTTCGCCGAGCCGCGGGCCGCGGGCGCAGACGGCCGGGCCCGGCAGCTCACGCTCCGGTCCGAGCGCGGCGCGCGGGCGCTCGCCGCAGCGGCGCAACGCATCGGGAACCCCGAATCCACGGTGCTGCTGGCGGCCTGGTGCGCATTGGTGGCCCACCGGTCGGGCCAGGACTCCTGCGTCACCGCCGTCCCGACCTCCAACCGGTTCCACCCCACAATCGCCCGCTCCGTGAACACCCTGTCCCAGGACGCCCTGCTCTGCCTGGACATCCGGGTTCCGTCCTTCGACACCCTGGTCCGCAAGACCTGGGGCGCCGCGCTCAACGCTTACCGGCACAGTCAGTTCGACTCCGTAAGACTGTGGGAGATGATCGACCGGGTCACCGGGGAACGGGGCAGCCACTTCGCGCGGGACGTGGTGTTCAACGACGTCAGCGTGCTTCCTGCCACCCTCCTGTCGACCTCACCGCAGGAGGACCGAGCGGCCGAACCCAGCCTGACCTGGGGGTCGTTCCAAGCGCTGCCAACACGCATGCTGGCTTTCACCTACGAAACGGCGCCCCAGCTCCACATCTCCCTGTGGGCCGATCCCGCGCTGTTCACCCCGGACGAGGCGGAGGGCTTCCTGACCGGCCTGGTACGGCTGCTGGAGGCTGCCGCCACCCGGGACGTACCGCTGGACTCGCTCACCGGGGTGACGGGCGTCCGGCCGGCCGTGCGCGGTCCCGACTGGACGCGCGTGAAGGGCTGTTGGGTCTCACCGTCCGCCGTACGGGACGCGCTGGGAGCGGCGGTGGGGGGCCTGCCGGTGCACATCGCAACGGACGCGGAGGGCTCCGACCTGGTCGCATACATCGCGCGCGGCAGTGACACGGCTCCGACCCCGACCGGGGTCCACAAGGCGCTGATGGCCGAGCTCCCCGCCCATGGCGGTACGGGGGTCATAGCCCCGGCCCGCTACGTGCTCGTCGAAAGCCCGCCTGCCGAGCGGGACCGGAGCGACGCCTGGCGTCGGCTGCACATCATCGAGGAAGGGACCGGCAGGAGCCGGCAGGTACGACATGAGCATTGACGAAACGAACCTCCCGCAGAAGCAGCACGAGGGGCCGCTGCCCAGCCCTTGGCGGTCGAACCGGTTCCGGCTCTTCTTCACAGCCCGCAGCGCCTCACTGCTGGCCGACGGCATGCTGATGGTGTCCCTCACCACGGCCGTGCTGGGCGCGGGCCACGGTGCGAGCGGCGTCGGTTACGCGCTGGCCGCGTGGATGACCCCGATCGTCCTGCTGGTGCTCTTCGGCGGAGTGCTGGCCGACCGGTTCACCCCCCAGTTGATGATGATCTGCGCCGACCTGGTGCGGATGCTGGCCATGATCACGCTCGGCGCGCTGCTCTTCTTCTCGGACAGCGTCCCGCTGTGGCAGATCATGGGGCTGATGGCACTCAGCGGTGCCGCGACGGCGATGTTCCAGCCCGGTATGGCGAGCATGGTCCCCCGGGTCGCCGAGGACATCCAGAAAGCCAACGCGCTGCTGCGGATCTCCGAGGCTCTGAGCACCCTGCTGGGCCCCGGTCTGGCGGGCATCCTGGTCGCCTACTGGCAGGTATCGGGCTCGTACCTGGTTATCGCGGCGGCGTACGCGCTGAGCGCCCTGGTGCTGCTGCCGCTACGGAAGCTGCACACGGAACGCGACGAGGGCGACGACCCGCTGTGGCGCAGGCTGGCGACCGGTTGGCAGGAGTTCCGGTCCCGCCAGTGGCTGTGGGGCGTGATCGCGGTCTGGTCGGTCTACGGCCTGTTCGTGTTCGGCCCCGCGCTGCCGCTGGGCGCGGCGCTGATGATCGAGCAGCACGGGGCGAGCGGCTACGGCTGGATCGCCTCGGCGGACGGCGCCGGCACGATCATCGGCGGCCTGATCGGCATGCGGGTCCGCCCGCGCCGCCCCCTGGTGGCCGGCGCCCTGGCGATGCTCTGCTTCGCGCTCAACCCCCTGGCCCCGGCCCTGGAATGGTCGTTCGCGGCGACGGCCGTGGCCCACGTCGTCGCAGGCTACGGCTTCGCGTTCTGGGGCGTGATGTGGGCGACGAGCGTCCAGTCTCACATCCCGCTGACGGTCCTGAGCCGCGTCTCCGCGTACGACGTCGCGGGCTCCATCATGGTCATCCCACTGGGTCGCGCGCTGGCGGGCCCGGCGGCGGACGCGTTCGGCGCGAACGAGGTGCTGATCTTCTCGTCGGTCATGTCGTTCGTGCTGCTGGCCGCGATGCTCGCCATCCCGGCGATCCGCGCGCTGCGGCGGGCGCCGGAGGGGATCACGCTGAAGTCCAGGGGCGAACAGCCCGCCGTGTGACCCCTCCGGTGCTCGAGCGCGTTCGGGGCGGAGGAAGAAGGGCGGGAGCGGAGGCGGCGGGACGCTGGTGGCGCGCACCCAGTAGCCGGTAAGCGCCCCGGCGGCGAAGCTTCCGGCCCGGGTCTCGCGCCTGGATCCGTTCGTCGAAGAACTTATCGGTGGATCCTCCATCGAGCAGACGGAGTAAGGTTGGGCCGATGTCGCACAATGGCGGATTCGTGAAACTGCCCACGCTGGCCGTTGTCAGCGGGCCGCCCGGTACCGGCAAGACAACGCTGGCCCAGAAGATCGCACAAGAGCTGGGATGCCCCGCGATCATTCGCGACGAGATCAAGCAGGGCATGGTTCTGACCACACCTCACTACCGCAGTGGTGGTGTCGACCCCCTCAATTATCGGACACTCGACGTCTTCTTCGAAGTGATGGCGACCCTCCTGAGAGCAAGGGTGACGGTGGTGGCCGAGGCGGCGTTCCAAGACGACTTGTGGAGGAGTGGTCTCGAACCTCTTTCCGAGATCGCCCGGATTCGCATCGTGCGCTGCACTACGTCATCAACCCTTGCCCAGGAGAGGATCGTTGAGCGCGCCAAGAACTCTGCTCATCGGTCCGCCCACGCGGACCAGGAGTTCCTTGATGCCATTTCCGATGGAAAGTTCTCCTATGACCGGTTCAAGCCCATCTCCCTTAGTGTGCCGACGCTGACGGTGGACACCTCGAACGGTTACCGGCCGAGCGTGCAGCACATCGGGGATTTCCTCAAGTACTCTGATTAGCTCTTGGTCGAATGCTCATCATCCGTTCTCGGTACATGCGAATGTGTGGACGAGGCACTTGTCTCCGTAGCGGCGTGACGGCAGAGGCATCACCACGGTGGCAATCGCAGCAGCCGCAGGGCAATTGGATGAGTTCGGTGGAGCGCGGTTGCATCATGCACACGGATCGCGGCAGCGAGTAGACCAGTGACGAATTGCGCGCCAGAACAGGCAAGTTGCACATGAGGCAGTCCATGGGACGGGTCGGCTCTTGTTACGATAATGCCGCCGCGGAAAGCTGGTTCGCCCTCCTGAAAGCGGAAGTCGGGACGACCTTCTGGGAGACCCGTGAGGCTGCCCGGGCCGACGTTTTCCGGTATGTCGAGGTCGAATACAACCGCAGCCGACTCCGCCGGCACCCCGACTACGGATACGTCACCCCGCTCGAAACGAGATCCCTGCTCAGGCAGAACCTCACCCCGGCAGCGTAAACAACCGCTGTCCAGTCCACGGCAGGAACTTCAGGACCCGCGTGAGAGTGGGTGCGGTTTTCTGTCCACCGCCGACGACGGTTGTGAGCGTGAGGCCGAACAGAAGCCTGTTCATCTCCTCGCTCGTCAGCCCCAGTTCCGCGGCTACGACAGAAGGCTTCACACCCTTTGTGCGCAGCGCCGCGAAAACCTTGGTCAGCACTTTCGATGTTTCCCGCTCCCGCATGCCCTCGGGTTCGGCGGAACGGCATCCCAACCGGCCCAATTCCGCGCAAGTCGACCTGCATTGCCAGTCCGTGAGCAAGCCCCAAATCGCGCAGGCGGTACGTCAGGGCCATGGCGGAGACCTTCCAGATTCGCTTGCCGCGGATGATCTGGTCGACGTGCGTACCCGACGGGATGCGGCCCAGGACGCTTGCCTTGGGCATGAGGAACGCGGACGCGAAGGCATTCGCTCGGCGCTCAGCTTCGGGACCCGAGCAGGCGTGCTCGCTGCCATGCATGACCAGGTTCCCGAGTTCGTGAGCGGCGTCGACGCGGCCTCATACGGCCGATTTCAGGGTGTTGAGGAGCACGAAGGGGGCGCCGTCACGCCAGACGGCGAACGCGTCGACCTCGGCGTGAGCGAGGTCAAGGGAGAACACTTCCGCGAACCTGTGCCCTCCCCCGCCGCGGCGGCACAGCGATTCACATGTGCCGAGATGCATCACGCGGCGTGAGAATGCTCATGAGCTGAGACGCCATCACACCCGGAGAATGTGTGGCCGGGGCTCATGGGACCCGGGACAGGGGAAGCGAGAGTACCCGCCAGCCGAGGAGGCGCCGCTCACCTGCCGCAGGCCGGGCACCCGGGGACAACCCGCCAAGCCCTCTCCGCCGCGCAGGCACGTAGGTCGATCGGCCGGCTGCGGACCGGCGGGGACGTCTCCGACCCCGCCGGTCCGCCCCTTGCCGCCATGGGAGACGGATGGGAAAAAAATGGGAAAACGATCTTGCCCACCGAGGCTAACGAGAGCTAAGTCAGGCCAACTCAGGCCAACCCGACCGGCGCGCAGCTGACCTTCTCCTCGCCCTCCACGGACCCGAGTCATCTCTCGGTCCCGCTGCGCGAGAAGTGATCACCGACTGCTGCCGGGCAGGTGGGACCCGGCTACTGCCCTCCCGGCAGCAGCTTCCCCGGCTCGGCCGGGGCCACCCCCACCGCCTCCGTCCTCGGATTGCGCCGCTGCCGTCGCGCCACCCAGGTGGCGAACCACGACAACAACATGCACAGACCGATGTAGATCGGAGAGATCACCATCACGACAGGGATGAAGGGAAGATCGTAGTCGAGATTCGACGCGATCAGCTTTCCGGCGTGGAGGAATTCCTCGTAGGTGATCAGGTAACCCAGTGAGGTGTCCTTGAGGGCGACCACCAGTTGACTGATGATGGTCGGCAGCATCGCGCGCACGGCCTGGGGGGCCAGGACGAACGTCGTGACCTGGGTCTTGCGCATCCCGAGGGCGTACGCGGCCTCCCGCTGGCCCCGGTCCACGGAGTTGATCCCGGTGCGGAAGACCTCCGCGAGGACCGAGCCGTTGTAGAGGGTCAGCCCGGCGACCAGGGCGGGCAGGGGCTGGACCTTCAGCGCCACGAAGATGAAGAAGATCATCACCAGCACCGGCATGGCCCGGAAGAACTCGACCAGCAGGGTGGCGATCCAGCGCACCGGGCGGTGCACGGAGAGCCGGCCGACCGCGAGGACCGCGCCGAGGGCGAGGGAGAGCACGGCGGCGTACGCGAACGCCTTGAGCGTGTTGCCGAGGCCCCGCAGGAGCAGTTCCTGGATGCCCTTGTACGCGAAGGGGCGCCACTTCTCGGCGGTGAACTGGTCGGTGTCGAAGAGTAGATAGACGATCCAGCCGACGAGGGCGAGGATCACGGCCGTCGAGGCGATTCCGTACAGGAGATGCCGTTTACGGGCCTGCGGCCCCGGGATGTCGTAGAGCGCGGTGGCCGAGGGGACATGGGTCATCGGGCGACTCCCCAGCGCTTCTCCATGACGGTGAAGAGCGCACTGATGGTGAGGGTGATGATCAGGTAGCCGACGGCGATCCAGATGAACGTCCAGATGATGCTGTAGCCCAGCTCGTTGAGCGTCCGGTAGGTGCCGAGGAGTTCGGTGACGCTGAACGCGCCGGCGATTGCGGAGTTCTTGGCCAGCGCGATCAGGGTGGAGCCGACGGGCGGGATCACCGAGCGGAAGGCCTGCGGCAGGACGATGGTGTTCAGGGTCTGGCCGAAGGTCATGCCGAGGCTGCGGGCGGCCTCGCCCTGGCCGGTGGGCACGGTGTTGATGCCGGAGCGCAGCACCTCGCAGATGAACGCGGAGGTGTAGCAGCCGAGCGCCAGGACGGCGAAGAGCTGGAAGGGCAGCACGAGGCCGAAGCGCGGCAGGCCGAGGAGGACCGCGAAGAACAGCAGCGTCAGCGGGGTGTTGCGCAGCACGGTCACCCAGACCGTGCCCAGCACGCGCAGCGAGCCGACGGGGGCGACGCGGAAGGAGGCCATGACGAAGCCGAGGGCGAGGGCGAGGGCCGAGGAGTAGACCGTCAGCTCGACGGTGCCGAGGAAGCCCTTGCCGTAGAGGGAGAAGTTGTCTGTCAGTACGTCCATGGGTGGCGCCGTCCCCTCAGTTCGCCGGGTAGCGGTCGATGGGCGGCGGGGTCGGCGCGGGCACTCCGGAGAGCCCCAGCGTCGCTTCGAACGCCTTCTTCCAGTTGCCGTTCTTCTCGTTCGCCTCCAGCGCGTCGTCGAGGGCGAACCGCAGCGCGTTGTCGGAGCGCTGCACCCCGATGCCGTACGGCTCCTCGGAGAAGGACTTGCCGACGACCTTCATCTCGTCGGGCGCCTTGGCGGCGAAGCCCAGCAGGATGGCGTCGTCGGTGGTGACGGCGTCGACCTGGTAGGTGAGCAGGTTGTCGACGCAGACCGAGTAGGTGTCGTAGGCGACGAGGACGGCCTTCGGGTAGTCCTCGGCGATGCGCTGGTAGGGGGTGGTGCCGGCCGCCGAGCAGACGGTCTTGCCGGCCAGGTCCTGGGGGCCCTTGATGTCGTTCTCGTCGGTGCGCACCAGGAGTCCCTGGCCCGCCATGTAGTAGGGACCGGCGAACCCGACGAGCTTCTTGCGCATGTCGTTGATCGTGTAGGTGCCGACGTAGTAGTCGATCTGGCCGTTCTGGAGGGCGGTCTCGCGGTTGGCGGAGGCGATCGTCCGGAAGCGGATCGTCTTCGGTTCGAAGCCGAGCGAGGCCGCCATCATCCGGGCGATCTCGATGTCGAAGCCGGAGTAGACACCGCTGGCCGGGTCCTTCTCCCCCAGATAGGGCTGGTCCTCCTTGGCGCCGACGATCAGATAGCCACGCCGCTCGGCCTTCCGCCAGGTGGCCGACTCGGGCAGTTCGAAGCCCTGGTCCACCTGGTAGACGGGCAGCGCCTCGGCCTTCGGGCCCTTGACGGGCGGGCTGCCGTCCTTGCCGCAGGCAGCGGCGAGGACGGTGAGCAGGAGACCGAGGGCGAGGGCGGCGGGACGGCGGCGACGGCGGTCACTGCTGGTGGGCAAGCTGTTGGTACGCAACACGATCGGCCCCCCGTCAGTGCTTGAGGATCTTGGACAGGAAGTCCTTGGCACGGTCGCTCTCCGGGGCGGTGAAGAAGTCCTCCGGAGTGCGGTCCTCGACCACGCGGCCGTCGGCCATGAAGACGACGCGGTTGGCGGCGGACCGGGCGAAGCCCATCTCGTGGGTGACCACGACCATGGTCATACCGTCCCGGGCGAGCTGCTGCATGACCTCCAGCACCTCGTTGATCATCTCCGGGTCGAGAGCCGAGGTGGGCTCGTCGAAGAGCAGCGCCTTGGGGTCCATGGCCAGGGCGCGGGCGATCGCCACGCGCTGCTGCTGGCCGCCGGAGAGCTGGGCGGGGAACTTGTCGGCCTGGGAGGCGAGGCCGACGCGCTCCAGCAACTCCCGGGAGCGCCGGTCGGCCTCCTCCTTCTTGCGCTTGCGGACCTTGAGCTGGGCCAAGGACACATTGGCCAGCACGGTCTTGTGGGCGAAGAGGTTGAACGACTGGAAGACCATGCCGACTTCGGCGCGGAGCTGGGCCAGGCCCTTGCCCTCCGCGGGGAGGGGCTTGCCGTCGATCAGGATGGAACCGGACTCGATCGTCTCCAGCCGGTTGACCGCCCGGCAGAGGGTCGATTTCCCGGAGCCGGAGGGGCCGATGACCACCACCACCTCCCCGCGGCCGACGGTGAGATTGATGTCCTGAAGTACGTGCAACTCTCCGAAGTGTTTGTTGACGTCCCTCAGTTCGATCAACGGATCGACGGCCATGCGCTGCCCTACCCACTTGTCGCTGTGTCGAGGTCAGCGCAAACTATGCAGTCCGGAAAGGGACTTCGCACCCGACACGCCCACATGGTACATAAGGCTGCTTATCTCTCTTGGTGATGAGTTCCTGGTGGTGAGCTCTCGGCCATGACGATCAGTTCTCGGCCGACTCCGCGTACACCTGCGAGAGCTCGGGGCTGCCGGTCATGGCCCAGTCCAGCCCGGCGGCGACGACGTCGATCTCCCGCCCGGACTCCAGCCGCACCACGGGCTGCCCGCTCGGCCAGATGTCCCACGCCGACCCCGGGACGGTGCGCACGATGACGGTGCCCAGGTAGAGACCGGCGTCGTTGCCCAGCCAGGGCAGCTCCTCCTGGTCGTCGCGCCAGCGCGGCGGGAGCTGGTCGAGTGCGGACAACGAGGCCGGGGTGTCGTCGAGTTCGAGTCCTTGCTGCCCCGCCCGGGCACGCAGCAGTTCGCATTCGGCGAGCAGCTCGGCCACGCCGTCGGGATCAGCTTCGACGGCGGCCGCGAGCGCGTGCCCCTGCGTACTGCCCTGACGCTTACGCCAGTTGTCCAAGAAAGGGATGTTCATACCACTAGGGTCCCACCCTTGCCAGGTTCCGCACCACAGGGCGCGCGGACCCCCGGCGGAAGCGGGTGCGGGCGCCCGGCCGTCAGCGCCTGCGTCCGGGCCTATCACCGAAGGCACGGTAGCGGCGAGCGGTCCCGAAGCGCGTCGATCAGCCGTGGTCCTCCCCTTGCTCCTGGCAGAACCGGGCCTCACTCACCAGGACGTCCCCGGCTCGGCCGGCCCGTACGAACATGTTGAGACCGTCGACCCCCAGATCGCCGCCACAGCCGATCACCAGGCCCAGGTCTTGCTCTTCGACGTGCTGGGTCAGGGCTGTATCAACGGCCGAAACGGCCCTGCCGATCAGCTGGATGCCCGCGAACTCGATCTGAGGGCCGGTCCGCCCGTGAACGGTGACGGCGCCGAGAGCGGGTGGCCGGCTGAAACCGCCGGCGTAGTGGGCGCTCACGCCCACGTGGTCGAAGCGGTCCTCTTCCAGCGTCCACTGCCCCAGGCCTTCCCACGGCGCTCCGAAGGGAACCGGCCGTGTCGGGTTGTCGGTTGCTCGCTCAAAGCGGCAGCGACCTAAGGTCTCGCGGCCGGGCGCGTCGAAGATTTGGACCTGGTCGGCGTCCTCGTACCGGCGGGCGCGGGAGGCTGCGACGACGAACCCGCCGTCGGGCAGGCGGTCCAGGTGCGGCCAGCGGGCCCGCAGGGCGCTCAGCTCGGTGAGCTCGACGTCGCCGCCCGGATGAACGGAGACGACCAGTGCGTCGAAGGGCAGGACGTCGACGCCGGGCTGCGGAGCGCGGTCGGCAAGCAGCCAGTGGGCGACGCCGAAGACGTCGACGGTACTGGTCAAAACGTGGCGGTCATGGTGCGTTCGGGGGAGGTGGGCGTAGGAAACGAGGGCGGTCTTCTGCACTGGCGGGGCTCTCCTGGGTGTGCGGTCACTGCGTGCGGGCGCTGGGATGAGCGGCGGCCGGCGGTGCGCGTGCGGTGGAGAGCGAAGCGGGGCGCCTAGAAGGCATGACCCTTTCTGGTCGTCATGAGGTGATCATCGTCGACGTCTCCCCGCCGTGACAAACCCTTTCCGGTCCAGCGCTCATGCGGTGTGACGCCAGCCGCTCGGGCTCGACGAGGGCCCTGAGGCAGTGGGGGCGTGTGCGGGGGAACATGTGCGGCAACCGCCACGAGCCCTGCCGGACCGACCCGCCCGGAAGACCGGCGATGTCTGTCAGGCAGGCGGGGCAATACCGGCTGAAGGCCGTGAAGACTCAACCGTCGTTGGCCATGTCGGATCTGGCTTTGGTGTCGTCCCGGGTGAACGGGGTGTGGAGGGGGATGGACGGCGGCCATGTGCGTCTCCGCCTGTTTGTCTCGATGACGGTGACAGCTTGCCGGATCCAGGCGGGCGCATACTGGTTGAGCCGCCGGTTCTGCCAGGCCTTGACGATCCATGTGGCCAGCAGGTGCTCCGTCTCCGACGGAGTCCGGGTCGCGTCGCCCTCCGGGTCGGCGCCGCGGTCGGCGACGTCGATGCCGTGGTAAGCCGCCTGCGCATCCGGCGGCGACGTCCGCGCGTCCTCACCGGATTGCTCGCGGAAGGTCAACGAGCCCGGAACCCGGACCCGGTCCGATCAATAGGGTTGGGGCATGAGTACGCAGACGTATGTTTCGGACCTGTTCTCACTGGCCGGCCGGGTCGCTGTCGTGACCGGGGGCAGTTCCGGGATCGGGCGGGCCGTCACCGGGGCGCTCGCGCGGGCCGGGGCACGGGTGGTCGTGGTGGCGCGTCGGGAGAGTGAACTGAAGGCGGTCGTCGACGAGTTGGAGGCCATCGGGTGCGAGGCCGCCTGGGTGAGCGCCGATCTGGGGACCGGTGAGGGGGTGCGGGCGGCCGCCGATGGGATGGTGGCCGCCTTTGGGGAGCCGGATATTCTTGTCAACTGCGCCGGCGTCAACTTGCGGCCGCCCATGGACGACCTCGGCGAGGACGTCTGGGACACCACCATGGCCGTGAACCTCAAGGCGCCGTTCCTGCTGGGGCAGCGGTTCGGGCCCGGGATGGCCGAGCGGGGGTACGGGCGGATCATCCATGTCAGCTCGCAGCAGGCCCACCGCGCCTTTGTGAGCAGCGGGGCGTACGGGGTGTCCAAGGGCGGCCTGGAGTCGCTCGCCCGGTCCCAGGCCGAGGCGTGGTCCCCGTACGGCGTCACCGTGAACACCCTGGTCCCGGGGTTCGTGCTGACCCCGCTGAACGCGCGCCTCCAGTCGGACCCGGAGAAGGTGGCGTCGCTGGCCGCCCGGACGATGGTCGGCCGCAACGGGCTCGCGGAGGACTTCGCCGGGGCCGCGGTGTTCCTGGCGGGGCGCTCGTCGGCGTACGTCACCGGGCAGTCGTTGTGCGTGGACGGCGGGTTCTCGGTGCACTGAGGCCGCCGTCCACGTGGTGCGGGGGCCGCTCGGGAGCCTCAGGGCTGCTGCCCGAGCGCCCCTGCCACCTCGCCCACCGCCCGCTCCACCGCTGCGGACACGGCCTCCTTGTCCAGGCCGAGGCCGGTCAGCACGCCGGAGCCGTCCTCGAACTCCAGCAGGGCCAGCAGGATGTGCTCGGTGCCCACGTAGTTGTGGCCGAGGCGCAGGGCCTCGCGGAAGGTCAGCGCCAGGACCTTCTTGGCGTCCGCGTCGTACGGGATCAGCTCCGGCGCCTCGTCCACCGGTGCGGGCAGCGCCGCGGTCGCCGCCGCCCGCACCGCGTCCGGCTCCACGCCCTGCCCCGCGAGGACGCGGGCGGCGATGGCCTCGGGCTCGGCCAGCAGGCCGAGGATCAGGTGGGCAGGGACGATCTCGGCGTGCCCGGCGGCCTGGGCCTCGTTGTGGGAGGCGACCACCACATTGCGGGCGCGCGGGGTGAAGCGGTTGAAGCCCTCGTTCGGGTCCAGGTCGGAGGAGCTCTCGCCCTTCTTCGGCACGAAGCGCTTCTGGGCGGCCTGGCGGGTGACCCCCATGCTGCGGCCGATGTCGGTCCAGGAGGCGCCGGAGCGGCGGGCCTGGTCGACGAAGTGGCCGATCAGGTGGTCGGCCACGTCGCCGAGGTGGTCGGCGGCGAGGACGGCGCCGGAGAGCTGTTCCAGGGCGTCGTCGTTGGTCTTCTTGATGGCCTCGATCAGATCGTCGAGGCGCACGGAAGGGGTGACAGGGAGAGGCTGCGTCATGTGACAACCGTAGGTTGACACCGTGAGAGTGTCAACCTTGGGTTGTCAGAGGGTTCGCGGCCTCTCCGCCCGCCCCGGCTCGTATCCGCTCAGAGGTCGAGGTCCACCACCACCGGCGCGTGGTCGGACGCTCCCTTGCCCTTGCGCTCCTCGCGGTCCACATAGCTGTCCTTGACCGCGGCGGTGAACGCGGGGTTGCCGAAGGTCAGGTCGATCCGCATGCCCTTGTTCTTGGGGAAGCGCAGCTCCCGGTAGTCCCAGAAGGTGTACGCGCGGTCGTACTTGAGCGGGCGGGGCAGCACCTCGCCCAGCCCCTCCCCCTCCAGGGCCGCGAGAGCCGCGCGCTCGGCGGGCGTCACATGCGTGGCACCCGCGAAGAGCGCCGGGTCCCAGACGTCCTCGTCGGTCGGGGCCACATTGAAGTCGCCCAGGACCGCGAACGGCACAGACCCCGCCGCGTCGGCCGCCACGGCCTTCCGCAAGGCCTCCAGCCAGGCCAGCTTGTACGTGTAGTGCTCGTGCTCGACCTCTCGGCCGTTGGGAACGTAGACCGACCAGAGGCGCAGCGGGCCGCAGGTCGCGGAGATCGCGCGGGGCTCCTGCACCCCCTCGTACTCCGGGCCGCCCGGCAGCCCGGAGACGACGTCGGTGAGGCCGACCCGGGAGAGCAGCGCGACCCCGTTCCACCGGCCGGTGGCGTTGACCGCGGATTCGTACCCCGCCTCGCGCAGGGCTTCGGCGGGGAACTGCTCGGCCGTGCACTTGGTCTCCTGGATGCACAGCACATCGGTGCCGCTGCTCTCCAGCCAGGCCAGGAGCCTCGGCAGCCGGGCGGTGATCGAATTGACGTTGTAGGTCGCGATGCGCATGGCAGCCAACCTAGCGGCTCCCACTGACAGCGGCCGCCGGGCTCACAGCTCGGTGGTGCCGCCCGGGGCCAGCCGGCCGTGGTCCGCGCCGCCGAGGGTGCCGATCTGGTGGTCGTAGATCGGCCGCGCGAGGTCGGTCAGCAGGGCGTCGTGGACGTCGATCGCGCGGCGCGGCTTGACCTCGCGTACGTAGTCGATGACCTCGGAGATCTTGCTCCAGGGGGCCATGACCGGCAGGAGCAGGGTGTCCACGGGGCGCTCGGGGACCGTGAGCGCGTCGCCGGGGTGGAAGACCGAACCGTCCACCAGGAAGCCGACGTTGGTGATCCTCGGGATGTCCGGATGGATCACCGCGTGCAGCTCCCCGTGCACGGTGACGTCGAACCCGGCCGCCGAGAACGCGTCACCGTGGCCGACCGTGTGCACGCGCCCCGGGAAGGCGGCCGAGAGCTGGTCGGCCACGCTGCGCAGGGTCCAGATCTCCGCCGCCGGATTCGCCTCCAGCCCCGCCCGGAGCCGGGCCTCGTCGAAGTGGTCCGGGTGCTCGTGCGTGACGAGCAGGACGTCGGCGCCGAGGGCCGCGTCGTCCTCGGAGAAGCCGCCCGGGTCGATGACCAGGACGCGCCCCTCCTTCTCGATCCGCACGCAGGAGTGGGTCTTCTTGGTGAGCGTGAGTGGCTGAGGCGATGCGTTCATGGCTCCATCCTGCTACGCGGGCGGGGTCGTTTCCTCCTGGATCACGGATTGCGCGATGGTGAAGGCCGCGCCTGCCGCCGCGATGCCGCAGTAGACGGCACTCTGGAGGAGAACCTCCTTGATCTCGGCGGGCGTCAGGCCGTTGCGCAGGGCGGCCCGGGTGTGCGCGGCCAGGCCCTCCAGGTGGCCGGAGGCGACGAGCGCGGTGAGCGCGACGCAGCTGCGCGTACGCCGGTCGAGCCCGTCCCGGCTCCAGGCCTCGCCCCACTCGTACCGGGTGACCAGCTCCTGGAAGTCCTCGGTGAACGGGTCGGTGGAGGCGTTCACGGCGTCGACGTGCGCATCCCCCAGCACCTCGCGGCGCACCTTCGTCCCGCGCTCGTGGCGGCTGACCCGCTGCGGACCCACGGCCTCGGGCGCGTCGGGTGCCGCCGCGATCTCGGCGAGCGGGGCGAACGGCGTGGCGGGCGTGGCAGGGCCGGGGACGAGCGGGATGGCGGGGGCCGTGGTGGGCGCGTCCTGCCAGGCGGTGGAGAAGTGCGTCAGGAGCAGGTCGCAGACGGCCGCGGGCTGCTCGACCGGGGCCAGGTGCGAGGCGCCGGGGACGAGCGCGAGGCGGGCGTCCGGTATCCCGGCGACCAGGGTGCGCGCCTCGGCGGGGCCGGTGACCTGGTCCTCCGCGCCGACGAGGACCAGCGTCGGGACGCCGATGCGGCCCAGGTGGTCGCGGATGTCGAACGCGGCCAGCGCCTCGCAGGCCGCGATGTAGCAGCCGGGGTCGGTGGTGCGGACCATCTGGACGGCCCACTCCACGATGGCGGGCTGCGCGGCGGCGAAGCCGGGGGTGAACCAGCGTTCCGGCGCGGTGCGGGCCATCGGCTCCAAACCGTTGGTGCGGACGATCACCCCGCGCTGCCGGAACTCGTCCGCCGTGCCGAACCGGGGCGAGGAGGCCACCAGCGCAAGCGAGGCCACCCGCTGCGGGTGGCGCAGGGCCAGGTCGGCCCCGACGGCCCCGCCGATCGAGCAGCCCGCGTACCCGAACCGCTGGACACCGAGCCCGTCGAGGGTGGCGGTCAGCCGGTCCGCGAGCTCGGCGACGGAGGGCGCGGCGTGGGCGGGGGCGCCGCCGTGACCCGGCAGGTCGTAGCGCAGGACCCTCCAGTGCTGGGTCAGCTCGGGTATCTGGCGGTCCCACATGAAGCTGGTGGTGCCGAGGCTGGGGCCGAGTACCAGCCATGGGGCGCCTTCAGGGCCATCTATCTGGTATTTCATCGTCGGCGTCTCTGTGCCACTCACGTCTCACACGCTCTCACATCGCCATTTCTCACGCGTCCCACCCTCCACCATGACCAGGCCACCCCACGTCCGAGCGCCCCACCAGGCCCCTTGACCGCCGGTACAGACCGCTGAGGGCCGATCTCCGGCCTGCCTGATCGGTCCCGCAACCGTACGGCTTCCGGCGTTCGGCTCAGTCGTCCTCCTCCCCGGTCGGCTGCATGCGGGTCCGCAGAACCTCCTGGATCTCCTGCCACGCGTCTTCGAAACCGGTCACGGCCTCCTCCTCCAGACGGTCCGCCACGTTCTCGAAGGAGATGCCGATCATGTCCAGGCCCCGTACGGCTGCCCGGGCGTCAGGTACTTCCGTACCGAGCGGTTCGCCCGGGACCGTGCCGTGATCGGCGACCGCTTGCAACGTCTTCTCCGGCATGGTGTTGATGGAGCCGCGCAGCGCGAGATCGGTGACGTAGCGTGTATCGGAGTACCGCTCGTCCTTGGTGGCGGTGGAGGCCCACAGCAGTCGCTGGGGACTGAGGCCGGGGTGTTCGCGAGCGAGCGCCTTCCACCTGCTGCCACTGTGCAGTTCGGTATGCGTTTCCTGGGCGAGGTGGGCGTGCGAGAGGGCGATGCGGCCACGCAGCGCGTCGGCCTCGGGCGTCCCCACCGTGTCCAGTTCCCCGTCGATGGCGTCGTCCAGCCGGGCGAGGTAGAAGGAGGCGACGGAGCGGATCGCCGTGAGGTCTCTTCCTTCCGCGGCGGCGCGTTCCAGTCCCGCCATATACGCCTCGGCGGCCTTGCGGTACCGGTCCAGGGAGAAGATGACGGTGACGTTCACGGGGATGCCGCGGGACACCAACTCGGTGACCGCGGGGAGCCCGGCGTCCGTGGCAGGGACCTTCATCATGACGTTCTGTCTGCCGACCATCCAGTGGAGCAGGCTCGCCTCCGCCACTGTCGCATCGGTGTCGTCGGCGTAGAAGGGGTTCACTTCGAGGGAGACCCAGCCGTCGTGGCCGCTCGTTGCCTGGTGGATGGGTGCCAGCAGGTCGGCGGCGTCCCGGACGTCCATGCAGGTGAGTACGCGCAGTGCGTCGGCGGTGGAGAAGCCCGAGCGCGCGAGCATGCGGAGGGTGTTGTCGTACCCCTCCCCGTCGTCCAGTGCCTTTTTGAAGATGGACGGGTTGGTGGTCACGCCGACGACATGCCGGTCTTCGATCAGCCGTCGTAGATCTCCGCTGTCGAGGCGGGAGCGGCTGATGTCGTCCAGGTAGAGGGAAACACCGCGTTCGCTCAGCTCTTTCAGTGCGTCGTACGTCATCGGTCCTCCTTCGTGGGTGTGCGGGCGTCGGGATCGTGGAGGGGTGTTGCCCCTCCGGGCGGCGCGGCCTCTCCGGTGCGGAGAGGCAACGACGGGAATGCGGTTTCCTTCGAGCCGGACGGGTCCACCGGATGCGGGTGGCGAGACTCCGCGGGGTGAGGCGTTGTATCGGTCGGCTTGTCCGGGGGTCAGGGTTGCGGTCGGGAGGCTTGCCAGGCCAGGTGCCCTGCGGAGACGGCGTCGGCGAGCGAGCGCGCGGCCGTCTCCTGGTCGTGGGCGGAGAAGATGACCTTGGCCGAGGCGACGCCGGCGCAGCCCATTTCGAGCGCCTGGCAGGCGTCGGCAGCGGTTCCGATGCCTGCGCCCGCGAGGACGGGCACGTCCACGCGGTCGAGGATGAGCCGGAACTTGAGGGGATTGGCGATGCCCTGGCCGGACCCTGCAGGTGATCCTTGGGGCATCAGACCGGCGCAGCCGAGCTGAGCCAGTTCCACCGCGAGTCCGGGGTCGTCGGAGATGAGCGGGAACACTTCGAAGCCCTCGCTCACGAGTTGTTCGGCCGCGCGCAGCAACTGGGCCGGGTTGGGCACGTTGTACTCGGGGTCCTGGGTGAGGATCAGTTTGACCCAGGCGCGGTCGACGAGGGCTGCGCCGTGGTGGGCCGCGCGGACGGCGTCCTCCGCGTCGGCGGCGTCGACGGTGTTCGGGAGAACGTGGACACCGTGCTCACGCAGGACTTCGTAGGTGTCCGAGGCCGCTGCTCCGAGGTCGGTGGAGATCTTGATCGTGGCCGACTCGATCGCGCCCGCCTCCAGGACCGCTCCGAGATGCTCCAGCGGCGCGTCCTCGGGTATGGCGAGCATGAGTCGGGAACTCAGCTCGGTGGAGCCGAGCTGCCAGGTGTCGTGGGTCTGGTTCTGTTCCATGTCAGCCTCCCGGGGTCAGAACGGCCAGCCGGACGCTGGTGCCCGCCACCAGTGGGGCGGCCCACTGTTCCTGCGGAAGGACCTCGCCGTCCACGGAGACGGAGACCGCGTCACGGTCGACACCGTGGTCCCGGCAGATCTCGGTGACCAGGAAGTCGAGCGTGGATGTTCCGACAAGATCGCGGTCGACATCGTTGACGACCACACGGACGGTGGCGGAGCTCTCGTCCTCGTCATCGGTACCACCGGGTACGGAAGTGGTGGCACCGAAGTCGTTCAGCACATCGGACAGCGGTTGATTCGCCGCAAGCTGCGACACCAGGCCGATGATCTCCCAGGTCACCAGACCTTCGGCGAACAGGGGTTCGTCCTCCAGGTACGTGCGTACTTCGTCCTCGTCGTCGCTTGCGGCGATGACGAAGCCGCCGGTGCGGGGTTCGCGCCTGCCGCCGAAGACGAAGTGGTTCTCGGAGAAGTGGTGTTCGACCCATCGGCGGTGTCGCGGGAGAGCTTCGTCGATGGCCTTGGTCGGCACGGTATAGGTGTTGAGCAGGAGAAACATGGTGTACCTCCGGATTCGGTGCGTCAGGGGGTGGCTGAAGCTCGGGTGCTCCGGTCTCCTCGACCGGTCTCTAGTGAGGGACGGTGATGACGATCTTTCCTATCTGGGAGTTGCCTTCCATGTACCGGTGGGCGTCGGCGATGTCGGCGAGATCGAAGGTCGTGTCGATGGTCGGAGTGACCGCACCGGTGGCGAGACCGGCGTTGACGAAGGCCACGCCTCTTGCGAGACGTGCGGGGTCGGTGGTGATTTCGAAGACGGCGTAGGTGCGCGTGCTCAGGGCCGGGAAGCTCTTGGCGTTCGGGAGGGGTGTGGGGCGGGGGTCGAGCGCCCCGTAGACCAGGAGCTGCCCGCCGGGGCTGACAGCTTTGGCCAGGGTGTCGACCTGCGGCCCCGCGACCGGGTCGAAGGCCAACTGCACTCCCCCGCCTTCGGTGATGTCCCTGATGCGGTCGTCGAGGTTCTCGTCGTCGGTGACGATGACGTGGGAGGCGCCGGCTTCGAGGAGGCGTTCCTTCTTGTCGGGGGTTCGGGTGGTGGCGATGGGAACGGCCCCGATGCGCTGGGCGGTCCGGATCGCGGCGAGCCCCACGCTGCCGGACGCGGCGGTGATCAGGACGTGGTCGCCGGGCCGGGTGCGGTCTTCCTCGACGAGGGCGCCGTAAGCGGTGAGGTGGGCCATCCACACGGCGGCGGCCTTCTCCGGGGCGAGGTCCGGGGGGCGGGCGACGACGGCGGCGGCTGGGACCAGGACATGGTCGCCGTAGGTCCCGTATTCGGTCTGCAGGAAGGTGGGGAGCACACTGACGGGGTCGCCGACGGCGAACCCGGACACATCGTCCCCGATGGCTTCGACCTGCCCTGCCGCCTCGTACCCGAGGCTGGAGGGAAGGAGGGGCGGGTAGAAGTAGGCACCCTCCCGGTACATGATCTCGGCCCGGTTGAGGCCGATGGCGTGCACCTCGATGAGCAGTTCACCCGGGCCGGGTGCGCCCACGTCGACCTCTCTCAGTTCCAGGACCTCGGGGCCGCCGGTCTTGTCGAATTGCACTACTTTCGCCATCCTCTTCTCCTTGGTCTCCCGGAGTTCGTCCGTGGATGCTCACGCGGCCCTGCGCGTGGCGCCGTCGGTCACCGGGGCGCCACGTCCCCCGAATGCCGGGCGGGCGCCTGGGTCAGGAGCTCGGCCGTGACTTCGTGCAGCATGTGGGGGTCCTGGGCGGCTCGGCCGACGGCGATTCCGTCCCACGGGGCTGCGTCGCGCAGGGTGGTGTAGGTGCCGGGAGTGACGGCGCCCCCGTACAGGAATCGGGTTGCGTGCCGGGGCAGGGCGGCGTGCAGGGCGTGGAGGACCGTGGCCGCGTGGCCGGGGTCGGCGCCGTGGTCATTCCCGATGGCCCAGGCGGGCTCGTAGAGCACGAGGGCAGGTCGGGCCGGGTCGAGTCGGGCGAGAGCCGTCTGCGCTTGCCCGGCGGCATGGGTAGCTGCGGTGTCGGCCGGGACGTGGCTGTCTTCGCCCACGCAGATCAACGGCGTCATGCCCGCTTCGGCGACCGCGGCGGCCTTTCGGGCGACGAGGGCGTCGTCCTCGTCGAAGAGCCGGCGGCGCTCGGCGTGGCCGAGCATGACGTGGCCGCAGCCGAGCTCTGCGAGCAGGCCGGCGGAGACCTCGCCCGTGGCGGCGCCGTCGCGGTACCAGCAGTTCTGGGCGCCCGCCGAGACGCCGCTGTCCTGCAGATACCGGAGGGTGCCGGGAATGAGGGGGTAGGGGACACAGGCAACGAACGACAGGCGGGCCAGTGCGGGTGCGTGGGGCAGGATGACGTCATCGAGCCATCGGGTGGTCTGGTCACGGCCCAGGTTCATCTTGGTGCTGGTGAGACTGATCGGGGCGGCGGTCGGGGTCATGGAGGATCTCCAGATGCTGCCGTGAATCCGTCGGGACTCAGGTAGGGGTCCGACGGTCGTGGGCGGTTGAGGGGCGGAGCAGTTCGGCCAGGTCGTCGACGACGAGATCAGGGCCGGGTTCGGTCAGGTCTTCGCGCCGGTCGCACCGGTCGATCGCCACGATCCATCCGAAGCCGCCGGTCACGGCCGCTTGGATACCGGTCGGCCCGTCCTCGAACACCGCAGCCTCGCCGGGTGCTACCCGCAGTTCGGACGCGGCCTCGGTGTAGGGGTCGGGGGCCGGTTTTCCGCGCAGACCGCGCTCCCGGACCGTGTGGCCGTCGATGCGCCTGTCGAAGAGGCCGTCGGCGCCGCATGCTTCGAGGACCTGTGCGCAATGGGAGCTCGCCGAGACGACGGCTGTCCTCATTCCGGCTCGGCGGACGGCATGGACGAAGCGGATGGTGCCGGGATAGACCTCGATGAGTTCGTCGTCGAGGCTGCGGGTGAGCAGTTCGTCCTTGCGGTTGGCGAGAGCGTGCTCGCTGCCCCGGCCGGGCGGGTCGTGGCTGTCGCCCGGCGGCAGAGGGATGTTGCGGGAGGCGAGCAGGTGGTGCACAGCCGCGTGGCGGGGCATCCCGTCCACATGGCGCACATAGTCGCCGAGGCTGAAGGGGCGTCCCGCCTCTCCCCCGTACCCGCCGAGGAACGGATCGAAGGTTCGTTTCCAGGCCTGCCGGTGCTGCACATCGGTTTTGGTGATCACACCGTCCAGGTCGAAAAGGCAGGCCCTGATGGAGCCGGGCAGGTGCGGGATCGGTGCGCTGTCGGGCATGGTCCGCGGACTCCGGACTGTGTTCATGCTGTCGGCCCGCCTTTCGTCGGGGCTGCGCGGCCATCCAGTGCGGCGGCCAGCGCGCCGAGGTGGATGCCGTAGCGGGGGTCCTGGTCGGGATGGACGTCCACGGCGCCCGCGAGCCTGTGGAAGTGCTGGGCTTCGGGGTGGCCGATCCGGCTGAGTACGCGAGCGTGGACCGGTGGGCTGAGGGTCGAGCCGTGGACCGTGCGCGGCAGGTAGTGGTCCACGGTGTCGCGCCAGTTGTCGGCCGTGAGCCGGTATCCCAGGTGAGCGAACCTGGTGCGGAGTTCCTCGGTGTCGAAGAAGTAGCCGAGCATCAGGACATCTGCTTGTTTGGCCACTTGGTACTTGTTGGGGTGGTCGTCCTCGTCGGCGAGGATGCGGTCCAGGCGTTGCAGGTTCCCGTAACGCTGCCGGTAGGCGTCCAAGTCGAGCGGTGCCAGGTCTTCCCATCCCGAGAACTGGCTGATGACACCCCGGTGGAAGGGCACGTGGAGGCGGCGGGAGATCTCGTCCCAGTGGGCCGGTTCGTCCGCCGACAGCCCCAGGAGCTCGGCGAGTTCCTCCCGACGGGTGGCCGACAGCCGCAGCCACAGGGTGTGGGCGTGGCTCAGGACCCAGGAGGCGGTGACATTGGTGTAAGCGTTGTCGCGCAGTCCTGGCCGGCCCGCCCCGGGGTAGCCGTCGTGGAATTCGTCGGGTCCCATGACGCCGTCGATGTGGTAGCGATGGCCGGCGGGGTCGAGGCGCGCGATGTCCGCCCAGAAGCGGGCGACCTGCAGGGTCATCTCCGCGCCCCGGCCGTGCGCGTAGGCGGTATCGCCGGACGCGCGGACATAGAGGTGGACGGACAGGACGACGGCGGACCCTATGTGACGTTGCAGCGCACTGTTGTCGGGCATCCAGCGGCTGTCCGCGGGGTTCATGACGAAGGGGACGGTTGTTTCGGTACCGTCCTTACCACTCTGCCACGGGTACATGGCTCCGCGCAGACCCTGTCCTGCGGCAGCCCGGCAGGCTGCGGGCAGGCGCCGGTGGCGGTAGTCGAGTGCCGCGCGCGCCGTGTGAGGGAAGTGGCGGGCCAGCCAGGGCATGACGAAGACCTCGTCCCAGAAGATCCTGCCCCGGTACTCCTCGCCGTGCAGTCCGCGGGAGGCGATGCCTGTGTCGAGGTGCCGGGTGTGGGGGGAGCAGCTTTGCAGGAGGTGAAACAGGTGCAGGCGGCGCAGAGCGCGGGAGGGTGGCCGCTGTACAGGGGGTGCCGGCGTGGTGGTGCGCGCGGGGGCTGTCGGTTCGTCCGTCTGCTTCCACAGGAGGTTCCAGGCGTGGCGGTGTTCGACGACGAGCCGGGCCGGCGGGGGCGCGTTGCGCAGGCTGCGCAGGGCGACGTGACGCAGGCCGTTCTGGGCGAGGCGGGCGGAGGTGTGCAGGGAGATGGTCTTGTCGGCGGTGAGGGTCTTCCCCGGTCCCAGGACGATGTCGTGCTGAACGGCGATGCGGCCCGGGGTTCTGACCAGGCGACCGGCGCTCGGGCGCCTCCGCCCGGGCGGGCGGAGGCGGGTGCTGGCCGCAAGGGCGACGGCGATGTTGCTTCCGGTGGTCTGGGTGGTCAGCCAGAGGGGGCCTGAGCGGCCGGCCTGGCCGGTCTCGGTGGCGGTGAGGTGTTGGCCGCTGAGGTGTCCGTACCGTTCGACCTGACAGTTGGCGACCGTGGCGTCGAGGGCTGTTTCGACCTGAAGGGTGCCGTGCCAGTTCTCGCTGCCGAACCGCAGCCGCAACAGCGCCAGGTGCGGACGGGTCATGTGTACCAGGCGAATTTCCTGCACCTGCGTCCGGCGGCCGTCGGCGTCGGTGAGACGCATGGTGCGGCGCAGGAGGCCGGAGCGCATCAGCAGCGTCTGGTGATAGTGCTCCACCGTCGCCGTGTCCGGGGAGAGCCAAGGACCGGGCGGTGCGTCCGAGGGCAGGATCCGGAACCGCAGGGGAAGCCAGTTGGGCAGGTTGACCCGCTCCTCGACACAGACGCGGCGGCCTTCCACGGTCTCTTCGATGTGGTCGAAACAGCCGGCCAGGTAGGTGCCCGGGTAGTGGGCGGAGGTGTCCGTACCGGCGGCCGCCGAGCAGGCGCCCCGCGTGCCGAAGACACCGTTGCCGAGAGTCAGGAGGGTTTCCCGTCGGCCCTCGTCCGCCGGGTCGTAATCGGCGTAGTTCCAGGTCCAGTCAGGAGAGGCGGGCATGTTCGGCCTCCCCCTGTACGGGCGGGTCTGCGAGTATCTCCTCGATCACGGTCCGGCGCGCGGTGGCGTCGATGCCGGCCTTTCCCAGGGCGAGGCCGTCGAGGCGGGTGCCCTGGCGCACGGTCTTCCACGTGCCGGGGGCGACCGCGCCTCCGTACAGGGTGCGGACGGGGCCGGGGCGGCCGGTGGTGAGGGCGGTGAGCATGCGTTGCACGACGGTGATGTGTTCCGCGTCCGCGGCCTGCTGTTCCCGGGACGCCCACAGCGGTTCGTAGAGAACGACCAGGGGCGCCGCGGCGGGCAGTTGTTCCAGGACGGGCCGGACTTGGGCGGTGACGGTGGAGGCGGCGTCCGTCGGGGTGAGGCGCTCGGTCTCACCGGCGCACAGCACGGGAGTGAGACCTGCCTCGGCGCCACGGGTGGCTTTTCGGGCCGCTGTTCGGTCGTTCTCCCCCAGTGACCGGCGGCGCTGGTGGTGGCCGATCATGACGTAGGTGCAGCCGAACTCGGTGAGATGGGACGCCGGCGTCTCCCCGGTGATGCCTTCGGGCTCGGCCGCGCAGTCCTGGCTTCCGTACGCGATGCCGGTCTCCCGGAGCGCGTCGCGGGTCATGGAGAGCATGAGGGTGGGCACCAGCGCGAAGAACCCGGCCGGGGCGAGGACATCGGCCTGGGCCCTGAGCCCGGCGAGCCAGCCGGGGAAGTCCTGGGGGGCGGTCACCGTTTTGGTGTTGGTTCCGGTGAGAGGTACGGGTGGGCGGGGCGCGAGATCGAGCGCGTCGGAGTTCACGGTCACGGGAGGAGTCCTCGAGGTTCGTCGTGGGGTCCGGTGAGGCCGGCGAGGAAAGTGTCGAGGCCGGCGGGGTCGGTGTAGGCGTGTGAGCGGATGCCCAGGGCTTCCGCCGCGTCGGTGTTCTCCGGCTTGTCGTCGATGAACGCTGTCTGTGCCGGCTCCAGTCCGAGCGTGCGCAGTGCGTGGGCGTAGAGGCCTTCGTCGGGTTTCAGGATCTGGATGTCGCAGCTGTAGATCTGCGCTTCGTAGTCGGCGAGAGCGGGTGCCTGCCGCAGGGCGGCTGCCAGGTCGGCGGGTGCGTTGGAGAGAATGGCGGTGCGGATGCCCCGGTTCTTGAGTGCCCGCGCCGCTGCGGTTGTCGTTGTGCGGGTGTGGAGCCAGTAGCCGATGTCATCGGCCCACAGTTGCTGGATGCGGTCCGGATCCCAGGTCGCGCCTGCCGAGCGGGCGACCCGCTGCCAGTAGGTGGGTGCGTCGAGGCCGTTGTCGTAAGCGCCGCGTTCGGACCAGTAGGCGGGCCAGAAATCGTCGGGCGGTATGTCGAGTTGTGCCTCCATCGCCGACCGGTCACCGCCGTCCGGCCCTGCGGCGACGACGCCGGCGAAGTCGAAGAGGACGCATCGCGTCACATCCGCGGTGATTGTCCCTTGATCAGACATGGGAGATTGACTCGCTTTCTGGGTCTTGAGTACGGCCGGGAGAGTCAGCTGTCACCGAAGTCGGCGTCGAAACGGCCTGACGATGTGATCGCGGTGAGTCGTCTTACCTCGGCCAGCGCTTCTGGAGCGGCCAGGAGTCGGTCGTAACCCGCGTCCTCCCACTCGACGGACACGGGGCCTTCGTATCCGATGGAATTGAGGACGCGCGCGCACACTTCGAAGTCGATGTCGCCATGGCCCACCGATACGAAATCCCATCCCCGGCGGGGATCGGCCCACGGCAGGTGGGAACCGAGCACGCCGTTGCGGCCGTCGGCGTGCAGCTTCGTGTCCTTGAAGTCGACGTGGTAGATGCGCTCGCGGAAGTCGTAGACAAAGCCGGCCAGGTCGATTCCCTGCCAGAGGAGGTGACTCGGGTCGAAGTTGAGGCCGAAAGCCGGCCGGTTGCCGACGGCTTCGAGAGCACGGCGGGCCGTCCAGTAGTCGTAGGCGATCTCCGTCGGATGCACCTCCAGCGCGAACCGCACGCCCACCTCGTCGAACACGTCGAGGATCGGGTGCCAGCGCCGGGCGAAGTCGTCGAAGCCGTCGGCCACGAAGTCCTCACCGACAGGGGGGAACATCGCCAGCGCGTGCCAGATGGATGACCCTGTGAAGCCCACGACGGTGTCGGCTCCCAGGACGGCGGCCGCCCGGGCCGTCGCCTCGACCTCCCGTGCCGCGCGGCGGCGTACTCCTTCAGGCTCGCCGTCCCCCCAGACCCGATCCGGGAGGATGCCACGGTGCCGCTCATCGATCGGGTCGCAGACCGCCTGGCCCACCAGGTGGGCGCCCAGCGTGAACACCCGCAGCCCGTACCGGTCGAGGGTGGCCTTCAGCTCAGGCAGGTAGTCCGGGTCACCGGTGGCTCGCCCGATGTCGAGGTGGCGGGGGCACGCGGCTATCTCCAGCCCGTCGTAGCCCCAGGTCGCCGCTTTCGCGCAGAGCTCTTCGAACGGTAGGTCAGCCCACTGCTGCGTGAACAGGGTGATGGGCCGGGCTGCTGTCGGCATCGTGGTCACTCCAGATTGGTGTGCCGGTCGAACATCGCTTCCTCGTCCACCCGGTCGGTGTGCTGAAGGGCGAGTACGACGCAGTCGAAGAACAGATAGGCGCCCTGCTCGAACAGTGTTCCGATGAACTGGGCGGAGCGGTCCTCCTCGTGGTCAGCGCTGTATTCACGCAGCGGCACGACCAGGTCGGCGAGGCGTGCCCCCTCGGATTCCGGGTGGGATGTGACGGTCACGATGCGCGCGCCCGCCTTCCGGGCACTCTCCGTCAGCTGGACGACCGTCGGCGTGCCGCCCGATCCGGAGCAGGTGATCACCAGGTCGTCCGAATCCACCGCCGGAGCTGTCACCTCGTCCGCGCAGTGCGCCTGGTAACCCAGGTGCATGAGGCGCATGGCGAAACTCTCGACGGACAGGCCGGAGCGGCCGGCACCCACGACATAGACGCGTGCCGCCCGGTGAATCTCCTCGGCGAGGCGTTCCACCAAGGCCTCGTCCACCGAGGCCAGTACGGCGTCGAGTTCCCGCAGCACGGTACGGCGTGCCCAGGCAAAGGCTCTCTTCACATCCGTGTCGTTCTCACCGCCGGGGCATGGAGCAGTCTTGTTGGGCATCGTTCCGGGCTTGACCATGGCCGTCTCGTCTCCAGACGCGAAGAAGGCAGCCTGTGCTGACCGTGTTTCTGATGGGGCGACAGTGCAGGGGCTGCGGCCTGCTGCGGCCGTCGGGCACGGCTTCAAGGCTGCCCCGTATTCACGAGTACGGCAAATGGAGACATATGGTTACTTTGGGTTGCATCTCACGTGTCGGATGGTGATTCGCGTATGCCAGGACTCAGGGCGGACTCAACCGCCCTAGTTACGCGCAAGATTGACGGACACTCACTCCTCGGCCTCAAGGAATCTCGATCCGCACCCCGCGATGTCCCGCGCACTCAGCCCAGGCACATCCGCATCCGGACGAGCGTGACCGCCGCAGCCGTTCACCGCCGGAATATTGGGCACAGGACGCAACCCGTCACTTACGTACACGAGATCGGTATCCGCGCAGCGGACAGCCACCGGTCCTCCACCTATACGCGCCCTCACCACATGCCTTGCCCACGACGAGGAGGATCCGAGTCGGTTAAAACAGGATTTCTCGGGTATCAGTACGACATTGTCCCTGTGCTCACCGAGAGACGTACGGGCCCACCCGACGGCACGCGACCGCGACCGCGACCGCCGGACGCTCGACCCTCTCCTTCCAGCGTTTCCCGCTGCGCCGGCCGGACCGGACGGCTCACGTCCGGCGGCGATCGCGTCATGTACCCGGGCATTCCCATGGCCGGCCGTCGCTACGAGCGCCGTGTCCGGGGAAGGGAATCCACGACGCGTGATTCCCGAGGCGAGAGAAGGATCTCCTATGGCGGGCGGTAGTGAAGCGCAGGACAGCGGTGCGTGGTGGCGGTCCTCGGTCGTCTACCAGGTCTATCCCCGCAGCTTCGCCGACTCGGACGGGGACGGCATCGGCGACCTGGCGGGCCTCACCGGCCGACTGGACCACCTCGCGGAGCTGGGCGTCGACGTGCTGTGGCTGTCCCCCGTCTACCCGTCGCCGCAGGACGACAACGGCTACGACATCAGCGACTACCAGGACATCGACCCCGTCTTCGGTGACCTGGCGGCCTTCGACCGGCTGCTCGCCGCCGTGCACGAGCGCGGGATGAAACTGGTCATGGACCTGGTCGTCAATCACACCTCCGACGAGCATCCCTGGTTCCAGGAGTCACGCGACCCGGACAGCCCGAAGCGTGACTGGTACTGGTGGCGTCCGCCGCGTGAGGGCGGTGAACCCAACAACTGGGGGTCGTTCTTCTCCGGCTCGGCCTGGGCCCACGACGCCGCGAGCGACGCGTACTACCTCCACCTGTTCTCGCCGAAACAGCCCGATCTCAACTGGGAGAACCCCGAGCTGCGGCAGGCCGTGTACGCCATGATGCGCTGGTGGCTGGAGCGCGGCATCGACGGCTTCCGGATGGACGTCATCAACCTCATCTCCAAGGATCCGGAGCTGCCCGACGGCGAACTGCTGCGCGACGGCCCGTACGGCGACGGCTCGCCCCACTACGTCTGCGGCCCGCGCATCCACGACTACCTCCAGGAGATGCACCGTGAGGTGTTCGCGCGATATCCCGGCCGGCTGCTCACCGTCGGCGAGATGCCCGGGGTGACCGTCGAGCAGGCCCGGCTGTTCACCGATCCGGCGCGGGCCGAACTGGACATGGTCTTCCAGTTCGAGCACGTCGGCCTCGACCACGGCAGCGGCAAGTTCGATCCCCGCCCGCTGCGCCTGACCGATCTGAAGGCGTCCCTGGGCCGCTGGCAGACGGGCCTCGCCGACGTCGGGTGGAACAGTCTGTACTGGAACAACCACGATCAGCCCCGCGTGGTCTCCCGGTTCGGCGACGACGGGCCCCGCCACCGGATACGGTCCGCGAAGATGCTGGCCACCGTCCTCCACCTGCACCGCGGCACACCGTACGTCTACCAGGGCGAAGAGCTGGGCATGGCCAACGCGCCCCTGCGTAGCATCGAGGATTTCCAGGACATCGAGTCACTGAACCACTACGCACAGGAGCTGCGTGCCGGAAGGGAGCCCGAGGACATCCTGCCCGGGCTCCGGGCGATGGGCCGGGACAACGCCCGTACCCCTATGCAGTGGGACGCTTCGCCGCAGGCCGGCTTCACCACAGGCACCCCCTGGCTGCCGGTCAACCCCGACCACACCGAGATCAACGCCGCTGCCGCCCGGACGGATTCCGACTCCGTCTACCACCACTACCGGCGGCTGATCGCCTTGCGGCACAGTGAACCGACCGTCGTCCACGGCGACTTCACCATGCTGCTGCCGGACGACGAGCGGATCTACGCCTTCACCCGCCGCCACGGTTCCACGACCCTGCTCGTCGCCGGGAACTTCACCGGCGAGACGGTCGACGTGGAGCTGCCCGACGGCTGGGAGGGAGCCGAACTCGTCCTGGGCAACGGCCCGTCCGTCCCCGCTCCAGCCGGCCGACTCGCACTCGCGCCATGGGAGGCGAGGGTGCACCGGCAGAAGCTCTGACCCCGTGCCGGTGTTCGCGGTGGCACCGGGTACCCGCATCCCATGACCGTCTACGGATTCCACGCCTCGCACGAACAGGTGCCTCCCGCCCAGCTGTTGGCGGCGGCCGTCCACGCGGAGAGCGCCGGCTTCACCGCCGCCATGTGCTCGGACCACTTCTCGCCCTGGAGCGTCCGGCAGGGCGAGTCCGGCTTCGCGTGGTCCTGGCTCGGCGCCGCGCTCCAGGCCACCGACCGCATCCCGTTCGGAGTCGTCAACGCACCGGGTCAGCGGTACCACCCGGCGATCATCGCGCAGGCCATCGGCAGCCTGGCCGCCATGTACCCGGGCCGCTTCTGGGCGGCGCTGGGCAGCGGGGAGGCGTCCAACGAGCACATCACGGGCGCGCGTTGGCCGCGCAAGGAGGTCCGCAACGCACGGCTGCGCGAGTGCGTCGACATCATCCGGGCGCTGCTGAACGGCGAGGAGGTGAGTCACGACGGCCTGGTGGTCGTGGACCGGGCCAGGCTGTGGACCCGCCCCGAGACCGTGCCACCGCTGGTGGGCGCCGCGTGCAGCGAGGCCACCGCCCGCTGGTGCGCGGAGTGGGCCGACGGGCTGATCACCGTCAACGCGCCGCACGAGAAGCTGCGCCGGATCGTGGACGCGTACCGCTCGGCCGGGGGCACCGGGCGGCTGCACCTCCAGGTCCACCTCAGCTGGGACCCCGACCTGGAGACCGCCCGCGCCGTCGCCCACGACCAGTGGCGCACCAACGTCCATGGCCCGCCGATCAGTTGGGACCTGGACTCGGCGGAGCTGTTCGACGGCGTCAGCGAGCACGTCACGCCCGAACAGGTCGGCGGCTCCGTCAACATCTCGGCGGACCTCGGCCGGCACGCGGCCTGGCTCCAGGAGTACGCCGACCTCGGCTTCGACGTGGTCATGCTGCACCACGTCGGTCGGGAACAGAGCCCCTTCATCGACGCGTTCGGCGCCGAGGTGCTGCCCCGGCTCGATGTGACCCGCCCTGAGCCCTACCTCGTGGAGAGTGCCCGATGAGGCTGACCCGGACCTCCGACCTGTGGTGGAAGAACGCCGTCGTGTACTGCCTGGACGTGGAGACGTACCAGGACGGCAACGGCGACGGGACCGGCGACTTCGCCGGGCTGACCCAGCGGATCGACCACCTGGTGCGCCTGGGCGTCACGTGTGTGTGGCTGATGCCCTTCTATCCGACCCGGGAGCGCGACGACGGCTACGACATCACCGATTTCTACGGTGTCGATCCGCGGCTCGGCACGCTCGGTGACTTCACCGAATTCGTGCGGACGGCCCGCGACCGGGGCATCCGGGTCATCGCGGACCTGGTGGTCAACCACACCTCCGACCACCACCCGTGGTTCCTGGACGCCCGGTCCAGCCGGACATCCGCCCACCGCGACTGGTACGTCTGGGTCGACTCGCCGCCGGAGGACGGCCCCGAGGGCGTGGTCTTCCCCGACTCCGAGGACAGTGTGTGGGAGCTGGACGAGACCACCGGCCAGTACTACCTGCACCGCTTCTTCAAGCAGCAGCCCGACCTCAACGTCGCCAACCCGGCGGTACGGGACGAGATAGCCCGCATCATGGGTTTCTGGACGCAGTTGGGGCTGTCCGGCTTTCGCGTCGACGCGGTTCCGTTCCTGCTGGAGACCGACGGCCAGGAGGACGCGTTCCGCCTGCCCGACCCGCACGAGTACCTCGCCGATCTGCGAGCCTTCCTCGGGCGCCGCAACGGTGAGGCCGTGCTGCTCGGCGAGGTCAATCTGCCCTACCCCGACACCGCCACGTTCTTCGGGGAGCCGGAGTCCGGCCGGGGGGACGAGCTGACCATGTGCTTCGACTTCATCGGCATGCAGCGGATGTACCTGTCGATGGCCCGGGGCGAGGCGGGACCGCTGGCCGCCGCCCTGCGGGAGCGCCCCGCCGCGCCCCGCGACGCGCACTGGGCGACCTTCGTCCGCAACCACGACGAGCTGACGCTCGACAAGCTCGACGACGACGAGCGCGCCGAGGTCTTCGCGGCCTTCGGCCCGGACGAGGACATGCAGCTCTACGGCCGTGGCCTGCGCCGCAGGCTGCCGCCGATGGTGGAGGGCGACCGGCGCAGGATCGAACTGGCCTACAGCCTGCTCTTCACCCTGCCGGGCACCCCCGTGCTCTTCTACGGCGAGGAGATCGGGATGGGTGAGAACCTCGCCGCCGGAGGCCGGCAGGCCGTACGTACCCCGATGCAGTGGACCGCCGACAAGGGGGCCGGCTTCTCCAGCGCGGACGCCCACGCCCTGCCCAACCCGGTCGTGGAGGGCGCGTTCGGACCGAAGCGGGTCAACGTGCAGGACCAGGCGCACGAGGCGGATTCGCTCCTCGGGCGGATGCGGACGCTGATCGAGCGGTACCGCGAGGCACCCGAACTGGCCTGGGGCACGTACGAAGTGCTCGACGCCGACGACCCCGGCGTACTGGCGCATATCAGCTCGATCCCGGAAGGGGCGGTGCTGGCGGTGCACAACTTCTCCGACCGGGCGGTCACGGCGGCCATGACCGTCCCCGGGCTGAAGGGCGGCCGCCTGCTCACCGACCTCCTCACGGGCGGCACGGTGAAGTCGGCGGCCGGGGGCGTCGTCCGCACCGAGCTTGAGCCGTACGGCTACCGCTGGCTGCGGGTGAACACCCCCCTGGACGACCCGGAGCGGGTGACCGACGTGTGAGGAGCCGCCGGGCTCCTGTGGCGGTACCGGCTCATATGGCGGAACGGGCTCATGTGGCGATCCGGGCGATGGCGGCGGCCTCGCGGAACACCTCGACCAGCATGGGCATGGTCAGGCGCCCGGTGAAGGTGTTGCGCTGGCTGGGATGGTAACTGCCGAGCAGGTGCAGCTCCTGCCGGCTCCCGGTCGCCGGCAGGACCACCCGGGCGCCGTGGCCGAAGGCGGGACGCGGACGGGGCAACTCCCATCCCGCTCGGGCGAGGACCGGCAGGAGCGCCTGCCAGCCGAAGCCGCCGAGGACGACGACCGAGCGCAGCCGCGGACTCAGCAGGTTCAGCTCGGCCTCGAGCCAGGGCCGGCAGGTGTCGCGTTCCCCGGGCGTCGGCCGGTTCTCCGGGGGCGCGCAGTGCACGGGCGAGGTCAGCCGCACGCCACGCAGCCGGAGCCCGTCCCCGGCGTGGCCGGAGGACGGCTGCGAAGCGAGGCCCAGCGCGTGCAGCGCGGCGAAGAGGAAATCGCCCGTCGCGTCCCCCGTGAACATCCGCCCGGTCCGGTTGCCGCCGTGAGCGGCGGGTGCCAGCCCCACCACGGCCAGCTTCGCGTCCGCCGGGCCGAAGCCGGGCACCGGTCGTGCCCAGTACTCCTCGTCTCGGAAGGCGGCGCGCCTGACCTCGCCGACCTCCTCCCGCCAGGTCACCAGCCGCGGACAGGCCCGGCAGTGCGTGACGAGAGCGTCGAGCTCGCCGAGCCCGGTGCAGGAGGCCGCGTGGTGGGCAGGGAACCCCGGGTCGTCGGCCGCCGGTGCCGGGTCCGCCGTATCGTCCATGCCGGGCACGCTACTGCCGCGGCCGTCGAGGCGTCGTGCGGCCGACGGAGCGGCTCGGACCGGAACGGAACGGGGTCACGGGGTCGCCGCGGAAACGACATAGACGACAGGACTGGCCGGGTCGGTCATGTTGACCGTGATGGTCTGGGTGGGGCGCGGCTTCTTGTTGGTGTGGGTGATGCCGGCCCAGTTCTCGTTCGGGCTGAAGTACCACCCGGTGATGGCGATGTCCCGGGAACTGATGTTGACCACCCCGGGCTCCAGGGCCGCGCGGCCGGTGCCGACGCCGTTCAGGAAGCGGTCGAGGCCGGCGGAGGTCGTCCGGAACTTCGCGTACATCCGGCTGGCTTTCCAGTTGTTCGTCTCGTAGTACTGGACGCCGATCCCGTTGCCGGGGATCGGGAGCTCGAAGATCCGGCGCTGCATCTTGGAGGGCCAGCCCTCGCGGAGGCCCACGGCGGCCGCCTCGGCCTCCTTGTCCTTGCCCGAGCGGCGGCTCTGGCCCGCGGAGACGAGGAGGTAGCCCGCCGGGATGCCGATCAGCAGGACGATGATCGTGGCGGTGATGAACCGCCGCCGGAAGACCCGCCGGGGGCTCTCGGGCGGCTTGCCCGCGCCGCCGCCCGGCGACTCGGACTGGGGCGGCGCCACAGGATGGTCGGCTGCGATCATGATCAGGAGGTCCCTCGTGCTGCGGAGCGGAGTACGTCAGGCGCGGAGGCCGGTCGGGTACGGGGGCTGGGTCGGAGTCGGGGTCGGAGTCGAGTACGGAATCGGGTGCGGGTCCGAAGGCGCGTACGGAGCTGAGACGCCGGGCGGGCCGTCGCGGTTCAGTCGACCGTACGGGTGGAGCGGGTGTTGCGGATGGTGCTCGCCGCCTGGTCGTAGATCTGCGCGTACCGCTCGTACCGCTCGACGCGGCGCCGGTTGGCCCGGCGGAAGCGGCGGGCCACCAGCCGGGCGAGGTCCGCGGCGCCGACCATACCGGCCTCGGGGCCGAGCTGTGCCTTGGCGATCTTGGCCTCGGGGCGGTAGCCGCGGCCGGTGAGGTGGCGCTTGAAGGCGTCCCGGGCCGGGTTGATCAGGAGGTCGTCGGCGGCGCTGACGCCGCCTCCGATGACGAAGCAGGAGGGGTCGAGCGCGGCGGCCAGGTTGGCGATGCCGACGCCGAGCCACTGGCCGATGTCCTGGAGGAGCTCGATGCACATGGCATCGCCCTCGCGGGCCAGTTCGGTGATGAGCGGGCCGGTGATGTCGGCGACGTTGCCCTTCACCCGGTCCAGCAGATAGTGGGCGACCGGCGAGTCGGCGGCGGCCAGCTCCTTGGCCTCCCGGACCAGGGCGTTGCCGGAGCTGTACTGCTCCCAGCAGCCCCGGTTGCCGCAGGGGCAGCGGTGGCCCGAGGGCACGACCTGCATGTGGCCGAACTCACCGGCCACGCCGTACTTGCCGCGCTTGACCTGGCCGTCCTCCAGGATCGCGCCGCCGATCCCCGTACCGAGCGTGATCATGACGAGGTGGTCCTCGCCGCGCCCCGCGCCGAAGCGCCACTCCGCCCAGGCGGCGGTGTTGGCGTCGTTGTCGACCATGACCGGGACGACGAGGCGGGAGGCGATCGCGTCGCGCAGGGGTTCGTCGCGCCAGGCTAGGTGCGGGGCGAACAGGACCTTCGAGCGGTCCGCGTCCACCCAGCCCGCAGCGCCGATGCCGACCGCGTGGACGTCGTGCCGGTCGGAGAGGTCCAGGACCAGCTCGACGATGGTGTCCTCGACGACCTTGGGGCTCTTGGACTTGTCCGGGGTCTCGGTGCGCAGCTGTTCCAGGATGTTGCCGTCGGCGTCGACGACGCCCGCCATCACCTTCGTACCGCCGATGTCGATCCCGACCGTGGGGACGCGGGGCGCGGTGAGGTGCGAGCGGCGTTCCTTGGTGCCGACGGTCTTGAGGACGGTGGCGCGGGCGGAGCCGCGGTCTGCGAAGTCGCGGTACGTGCTCATCGTCCCTGCGGGGTCTGGGGGGCCGGGCCGCTGTCACGGTCGGCGGCGGACGGCGCCCGCCGCGCCCGATTCTGCCACTGCCGGGCCCCCGGAGCGGTCGGCCGGGGTCGGCCGCGCCGGGGCGGGTCGCCGGTCAGGATCCTTCTTCGGTGGCGGCGGAGGTGCCCGGGAGCGTGGGGGTCGGAGTGCGTTCCAGCTCGTGGCTGAGCTCCTCCAGCTCGCTGCCGCCCGCCATCTGCCGGGTCAGCTCGTCGAGCGTGACGTCGTCCTTGGTGTGGCTGCCGGACATCGCCCCGCGCTTGAGGAGGATGAACCGGTCGCCGACGAGATGGGCGTGGTGGGGGTTGTGCGTGATGAGGACCACGCCGAGCCCGGCGTCGCGGGCGGCGGCGACGTACTTGAGGACCACCCCGGACTGCTTGACGCCGAGAGCGGCGGTCGGCTCGTCGAGGACGAGGACCTTGGCGCCGAAGTAGACCGCGCGGGCGATCGCCACGCACTGGCGCTCACCGCCGGAGAGCGTGCCGATGGGCTGGTCGACGTCGCGCAGGTCGATGCCCATGCGGAGGAGTTCCGTACGGGTCGTCTCGCGCATCTTCTTCACGTCGAGGCGCTTGAAGGGGCCGGCGCCGGTGGTCGGCTCGGAGCCGAGGAAGAAGTTCCGCCAGACCGGCATGAGGGGGACGACCGCGAGGTCCTGGTAGACGGTGGCGATGCCCCGGTCCAGGGCGTCGCGCGGGTTGGCGAGGGCGGTCTCCTCGCCGTCGATCAGGAAGCGGCCGGCGTCGTGCCGGTGCAGACCCGCGATGATCTTGATGAGGGTGGACTTGCCGGCGCCGTTGTCGCCGAGGACGCAGGTGATCTCGCCGGCGTGGACCTCCAGCGAGACGTGTTCCAGGGCCTTGATGTTGCCGTAGAACTTCGATACGTCGTCCAGCTCGACGAGGGGGCCGGCCGGCTTCTCGGTGGTGGCCGTCATGACGTCGCCTCCGCGCGCTTGCGCACCCACGCGTTGAGCAGGGTGGCCAGGAGCAGCATCGCTCCCAGGAAGAATTTGAACCAGTCCGGGTTCCACTCGGCGTACACGATGCCCTTGCTGGTCATGCCGAAGATGAAGGCACCGACCGCCGAGCCGATCGCGGAGCCGTAGCCGCCGGTGATCAGGCAGCCGCCGATGACGGCCGCGATGATGTACGTCAGCTCGTTGCCGACGCCCTCGCCGGACTGGACGACGTCGTAACTGAAGAGCAGGTGCTGGCCGGAGATCCAGGCGGCGAACGCGACGCCCAGGTAGAGCCCGATCTTCGTACGGATGACGGGGACGCCGACCGCGCGGGCGGCGTCGGCCTCGCCGCCGACGGCGAAGATCCAGTTGCCGAAACGGGTACGGAGGAGGATCCAGGTGGCGAGCGCGACGAGCCCGATCCACCAGAGGATCGTCACCTTGAACTCGATGCTGCCGAGGGTCAGCGTCGAGGCGAACAGGGCGCGGGCGGACTCGAAGCCCTCCATGTCGCCGATGGCCTTGGTGGAGACCGTGCCGCTGATCAGCTTGGTGAAGCCGAGGTTCAGACCGGTGAGCATCAGGAACGTACCGAGCGTGATGATGAAGCTGGGCAGTTTGGTGCGGGTCAGCATGAAGCCGTTGAACGCGCCGATGGCGAGCGTGACCAGCAGGGACACGAAGACGCCGACCCAGACGTTGGCCGTCATCTGGTAGCTGAACATCGAGGAGATCAGCGCGGAGCTGGTCACCAGGACACCGGCGGAGAGGTCGAACTCGCCGCCGATCATCAGCAGCGCGACCGGGGCGGCCATGATGCCGAGGACGGAGGCCGCGTACAGGACCGTGCCGAAGCTGGAGGCCTGGAGGAAGCTGTCGGCGACGATCGCGAAGAAGAGGAAGACCGCTGCCGCGCCCACGACCGAGCCGAGCTCGGGGCGGCCGAGCAGCTTGCGCAGCGGCGAGGTGCGGACGAGGCGCTCGTCGAGCTGGTCGGGCGCGGCGGTGGAGCCGCTCATCGGGTGCCCCGCTTGGTGTAGTCGGCCAGGGCGTCGGCGTCGTCCTTGGTGATGATCTGCGGGCCGGTCAGGACGGGCAGGCCGCCGCCGAGGACGTTGCGGTTGGAGCGGTAGAGCCAGAGCAGGTCCACGGCCTCGTACCCCTGGAGGTAGGGCTGCTGGTCCACGGCGAAGCCGAGCTTGTCGGTCTGGAGGCCGGTGACGACCTTGGCGTTGAGGTCGAAGGTGTCGACCTCGGCCTTGCTGCCCGCCGTCTGCTTGGCCTGGACGGCCGCGTCGGCGAAGGGGGCGCCGAGGGTGACGACCGCGTCGATGCCCTTGTCGGACTGGAGCTTGGCCTCGATGGACGCGGTGACGTCGGGCATGTTGGTGCCGTCGACGTACAGGTTCTGCATCGTGCCGTCGAAGGTCTTCTTCGCGCCGGCGCAGCGCTGCTCGTGGCCCACGTTGCCCTGCTCGTGCAGGACGCAGAGGGCCTTCTTGCGGCCGCGCTCGTTCAGCTCGTCGCCGACGGCCTCGCCGGCGATCGACTCGTCCTGACCGATGTGGGTCAGGGCGCCGAACTCCTTGGACTCGGCGGAGCCGGAGTTCACCGTGACGACCGGGATGCCCGCCTTGACGGCCTTGGCGACCACGGCCTTCATGGCGTCGGGCTTGGCCAGCGAGACGATCAGCCCGTCGACCTTCTTGTCGATCGCGGTCTGGACGAGCTGGGCCTGCTGGTTGGCCTCGTCGTTGTGCGAGTAGAGGAAGTTGATGTTGTCCTTGACGGCCGCCTGCTCGGCGCCCTTCTGGACGATGTCCCAGAAGGTGTCGCCGTCGCCCGAGTGGGTGACCATGGCGAAGGTCCAGCGGGGCGTGTTCACCGCGGCCCGGCCTTCGGCGGCCTCGGCCGCGCGCTCCTCCGCCCGCTTGCCGCCGGTGCTGCTGCATCCTGCGGCGGCCAGCACCACTGCCAGGACGGCGCCCAGCGCGCGTACCCCTGTCCGAACCCTTACCACGACGCGGTGCCCTTCTTCTTTTTCTTCCGCTGCTGCTCGCTGTGCGCTTGACCTGGCCGGGGCGTACGGTCCCGGGCCGGCTGCCCAGTATCCCCGAGGCCTGCGGACTGCCGCCCGGCAGGGGCGGTGCGCCTCTTTTCTGCCCGTCCGGGGCTCACCCCAGCCCGTCCGGGGTTCGCCCACCCCAGCCCGTCCGGCGTTTGAGGACGGAACCGTCGATGGGGGGATCGGTCGCCTTGGGGGAGCCGTGCCCCAGGAATCCTCTGCCTGCGGGCGCACCAGCGCAAGGGTTCCGTCCTCAAACGCCGGACGGGCTGAATTAGCGCGCCAGGAGCTGGAAAGTGAACGTGTAGCGCGACGCCCGGTAGACGTGGGACGCGAACTCCACCGCACGGCCCGTGTCGTCGTACGTCGTCCGCTCCATGGTCAGCAGCGGCGCCCCCGGCTCCTCGTCCAGGGCCCGGCCCTCCCCCGCCGTGGCGGCGCGGGCGCCGACGGACTGGCGGGCGCTGTGCAGCGTGATGCCCGAGGCCCGCATCATCCGGTAGAGCCCGGTGGCCTCCAGCTCCTGCGCCGTGAGGGCGAGCAGGCCCGTGGGGAGGTGGTTGCGCAGGAGGGCCATCGGCTCGTCGTGGGCGTAGCGCAGCCGCTCCACGAGATGGACCTCGGTGCCCTCGGCGACTCCGAGCGCGCCGGCGATCTCCGCGGTGGCCGGTTCCATGGCGGTGCGCAGGACCTTGGTGGCGGGGCGCTGGCCGGCCGCCTCCAGGTCCTCGTAGAGCGAGCTGAGCTCCAGCGGCCGGCGGACCTGGCTGTGCACCACCTGGGTGCCGACGCCCCGGCGGCGGACCATCAGCCCCTTGTCGACGAGCGACTGGATGGCCTGGCGGACAGTGGGCCGGGAGAGACCGAGACGCGCGGCGAGCTCGATCTCGTTGCCGAGCAGGGTGCCGGGGGCCAGCCGGCCCTGTTCGACGGCGGCCTCCAGTTGCTGCGCCAATTGGAAGTAGAGCGGCACCGGGCTGGTGCGGTCCACACTCAGCGGCAGCGGCTGCGGCTGATCGGCTCCTTGTGCGGTCACGGGGCGAGCCTAGTTCGATTGTCCGGACAAAGCCATGGCGATGTCATTTGTCAGGACAAACGCTTGACATGATGACCGGGCAACGCCACCTTGGGGCCATGCGCATCGGACTCATCGGAACGGGACGTATCGGCACTTTCCACGCGGAGGTGCTGAGCCGTCACCCTGCCGTGGACTCCCTGCTGGTGGCGGACGCGGACCCGGAGCGCGCCGCCGTGGCGGCCACCCGGACCGGAGCCTCGGCCGTCCCGGTGGACGCGATGTTCACCGGCGAGGGGCACGGCCTCCCCGACGCGCTGGTGATCTGCTCGGCGACCGCCGCCCACGCCCCGCTCATCGCCCGCGCCGCGCGGGCCGGGCTGCCCGCGTTCTGCGAGAAGCCGATCGCCCTGGACCTGCCCGGCACGCTCGGCGCCCTCGCGGAGGTGGAGGCGGCGGGCAGCATCCTCCAGTTGGGATTCATGCGGCGCTTCGACGCCGGGTACGCCGAGGCGCGGGCGGCGGTGCGGGAGGGCAGGCTCGGGCGGCTGCACACCGTACGGGCCGTCACCTCCGACCCCGCTCCCCCGCCCGCCGACTACCTCCCGCTCTCCGGCGGGCTGTACCGGGACTGCCTGGTCCACGACTTCGACATCCTGCGGTGGGTGACGGGCCGCGAGGTGAGCGAGGTGTACGCCACCGGGTCGGACACCGGTCCCGCGATGTTCCGCGCGGCGGGCGACGTGGACACGGCCGCCGCCCTGCTCACCCTGGACGACGGCACCCTCGCCACCGCCACGGCGACCCGCTGCAACGGTGCCGGGTACGACGTCCGCATGGAGCTGGCCGGCGAGGTGGACCAGATCGCCGTCGGCCTGGACGACCGTACGCCGCTCACCTCGGCCGAGCCGGAGGGCCCGGGCGCGCCGCCGAAGCCGTGGCCCGGGTTCCTGGAGCGGTTCGCCCCGGCGTACGAGGCGGAGCTGGACGCCTTCCTCCAGGTCGCCCGGGGCGAGCTGGCCAACCCGTGCGACGGGCGGGAGGCCCTGCACGCGCTGCGGATCGCCGAGGCCTGCGAGATCTCGCGCCGCGAGCACCGCCCGGTGGCAATGGGGGAGGTCCCGGGCGGCTGAGGCGGACGTCGTTCATCGGCGGCGGGCAGGAGAGCGCCTCGCCGGGACAGGCCGCCTCACCAGCGCACCGGCAGCCGTCGCACGCCGCGCATCAGCAGGCCGGGCAGCCAGTCCGGGTCACCGCCCGCCGGGTCGGGGGCGAGGTCCGGGCAGCGCTCCAGCAGGGCCCCGATCGCGATGCGCGCCTCCATGCGGGCGAGCGGGGCGCCCAGGCAGTAGTGCGCCCCGTGGCCGAAGGCCAGGTGCCCCTGGGGGGCGCGGCGGATGTCGAAGATGTCCGGGTCCTCGAACCGCTCGGGGTCGCGGTCGCCCGAGGCGAGGGCGACGAGCACCACCTCGCCGCGCGGGATCACGGTGGAGCCGACCGTGACGTCCTCCTGGGTGAAGCGGAAGGTGGCGGTCTCCACCGGGCCGTCGTACCGCAGCATCTCCTCCACCGCCCCGTCGAGCAACCCGGGATCGGCGCGCAGCAGGGCGAGTTGGTGCGGGTGGTCGAGAAGGGCCCGCACTCCGTTGGAGATGAGGTTGACGGTGGTCTCGTGCCCGGCGACGAGCAACAGGAAGGCCATGCCGACCAGTTCGTCGGCGGAGAGCCCGTCGCCGCCCTCGTCGCGGCTCCTGATCAACGCGCTCAGCAGGTCATCGCCGGGCGCACCGCGCTTGTCCTCGATCAGTTGGACGAGGTAGGTGCCCATCGCGCCGACGACGTCGGCCTCCCGCTGGGCCGGGGTGGGGGTGACGACGCCGTTGGAGAGCGTACGGAAGGTGTCCCGGTCGATGTCGGGGACGCCGAGCAGCTCGCAGATGACGGTCATCGGGAGCGGGAACGCCAGCGCGTCGACCAGGTCGGCGGAGCCGGCCGGGACCATCGCGTCGAGGAGCTCCGTGGTGATCTCGGTGACGCGGGGCCGCAGCGCCTCGATCCGGCGGGCGGTGAACTCACGGACGACGAGCCTGCGCAGCCGGGTGTGGTGCGGGGCGTCCAGTTCCAGCATGTTGGCGCTGATCGCGTTTGCTCCGGCGGACCAGCGCTCGGTGGTCCGCCAGTCCTTGCCGAACCGCTGGTCGGCTAGGACAGCGCGGGCCTCCTCGTAGCCGACGACCAGGTGGAGCCGCTCGATGTACTGGGTGCGCACCGTGTGCACCGGGCCCTCGGCGCGCAGCTTCGCGTAGTACGGGTAGGGGTTCGCCGTGAAATCCGGCAGATCCCGCAGATCGAGCACAGCCATCGTGGTCAGCCCCCTCTTCCGGTCCGGACCGCTCAGCGTAGGGCCGGCGGGATGCCCTCGGCGTAAGTCGGCCCGGTCATGCGTCGCAAACCGACCCGGTCCGCTGGACGTCAGCCGGTCCCGTCCACTCAGCGCAGGCCGTCGCTCTCCTCGTCGTCCGTGTCGAGCAGCCCCGCGTCGTGGACCAACAGGGCGATCTGGACCCGGTTGTTCAGGTCGAGTCTGGCGAGAATCCGTGAGACCTGGGTCTTGACGGTGGCGACGCTGAGGTAGAGCTCGCCCGCGATCTCGGCGTTGGAGTGTCCGCGTCCGACAGCCACCGCCACCTCTCTCTCCCGCTCCGCCAGCTCCGCGAACCGCCCGCGGGCCCGCTCGGTGCGGCTGGTGCGGTCGTCCGGCGCACCGCCGGCGGCCCGGACCATGAGCTGCCGGGTGACGGCGGGCGAGAGCACCGGGTCCCCGGCGGCGACCCGGCGGACGGAGTCCACGATCCGGGCGGGCGGGGTGTCTTTCAGGACGAACCCCGCGGCTCCGGCGCGGATGGCCCGCAGGACCTGTTCGTCGGCATGGAAGGTGGTGAGGACGACGACTTCGGGCGCGCCGGGGCGGCGGCGCAGCTCCTCGGTGGCGGTGAGCCCGTCCATGCCGGGCATCCGGATGTCCATCAGGACGACGTCGGGGCGCAGCCGTTCGACCAGGGCGGCGACCTCGCTGCCGTCCGCGCCCTCCCCCACGATGTCGATGTCGTCGGCCCCGCCGAGCATCAGGGTGAGTCCGGCGCGCACCAGCGGGTCGTCGTCGACGATGAGCAGCCGGACGGGTGGGGAGGCGGAAGGCGTCGGGGAGGCCGGGGTGTTCATGACAGCCACCGTAACCAGTCGTTCTCCCCCTGCAGCCACCCCCGCCTCACGCGGCGGGCCACGGCAGCCGGGCGCGGACCACGAAGCCGCCGTCCGGTGTGGGGCCGTGCTCCAGCCGGCCCCCGGCGAGCGTGGCGCGTTCGGTGAGGCCGATGAGGCCCTGGCCGGAGCCGGGTACCCGTTCGAAGGGTTCGGTGGGGGCCGGGTTGGCCACCTCGATGGTGAGCCCGTCCCCGGGGCCGCCGGTCACGGTGACGGTGACCTCCGTCCCGGGTGCGTGTTTACGGGCGTTGGTCAGGCACTCCTGGGCGATGCGGTACACCGTGCGGCCGGTGGCGGCGGGGGCGTCCGCCGGGGCGGCGACGCGCTGGTCGACGGTGACCTTCATGCCCGCCCGGCGGGACTCGTCGATCAGCCCGTCCAGGGTGGCGAGGGTGGGCTGGGGCCGCTCGCCCTCGCCGGTGTCCCCGGGGCCGCGCAGCACGCCGATGATCTCCCGTAGGTCCTGGAGGGCTTCGTGGGCGCTGTCCCGGATGACTCCGGCGGCCCGGGCGATCTCGGCGGTGGGGGCGTCGGGCCGGAATTCGAGGGCCCCGGCGTGGACGCTGAGCAGGGTGAGCCGGTGGGCGAGGACGTCGTGCATCTCGCGGGCGATGGCCTCGCGGGCCAGCCTCTGGGCCTGTTCGGCGCGGAGTTCCGCCTCGGCCTCGGCGCGGTGGGCCCGTTCACGGAGTGTGAGGACGAGCCGGCGCCGGGAACGTACGACCATCCCCCAGCTGAGCACCAGCAGGATCAGCAGGACCCCGAAGACGACCGAGGTGAGGTAGCCCGTCGCCGGGTCGGGGCGCAGCCAGGGCTGGAGGGGCGCCACGGTCAGCGCGCCCCCGCCGACGATCGCCACCGGCTTGAAGGGGCGGTGGACGGCCAGGCTGAACAGGGCGACCATCATCGCGCCGCCCGCGACGGGCTCCACGATGGACAGGACGGTCAGAGCGGCGGCGAGCGGGACGGGCCAGCGCCGCCGGACCCAGAGGGCGCAGCAGGCGGCGGCGCCGATCACCGAGTCGACGACGAGGACGGCGTCCGGGGTCGATCCCTCGTTCTCGATCGCGGCGAGGGCGATGAGGGCGATGGTCGCCGCGATGAGGAAGGCCGTGATGTCGACGACCCAGTCGCGTACGGTCCGCCGCGACCGGGACCGGGACCCGGCCCGGGCCCGGTCGCCGGGCAGCTCTGCATCGGCCATCGCCGAGGGGAGCAGCCAGGGGTACTCGGTGCGCGTCATATCGACAAAGTTACGCAGCCGGGCACCCGGGACGGGCCCTGTGCGGCGAGGGAGCGACCAAAGTCGCGGGATCCGCTACTTTCGGCGCGGCGGTCGGACCCGGTGGCCGACGCGGCGGGAACGGGTCGGCCACGAAGCTCGGCGTATGAAGAAATTCATCGAGGCGGTCGGGTTCGTCATCTTGCTGCAGGGCCTGGGAGGGCTGGTCTACGAGTGGACGGGGTGGCTGCGGCTGTGGACGCTGGCCCAGCACATCGACTACTTCGGTGACCGCGCGCTGTTCGTCAGCATCGTGCTGATCGTGACGGGCTTCGCGATCATGATCGCGCCGGACGCGGTCCGGAAGACGTAGGGTCCGCCTCCCGGGTCGCCCCGTCCGCGCTGCGGCGCCCCCACGCGGTGCCCGCCAGGACGAGGACGGCCCCGGCCACCCCCAGGGCGCCGAGCCGTTCGCCGCCGAGGCTGATCCCGACGGCGGCGGCCCACAGCGGTTCCGTACCGAGCAGCAGGCTGACCCGGGACGGCGAGGTACGGCGTACCGACCACATCTGCACGAAGAACGCGAACAGCGTGCAGAACACGGAGAGGAAGATCAGCCCCGCCCACTCCCGGGGACCGAAGTCCGCCGCCACGCCCCACGGCGAGGCACCCGATCCCGGGAGCGCGGCCATCACCACGAAGACGGCGACCGCGCTGCCGAGCTGAACAGTGGTCAGCGAGAGCGAGTCCGCCGACCGGACCGCCTTCATCCGGGCCATCGCCAGGACGTGGACCGTACGGGCGAGGGCGGCGAGCAGCATCAGCAGGTCACCGGCCGAGGGGCTGGTGAACCCGGCGCCCTGGGTCAGGAGGATCACTCCGGCGACGGAGAGCCCGGCGGCCGCGACGAAGGAGGCCGGGGGACGGACGCGGGTCACGGCGGCTTCGGCGAGCGGCGTGAAGACCATGGTGAGGCTGATGATCAGCCCGGCGTTGGTGGCCGAGGTGTGGACCACCCCGTACGTCTCCAGCAGGAAGACCGCGCTCAGCACCAGGCCCAGCAGTCCGGCCCCCCGCCACTGCGCGCCGGTCAGCGCCCGCAGCTTGCGCCACCCGGTGGCCACCAGGACGGGCAGCACGATCGCGAAACGCAGGACGAGGACGGCGATGACGGTGTGGGTGGTGGTGATGCCCTTGGCGGCGAGATAGCTGGCACCCCAGACGACGGCGACCGCCAGGACCGGAAGGTCGGTGAGCCAGGCTCTGCGGGGCGGTGCGAGGGCGGGTGCGGGCGCGACGGCAGCGGACACCTGGTGCTCCTGGTTCTCCACAAGGGACAGATGGTGGAGACCTCACCGGCTCACACGCGGAAACGATCACGCTACTCGCCGGGCGTGGCGGAAAGGAACACCTGTCTCACGGACCGGATCCCGCCCGGTTCATCCGCCGGTATCGCCCATGGTCAGGGCCGGACGCGCCGCTGAACGGGGTGGCGGACCGGCTGCCGGGTGGTCCGGCACCACCTCCGGCCGTCCCTAGAATGACGCCTCGATAACTCTGAGGTACGGAGTGGTCACATGGCGGCAGTACGGCTGGACGGGCGGATCGAGCGGGGCAACCAGACGCGGCAGCTGATCCTGGGCCGTGCGGTGCAGATCGCCTCGGTGAAGGGACTGGAAGGCCTCTCCCTGGGGCGGCTGGCGGCCGAGCTGAAGCTCAGCAAGAGCGGCGTGTTCGCCCTCTTCGGCTCGAAGGAGGAGCTGCAGCTCGCCACGGTGCGCGCCGCGGTCGCGGTCTACGTCGACCATGTGCTGCGCCCGGCCCGCTCGGTCCCGCCGGGGATCGGCCGCATCTGGCGGATGTGCGAGGCGTGGATCGCGTACTCCCGGGAGCGGGTCTTCCGGGGCGGCTGCTTCTTCTACGCGGCCACCGCCGAGTTCGACGCCCGCGGCGGCAAGGTGCACGACGCCCTGGCCGCCGCGCAGACCGGCTGGGTCACCTTCGTCGAGGAGACCATCGAGGAGGCACGGGCCCTGGGCGAACTGGCCGGGGAAACCGACGTACGGCAACTGGCCTTCGAGGTGATCGCCTTCCTGGAGCTGGCCAACGCGGAGTCGGTACTGCAGAACAACGCCCTCGGCTACGACAAGGCGGCGCGGGCGATCCTGGGACGGCTGCGGGGGGCGGCTACGGAAGGGGCGCGGCTGCCGGCGCCCTGATCCTTCCGACCTCGGAGCGCGAGTTCGATTCTCGTCACCAGCTCCACGACTAAGGCCCGGTCAGCGACCGGGGCCCTTCTTGTCGTCGGACCTGGTCAGGACCCATGCATCGCCTCTGCGCCAAAGTTCCGGCACAGGTGATCACGCCTCTGGGGACAGCCTGGGTGCCAGCAGATCCAGCGCTTCCTCCCAGTGGAAACGGTCCGCCCCACCGCCGGTCTTGGGGCGGTGGGGCTCGTAGGAACCGATCACGACGCCCATGCCCCGGAGCCTTCGAAGGCTTTCGGCGTACGCGGGGTGGGCCGCCTGCGCGGCGTTCACGTACGGCAGCACGGCGATGGGTACGCCAAGGCCGTATGACTCGCACAGGATGCCCAGCGCCAGCGTGTCCGAGATCCCGGCCGCCCACTTGTTGATCGTGTTGAACGTCGCCGGTACGACGGCGATGGCGTCCGGGGGCGGGAGAGGGCGCGGGTCGGCGGGGGATCGCCAGGCCGAGCGGATCGGGTAGCCGGTCTGCGATTCGATGGACGGCGCGTCGATGAAGCCCAGACCCTGAGGGGTGGCAACGACACCCACCTCCCAACCGGCCTTCTGAGCTGCCGAGATCAGTCGGTCGACATCACCGGCGATGCCCGCCGCGCACACGACGACGCACAGAAACGGCTTGCCGGTCTCATGCCCGGACTGATCGCTCACGCGGGGACTCCCAGTTGGCGGCTGAAGTGATGCGGTTCAGGCAGCGTACGACGACGGTCGCGGGCAGCCATGTCCGCAACCAACTCACGGATGGCAGGACGCCGGATGTCCTGCGCAGCGCAGCTCTCGGCGATACGCAGCGCTTGATATCCGTCTGCGAGTCGACCCTGCTGGCTGTAGGCACGCGCCGTTTCGACCCACAGCGCCGCCCGTCGTTCGGGAGCGGGGATGTGCCGACGCATGAGGGGACGCGCGGCCTCCAGAGCGAGCCCCGCGTCGCCGAAGGCCACAGTCGCGCTGACCTCGTGCAGGGAGACGTTCGTCGGACTGAAGTTGGCCCAGGCGTCGGCGCGGTCGAGTGCGACGTACCGAGCGACTTCCTTGGCCTCGGTGAGGAAGTCGTGGGTGGCCGCGCGGTCCCCGCCACTGCTCGCGGCGGTGACCCCGCGCAGCAGGAGCAGTCCGAGGGCAGCCAGGTAACGGGGGGAACGTTGGTCGTAGGCGCCCGTGAGCTGGTCGGCGGTGTGGCGGACGAGCGTGATGGCCTGCGATGTGTGCTGCTCCCGGGCCAGCAGGTGGGTGTGAACGCGCACACTGGAGGCCAGGACGACGGGGTCGCCACTGCGCTCCGCCTCCGCCATGGCACGTCCGACCGCCAGCCACGCGTTGCCGTGATCCCCCCGCTTCAGAAGCAGGCTGGCGGAGGTCTGGTAGGCAGTGGCCAGCAGCCCTGCGGCTTCGTCCGAGCGTGCTGCCGCGTTGCGGAGGTCGATGATCAGAGACGGAAGCGTGCCCTCAAGGCGGGTGTAGTCGCACGCGTAGAACAGTCGGCGAACCTCCGATACACGCTCACCGAGCTGGGGAAGGTTCTGGTCCTCATCCTGAGCGGGAGGGATAGGACCAGGGAGAAGTGCCTGGACAAGTGCTCCGCTGCCGGCGTGGGATGGGATGGCGGGTGCCGCCAAAGTGGCCAAGCTCGCGGCGAGGAAGTTGCGGCGATGCATGTCATCTGTCTCTGGTTCGAGGTTCCTGGCGTCCGGGACGTCGGCAAGGCCGACGGAGGCTAACGGGATGCCCAGTTCCCGAGCGACAGCGCGCAAGACCTGGGAGTCCTCGGTGCCTTTGCCCTGTTCGAGGCGGCTGACCTTCGACTGGTGGTAGCCGAGCGCGGTGGCGACGTCGGCCTGGGACCGCCTGGCCAGCACACGGGCGCGACGCAGCACTTCGCCGAGCCGTTTCGCCTCGTCATGCGCATCAGCCATCTGTGCCACGGCTCCTTCCGCCGTCGCCCGATTCTGCCTGCCCGAACGAGCTTAATCCGAAGCTCACTTGGCAGTCATGCAGCTTCTGCATAAGGCATGCCCACCACGCAACTGAGCTGGTCCGTCTACCACCCCGAGCGGTTCCTTGGTGGAGCCGAACTCAACCGGGAGGCACCCTGTGGAACCGCACCGCTTCAGTTTTCCCGTCCCCAGCACGGCATACGCCGTCAGCGACGCCAGACACCAGGTGGTCGCAGGCGTGCACGGCTGGGGGCTCCCTGCCGAAGGCGATATGGCGGAGACCCTGGCGCTGGTGGCCAGCGAGCTGCTGACCAACGCCGTGCAGCACGCAAACCAGGGCCCTATCACCGTGACCGTGCGATTGACCGACGCCAAGGTCCGGATCGAGGTCTGCGACGCCAGCTCCGTACGCCCGAAGGCCGGCCTGCCGGGCCCGGACGTTGAGCACGGCCGCGGCCTGTTCATCGTGGCCGCCCTAGCCCTGGGACACGGCGTCGAGACCACTGCGTCGGGGAAGCGGTGCTGGGCCGAGATCCCGGCTCACACCCATCCTCCGCGTCCTGATGCGGCAGTCCACGTACTGCTTCCGAGGAGATGACCATGCCCACCACACAGATCCCTCCCATGGCAGCAGAAGTGATCGCGGTCCGCCCTGGCCCGCCACTGGCCGGGACCGTGACCGTCGACGGCTCCAAGAACGCCGCTCTGCCGCTCCTCGCGGCGGCTGCGGCCCTCGGGCGCCCGGGGCAGATCAGCAATGTTCCGGGCAGCGCCGACGTGCAGGCCATGCTCACGCTATTGCAACAGGCCGGGCACCGGCTCGCCCGCTCGGTCGGTGACCCGGCCACGGTCCTTGTTCTGGGCGGTGACGTCGGACCCATCGCTCCGGAACTGTTCGAGACCGCTGGCCGCATCCGCGCCTCGTACTACCTGGTGCCAGCTCTGCTCGCCGCCCACGGGCGTGCCGCCCTGCCCTGGCCGGGCGGCTGCCAGATCGGAGAGCGCGGCATGGAGCAGCACTTCAGGGTGTACGACGCGTTCGGCGACCAGTACGCCGTGGAAAACCGCGGATACACCGTCGTGGCCGGGAGCGCTCGTGCCGACTCCGTATCGGTCATGTTGCCCTTCCGGTCTCGCGGCGCGACCGTCGCCGCCATCCTCCGAGCCGTGGTCGCGGGCCGCCCGCTGCGTCTGGGACACCCGAACCTGTCGCCCGAGGTCATCAGCGTCCTGGACGCGCTGAAGTCAGCGGGGTGGGGCACGCAAGCGACCGAGCGTCTGATCGCCCTCGCACCACCGGCAGCCTGTACCCCGGAGGGATCCGTCGCCTGGACCGTTCCCGGAGACAAGATCGAAACGGGAACGCTCGCCTGCGCACTCGCGGCCACGAAAGGCAACGGCCGCATCGAGGGCGTACGTGGCCGGGATGTCGCTCCACTCGTGGCAGCGCTGCGTTGGCTCGGGATTCCGGTGGCCGCGCAGGAGGACGCCCTCACGGTCCACGCCGAGAACACGCAGCCGACCAGCCATTCCTTGCGCGCCATTGCCTCCCTCTCCCCCGGCGGCCTCGACGCCGACTTCGAACCCGCGCTCATGGCTCTGACCTTGGGGCTGCCCGGCACGCACCTCTTCGCCGACACGATCAACCCCGGCCGCCACAGCAACCTGGTGCCTCAACTGGCCGTGCTGGGGGCGCGCATCGAGGAGATCTCGCCCACCCAGTGCCGTCTCACCGGCCCGCAGCACCTCATCGGCGCGGGCGTCGAATCCACCGACATCCGGACCGGCTCGGCCCTCCTCATCGCCGGCCTCACCGCTCGTGGCGTCACCACGCTCGGCGGACTGCAGCAACTGCGGCGAGGCCACGCGGACCTCCCCACCAAGCTCCGTGCGCTCGGCGCCGACATCTGCGAGGTCACGGCATGACGCGGACCGTACGGCGCATCCTGGCCACGACCGATGTCCACTCCGCCTTCGGTGACGCCGTGCACCTGCTGACCCACCTGCGCAGGTCTCGTGCCGAGGCCCTCATCGTCGACTGCGGCGACTTCTTCGAGGGCAGTGGCTACTACCGGCTCGGTGGTGGCCAGGTCGAGCGCCAGATCCTTACCAGCCTGTACGACGTGATCGCTCCGGGGAACCACGGCTGGTCCCACTACTTCGAACCGAATCTCCACCGGCTCGCCGTGTGCGCCAACGTCGTGGACGAGGTCAGTCGCGACCCCGCGTTCCGCCGTATCCACATGGCCCCCGTGGGCAGCCGGCGCGTGGCCGTGACAGCCGTGATGGGCATCGAGGCGTTCAACTCCATCCCGTACGCCGACCGCACCCAGCAACGCGTCACCAACCCGGTGCGTGCGCTACGGGAGCTGGTGTTGGCCCACCACCACGAGGTGGACGACTGGGTGCTGCTCAGCCACTCCGGATTCTCCGAGGACCTGAGAATCGCTGAAGCCTGTCCGTTCCTCGACGTGATCTTCGCCGGTCACTGCCACAGCAAGCAGTACGGCCCTCTTCGCGTAGGCGACACCCTGGTCCTTAAGGGGCGCGAGCTGGGCGTTGGATACGCGCTGGCGAAACCTGCGGACGACGGGTGGGAAGCCCAGACGAATCTCCTACCGCCGACGACTGGCGGCCCCTGCACCGATCTGGCACCGCTTCTCGCAGAGATCGAAATCCTGCGCCGCCGGATGGACTCGCCCCTCGGCACCATAGTTCCCGCGTACCGGCACCGACTGCCCGACCGCAGTGTGTTGCTTGCAGAGGTGGCTGGGCGCCTGCACACGGGGCTTGGGGCGGAGGCGGTTCTTCTCAACGAGACCGCGCTGCGGCCCGTCCCCTTGCACAGCACGCTCACCGTGGGCGACTTGCTCGCGACCGAGCCATTCGACAATCACCTCGTCAACGTGACGCTGTCGAACGATCAACAGCACATCTCACTGCTGGCCTCCCTGCCGGAACAGGCCGGACCATTCATTACCGCGCCCGATCCGTTGCCGCCCGGCATCCGCACCGTGCTCACCACTGCCTACCTGGCCGACGCGTACTTCGGCGGACAGCCCAGACACGCCGTCGTTGCTCTTGGCCAGGCCGTCCAGCACGTACTGGCTGAGGGAGGAAGGCCGTGATCCTGACCGGCCCCGAGATCACTGCGGCTGCGGCCGACGGTCGTTTGCGTATCGCGCCCTTCCACCAGGACCAGGTCAACCCGAACAGTTACAACGTCCGGCTCGGTCCGACCCTGCTGACCTACACGACGCCAGTCATCGACAGCCATCGCCCGAACCCCACGGTGGATGTACGCATGGACGAGGGCGGATTCGTCCTGCAACCGGGCGAGCTCTACCTCGGCCACACCCTCGAAGAAGTCGGCTCCGATTCCTTCGTGCCCCTGCTCTTCGGCAGGTCCTCGGTGGGGCGACTGGGCCTGTTCGTCGAGATCACCGCCCCGATCGGGGACATCGGCTTCCATGGTCAGTGGACGCTGATGCTGTCAGCGATCCATCCCTTGCGGGTATACCCCGGCATGAAGATCGGCCAGATCATGTTCTTCGTCGCCGTCGGAGCCGTCGATCTGTACGCCGGCAAATACCAGGCAGCCACAGGACCGCAGCCCTCCGCGTACTGGCGCGACAACCCCGTCTCCGGATCGGCGGTCTCATGATCCTCACCGGACCGGCCATCGCTGCGGCGCGTGCTGCCGGCGCCGTCACCATCGATCCTTACGACCCTGACCGTCTCTCGCCCAACGCATACGACTGGCGGCTCGGCGAGACTCTCCGCGTGTGCGACGGCGAACTCGACGCAGCAGCCCGCACTCAGAGCCGGACGGTCACCATCCCTCCTGAGGGATACGTCCTGCTGCCGGAACGCCTGTACCTGGGCATCACCTACGAGAGGACCGGATCGGAGGCGTACGCCCAACTCCTGAACGGCAGCCGAAGTGTCGGCGCCCTCGGAATCTGGGTCCATGTCTCCGCCCCGCTCGGCCACCAGGGCCATGCCATCCGGTGGACCCTGGAGATACGGGCAGCCCGTCCCGTACGCGTCTACCCGCTCATGGTGTTCGGGAAAGTCACCTTCCACCAGACCTTCGGCGCTCCGGCGAGCTACCAGCAGCACGGCCGCAAATACCGGACCAGCAAGGGCATCGAGACTTCCCGCCTCTACGAGGAGATGCGGGGAGACCGACTGTGAACCCCATGGTTGCCACGGCCCTGGACCTTCCTGCCGGCAGCCCGGGAGGAAGCGTTGAACTCTTCCTGGACCTCTACACCGGCAACCGCCCCGGCATCCCGGCCCAAGCGTTCATGCTCGCCACCGAGGAGTCGGATGCGCGCCCCAGGGCCGGCCTCAAGCTCCTGCGGGTTCGAGGTAAGTGCCTGGAGGGCCCCGCGTTCGGCAGGTACGTAACCGAACTGCGTGAGGCCCTACGGAGGGCCATCGACCCGTCCGAGATCGATGTCCTTCATCTCCAGCACCTTGCCTTCGGCGCGACCCCGGCCCTGATACGGGCTATGCCGACGCCACCTAGAATCGCCTTGGTACACGGCACCGACCTGCTCTTCGCCGAAAGCCACCGTGACCAGAACCGGGTCCTGCGTGAGACAGCACGGTCGGCGGACGCCATCGTGGTGCCCACGGGCGCGATGGCCGATCGCCTCCTCAAGCTGGCCCCGAGCACGGACCGCCGGAAGATCGCCCGAATTCCATGGGGCGTCCCCAACCACCTGCTCAGCAGCCCGCCGCCCCGACGCATGATGCCACCAGCGAGCCACCTCCGCCTGCTGTACGCCGGCCGACTCACGGCTGAGAAGGGAGGCGAGGCTCTGATCAAGAGCCTCGCGCCGGCCCGCAGAATCGAGCTGGGCATCGCCGCGCCGCGAGACGAGTTCCACGCGATGGCAGCGTTGCTACGGCGAGCAGGCATCCAGGCCCGCTACCTCGGCTGGCTCCACCGTCCCCGACTCTGGAAGACCTTCGCGGACCACGACCTTCTGGTGATGCCGTCCACCACGCTGGAGGCCATGGGGCTGGTGGCTCTTGAGGCACAGGCATGTGGACTGCCCGTCCTCTATCAACCGGTGCCGGGCCTGAACGAGGTGCTCGGCGACTCCGCAGCGCCCGTCGACTTCACCCGGCCTGGTGCCGTAGCCCGAGAGTTGCAGCGGATGCGGGACTCCAGAGAGGTGCTCCCCGCACTCCGAGAAGCAGGGCTCGCCAACGCCCGGCGCTACCCGCTCTCCTCCACCCAACGCGCTCTACACGCTCTTGGACACCAGGTGCTGAGGTAGGCCGCGCCGAACCGCGAGTCGCCGCGTTCCGTCACTACGCTGAGCGGTGGAGACCCCAGGAAGCAAAGGGAGACCATGATCGACCGTATTGAAGCCCTGTTGGACGAAGGTGTCCGAGACAAGGTCTACCCCGGTGCGGTCTGGGCCGTGGGAGATTCCACCGGCACCAAGGCCAGCGGCTGCACGGGGGTGCTCGATCCGGACGAACCAGAACACCGAATGCGGCTGGACACCGTCTTCGACGCCGCCAGCCTCACCAAGATCCTCGCCGTCTGGTCCTCGATCGGGGCGCTCTGGGAGGACGGTCGCCTCGACCTGGACGACCAGCTTGCCGTCTACTGGCCGGAGGTCACCGGCTACGAGCTGGGCCAGGTCACAGCGCGACAGTTGCTGACCCACACGGCCGGCGTCCCTCTCCGGGCCCAGCTGAAGAACCAGTACGGAACGAACCACGACGACATCCGCAAAGGCGTACTGCGCGGACCACTGCACCGGCCGCCGGGCGAGGCAGTCGAGTACACCGACCGCGCCGCCCTGATCCTCGGATTCCTCGCCGAGCACCTCTCAGGAATGCCCCTGAACCAGCTCGCCACCGAGCGAACCTGGCAGCCATTCGGGATGGGAACCACCCGCTTCGGCCCGCTGCCCGCCGAGCTCGCGGTTCGCTGCGCCCCCACCGAGCTGGATCAGGAGACGGGCACCCATCTCAAGGGCGTCGCCCACGACTTCTCGGCCCGCCTGCTCGGCGGGGTCTGCGGCATCGCCGGCGCCTTCACGGTCCTCGACGACCTGGCGAACTTCCTGCGCGCTATGTTGGCTCCCTCGATGGTCGGGCCCAGTGTCGGTTTCGGGCCCACCTGGATCGCAGAGTCACTCGCCATCCAGACCAGCGGCCTCGAACCGGCCCGCGGCCTGTTCTGGCACCCGGCGCCCGGGACGAGGGCCACGGATGACGTCTGGGTGCACTACGGGTTCACCGGGACCGCCATGTGGATCTCGCCGACTGACAACCGCTGGGCCGCTCTTCTCACCAACAAGCTCTTCTACACCCGCGACCGGCAGCCCTTGATCGAAGTTCGCGACGCGTTCCGCGAAGTAGCATTCACGACGATCAGCCTCTCAAGGACTGGGTGCATCGCCCCGGAGCATTGTTGACGCGGTGGATGGGTGGGTGTCCGTTGAGTGCAGTGTGGCGGCCATGGTAGTCGTACCTGTGTAGGAAGTCTGCCAGGGCTTCGATTCACTCGGTGTTGGTGGTGCAGGGTCGCAGGTAGGACCAAACCGAGTTGCGGGATGGAGACGCGGGTCATCTGGTGTGCCAGTCATGGCCGTGACGCGGCCTCGGAGCCCTGACAGTGGAGCACTCCTAGCGCCTAACGCTCCTCTATAAGTCGCTCTCGTCTAGCCCGGCTTGCGGAACTGGACGCACCATCGCGTCGCGCCGCCTCGCCCCTTCTTCACGCCGGATTGCTACAGCTTCGCGGATGGCTGGCAAGTTTGCGGCCTCGTAGTTGTCTCCGAAGGTCTTCAGGAAGGACCGTACCTTTTGCACTTCATCCTCAAGCTTCTTGGAGGGGCGCTCCAGCATAGTGTTCGCGCCAAGGACGTTCAGGTCTACCAGGTATCGAGTGGTCTCCATCGGGCCGTAGGGCCCCGTTGACTCGACGGTGAACTCAAAAACCATGGGGAGGTCTGATTCCCAGCGGTTGTTCGTGTCGAAGAAGTAGGCCAGGCGTCTGCCAGGCGGCATGAACGGGATGGTCCTAGCCAGCGCTTGGCGAAGCTCTGAAGTCTCGTCGGCCCCAAGGGAAGACTCGATTTCAGGCGTCGCAGTGATGCGAACGTTGCGGGCCACAGTCGGACCAACTTTCTCAACCAGGACGACGAAGATGAATGACCAAGGCTCTCGTGGCTGAACGTCGACGATGACGTAGGGCTCGTTGGCTTCGCGGTGTACACGTTCCGCGAGTGCCAACTGGCCAGTTGCTGAGGTGCGGGCAATCCGGGCCTGCCAGGCACTGATGACCGCTGCTGCTATGGCGACAAGAACGGCTCCGAAGGAGATCCAGTCGCCAGTCTCGAGGAATCGTAGGTGGTTCATATCCAGACGCTAGCCCCTAGATCTGACATCGTGCCTCGGAGCCAGGGTTATCCCTGAAGCAGGGCCACCTGGAAACCCAGCCGCTGCGGGACCGTTCATCATCGGTCATCATCGCCGGAGGGGCTGACAGTGGTCGGCTGCCGCTCCTGAATCCCCGCAGAAGCGCCGACGCCATCGCGGCTAGCGGGTCTCGATCCAGAGGCCGTCGTGCTGGTTGCAGAGATTGGCCGGGCAGCGCCACATGGCGAGCACGTCTGGATCGACCGACGCAGCGGGTTCCGGCACTTCATTGAACTGGGGCCGACTGGCCTTGCGGCAATCAGGGCAAGGGTGGGGGTGCTGTTGCCTCGCCACGGATCTCGGGTACCGCCATGGTTTTACGGTCGCACAGGTTCAGCTGGACACTCCCCCTGCCCTACGTCGCCGCTGCTCACGCCGCTTCGTATTGGTGTGCCCGCCCGCCGCACCATTCGACCCAGCCAGCTTGGTCGAGGAGGTCGGCGGCGTCGGGGAGCCCATCTAGGCGGAGACATGCGATGACGTCCCCGTCATCGTGGGCGAACCCAGCGCTCTGCCCGCCGATGGTGAATCGCCGACCGTGCGCCGTTTCAGCAGGTCGGAGCCTCGTGAGTCCGAGATGCGACACTCGGATCCGGGAAGCGTCAAACGTTCCTGCAGGTTAAATGGCTTGCTGACGCCTCGGCTCCGGATGATCGATGCTTTGAGCTGCCGGTTTCCCGAGGGGCTGACAGGGGCGGGCCGTCGTCACACCCCGTCCGATTCCCGCCGGTCTCTGGGGCTCTCGGCGACTTTGCTGGTTGCTGTCGCCGGATCGGCGGCGCTCCCTGAAGGCAAGGAACCCCACCATGTCCAGCTCCAGCACCATCTCCGCCGTCACCGGCTCCGCGCCCCGGGCCGCCCTCGTCACCGGAGGTAGCCGCGGGATCGGTGCGGCCATCGCTCTGCGGCTCGCCGAGGCGGGGGCGGACGTTGCCATCACCTACGTACGGGACGAGGAGGCGGCCCGCGCGGTCGTGGCGAAGGTCGAGGGGGTGGGGCGGCGTGCGGTCGCTCTGCGCTGCGACGCGGCCGACGCCGGGGGCGCCGGCGAGGCGGTGCACCGTGCGGCGGACGCGCTCGGGCGGCTCGACGTGCTGGTCAACAACGCGGGCATCGGTGTCCTCGGGCCGATCGCGGGGCTGTCGGACGCCGAGGTCGAGCGGGTCCTGGCGGTGAACGTGCGGGCGGTCTTCCTCGCCTGCCGGGCGGCGGTGGACCGGCTGGCCGACGGTGGGCGCGTCATCTCGGTCGGCACCGCGCTGAGCCGGTACGCGGGCGGGCCCGGATCGACGCTGTACGGGATGAGCAAGGCCGCCCTCGTCGGGCTGACCAAGCCGCTCGCCCGGGAGCTGGGGCCGCGCGGGATCACCGTGAACCTGGTCCAGCCCGGGCCGGTGGACACCGACCTCAACCCGGCCGGCGGGCCGTTCGCCGAGGGCCAGCGGGCGGCGACGGCACTGGGTCGGTTCGGTACGGCGGACGAGGTGGCGTCCCTGGTGGCGTACCTCGCGAGCGCGGATGCGGGCTTCATCACCGGTACGGAGGTCGTCGTGGACGGGGGCCACGCGGCCTGACGCACGGACCCGGCTCCGGTTTCCGGAAGCCCAGGTTCTGTCGAGCTGCCCCGTCCCCGCCGCCCGCCTACGCTGGCCGGGGCGGGGCAGGACGTGACATGACGTGACGCGACAAGGGCTACGGAAAGGTCAGGACGGACTATGGGCGACGTACCCGTTCATACGCTCAACGACTCCACCACCCTCCCGGCGGTGGGCCTCGGCACCTATCCGCTGGACGACGCGGAGGCGGAAGAGGCCGTCGCGGGAGCCCTGGGACTCGGGTACCGGCTCATCGACACCGCCCTGAACTACGGCAACGAGACCGGCACCGGCCGGGGCATCGCCCGCAGCGGCGTCCCGCGCGAGGAGATCCGCCTGACGACGAAGGTGCCGGGGAGGCATCAGGGGTACGAGCAGACGCTGGCCTCGTTCGAGGAGTCGCGGGCCCGGCTGGGCGTCGAGTACGTCGATCTGTATCTGATCCACTGGCCGCTGCCGCATGTCGACAAGTACGTCGAGACGTGGAAGGCGATGATCCGGCTCCGCGAGGACGGTCTCGTCCGCTCCATCGGCGTCTCCAACTTCACCGCCGCCCATCTGGAACGGCTGGAGCGGGAGACGGGGGTGCTGCCGTCGATGAACCAGATCGAGATGCACCCGCTGCTCCCGCAGGAGGAGTTGCGGGCGGTGCATGCGGCGAAGGGCATCGTGACGGAGAGCTGGAGTCCGCTGGCCCGGGGCCGTGAGGTGCTGGAGGACCCCTCCACCGTGGCGATCGCCGAGGACCACGGGGTGACCCCGGGGCAGGTGGTGCTGCGGTGGCACACGCAGGTCGGGGCGGTGCCCATCCCGAAGTCGGCCGATCCGGGGCGGCAGCGGGAGAACCTGGACCTGTTCGGGTTCGAGCTGACGGCCCAGGAGCTGACCACGATCGCCTCGGGGCGGCAGCGGCGCTTCGGCGGGGACCCGGACACCCACGAGGAGTTCTGAGGGGAGGAGTCCTGAGGGGGGCGGAGTTCCGAGGGGCGGAGTTCCGAGGGGGATGAGACTTCTGAGGGGCGGTGAGCAGGCCGGTGTGCCCACCGCGATCCCCCTGCGATCGCGGTGGGCGCAACCGGCCTGAAGTCAGCCGCCCAGCTCCCGGTGGCGGGCCGCCAGTGCCGTGGCGCCCTCGTCCGTGAGGGATCCGTACAGCCTCAGCCGGGAGATTCCGCCGTCCGGGAAGATGTCGATCCGTACGTGGGTGGCGCGCACCGGGCCGTCCAGGACGAAGCGGTGGTTGGTGTCGGGCTGGAGCCGGGTCCGGGGCAGGACCTCCGACCAGTCGCCGTCCTCGCCGTCCCGGACCGAAAGGGCGGCCCAGCCGGCCGAGTTGCCCTTGAGGTAGGCGGTGTCGATCTCTACGGCCCGGATCTCGGACTGCGCGGCGAGGCGGTAGCGGATCCAGTCGTTGCCCCGGTCACGGCGGCGGCGGGTCTCCCAGCCGTCGTCCATCTTGCGCGAGCGGCCGGGCTGGATGGTGTTGGTGGCCGGGGAGTAGAAGCGGTCGGAGGCGTCCTCGACCTGGCCGCCGTTCTCCAGGGCAGCGAGGTCGAATGTACCCAGCGCGGTGAGCCAGGCGGGGTCGGGGGCGACCTCCCCGTACACGCGCAGCCGGGCGATCCCGCCGTCCGGGTGCTGGTTGATCCGCAGGTGGGTGAAGCGCTGCTCGGCGTCGACGGCGAAGCCGTTGGCCGCGTGGCCGCCGACCGCGGTGCGCGGGACGAGGGTCGTCCACTTCACGTCGGCGGCGAGGAGGTCCTCGGGCGACGGGGAGCCGGGGAGGGATGCGCCCTCGACGGAGACAGCCTGGGGGTAGTTGCCCCGGAAGTGGGCGGTGTCCAGGACGATGCCCCGGATGACGCCGGGGGCGCCGAGGCGGACGAGGGCCCAGTCGTGGTCGTCGGGGGTGGGGTGCGGTTCGGCGGCGCTGACCCCGCGTCGGCGGCGGGTCTCCCAGCCGTCCATGATCTTGCCCTTGTGGCCGAAGTGCTCCGGGTCGAAGACGGCGGGCCCGGGCTTCAGCAGGTTCTCGCGCTCGGCGAAGAACTCGTCGTTGGCGGCGATGACCCCGGCGCCGAGGCGGCGGTCGGCCAGGTCGACGAGATGGGTGAAGGGGAAGTCGGCGGTGCGGTGGTCGGCGTACGGGTCGCCGCCCGCGTAGGGGCTCGCGTCGCCGGTGAAGCGGGGTATGGCGGCGTCCGTCATGGTCGGGAGGTCCTTTCGGGGCACAGTCGGTGGTCGCGTACGGGGGCGGGCGGCCCGGAGGGAGTGCGGTCGGTGGTCGCGTACGAGGGCAGGCGGCCCGGAGGGAGTGCGGTCGGTGGTCGCGTACGAGGGCAGGCGGCCCGGAGGACGCGGTCAGTGGTCGCGTTCGAGGAGGCGGCCGGTGGGTTCGGCGAGGACGCCGTCGGCGGCGATGCGGACGCCGCGCAGCCAACTGGAGCGGACCACGCCGTGCAGGGTCTTCCCGGCGTAGGCGGTGACCTGGTTGCGGTGGAACAGCTCGGCCGGGTCGACGGTGAAGGTCGCCTCGGGGGCGAGGACCGCGAAGTCGGCGTCGCGCCCGGCCTCGATCGCGCCCTTGCGGCGCAGCCCGGCCAGCTCGGCCGGGGCGGCGGACATCCAGCGGGCGACGTCGTCCAGGGAGTGGCCGCGCCTGCGGGCCTCGGTCCAGATGGCGGGCAGGCCGAGCTGGAGGGAGGAGATACCGCCCCAGGCGGAGGCGAAGTCCGGGGTCTTCAGGTCGGTGGTGCACGGGGAGTGGTCGCTGACGATGCAGTCGATCGTGCCGTCGGCGAGCCCGGCCCACAGCGCGTCCTGGTTGGCGGCCTCGCGGATCGGCGGGCAGCACTTGAACTCCGTCGCCCCGTCCGGGACTTCCTCGGCCGTGAGGGTGAGGAAGTGCGGACACGACTCGACGGTGACGCGGACACCCTCGCGCTTGGCGGCGGCGATCAGCGGCAGGGCGTCGCTGGAGGAGAGGTGCAGCACGTGGATTCGGGCGTTCAACCGCTTGGCGTGGGCGATGAGCCCCTCGATCGCGGTGTTCTCGGCGTCGCGCGGGCGGGAGGCGAGGAAGTCGGCGTAGGCGGGGCCGGGGCGCTGGGGGGCCTCGGCAAGGTGGTGCGGGTCCTCGGCGTGGACGATGAGCAGCCCGCCGAATCCGGCGATCTCCGCCAGGGAGCGGGCCAGCTGCTCCTGGTCCAGCTCGGGGAACTCCTCCACCCCGGAGGGCGACAGGAAGCACTTGAAGCCGAAGACCCCGGCCTCGTACAGCGGGCGCAGGTCCTTCACGTTGGAGGGGAGCGCGCCGCCCCAGAAACCCGTGTCGACGTGCGCCTTGGGGGCCGCGACCTGCTGCTTGACCCGCAGGTTCGCCACGGTGGTGGTCGGTGGGAGGGAGTTGAGCGGCATGTCCAGGAGCGTGGTGATGCCGCCGGCCGCCGCGGCGCGGGTCGCGGTCCAGAAGCCCTCCCACTCGGTGCGGCCGGGGTCGTTCACATGGACGTGCGTGTCGACCAGGCCGGGGAGCAGGACGTCGTCGCCGAAGTCCTCCAGGCGGGCGCCCGCGGGCACCTCGGTGTCGTACGGCAGGACCGCGTCGATGGTGCCGCCCGCGACGGCGACCGTCGCCGGGCGGGTGCCCTCGGGGGTGACGACGCGCGTCGAGCGCAGTACCAGGTTCACGTCCGGACCGGACACCCGTGCCTCCTTCACTCCAGTCGCTCCAGGAATCACTCCAGAGGACTCACTCCAGGAATTCAACGAACTGTTGAAACTTCTGAAGGAGTCTTCACTCGGGAACCACCCTCGTCAAGACCCACTTTCCGCTGCGGGGGTCCGGCGGGCCACCCCCGCCGCCCGACTGGAGGTTTCCACAAAGTAAAAGTCTTATTTCGGAGTGCGGAACGTAGCATGGGCCAGGAGAGGCGGCGCCGAGCCGCCGCAACGACCGCAGCCACACCGCCGCCACGCCGTCGGCACCGGGACAAAACCGCCCCTGACCGGCACGGACGCCCGTCGGACAGCTGTGGGCCGATCGGGCAGCGCCCGGTAGGCTGCTGCCTTGCCTTCCGCTTCGAAAGGACCGTTGACGTGCCGCCGTCCCACGCCAGCACAGCCGACTCCAAGCCCTCCGGTGCCAGCGGTGGGGTGCAGTCGCTCGAGCGCGCCTTCGACCTGCTGGAGCGGATGGCCGACGCCGGGGGCGAGGTCGGGCTGAGCGAGCTGTCCGCGAGCAGCGGTCTGCCGCTGCCGACCATCCACCGGCTGATGCGCACGCTCGTCGTCTGCGGTTACGTACGCCAGCAGCCCAATCGCCGCTACGCGCTGGGCCCCCGCCTGATCCGCCTGGGCGAGTCCGCCTCCCGGCTGCTCGGCACCTGGGCCCGCCCGTACCTCCAGCGGCTGGTGGAGGAGACCGGCGAGACGGCGAACATGGCGCTGTTGGACGGCGACGAGATCGTGTACGTCGCCCAGGTCCCGTCCAAGCACTCCATGCGGATGTTCACCGAGGTGGGCCGCCGGGTCCTCCCGCACTCCACCGGGGTGGGCAAGGCGCTCCTCGCCGACACCCCGGCCGACGAGGTCCGTGCGCTGCTCGCCCGTACCGGCATGCCGGCCGCGACCGAGAAGACGATCACCACGCCCGAGGGCTTCCTCGACGCGCTGGAGCAGGTGCGCCGGGCCGGGTACGCGGTCGACGACAACGAGCAGGAGATCGGGGTCCGCTGCCTGGCCGTCTCCGTACCCAACTCCCCCACCTCGGCCGCCATCTCCATCTCGGGCCCGGCGGGGCGGGTGACGGAGAGCGCGACGGAGCGGATCGTGCCGATTCTCCAGCAGGTCGCGGGAGAGCTGTCGGACGCGCTGGCGAGCAACGGGACGGCCGGCTGAGCTCGGCAAAGCCGGCCCCGGGGTTCCCGGAGTTTCCCGTGGTCCCCTGGGGTCCCCTCGGGGGTTCAGACCCGCGCCGGTACGGTGAGCCGCCCGTCGTCCATCGTCACCGTGCGGTCCATCCGGTCCAGGTGCGCCCGGTCGTGCGTGACCAGCACCGTCGCGGTGGCGCGTTCCCGGGTCAGGGTGGCCAGCAGGTCCAGTACGGCCGCTCCGCGCTCGTGGTCGAGGGCGCTGGTCGGCTCGTCGACGAGGAGCACCTCGGGCTCGTTCATCAGGGCGCGGGCGATGTTGATCCGCTGGCGCTGACCGCCCGAGAGCTGGTGCGGCCGCCGGTCCGCCTTCTCCGCCAGGCCCACCGCGTCCAGCAGCTCCAGCGCCCGGCGGCGGGCTTCCCGGGTCCGGCCGCCCGACAGATGGGCCATCACCTGGAGCTGCTCGGCGGCGGTGAGTGAGGGCAGCAGGTTGGGCTGCTGGAACACGATGCCTATGTGCTCCCGGCGCAGGGCCGCCCGCGCCGCCGGGATGAGCGGGCCCGTCCTCGTACCGGCCACGACGACCTCGCCGGAGTCCGGGGTGACCAGGGTCGCGGCGGCGGCCAGCAGGCTGGACTTGCCGGAGCCCGACGGCCCGACGACGGCGGTGAGCGTGCCCGCCGGGACGTCCAGCGAGACCCGGTCCAGGGCGGTGAGCCGGCCCTCGCCGTCCGGGTAGGTGAGGGTCACGTCGGTGAGGGTGAGCGTCATCGGGCACTCCCGAGTGCGGTGAGGGGGTCGACGGCGGTGATCCGCCGGATGGAGAGGCCGGCCCCGAGGGCGCCGAGGGCGATCATGATGGCGGCGGGGACCAGGACGGTCGCCGCGTCCAGCACGAACGGCACCGGTCCCCCGCCGATCAGGACCCCGGCCCCGGCGGCGAGCGCGGTCCCGAGCCCCGTACCGATGACGAGCATCACGACCGCCTGCCCGAGCGCGTCGCGCAGGAGGTACGGGGTGGAGGCGCCGAGCGCCTTCAGTACGGCGACGTCGCCGCTGCGCTGGATGGTCCAGACGGTGAAGAAGGCGCCGATGACGAGGGCGGAGATGGCGAAGAGGAAGCCCCGCATCAGTTGCAGCGAGCCGTTCTCGGCCTGGTAGGAGCCGATCGCGGTGAGGGAGTCGTCGAGGGAGAGCGTACGGGTCTTGGCCGCCTCGTCCCCGGCCGCCAGATCGGCGCCGGGCGCGGTGGTCAGAGCGATGACGGTGGCCTGTTCGGCGGGCCCGGCGCCGTCGTGGCCGATCTGCTGCCAGTCGTCGAGCGTCGTCCAGACGACGGGCGTGTGGCTGTACGAGGCGTCGCCCGCGACAGCGGCGACCTCGCGCTCCGCCCGGCCGAGCGCGATCCTGTCGCCGGTGGCGGCGCCCAGCTCCTCGGCGGCCTTCTCGGAGAGCACGACACGCCCCGGACCGATGCCTTCCGGCCCCTCGGGTGCGAGCGTCCCGTCCGGTTCGACGCCGAAGGCCGAGACCGGGGCCGTACGGTCACCGGGGGCGGTGGCGTTCAGGGTCCGGATGCCCAGCGGCTGGGCGGCCTCGACGCCGGGGCGCTCCGCCCAGGCCCGCCAGTCGTCCTCGCGGACGGTCGAGTTGGTGAAGGACACCGACTGGTCCCCGCGCGGGGCGGCGAACGCGAGGTGGTCGGCGTCCAGACCGGTGACGGCCGAGACGTTCTCCCGGGCCAGGCCGGCCGTCAGACCGGACAGCAGGCCCACGAGCAGCGTGATCAGGACCACGACCGACCCCATGAGGGCGAACCGGCCCTTGGCGAACCGGAGGTCTCTCCATGCGACGAACATGGGTCCATCGTCGACTGTCCGGGGTGGGGAAACATCGCGCGGGGGGCGGTTCACAGATCAACCTTTCGATTGACCGGCCGCGCGAGGGCCGCCGCTACGCTGGACGGACCATGGATTCGCGTTCGCACACCCCCGTCACCGCTGCCCTGCGGCTCTGTCTGCACGCGCTGCTGACCGGCCTGCTGGCGCTGGTGGCGGTGCGCGCGGTGGGTGAGGGCGCGCCGCACGCGGGGGCGGTCGTGGCGCTGACGGTGGTGATGGCGGGGGTGTACGGGGTGGGGGCGCTGGCGGGGTCGCCGGTGCCACCCGCAGAAGCGGGGGCAGGAGCACGCGCGGGAACGGAGGCGCAGGCCGGAACGGAGGCGCACACCGGAACGGAGGCGCACACCGGAACGGGGACGCACACCGGAACGGGGGCCCGCGCCGCCTCCGTACGGAAGGGGGCCCGCGCCGCCTCCGTACGGAAGGGGGCGTCCGTGCGCCCCGGCACCACGGCCGCCGCCACCTGGCTGGCCGCGCTCTGCGCCCTCTGGCTCGCGCTGCTCGTCCTCTCCCCCGACGCCCTGTGGGTCGCCTTCCCGCTCTACTTCCTCCAACTGCACCTGCTGCCCGTCCGCTGGGGCGTGCCCGCCGTCGTCGTCACCGCGGCGGCCGCGATCACCAGCTTCGTCGGGCACCGGCAGGAGATCGCCCCGGGCGCGTTCATCGGCCCGCTGCTCGGTGCGGCCGTCGCCGTCGCCACGGTCCTCGGGTACGACGCGTTGTTCCGCGAGAGCGAGCGGCGGCGCGAGCTGATCGTGGAGCTGGTCGCCACCCGGGCGGAGCTGGCCGAGGCGGAACGCATGGCGGGCACCCTCGCCGAGCGCGAGCGCCTCGCCCGGGAGATCCACGACACGCTCGCCCAGGGCCTGTCCAGCATCCAGCTCCTGCTGCGCGCGGCCGAGCGCACGCTGCCCGGGGACGCCCCGGCCACCGCGCATGTCCGCGCCGCCCGGGAGGCCGCGCAGGCCAACCTGGCCGAGGCGCGTTCCTTCGTACGGGCGCTGACGCCGCCGGATCTGGAGCACGGTTCGCTGGCGGCCGCGCTGGAACGGCTCTCCGCGCGGACGACCGGGCCGGACCTCACCGTACGGTTCGCGGTCAGCGGTACGCCGGTGGCGCTGCCGACGCCGTACGAGGTGGCGCTGCTGCGGACCGCTCAGTCGGCGCTGGCCAACACGGTGCGCCATGCGCGGGCGGGCCGGGCGGAGATCACGCTGAGCTTCATGGACACCTCCGTGGCGCTGGACGTGGTGGACGACGGGCGTGGGTTCGAGCCGTCGGGCGCGCCGGTCGCCGAGCGCGGTGACGGCGGTTTCGGGCTGCCCGCGATGCGGTCGCGGGCGGCGACGCTGGGCGGCACGCTGAGCGTGGAGTCGGCGCCGGGCCAGGGCACGGCGCTGGCGGTCACGCTGCCGCTGGCAGGTCCGCGGCGGAGTCAGGAGCGTGCCGCGTGAACGACGTCATCCGGCTGCTGCTCGCCGACGACCACCCCGTCGTCCGGGCGGGGCTGCGCGCGGTCCTGGACACCGAGCCGGACTTCCGGGTCGCGGGCGAGGCGTCCACCGCCGAGGAGGCCGTGGCGCTGGCGGCGGCGGGCGGGTTCGACGTCGTGCTCATGGACCTCCAGTTCGGCCCGGGTCCCGGAATGCACGGCTCCGAAGCCACGGCGGCCATCACGGGCGCGGAGGGCGGCCCCCGTGTCCTGGTCCTCACCACGTACGACTCCGACGCCGACATCCTGGCGGCCGTCGAGGCGGGCGCGAGCGGCTATCTCCTGAAGGACGCGCCCCCGCAGGAGCTGGCGGCCGCGGTGCGCACGGCGGCGGCCGGCCGCTCCGCGCTCGCCCCGTCGGTGGCCCACCGGCTGATGGACCGGATGCGGACGCCCGCCGAGGCGCTGACGCGGCGGGAGCTGGAGGTGCTGCACCTGGTCGGGGAGGGCCTGTCCAACCTCCAGATCAGCAAGAAGCTGTTCCTGAGCCAGGCCACGGTCAAGTCCCACCTGGTGCACATCTACGCGAAGCTGGGCGTCGACTCCCGTACGGCGGCGGTCGCGGCGGCGACGGCCCGCAGGCTGATCCGCCGCTGAGTCAACGGGACGACGCCCCGCCTCACCCGCGCGGCGGCTCCCCGAAGAGGTCCACCGCGTTGCGTACGTCGCGCAGTGCGGCGGCGAGGGCGCTGACCGAGCCGATGGAACCGGCGATCAGCAGCAGCGAGCTGCGCATGCGCGGGATCTCCGGGACGCCGCCGACCGCCATGGCGTCGAGTGCGGCGAGCTCCTCCTCGGCGATGGGGCGGTCGGAGAAGTCGTAGGAGAGCGCGGCCAGTTCCCGGCGGAGCCGGGAGACGGCTATGCGCAGCTCGGCCACCCTCGGGTCCTCGCCGCTGCCGGTGACCCGCTTCTGCCCCACGCTTCGCAACACAGCACTCCCCCTCGCACATCCGTGTGCCGGTGTGACCCGAACCCCGGGGCGGTGGCCAAGTACCGGGGTCCGCCCGCAAGTTAACGCCATGACAGGCTGTGCGCGCCAGCCCACGGAAAGAAATCAGGGTTACCCCTGAGAGTGACATGCGTGTCGCGTGTGCGAACGGCTCGGTGGTATCCAGGGCCCATGGCTTCTCATGCGAAGAATCCCAAGGTGGCGGGGGTGCTGCTCGCCGCGGGCGGCGGCCGGCGGCTCGGCGGCCGCCCCAAGGCCCTGCTGGAGCACCGCGGCCGCCCCTTGGTGGAGCACGCCCTGCGGGCCCTGCGCAACGGCGGCTGCGGCCCGCTTCATGTGGTGCTGGGCGCGGCGGCCGACGAGGTGCGGGCCCGGGCCGATCTGACGGGTTCGGCGGTGACCGTGAACCCGGGGTGGGAGGAGGGCATGGGCCCCTCGCTCCGGCTGGGCCTGGCGGCCCTGAGCGGTACGGGGGCGGACGCCGCGCTCGTCCTGCTGGTGGACCAGCCGGGGATCGGCGCGGAGGCGGTGGCGCGGGTGCGGGGCGCGTACCGGTCGCGGACGAGCCTGGCGGCCGCCGCGTACGACGGGGAGCGCGGCCATCCGGTGCTGTTCGGGGCGGACCGGTGGGCGGACATCGCGGCGGGGGCGGTGGGTGACCAGGGGGCGCGGGCGTATCTGCGGGAGCACCGCGATGCGATCACGCTGGTGGAGTGTTCGGATGTGGCGGAGGCGTACGACATCGACACGGCGGAGGACCTGGGCCATCTGGAGTGATGTGGACCAACTTTGAGAACCAATTTGAGAACCAACTTTGAGAACCAACCCTGAGAACCAACCGTGAGGACCAACCCTCCGTATCCGCCCTGGCACGCTGCGCCGCCGGCCCCCCGTTTCTGTCGACCCGGAGAATCTCGACATCAACAAACCATTGAACTTCCACCATGAGGAAACTACTATCCACTGGTCAGAAGCCCTCTGAACCTCAGACGGCACCCACGGCCGTATCTCGGAGCCCATGGCACGCCGTGCCGTATCAGGCGACCCGGCGGCCATGAGACGCCGCCGCCCGCTGAAGGAGTGACAGCTCATGTCCGCACCAGCGCCGTCCACGCTGGCCATCGTCGATGCCGAGCCCCTGCCCCGGCAGGATGAGGTCCTGACCAACGCGGCCCTCGCGTTCGTGGCCGAGCTGCACCGGCAGTTCACGCCGCGCCGCAATGAGCTGCTCGCCCGGCGCACCGAGCGCCGCGCCGAGATCGCCCGCACCTCCACGCTGGACTTCCTGCCCGAGACGGCGGCGGTCCGCGCGGACGACTCCTGGAAGGTCGCGCCGGCCCCGGCCGCGCTGAACGACCGCCGGGTGGAGATCACCGGTCCGACCGACCGCAAGATGACGATCAACGCGCTCAACTCGGGCGCGAAGATCTGGCTCGCCGACTTCGAGGACGCCTCCGCTCCCACCTGGGAGAACGTGATCCTCGGCCAGCTCAACCTGACCGACGCCTACGAGCGCCGCATCGACTTCACCGACCCGAAGTCGGGCAAGTCGTACGCGCTGAAGCCCGCCGACGAGCTCGCCACCGTCGTCACCCGCCCGCGCGGCTGGCACCTGGACGAGCGCCACCTCCAGCTCGACGGCACCCCGGTGCCCGGCGCGCTGGTCGACTTCGGCCTGTACTTCTTCCACAACGCCCAGCGCCTGATCGACCTCGGCAAGGGCCCGTACTTCTACCTCCCGAAGACGGAGTCGCACCTGGAGGCCCGCCTCTGGAACGACATCTTCGTCTTCGCCCAGGACTACGTCGGCATCCCGCAGGGCACCGTCCGCGCGACGGTCCTGATCGAGACGATCACCGCCGCGTACGAGATGGAGGAGATCCTCTACGAGCTGCGCGACCACGCCTCCGGGCTGAACGCCGGCCGCTGGGACTACCTCTTCTCCATCGTCAAGAACTTCCGTGACGGCGGCGCCAAGTTCGTCCTGCCGGACCGCAACGCGGTGACGATGACCGCCCCGTTCATGCGGGCGTACACCGAACTCCTGGTCCGCACCTGCCACAAGCGCGGCGCGCACGCGATCGGCGGCATGGCGGCCTTCATCCCCTCGCGCCGCGACGCCGAGGTGAACAAGGTGGCCTTCGAGAAGGTCAAGGCCGACAAGGACCGCGAGGCGAACGACGGCTTCGACGGCTCCTGGGTCGCCCACCCCGACCTGGTCCCGATCGCCCTGGCCTCCTTCGACGCGGTCCTCGGCGAGAAGCCGAACCAGAAGGACCGCCTCCGCGAGGACGTCTCGGTGGCGGCGGGCGACCTGATCGCCATCGACACGCTCGACGCCAAGCCCACGTACGAGGGCCTGCGCAACGCCGTCGCGGTCGGCATCCGCTACATCGAGGCCTGGCTGCGGGGCCTGGGCGCGGTCGCCATCTTCAACCTGATGGAGGACGCGGCCACCGCCGAGATCTCCCGCTCCCAGATCTGGCAGTGGATCAACGCGGACGTGGTCTTCGAGAACGGCGAGCACGCGACGGCGGACCTGGCCCGCAAGGTCGCCGCCGAGGAACTGGCCGCGATCCGCGAGGAGATCGGCGAGGAGACCTTCACCGCGGGCAAGTGGCAGCAGGCCCACGACCTGCTGCTCCAGGTCTCCCTGGACCAGGACTACGCGGACTTCCTGACGCTGCCCGCGTACGAGCAGCTCCGCTGACGCCTTGACCCCGTACGAGCTCCGCACCGCACCGCACCGCACCGCCCCCCGGTACCGCACAGCACCGGGGGGCGGGGCGGTCTTCATGTCGGCTGCCCCGGGCGTCGGCGCCCGATCCGCCCCGCTCCCTCACCCGAATCCGTAGCGCCGGTTCAGCTCCCGCATGTCCCACGCCATGACGGTGTCCGCAGGCTCCGCGCCTGATCCGCTCGCCGGTACGCGCGGTACTCCGTCACGATCAGGCGGGTGCCGTGGAGCCGGTGAAGGGGCGGAAGAACGAACCCGCCCGACCCGTCGTGCCGCGCCACGCCGGCGAGGCCGTCAGCCCGTCCGGGAACGCGCAGCCGATCGCGTCCTGCGCCGCCCGGATCCCGTCGGCGCCGGCCGGAGGCGGGAGTTCCGCGTGGGTGGCGGGGGCGTTGGCGCGGAGCCAGTCCTCGATGTGGTCCCATGCCTCGTCGACGGTCATGGGCGACAGCCTCGCGGAGGTGTACCGGGTCCACAAGGACATTCGGCCATAACTGAAGTGACGGACCGCCAGATGCATGCGGCATCAGCATCAGTAGGGTGATCGCGGTACCGGCGTCCGCCCCGCCGGGACCGTGGCAGGCCGACACGACGGGGGAGCGATGACGCCGATGAGGGCCGAGGACGCCGCCCGCCGCATCCTGCGACAGGCCGAGCGCGTGGACGCCGAGCCCGGCGTCCTGGAGTGGTTCGCCGGGCCGGAGGCCGCGCGGGCGGCCGAGGAGGTGCTCGGCTCCCTCACCCTCCCCGACGGGAGCGCATGGGCCCTCGGCGTCCTGGCGCTCGGATACGCCGACCTGTTCCGGTACGCCGCCCGGGGCGCGGCCGACCGAGGGGCGCTCGCCACCGCGCTGCTCCGGTTCGGCGTGGTCCACGAACAGGAACCCGAGCGGGTGCCGCTCGGGCTGCGCCCGCTGTTCGCCACGCTGTCCGGCGAGCCGGACGGGGCCGCGACCCACCCCGGCCTGGCGTACGAGGCCGGGGTCGGGATGATGACGGTCTTCCAGCAGGGCCGCGACCCCGGGGTCCTGCGTATGGCCGAGATCCTGCTGCGGCACGCCGCCACCGTGTCCGGACAGGGCAGCGTCGAGCAGGGCATCTGCCTGTCGGACCTGGGGCTCGTCCTCTTCTACGGATTCCAGGACGGCGCCGGCCGCCAGGCGCTCATCGACGCCGTCGGCACGGGCCGCGCCGCCGTGGCCTGCGCCCCCGGGGACCGGGACGAACAGGCCCGCAGACACGGCAACTTCGGGCACACGCTCCGCCACCTGGCCGACGTGACCGGGGACATGGACGCGATGCGTGAGTCGGTCGCCGAACTGCGGAAGGCGGTGGAGCTCTGCACGGAGGACAGTCCGCACCGCGCACAGCACCGCGCCACCCTCGGTTCCGCGCTGTGCCTCGCCGCCGACCACCTGGACGATCCCGCGCTGCGCTCCGAGGGCGTCGACCTGCTGCGCACGGCCCTCGCGGAGCCGGACACCGTCGTGGCCAACCGCGCCGCGCTCCTCTCCGACCTGGGCGTGGCCCTCTTCGCGGAGGCCGTCGCGAGCGGTGGCGGCGACGCACGCCGCGAGGAGGACGAACTCCACGGGGAGAACGAACTCCACGAGGAGGTCGCGCTCCACGAGGACGAACTCCACGAGGAGGACGCGCTCCACGAGGAGGGTCTCACCGCCTGCCGCGAGGCCGCGGCCACCGCCCCGAACGCCTTCGAGCGCGCCACCTACCTCATCAACCTCGGGCTGATGCTGGTCGGAGCGGCCGCCCGCACCAACCGCCCAGGGCTCCTCGACGAGGCGTACGACACGGCCCGCGAGGCCCTCGACGCCACCCCGCCCGGGCACCCGGTGCGCGCCCGGGCGCACTACACCCTCTCCCAGGTGCTGGACGCGAGGTACACGGCGACGGGCTCCATGGACGACCTGGACGAAGCCGTCGCCCAGGCCCGCCGGGCGACCCGGTGCGCGCCGGACGACGACGCGGACCGGCAGGTGCTCCACGCCACCGGGCTCGCGGAGCTGCTGTGGAAGCGGACCGTCCGGCATCTCATGGCCACCGGGGAGCCCGGCGACCCCGGGGAACTCGACGCCCCGGTCACGCTGCTCCGGACCCTTGCCGCACAGGTCCCGGCCCGCTCCGCCGAGCGGGCCCGCATCCTGCTGGCGCTGGGGCGCTGCCTGGAGATCCCCGGCGGCGCCGACGGCCTCGACGAGGCCGTCGACTGCTACCACAAGTGCCTCGCCCTGCCTCCTCCCAGCGCCGGCTTCCGGGCCACCACCCGGTTCGCCCTCGGGGCGGCGCTGGCCCGGCGCGCCGGGGCGGACGACGACGCGGCCTGGCGGAGCGGGCGCGAGGAGATGCTCCGGGGCCTCGGGATGCTCCGGGCCCACGGCCCGGAGTACTGGGACCGCCATGCGGAGTACACCCACGCCCTCATGGACCGGGCCGACGAGACGAACGACGCGGCCCTGTACGAGGAAGGGGTGCGGTTGCTGCGCAAGGAGGTGCGGCACGCTCCGCTCCCCCGCGCCGAGAGCGCCGTACGCCGGTCGAACATCGGCTTCGGCCTGCTGAGCATCGCCACGTGTTCCGGTCGCACCGAGCTCCTGCCCGAGGCGGTGGCCGCCCAGCGGGAGGCCGTCGCGCTGTCGTCGGCGCAGGACCCCTTCTCCGTACATCTCCTCCTGGGCCTCGGTGAGGCCCTGCTGGCTCTCGCCGAGTTCCGCTCGGACGCCGAGGCGCTGGAGGAGGGCGTCGCGGTGCTGCGCAGGGCGGTGGCCGCCTCCGACGCGTCCACGTACAGCGGGGCGGACTGCCGCTCGGCCCTCGGGGACGCCCTGCGCAACCTCGCCCGGCTCACCGCCGACGACGCTGCGCTGGAGGATTCCGTACGGTGTCACCGGGAGGCCGTCGCCATGGCGGCGGGACCGCCCTCGCCCCAGGCCCTGCTCGGCCTCGCCAACAGCCTGGGGGCCCTCTACCGCCGCTCCGGTGACGTGCGGTGGAGCGACGAGGCCGTGCGGCACTACGAGGCCGCCCTCGCCGCCCGGCGACCGGTGGCATCGAGTCTGCGGGGCACCCTCCTCACCGGCCTCGGCTACGTCCGGTGGAGCCGGGCCGTCGACAGCGGCGACGAGAGGCTCATGGACCTGGCCGTCGCCACGCTGCGCGAGGCCGTGACGCAGGTGCTCACGATGCGCCGCGGCATGGCGCTCACCAACCTGGGCAGCGCCCTCATGAACCGCGGCCTGGCCACCGGCAACCGCGTCTGGCTCGCCGAGGCCGTGACGGTGCTGCGCCGCGCGGTGCGGGAGAGCCCGGCTACGGGGGTGGAGCGGTCCCTGCACCTGAACAACCTCGCCGAGGCGCTGCGCTGCTGGTACGAGACCGTCGGCGACCCGTCCGCCGCCGACGAGGCGGCCGGGCTCCTGCGCGAGGCCATGGCCGTCGAACACGGCGACCGCGCGGGCGCCGAGATGGCCGGCATCAACCTGGGGGTCCTGCTGACCAACAGGGCCCACCACGACGAGGATCCGCGCACCGCCGACGAGGCCCGGCGGGTCCTCGAAGAGGTGGTCGCCGGGCTGGCGGAGCAGCACCCCGCGCGCCCGTACGCCCTGCAGAAGCTCGCGAGCGCCTGCACCATCCTCGCCACCCTGGCGCGGGAGCACGACGAGCAGGTCGCCCGGCAGGCGCTGCACCGGGCGGAGGCCGCCGCCCGGGAGGCCCTCGCGGGCACGACCGCGGACCATGCGCAGCACGGCCCCTCCCAGACGCTGCTGGCCTGGGTGCGGTTGGCCCGCACGGCGCTGGGAGACCGGGTCGACCTGCTGGAGGTGGCCCGGGGCGCCCGCGACGGCGCACACAGTCCGGTCGCCCCTCTCGGGGCCAGGATCCGGGCCGCCCACGCCTGGGGGCGGGCCGCGGCGAAGGCGGGGCACGACGCGGAGGCCTTGGAGGGGTACGCGTACGCCGTCGGCCTGTTGCCCGGCATCGCCCCGCGCAGCCTCGCCCGGGCCGACCAGGAGGCGCGGCTGCTGGTCAGCGAGGGCCTGGCGAGCGACGCCGCCGCGCTGGCGATCGACCAGGGTGCGCCGGGCCGGGCCCTCGCCCTCCTCGAACAGGGCCGGGGGGTGCTGCTGGCCCAGGGGCTGGAGGACCGGGCCGATGTGTCGCGGCTGCACACCCTCGCTCCGGGCCTCGCGGCCGAGTTCGAGCGGATACGCGACCGGCTGAGCGAGCCGGCCCGGCCCTCCCCGGCGCCGGCCCCCGGGGTCGGCGGCCCGGCGGCCCCGTTCCACGGGGCCCAGGAGGCGGGCGTGATCGCCGAGGCCCGGCACGCCCTGGCCCGGCGCTGGGAGCAGCTCATCGCGGAGATAAGGGAGTTGCCGGGGCTCGATGACTTCCTGAGGCCGCCCTCCGCGGCGGAGCTGGTGGCCGCCGCCGCCGAGGGGCCGGTGGTGGTCGTCAATGTCAGCACCTACCGCTGCGACGCCCTCGTGGTGACCGCCGACGCCGGGATCGACGTGGTCCCCCTGCCCGGCCTCACGCTGGAGGCCACCGTCGCGCGGTCGGCGGAGTTCATCGGGGGCGTGGACACGGCGTACGGGGAGAAGGGTGTCGACGAGGCCGTCGCCATGATGCGTACGCTCTCCGGCACACTGGGCTGGCTCTGGGACGCCGTGGCCGCACCCGTACTCGAACACCTCGGCCTGGACTCCGTACCGGGTGACGACGGTCCCTGGCCCCGCCTGTGGTGGTGCCCCACCGGCCGGCTGTCCTTCCTGCCGCTGCACGCCGCCGGTCGCGGTGCGGCGGACTCCGGCACCTGGGTTCTCGACCGTGCCGTCTCCTCGTACACCCCGACCCTCCGGGCCCTGGTCCGGGCCCGCGCCGGTCGTGCCTCCGGCGGGTCCGGGCGCCCCTCGCCGCTGGTCGTCGCCCTCGCCGAGACGCCGGGGGCCGCGCCGCTGCCGGGGGTGTCGCGGGAGGTGGAGCTGCTCATGGAGCTGTTCCCGGCGGGGCGGCTGCTGGCCGGGCCCGATGCCACGGTGGAGGCGGTCGGCCGGGCGCTGGAGGCCCACCCGTGGGTCCACTTCAGCTGCCACGGGGTCAGCGAACTGCTCAACCCGTCACGGAGCGGGCTGATCCTGTACGACGGACGGCTCGCCGCGTCCGACGCGGCGGCCCAGCGCCCGGGGAACCCCGAGCTCGCCGTGCTGTCCGCCTGCTCCGCGGCCCAGGGCGGCATCACGCTGTCGGACGAGTCGGTGCACCTGGCCTCCTCCTTCCAACTGGCCGGATACCCGCATGTGATCGGCACCCTGTGGCCCGTCGCCGACAAACTGGCGACGCACCTCACCGAGGAGTTCTACGCCGCGCTCGCCGAGGACCTCGCCCGGGGCCGCCCCATCGATCCGGCCACGGCCCTGCACCGCCCGGTCAGGGCCCTGCGCGACCGCTACACACAGGCACCGCACCTGTGGGCGGCACACATCCACACGGGCCCCTGAGCCGACGTCGACGGGTGCTCAGGGCGCTTCGGGCTCCGGGGCCGTCTGAGCGGTGGGCGCGACCTCCCCCATCGCCGTGCCCGAGGGCCCGTGCGGCACCTCGTCCGGCTCGGCCAGCTCATCGGTGGGCCGATAGGTCTTGCGGAAGGAGAACTCCGCGACCAGCGCCGCCAACTCGGCGTCGTCTCCCGCCGCTTGCTTCCCGCCGCCGTCTGCCCCGCCGTCGCCCGTCCCGTGTTTCCTCGTCACCGGTCACTCCCTCCGTCCGCTCCCGCCGACGGCGGCAGCAGTACCTCCAGCACTTCCACATCGGCCGCTCGCACATACACGCCCGCCGTACCCGGCATCCTCCCGAGGAAGCTGCCGTCGGGCCCCATCCGGTACTGCGCCTGCAGATAGAGGTCGCCCGGCTGTGGATACGCCGAGACGGCCGACCGCGAACCGAGCCAACCCCCCACCCACAGACCGCTCCTGAGCCGCACCCGGACGAAGCAGGACCCGCGGCCGGTGAAGAGGGCGTCCCAGGCCGTCGGCGTCGGCTCGTACCGGGCCACCGCACGCCGCCTCCCCCAGGCAGCCTCCGCCCAGGCCAGCGCGGACGGCACGACGACGATCAGCAGCAGCGCGGCGAGCCCCGCCTGACGGGGCTGCCGCAGCACACCCGCGACGGGCCCCTCCCCTCCCCCGGCCAGCAGCCGCACCAGCCAGGGCCCCGCGACCACCGCGTACAGGGTGTCGAGAAGGGCGCTCGCGGCGATGGCCCGTACGAGCCGGTTCTGCGGCTCCTGCTCACTGGCGAGCGCGCCGCGCAGCCGCTCCCGTACCGCCTGGTAGAAGACGCCGGGCAGCACGAGCACCAGCAGGATGGCCAACTGCCCCACCGTTCCCGGAACCATCGTGGTGCCGCACCCCCGTGCTCATCGCCTCGGCCGCGTTGCCGCCGCCCCAGGATGACGCATGATCCCCGGACCGCCCAAGCGGGAGAAAAAACCCACCTGGTCAGAAGTGCCATGATTCCAGGCAGCAGCCCCGAGAGTCCGCCGCGCGAATCGGCGCCTGGCGGACCGTTCCTCCTGCCGCCCTTTCCTGCCAAGCCTTCAAATCTTCCGCCGGAGGCGTGAGATAGCGTAGTCGTGCGCTGCATCCTCCCCGGAGGGTGTGCCGGTTTCGGTCATGTGTCAGGACGGATTCTCGGTGGTGGGGCGGTCTCACATCGGTGAGTGCGGAAAGTTCCCGGTAGGGAGCCTTCCCTGCCGCTCGACTCTCCGAAGGAGCTGCTCCCACATGACTCACTCCAAGCACACGCCTGCACGTCGCCAGTGGGTCCGCGACCTCCTCATGGGAGTCGCTGTGAGTTTCGGCTCGGACCTGGTATGGACCGCCGTCCAGGCGGCAGCGCACCTTCTCGGCTAGCCGAGGGGCGGTGGGTCCGGGGACCTCCGCCTTCCGGCCGTCGCGCATGAGTCGATCCAGCGCGCGGCGCGGCCGACTCGCGCCGAGGAAACGCAGAACCACCGCCGCGAGGGCGTCCCGGACAGTCAACTGTTTTTCAAGGGCGCCGGAGTCCGGTTAGGGTACCTCGAAAGTCATTGCGGCCCGCCGGGCTTCCGTTCAGGAAACGCCCCCACCCGCACGAGAATCTGTCGTGCCTGTGGGGAATACCTGTGCTGCTCAGGAAGTCAGCCGCTGAACTGAAATCGCTCATCAACCCCGTAGGGCGCGAGCACCTTCCTCTCACCGAGAGGCTGATCAACGAGTACGTTCAGTCCCACCCCAACAAAAAACCACCGAACAAGGGCCTGATCGCTTCTTGGGATCACAGTCTGCCGGAGGTCATCCACGCACTCGTCGCCCTCGGCCTCGAGTCGGTCGAGGTCCTCATCGAGTACTCGACGCCGGGCATGGCCGGGGATGCCGATGTCATCCTGGCCGGGCAGCATCCGGTGACCGAGGACCTGTCGTACGTCGTCATCGAGCTCAAGCAGTGGCACAAGGCGGTGGTCTCGCCGACGAACCCGATCGCGGTTGACGCCGGGTACGACAAACCCAAACTTCATCCCGTACGCCAGGTGCAGCGCTACTGCGAGTACCTCGTCCACCACCTCGCACCACTGCGCGCCGAACGCCGGCGGATCGCCGGCGTCGCGCTGCTCCACAACGCCAGCCACGAGGTCGGCTCGCTCTTCGATCTGCCCCAGAGCGACCATGGGCGCCTGTACACGAGGGACCGCCTCAACGAGTTCAAGGCGTTCATCGCGTCGCGGCTCGACCCCGGCTTCCCCGGCTCCCACGCGGCGGATGTGTTGTGCCAGGCTCAGCAGTACGAAGCCCCCTCCTCGAGCGAAGCGTTCAGCCGGGTCGGCAGCCCCCACCCGGTGTTCGCACTCCAGAAGGAGCAGGAGATCGCCTTCCAGGAGGTACGACAGAAGGTACGGGCCGGCGGCGCCCAGGGCAGTCGCAAGAAGGTCGTCATCATCCAGGGCGGCCCCGGCAGCGGGAAGACCGCTGTAGCAGTGGAACTCCTGCGTTCGCTGAAGCAGGAAGGGCACCACGTCGTCCACGCCAGCGGCTCCCGGTCCTTCACCAACAACTTGCGCAAGGCGGCTGAGGACTCCGCCCCGTACGGCAAGCGGGGGGCCGCTGCCAAGCAGGCACGAAAGGACTACCGGTACTTCCAGCAGTTCGGCGAATTGGACGAGAACTCGGTAGAAGTGCTCATCTGTGACGAGGCCCACAGGGTGAGGGAGAAATCGGACGGCAGGGACGTCAAGAAGTGGGTCAAGGAACGTGGTCTGCCACAGGCCGACGAACTCATCCGCGCCGCCGAGATGCCGGTCTTCCTGCTCGACGACTGGCAGTCCCTCCGCCCGGACGAGGTCGGCACCGTCGACTATCTGGTCGAGCGCGCCCAGGCCTGCGGCTGCGACTGGGAGGTCATCGAACTGCCCGGGATGTTTCGTGCCGAGGGCAGCATCGCGTTCCGCGAGTGGGTGACGAAACTGCTCAGCCTCCGAGCGACGACCGCCCCCGCTTGGGTACCGGACGGTCGCATCGATGTACGGCTCGCCGAGACCCCTGAGGACATGGAGTCCTTCCTCGCGCAGCGTATGGCAGAGGATGGATCTCAAGCACGCATGACCGCCGGGTTCTGCTGGGAATGGAAGAATCCCCCGGGCGACGAATTGCTCGTCGAAGTCCGAATCGGAGATTGGCACAGACCGTGGAACGCCAAGGACGGTGTCCGCCTGGACGACATCCCGGTGTCGAGCCAATGGGCGACCGACCCCCGAGGCTTCGGACAGATCGGATGTATCTACACAGCCCAGAACTTCGAGTTCGACTGGACCGGTGTCATCATCGGGCCGGATCTCGTCTGGAAGGACGGTCGGTTTGTCGTAAACCGGGACAGGAACCACGACAGCAAGCTGAAGCGGAAGTCGGTCAGTGACGAGAAGGTGGACCGGCTTGTTCGGCACGCCTATCACGTTCTGCTGACGCGAGCCCGAAGCGGCATCGTCCTCTACTCCGAGGACACGGACACCCGAAACGCCCTGCGCAGACTGATCGCCGGGACAGTCGCCGATTCGCCCTTGGCGAAGCCCAAGAAGCGCAAGCTCCCGCAGGTGGCCACGGCAGCCGAACGTACTGTCGCCGAACAGCTCACGATAGAGTTCGAATAATCGTCATCGCGGCCCGCCGGGCTTCCGCTTCGCTCCGGCGGAGTTTCGAAGGACACGCCCCCACCCGCACGAGTTCCTTCGTGCTGCCTGGGAGCATCTCTTGCTTTTCCGCGAGTCCGCCGCCGCAGTCGCCGCCGAGTGCCTGTCCGGCTCCCTCTTCCTCCGGCTGGCCGAACAGTTCGTCCATCTGCACGGCCACAAGCCCAGTCCGTCCGAGGCGCGGTCCTGGGAGCGCAGCATCCCGGCACTGGCCAACGCACTCGTCGAAGCGGGTCTCGACCATGTCGAAGTGCTGCTGGAGTACGGACTGCCGCTGAACAGCAAGCGGGCCGACGCGGTACTGGCGGGCGTGCACCCCGCGACGGGCGAACCGTCGTATGTGGTCGTGGAACTCAAGCAGTGGAGCAGCGCCGAACCGGACGACGAGGACCCTGCGCTGTGCCGCATCGACAGGCACAGCAGGCCCCTGCTTCACCCCATCGACCAGGTGCGCGCCTACTGCGCGTATCTGGTCGCCTTCAACGGAGCGCTCGCCGAGCACCCGCACCGGATCAACGGGGCCGCATATCTGCACAATGCGACCGAATTCGGCGTGGCAGGACTGTTCGAGACGGAGCAGGACGCGTATGGGCAACTGTTCATCGGCGCGCGGCGTGCTGAGTTCATCACCTACTTGCGGACGAAGTTGGGGCCGGCCTCCGGAGCTGACGCCGCCGACCAGTTGTTGGCCGGAAGGGTCGGTCCGTCCAAGCAGTTGATGGCTGTGGCAGCCCAGGAGGTACGCGAACGGGAGCAGTTCGTCCTGTTGGACGAGCAGCGGGTGGCCTACCGGACGGTACTCAACGCGGTTCGGCGGGCGAAGCGGGCCGATCAGAAGGAAGTAGTCGTCATCACCGGCGGCCCGGGAACGGGGAAGAGCGTCATCGCGCTCTCCTTGCTCGGCGAGTTGTACCGGCAGGGAACCACAGCTCTGCACGCCACCGGGTCCCAGTCGTTCACCACGACCATGCGCAAAGTGGCGGGCGCGCGCAAGCGTGAGGTCCAGGATCTCTTCAAGTACTTCAACAGCTTCATGACCGCCGAGCGAAACGGCCTCGACGTGCTGATCTGCGACGAGGCCCACCGTATGCGGGAGACCTCGGCGAACCGGTACACACCGGCGGGCAACCGCACTGGGAAGGCTCAGGTCGAGGAGCTCATCGACGCGGCACGTGTGCCGGTCTTCCTCCTCGACGAGCACCAGGTGGTGCGGCCGGGAGAGATGGGAACCGTCACGGAGATCAGGGCGGCCGCTGCCTCGAAGGGGCTGGACTGCCACGTAGTACCGCTGGACAGCCAGTTCAGATGCGGAGGCAGTGACGCCTACCTGAATTGGACCGTCCGCCTGCTGGGCCTGGAAGCCGGCGGCCCCGTTCCGTGGGAGCCGGACGACAAGATGCAGCTCTTCGTGGCTGAGAGCCCCGAAGAGATGGAAGAGTTCCTCAACGACCGTCGCGCACAGGGGTTCGGGGCACGCATGTCGGCCGGGTACTGCTGGAAGTGGACCAAGAAGGTTCCGCCCGGCCAGGCTCTTCCCGCCGATGTTGTCATCGGGTCCTGGGAGCGGCCCTGGAACGTCTTCGGCGAGAGGTCGGTCGCGGGCGCGCCTCCGGCCGCGCTGTGGGCCACAGACCCGGCGGGGTTCGGACAAGTCGGCTGCGTGTACACCGCGCAGGGTTTCGAGTACGACTGGAGCGGAGTGATCCTGGGCCCTGACCTGCTGTGGCGCGGTGACGGCTGGGTCACCGACCGGACGGCTTCAAAGGATCCCGCCTTCAAGAAGTCCACGTCTGACGCCGATGTCGGCCGCTTGATCAGGAACACGTACAAGGTGCTGATGACGCGCGGCATGGTCGGAACCGTGCTGTATTCGACCGACGCGGCCACACGAGCGAAATTGCGCCAGTTGGTGGGACCGGCGCTGAAGAGCAGGGCCTCGCTCTGACACGCACGGTCGGCCTCACGCCGGCGTTCCGGGGCCGGCGGCCTCGAACACGACCCGGCCGGAGCTGGCGCCCCTTCACGTCCAGACCGCCCCCAGTGCCACGAACCCGCAGATCAGCACGGCCAGGATCGCCAGCAGGGGCCAGACGAACCGCAGGTACTTGTCGTAGCCGACCTTCGCCAGCGCGACCCCGCCGATGGTGACGGCGGTCGTCGGGACCCAGAGGTTCATCCAGCCGCTCGCCGACTGCCAGGCCGTGACGACCACCGCGCGGGATACGCCGGCGAAGTCGGCCAGCGGCGCCAGGATCGGCATCGCGAGGGTGGCGTGGCCGGAGGTGGAGGGGATGAGGAAGGCCAGCGGGAGGTTGACGAAGAAGACGATGACCGCGAAGAGCGCCGACGACGTTCCCGAGACCACGCCCTCGATGGAGTGCAGCACGGTGTCCGTGATCTGCGCGTTGTTCATGATGACCGTGACGCCGCGCGCGAGCACGATGACCAGGGCCGGTGAGATGAAGTCGGCGGCGCCCTGGGTGATCGTGGCGCTGAGCCGCTGCTCGCCGAAGCGGGCGACGATGCCGACCAGGACCGCCGCGACCAGGAAGAGGGCGGCCAACTGCGGGAAGGACCAGCCGAGCTCGAAGCCGTACGGGGTGGCGTCGGCGTCGCCCGTGAGGGCGCCGGCCCAGGGGACGACCGAGAAGATCATGAAGGCGAAGACCAGGGTGACCAGGATGAGGACGGTCTGGTGGAGCCGGGTCAGCTCCGGGGGTTCCGCCGCCTGCGCCGCGCGGTGTTCGCGGTCGCCGGGGAGGAAGCCGGAGAGCGAGCGGTCGGGGTTCCGGCGGACCCGGTTCGCGTAGCGGATGACGTAGGTGATCGTCACCGCCGTGAGGACCACCCACATGATCCCGCGCAGCACGATGCCGTCGCCGAGCGAGATGTCGGCCGCGGAGGAGGCGACTCCGGTGGCGAAGGGGTTGACCGTGGAGCAGAGCACCCCGATGCCCGCGCCGAGGATGATCGTGCCGGTGGCCACCATCCGGTCGTAGCCGAGGGCCAGCATCAGCGGGATGATCAGGCCGTAGAAGCCGAGCGTCTCCTCCGCGAAGCCCTCGACCGTACCGAGGAGGGAGAAGACCAGCATCACGCCCGCGATGAGCAGCGCGCCGCGGTCGCGCAGGCGGTGGGCCAGGCGGCCGATGCCCCGGTCCAAGGCTCCGGTGGCGAACACCACCGTGATGAACGCGCCGATGGCGAGGACGAAGAGGAACACGCCCGCGCTGCCGTACAGTTCGCCGGCCAGATCCGGGCCGACCTCGCCCGTCTCCGCGTCCTGGACGCCGTAGAGGCCGTTGACCGGGGAGAGGAAGAGGTCGTTCAGGCGGTCGGTGAAGCTCTGGTCGGCGTCGACCCGGTGGTACGTGCCCTGGACCGGGGCGCCGTCCCCGTCACGGTCGTAGGCGCCGGGCGGAACGAGGAAGGCCAGCGCCCAGACGGCCAGGGTGACGGCCGCGAGGATGGTGAGAGCGCTGGGGAAGGTGAACTTCCTCCCGTCCGGGGGCCGCTCCTCCGCGTCGGCGCGTGTGCTGCTCAGGTCGTCTCCCGGATCCATGGTGCAGCCCTTTCGGTCCCCTCGGCCCCCTCGGTCCATTTCGGGATCAATGGATCATAAGGGGCCAGGGGCCGCACGACGGGGAAGGCTGGTGGAGCAGGACGCGTCAGTCCGTCAGGACGATCGTGGGCTGGGCCGAGAAGTCACCCCACTTGCCGTCCGGGAGCTTGGCCCGGAGCTTGACCGAGTAGCGGGTGCCGGGCGGGTCGGCGAGGTTCAGCCGGTAGGCGGCCCGGCCCTTCGGGGGCGTACCGCCCCAGACGATCGTGGTGGTCAGCTTGCCGTTCAGGTAGAGCTGGTAGGCGGGGATCACCCCGCCGGTGTCGGGCTGGTCCCAGGAGAGGTCGACGGTGAACTCCGCGCCCGCCTTGCCGATCTCGGTGCGCAGCCCGGTGGGGGCGGTGCTCGCGGGGGCACCGGGGGCGGAGGCGGTGGTGAGGTCGAGCGCCTTGCTGTCCGGCGAGGACTTGTCGGAGGCGTCCCGGGCCTTGACGGTGAAGGTGTAGACGGTCCCGGGGCGCAGGCCCGTGAGCTTCGCCTTCGTCTCGGAGGCCGGGACGCTGTGGATCCGGGAGCCCTCCTGGTAGATGTCGTACGAGGTGACGCCGACGTCGTCCTTGGACGCGCCCCAGGTGAGGGTGGCGGCCCGGCTTCCCTCGGCGCTGCCGGTCAGCTTCGACGGGGCGGTGGGGGGCTCGTCGTCCTTGGGCGGGGTGGCCTGAGTGGTGACCGGGATGGCCTTGCTGGGTGAGGAGAGGTTCCCGGCGGCGTCCTTGGACCGGACGGTGAAGGTGTAGTCCGTGGAGGCCGTCAGCCCGTTGACGTCGATCATGGTCTTGGTCGCCGGGACGCTCTTGACCTTGGCCTTCCCGCGGTAGACCTCGTAACCCGCGACCCTCTTGTTGTCGGAGGCGGGCTCCCACATGACGTGCACCGAGGTCGAGCTGCTGGCCTGTGCGGTCACCCCGGCGGGGACGGCGGGCGGCTGCGTGTCGGCTTCGGCGCTGCCGCCACAGGCAGCGAGGAGGGGGGTGAGAAGCAGGGCGGAACAGGCCAACGTGGCAGAGATGTGGGGGCGTTGCACGGTGGTGCCTTCCATCCGGACAGCAATGGTCCAGACCTGTATGACACGGCACGGGGGTCGCCGACAAGGGGACGGCGAGGAACCTTCCGCTATGTGACGGTGTGCGCCACGCCCGGGCCGGGCGGAGCTGCTGTCGCGTCCGGCCGATGAGTTCTCGGCCGTCGGACGGTCTGCCCTGTATGAACGACGACACCAGGACCGACACCGCTGTCCCCGCCCTCGACCTCGGCCCGGCCGCCCGGCGCGTCGTCGGCCTGCTCGACGCGATCGACGACGACCGGCTGGGCGGCCCCACCCCCTGCCCGGACTACTCCGTACGGGAGCTGCTGGCCCACCTGAGCGGGCTGGCCGCCGCCTTCCGTGACGCGGCCCGCAAGGATCTCGGGGCGAGCACGGCCGTCGCACCGGACTCCGCCCTGCCCGTGCTCGACGCCGAGTGGCGCGAGGTGCTCCCCCGGCGGCTGGAGCAGGTGGCGGCGGCCTGGCGCTCCCCCGCCGCCTGGACGGGCATGACCCGGGCCGGCGGGGTGGAGCTGCCCGGCGAGGTGGCGGGGGCCGTCGCGCTGGACGAACTCCTCGTGCACGGCTGGGACCTGGCCCGGGCGACGGGGCAGCCGTACGCGGCCGAGGAGGCCGAACTGCGCGCCTGCGCGGCCCTGCTCGCCCCGGTCGACGACGACCCGGACCGCGGGGGCATCTTCGGCCCGCCGGTCCCGGTGCCGGACGACGCCCCGCTGCTGGACCGGGTGATCGGCCTCAGCGGCCGCCGGCCGGACTGGCGGCCGGGGGGCTGAGAACACCCCGGCGCGCGCCGTACGGTTCAGTTCCGGTGCCTCGCGCACCGAAAAGTGCGTTCTTCCACGTCAGAGCCTGCTCACCTACGGTCTGCGGTACATCCGCACGCGCCCACGGGCGCGCAGCCACGACCATCGCGGGACCGGCCGAGGAACGCGCGCGGTACGCACACGCCTCGGCCACCGTCGTCGTCGACGACCTCGACGTCCTTGAGACCACGCTGGCGTCCGCCGGTGCCGCCGTCACCACCCCCGCGACCGGCGGCCCGACGGGACGGTTCCGCTACGCCCGCCACGCGGACGGGGGGAGGTCGAGTACGTCGAGTGGGCGCCCGAACCGGTGCGCGGGATCCTCCGTGTCTGACCGCCGCGCGCGACCGGGGGCGCCCCTCAGCTGGTGAAGAACTCCGTGATGTGCGCGGCCACCTGGTCGGCCCGGGTCTCGTGCATGCGGTGGCCGCCCGGGACCGTGATCAGCCGGCAGTCCGGGATCAGGGAGGCCATGTCGGCCTGGCGCTCCTGCGGCATCCGGCTCTCCGGGCCGCCGGTGATGATCAGCGTGGGGGCGACGATCTCGCCGAGCCCCTCGGGCGCTTCCGGTCCGGGGTCGGCGAGCTGGTCCCGTACGGCGGGCACCGCGTTCTCGTCGTAGTCCACCGGTCCCTCGGGCCGCCCGGCCGGGCCCGGGTCGCCGGGGAACGGGGCCGGGGTCTCGATCAGCACCAGCCGCTCCACCCGGTCGGAGTGCTCGTGGGCCACCAGTCGGGCGACCGCGCCGCCCATGCCGTGGCCGGCCAGGCCGACCCGGTCCAGCTCCAGCTCGTCGAGGAAGCCGACGACGTCCTCGGCCATCAGCTCCAGGTCGTACTCGTCGGGCCAGTCGCTCTCGCCGTGGCCGCGCAGGTCCAGGGCGAAGACCCGCCACTCCTGGCCCAGCAGGGGGCCGGCCGCCTCCCAGTCCGCGGCGGAACCGCCGAGTCCGTGCAGCAGCACGACGGGCGAGCCGAACGGATCGCCCCAGGTCCGGTACGCGAGACGCACATCGCCGACATCCACCACTGACTGATCTTCCATACCCCTGACGCTACAGCCGCCGGGCGGCCGTCCGCGCCACGGCCCTGGTCCCGCCCCCTGTCCCGGCCCCGCCACAGACGGCCGAAGCCCCGTGCGGGCGCACGGGGCTTCACCGGGCTGCGTACGGCGGATGCGTCAGTGGACGCCCACCCCGGCGGCCGCCGGGACCACGTGCTCGCCGTTCTCGGCCTCCTCGTCCACCCCGTCAGGCTTGCGGCCGAAGTGGTTGAAGGCGAGGTTCAGCACGATGGCCACCACACAGCCGGTCGAGATACCCGAGTCCAGGACGACGAGCAGGCTCTCCGGGAAGGCGTGGTAGAACTGCGGCGCCGCGATCGGGATCAGCCCGATACCGAGGGCCGCCGCCACGATCAGCGCGTTCTCGCCCTTCTCCATGGCGGCGGTGGCCAGGGTCTGGATGCCGCTGGCCGCGACCGTACCGAAGAGGACGATGCCCGCGCCGCCGAGCACCGGCAGCGGTACGAGGGCGATGACGGAGGCCGCGACGGGGACCAGGCCGAGCACGATGAGGATGCCGCCGCCCGCCGCGACGACGAAGCGGCTGCGGATCTTCGTCATGGCGACCAGGCCGACGTTCTGGGCGAAGGCGCTGCACATGAAGCCGTTGAAGATCGGGCTGATGGCGCTGCCCAGGGTGTCGGCGCGCAGACCGCCCTCGATGATCTTCTCGTCCGCCGGCCTGCCGACGATCTTTCCGAGGGCCAGCATGTCCGCCGTGGACTCGGTCATGCAGACCAGCATCACGATGCACATGGAGACGATGGCGGCGATCTCGAACTGCGGGCCGCCGAAGGCGAACGGCGTCGGGAAGCCGACCACGTCGGCGTTCTTGATGGCGCTGAAGTCGGTGATACCGGCCGGGATGGCGATCAGGGTGCCGATGACCAGGCCGAGCAGGATCGCGATCTGCTGGAGGAAGCCCCGCAGCAGCTTGCGCAGGGCGAGCACGATCACCAGGGTCACGGCGGCCATGGTGATGTTGGTCATCGAACCGTAGTCGTCCGCCGTCGCGTTGCCGCCCTGGGACCAGTTGAAGGCGACCGGCAGGAGCGAGACACCGATCAGGGTGATGACGGTGCCGGTGACGACCGGTGGGAAGAAGCGGACCAGTTTGCAGAAGTACGGAGCCAGGAGAAAGCCCAGCACGCTCGCGACGATGATCGCGCCGAAGATCACGGCGATTCCGTCGTGCCCCCGGTCCTTGCCTATCGCGATCATCGGGGCCACACCGGCGAACGAGACGCCGTTGACGAAGGGCAGTCGGGCGCCGACCTTCCAGAAGCCGATGGTCTGGAGCAGGGTGGCGATGCCCGCGGTGAAGAGGCTCGCCCCCATCAGGAAGGCGGTCTCCTTGGCGGTGAGGCCGACGGCCGGCCCCACGATCAGGGGTGGTGCCACCACCCCGGCGTACATGGCGGCCACGTGCTGTAGGCCGCTGGTGAACATCTTCAGCGGGGGGAGGGTCTCGTCGACCGGATGTTTCCGGCCGTTCGCTGCGTTTCCTTCTGCTGTTTCCGTGACGGCAGCGTCCGTCACGTCGGGGGCGGCGGCATCTGCGTCTTTGCGAAACCTGGGCTCAGCGGCCACGGCGGTTCCTCCGGTCGGTTACACGTCGTCGGCGACGTGGGGTTCAGGGAGGTGGTGCGTCGAGTGGTGCGGCAGTGCGTGCGGCTCTCTCAGGTGGTGCAGGTCGTGCAGAGGGGGGTACGGAGCGTTGCGTGCGGGCAGCGTTGATCACCGGTCCGGCGGGGCGCACCATCGGGTGCGCGTCCGCCGGACCGGCTGCCGTGGACCCCGCTCGGGTCCACGGCGGCCGGTCTCGGGCCGTCCCCCTCGACCGGCCGGTCGGGGATACCGCGGAAGTCGGTGACTGTCCGGCGGTTCGGGGGTGCCGCCGGGGTCAGGCTCCGGCGGCGATCTGCGCGAGGCGGCGGGCCTCGTCGCGGGTGGAGCGGGCGATGGCGTCCTCGTCCACCGTGGTGAGGTGGTTGCCCTCGACGACCGGCTTGCCGTCGACGAGGGAGAGGGTCACCGGGGCGGCCGCGCCGAAGATGAGCGCGGTCACCGGGTCGGCGATCGAGGAGTGGGCCAGGGTGTCGAGCTTCCAGAGGACGAGGTCGGCGAGCTTGCCGGCCTCCAGGGAGCCGATCTGGTCGGCGCGGCCCAGTACCTGGGCTCCGCCGAAGGTCCCGAGGCGCAGGGCCTGGCGGGCGTTGAGGGCGGCCTCGCGGTGGGCGCCGAGGCGGTTGATGAGGAGCGCGTTGCGCAGCTCGGTGTGGAGTTCGCCGGACTCGTTGGAGGCGGTGCCGTCCACGCCGAGGCCGACGGGTACGCCGGCGGCGAGCATGTCGGGGACCCGGGCGATCCCGGCGGCGAGGCGGGCGTTGGAGGACGGGCAGTGGGCGACGCCGGTTCCCGTACGGGCGAAGGCGGCGATGTCGGAGTCGTTCATGTGGACGCAGTGCGCCATCCACACGTCGCTGCCGAGCCAGCCGGTCGACTCGAAGTAGTCGGTCGGGCCCATCCCGAACAGCTCCTTGCAGAACTGCTCCTCCTCGACGGTCTCCGAGCCGTGCGTGTGCAGCCGCACGTTCTTGCGGCGGGCCAGCTCGGCGCCCTGGCGCATCAGTTCGGTGGAGACCGAGAACGGCGAGCAGGGGGCGACGGCGACCTGGGTCATCGCGTCGAAGGAGGCGTCGTGGTGGGCGTCGATGGTGGCCTCGGTGGCGGCGAGCGCGCCCTCCAGGGTCTCGACGGCGAAGTCCGGCGGCAGCCCGCCGTCCTTCTCGCTGCGGTCCATGGAGCCCCGGGCGAGGGTGAACCGTACGCCCATCTCACGGGCGGCCCCGATGATGGCGCCGGACAGGTCGCCGGAGCCCTTCGGGAAGACGTAGTGGTGGTCCATGGCGGTGGTGACGCCGCCCCGGGCCATCATGGCGAGTGAGCCCTGCGCGGCGGCGCGGGCCATCGGCTCGTCGATGCGCGCCCAGGTCGGGTAGAGGGCGACCAGCCAGTTGAAGAGGTTGTGGTCGGTGGCCAGGCCGCGGGTGATCCACTGGTAGAAGTGGTGGTGGGTGTTGACCAGGCCGGGGGTGGCGAGGTGCCCGGTGGCGTCGATGCGCCGGACGACTCCCGTGAGCCCCTCGGGCGCCTTGCCGGCGCCGACGGACTCGATGCGGTTGTCCACCACGACGATGTACCCGGAGGCGTACTCCGTGTCGCGGGCGTCGACGGTGGCGATCGAACAGTTCTCGATGACGATGCGCTGAGGGTCTGCCGAAGCTGCCATGGCGCTTCCTTCTTCTCTCTGTGGCGAGGTGGGCACGGCAGGACCCTAGGAGGATTTGAGTGCCACAGCGGTGCGGCTGTGGGTGCCGAGATGGTGGAAGAACAGGTTGAGCACGACCGCGACCAGTGCTCCCGCACTGATCCCGGAGCCGAGGACGGTCTGCGCCCAGGCCGGGAATCCGGCGTAGAAGGTGGGCGCGGCGAGCGGGATGATGCCCGCGCCGAGCGCCACCGCCACCAGGATGATGTTGGAGCTGTCGTCCAGTCCGGCCTCGGAGAGCGTACGGATGCCGCTCACCGCGATGGAGCCGAAGAGGACGATGCCGGCGCCGCCGAGGACGGGCATCGGGACGAGCGAGACGACCGCGCCGAGCACCGGGAAGGCGCCGAGGACCAGCAGGGCGCCGCCCGCCGCCGCGACGACGTACCGGCTGCGCACCCGGGTCAGCGAGACGACGCCGACGTTCTGCGCGAAGGCACTGGTGGGGAAGGCCCCGAAGACCGGGCCGACGAGGGTGGCGATGCCGTCCGTACGGAGACCTCGGGTGATCGTACGGCCGTCGGTGCGGCGGTCGCAGATCTCGCCCAGGGCCAGCATGCCGGCCGAGGACTCGGTCATCAGGACGAGCATGACGATGCAGAGGGAGAGGATCGCGGCGGGGTGGAACTCCGGTGCGCCGAAGGCGAAGGGGGTCGGCAGGGCGGCGAGCGGCGCGGACTTCAGGGCGGAGAAGTCGGCGAGCCCGAACGGGATCGCGGCCAGCGTGCCGACGAACATGCCGACCAGCAGGGCCACTTGCTTGAGGAAGCCGCGGCCGAAGCGCTGGATGAGCAGGATGACGACGAGGGTGAAGGCGGCCAGCGCCAGGTACTTCATCGCGCCGAAGTCGGCGGCGGTGGCGTCGCCGCCCTGCGCCCAGGCGACCGGCACGGGCATGAGGGTGACGCCGATGAGGGTGATGACCACACCGGTGACGAGCGGCGGGAAGAAGCGCAGCAGTCTGCCGAAGAACGGCCCGACCGTCAGGCAGAAGACTCCGGCGACGAGCACTGCCCCGTAGATCGCGGGGAGTTGGTGTCCGGGCGCGCTGGTCTCGGCGATGGCGAGCATCGGCGCGATACCGGCGGAGGAGGCCGCGTTGACGAACGGCAGCCGGTTGCCGGCGAACGTGCCGATGCCGATCGTCTGCACGATGGTGGCGAGTCCGGCGATCAGGAGGCTCGCGGCGATGAGCCGGGTCATGCCGGCGGTGTCCAGGCCGACGGCCTGGCCGATGATCAGCGGAGGGGTGACGACGCCCGCGTACATGGCGGCGATGTGCTGGAGCGCGGCGGGAACGAGCCGGGCGGGAGGGAGCTTCTCGTCGCACGGGTGAACTGCCGTGCCGATCAGGGGTTTCGGGCCTTCGGCCGACCCCGTTGCAGGCTGTGCCATGGGTGTTTCCTCCGGGATGACCGGCCCCCGCCCGACTGCGGGCGGGCGGAGACCGGTTCAGTGCCGCGTCAGAGGTTGGTCATGTCGACCGGGATCTTCGGCTCGACGCCGTCCCGGAGCACGGTGGCCTCGATCAGACCGTAGGGACGGTCCGCCGCGAAGTAGACCTCGTTGTCGTTCTTGAGGCCGAACGGTTCGAGGTCCACCAGGAAGTGGTGGTTGTTCGGCAGCGAGAAGCGGATCTCGTCGATCTCGCTGCGGCTGTTGATGATCCGCGAACCCATCTGGTACAGGGTCTGCTGGAGCGAGAGGGAGTAGGTCTCGGCGAAGGCCTGGAGCATGTGCTTGCGCGCCTGCTCGTAGGACTTCTCCCAGTTCGGCATGCGCTGCTCGTCGCTGGTCCAGTTGTACCGCCAGCGCGCGGAGACGTCGGTCGCCAGGATGCGGTCGTACGCCTCCTTCAGCGTCGTGTACTTGTCCTTGACGTAGCCCCAGAACTCGGAGTTGGTCGAGTTCATCACGGTGAGGTCCTTGAGGCCCGAGATGACCTCCCAGTTCTCACCGTCGTAGGTGATCTGGGAGACGCGGGTCTCCATGCCCTTGCGGGCGAAGGAGTGCCTGACCTCGTCGGCGCCGATGAACTTGGAGTTGCCGTCGGAGGTCGCGATGCGCTCCCAGGCGTACTCCTCGATCCGGATCCGGGCCCGGTGGATCGGCTCCTGCGAGGAGACGAAGTGGCGGGCGAGGTGGATGCCGAACTGCTCGGCGGACTCGATCCCGTGCTCCTTGGCGAACGCGAACACCGTGTTCTTGGTGGTGTCGGTCGGCAGGACGTTGGCGTTGGAGCCGGAGTAGTGCACGTCGTCCATGTCGCCGGAGAGGGCGACCGAGACGTTCAGGTCCTTGATGTGGTGGGTGTCGCCGTCCCGCGTGATCTTTACGACGCGGTTCTCTGCTTTGCCGTACTGGTTCTGGCCGAGAATCGTGGGCATGTCGGTGCTAGCTCCCTCGGTAAACGGAGTAGCCGAACGGGTTGAGCAGCAGCGGTACGTGATAGTGCTCGCCCGGCACGACCGCGAAGGCGATCGTCACTTCCGGGAAGAACGCGCCGCTGTCCCTTACGCGGGGGGCGTCCTGCTGCGCCTCGGCTTGCTTCTTGGAAAAGTACGTCTCGGTGTCGAAGTCGAGACGCACGTGGGTGGTTCCCTCCGGCAGCGCCGGCAGGTCCTTGCAGCGCCCGTCCGCATCGGTCGCGGAGGCTCCGAGCGTCACGTACGGCGAGCCGCTGCCGCTGCGGGCGGCGAGCGAGACGGCGACGGACGCGGCGGGGCGGCCGATGCTGGTGTCCAGGATGTGCGTGGACACCGATGCGGTCGTGTCGGTACTCAAGACCGTCACTCTCCTTGATCTCAAGAGTCCTGTGCGGGAGCTTCCTCTGCGAGGGTCTCCGTCACGAGACGGGTCAGCCGGATGCGGTTGATCTTGCCCAGTTCGGTGCGCACGATCTCCCGCTCCTGCTCGGGCGAGTTCCCGGTCCGGGACTTCACCGCGTCGCGCATCTGCTCACCGGTGGCGCCGGTGGCACAGATCAGGAAGACATGTCCGAACCGCTCCTGGTAGGCCAGGTTCAGTTCGAGCATCTCGGTCTTGAGCTCCTCGGACGCGCCGGCCATCCCCCGCTGCTCGCGGGAGGAGGTCGGGTCGCCGGGGATCGGACGCCCGATCGGCGGGTGGCCCGCCATCGCCTCGGCCAGGTCCTCCGCGGTCAGCTCGGCCATGGCGGCGTCGCTCGCGGAGAGCAGGGCTTCCTCGGTGGCGTACGGACGGCCGGCGAGAACGGTCTCTCCCCAGGCCGCACTGGCACAGACCTCGTGCAGTGCGGGGGTGGCCTCGCCGTCCGCCAGGGTGTTGAACCGGGTGAGGCCCGGTGTGGAGCTCGAAGTCACGGGAGCCTCCGTGGCTGTTTTTCGCTGTGCGTTGTTCGGGCTGCGGATAGCTAACGCCCTCCGCAACACGACGTCAACACTTTGTTGAAATCTCGCGAACGGAGAAAGCCGCCGTCCCGGCATGCGGACAGCGGCTTTCCTGTGCGTTCGGCGGGTTCGGCCAACTACTCACCCTTGGCCGAATGTTCCCGGTTCAGGTAGTTGTACACGGTGAACCGGGATACGCCCAGGGCGCCGGCCACGGTCTCCACCCCGTGTCGTACGGAGAAGGCACCGCGTGCCTCCAGGGTCCGGACGACGGACTGCTTGGCCTTACGGTCCAGGTCGGCGAGCGGCATCCCGTGCCGTCGCTCCATCGCGGCGAGGATGTGGTCCAGCGAGTCGGAGAGCTGGGGCAGCCGTACGGCTATGACGTCCTGGCCCTCCCACGCGAGCACCACGTCGTCCGGCTGGGCCTGCTCGGGACCGAGCAGCTCGGCGCCCATCGCGTCGACGAGCGGCTTGACGGCCGATACGAAGGGGTGGTCGACGGTGACCGGAACGTGATCGGCGGATTCGGTCACCGGCCCTCCTCCCCGATCACGTTGACCTGGAGCGAGACCCGGGTGGCACCCGAGGCCAGGGTCCGGCGCAGGAGGGAATCCACGGCGGTGAGCACCTCGTCCGCGCCCCCTTCCGCCGTGTTGCCGAACGGCCCGACGTCCACGGCGTCGAGTTCGGCGCTCTGGATGACCTCACGGGCCACCACCGCGTGAGCGGGCGCCTCGTCGAGATCGAACGGCTCGGTGGTGAATTCCACCCTCAAGCGCACTGTGCCTCCCTGATGTCCTCGCCGCGGGTGCGGGCGCGCGGCTCGGCCACGACTGTAACCGCTGGAACCGGCCACGCTCCGGGCGTCACGGCAACGGCAGGACGGCGTCACAGCAGCGGCAGGACGGCGTCACGGCAACGGCAGGACACAGACCGCGACCGGTGCCGGGAGCGGGTCGCCCGCCGGGGTCAGGGAGCCGTCGGGGCCGATCCGGAAGGCGGTGACGGTGGAGGAGCGCTGGTGGGCGGCGAAGAGCAGCGAGCCGTCCGGGGAGAGGGCGAGCTGGCGCGGCCAGACTCCGCCGGTGGGCACGGTGCCGAGGAGGCTCAGGGTCGCGCCGCCGTCCTCCACGGCGTACCTGGTGAGAGTGTCGGGGCCCCGGTTGGCGAGGTACGCGTACGAGCCGTCGCCGGTGACGACGAGCTGGGCGGGGTAGCCGGTCTCCGAGCCGGTGGACTGCCCGGCGCCCGGGGTGAGGGTGCCGGATTCGGGGTCGTACGCGCAGACGACCGTGGTGTTGTCCAGCTCGCAGGCCAGGTAGGCGGAGCGCCCGCCGGGGTGGAAGGTGAGGTGGCGGGGGCCGGAGCCGGGGGCCAGGGCGGCCCGCGAGACCTCGGTGAGTGTTCCGGCGGAGGTGTCGAGGCGGTACGTGTACACCGTGTCGGTGCCGAGGTCGACGGCGAGGACGTGGCCGCCGTCGGGGGCCGTGACGATCTGGTGGGCGTGCGGGCCGCTCCGGCCGGGGCCGGGCGGCGGGGAGCTGTGGGTGACCAGGTCGGTGCGCTCGCCGAGCGATCCGTCCGGCGCGATGGGGTGTACGGCGACGCTGCCGGAGGTGTAGTTCGCGCTGAGCAGCCAGCGCCCGGTCGGGTGGACGGAGAGGTGGGTGGGGCCGGAGCCGCCGGTGGGGCGGGTGCCGAGCACGTCGTACGTCCCGTCCGGCGCGAGCGCCACGGCGGTGACGGCGCCCGCGTCCTGTTCGGCGACGGCGTAGAGCGTGGCGCCGGAGGGGTGGAGGGCCAGGTAGGAGGGATTCTCGACGCCGGGGATCACGGGGCCGGGAGTCATCGCTCCGGTGGCGGTGTCGTAGGTGGCGGTACCGATGCCGGTGCCGCCGCCCTCGGCGGAGGTGTAGGTGCCGAGCAGGAGGGGGCGGGTGGCGGTGGGGGCGGCGAATGCGGGGGCGGCCCATGCGGCGGGAGCCGCCACCAGGGCGACCGCCAGCAGGCTCCGACGGCTCAAACGCCCCAGGGCAGGGCTGGGTACGGCGTTCATACGAGACACCTCGTGGGGGGAGTTCGGCTGCTTCGGATGTGCCGCCACCCTGGCCCGCCGGGCCCCGAACGGCAAGAGGCGCAACCGGAGTTGCATCTTGCGCAACGCCCGTCGGGGCGGCGGCTCAGGCCCCCGCCTGGATGTCCCCCCTGGTCGACGACGTGATCGCGTCGCCGTGCGCGAAGTCGCCCGGCGGGATGCCCGGGTGGTGGCCCTCCCGGTCCGGGCCGACCTCGGCGGCCGGGCCGAGGGCGAGGCGGGAGACGATGCGGTAGCGGTCGCCCCGGTAGAGCGAGTGGACGTACTCCACCGGGTGGCCGGACCCGTCGGAGGTCAGCCGCTCGAAGAGCAGGGCCGGGGAGAGCTCGGGCACGTCGAGCAGCTTCGCCTCGGCGCGGGTGACGACGGTGGGCTCGATCGCCTGGACCGCCTCGTGGACGTGCACGCCGTGCGTGGCGCGCAGGTGCTCGTACAGGTCGCCGCTCTCCAGCTCCTGCGCGCTGAGCCCCGGCACCAGCTCGGCCCGGATGTGCAGGTGCTCGATGGCCATCGGCGCCCCGTCGACCAGCCGCAGCCGGGCCACGTAGACGATCTCGGCGGCAGGTGACATCCGCAGTTTGCGGCCGACCCGGGCCCCCGCCTGGAGGGTGGTGAACTCCAGCAGCCGGCTCGACCAGGCGCCCGCCGCCTGCGGCACGGTCAGCGACCGGTCCCCCGCCACCAGCTCCTGGGTGATCTTGGCGGGCGCGACGAACATGCCCCGGCCGTGCTCCCGCACCAGGAGCCCGGCGGCGACCAGCTCGTCCACGGCGGCGCGCACGGTGGGCCGCGACACGCCGAGCAGGGAGCACAGGGCCCGCTCCGAGGGGATCGCGTCGCCGGGACTGCGCGACTCGATCAGCTCCAGTACGGCATCGCGCGTCCGCTCCCGTTTGAGCACCGTTCCCGGCACATCCGCGTCCATGCGATCTCCTTCCCGACGGGTATGCATCTCTTACCAGTTGACCGGGCCATGTACCCAACTGGCCTGCTGGTCAGGCGAAGTGTAGCGCTTACCTCGGACGGCCAGGGTGCACGTGTTACGCACAGATCACCAAATCGCCTTTGTACGCAGGGGGTTGACGGCCTCATTGGTCTATGCCACCTTCAACCCCCATCGAGAGGTGAGCTGTCCAGTGGACTTCACTGGTCAGGTGGTCAGGTGGCCGGGCCGGAATCGGGCCGGACTCAGTTCTGCTTTTCCGAGGTGAACCGTGAAGTACCGCTTGCTTGCCGGTGGGTCCGTGCTCGTCCTGGCCGCCGCGCTCAGTGCCTGTAGTTCCCCGTCCGACTCCGCGAGCGGGGACGGACGGACGACGGTGGACGTGTGGCTGATGCGCGACAGCGTCTCGGACACGTTCCAGAAGGAGTTCACGGCGGACTTCGAGAAGCGCCACCCGAAGATCGACGTGAAGATCCAGATCCAGGAGTGGGACGGCATCGGCCAGAAGATCACCGCCGCCCTGGCCAGCAACGACGCCCCGGACGTCATCGAGGCGGGCAACACGCAGGTGGCGCAGTTCGCCGAGAGCGGCGGGCTGCTCGACCTCAGCGACCGCAAGGACGAGCTGAACGGCGCGGACTGGCTGAGCGGTCTCGCGGAGCCGGGGGCGTACGAGGGGAAGCAGTACGGCATCCCGTACTACGCGGCCAACCGGGTGGTCATCTACCGCACCGACCTCTTCGAGAAGGCCGGCATCGACGCGAAGGAGATCAAGACCCGCGACCGGTGGATCGATGCCACCACCCAGCTCGACAAGGGCGGTACGCAGGGCATCTACCTGCCCGGCCAGATGTGGTACGCGCTCGCCGGCTTCATCTGGGACGAGGGCGGCGACCTCGCCACCGAGTCCGGGGGGAAGTGGTCCGGCGCGCTGGACACCCCCGAGGCGCTGCGCGGGATGGCGTTCTACGAGAAGCTCCAGGCGCTCGGCAAGGGGCCCAAGGACTCCGACGAGGACGACCCGCCGCAGGCCGAGCTGATGGCGCAGGGGAAGGTGGCACAGCTCATCTCCACCCCGGGCGGGGCCAACGTGATCGTGGAGAAGAACCCCGAACTCAAGGGCAAGCTCGCCTTCTTCCCCATCCCGGGCAAGACCGCGGACACGCCCGGTTCCGTCTTCACCGGCGGCTCCGACCTCGTCGTGCCGGCCGCCGCGGCCCATCCCGAGGAGGCGGTCACCTTCATCAAGGAGCTCACCGGCGACGCGTGGCAGAAGAAGCTCGCCGTCGCCATGAGCTACGTACCCAACCGCACTTCGCTCGCCTCCGCCGTGGCCGGTGACCCGGGAGCCGCCGCGATGGCGGTCGGCGCCGCCGAGGGCCATGCCACGCCCAACACCCCGGGGTGGGCGGCGGTCGAGGCGGAGAACCCGATCAAGGACTACATGACGGCCGTGCTCACCGGAGGTGATCCGGCCAAGGAGGCGGCGAAGGCCTCGCAGGACATCACCCGGGCCATGAACGCCGGTTCCTGACCCCGGACCCACCCGACCACCAGCCACCGGAAGGAGGCGTGCCGTGCCGGTCGCCGTCGAACCGACCTCAGCACCCCGCACACCCCGGCAGCGACCGGCCCCGCGCCCCGCCGCACCCAGGAAGCCGGCGGGCCGGGCGCACGGCCTCTGGCCGTACGCACTCATCGCCCCCGCCGTCGGCGGCATGCTCTATCTGCTGGTCTACCCACTGGTGCGGGCCGTCCTGATCTCCTTCCAGGACTTCCGGCTCCGCCAACTGATCAGCGGGAACGCCGAGTTCGTCGGGCTGCGGAACTACCGCACGCTGCTGGCGGACCCGCGGTTCTGGGAGGTGGTCCGCCGCACCTTCCTGTTCATGGCGATCAACGTCGTCCTGATCATGGTGATCGCCACGCTGGTCGCCCTGATGGTGGAGCGGCTGCGGCGGGTCGGGCGGACCGTGGTGCTCTGCTCGCTGGTGCTGGCGTGGGCGATGCCGGTGGTGGCGGCGACCACGGTGTTCCAGTGGCTGTTCCACTCGGAGTTCGGCATCGTCAACTGGGCGCTGACCTCGATCGGCCTCGACTCCTTCGAGCGCTACCCGTGGTTCGCAGGCGGGACGGCGGCCTTCGCCATCCTGGTGACGCTGATCGTCTGGCAGTCGGTGCCGTTCGCCGCGATCACCCTGTACTCCGCCCTGACCACCGTGCCGCTGGAGCTGTACGAGTCGGCGCGGCTGGACGGGGCGGGGGCGGGGCGGATCTTCCGCTCGGTCACCCTCCCGATGCTCCGGCCGATCTTCCTGCTGGTCTTCTCGCTGGAGGTGATCTGGACGTTCAAGACGTTCGTCCAGATCTGGGTGATGACCCGGGGCGGGCCGGGCGACGCCACCACGATCCTGCCGGTCTACGCGGTGCAGAGCGCCCTCTCCAGCCAGCGGTACGACCTGGGCTCGGCCGCCTCGGTGATCACCGTGGTCCTGATGTCCGGGGTGCTCGTCCTCTACTTCCGCCAGATGTTCCGCCAGGAGGACGAGACCCGATGAACGCCCGTACCGTACGCCCCCGGCTGCGGCGCCTGCCGCTGAACATCGCCGCCGCCGTGACCGTCGTGGTCTGCCTCTTCCCCGTGTACTGGATGATCTCCACGGCCTTCAAGCCGTCCAAGGACATCCAGTCCGCCGACCCGCAGCTCTTCCCGCACACCTGGACGCTCACCCACTTCCAACGGGCCGTGGACGCCGACGGGTTCGCACTGTTCTGGCGCAACAGCATCCTCGTCACGCTGGGCGCGGTGCTCCTCGCGCTGCTGGTGGCGCTGGGCGCGGCGTTCGCCGTGGCGCGGATGAGGTGGAAGGGCCGGCGGCAGTTCATGCTGATGGTCTTCATCGCGCAGATGGCGCCCTGGGAGTCGCTGATCATCCCGGTCTACATCATCTCCCGGGACACCGGCATGCTGGACCGGCTGCCGACGCTCACGCTGATCTACTTCATGATCACGCTGCCGTTCACCATCGTGGTGCTGCGCGGCTTCATCGGGACGATCCCGCCGGAGCTGGAGGAGGCGGCCCAGGTCGACGGCTGCACGCGGACCATGGCGTTCTGGCGGGTGGCGATGCCGCTGCTGGCGCCGGGGCTGATGGCGACCTCACTGTTCGGCTTCATCACGGCCTGGAACGAGTTCGCCTACGCCAACTTCCTGATCATCAAGCAGCAGGACAACCGGACCCTGCCGGTCTGGCTGTCCTCCTTCCAGAACACCTTCGGCACCGACTGGGGCGCCACGATGGCCGCCTCGACGCTCTTCGCGCTGCCCGCCCTGGTGATCTTCCTACTGCTCCAGCGCCATGTCACCTCCGGCTTCGCCGCCGGTGCCGTCAAGGGCTGAGAGGCCGGGGCCACCGGCGCCCGTCCGCGTACACCCGTCCGCGCACACCCGTCCCCGCACACCCGTCCCCGTACGCCGCCGCGTACCCCTGTCCCCGTACGCCGTCCTCGTACGCCCGCGAACCGAACCCGGAGACCCCGTGCCCGCATCGCGCCCCGACCTCGCCCTCCTCCCCCGGCCCACCAAGGTCTCCCCGCTGGGCGGCCGGCTGGTCCTCGACCGTGACACCACCGTCCGTGCCCTCCCGGGCGCCGAACCGGCGGCCGACCTGCTGCGCTCTCTGGTCGGCCCGGCCGCCGGGCTGCCGCTCGCCCCGTCGACGGAGGGGCGGATCGTCCTCGCGCTGGACGAGCAGCTCGGCGGCCTCGGCGAGGAGGGGTACGGCCTGACCGTCGGCCCGCAGGCGCTCCTGCTGCGCGCCGCCCACCCGACCGGGCTGCTCCGAGGCGTCCAGACGGTACGCCAACTCCTGCCCGCCGAGGCCCTGTCCGGTGGGGCACGGGGCTCCGGCTCCTGGGAGCTGCCGTGCGTCGAGATCACCGACATACCGGAGCTGCCGTGGCGCGGTTCGCTGCTGGACGTGGCACGGCACTTCCGGCCGATGGACTATCTGCTCCGGTACGTGGACCTGCTGGCGCTGCACAAGCTGAACGTCCTGCACCTCCACCTGACCGACGACCAGGGCTGGCGGATGCCGGTCGACGCCTACCCCAGGCTGACGACGGTCGGGGCCCGGCGGGCCCGGTCGCAGCGAGGGCCCGACGGTCCGGGCAGGACACAGTTCGACGCGACGCCGCACGAAGGGGCCTACACCAAGGCCGAGTTGCGCCGACTCGTGCGGTACGCGGCGGAGCGCGGCATCACCGTCGTGCCGGAGATCGAGATGCCCGGCCATGTGCGAGCGGCACTCGCGGCCTATCCGGAGCTGGGCAACCATCCGGAGCGCCGGCTGGAGGTGTGGGACCGCTGGGGCGTCTGCGAGACGATCCTCGGAGTGCACGAGGAGGTGTTCACCTTCTGCCGGGCGGTGCTGGAGGAGGTCATGGACGTCTTCCCGTCCCCGTACATCCACATCGGCGGCGAGGAGTGCCCGACCTCCGAATGGGAGAGCAGCCCGGCCGCCCGGGAGCGGGCGGCGGCCGAGGGGCTGGCGGACCCGGCGGCGCTGCACGGCTGGTTCATGGGCCGGATCGGCGCGTTCCTCGTGGAGCACGGGCGGACGCCGGTCGGCTGGGCGGTGTCCGGAACCGAACTCCCCCTGGACTTCACGGTGATGGCCTGGCGCGACGCCTCACACGCCCGGGCCGCCGCACGGCGCGGGCACCGGGTGGTCGCCGCCTACCACCGGACGACCTACCTCGACTACGTCCAGTCCGAAGACTCCTTCGAGCCCGTGGCCCAGCCGGGAGATCCCGTCACTCTCCGCACGGTCCACGACTACGAGCCCGCCCCCGCGGAGTGGTCGCGGGAGGAGCGGGACCGGGTGCTCGGGACGCAGGCCCAGCTGTGGACCGAGTACGTCCGCACGCCCGAGGAGATCGAGTACCTCAGCTACCCGCGGCTCTGCGCGCTGGCCGACCGTTCCTGGTCCGGCGGGCGCGGCGACTGGCCGGGGTTCGTCGAGCGGCTGCGCCACCACACCGCCCGGCTGGACGCCTTGGACGTCCCCTACCGCCCCCTGGACGCACGGTCGCTCGCGGCGGCCACGTACGCGTCCCCGTCTCCAGGAACAGCGCGACCCCACTCGTAATCACTCCCCCACCACCGTTCCGGAGAGGAACACACCCGTGAACACATCACGCAGCAATCCGCGCGGCAGCAGGTCCAGGCTGCGCACCGCCGCCGCCTCGGCCGCCGCCGTGGCCCTGGCCGCCACCGGGCTCGCCGCGCTGCCGTCCTCGGCGAGCGCCGCGGCGGACGGGATCGTCGTCCAGTACCGGACGAGCGCGTCCGGCGCGAGCGCCGACCAGAGCGAGCCGTGGCTGAAGGTGCGGAACGCCGGCTCCACCTCCGTACCGCTGAGCAGTGTCAAGGTGCGGTACTACTTCAAGGCCGACTCGGCCTCCGCCGCCTACCGGTTCGCCTGTTCCTGGGCGGTGAAGGGGTGCGCGAACATCACCGGCACCTTCGGGACGCTCGCCAACCCGACGGCCACCGCGGACCGTTACCTGGAGATCGGCTTCACCCCGGGTGCGGGCTCGCTGGCCCCGGGGGCGGACACCGGGGACATGCAGCTCCGCTTCCACCAGGCGTCCTGGGCCCGGCTGATCCAGTCCGACGACTACTCCTTCGGCCCGGACCGGACCACGTACGGCGACTGGTCCAAGGTGACGGCCCAGGTGAACGGCTCACTCGTCTGGGGCCAGGCGCCCGCCGGCAACGGGCCCACCGACCCGCCGGACCCGACCGACCCGCCGACCGACCCCCCTGGTGACGGGGCGCGGCTGTTCGACGACTTCAACTACAGCTCGCACACGGACCCGAAGATCGGCGCGAACGGCTGGTCCGTACGGTCCAACTCCGGCGGTCCGGGCGTGCCGGGCGCGACCTGGGCGGCCGAGAACGTCACCTTCGCCTCGCAGAGCGGGAACTCGGTGATGAACCTGGAGACCTCGACGGCCGGTACGGGCGCCTCGACCAAGCACACCGAGATCCTGACGAAGTCGATGAAGTTCAAGAACGGGACGTACGCGTCCCGGGTGAAGTTCAGCGACGCGCCGCGCTCGGGGCCTGACGGCGACCGGATCGTGCAGACGTTCTTCACGATCAACGACCTCAAGGCGCCGATGGCGGACGACTACGCGGAGTACGACTTCGAGTACCTCCCCAACGGCGGGTGGGGCGAGCCGGCCAACATCCTGTACGCCACCTCGTGGGAGACCTACCGGCCCGACCCGTGGGAGGCGGTCAACGCGCACAGCGAGGTCCGGCAGTCGTACGCGGGCTGGCACGACCTGGTGCTGACCATCGACAACAACCAGATCACGTACTACGTCGACGGCCAGCACTTCGGGACGCACGGCGCGGCCTTCCTGCCGGAGCGGCCGATGTCGATCAACTTCAACCAGTGGCTGATCGACCTCCAGGGGCAGCCGAGCACCACGCCGCGCTCCTACGACCAGCAGGTGGACTACGTCCTGCATGTGAAGGACCAGGTGCTCACCCCGGCCCAGGTGAACGCGATGGTCGGGTCGTACCGCAGTGCGGGGAAGACCTTCGAGGACACGGTTCCGGGCAGCTAGGCCGCTCCCGGCCGGGAGCGGTACGTACGGCGTGAGAGACGGGCGGGGCGGGGGTCGATGGCGGCCCCCGCCCCGCTTTCGTATGCCCGGGAGGGGTTGCCGGGAGGGGTCCGAAGGGGTTCGAAGGCGCCTCCGCCACCGATTCCGTACGCCGCCGACCGGGGCGAATTTCGCCGTACCCCCTTGACAGCCCCGCCACCCCCCAGGCAATCTTCCGTTAAGCAGAAACTAACTTCCGCAATACGGAAGGAGCGCCGACATCCTCATGGGATACCCGGACCAGCGCTTCGATGTGAACCTTTCGATCCTCTTCACGGAACTCCCGCTCCTGGAGCGTCCCGCGGCAGCCGCCGCGGCGGGCTTCACGGCGGTCGAGCTGTGGTGGCCCTGGATCGAGACCCCGACCCCCATCCGGGCTGAGCTCGACGCCCTCAAGAAGGCGCTCGACGACGCCGGCACCCAGTTGGTGGGGCTGAACTTCTACGCCGGACAGCTCCCCGGCCCCGACCGCGGCGCGCTCTCCGTGCCCGGCTCGGAGTCGGACCGCTTCCGGGAGAACATCGAGGTGGCGGCCGACTTCGCCGCCTCGGTGGGCTGCACGGCGCTCAACGCGCTGTACGGCAACCGCGTCGAGGGCGTGGACCCGCAGGTGCAGGACGCGCTCGCCCTGGAGAACCTGGTGCTGGCCGCCCGCGCGGCGGACCGCGTCGGGGCGATCCTCCTGGTCGAGACCCTCAACCAGCCGGAGTCGCCGCTCTACCCGCTGGTCAGCGCACCGGCCGCGATCGAGGTCGTCGACAAGGTCAACGCGGCGACGGGCCTCGGGAACGCCAAGTTCCTGCTCGACCTGTACCACCTGTCGATGAACGGCGAGGACCTGAGCCAGGTCATCAAGGCGTACGCCGCGAAGACCGGCCACGTCCAGATCGCCGACAACCCGGGCCGTGGCGCGCCGGGCACCGGCACCCTCCCGCTGGAGCGGCTCCTCGACGAGCTGAAGGACGCGGGTTACGCGGGCTGGGTCGGCCTGGAGTACAAGCCGGGCGACCGGCCGAGCGCGGAGGCCTTCGACTGGCTCCCGGCGTCGGCCCGAGCGGCCGGCTGATCGGCCAGGCCCACCACGGGGTGAGCCCAACCCCCTCACGTACACACGTTTTTCAGGAAGGCACCCTCATGAGCAACAACCTCCCCAAGGTCGCCTGGATCGGTCTCGGCATCATGGGCTCCCCCATGTCGGAGAACCTGATCAAGGCCGGTTACGCCGTCACCGGGTACACCCTGGAGCAGGACAAGATCGACCGGCTGGTCGCGGCCGGCGGCACCGGCGCGTCCTCGATCGCGGACGCGGTCAAGGACGCGGATGTCGTCATCACGATGGTGCCCGCGTCCCCGCAGGTCGAGGCCATCGCCTACGGCCCCGAGGGCATCCTGGAGAACGCGAAGCGCGGCGCGCTGCTGGTGGACATGTCCTCCATCACCCCGCAGACCTCGGTGGACCTCGCGAAGAACGCGGCCGAGAAGGGCATCCGGGTCCTGGACGCGCCGGTCTCCGGTGGCGAGGCCGGCGCCATCGAGGCGGTGCTCTCCATCATGGTCGGCGGTGAGCAGGCGGACTTCGACGCCGCGAAGCCGCTCCTGGAGGCGCTCGGCAAGACCATCGTGCTCTGCGGCCCGCATGGCTCCGGCCAGACGGTGAAGGCGGCCAACCAGCTCATCGTCGCGGTCAACATCCAGGCGTGCGCCGAGGCCGTGGTCTTCCTGGAGAAGTCCGGGGTGGACCTGGCGGCCGCACTGGACGTCCTGGGCGGCGGTCTGGCCGGCTCGACCGTGCTGACCCGCAAGAAGGACAACTTCCTGAAGCGGGACTTCGCCCCCGGCTTCCGGATCGACCTGCACCACAAGGACATGGGCATCGTGACCGACGCCGCCCGCAACGTCGGCGCCGCTCTGCCGGTCGGCGGTGTGGTCGCCCAGCTGGTCGCCTCGCTGCGCGCCCAGGGCGACGGCGGCCTGGACCACTCGGCGCTGCTGCGCTCGGTCGAGCGGCTCTCCGGCTCCCAGGTCTGACCCCTCCCCCGGCCCCGCAAGGAGCCCCCGGCCTCGTACGGGGCCACGGCCCGGATGACGGGCCCCCTGATCTCCGGGCCGCGGTGGCGCTGACACCTGTCCTGTCGCGCCCAGGCGCTGCCGCGGCCCGGAACCACACACTTCGTTTTCAACAAACTGTTGACGTTCTCTCTGCGGCGAACCTACGCTCCTCAAGCCGTCAGCAGCTCGTACGAAAGGTCATCCCGCCACATGGCTAAGCGTGTGCTCACGACCGAGTCAGGCGCCCCGGTCGCCGACAACCAGAACTCCGCCACCGCCGGTGTCGGTGGACCGATCCTCCTCCAGGACCAGCACCTCCTGGAGAAGCTCGCCCGCTTCAACCGTGAGCGCATTCCGGAGCGCGTGGTCCACGCCCGTGGCTCCGGCGCGTACGGCTACTTCGAGGTGACCGACGACGTCACCGGCTTCACCCGCGCCGACTTCCTCTCCCAGGTCGGCAAACGCACCGAGACCTTCATCCGCTTCTCCACCGTCGCCGACTCCCTCGGCGGCGCGGACGCGGTCCGTGACCCGCGCGGGTTCGCCCTCAAGTTCTACACGAACGAGGGCAATTACGACCTGGTCGGCAACAACACCCCGGTGTTCTTCATCAAGGACCCGATCAAGTTCCCCGACTTCATCCACTCGCAGAAGCGCGACCCGTTCACGGGCAAGCAGGAGCCGGACAACGTCTGGGACTTCTGGGGCCACTCCCCCGAGGCCACCCACCAGGTCACCTGGCTGATGGGCGACCGCGGCATCCCCGCCTCGTACCGCCACATGAACGGCTTCGGCTCGCACACCTACCAGTGGACGAACGCCGAGGGCGAGGCCTTCTTCGTCAAGTACCACTTCAAGACCAACCAGGGTGTGCGCTGCCTCTCCGCCGAGCAGGCCGCCGAGCTCGTCGGCAAGGACGCCAACTCGCACCAGACGGACCTGCTCCAGGCCATCGAGCGCGGCGTCAACCCGTCCTGGACGCTGCACGTCCAGGTGATGCCGGCCGCCGACGCCGCCGACTACCGGTTCAACCCGTTCGACCTCACCAAGGTGTGGCCGCACGCCGACTACCCGCTCCAGCGGGTCGGCCGGCTGGTGCTGGACCGGAACCCGGACAACGTCTTCGCCGAGGTCGAGCAGGCCGCGTTCTCGCCGAACAACTTCGTGCCCGGCATCGGCCCGTCCCCGGACAAGATGCTCCAGGGCCGGCTCTTCGCCTACGCGGACGCGCACCGCTACCGTCTGGGCGTCAACCACACCCAGTTGCCGGTGAACGCCCCCAAGGCGGCCGAGGCCGACAACTACGGCCGCGACGGGCTGCACGCCACCCGCTACGGCTCGCGCCACGACAAGAACTACGAGCCCAACTCGTACGCCGGTCCGGCCCAGACCGACGCGGCGCTCGCCGCCCCGCTGGCGATCCACGGCTGGACGGGCACCTACGAGACGGCCGCCCACGCCAAGGACGACCACTTCTTCCAGGCGGGCGAACTCTTCCGGCTCATGTCGGAGGAGGAGAAGGGCCGCCTGGTCGCCAACATCGCCGGAGGCCTCTCGCAGGTCACCCGCGACGATGTGATCGAGAAGAACCTCGCCCACTTCCACGCCGCCGACACCGACTACGGCAAGCGCGTCGAGGAGGCCGTCCGCGCCCTGCGCGAGGACTGAGCCCACCACCAGGGCTCCCCACAGACCCTGCCCGCACCGCGCACCCGGATGAGGGGTGCCGCGCGGCGCGGGCAGGACGACGAGGCCGCGGCGGCTGTGCGATGCCAGTGCGGTGGTGAAGGATCCGGGGACCGTCTTCTGACCTGAAGAAGACGCCCTCACCCGGCTCCGATCGCCGCCGCCGCGGTCCCTGTCATACCCAGCACCACACCTGCATCACCCCTGAACGAGGGCGCGCAGTACGGATACGGTCCCGTACTGCGCGCCCTCTTTGCCATGCCTTGACCAGGGCGTCGGACGCCTCCCCGCGCACCCCGCCCCGTGGCTCGAATCCGTATAGACCGCGTACAGAGTCTGCCCAGAGACCTCCGTGCAGTATGGGCGGCGCATTGACCGCGTCTGCCGTTCTGGCGCACACCCCGCCCGACCTCTCCCAGGCCGTGCGTGGTGCGCCCCTTTCCCTCCTCCCGCCCTCCTCAGCGCGACAGACGGCTACCCGCACGGCACATACGGCACGTCACAGTCATCAGGTGAATACAAGGGGAAGCAGATGCTCGAAGTTGGTACCTCCCGGGTCGAGACCGAGCCCGCCACCGGCTTTCTGACCACCGTCGACGAGGTCACGACGATCCTCGCGACGGCGGCCGACAAGGTCGACTCGCAGTTCGCGGGCGACGCACGCACCGCCCTGCTCGGCCGGGTGACCGCGATCAACAAAGCCGCGGCCGCCGGCGACCAGCAGGCCCTGTACGCGCAGCAGTTCCTGCTCGACCGGGTCTACCGGCTGCACACCAAACTCACCGACCAGGAGACCGCCGAGGGCTCGGTCGTCGTGCACGAGATCGGCCGGCAACTGGAGGCCGCGACCTCCGAGGCGCAGGACCGGCTGATCGAGCCGGGGCTGCTGGAGGAGGCGCCCACCGAACCGCGGGCCTACCTCTCCTGGCTGAAGAAGACCGCGCGTGAGCACCGGGTGTACAAGCACCCCTACTACCACGAGTTCATCCGCAACCAGGCCACCGAGGCCGACCTGCGCAACTACGTGATGCAGGAGTCCGTGGTCGACGGCCGCTTCGACGACCTGCTGGCGATGATGCAGGTCGGTACGGCGGGTGCGGCGAAGATGGAGATCGCCGCCAACTTCTGGGACGAGATGGGCAACGGGGACCACGCCCAGGTCCACACCACCCTCTTCAACAAGATCTTCGAGGTCTTCGAGATCCCGGACGAGGAGCTGGAGCGCTCGCTCACCGCCAACTCGCTCCTCAACGGCAACCTGGCCGTCCTGCTGTGCCGCTACCGCGCCCTGTACCCGGAGGCCGTGGGCTACCTCGGTATGACCGAGTGGATGGCGCCGGACCGGTTCGTCCAGGTCGTGCACGCCTGGGAGCGGCTCGGGCTGCCCGAGGTCGGCATCGTCTACCACCGGCTGCACATCACCATCGACTCCCAGCACGCCCAGGGCTGGTTCCACAACGTGGTGCTGCCCGCCGCCGAGTCCCCCCGGATGCGCCGGGCCATCGCCCGCGGCATCCTGTGGCGCCTCAACTCCTCGGCGACGTACCTGGACGAGCGCATGCCGTCGATCACCGCCTGACATTCCGCCACCACCCACCAGGAGGGGAGAGCACATGCCGCTCGGCGCCGAAGGATTCACCGTCATCGACCTGCCCGAGGTCGCGTCCGACATCCTGCCCAGCTACGACAACTGCCCGGTCGACGACTACATGGGCAACGGGACCCGTTTCAAGCGGTTCTCGCAGTACAAGCTCACGCCCGCCGAGGGCGAGAACTGGTCGTTCAAGCGGCTTCCGCACCGCGACTACACCACGTACAAGAAGTTCAACTCGGTCGGCGGCGGCATCCGCCGCGTCTACGAGCCGATCGAGGTGGACTTCACCCCGCTGATCTCCGAGGGCATCCGCGAGCTGGGCCTGGACCGGTCCGAGCCGTGGCAGATCAACGTCCACCAGAACCGGACCCGTGCCGAGGGCGGCAGGCCCGGCCCGCTCACCCCGGAGGGCGTGCACCACGACGGGCACGAGTTCGTCATGATCGCCATCCTGAACAAGGTGAACGTGGCGGGCGGCACCACCCGGCTGTGGAAGCCGGGAGCGGACGCGCCCTTCTGGTCGGGCACGCTCGACGCCGGCCAGGCGGTCCTGCTGGACGACCGGGGGCTCGCCCATGACGTCACCGACGTCCTCTCCGGCGACGGCGGCCCCGGCCACCGCGACATCGTGATCATCGCCTTCTCCCGCTGGGCGGAGAAGTGGTACGGCGAGGAGCACGACGCGGCGGCGCTGGAGGAGCAGGACGCCTGATGTACGGGGCCGCTCCCGGCCCGAGCGCGCGCCGGGAGCGGCCCCGTCCCCCGCCACCTACCTGAGACGAGTCATGACCGACTTCTTCAAGTATCAGGCACTGGGCAACGACTACGTGGTGATCGACCCCCGTTCCACCGACGTCCCCGTCACGCCGGAGTCCGTACGGCTCGTCTGCGACCGGCACTTCGGGATCGGCGCGGACGGGGTGCTGTACGGCCCGCTGGAGGAGCCCCGCCCCGGGGCCCCGGTCCCGCTGGCCCTCTTCAACTCGGACGGCTCGGTCTGCGAGCGCAGCGGCAACGGGCTGCGGATGTTCGCCCTGCACCTGGCCGAGCGGGAGCCGGGGACGTGGGCGGGCGGTGAGCCGTTCACGCTCCGGACGGCCGCGGGCGACAGCCCCGTACAGATCCTGGACCGGGCCGCCGGGCTCGTCCAGGTCGGCCTGGGAACACCGGTGTTCGACGCCGCCGCCCTGCCGCTGCTGGACGAGGACGGCACCCCCGCCGAGGGGCCGACGCTCTCCGTGCCGCTGACCGTCGGGGAGCGCAAGCTGACGGTGACCGCGCTCAACAACGGCAACCCGCACACCGTGGTGCCGGTGGCCGAGCCGACCGCCGAGCTGGCCCGGAGCCTGGGCCCCCAGATCGCCGGGCACGCCCGCTTCCCGCTCCGCACCAATGTGCAGTTCCTGCGGGTGGTGAGCCGGAGCGTCCTGGAGATCGAGGTGTACGAACGTGGCGCCGGTTACGCGCTGGCCTCGGGCAGCAGCGCCTGCGCCGCCGCCTCCGCCGCCCGCGAACTGGGGCTCTGCGAGGACCGGGTGGAGGTCCGCATGCCGGGTGGCAGTGTGACGGTGGCCCTCGCGCCGGACGGGTCGGTGACCCTGACCGGGGAATCGCAGCAGGTGGCGACCGGAGTATTCGCGCCGGCGCTGCGCGCCCGGCTGGACCGTACCGCGGAGGCCGGCCGATGAGCCGCACGGACGAGTACCCCATGCAGCGGTGGGTCTTCCAGGACGCCGCCGGACGCTTCGACATCGACCTCGGGGACAGCAACATGCTCCCCGGCCGGCTCGACCAGCTCGCCGTGGACCCCGGCCTGGAGCTGGACTACGGGCACGACCGGGGCATCGACGCGCTGCGCGACCGGGTCGCGGGCCTCTACGGCGGCGACCCCGCCTCCGTCCTCATCACCCAGGGCGCCCAGCAGGCCCTCTACCTCGTCTACGCCTCCCTGCTCACCCCCGGCGCCCAGGTGATCGTCTACCGCCCGGGGTGGCAGCAGTCCTGGGACATCACCGCCGATCTGGGCTGCCAGGTCGACTGCGCCCCCTACCGCGACGACCTCACCTTCGACGTGGAGGCCGCCACCGCGCTGGCCGGTCCCGGGCTGCGGCTGATCGTCGCCAACTCCCCCTGCAATCCCACTGGTCGGCGCATCGCCGACGCCGATCTGCGCGGACTCCTGGAGCTGGCGGAGCGGCGGGACGCCTATCTGCTGCTCGACGAGGAGTACGCGCTCGACCTCCGGGAATCCCCCGCGGTCGGCAGCGACCGGGTGATCTCGGTCTCCAGCCTCTCCAAGGTGTACGGGTTCCCCGGTCTGCGGGTCGGCTGGCTGTACGGGCCACCAGAGGTCGTCGAGGGGTGCGCGCGGCGCAAGTTCCTCTCCACCATCGCCAACTCGGTGCTCTGCGAGACGCTGGCCTGCGATGTGCTGGACCACCGGGACCACTACCTGCGCCGGTACGCGGACATCACCGGTCAAGGGCTCAAGCTCGTACGGGAGTTCGCGGAGCGCAACGCGGACGCCGTGCAGCTCGTGGAGCCCGAGAACACCCCCTTCGCCTGGCTCCGGCTGACCACCGGGGAGCAGCCGCTGACGCTCTGCCGCCGGGTGCTGGACGCCGGGGTGCTGCTGATGCCCGGCGAGACCCTCGGGGCCTTTGACGGTTTCCGGATCTGTTTCGCCCGCGATCCCGAGGCCGTGACCGAGGGGCTGAGACGCATCGAACCGCTGCTCCGCCCTGTCCCCCAAGTTCCCCCGTCCGCTGCCCACTTCAGCGGACAGAACAGCAATCTGCCGAACGGAGTCCTGTGACCATGAGCGCGTCGGACGCTGACGAGTCCCGTATGCATCTGTCCTTCGGGCAGGAGCAGTTGTGGTTCCTGGACCAGATGAACCCCGGGGAGACCACCTACAACGTCCCCACCGCCTACCGGCTGCGCGGCCCGCTGGACCTGCCCGCGCTGGAGGGGGCGCTCAACCTGCTCGTGGCCCGTCACGACCAGCTCCGGGTGACCCTGCACGCGGTGGACGGTGTGCCGCACCAGGTCGTCGCCCCGGCCGAGGACGCGCCGCTGCCGGTCACCGATCTGTCGGGGCTCGACGCCGAGAAGCGGGAGCAGGCGCTCGACCAGGCGCTCAAGGCCGAGGCCGACACCCCGTTCGACCTGGCGGCGGGGCCGGTGCGCCGGTTCCAGCTCTTCAAGCTGGCCGACGAGGAGCACGTCCTCTCGCTGAACTACCACCACATCGTCACCGACGGCTGGTCCGGCGGGGTGATCAGCCGGGACATCACCGAGGCGTACCGGCAGTTGCGGGCGGGTCTCACCCCCGACCTGCCGGCCCCGGCCGCCACCTACGCCGACCATGTGGAGCGCCAGCGGGAGCAGCGCGCCTCCGGGCAGTGGGAGAGCGAGCTGGACTTCTGGCAGGAGCGGCTGGCCGGTCTGGAGGCGCTGGAACTGCCCGCCGACCGGGTCCGCCCGGCGGAGCCCACCCGTAACGGCGAGACCTTCACCGTCAGCTTCCCGGCCGACCTGCTCGGCCACGCCCGCTCCCTCGCGCAGGAGCAGGGCGCCTCGCTGTACATGGTGGTGGCCGCCGCGCTGAAGGTGGTGCTGGCCCGGTACAGCGGGCAGGACGACATCGCGATCGGGGTGCCGATGCTCGGCCGTACCGATCCCGAACTGGAAGACGTCGTCGGCCTGTTCATCAACATGACGGTGCTGCGCTCGGACCTCTCCGGCGGAATCACCTTCGCCGAGCTGATCGAGCGGATCGCCGACAACAACCTCGATGTGTACGACAACCAGGACGTGCCCTTCGACCATGTCGTCGACCGGGTGCAGCCGGTACGGGACGCGGGGCGCAACCCGCTGTTCCAGATCGCCGTGCAGTTGCTCGGCGAGACGACGACCGGGGACGCCCTCCAACTGGACGGGCTGGAGACCGGGTCGATCCTGGTCTCCGGCGGGCGCTCCCGCTTCGATCTCTCCTTCAGCTTCATCGAGGGCGCGGACCGGCTGCGGCTGATCGTGGAGTACGCCACCGACCTGTACGACCGCCGGCGGGTCGAGGCGATGGTCGAGCACTTCCGGACCGTGCTGGGCGCGGCCGCCGCCGACCCGGACACCCCCGTCTCCAAGCTGCCGCTGCTCTCCGACGAGGAGCGGCGCGAGCTGCTGGAGGCCGGGCGCGGGGCCGACTTCGACTACCCGACCGAGCCGGTGCACGCCACCATCGCCCGGATCGCCCGGGAGCACCCGGAGCTGGTCGCCGCCGTGTGCCGGGGCAAGGAGATGACGTACGCGGAGCTGATCCGGCGATCCGACAAGCTGGCCCGCCACATCCGCTCGCGCGGGGTGAAGCAGGAGCAGGTCGTCGCCATCGCGATGGACCGGGATCTGGACGCGCTGGTGGCGATCGTGGGCGTGATGGTCTCCGGGGCCGCGTACACGATCATCGACCCCTCGCACCCGAACGCGCGCCTGGACCACATGCTGCGGGACACCGCGGCGCCGCTCGTCATCACCCGGGACGCGAACGTCGGCGATCTGCCGCCGTCCAGCGGGTGGGAGGTGCTGCGCATCGACACCGAGTGGGAGACGGTGGAGGCCGAGCCCTCCGACGTACCCCTGGAGGAGTGGGCGGAGCCGGACTCCCTCATCTACGTCCTCTACACCTCCGGGTCGACCGGCAAGCCCAAGGGCGTGATGATCGAACAGCGCGGGCTGCGCATGTTCATCGAGGCCTACCGGCGCACCTTCGGCGAGTGGGGCCACACGGACCGGCTGCTCCAACTGCCCGCGCTCACGTTCGACATGTCGCAGGGCGAGATCTTCGCCGGGCTGATCAGCGGGTCCGCGATGGTGCTGGTGGCACCCGAGGACGCCTCGTCGCCGGAGTCGCTGGGGGCGCTCATGCGCGACCAGCGGGTCACCTACGCGGGTCTTTCGCCGGCGATCCTGTCGCTGGTGGAGGCGGAGCCGTACCCGGACCTCAAATACATCATGGGCGGGGCGGAGGCGCTCCCGGCCGAGCTGGTCAACAAGTGGAACCTGCCGGGCCGGCAGTTCGTGAACCTGTACGGGCCGACCGAGGCGTCGGTGGCGACCACCGAGTACCTGTGTGAGCACCGCGAGTGGAAGTCCTCGCCGCCGATCGGGCGCCCGGAGTTCAGCCGGCTGCACTACGTGGTCGACAAGGAGCTCAACCTGGTGCCGGTCGGTGTCCCGGGTGAGCTGCTGATCGGCGGCGACGAGGGTCTGTCGCGCGGCTACCTCAACCTGCCGGAGCTGACGGACGAGAAGTTCGTGCCGGACCCGTTCCTCGGTGAGGGGCGCGTCTACCGCACGGGTGACCTGGTGCGCTGGACGCCCGACCTCCAGATCGACTTCATCGGGCGCCTGGACAACCAGGTCAAGCTGCGCGGGCTGCGCATCGAGCTGGGTGAGATCGAGTCGGGGCTGCTGACCCACCCGAAGGTGCGGATGGCGCTGGTGCTGCTGCGTGAGGACGACGGGGAGAAGCAGCTCGTCGGCTACTACACGGTGCTCGGCGACACCTCGCCGACCGTGGCGGAGCTGCGGGACCACCTGGGGCGGACGATGCCCGAGTACATGGTGCCGACCGCGTGGGTGGAGCTGGAGGAGTTCCCGCTGACCCCGGCCCGCAAGATCAACCGGGCGGCGCTGCCCGCCCCGGTCAGCGCGGGCGGTGCGGCGGACTCGTACATCGCCCCGGCCACGCCGACGGAGGAGAAGGTCGTCGAGGTCTTCGGGACCGTGCTGGCGCAGGACCGCGTCGGGACCGGTGCCAGCTTCTTCGAGCTGGGCGGCAACTCGCTCCAGGCGATGCGGGCGGTCAGCCGGCTCAACAAGCACTTCAAAGTGAAGGTCAACGTCCGGCTGCTGTACGGCGGTGCCACGGTCGGCGCGCTCGCCACCGCGATCGACGAGCTGGTGGCGAAGGCCGGAAAGGCGGCCAGTCGTGCCTGAACCCGTCCTTTCGCAGGCGGAGTTGGTGCAGCAGGGGGCGGCCGCGCTGAGTGCGGCCGACCCCGAGCTGGCGGGGCTGCTGGACGCCGAGGTGGCCCAGCAGCACGCGACACTCGCCATGGTGGCGTCCACCAGCATCGCGGACCCGTCGGTGCTGGCCGCCGCCGGATCGGCGCTGTCCAACGTCACCGCCGAGGGCTACCCGGGGGCCCGCTACCACCCGGGGGCCGCGCAGTTCGACCTGGTGGAGCGGCTCGCCGTGGAGCGGGCCAAGCAGGCGTTCGGCGCGGTGTACGCCAATGTCCAGCCGCACTCCTGCTCCTCGGCCAACCAGGCGGTGCTGGCCGCGCTGGTCCGCCCGGGCGGCACGATCCTCGCCCTGGACCTGGACTCCGGGGGGCACCTCACCCACGGCTCCCCCGCCTCGGTGACCGGGATGCACTACAAGGCCGTGCACTACGGGCTGGACGGCGAGGGGCGGATCGACTACGCGCAGGTGGCGGCGCTGGCCGAGCGGCACCGGCCGAGCGTGCTCATCGCGGGGGCCAGTGCCCACCCCCGTACGCTGGACTTCGCGCACTTCCGGGCGATCGCGGACTCGGTGGGGGCCTACCTGGTCGCGGACATCTCGCACATCGCGGGACTGGTGGCGGCCGGGGAGCATCCGACGCCGGTCGACCTGGCGCACGCGACGACGACCAGTACGTACAAGCAGCTCGGCGGGCCGCGCGGCGGGCTGATCCTGATCGGGCGGGAGCACGCGACGCCCGGCCCCGACGGGCGGACCCCGCTGTCGCGGCTGATGCAGCGGGCCGTGTTCCCGCTGTCGCAGGGCACGCCGAACCCGGCGGCCATCGCGGCGAAGGCCCGGGCCCTCGCGCTGGTCGCGGAGCCCGCCTTCAAGGAGACGATGCGCCTGGTCGTCGACAACGCGGCGGCCCTCGCGGACGCCCTGTCGGCGCTGGGCCACCGGGTCCTGACCGGCGGTACCGACAACCACATGGTGCTGATCGACCTCACGGGCCGCCCCATGACCGGGGTGGTCGCGGAACGGGCCCTGGAGGAGTGCGGCATCCTCGCCAACCGGAACCGGGTACCGGACGACACCCGGCCGCCGCTCGTCACCAGCGGGCTGCGGCTGGGCACCAACATCCTGGCCCAGCGCGGCATGGGCCCGGCCGGGATGCGGAGCTGCGCCGCACTGCTGCACCGGGTGCTGGAGGCGACGACGGTCCGGGGCGAGCGGGAGTACGTGCTCGACGCCGGGGAGCGGGACGCGGTCCGGGCGGGGGTGGCGGAGCTGTGTGCCCGCCATCCGCTGCCGCTGGGCACGCTGCCGGAGGCGCTCGCTCCTGCGGCGCCTTCCGGCGCGCGGGCGGGAGGAGTGGCGTGACGCTTCACCAGAGGAGCGGCGCGGCGCCTCCCGCCCTGCTGCCCACCGACCGGCCGCGCCGGAGCGAACCCGTGGGCTGCACCGCCCGCCAGCGGGTGGTGCTCGACCGCGCGGCCGGAGCGGCCCCGGAGGAGCTGCTGCTCGCCGGGTTCGCCGCACTGCTCCACCGGTACACCGGCCAGGAGGAGTTCGGCTTCCGCGTCCGTACCCCCGGTGCCGGCTCCCTCCGGCTGAGCTGCGCCGTCGACGAGGCGACGACACCGGCCGGCCTCGCCCGGACCGTCCTGGAGAGCCGCGAAACGGTGGCGGACGGCGGGGAACCGGCCGACTTCGAGCTGGTGCTCCAGGAGCGCAGCGGCCGCTCCTACGCCCACCGCATCGTCCAACTCCGCTACGACGCCACACTGTTCGACCAGGAGACCGTCCTCCGCCTGCTGACCCACTTCCGTACGCTGATGGAGGACGCCCTCGCCCGTCCGGACGTCACCGTCTCCCGGCTGCGGCTCCTGACCGACGGCGAGCTGCGCCGCACGCTGGTGGAATGGAACGACACGGCGGCCGAACTCCCCTACGAGCGCTGCCTGCACGAGGCGTTCGAGAAGCAGGCGGCCGCCGCGCCCGAGGCCCCCGCACTGATCCGTGGCACGGAGACATGGACGTACGGCGAGGTCAACGCGGCGGCCAACCGGCTGGCGCGCCATCTCCGCGGGCTCGGCGCGGGCGTCGGGGGCCGGGTGGGCATCTGCCTGGACCGGTCGCCCGACCTGCTCGTGGCGGTGCTGGCCGTCCTCAAGTCGGGCTCCGCCTATGTGCCGTTGGACCCGGACTACCCGGAGCAGCGGATAGCGGCGATGGTCACCGGCACCTCGTGCGCGGTGATCGTCTCCCGGAGCGGGCTCTCCTCGCGGCTCTCCGATGTGGGGCCGCGGGTCGTGGAGCTGGACCGGGACGCGGGGCAGTGGGCCGGCGCCCCGCCCGGGAACGTCAGCAGCGGGGTGGCGCCCGGGGACCTCGCGTACGTCATCCACACCTCCGGGTCGACCGGCGCGCCCAAGCCGATCGCGCTGCGCCACCGCGGGGTGATGAACAACATCGCGGACCTCAACTCCCGCTACTCCGTGGGCCCCGGGGACCGGGTGCTCGCGCTCTCCTCCCCCAGCTTCGACATGTCCGTCTACGAGTTCCTGGGGCTGACTTCCGCCGGGGGTACGGTCGTGCTGCCGGAGCCCGCGCTCGCCAAGGACCCGCAGCACTGGGCCGATCTGCTGGCCACGCACCGGATCACGGTCTGGAACTCGGCGCCCGCCCTCCTCGAACTGGTCGTGGAGCAGTGGGAGCAGAGCGGCGCCGCGCCGCTGGACGCCCTGCGCCTGGCTCTGCTGGGCGGGGACTGGGTGCCGCTCTCGCTGCCGGACCGGACCCGCAAGGCCGCTCCCGGGCTGCGGTTCGTGGCGCTCGGCGGGGCCACCGAGTCCTCCATCCACTCCACGGTGTACGAGGTGGACAAGGTCGACCCGGGGTGGACGAGCATCCCGTACGGGCGTCCGATGGCCAACCAGCGCACCTACATCCTGGACGCCGCGCTCCAGCCGGTGCCGCCCGGTGTCGCGGGCGAGCTGCATCTGGCGGGCATCGGGCTGGCCACCGGCTATCTCGACCGGCCCGAGCTGACCGGGGAGCGGTTCTTCGACTGGTCCTACGGCGAGGTCGGCGGGGAGCGGCTCTACCGGACGGGCGATGTGGCCCGGTACGGCCCCGACGGGCTGATCGAGCTGCTCGGCCGGTCCGACTTCCAGGTCAAGGTGAACGGCCACCGCATCGAACTCGGTGAGATCGAGGCGGTGTTGAGGTCCCACGAGGCGGTCAGGGAGGCGGTCGTCGCCACCCGCAGGGACGCGGCCGGTGATCTGCGGCTCGTCGGCTACGTCGTGCCGCAGCCGGGGCGTACGGTCCGGCCCCGGGTGATCGGCGCCCATCTGGCGGGCGCGCTGCCGCCGTTCATGGTGCCGGGCACCGTCCTCGTACTGGACCGGCTGCCGCTCTCCGCCAACGGCAAGACCGACCGCAAGGCCTTGCCCGCGCCGCCGCCCCCGGAGGACGGGGAGGCGTCGTACGTGGCGCCGGCCACCCCGACGGAGAAAGCGGTCGCCGACATCTTCTCCACCGTGCTGTCGGCACCGAAGATCGGGGCGAACAGTTCCTTCCTCGCCGCCGGCGGCGACTCGCTCCAGGCCATGCGGGCGGTCAGCCGGCTCAGCAAACACTTCGGGATCAAGGTGAACGTACGTCTGCTCCACGGCGGTGGCACCGTCAGCGGTGTCTCCGCCGCCATCGACGAGCTCCTCGGTTCGGCGCCACCCGCGACAGCACAGGAAGACGGAGGCCGGACAAGGTGACCGCTCCACCCGACGACAGCCTCGTCCCGCTCCGCGCGGGCGGCCACCTGCCGCCCGTGTACTGCGTCCACCCGGTCTCCGGCTCGCCGTACTGCTACACCGACCTGGCCGCCCGCCTCGACCCCGGCACCCCGGTGTTCGGCTTCGAGGCCCCGGGCTTCGACGGGGTCGACGAACCGGCCGAGTCGATCAGGGAGTTGGCCGAGGTGCACACGGCCACGCTCAGGGCCGCCCGCCCGCACGGGCCCTACCGGCTGCTCGGCTGGTCCCTGGGCGGGGTGGTGGCCTTCGAGATGGCCCGGCTGCTGGCCGCCGAGGGCGAGGAGGTGCCGCTGCTGGTCGTGATCGACGCGGCGCTGCCCGGTACGCAGCCCTTCCCGCCGGGGCCCGCACTGGTCAGGTACTTCCTCCACGACTTCCTGGGGCTGGTGAGCGGCGGGGCGCCGGAGCTGGACCGGGCGCTGGCGAAGGTCGGCCCGGAGGCGGGGCCGCAGGAGCGGCTGGAGGCCATCGCGGACTCCGGGACCGTACCGGAGGAGTTCGACGCGGAGTTCCTGCTGGAGCGGTTCACCCTGTTCCGGGCCCATGCCCGCTCGATGGTGGACCACGTCATCGACGGGGTGCACGACGGTCCGACCACCCTGGTCCGGGCCGAGAAGTCGGAGCCGCACCTGCTGCTCTGGGAGCCGTACGCGAGCCGGCTCGACCAGCACACCGTGCCGGGCGACCACCACTCGATCTGGCGGGAGCCGGGGCTCGTGGCCATCGCGGACATCGTCAACCAGGCTCTGCGCAGGGGAGTTTCGGCGTGAGCGAGGACAACGGCCGCGGCGACGCGGGCACCGCCACCGGCTCCGGCCCAGGCCTGGGTTCCGGCCCCGGCCCCGGCACGAAGGAGGCCGTGCCACCACCGCCCCGGAGCCTGTGGCACAACCGGGACTTCCTGGTCTTCTGGGTGGGCGAGGGGCTCTCCCTGTACGGCACCCAGATAGCCAACCTCGCCCTGCCGCTCACCGCGGTCCTGGTCTTCCAGGTCGGCCCCGAACAGCTCGGCATGCTGCGCTTCGCCCAACTGGTGCCGTTCCTGGCGCTCGCCCTGGTCTTCGGCGTCTGGGTGGACCGGGTGCGCAAACGCCCGGTGATGCTGGGCGCCAACATCGTCCGGATGGTCCTCATCGGCCTGGTGCCGCTGCTGTACCACTTCGGGCTGCTGACCCTGCCCCTGCTGTACGTGCTGGCGTTCGGGGTCGGCACGGCGGCGGTGCTCTTCGACGTGAGCTGGATGAGCTACGTACCGGTGCTGGTGAAGGACAAGCGCAGTCTGCTGGAGGCCAACACCAAGCTCAACGCCACCCTGTCGTCGGCGGATGTGGCGGGGCCCGGGATCGCGGGGACGCTGGTCACCGCCTTCTCGGCGCCCGCGGCGATGGCCGCCAACGCGTTCTCGTACGCCCTGTCGGTGATCTCGTTGCTGCTGGTCCGGGCGCCGGAGCCGGATCCTCCGCCGCGCACCGCGAAGCGGCGGCTGCGCGCCGAGCTGGCGGAGGGGCTGCGCTGGGTGTTCGGCAACCGGTGGCTGCGCGCGATCGGGCTCATCGGCTGCTCCTGCAACTTCTTCCTGACCATGGTGCAGTCCCTGTTCCTGCTGTACGCGGTCCGGGACAAGGAGCTGTCCGCGGCCACGGTCGGCTTCGTGATGGGCGCGGCGGCGGTGGGCGGCCTGCTCGGTGCGCTGATCGCCGGGATGGTGGTCCGGCGCCTATCGGTGGGGACGGCCTACCGGGTGTCGGTCTCCGTCATCTTCCTGGGCCCGCTGCTGGTCCCGGCGGCGGGCGGGCCCTCGTGGCTGCTGGTGGGCCTGTTCGTCGCGTCGTTCTTCTTGGAGTACTTCGGCTCCAGCATCTCCAACGTGATCATCGTGAGCCTGCGGCAGAGCATCACCCCGCAGCCGCTGATGGGCCGGATGACGGCCGCGATGCGGATGCTGCTGTACGGCGGCGGGGCGCTCGGCGGGCCGGTCGGCGGGCTGCTGGCCGGGGTGCTGGGGCTGCACACGGCGCTGTGGGTCGCGGGGGTGCTGTCGGCGTTGATGCTCGTGCCGATCATCCTCTCGCCCGTCGGGAAGCTGCGCACGATGCCGACCGGGCCTGAAGAGCTCCCGGCCTGACCCGCCACCGGAGCTTCCGGCCCGGCTCTCCGCCGGAGCTTCCGGCCCGGCTCTCCGTCGGCGGGGCGGATGCGGTGGACCGCGTCCGCCCCGCCGACGGCTCGGCTACCGCAGGACGACGGTGCGGACGCCAGCCATCTCCACCTGCACGGGCGCCGGCGCCTCCCGCCCGGCCCAGGCCCCGGCCTCCCACTCGACCAGCCGGATCAGCGCCGCCTCGCGCTTCCCCGGCGACTCGCGCTCCGCGCAGGCGGCGGCGAACCGCTCGATGACGGCGGCGAGCGGGACGGTGGAATTGGCCGCCAGCTCCTCCGCCGCGATCCGCAGGGCCAGCGGCAGTCCGCCGCACAGCCGCACCAGCCGCACCACGGCCGCCTCCTGCCCCCGGAGCCGGCCCCCGCAGAGGCTGGTGAGCAGGGTCGCCGCGTCATGGTCGGCCAGGGGGCCCATGGTCAGCACATGGGCGCCGTCGCGGGCGGCCAGTCCGCTGAACCGCTGTCTGCTGGTGGCCAGGACACAGGACGAGCCGCGCGGTATGAGCGGCCTCAACTGGTCGGCGCCGAGGGCCTCGTCGAGCACCACGAGCATCCGGCGGCCGTGCAGCAGACTGCGGTAGAGCGTGGTGCGGCCGGCCACATCGGCGGGTATCCGGGAGCGCTCGACGCCGAGGCTGGCCAGGAGTTGTTCCAGGGCGTCCGACGCGGTCAGCGGCCGGCCCTGCCGGCCCGTGCCGCACAGGTCCACATAGAGCTGGCCGTCCGGGAAGCGGTCCAGCAGCCGGTGGGCCAGCTCCAGGACGAACGCCGTCTTGCCGACGCCCGGCGGGCCGTCGACGACGGCGATAGGGGTGCTCGCACCGTATCCGCCCGGCTCGTCGTCCAACAGCTCTTCCAGATGGTTGAGTTCTGCCGTACGCCCGACGAATCCCCGTGCCAGCGGTGGCAGTTGCACCGGCCGGGAGAGGTCGGGGGTGCCGCCGCCGTGTCTTCGTCCGCGGCTCGGGCCGGTGGCCTCCTCCTCCCGCCGCAGGCGCGGGTGACCGGCCAGTATCTGCTGGTGCAGGCTGCGCAGTTCGGCGCCCGGCTCGATGCCCAGCTCCCGGTTGAGCAGCTTCCTGGTCCCGGCGTAGACGGCCAGCGCGTGCGCCTGACGCCCGCTGCGGTAGAGGGTGAGCATGAGCAGCCAGCTCAGCTTCTCGCGCAGCGGCTCCTCGCTCACGGCGGCGGAGAGTTCGTCGACCGCCTCCGCGTGGCGGCCCGCCTCCAGCATGTCGGCGGCCCACTCCTCGACGGCGGTCAGCCGGAGGTCCCGCAGCCGGGTCCGCTCCACGGCGGCGAACGGTCCCGGGACCCCGGAGTACGCGTCACCGTGCCAGAGCGCCAGGGCCTCCTCGTACCACCGCACGGCCTCGTCCGGGCTCGCCCCGGTCCGTGATCTGCGGGCCCGGGCGTGGCGGCGGGTGAAGAGCGTGGCGTCGACCTGTTCCGGGTCCATCCGCAGGCAGTAGCCGCCGGAGACCGAGGTGAGGATCGACCCCGCCTCACGTCTGCTGCGCCCCGGTTCCAGCGCGCGGCGCAGACCGGCCACATAGGTGTGGACCCCGTTCGTCGCGGTCTGCGGGATGTCACCGTCCCAGAGCGCGTCGACGATGTTGTCGACACCGACCACCTCGCCGGCCCTGCTGGCGAGCAGAGCGAGCACCGCGCGCTGCTTGGGCGGCCCCAGCGATACCTCCTGGCCCTGCCGCCATACCCGTACCGGCCCTAAGAGCTGTATGCGCAACGGTTCCCCCGACGTGGCCAACACTCGGTCGCCTCCTGTGATCATGTCGCATGCGCACCGCGCCGCGTCGGTACGGCGGCACGGCTGGTGGTGTCCGGGGGCGCCTCGCGCCAGGTCCCGGTGGGGCGCCCCGGGAGGCGCCGCGACGGCACACCGGATCCACGAGGTGGCTCCGGGACCGGCCTGGTCCGGCCCACGCGCCCTCCGGGAAGGCGGCGGGCCGGGTGGTGGAACGGGACCGCTCCGGGTGGGTCGTACCCGGGATGCGGCCGCGTGAGGCTCAGGGCCAGTGGCCCGGACACGCCCGCGACATCGCGCTCCGCGTGGACGTTTCCCCGGCGATTCCCCGGCGGGGTGAAGGACATCGGGTGGAATTCAGACACCCGACAGGATTGCGGGCCGCATGATTCCTTTCGCAGCCCCAACCTGCCTTGACGATCAACACGGCCTCGCCGTCGATGACCACTTCAGGCGCCTCTCTTCCGGCCATTCCTGTATCCCTGAGACGTACGCGTAAGATAACAGTAGCGGGGTGATAGAGGGTTGTCACTGGCGCCTTTTCACACTGCTGTTACCGGCCAACGCGGCCTGAACGGCGCACCCCTGGTGTTCCCGTGACCGGCATCCGTCTGGTATCAGACTGGTCTGTGGCGGTTCGCGAGGTGATCCCGACGCGTCCCGCGCACTTCACCGCGGCGGCGGCCGCGCATTCCCCGGCCGTCCAGTTTATGTGCAGCACCCTTCTGCCAAGCTTTCCGTTCCAGCTATTCACCTGACCGGCATCTGCCGCCGCCTTCCCTGCCCAGGGCGCGGATTCGCCGCAGTGGCCGGAACATTCGGCCCGTTCCGGCCGGTTCGCAGGTTGCCTCGCGAAGAAAGATGGATGTATGGAGTCCCGCGGACAACGCTCCGGCCGAACCGGCCGCCCGCCCCGCCTCTCGCAGGAGGCGATCCTCGTCGCCGCACAGCGCATCCTCGACACGGAGGGCCCGGAGCGCCTCTCCATGCGCCGGCTGGCCCGGGAGATGTCCAGCACGGCCATGGCCCTCTACCACCACGTCCAGGACAAGGACGAACTGCTCCTCCTGCTGCTGGACGCGCACGCCCGCCGCTACCCGCGCCCGGTGCTGCCGAGCGAACCGCGGACCCGGCTCCTGGCCGCGGCCCAGGTGCTGCACGATCTCCTGGCGGACTGTCCGTGGATCGTGGAGGTGCTCTCCTTCGACGACTTCGTCAGCGAGTCCGCGCTGTGGGTCGTGGAGAGCATCGTCGACGCGGCGGTCGCGTGCGGGATGGCGCTGGAGGACGCGGTGTACGCGTACCGCGTGATCTGGCACTACACCACGGGCGAACTCGCCATCCGGGTCAGCCGGGAGCGCTTACGGGCCCGGGCCGAGCGCCCGGAGTACCGTGAACACGCCCTGGACTTCCTGGACTCGGTGGACTTCCCCCGGCTGAACGCGGTCGGCAGGCGGTGGGCCGGGCTGACCGCCCGGGACGACCACCGTACGGGCCTGGAGGCCGTCGTCGCCGGGCTGCTGGAGCAGAAGACCGGCCGGGTGGAGAAGCGGGACGGGGTCGCACCGTGGCAGGCCGAGGCCGTGGGGGCCACGGTCCATGCCGTCCGGGCCTGCCCCTGCTGCTGACTCACCCGGGCCACCGGCCGACTACCTGTGCGCCACGGGCGGGTTGAACCGGGAGAAGTCCGGATCGCTCCAGCGCAGCCGTACCGCGTCCCGGGTCTCCTGGACCGCCTCGATACGGAACTCCACGAGGCGCTGCGCGCCCGGTACGGCGGCCGCCTCCGCTCCGTCCCACACGGTGTGGGCGGTGCCGGAGAGCTGGAGGAGGTCACCGGTCTCCCAGTCGGGCACCAACAGCCCTGCCTGGGGGTGTAGTTCGAGATTGCCGAGGGTGAGGAACATGGCGTTGCCCGCGTAGTCGGGCCAGCGCAGCCGGGTGGGCGAGAGGACCTGGAGGAAGCCGGGGTTGCCGCCCCGGTGCGAGGCGTCCGCGTCGCCGTCCGGGGAGGCGGTGGCGATGAAGAAGCTGTCGGAGGTGGCCAGGGTGAGCTGCTGGACGGTGGTCAGTGCCTCTCCCCTGCGGACCGCCGTGCGCCGGCCGCCCCGGTCCGGCGGGAGCAGGGCGTACGCCCGCTTCTGGAGGTACTTGGGGCAGTTGCCGATGACCTGGTCGAGAGCGACCCGTACGCCGTCCGCCTCGGGGGCCGAGGTCCCGTTGAGGCGGATGCGGCGCCGGGTGGCCGGTTCGATGGCGATCATGCCGACCCGGGTGCCGGGCTCCCGGAGGGCCGCGCCGAGCGGGTCGTCGGCCGCGGGCAGGGCGCCGATCGTCAGGGTCTTCGGGTCCGGCACCCCGAGGAGGCCGGGCTCGCCGGTGAGCAGGGTGGACCAGAGGCGTCCGGAGGCGTCGGCCGCGCCGACGACGATCATCGGCTGGCGGGCCAGGAACACCGCCGCCGCGTCGGGCACCGCGTCGCGGATGGCCCGGAGCGAGCCGGCCGCCGGGTCGCGCAGTCCGGCCCGGTGCTGGACGGCGAGTTCGCCGTGGTGGTAGTCGGCCATGGTCCGCTCCCCTGCCCTTCGGCCACCGGTGAGGCCCCGGGGTGAGCCTACCTCCGTACGGGGGAAGAGCGGGGAAGCCAGGGAAGCCAGGGGAGCCAGGGGAGCCAGGGGAAGGCCCCCGCCCCGGAGAGGAATCCGGGACGGGGGCCTGCTTCAGGGGTAGTTGACGGGCGATCAGGACACGGTCAGCGGGCGGATCGCGGTCGGGGCGTGCGACGGGTCCGTGGCGATGTCCTCGAACTCGTTGACCGAGGCGATGTCGGTGCCGCTCATCGCGATGTTGGTGACCCGCTCCAGGATCGCCTCGACGACGACCGGGACCCGGAACTCGGCGGCGAGCTTCTTCGCCTGCTCGAAGGCGGGCAGGAGCTGGTCCGGCTCGGTGACCCGGATGGCCTTGCAGCCGAGGCCCTCGACGACCTTGACGTGGTCGACGCCGTAGACGCCCAGCTCCGGGGAGTTGAGGTTCTCGAACTCCAGGTTGACCTGGAAGTCGATGTCGAAGTTGCGCTGCGCCTGGCGGATGAGGCCCAGGTAGGAGTTGTTCACCAGGACGTGGACGTACGGGATGCGGTGCTGCGCGCCGACGGCCAGCTCCTCCAGCATGAACTGGAAGTCGTAGTCGCCGGAGAGGGCCACGACCGTGCCCTCCGGGTCGGCCGTGGCGACACCCAGGGCGGCCGGGATGGTCCAGCCGAGGGGGCCCGCCTGGCCGCAGTTGATCCAGTGGCGCGGCTTGTAGACGTGCAGCATCTGCGCGCCGGCGATCTGGGAGAGGCCGATGGTGGTGACGTAACGGGTCTCGGGGCCGAACGCCCGGTTCATCTCCTCGTACACGCGCTGCGGCTTGAGCGGCACGTTGTCGAAGTGCGTCCTGCGCTGGAGGGTCGCCTTGCGCTCCTGGGTGGAGGCGGCCCAGGCCGAGCGGTCCTTCAGCTTGCCCGCGGCCTTCAGCTCGCGCGCCACCTGGACGAAGAGCTCCAGCGCGGCCTTGGCGTCGGAGGCGATGCCGAGGTCGGGGGCGAAGATCTTGCCGAGCTGGGTGGGCTCGATGTCGACGTGGACGAAGGTACGGCCCTGGGTGTAGACGTCCAGCTTGCCGGTGTGGCGGTTGGCCCAGCGGTTGCCGATGCCGAGGACGAAGTCGGACTCCAGGAAGTTCGCGTTGCCGTAGCGGTGCGAGGTCTGCAGGCCCACCATGCCGGCGTTCAGCTCGTGGTCGTCGGGGAGGATGCCCCAGCCCATCAGGGTCGGGATGACGGGGACGCCGGTCAGCTCGGCGAACTCCACCAGCAGCTCGGAGGCGTCGGCGTTGATGATGCCGCCGCCCGCGACGAGCAGCGGGTGCTCGGAGGCGTTCAGCAGCTCGACGGCCCGCTCGATCTGCTTGCGGGAGGCGGCCGGCTTGTGCACCGGGAGGGGCTCGTACAGCTCGGGGTCGAACTCGATCTCGGTGAGCTGGACGTCGATCGGCAGGTCGATGAGGACCGGGCCGGGGCGGCCGGTGCGCATCAGGTGGAACGCCTGCTGGAAGACGCCGGGGACCTGCGCGGCCTCCAGGACGGTGGTCGCCGCCTTGGTGACCGGCCCCGCGATCGAGGCGATGTCGACGGCCTGGAAATCCTCCTTGTGCAGGACGGCGGTCGGAGCCTGGCCGGTGATGCACAGGATCGGGATGGAGTCGGCGATGGCGGAGTACAGACCGGTGATCATGTCGGTGCCCGCCGGGCCCGACGTACCGATGCAGACGCCGATGTTGCCGGCCTTGGCCCGGGTGTAGCCCTCCGCCATGTGGGAGGCGCCCTCGACGTGCCGGGCCAGCGTGTGCCGCACCCCGCCGGAGGCCTTGAGGGCCGCGTAGAAGGGGTTGATCGCCGCACCCGGCACACCGAACGCGTTGCTGACGCCTTCGCGCTTGAGGATCTCGACTGCCGCACGGGCAGCGGTCATACGAGGCATTGAGTGCTCCTGCTCGGGATTGGTGGAGTCGGGCTCTGTCGCGCCACCTGAGAGCACCAATTCCGTATCGCGGAAATTTAGTTCTGCTATACGGAAGCAATCTAAAACGCGGAGGGGTCGCCGTCAAGGGCGGCGGCGTCGACGTCATCGGGAGCCGGCGTTCACGGCGTCGGGAGCGGGCGTTCACGGCGTCAGGACCGAGCCTCTGCGCCCGGTGGCGGGAAGTGCGCGCTTTCCCTCCCCAGAATCTCGCTCCTGGTGGACGATGGGGTGACGAGGGAGGCACGGAGCGCAGTCGTCCTGCGGGGCCGTGCCGGAGGGAGACGAACGTGACGTCCGTGCCGGTACGGTGCCCGGTCTGCAGCCGGGACCATGCCTATGTCGCATCGGCCTACCCGTGCCCGTGCGGAGCCCCCACCGCCCCGCCGCTGCTGCCCGGCGCCCCGGCGCTCCCGGTCACGCGGCGCACCTGGGACGAGGACTGGGTCACCGTCCGCTGCACCGCCTGCGACCGGCGGGACCAGTGGCCCCAGCCGGAGCTGTGCTGCCCGTGCGGGGCCCTGCTGCGGATACCGGTGCGCCCGGTGGACGAACCCGCGCCCCCTCCCCCGCCCGGCCCCGTCGCCCCGGCGCACATCCCGCTGCCGCGCACCGCCGCCCACCCGCGCCCCGCGTTCCGGCCGCGGACGATCCGTACCGGCCACGACGCGGTGAGCGCGGCCGCCCTCTACCTCACCTGGCTCGGCTACCGCGAGGTGGCCCGGCCCCGGGTGCGCACCGCCGGCGGGATCGACCTGCGGGCCACGGGGCTCGTCGCCCAGGTCGACGCCACGACCCGGCCGGTGGAGCTGCGCGCGGTGGAGTGCCTGTGGCTGAACGCCCTGGGCGCGTCGGCGGCCGGGGTGTTCTTCTCGCTCGCGGGGTACGGGGCGCAGGCGCGGGCCCGGGCGGACGGTGTCGGCCTCCCGCTCTTCGTCATGGACCTCACGGGGGCGCCGAAGCCGGTGAACAGTCCGGCGGACGAACTGGTCGGCACCGGGGCCTGAACGGCCGGGCCCTCCCGGGGGCGTTTTCGGGCCACCCCGTACCGGTGCCCCGCCCGGCGCGGCACACTGAGTACATGCGTATCCGCTCCGCCAGACGCTCCGATCTCCGCCTTCTCCAGGACATCGAGCGCGCCGCAGGGGAACCCTTCCGCACCCTCGGCATGCATTCCGTGGCCGACGACGATCCGCCCCCGCTCGACCTGCTGGAGAGCTACCGGCGGGCCGGACGGTGCTGGGTGGCCACCGATCCCCTCTCCGCCACCGGTGACCGGCCGCTCGGCTATGTGATCGCCGACCCCGTCGACGGGGCCCTGCACATCGAACAGATCTCGGTGGACCCGGTGGCGGCCCGCCGGGGCATCGGCCGCACGCTGATCGACCGGCTCGCCGCACTCGCTCCCGGTCAGGGCCTCACCGCGCTCACCCTGACCACCTTCAGCGAGGTGCCGTGGAACGCCCCGTACTACACGCGCATCGGCTTCCGGGTGCTGCCCGGACACGAACTCACCGACGGGCTGCGCACGATCCGCGGGGAGGAGGCGCAGCACGGCCTGGACCGCTGGCCACGGGTCTGCATGCGGCGCGACCTGCTGCCGACGCAGCCTGCGACCCCGGCGCCGGCACCAGCACCAAAGCCGGCATCCGGCCCGGCACCAGAACCGGCTTCCGCACCGGCGCCTGAGTCGGCGTCGGTCGCTGTCAGTGGTGCCCCGTAAGCTAAGGGCATGGATTTAACTCCACGTCATACCGTGCAACCCGCCGTCGCGTCCGCCGCCCAGGCGAACGAGGCCATCCGCGCGCTCGTCGACTCGCGTGCGGGCCAGGACTGGTCCGCCACGGAGTCCGCGACGTACGAGGTGCTGCTCATCGAGTGGGCGACGGCGACCCGGTCGGACGGCTCGGACATCATCGAGGCCGCCTGACCGGGTCCCCGGCCCCGCTCATCCGGCGTACGTCTCCCGCAGCTCGATCTTGCGGACCTTCCCGCTCACCGTCATCGGGAAGGCGTCCAGAATCCGCAGCCCGCACGGGATCTTGTAGTGGGCGAGCCGCTCCCGGCAGTACGCGGTGACCTCCTCCAGGCTCGGCGGGTCGGCCGGGTCCCGGGGGATGACACAGGCCAGGATCTCCTCCCCGTACCGCTCGTCCGGCACCCCGACCACCTGGACGTCGGCGATCTTCGGGTGGCCGTGCAGGAACTCCTCGATCTCCCTCGGGTACACGTTCTCGCCACCCCGGATGATCATGTCCTTGATCCGGCCGACGACCTGCACGTAACCGTCCTCGCGCATCACCGCGAGGTCCCCGGTGTGCATCCAGCGGCCCGCGTCGATGACGTCGGCGGTGCGGTCGGGCTGGTCCCAGTAGCCGAGCATCACGCTGTAGCCCCGGGTGCACAGTTCGCCCGCGCTGCCGCGTGGCAGCGTGGTGCCGGTCGCCGGGTCGACGACCTTGACCTCGATGTGCGGCAGCACCCGGCCCACGGTGCCGGTGCGGCGCTCCAGGTCGTCGTCACGGCGGGTCTGGGTGGAGACGGGCGAGGTCTCGGTCATGCCGTAGCAGATGGACACCTCGTCCATGTGCATCTCGGCGACCACCCGCTTCATCACCTCGACCGGGCAGGGCGATCCGGCCATGATCCCGGTGCGGAGTGAGGAGAGGTCGTAACGGGAGAAGTCCGGGAGGTTCAGCTCGGCGATGAACATGGTGGGGACGCCGTAGAGCGAGGTGCAGCGCTCCTGCTGGACGGCGGCCAGCACGGCGGCGGGCTCGAAGGACGGCCCCGGGATCACGATGCAGGCGCCGTGCGAGGTGATGGCGAGGTTGCCCATCACCATGCCGAAGCAGTGGTAGAAGGGGACCGGCAGACAGACCCGGTCGGACTCCGTGTAGGCGATCATCTCCCCCACGAAATAGCCGTTGTTGAGGATGTTGTGGTGGGAGAGGGTGGCACCCTTGGGGAAGCCGGTGGTGCCCGAGGTGTACTGGATGTTGACGGGGTCGTCGCAGGACAGCTCGGCCTCGCGCACCGCCAGTTGGGCGGAGGTGACGGCCGGGGCGGTCGCGGTCAGTTCGGCCCAGGACGGGTCACCGATGTAGTGGACGGCGCGCAGGGAGGGGCAGTTGGCGCGGACCTGGTTGACGAGGGCGCGGTAGTCGCTGGTGCGGTGGGCGAGGGAGGCGACGAGCAGCGTGATGCCCGCCTGGTTGAGGACGAACTCCAACTCGTGTGCGCGGTAGGCCGGGTTGATGGTGACCATGACGGCACCGATGCGCGCGGTGGCGTACTGGAGCAGCACCCACTCGGGGCAGTTGACCGCCCAGATGCCGACCCGGTCGCCCTTCTCCACCCCCGACGCCATCAGGGCGCGGGCCAGCTCGTCGACGTCGGCGCCGAACTCCGTGTAGGTCCAGCGGCGTCCGGAGACCACGTCGACCAGCGCCTCGCGCTCCCCGTGGGCGGCGATCGTCCGGTCCAGGTTGCGGCCGATGGTGTCGCCGAGCAGGGCGGTGGTGCCGGTGCCGTGCGCGTAGGACGGAGTGCTGTTCACGTGAGGTCCCCCTCGTCGAACTCGGTTCCGGTGCCCTGGGCGGTGCGTTCCCGCAGCTCGATGCGGCGGATCTTGCCGGACACGGTCTTGGGCAGTTCGGCGAACTCCAGCCTGCGGAGGCGTTTGTACGGGGCGAGGACCGCCCGCGAGTGTGCGAAGAGGACCTTCGCGGTCTCCGGCCCCGGCTCCCAGCCCTCCGCCAGCACGACGTACGCCTTCGGGACGGAGAGCCGCAGCGGGTCGGGAGCGGGCACGACGGCGGCCTCGACGACCGCTTCGTGCTCCAGGAGGGCGCTCTCCAGCTCGAAGGGCGAGATCTTGTAGTCGGAGGACTTGAAGACGTCGTCACTCCGCCCCACGTACGTCAGGTAACCGTCCTCGTCGCGCGCCCCGATGTCCCCCGTGCGGTAGTAGCCGCCGGCCATCGCCTCGGCCGTGCGCTCCGGATCACCGTGGTAGCCGGTCATCAGCCCCACGGGACGGTCGGAGAGGTCGAGGGCGATCTCCCCCTCGCTCTCCCCCTCGCTCGCCCCCGGCCGACCGGTGACCGGGTCCAGCAGCTCCACGCGGAAGCCGGGGCTGGGCCGGCCCATGGAGCCGGTCTTGAGGAGCTGGCCCGGCGTGTTGGCGACCTGGACGGCGGTCTCCGTCTGGCCGAAGCCGTCCCGGATGGTCACGCCCCACTCCCGCCGCACCGTCTCGATGACCTCCGGGTTCAGCGGCTCCCCCGCCGCGACGACCTCGCGCGGCGGGACCCTCAGCTGCGACAGGTCCGCCTGGATGAGCATCCGCCAGACCGTGGGCGGAGCGCAGAAGCTGGTGACGCCCGAGCGGTCCATCTCGGCCATCAGCCGGGCGGCGTCGAAGCGGGTGTAGTTGAAGATGAAGACGGTGGCCTCGGCGGTCCACGGGGCGAAGAGGTTGGACCAGGCGTGCTTGGCCCAGCCGGGCGAGGAGATGTTGAGGTGGACGTCGCCGGGCCGCAGCCCGATCCAGTACATCGTCGACAAGTGGCCCACGGGATAGGACACATGGGTGTGCTCGACCAGCTTCGGCCGGGCAGTGGTGCCGGAGGTGAAGTACAGCATCAGCGGCTCGTCGGCGTCTGTCGGCCGGTCGGGCGTGAAGTCGGCCGGGGCGTCGGCCACTTCGGCGTACGACAGCCAGCCCGCCGTCTCTCCCCCCACCGCGATCCTGGTGTACGAGCCCGGCACCTCGTCGAACTTCCCGGTGTCCGCGTCCCGCACCAGCACATGGCGCACCCGCCCGCGCTCCACCCGGTCGCGGAGGTCGGCGGGGCCGAGCAGCGGTGTGGCGGGGATGATCACGGCGCGCAGCTTCATCGCGGCGAGCGCGGTCTCCCACAGCTCCACCTGGTTGCCGAGCATCACGAGGATGCGGTCGCCCTCCCGGACCCCCTGCTTCTTCAGCCAGTTGGCGGCCCGGTCGGAGCGCTCGGACATGGCCGCGAAGGAGACCTCGGTACGCCGGCCGTCCTCCTCCACGATGTGCAGGGCGGTGCGGTCGTTGTCCTCGGCGATGACGTCGAACCAGTCCAGCGCCCAGTTGAAGTGGTCGGCGCGGGGCCAGCGGAATCCGGCGTAAGCACGCTCGTAGTCCTCGCGGTGGGCCAGCAGGAAGTCCCGGGCGGCCCGGAACGTCTCCGTCGCACTCGTCGCCGGCATGTGCCCTCCTCATTTCCTTGCGGCCCGGACGGGTCGATGGACATCATGTAAACAGTGACCCAGGTCTCACCACCCCCGGACGGGGGTGGTGCGGACCGGGAGGGAAGGTGTCGGAGTGCCGGAACCGGTCGATGCGGTCGATACCGTCGAGATGCGGACAGCGCTGGCGGGACTGCGCCGTACGAGCGGGCTGCCGGTCGCGTTCGGCGGCCCGCTGTCGGACGCCCGCCACGCGCGGATCGCCGAGCTGGACGGGGCGCGGACCGGCGCGCTGCGCGGTCTGGTCATCTCGGCCGGGAGCGGCCTCGGCGGCAAGGCCATCGCGCTCGCCCGGCCCTGCGCGGTGACGGACTACCCGCTCGCGCGCCACATCAGCCACGAGTACGACACGGCGGTGGCGGCGGAGGGGCTGCGCTCGGTGGTCGCGGTCCCCGTCGTCGTACGGCGGACGGTGCGGGGTGTGCTGTACGGGGCGCTGCGTACGCCGGTGAGCCTCGGGGACCGGACGTTCGACGCGGCGGTGGCGGCGGCCCGGGACGTGGAGCAGGCGCTCGCGGTCCGCGACGAGGTCCGGGAGCTGCTGGCCCTGACCCGGGAGCAGGTGACGGCCGGTCCCGGTGCGGCTCCGGGCGCGTGGGAGGACGTACGCGAGGCCCATCGGGAGCTGCGCGCGCTGGTGCCGAGGGTGGCGGCCGACCCGGCACTCCGCGACGCACTGCTGGCCGTCTGCGCGCGCCTCGCCTCGGCGTCCGGGGCGCGGGCCACCCCGGCGGCGGCCATGGAGGTGCGGCTCGCTCCGCGTGAGGTGGACGTCGTGGCGTGTGTCGCGGCGGGCGCGACGAACGCGGCGGCCGCCCGTCAACTGGGTCTGCGCCCCGAGACGGTGAAGGGGTATCTGCGCTCGGCCATGCGCAAGCTGGGGGCGCACACCCGGCTGGAGGCGGTGGTGGCGGCGCGCCGGGCGGGGCTGCTGCCGTAGAACGGCGGGGCGTCAGTCGCCGAAGTCCAGGAAGGTCGCGAACCGTACGTCGTACGAGACCGCGTCCGTCATCACCGTCAGCATCCGCACCGCCTCCTCGGTGATCGTCTCCCACTCACCCCGCCGCAGGGTCCGCAGCGACTGCACGGTCAGGGCCGCCGCGTCCCCGTCCCGGTCGATCCGCCAGACGGCGTCGAAGAACCCGTCGACCAGGACGGTCCCGTACGCCTGGTTGCCCACCCCGTTGCGGCCCTTGTCGACCTCCGCGATCACACGCGAGCGGTCGTCGTGGCCGAGGAGCACGTTGTCGAACTCGGGCAGGAAGCGCGGCGGGGCCGGGGTGTCCGGGTCGGGGCGCGGGGCGTCGGGGAGGTCGAAGAGCTCGGTGCCGTGCTCGTCGCGGAAGGTGCGGAGCCGGGGCCGCAGCCGGTCGAAGACCTCGCGCAGCCGGGTGAGCCCCGCCCAGCGCTGCATGTCCTTGACCGAGGCGGGGCCGAAGGCGTTCAGGTAGCGCAGGACGGTGGCGTCCGGCGTGGGTACGGGCTCCGGGGGCCTGCCGAGCCAGTGCTCCGCCGTCGTCAGGGCGACCTGCCCGCCGCGCCCCCACAGTCCGCGCGGGGTGACCTGGACCAGTGGCAGCAGGCACCGGGCGGCCACCGTGAGCGCGAGCGGGTCGGCCGCCGGCCAGCGGGCCAGCAGCTCTTCGCGCAGCTCCTTGACCGGGCGGGGGCGCTCCTCCACCAACTCCCTGCTCACCGCGGCGAGCCGCGCCAGGTCGACTCCGGCCAAGCCGTGCCGGAACGCCTTGAGCTCGCGGTCGCGCGCCGCCTGGACCAGCGGACGCAGGGTCAGGGCGTCGTCCGCCGTGTGGGTGTGGAGGGTGGAGCGGAGGGTGACGATCCGGACCACCTCACGGGACTCCATGAGGGCGGACAGCTCGCGCGGGTCGAACCCGTCCAGCCGTGAGTAGAGCTGGAAGTAGGGCGGCTTGGTGTTCTGCGCCTGGAGCCCGACGAGATGGCCGACCGCGTCCTTCGCGGACATCGTGGACCGGCGCAGCAGGAGCTGGCGGTCCAGGGTCGCCCGGTTCAGCGCCCGGGTGGTCAGGACGGCGGGGTGCTTCGTGGCAGCCATGGTCGGTACGGTAGCGGCGCTGTCCCCCGGGCGATGGCGAAGGCCGGGGCAGAGCCAAGGCCAAGGCCAGGACGGAGACGCACGGCGTTACGCCCACCGGCCCCACGCCCCGCGCGTTCCTCACCCGCCCGCCCCATGATGAACCGGTGATCAGTGTCCTCTTCGCCGTGCTGACCGCCCTGAGCAACGGCTCCGCCTCGGTGCTCCAGCGCCGGGCGGCGATGCGGGTGCCCGACAGCGAGGCGCTGCACCTCTCCCTGATCGGCCATCTGGTGCGCCAGAAGGTGTGGCTGGCCGGGATCGTCCTGGTGATCGTGGCCGCCGTCTGTCAGGCGGTGGCCCTGGCGACCGGGCCGATCTCCGTGGTGCAGCCGATCTTCGTCATCGAGCTGCCCGCGACCCTGCTGCTGGCCGGCTGGATGATGCGGGTCCGGGCCCCGCGTACGGTCTGGTACGGCGTCGCCGCGGTGACCGTCGGCCTCGCGATCGGGCTCGGGTCGGCCGCGCCGGTCGACGGTACCGACGCCGTGCGGGGTGCGGACTGGGTGCCGACGCTGCTGCTGACCGGGGCGTTCGAGGCGGTGCTGATCGTCGCCGCGCTCCGGGTGCGCGGCAACGCCCGGGCGGCGCTGCTGGGGCTGGCCGCCGCCTGCGGGTACGCGCTGACGGCGGCGCTGATGAAGGACGCGATGGCGCACCTGGGGCCGGGCGGCGGGGCCGTCGCGCTGCTGACGTCCTGGCAGCTCTACGCGACGGCCGCGGCCGGGGTGGGGGCCCTCTTCCTGCTCCAGAACGCCCTGCACGCGGGCAGCCTGGTGGCGGTGCAGCCGATGCTGACGCTCGGGGACGCGCTGATCAGCATCCTGTACGGGGTGACGCTCTTCGAGGAGGAGCTGCGCACCGGCTGGTGGCTGCTGCCCGAACTGGCCGGGCTGGGGCTGATCGCGGTGGGGTGCGTGGCGCTGGCCCGTTCCTCCCTGGCCACCGACACGCTCGCCCCGCAGCCGCCCCCGCCCCGGGTCAGCTGAGGAAGCGGCAGGTCAGACCTGGTCGAGCGGCGTGACCCGCTCGTCCTCCCGTACGGGTGCCGGCGGCGTGCCGTCACCGAACGGGCGGCCGCCGAGCTGTTCGCGGTGGTGCGGGGTGGTCCAGCCGGAGAGGTCGGGGCCGAGGGGGACGATGCCGGTCGGGTTGATGCCCGTATGCACCTGGTAGTAGTGGCGCTTGATGTGGTCGAAGTCGACCGTGTCCCCGAACCCGGGGGTCTGGTAGAGGTCGCGGACGTACGCCCACAGGACGGGGTTTTCGGTGATCTTCGTACGGTTGCACTTGAAGTGGCCGTGGTAGACCGCGTCGAAACGGACCAGGGTGGTGAAGAGGCGGATGTCGGCCTCGGTGATGGTGTCGCCGACCAGGTAGCGGCGGTCGGCGAGGCGGGCGGACACCTGGTCGAGGCGGGCGAAGAGTGCCTTATAGGCTTTCGCGTAATCCTCTTGGGTGCTGGCGAACCCGGCTTTGTATACGCCGTTGTTGATGTCCTGGTAGATGCCCTCCATGACCTCGTCGATCTCCGCGCGCAGCGGTTCGGGGTAGAGGTCGGGGGCGCCGGGGCGGTGCAGGGCGGCCCACTCGGTGGCGAGGTCCAGGGTGAGCTGCTGGTAGTCGTTGGTGACCAACTGCCCGCTCGGTACGTCGACGATCGCGGGGACACTGACCCCGCCGGGGTAGTCGTGCTCCCGGGCGTCGTACGCCTCGCTCAGGTAGCGGATGGAGAGCACCGGGTCCTTGCCGCCGGGGTCCAGGGTGAAGCGCCAGCTCCGGTCGTCCTGGATGGGGTCGGTGACGGCGAGGGAGAGGGCGTCCTCCAGGCCGAGGAGGCGCCGGGAGACCAGGGCGCGGCTGGCCCAGGGGCAGGCCCGGCTGACGACGAGCCGGTAGCGGCCGGGCTCGACGGGCCAGCCGTCACGGCCGTCGGCGGTGACGCGGTCGGCGAAGTGGCTGCGGGACCGCTTGAACGGCTTGTGGCCGTAGGAGGTGTTGCCGTCGCTCCCGGCGCTCTTGCCGGATGTGTCGCTCATGCCGCGCTCCTCGTCGGATCGGTGCGTTCTTTCCGTTCACGTCGTCTGCCCCGCCGGTCGGCTCCGACATCGGCCAGCGCCACGATCAGTGCGGCCAGCACGAAGGCGACCGAGACGATCAGGCCGTGGTCGTACGCGTCGGCCCACCCCGCCGTCCCGACCTGGGCGAAGAACACCGCGCCCACGGCCGCGATCCCCACCGCGGAGCCGACCCGCTGCCCGGTCTGGAGGGTGCCGCCTGCGCTTCCGGCCCGGGGTACGGGGACCTCGGCCAGGGTCAGCGTCTGGTTCGGGGCGATCACCAGACCGCTGCCGAGGCCGGCGACGAGCAGCGGCCCGGCCATCGCCCAGCCCGCGCCGCTGCCCGGGACCCAGTGGACGGCGAGCGCGGTGCCCGCGAGGCCGAGGGCGACCATCGTGAGTCCGGCCACCACCAGTGGGCGGCCGAACCGGCCGACGAGCCGGCCGCCGATCGACGCGGCGACCCCGGAACCGAGGGCGAAGGGGGTGATGGCGAGTCCGGCCTGGAGCGCGGAGTAGTTCAGGCCCGACTGGAGGTAGAGGGTCGTGACGAAGAAGATCGAGGTGAACCCGGCGAAGTAGAGCAGGATCAGCAGGCACCCCAGCCAGTAGGAGCGCAGCCGGAACAGCGAGAGGTCCAGCACCGGGTGGGTGGGCCCGCCCGTGCACCGCGCCTCCCAGGCGACGAAGGCGCCGAGCAGGGCGGCGGCGAGCACGACCAGGAGCCACTTGCCGTTGCCGGGCCACTGCTGGGCCTGGACGAAGGGCAGCAGCAGGGCCAGGACCCCGGTGCCCAGGAGCAGGACGCCGACCGGGTCCAGGTCGCGCGGGCGGACCCGGCCGGCGGAGGGGGTGTCGGGGAGGAGGCGGTGGGCCAGCAGGAGGCAGACGGCACCGAGCGGGAGGTTGACGTAGAAGACCCAGCGCCAGCCGTGGTCGGGGCCCGCCGCCTGGATGAGCAGCCCGCCGAGCAGCGGGCCGACGGCGGTCGAGATCCCGACGACCGTGCCGAACATGCCGAAGGCCCGGCCGCGCTCGCGCCCGGAGAACATCTGCTGGATCAGCGCGGAGATCTGCGGCGAGATCAGACCGCCCGCGATGCCCTGGACCAGTCGGGCGATGACCAGCCACATGCTGGACTGGGCGGCTCCGCAGGCGGCGGAGGCCAGGGTGAACAGGGCGAGTCCGGCCATGAAGACGGCCCGGCGGCCGCGCGCGTCGCCGAGGCGGCCCGAGGGGATCAGGAAGAGGCCGAAGGCGAGGGCGTAGCCGGAGAGCACCCATTGGAGGTCGGACTCGGGGGTGTTCAGCCCTTCCCTGATGGACGGGAGGGCCACGTTGACGATGGAGACGTCCAGCAGGGTCATGAACCCCGCCACCAGACAGACCGCCAGCGCCTTCCAGCGCCGGGGGTCGGGGGTCGGGGCGGGGGCGGCGTCCCGTCCGCCCGGGCCGGGTCGCGCCGCGCTCTCTGCCATGGTTCGCACCTTAGGTCGGGCCGGGGATTTCCTCATCCGGACATCCGGGCATCCGAACGTCCTGTGCACGGCGTGTCCGGGGTGGCCGGGGGTACCTGTTCCCGCATGACTGTGGAGAAAACGAGCGTCCTCGTCCTTGACTGTGCCGAACCGATGGAGCTGGCCGAGTTCTACGCCGGTCTGCTCGACGCGGAGACACGGATCGGCTCCGACCCCGACTTCGTGGAGATCGTCGGCAACGACGGCGTCCGGCTGGCGATCCGCCGGGACCACGGCTACGCACCGCCGAGCTGGCCCCGCCCGGAGGACTCCCAGCAGGCCCATCTGCGGATCCTGGTGAGCCGTGACGACATCGACGAGGCCGAGCGCGAGGCGATCTCGCTCGGGGCCCGGCCCGTCGACACCGGGGACAGCAACAGCGGTCCGCGCGATGTCCGGGTGTACGGGGATCCGGCGGGCCACTCGTTCTCGCTGGCGGTGTACCCGCTGCCGCAGGACTGAGCCGACAGCGCGCGGCCAGGGGCTCTTCGGAGCCCCTTTTCTCTTGGGCTGCCTCGTGGACTCAATAGACAGGAAAGTTTCCCAACACTGTTGCACTAATTGGAAGGAAGCTTTACTTTCAGTTCTGCCGCCATGGCGTCTCCCACCCCACCCGAAGGGAGCACCACCATGTACCAGCGCACCACTTCCCCCACCGAGCCAACCGCCGTCCCCACGGCCGACCGGCGCGGATTCACCCGCAAGGCCCTGCTCACCGCGTCCGCGCTCGGCGTGGTCACCGCACTCCTGGCCCCCGTCCGGGCGGGGGCCGCACCGGCCCCCGCCGCCCACACCTCCGCCGCCCCCACCGCCGCCACCCCCCTCGCGGCCAACGGCCAGCTCTCCGTCTGCGGCCGGCAGCTCTGCAACGCCTCGGGCCAGGCGGTCGCCCTCAACGGCATGAGCACCCACGGCACCCAGTGGTACGCCCAGTGCGTCACCGACGGGTCTCTCAACGCCCTGGCCACCGACTGGCGCGCCGACGTGCTGCGCGTCTCCACCTACGTACAGGAGGGCGGGTACGAGACCGACCCGGCCGGATTCACCGCCCGAGCGCAGAAGTTCATCGACGCGGCACACGCGCGCGGCATGTACGCGGTCATCGACTGGCACATGCTCACGCCGGGCGACCCGAACGCCAACCTCGCGCGGGCCAAGACCTTCTTCACGGCGATGGCGAAGAAGTACAAGGACCACCCGGGCGTGCTCTACGAGATCGCCAACGAGCCCTCGGGGGTGAGCTGGCCGGCCATCAAGTCGTACGCCGAGCAGATCATCCCGGTGATCCGGGCGCAGGACCCCGACGCGGTGGTCCTGGTCGGGACGCGTGCCTGGTCCTCGTTCGGGGTCTCGGAGGGCTCGAACGAGTCGGAGGTCGTGAACAACCCGGTCCGCGCCTCGAACATCATGTACACCTTCCACTTCTACGCGGCCTCGCACCGCGAGGCGTACCTCAGCGCCCTGGACCGGGCCTCCGACCGACTGCCCGTCTTCGTCACGGAGTTCGGGACGCAGAACTACGCGGGCGAGGGCGCGAACGACTTCGCGATGTCGCAGCGCTACCTCGACCTGATGAAGCGCAAGAAGATCTCCTGGACCAACTGGAACTACTCCGACGACCACCGCTCCGGTGCCGTCTTCAAGACCGGCACCTGCAACGGCTTCAACTGGACGGGGACCGGCGTCCTGAAGGAGGCCGGGGTCTGGATCCGCGAGCGCATCCGCCAGTGACCCGGGCCCGCCCCGTCCGCCGCCGATAAGGCGGGGCGGCCCTCCGTACCACGTCCGGTGCGGTGCACTCCCCCACCGCGCCGCACCGGGCGCTCATGTGCACGATGCGGGGAATTAACCTCCAACGCCTTGTCATGTCCCATCTACGCGCATAGCTTTTGGCCTTCAGACCTACGTTGGGGGCACCTCCGTGCAGATATCCAGATCCGGTTCCGTCCTGCTGACCGGCGCGGTCGCCGTCGCGCTCGCGGTGACCGCCCTGCCCGCCGCCCAGGCGGCCCCGTCCGCCACCGCGGTGATCTCCGAGGTGTACGGCGGCGGGGGCAACTCCGGCGCGACGCTGACCCGGGACTTCGTCGAGCTGGCCAACACCGGCTCCGCCCCGTTCCAGGTCGGCGACTTCAGCGTGCAGTACCTGCCGGGCGCTCCGTCGGCCGGTTCGCAGTGGCAGGTCTCCGCGCTCACCGGGGCGATCGCCCCCGGCGGGCGCTACCTGGTCGCCCAGGCGGCGGGCACCGGCGGCACCGTCGCCCTGCCCACCCCGGACGCCACCGGCACCATCGCGATGGCCGCCGGAAGCGGCACGGTCGCCCTGGTCTCCGGCACCACGCCGCTGACCTGCAAGACGGCGGCGGACTGCGCGGCCGAGCCCCGGATCGTGGACCTGGTCGGCTACGGCTCCGCCGTCGTACGGGAGGGCAGCGGCCCGGCCCCCACCCCCTCGGCCACCGCCTCCGTCTCCCGGGCCGCCTCGCTCGCCGACACCGACGACAACGCCGCCGACCTCTCCGCCGGCGCCCCGACCCCCGTCAACGCGGCGGGCGAGACCTCCGGCGGCGGCCAGGAGCCGGAGGAGCCCGGCCCGACCGAGCCCGGCCCCGTCCGCATCCACGACATCCAGGGCACCACCCGCATCTCCCCGCTCGACGGCACGGCGGTCACCGGCGTGCCGGGCACCGTCACCGGCGTACGGACCACGGGTTCGCGCGGCTTCTGGATCCAGGACACCGCGCCCGACGGCGACGCCCGCACCAGCGAGGGCCTCTTCGTCTACACCGGCTCCGCCGCACCGGCCGTCAAGGTCGGCGACGCGGTCCTGGTGAGCGGCAAGGTCGCCGAGTACTACCCGGGCACCGGCACCCAGTCGATCACGCAGCTCACCGCACCCCGCACCACCGTGCTGTCCTCCGGGAACGCGCTGCCCGCGCCGGTCGTCCTCGACTCGCGCTCCGTGCCCGGCCGTTACGTGCCTTCGGCGGGTGGCGGTGCGATCGACACGCTGCCCCTGGAGCCGAAGCGGTACGCCCTGGACCTGTACGAGGCTCTGGAGGGCGCCCGGGTCCAGATCGCCGACACCCGGGTGACCGGGGCGACGACGGCGTACGACGAGATCTGGGTGACGGTCAAGCCGAAGGAGAACCCGACCCGGCGCGGCGGCACGCTCTACGCCTCGTACACGGACCAGAACACCGGCCGCCTCAAGGTGATGTCGCTGGACCCGGCGCAGCCGATCCCCACGGCGAACGTGGGTGACGTGCTGAAGGGCCGCACCACCGGTGTGCTCGACTACGCCTCGTACGGCGGCTACAACGTGCAGGCCACCGAGGTGGGCACGCACGTCGACAAGAAGCTGCGGCGCGAGGTGACCCGCAAGCAGAAGAAGGACGAGCTGGCGGTCGCCACGTACAACGTGGAGAACCTGGACGCGGCCGACCCGCAGGCCAAGTTCGACACGCTGGCCGAGGGCATCGCGGTCAACCTCTCCTCCCCCGACATCGTGTCCCTGGAGGAGATCCAGGACGACAACGGGCCGGTCAACGACGGCACGGTGGGCTCCGAGGCCACGCTGAAGCGGTTCACGGACGCGATCGTCGCCAAGGGCGGCCCGCGCTACGCCTGGCGCTACATCGCCCCCGAGAACAACAAGGACGGCGGCGAGCCCGGCGGAAACATCCGCAACGTCTTCCTCTACAACGCCCAGCGGGTCTCCTTCGCCGACCGGCCGGGCGGCGACGCCACCACGCCGGTGGGGGCGGTGAAGACCTGGAAGGGCGTGAAGCTGTCCGCCTCGCCCGGCCGGATCAACCCGGCGAGCCCGGCGTGGGAGGCCAGCCGCAAGCCGCTGGTGGGCGAGTTCACCTTCCGGGGCGAGCCGGTCTTCGTCATCGGCAACCACTTCGGCTCCAAGGGCGGCGACCAGCCGCTGCACGGCCGCTACCAGGAGCCGAACCGCTCATCGGAGACGAAGCGGATCCAGCAGGCCGCCGAGGTGAACGCGTTCGTCACCTCGCTGCTGAAGGCGGACAAGTCGGCGCGGGTGGTGGCGCTCGGGGACTTCAACGACTTCGAGTTCTCCCCGACGTTCACGGCACTGACCCAGGGCAAGGTGCTCAAGCCCCTGATCAAGACGCTGCCCGCCTCGGAGCGGTACAGCTACGTCTTCGACGGCAACTCGCAGACGCTGGACCACATCCTGACGAGCCCGGCGGTCCGGCGCTTCGACTACGACGTGGTGCACATCAACGCGGAGTTCGCCGACCAGGCGAGCGACCACGACCCGCAGGTGGTGCGGGTGAAGATCAACAGCCTCTGGTACTGACGCCCCGGGCCCGGGGGGGGGGGGGGGGGGGGGCCGGGGGCCCCCCCCCCCCCCCCCCGCCCGGCGGGGGGGGGGGGGGGGGGTGTGGGAAAAAAACAACCCCCCCC
>NZ_JBHXOX010000027.1:0-139804 GCF_042718795.1 Streptomyces cyaneofuscatus
TCCAGCGTCAGGTCATCGGCGAAATGCCGGTCACCGGTCGCGTCGGGCACGTACTTCACACAGACAACGATCCTCAAGCTCACGCCGGCTCTCCTACTGCATCGTCATTTCCGGGCTGCCTTGCTGCACGCAGCATAGGCGCCTTACCGGGCCGTTTCCGGTCGGGCCGACCGGGCTCCCGGCCGATATTACTCGCCAGTACACCCAGTCTCTTACCCCTGAGCAAGCGGTCCGCACTGTGACCTTGCCAACGGAGGAAACGTCCCTGCAAGCCCTGCAAGCCCCCGCCTGCTCGCCCTCAGTCTCGCAGAGCCGTGAACCGTCCCTGGTGGTAGACCAGCGGCCGCCCGGCCCCCGACGGGTCGCCGGCCACGGCCTCGGCGATCACGATGCGGTGGTCGCCCGCCGGGATACGGGCGACGACCCGGCAGACCAGCCAGGCGGAGACGCCGGCGAGCAGCGGGACGCCTTCGGGGCCGCTGCTCCAGTCGGTGGACGGGCCGAAGCGGTCGGCGCCGCTGCGGGCGAAGGTGGCGGCCAGCTCCTGCTGGTGCTCGCCGAGTATGTGGACGCCGACGTGCTCCGCCTCGGCCAGCACCGGCCAGCTCGATGAGGACGTGCCGATGCCGAAGGAGACCAGTGGGGGCTCGGCCGCGACGGAGTTGAGGGAGGTGGCCGTGAATCCGGCCGGCCGCTCCCCGGCTGCGGTGATCACCGCGACGCCCGCGGCATGGCGGCGGAAGACGGAGCGCAGGAGCTCGGGCGATGCCGTGAGGGAGGGGGCGAGTTCGGGTGAGGCCGTCATGGAGGTGTCCTTCTGCGGGAGAGGCGTACGGGGCCGTGGTTGCTCAGGCACCCGGACAGCGCGCACTCGCGTGGCGTACGAGGTCCACGTGGACCCGGCCGTAGAGAAGGAGTTCTGGCGGCATAGCGTCAGACTGACGATGCGTGGTGGGTGCAGTCAAGGGCGTTCCGCCATGTGGGAGATGCGTCACGGTCCGTCATATGGCCCGCCCCAGCGCCGCGACGACATCGGCGGTACGGGGCCGGCCCGACGCCCGGCGGACCACCTCGCCCGCACCGTCGAGCACGAGCACGGTGGGCGTCTTCGTGATGTCGAGCTGCCGCACGAGCGTGAGATGCGCCTCGGCGTCGATCTCGATGTGCGCGACCCCGTCGACCATGGCGGCCACGTCGGCGAGCGTGCGGCGGGTGGCCCGGCACGGCTGGCAGAAAGCGGTGGAGAACTGGACGAGTGTCGCCCGTTCCCCCAGTTCCGCGCCGAGTTGGGCCGCGTCGAGCCGCTGCCCGGGTGTTGCGCCGTCCACTGTCGCCTCCTGATCAGAGCTCCTCGCAAGGAGTCAGCACCGGCCGGCCTCCGGACATTCCCGCAGCTTGGAGGCGGCGCGCACGTGACGAGAATCTCGCCGCCCGGGCCCACCGGGACTGGCCACGGGCCCGCGCATGGGGCACCATCGCCACAATGCCGAAAACCTACGGCTGCGTAACTTCCGCCGGGAGAACCCTCCCCAGGCGCTGAAGAAGGGTCTTCCCCAGATGGCAGAACTCGTCTATCGACCGGTCGTCGGCGCCGCTCGCACCCTGTTCAAGGCGCTCGACCTGAAGATCGACACTCAGGGTTCGGAGCACATCCCGAAGACCGGTGGCGCGGTGCTGGTCAGCAACCACATCAGCTACCTCGACTTCATCTTCACCGGCCTCGGCGCTCTTCCGCAGAAGCGGCTCGTCCGCTTCATGGCGAAGGAATCGGTCTTCCGGCACAAGGTCTCCGGCCCGCTGATGCGCGGGATGAAGCACATTCCGGTCGACCGGAACCAGGGCGAGCACGCGTACGCGCACGCGCTGGAGTCGCTGCGCTCCGGTGAGATCGTCGGCGTCTTCCCCGAGGCCACCATCTCGCAGTCGTTCACGTTGAAGAGCTTCAAGTCGGGTGCCGCGCGCCTCGCCCAGGAGGCCGGAGTCCCGCTGATCCCGATGGCGCTGTGGGGCACGCAGCGGATCTGGACCAAAGGGCGGCCGCGCAACTTCAGGCGCAGCCACATCCCGATCACCATCCGGGTCGGCGAGCCCCTGGAGGCGCCCGCCGACCAGTACGCGGGTGCCATCACCCGGCGGCTGCGCGAGCGCGTGCAGGAGCTGCTGGAGGCCGCCCAGCGGGCGTACCCGGTGCGCCCGAAGGACGCGAGTGACACGTGGTGGGTACCGGCCCATCTCGGCGGTACGGCCCCGACCCCGGCCCAGGTCCGCGAGCTCGGCTGATCCGCACCCCTGAGTACCCTCCGAGCCTCCCGGCGCGCTCTGCCCGGGGGGCTCAGAGCTGGGTGGGGAGGTTGCGCCAGAGGTCGGCGCGGTCCCGGGCGTTCCGCAGGGCGTGGAGGACCTCGGCGGGCGGCGTGGCGTGGAGCGCCGGATAGTCCACCTCGCCGATCTCCTCGCGTACCGCCCAGGCCAGCCTCTCGGTGTCGAGGGAGAACTGCGCGTCGACGCCCGGTTTGTTGCCCCGGGGGTCCACCCGGGCCCAGCGGTCGTGGCCGGGCAGGCGGAGCGCCACCAGGCCGTGCACGCCCGGGTTCGTCCCGCCGTCGTCGGTGAGCCGCTGATAGCAGAGCCCGGCCGGGATGGCGCGGGCCCGGAGCAGCGCGGTGAGCGCGATGGACTTGGCGTAGCAGATGCCGTTGCGGGTGGCGAGGACGTCGGAGGCACGCCAGGTGACGCGTGGATCGCCCGAGTCGGCGGAGTGCGGAATGGTGTCGCGTACGTACGCGAAGGCGGTACGGGCGTATGTGTATGCGTCGTCACCCTCGTGCGTCAGGGCGGCCACGGTTTCCCTCACGACGGGGTGCTCGTGGTCGATGGCCTCGTCGGCTGCGAGATAGGCGAAGATCTCCGGGTGCTGCTGGATCAGTTCCATTATGCCGGAGCGTACGAAGCGGCCGACCGGAGATCAATCGATTTCCGGTCGGCCGCATATTCATGCACGATCAGGGATCCTGCGCTACCGCGCCATCTCTTCCTTCAGCGCCTGGAGGAAGGCGTCGACGTCGTCCTCGTGGGTGTCGAACGCGCACATCCAGCGGACGTCACCGGCACTCTCGTCCCAGAAGTAGAAGCGGAAGCGCTTCTGCAGCCGCTCGCTGACGGCGTGCGGCAGCCGGGCGAAGACGGCGTTGGCCTGGACCGGGTAGAGGATCTCCACGCCGTCGATCGCCCGGACGCCCTCGGCGAGCCGCTGGGCCATGGCGTTGGCATGCCGGGCGTTGCGCAGCCACAGGTCCTTGGCGAGCAGCGCCTCCAGTTGGACCGAGACGAAGCGCATCTTGGAGGCGAGCTGCATGGAGAGCTTGCGCAGGTGCTTCATCGCCCGGACCGCGTCCGGGTTCAGCACGACGACGGCCTCGCCGAAGAGGGCGCCGTTCTTCGTACCGCCGAAGGACAGGACGTCGACGCCGACCGTGTTGGTGAACGTCCGCATCGGCACGTCCAAGGAGGCGGCCGCGTTGGCTATCCGGGCCCCGTCGAGGTGCACCTTCATGCCGCGCTCGTGGGCGTGGTCGCAGATGGCGCGGATCTCGTCGGGGGTGTAGACGGTGCCCAGCTCGGTGTTCTGGGTGATCGAGACGACCTGCGGCATGGCCCGGTGCTCGTCGTCCCAGCCGTACGCCTGCCGGTCGATGAGCTCGGGGGTGAGCTTGCCGTCCGGCGTGGGTACGGTGAGGAGTTTGAGGCCGCCCATCCGCTCGGGCGCGCCGCCCTCGTCCACGTTGATGTGGGCGGACTCGGCGCAGATCACCGCGCCCCAGCGGTCGGTGAGCGCCTGGAGGGCGACCACGTTGGCTCCGGTGCCGTTGAAGACCGGGAAGGCCTCGGCGGTGGGGCCGAAGTGGCTGTGCATGACGCGCTGGAGGTGGCCGGTGTAGTCGTCCTCGCCGTAGGCGACCTGGTGGCCGCCGTTGGCGAGGGCGATGGCCGCGAGGACCTCGGGGTGCGCGCCGGCGTAGTTGTCGCTGGCGAACCCGCGCACCTGCGGGTCGTGGTGGCGTCGCGCGTCGGTCCTCACGTTTGCGGGGTCAGCCACAGGCGCTTTCCGTTCACTTCGGGGGCGGGCTTGTCCCAGACGCCGGCGATGGCCTCGGCCAGCTCCGTGACGTCGGTGAAGCCCGCGAACTTCGCATTCGGGCGCTCGGCGCGCATGGCGTCGTTCACCAGTGCCTTGACCACCAGGATCGCAGCAGCGGCGGCGGGCCCGTCCTCGCCCCCCGCCTTGCGGAAGGCGTCCCCGAGCGCGAGGATCCAGGCCTCGGCGGCGGCCTTGGAGGCGGAGTAGGCGGCGTTGCCCGCGGTGGGCTTGCCGGCGCCGGCGGCGCTGATCAGGAGGTAGCGGCCCTTGTCGCTGCGCTGGAGGGGTTCCTGGAAGGCGAGCGAGGTGGACTGGACGGTGCGGATCAGCAGCTTCTCCAGGGTGTCCCAGTCCGCGAGGCTGGTCTCCTGGAAGCTGGGGCTGCCGCGCCAGCCGCCGACGAGGTGGACCAGGCCGTCGATCCGGCCGAACTCGGCCTCGGTCCGCTTGGCCCAGTCCCGGGCGGCGTCCAGGTCGAACAGGTCGACGGTCTCCCCGGTGACGGTCGCGCCGCCATGGGCGTAGCGGGCGGCGTCCACCGCCTCGGCGAGCCCCTTGGGGTTGGCGTCGCAGCCGACGACGGTCGCGCCGGCCTCGGCGAGCCGCAGCAGCGTCGCGCGGCCTGCGGGCCCCGCCGCTCCGGCGACTGCGATCACAGCACCTTCGAGCACGCCCGTCCCCTCGCCCTTACCGTTTCCGTTCATGGCCACCGTCTCCTCGGGAGATGCGTTCACGCGGCTGCCCGCTCGGCGCTCGCGGCGGTAATTCCCTTGGCGGAGGCAATCACGTGCTTCAGCTTCTTGGCGAGCGCCTCATAGAACATGCTCAGGGGAAACTCGTCCGGAAGCACGTCGTCGACGAGCTTGCGAGGGGGCTGAGTGAGGTCCAGGGCGTCGGGACCCTTGGCCCAGGTGGATCCGGGATGCGGGGCGAGGTACTCGGAGACCAGGTCGTAGGCGGCGAACCAGTGCACCAGCTTGGGGCGGTCGATGCCGTCGCGGTAGAGCTTCTCGATCTCGGCGCAGAGCTGGTTGGTGACCTGCGGGGCACGCTCCCAGTCGATCTTCAGCGTGTTGTCGGTCCAGCGGACGACATCGTGCTTGTGCAGGTAGGCGAAGAGGAGCTGGCCGCCGAGCCCGTCGTAGTTGCGGACGCGGTCGCCGGTGACCGGGAAGCGGAACATCCGGTCGAAGAGGACGGCGTACTGGACGTCGCGGCCGTGGGCATTGCCCTCGGCCTCCAGCTTCACGGCCTCCTTGAAGGCGGTGAGGTCGCAGCGCAGCTCCTCCAGGCCGTACATCCAGAACGGCTGGCGCTGCTTGATCATGAACGGGTCGAACGGCAGGTCGCCGTGGCTGTGGGTACGGTCGTGGACCATGTCCCACAGGACGAACGCCTGCTCGCACCGGGTCTGGTCGCCGATCATCTCGCGGATGTCCTCGGGCAGCTCCAGGCCGAGCAGCTCGACGGAGGCCTCGGTGACGCGGCGGAAGCGGGCGGCCTCGCGGTCGCAGAAGATGCCGCCCCAGCTGAAGCGCTCGGGGGCCTCGCGCACGGCGATGGTCTCGGGGAAGAGGACCGCGGAGTTGGTGTCGTAACCGGCGGTGAAGTCCTCGAAGGTGATCCCGCAGAAGAGCGGGTTGTCGTAGCGGGTGGCTTCCAGGCCGGCGAGCCACTCGGGCCAGACCATCTTCAGCACGACGGCTTCGAAGTTGCGGTCCGGGTTGCCGTTCTGCGTGTACATGGGGAAGACGACCAGGTGCTGGAGGCCGTCGACCCGGTTCTGCGCGGGCTGGAAGGCGAGCAGCGCCTCCAGGAAGTCGGGTACGCGGAAGCCGTCGGCGGCCCAGCGGCGCAGGTCGGTGACGAGCGCGCGGTGGTAGGCGGCGTCGTGCGGCAGCAGCGGGGAGAGCTCCTCCACCGCGCCGATCACGCGCTCGACGACGCGCTCGACGGTCGCCGGGGAGGGGGCGCCCTCGGCCTCGAAGTCGATGGAGCCGTCCTGGGACTGCCAGGGGCGGATCTCCTCGACGGCATCCCTGAGCGCGGGCCAGGCCGGGTGCTCGACCACCCGGGGGGCAGTAGCTATCGCGCCGTCGGTGGCACCGTGCACAAGAATTTCCGTCATAACACTTCCTCCACGGGAGAACCTCGCGTGGAGCCACCGTAGCCGCGCGGGGTTACTTCACACAAGTGAAGTCCTGAAAATTATCCTGCCGAACCCCTATGGTCACCGCTGTTTTTCCTGTCGCACGCCGGGTAGGCGCACAGTTACGTCTGTCCTTGCGTCGTCTGGCCCATCGGTCCCGCACGGCGGCAGACATCCGCGGCCCCGGCCGTTACCCTCACCGGTGCCGACATGCCGGATCCCCGTCCGTATCTCCGTGCGGGCAGGAGCAGTTGGCGGGCAGCCGCCGACGGGAACGAGGTCGCCTTGTCCTTTCTCACCCTGGGTCACCGTGGAGTGATGGGCGTCGAGCCCGAGAACACCCTGCGCTCCTTCGTCCGCGCGGAGGAGGCGGGGATGGACGCCATCGAGCTGGATCTCCACCTCAGCAAGGACGGCGCGCTCGCCGTGATGCACGACGCCGATGTGGACCGTACGACCGACGGCACCGGGCCGATCGCCGGCAAGACCCTGGCGGAGCTGCGTGAACTCGACGCCGGGAAGGGTGAGCGGATCCCGGTCTTCGAGGAGGTCCTGGACGCGGTGAAGGCCCCGCTCCAGGCCGAGATCAAGGACGTGGCGGCGGCCCGGGCGCTGGCGGAGGTGATCCTGGCGCGCGATCTGGTGGGACGGGTGGAGGTCTCCTCGTTCCACGACGAGGCGGTCACCGAGATCGCCCGGCTGGTGCCGGGGGTACGGACGGTCCTCATCGCCAGCCGCTGGAGCGGGGACATCGTGGAGCGGGCGAAGGCGGCGGGCGCGCCGACGCTGGCGCTGAACATCCGCCGGCTCACGCTGGAGGTGGTGGAGCAGGCGCACGCGGAGAGCGTCAAGGTGCTCGGCTGGGTGGTGAACACCCAGGACCACCTGCGGCTGGCCCGGGCGCTGAACCTGGACGGGGCGACCACCGACTTCCCCGAGATCCGCCGCACGGGCCGCTTCACCGCCTGAAGCCCCTTGGCGTGCGCCTAGCGGTCCTCGATGTTCTTCACCAGGAGCTCGAAGGCCAGGTCGTCGCGTTGCGGGATGCCGAAGCGCTCGTCGCCGTACGGGAACGGCGTGAGCTGCCCCGTACGCCGGTAGCCGCGCCGCTCGTACCAGGCGATCAGCTCCTCGCGCGCCGAGATCACCGTCATGTGCATCTCGGCCACGCCCCAGCTCTCCCGGGCCGTGCGCTCCGCCTCGGCGATGATCACCTTGCCCAGGCCACCGCCCTGGGCGCCGGGGCGGACCGCGAACATCCCGAAGTACGCGGCGTCCCCTCGGTGTTCGAGCTGGCAGCAGGCGATCAGCTCACCGTCGCGCTCGACCGCGAGCAGCCGGCCCGCCGGAGCGTTGATGACCGCGCGCACCCCCTCCTCGTCGGTCCGCTGCCCCTCCAGGAGATCGGCCTCCGTGGTCCAGCCGGTGCGGCTGGAGTCGCCGCGGTAGGCGGACTCGATGAGGGCCACCAGCGCCGGTGCGTCCGCGTCGGTCGCGTCGCGGAAGGTCAGGCGGGCCGAGCCGGGGGGCGTGGCGGTGTCCATGGGGAACGCTCCGTTCTCTGCTGCTTCTCTACTGACTGCTCTGCTGCTCTCCACGTGCCGTGCACGCGTGCGGGTCGAGAGTAACGCGACCCGGAGCGCCCCTTCCGGGCCCCGGCGCACCCCCTTCACGCCCCTGCGCGCCGGGTTCGGCGACCCGGGCCTGGGCATCGACTAGAGCGGTGCCGTACGCCGTCGTACGCCGCACCTGGCCGTACATCCGAGGGGGAGGTTCGCCGTGCACGGAGGGGCCCTGGCCGGCTGGCTGCTGATGGCGTTGTGCGCGGTGAGCGGTGCCTACTGCCTGCTGCGCACCCGCACCGGCACCCCGCAGGAGCGCGGCACCGCGCGCGGCGAGGCGCTGATGGGTTTCGGCATGGCGGCGATGGCCGTACCCGCCGCGGTGCTGACGCTCCCGGAGTGGACCTGGGCGGTGTACGGAGCGGTGTTCGGCGCCGCCGCGCTGCGGGCGCTCCGGTCGGCGCGGCGCGGCGCCCACCATCTGCACCACCTGGTCGGCTCGCTGGCGATGGTCTACATGGCCGTGGCGATGGCTCCGGGCGCGGCGGGTGCGGGCGGACACACCGGGCACGGGGCGGCGGCGGGAGGCGCGGGGGGCATCCCGCTGCTGACGGGGATGCTGCTCCTCTACTACGCGCTGTACGTGCTGCGCGCCGCCGGTCACCTCATACCGGCGGGTACGGGCGTCGCGAGCTTCGCGGGCGGCAGCACGGAGGGCGTCGTACGGGGCGGTGGGGGCGTGGTCGGGCGTGGTGTCGGGGGCGTCGTCGGGAGTGGTGTCGGGGGCGGCGCGGTGGGCGGGGGGACCGAGCTGACGATGGCCTGCCGGCTCACGATGGGGATCGCCATGTTCGCCATGCTTCTCACTCTGTGAGACAGATCGCGAGACAGGGGCCCTCCAAACCGTGGTCTACGTCACTTGCCGGGCGCAGCCATACCCTCGGATCGCCCGCCCCTCATAGGCTGGCGCCATGCTGGTCTCCCTCGCGCTGCTGCTGCTCGGTGCACTGACCGCTCTGGTGACCCCGCGCCTGATGGCTCGGGCCCGGTGGCCGGAGCGCGAACCGGTGGTCGCGCTGTGGGTGTGGCAGTGCGTGGTGGCCGGGGTGCTCGTGTCGTTCGCGCTCTCCATGACGTTCAGCGCGGCCGCCGCCTGGCAGGCGGTGCGCGGCCATGTCTTCGCCCCCGCTCCGCACGCCGTGGTCGAGGCGTACGCCCTGGCCGCGTACGGACCCTGGTCGGCGGTCATCGCGGTACTGCTGGCGCTGGGCGGCCTGTGGAGCGGCGCGATGCTCCTGCGGGAGATCCGGCGCGCGCGGCGGCGCCGCAAGCAGCGCCGGGCGGAACTGCTGGTCCGCTCCCCCCTGCTGCCGGGCGAGGAGCCCGGCGCCGACCGCCTCGTGGTGCTGGAGGGTGAGCGCCCGGACGCCTGGTGGCTGCCGGGTTCGGCGCCCCAGCTCGTCATCACCACCGCCGCCCTCGGACGGCTGAAGGGCCGTCAGCTCGATGCCGTGCTCGCCCATGAGCAGGGCCACGCGCAGGCCCGGCACGACTGGCTGCTGCACTGCTCATCGGCGCTGGCCATCGGCTTCCCGCAGATCCCGGTCTTCGCCGCGTTCCGCGACGAGATGCACCGGCTCGTCGAGCTGGCGGCCGACGACGTGGCCTCACGCCGCTTCGGCCGGCTGACGACCGCGCTCGCCCTCGTCGGACTGAACGAGGATCGCGGGGTCTTCGGCCCCTGCCCCACCCCGGACGCCCAAGTCCCGCTCCGCGTCAACCGGTTGCTGGCCCCGGTCGACCGGCTGACGGCGGGCCGTCGGCTGCGCCTGACGGCGGCGGCCGCACTGGTCCCGGTCGTCCCGCTCGTGGTGGCCTTCGTCCCGGGACTCCGCGCTCTGGGTTAGCCACCCGGCGGTGGTGTCCGCGAGGATCACCCCATGCGCTCCCCCCACATCACCCCGACGGACGACCACTCCCCCCGCCCCGCGGCCGCCCTGGCAGCGGGCACCGTGGTCCTCGCCCTGTTCGTGGTGCTTCTCGCCCTGGTCGCGGCGCAGTGGTCGCCCCTGATGTCCCTGGACCGTACGGTCGCCGATTCCCTGCACCGGCACGCCGTGGCCGAGCCGGGACTGGTCCACGCCAACCGGGTGCTGACGGACTGGTTCTGGGACCCGTGGACGATGCGTGCGCTGGTCGCGGTGGCCGTGGTGGCCCTGTGGTGGCGCGGCGCGCGGGTGCTCGCCCTGTGGGTGGCCGCCGCCAGTCTGCTCGGCTCCCTCCTCTCGCAGGGGGTGAAGGCCGCCGTGGACCGCGAGCGCCCCCGCTGGCCGGACCCGGTGGACTCGGCCCACTTCGCGGCCTTCCCCTCGGGGCACGCCATGACGGCGGTGGTGAGCTGCGGGCTGCTCCTGTGGCTGCTGCGGCTGTACGGAGCGGGGCCGGCGCTCTGGGCCGGTGCGGTGGCCGTGGCGGTGGTCTCGGTGATCGGGGTGGCGGTGACCCGGGTGTACCTGGGCGTGCACTGGCTGACCGACGTGGTGGGCGGGACGCTGCTGGGGGTGGCGGTGGTGGCGTTCACCGTCGCCGGATACGCCCGGAGCGTGTCCCGCAAGGCGCCGGAGCCCGGAGTGTGACCGAAATCCCGCCCGAAACCCCCGCCGTGTGAGGGATATCCCGTCCCGTACGGGGTCGGATCATCGGATCGGGGCCGTAGCCTTGTATGCATGTCCCCGATGTCGTCGTCGTCCGTTTCCACGCGCTCCGCCACAGAGGTCAACGCGGACATCCGCGGCCTGTGGCAGCGCTCGGGCGGCTACCTGTCCCCGCAGGACGAGGCGGAGTACCAGCGTCTGCTCGTGGAGTGGGCCGCCGCGACCGGCGGCAACGCCCGTCCCTCTGTCTGAGCCCGTAACGCCGTCCGAGCCCGGGGGCGGAGCCGCTCTCCGGGAAACACACCTGACTCCGGCGATCCCCCGCGTCGCCGGATCCAGGCGCGGCATACAGCATGTCCCGGCCCGGCTCATCGGTCAATGAATAATCTGCGACGCCCGTACGCACGTGTCCTACGCACCCACGCACCCACGCGCCCGCACACGCACGCCTGCACGCGCACGCCGGCCCTGTGAGCGCGCGACGAACCGGAGAACTCTGCCTGCCGACGGGATCAGCGGGCGAAGTAGTCCGGCTGCGTCTGCACGTTGAGCTCGTCCAGCTTGACCCGGTCCGCCGGGTCGGTCCGCCGGTCGTTCAGCTTCAGCACGTCGAAGCCCTTGGCGATGTCGCTGGAGTAGATGTGACCGTTGTAGTAGTACGTCGACCAGGGGCCGGCCGTGGTGACCTGGTCGAGCGTGACCGGGCCGCGCTCGAAGAAGGCGATCTCCTTCGGCTTGGCCGAGTCGGTGAAGTCCCAGACGGAGATGCCGCCCTGGTACCAGGCCTGGACCATCAGGTCCTTGCCCTTCACCGGGATGATCGAGCCGTTGTGGGCGACGCAGACCTCGACGTCGGCCTGGTGGCGGTCGATCTTGAAGTAGTTGCGGAAGACCAGCTTGCGGTTGTCGCCCTTGCCCACGATGTCGTAGATGCCGTTGGCACCGCGCTTGGGCCCGATCTCCTCGTTGCAGGTGGCCGCGCCGCCGCCGCCGAGCTCGTCGGTGAAGACCACCTTGTTCGCACCCTGGTTGAAGGTGGCCGAGTGCCAGAACGCGAAGTTCACGTTGTCCTGGACCCGGTCGATGATCTTCGGGCGCGCCGGGTCCTTGATGGAGAACAGGATGCCGTCACCCATGCAGGCACCGGCGGCCAGGTCCTTGGAGGGCAGGACCGTGATGTCGTGGCAGCCCGACGTCTTGGTGACGCCCGGGTTCGTGGGCGCACCCGGGTTGCCGCCGTCCGGGAAGAGCACCGGGAAGTCCACGATCTTGGCCTTCTGCGGCTTCTTGACCGGGACCTTGATGATGGAGATGCCGTCGTGCGGCGGCCGGCAGTCGGGGAACGTCTCGTTCGGCGAGTACGAGGAGACGTAGACGTAGATGTTCTTCTTGCCGTCCGGCACCAGGGTGTGGGTGTGCGAGCCGCAGGCGGTCTCGACAGCCGCGATGTACCGGGGGTGGCGCTTGTTGCTGATGTCGAAGATCTTCATGCCCTCCCAGGAGGACTTCTCCGTGGCGGGCTGGGAGGTGCTGGAGCAGGAGTCGTCGCTGCGCGAGGAGTCGGTGGACAGGAACAGCAGGTTCCCGGAGACCGAGATGTCGTTCTGCCCGCCCGGGCAGAGGACCTCGGACACCGTCTTCGGCTTCTTCGGGTTGCTGATGTCGTAGATGACGAAGCCGTCGTAGTTGCCGACGTAGGCGTACTTGCCCTGGAACGCGAGGTCCGTGTTGAGGCCCTGGAGGGCTCCCTTCGGGACGTTCGTCACGTGCTTGATGTTGGAGCTGTGGACGATCTCGTCCACGCCGGGTATGTCACCGCCGCGGATCGCGGCGCGGGCCTCGGCCTGCTGACTGGTGGTCACGGAGCCGCGGTCGACCGGGGCGTCGCCCGGGTCGGGCGTCGCCGCTGCGGGTACGGCCGTCAGCAGCGCGGCGAAGAGCCCGGCCGCGGCTGCTGCCACGCCCAGACGTCTGCGCCGCACGCGGGTGGTGTGCAACGAGATCACTGCGTCCTCCCTTGTATCCGTTCGGGGTTCGAACGGTTCTCGGACCCCGGCAGTATCGTCCCTCCCATGTACACATCAACAGATGGCAACAGAGACGTAATGAAGTTTTTGATCTTTGCGCCCTCGGAAGCGTGCTAGGAACGGTCTGCAACACACCCATGTGGCACAGGAGGTCCCCGTGTTGATCCACCGCCCGTCCGCCCGTCCGCGCGCAACCGTCCTCGCGGCAGCGGTGGTTGCCGCCGTTCTCGCCCTGGGCGGCTGCGACGGCGACGGCGGCGACACGAAACCGGCCGCGGGCAAGGACGCAGGTCCGGGGGTGGTGGCCCCCGGCAGACCGGGCGAGCCCGCCCGGACGCTCACCGCCGAGGAGGCGGCGAAGGAGGCGAGCAGGGACACCGCGAACTCCGCCGACTTCCGGTATGCGCAGATGATGATCGAGCACCACTCCCAGGCCCTCGTGATGACCGAACTCGCCCCGGAACGGGCCTCCGCCGCAGCCGTGAAGAGGCTGGCCGAGCGCATATCCGCAGGGCAGAAGCCGGAGATCGGCGCAATGGAAGGTTGGCTGAAAAAGAACGGTGGTGAGGACCGCAAGCAGCCCCACGACCATGCCGGAATGCCCGGAATGGCGACCGAGGCGCAGCTGAAGGAGTTGCGCACGGCGAAGGGCAAGGCGTTCGACCAGCTCTTCCTGGAGCTGATGATCACCCACCACCAAGGAGCCGTCACCATGGCCACGGAGGCGCTCTCCGAGGGGAACGACGTCTTCGTCGAGGAGATGGCGAGCGATGTCGCCGCGCAGCAGACGGTGGAGATCAACCGGATGCGCACGCTGATGACGTGAGCGACGAGCCTCCTGCCCTTGAGGAGCAGGGGACCCGACCGCGGACCTCTCGTGTTCCGGCCGTCGGTGCGATGCTGGAAGGCACCCTCCGGGAAGAGGTGCGCCGTGCTCCGTGTCGCCGTCGTCGGTTCCGGTCCCAGCGGGGTCTACACCGCCCAGGCCCTGCTGAACCAGTCGCGCGTGCCCGAGGTCCGCGTGCACGTCCTGGACCGGCTGCCCACCCCGTACGGCCTGGTGCGGTACGGGGTCGCCCCCGACCACGAGAAGATCAAGTCGCTCCAGAACAGCCTGCGGGCCGTCCTGGAGGACGAGCGGGTCACCTTCGTCGGCCATGTGCAGATCGGCGGGGCGGACGGCGTTCCCCCGGCCCGTCTGGCGGAGCTGTACCACGCGGTCGTCTACTGCGTGGGGGCCGCCGCCGACCGCCCGCTGGCGGTGCCGGGCGAGGATCTGCCGGGGAGCTGGTCCGCCACCCGGTTCGTCTCCTGGTACAGCGCCCACCCGGACATCGCCCCCGACGGCTTCGCCCTGGAAGCCCGCTCGGCCGTGGTGATCGGGGTCGGCAACGTGGCGGTCGACGTGGCCCGGATCCTGGCGCGCGGCGCGGACGAACTGCGCGCCACCGATGTGCCGAGGGCCGCGCTCGGGGCGCTCGCCGGCAGCCGGGTGCGCGAGGTGCACATCGCGGGCCGGCGCGGCCCCTCCCAGGCCCGGTTCACCACCAAGGAGCTGCGGGAGCTGGGGGCGCTGCCCGGCGCACGGGTCGTCGTCGACCCGGCGGAGCTGGCCATGGACCCGGCGTACGCGGCCCAGGAGGGGCTGCCGCTGCCCGCGGTGGTGCGGCGGAACCTGGACGTGCTGCGCGGCTGGTCGGCGCTGGGCGAGCCCGTGGTGCCGGGGCATGGGGAGAGCGCCGTGGCCGATGCCGTACGCCGGATCCGGCTGCGGTTCTTCCTGCGGCCGGTGGAGCTGCTGGAGCGCGGCGGGCGGGTCGCCGGGGTGCGGTTCGCGCGTACGGCTCCGGACGGGGCCGGGGGCGTACAGGACACCGGTGCGTACGAGGACGTCGAGGCCCAGCTCGTGCTGCGGGCCGTCGGCTACCGCGGGGTGGAGCTGCCCGGCCTGCCCTTCGACCCGGTGCACGGGACGGTGCCGCACGCGGCGGGGCGGGTCCTGAGGGACGGGGTGCCCTCGCCCGGAGAGTACGTCGCGGGGTGGATCAAGCGGGGGCCGACCGGGGTGATCGGTTCGAACCGGTCCTGCGCCAAGGAGACCGTCGCCTCGCTGATCGAGGACGCGCACCTGCTCGCCCTCCGGCCGGCCGCTGAGGACCCGCTGGCCGTGCTGCGGGCATGGGGGCTGCGGCCGGTGGAGTGGGACGGCTGGCTGGCGATCGAGCGCGCGGAGGCGGCCCTGGGGCGTTCGCTGGACCGGGGTCCGGTGAAGATCCCCGACTGGCAGGGGCTGCTGGCGGCGGCGCGCGGCGAGGAGGGGTGAGAGCCCCCTGAGTCACTCCGGTCGGGCGGCGAAGGCCCCCGCGTCACTCCCGGGTCGCCACCACCAGGCGGGCGCGCGGTGAGCCGTCGGGGCGCTGCCCCAGGTCGGTCAGGGCCATCAGCCGCACGCTGAATCCGGCGTCGGTGAGGTCGTCGAGCACGTCGGAGAGCCGGAACGTGCGGTAGTACATGATGAACTTCGGGCGCCACAAGGCGTTGCGCACCCGCATCGCCGCGTCGAAGCCGAGGAGCGACCAGTAGGCCCGCGACCCCACGGCCGGCGGGGCGCCGATCGGGAAGACGAAGCGGCCGCCCGGCCGGAGCGACCCGTACACCTCGGCGAAGAGCCCGAAGCGGTCGGCGGGCAGGAAGTGGCCGAACGCGCCGATGCTCAGGGCCAGATCGAAGGCCGGGGCGAACGGGAGCGCCAAGGCGTCGGCCCGTACCCAGTCGACCGCCGGTCCGCCGTCCATCGGTGGGAGCGCCGCGCGGGCCTCGGCGAGCATGCCCGCGCTGAAGTCGACCCCGGCGACCCGCTCCCGGCACACCTGCCGCAGAACGCCCACGCCCGCGCCGGTCCCGCAGCAGACGTCGAGGCCGGTGCCGAAGGGGCCGAGCGGCTCCAGCGCCCGGGTGACGCTGTCGAGGACCCGGCCCGGGGTCCGGTAGGGCGTGTGGTCGAACTTCGGGGCGAGGAGGTCGTAGCCGCGCTCGGTCGACGAGAGCGCCTGGACGGCCAGTTCGCGGAGGGTGGGTCCCTGGTCGGTGAACATCGCGGTCAGCCTAGCGAGGCGGAGGGCGGGCCGGAGACCGGAGTCGCCGCTCCGAACGGCATCACGACAGGCCTGGGGGGCTTCAGCGGCTGCCGGGCAGCCGGCGCTTGAGGGTGATCGCGGTGTTGACGTCGTAACTCTGGCTCCAGATACGGCCCGCGCCGGACCTCCAGGTGACGTGGGCCGTGGAGCCGTCGACCCGTACGCCGTCCACGGTCATGGAACGGTCACCGTCCCGTACGTCGCCGCGGCGCAGCTCGCCCGCAGGGACCGTGACCGGCCCTACGTCGGACGCGTTCTCCGTCTCCTCGGCCGCCCGGACCAGCGCGGCCGCCAGCTCCCGGGCGGCGGCCGGGGTACACGACCAGCGCAGCTCGCCCGCCGGGGGCGTCAGCGTCACGGAGACACGGGGATCGGGTCCGGCCTCCCCCGGGACCACCGCCACCGGCACGTCGTGACCGTCGGCGTCCGTGATCCCGCTGTGCATCGTCTGCTCCTCGTGCCCGGCCGTGCGGTGTGTGCCGCTGTGGTGTGTGCCTGGTGCGTGCTGCTGTGGTGTGTGCCGTTCCAGCATCTCAGCTGAGCCGCGGACCGCTGACCAGCGGAATTCGGTTGTGCGGGGAATCCGGTCGCCCGTAGCTTCACCCCCTGTGAACCCTTTGCTACGTACCGACCGCCTGTTGCTCACCCCGTACACGCCTGCCGACGAGGAGGAGTTCGTCGCCCTGTTCCAGGACGCCTCGGTGTCCCGGTGGATGGGCGACGGGCCTTCCACGGAGGGCGAGGACCGGGCTCTCTTCGGCCGGATCTTCACCAAGGTCTACGCCGAGAACCGTTTCGAGGTCTGGGCGGTGAAGGTCGACGGCGAGCTCGTGGGGCACGCCGAGATCAAGCCGACGGAGGCATCCGGCGGGCACGAGATCATCTACGCGCTCGCCCCCGGGGCCTGGGGCCGGGGCCTCGGTACGGAGCTGGCGCTCGCTCTCGTCGGGCACGGGTTCGACACCCTCGGACTGGCGGAGGTGCACGCGACCGTGGCCGCCGAGAACGCCGCCTCGTTGACCGTGCTGGGCCGGATCGGCTTCGTCCACGTGCGTGACATCCAGGAGGACGACGGCAGCACCACACGGCTGCTGACCCGCCCGCGGGTCTCCGCGCCCGCCGCCGGGCGCGCGGTTCGGACCGCAGAGGCTCAGGCCGCCGGCGTTCGGACCGCCGCCGCTCAGACCTGGTAGACGTCCAGGCGGCCGCACATCCCGAACCGCCCCCGCTCCACCGGGCTTTGCCCGTGCACCCGCGCCTGCGCCAGGTGGTCCCGCTCGCCGCGCCCCAGCGCGTCGAGCTGGGCGGCGGTCGCGGCGGCGGCCATGGCGGCACCCTGCTCCCAGCGGGCGCGCCACTCCCCGACGCGGGGCCGGACGAGCGCGGCGGCGGCGCGGTGGAACGCGGCGAGGGGCTCCCGATCGCCCGCGTCCGCCGCCTCGCGCAGGGCGAGGAACCCCTTCACAGCGAGGTCGCGCCGGGCGCGGGCGGCGTGCTCCCGCTCGGCCTCCGTGCCGTCCGGGGGCAGCGCCACGGCGGCGCCGTAGACCTCCGGGCCGGCGAGGAGGGCGGGCGGCAGCGTGAGGACGGCGTCACCGGCCTCGGGCAGTCCGCTGTTCTGCATGAGCACGACGACACGCAGCCCGTCCTCGTTGACCAGCCGGTGGATGGTGCCCGGGGTGAACCAGACGAGCGCCCCGGGTGCCAGGGGCGTCTGCCGGAATCCGGTGGCGGTGAGGGTCTGTACGGAGCCGGTGCCGCCGACCACCACGTACCCCTCGGAACAGGTGAGGTGCAGGTGCGGGGTGCCGCCGCGCAGACCGTCGGCGGCGGGCCAGTCGTAGACGGTCAGGTGCGAGACGGCGACGGCGCCGGGCAGTCCTTCGAAGGTCACCACGGGTGCTCCAGGGTCTCGGGGCTCGCCAGGAGACTGCAAGCGCTTTCTACAGCCAGTGAACGCTAGGGCCGCCGCCGGACGGCGGTCAAGGGAGCCGTCGCCGTGAGGTCCGTACGAGGGGCGACGCGGGTACGCGTGCGGGCCGATGACCTGACCCGCCGGGAGCGTCCGCGAGCCACTGTCAGTGGTCGGGTGCAGACTGGCTCACATCCGGAAACAACGGCGTATCTGGAGGTCTCCGCCATGACCGACGTACTCCTCACCGTGGGCACCCGCAAAGGTCTCTTCATCGGCCGCAGGCGCGAGGGGAACTGGAAGATCGAAGGGCCGCACTTCAACGCGCAGGCGATCTATTCGGTGGCCATCGACACCCGTGGAACCACGCCCCGGCTGCTGGCGGGCGGTGACAGCGCGCACTGGGGGCCGTCCGTCTTCCACTCCGACGACCTGGGCGAGAGCTGGGTCGAGCCGCAGCGTCCGGCGGTGAAGTTCCCCGAGTTCACCGGGGCGTCGCTGGAGCGGGTCTGGCAGTTGCAGCCGGCCGGTCCCGAGGCGCCGGACGTGGTCTACGCGGGCACCGAGCCCGCCGCGCTGTTCCGCTCCGAGGACCGGGGCGAGTCCTTCGAGCTGATCCGCCCGCTCTGGGAGCACCCGACGCGCTCGAAATGGGAGCCGGGCGGCGGCGGGGAGGGGCTGCACACCATCCTCACCGACCGGCGGGACCCGCGTGCGGTGACCGTCGCGGTCTCGACGGCGGGCGTGTTCCGGACGAAGGACGGCGGGGAGAGCTGGGAGCCGGCGAACAAGGGCGTCTCGGCGGTCTTCCTGCCGGATCCCGACCCGGAGTTCGGCCAGTGCGTCCACAAGGTCGCCCGGGACGCGGCCGATCCGGACCGCCTCTACCTCCAGAACCACTGGGGTGTCTTCCGCAGCGACGACGCGGGCGACAGCTGGAGCGACATCGGGGCGGACCTGCCCTCCGACTTCGGGTTCGCCGCTGTGGCGCACCCGCACCGCGGCGACACGGCGTACGTCTTCCCGATCAACGCCGACGCCGACCGGGTCCCGGCGGAGCACCTCTGCCGGGTCTTCCGGACCACCGACGCGGGGCGCACCTGGGAGCCGCTCACGGTGGGGCTGCCGGGCGGGGAGCACTACGGCACGGTGCTGCGCGACGCGCTCTGCACGGACGACGCGGATCCGGCCGGGATCTACTTCGGCAACCGCAACGGCGAGTTGTACGCGAGCGCGGACGACGGCGACAGCTGGCAGCAGCTCGCCTCGCATCTGCCGGACGTGCTCTGCGTACGGGCAGTGGCTCTCGACTGAGGGGCCGAGCGGGGGGGCGGCAGCGGCCCTCGGCCGAGCGACTGGGCAGCCGAGCGACTGGGCAGGGGACTCTCGGCAGAGTGGCCGGGCGGGGGGTGGTGGCTCTCGGCCGACGGCAGTTGATCGGAGTGGTCGTATCACCAGTAGAGTGCGGCGCGTGGCAGCACGACCGTTGAAAGAGATCATCGAGCCGGGGTGGGCCGACGCCCTCGAACCCGTCGCCGAACGCATCGCCGCTATGGGCGACTTCCTCCGCGCGGAGATCGCCGCGGGACGTACGTACCTGCCCTCCGGGGCCAACGTACTGCGGGCGTTCCAGCAGCCGTTCGAGGAGGTCCGGGTCCTCGTCGTCGGCCAGGATCCCTATCCGACCCCCGGGCACGCGATCGGGCTGAGCTTCGCCGTGGCGCCCGACGTCCGGCCGCTGCCGGGCAGCCTGGAGAACATCTTCCGGGAGCTACACGCGGACCTCGGCCTGCCGCGGCCGTCCAACGGCGACCTCACTCCGTGGACCCGGCAGGGGGTGCTGCTGCTGAACAGGGCGCTGACCACCGCGCCCCGGCGGCCCGCCGCGCACCGGGGCAAGGGCTGGGAAGAGGTGACCGAGCAGGCGATCAAGGCGCTCGTGGCCCGGGGCACACCGCTGGTGTCGGTCCTGTGGGGGCGGGACGCCCGCAACCTCCGCCCGCAGTTGGGCGACTTCCCCGCGATCGAGTCCTCGCACCCCTCACCCATGTCGGCCGACCGCGGGTTCTTCGGCTCGCGGCCGTTCAGCCGGGTCAACGAACTGCTGGAGCGCCAAGGGGCGCAGCCGGTCGACTGGCGTCTGCCGTGACCGACGCCCCGCCCCCCGCGGCCACCCCTGAGGCGTATGTCCTCGGGGTCGACTCCGGCGGGTCGGGGCTGCGGGTGGCGCTCGGCCGGGTGGACACGGAGGGGCCGCTCTTCACGGCCGTCTGCGCCGAGCCGGTGCGGACGGGGGCCGGGGGGATCGACGCGGCTCACCTGCTGGAGCAACTGCTGCCCGCAGTGGCGGAGTTGCTGGAGCGGGCAGCCCGAAGTGACGGTGGGCGTACGGGCGATGGCCCCGCGACGGTCGCCGCCGCGGCGGTCGGGGCCGCCGGAATGGCCACGCTCGGCGGGCGGTTGCGAGCGGAGCTGCCGGGTGCGCTCGCGGAAGCGCTGGGCGTACGCCGGATGGCGCTGGCCGCCGACGCGGTGACGGCGTACGCGGGCGCGGTGGGACAGCGCCCCGGGGCGGTCGTCGCGGGCGGCACGGGCATGATCGCGCTCGGTACGGACCTCACGTCGTGGCACCGGGCCGACGGCTGGGGTCATCTTCTGGGTGACAGCGGCGGCGGTGCGTGGATCGGCCGGGCGGGGCTCGACGCGGCGATGCGCGCCCATGACGGGCGGCGCGGCGGCTCCCCCGCCCTGCTGGCCCGGCTGCATGCCGTGTTCGGAGCCGCCGAGGGTCTGCCGGGGCTGCTCTACCCGCGCTCCGACCGCCCGGCCGTGCTCGCCTCGTTCGCCCCCGAGGTGGCGGCGTGCGCCGGAGCGGACGAGGTCGCGGCGGGCATTCTGCGGGAGGCGGGCATCCATATCGCCGAGGCGGCGGCGGCCGTCTGCCCGACGGCCGGGCCCCAGGACGGCGACGCTTGCGAAGTGGCCCTGACCGGTGGGCTGTTCCGGATGGGCGAGCCCCTGCTCGGACCCGTGCGCGAGGAGCTGGCGCGGCTGGTTCCGCAGGCCCGGGTGACCACCGGAACGGGCGATCCGCTGACCGGCGCACTCCGGATCGCGCGCGCTCTGGCCCTGGACGATCTGCGGCTGCCGCACCACCCGACGATGCTGTTCGTTCCGACCGGGGACGGACCTTCCGGACGCGAGGGTGCGGAGGTGGGGAACGGGGAGCCGGAGCCCGGCGGCGTACCGGCGAAAGGACCGGCGAAAGGACCGACGAAAGGGCTGACGAAGGGGCCGGGGAACCCGGCGGCGGACAGACCGACAGACGGGGACACTTCACCAGTAGGTCACTCATCGGACATAAGCGGATAGTTAACGCTCGACCGGACCCTCCCCGAACAGAGGGGCATCCAAAACCAGTAGCATGCGGCGCCATGAGCACCCCCACTGGGCCCGCTTCCGGCCTGCCTGTACGAATGCCGCGACCTCGCCAGTCCGGACGGCACCGCCGCCCGGAGCCCGTGGTCGCACCTGAGGGCGCTGCCGCGCTCGTTCTCGCCGTTCCCGGCACCCCTTCCTCGGCTACGCGCGGTCTGGCCGAGGAAGTGATCAGCATCGCCCGTTCCGAGCTGCCCGGCCTCAACGCCCGGATCGGCTATCTCGACGGTGACGATGCCGAGTACCCCACTCTGGCCACCGTTCTCGCCCACTCCGCCGCCGAGCGTGTCCAGCGCTACGAGCAGGCCGTCGCCGCCGGCCGCGAGGCCGCCGAGCCCGCCGGTCCGGCCGCCGTCGTGGTCCCGCTGCTCGCGGGTCCCGACAGCGCGCTGATCCGGCGGATACGGCAGGCCGTGATGGACAGCGGCACGCAGGTGGAGCTGACCGACGTGCTCGGTCCTCACCCGCTGCTCGCCGAGGCCCTGCACGTCCGGCTCTCGGAGGCCGGGCTCGCGCGTGCCGACCGCGCCAGGCTGTTCACCGTCGCCACCGCCGCCGACGGCATCGTGCTGGCCACGGTGGGCGGCGAGGAGGCCGTGCAGGCGGCCGGGATCACCGGCATGCTGCTGGCCGCCCGGCTGGCCGTTCCGGTGATGGCCGCCGCGCTGGACGTGGAGGGTTCGGTCGCCTCGATCGCGCGCCAGCTCCAGGGCTCCGGCTCGGCGCAGCTCGCGCTGGCGCCGTACCTGGTGGGCCCGGAGGTCGACCCCGGTCTGCTGGACGCCGCCGCCAAGGAGGCGGGCTGCGCGACCGCCGAGCCGCTGGGCGCCTACCCGGCGATCGGCAAGCTCGTGCTGTCGCTGTACGCCACGGCGCTGGGCATCACGCCCGCGACCCCGCAGGGCGCCCAGGCGCACTGACCCGGGTCGACGGAAGCGGCACGGACGCACGGAAAGCCGCGGCCCGGACCGGAGGATCGATGAGGATCCCTCCGGCCCGGGCCGCGGCTTTCCTGCTGCCTGTACGGCCCCGGGTCAGCCGAGGACGACGCAGGAGACCGCCGGGGCCTCGACGGAGCCCGCGTGCCGCGGGATGCCGGTCTCCGCATCCACGGCGAACCAGCTGACGTTCCCGGAGCGCTCGTTCGCGGCGTACAGCCACTGGCCGCTGGGGTCGAGGGTGAGGTCGCGGGGCCAGTGGCCGCCGCAGCCGACGGTGGCCACCAGGGCGGCCTTCTCGCCGGTCTCGTCGAGGGTCAGGACCGAGATGCTGTCGTGGCCCCGGTTGGCGGTCCACAGGAAGCGCCCGTCGTGCGCGACGACCACCTCGGACGGATAGGCCCGTACGGAGCCGTCGGCGGACGCGGGACCACTGCCGGGCTCACCCGCGGGCTCGGACTCGGGCAGCACCGGAACCTCCCCCAGCGGCTCCGGACGGCCCGCCTCGGCGTCCCAGCGGCAGACGGTGAGGGTCGGCACCAGCTCGTTCAGCACGTAGGCGTAGCGGCCCGAGGGGTGGAAGGCCAGGTGGCGCGGCCCGGTGCCCGGGCGCAGGGCGGTCTCGCCGTGCGGTTCCAGGAGGCCGGTGGCGGGGTCCAGGGCGTTGACGCGTACGGAGTCGGTGCCGAGGTCCACGCTGACCACCCAGCGGCCGGAGGGGTCGGGCAGCACCTGGTGGGCGTGCGGGCCCTCCTGGCGCTCGCTGTCGGGGCCGCCGCCCTCGTGCCGGACGACCGAGGAGACCTCGCCGAGCGATCCGTCGGCGAGCACGGGCAGGGCGGTGACGCTGCCGGATCCGTAGTTGGCGGTGACCAGGTGGCCCGCGGCGAGCGCGAGGTGGGTGGGTCCGTCGGCGTCGACCGGCCGCACCGGGCCCAGGAGGGCCGGTACGTCGCCGCCGACGTCGAAGGCGGCCACCGAGCCCGGGGCGGACTCGCCGACCGCGTACAGGGTCTCTCCGCCCGGTGCGAGCGCGAGGAAGGAAGGGTCCGGCAGGGCGTCCGAAGAGCCGAGCACGGTCAGCGCCCCGGTGTTCCGGTCCACCTCCGCGACGGTCACGCCGAGGCCGCCCGCCGAGGTGAACGACCCCATGAATGCCCGTCCGGTGCTGCTGCCACCCATCGCACTACCCCACTTCACCGTCGCCGTGATCTTCCGGCCGACGGTAGCAGGCGGCGCACCTCAGGTCTGGACCAATCCGTCAGGCGGTCGAGGCGGTCGCTCAAGGGCCCGAGGCCACCGGCTCAGGCGGCGATCGGGGCCCGGGGCGAGCTGTGCAGGGGCGTGGCGAGGTCGGCCAGCGCCCGCTCCAGGCCGTGCAGGTGGGCCAGGGCGGGGTGATCCACGGCAGCGCCGGACTGCACGCCCGCGCGCACGGCTCCCCGCTCCTCCCGGCTCTCCTGGCGCAGCAGCTCCTCCACCGCCTCCTCCACCCGGGAGCAAGCCGCCGAGAGCCGGGCGTCGTGCGAGGCGGCCGGGTCCGCGGCGATGGAGGCCAGGCCGCGCACCTCCCGTACGCAGTCGTCCAGCAGGGCCAGCACCTGGCGCGCCCGCGTCTTGCGGGCCTTCAGCGGGCTCAGGGGGTGCACCAGCGGGGCGAGCGAGAGCCGGACCCGGCTGAGGAGCACGTCGAGTTCCGCGACGCGGGGAGCCGGGTCGGCGCTCAGGGAGCCGGCGAGGCGCTCGGCGGCCTCGGCCGTGCAGGCGTGGACGCACCGCAGGGCCTTGCGGATCCACGCGTCGGTGACGGCGTGGGTCGTGACGGGCAGGACCACCAGCACCGCGAGCACCGCGCCGAGCGCGCCGACGGCCGTCTCGGCGACCCGCAGCCAGAGCAGGGACGCGTCCAAGACGCCCAGGACCCCGTAGAGCACGCCGACCATGACGGTCACGAAGAACATCATCCAGCTGTACGAGACCGCCGCCGTGTAGAAGATCCCGAACACGCTCACCGCGACGATGACGGCGGTCGGCGCCCCGGCACCGTCCAGCGGGATGGCGACGAGGAATCCGGCGGCGATGCCGATCACGGTCCCCAGGACCCGGCGGAAGCCGCGTACGAGGGTCTCGCCGCGCGAGGTGGTGTTGACGAAGACCCACCAGGTGGCGCCGACCGCCCAGTACCAGCGCTGGTCGGAGAGCACCTGCCCCAGACCCAGCGCGAAGGCGCCGCCCAGGGTGGCCTGGACCGCCTGCCGGGTGGTGACGCGGGCCAGTCCGCGGCCCTCCGGGGCAGTGGGCACGGCCACGGCGGGCAGCCGCCGCTCGTAGCACCACAGGCCGAAGCGGACGGTGGAGGAGACGGCGAGGGACAGCAGGACGGCAGCGTACAGCTCGGGAAGCTGCCCCGGCACCGTGTGCAGGAACTGGGCGGCGAAGAAGGTCATGAAGGCGAAGACGCCCAGCGAGTGGCCGCGCGGCCCCCAGCGCCGGGCGTAGACGCCCGCGCCCATGACCGCGAGGAAGACCAGGTCGCGGGCGGCGGGCTGGTCGTGCAGCACGGCGGCGGCGGCGAGGACCGGGAGCCCGACGGCGGGGAGCAGCGCGGTCGTGAGCGCCTGCTGCCGCACCGTGGCGTCCGTGACCGTGAAGAGGGCCAGCAGCGCCGCGAGGCCGCCGGTGATGGCGGCGACGAGCGAGTGCCCGACGAGTCCGCACAGCGCGACCGCGAGCCCGATCCCGATGACGGCCCGGCTCGCGAACCGCAGCCGCACCCTCCCCGGGTCCGGTGCCACGAACACCCTCTTCAGCACACTGCTCCCCTTCCGCCTCACCCGTGCCGTGTCCGGTGGGCTCCGCGCGCTCGGCATGAAAAAGGCGCCACGGAAGTCCGCGGCGCCATCGACAGGACCATCAGAGCATCCTGGGAGCCCGTGGATCAAACGAGCGCGAATCCTCTGGACCAATGGCATAGTTCTCGACCGGATTCGTGGGCCATGAGGAGGCCAACGGACCATCGGACCAGAAGGAGGCCGACGGATCATGGCCGTGGACGCTCTCGACACCCGCATCCTGCGCCTGCTGATCGAGCAGCCGCGCACCAGCGTGCGGGAGTACGCGCGCATCCTCGGGGTGGCCCGCGGCACCCTCCAGGCCCGGCTGGACCGGCTGGAGCGGGACGGGGTCATCACCGGTACGGGACCGGCCCTCTCCCCCGCCGCCCTCGGTCACCCCGTCCTCGCCTTCGTCCACCTGGAGGTCACCCAGGGACGCCTGGACGAGGTCGGTGACGCGCTGGCGGCCGTTCCCGAGATCATCGAGGCGTTCTCGACCACGGGTGGCGGGGATCTGCTGACCCGGGTCGTGGCCCGGGACAACGGGCACCTGGAGGACGTGATCCAGCGGCTGATCCAACTGCCGGGCGTGGTCCGGACCCGGACGGACGTGGCGCTGCGCGAGCGGGTGGCGCACCGGGTGCTGCCGCTGGTCGAGTCCGTGGGGCGGGCGGCGGGCGGCCAGGCCGGCTGAGGCGGGCGGCAGGCCAGGGAAGGTGAGGCGGGCGGGCGGCCAGGGAAGGTGAGGCGGACGGGCGGCGGGGGCCAGGCGGGCTGAGGCACCCGTCAGGTCCGTTGCGGCATGCTGGAGGCCATGATTCCGCGACCCGGCCTCCACGTGATCTTCGACCTCGACGGCACGCTGGTGGACAGCGAACCGAACTACTACGAGGCGGGGCGCCGGCTGCTCGCCCGGTACGGGGTGAGCGACTTCAGCTGGGAGGACCACACCCGCTTCATCGGGATCGGCACTCGGGAGACCCTGACCGCCCTGCGCTCCACATACGGGATCGACGCCCCGGTCGACGAGCTGCTCGCCGGGAAGAACGCGCTCTACCTGGAGCTGGCGGGAGCCTCCACCGAGGTGTTCGGGCAGATGCGGGCCTTCGTGGAGCTCCTGCACGCCGCCGGGGTGCCGATGGCCGTGGCCTCCGGCTCCTCCAGGGCCGCGATCGGAGCCGTACTCGCGGTCACGGGGCTGGAGGCGTACATCCCGCTCTACGTCTCCGCCGAGGAGGTCGCGCAGGGGAAGCCTGAGCCCGACGTGTTCCTGGAGACGGCCCGGCGGATGGGGGCGGAGCCGGCGCGGTGCGTGGTGCTGGAGGACGCGCCGCCGGGGGCCGCTGCCGCCCGTGCGGCGGGGATGCGGTGCATCGCCGTCCCCTACGTGCCCGCGACCGCTTCCGACCCGGCGTTCACGGCGGCGGACCTGCTGTTCGCGGAGGGCCAGGCGGCGTTCTCGGCGGAGGCCGCGTACGGCTGGCTGCGGGGCGAGGCGGCGCCGGGCGGCCGCTCCTGAACGTGCCGGGTCGTCAGCCCCGCCTCGGCAGAGGGCCGTCGGGGCATCGGCGGCTCCGCGGACCGATATCCTGATCATGTCGTTCACTCCGCCGTGCGCACCCCCTCAGGGGGCAGGCCGCCGCGCGATGGACCGGCAGTCGGAGCGGGCCACGATTCGAGTTAGGTGAACAGGTGCTGGTAGCTGGTCGGTACCGGTTGATATCCCCCATCGGCCGTGGCGGTATGGGCGAGGTGTGGCGCGCCGCGGACGAGGTTCTGGGCCGCGCCGTCGCCGTGAAGCTGCTGCTGGGGGACCAGGCGGACGCCTCGTCGACCGCCCGGTTCCGGCTGGAGGCCCAGACCGCCGCCCGGCTGAGCCACCCGCACCTGGTGGCCGTCTTCGACTTCGGGGCCTGGGAGGACCGCTTCTTCCTGGTGATGGAGCTGGTCGAGGGGCAGAGCCTCGGTGATCTGCTCGCCGCCCAGGAGCGCGTCCACCCCGAGCAGGTCGCCCGGATCGCGGGGGAGGCCGCGGCCGGTCTCGCCGCCGCGCACCGCCAGGGCATCGTCCACCGGGACATCAAGCCGGGCAACCTGATGCTGGACGCGGACGGTTCGGTGAAGATCGGCGACTTCGGCATCGCCCAGTTCGTCGACGACCCGTCGACGGCGCTGACGACGGCCGGTCACATCGTGGGCACCAGCCTCTATCTGGCGCCCGAGCGGGCTCTGGGACGTACGGCGGACTCCGCGTCCGACATGTACTCGCTGGGCTGCGTCGTCTACCAACTGCTGCTCGGGCAGCCGCCGTTCAAGTCCGACACCGCGACCGCCACGCTGTACCAGCACGTCGACACCCCGCCGGTCCCGCTACGGCAGCGCGGCGTGGACATCTCGGCCGCGTTCGACGCGTACCTCCTCGGCCTGCTGGCCAAGAAGCCCGAGGAGCGGCCCACGGCGCAGCAGGTCTCCGACTGGTTCCGCACCGACGCCTGGCGCGGCCGTTCCGAGCCGCTCCCGACGCCGAAACCCGCCTCCCGCCGGGCCGCCCCCTCCCCCGCCCCTTCGCCGTCGGCCCCGGCCTCCCCCGTGGGCCCCGCGACGTACCGGCTGCCGCAGCCCACGGGGCGAAGACGCTCCACCCCGTCCCGGTCGGCGCCGGCCCGCCGCCGCAGTACGCGGGAGGCGATCCGCCGGCGTCCGAGGGTGGCGAGCGCCATCGCGGGGACGGCGACGTTCCTGGCGGCCGTCTATCTGGGGATGGTCCTGTTCTCGCCGGACTCCAGCTCGGCCGGCACCCCCGCCCCCGGCCCCTCCCCGTCCGGACCGGCCTCGCAGGAGGTCCAGGACGGCGGAGAGCAGCAGGGACAGCAGCAGGGACAGCAGCCCGGAGAGCAGGGGCAGGGGCAGGGGCAGCATCAGGAAGAGGACGACGAGCAGGACGACTGAGTCCCGCTCGCCGGACCACCGGTCACCAGCGGCCGTGGACCTCCGCGCGGATGGAGCGGTCGTACAGCTCCCGTACGGCGTCCAGCGTGGACTGCGGCAGCGGCGGCAGGGCGGCGGCCGCCGCGTTGGCGCGGGCCTGTTCCACCGAGCGTGCGCCGGGGATCACGCTGGTCACGCCCGGCTGCTGGATGATCCAGCGCAGCGCGGTCTGCGCGGGGGTGGCACCCTCGGGGGCCAGTGCGGCGAACTCGGCCGCGGCCTCGATCCCGGTCGTGTAGTCGATACCGGAGAACGTCTCGCCCTGGTCGAACGCCTCGCCGTGCCGGTTGTAGTTGCGGTGGTCGTCGGGGCCGAAGACCGTGTCCTTGGTGTACTTGCCCGAGAGCAGCCCGGAGGCGAGCGGGACGCGGGCGATGATGCCGACGCCCGCGGCCGCGGCCGCCGGAAGGACCTCGTCCAGGGGCTTGAGGCGGAACGGGTTGAGGATGATCTGCACGCTCGCGACGCCGGGGCGGGCGATGGCGGTCAGCGCCTCGGCGCAGGTCTCGACGCTCACCGCGTAGGCGGCGATCCGCTGCTCGTCGACCAGCGTGTCCAGGGCGTCGTAGACGGCATCGGAGGAGTAGACGCTGCTGGGCGGGCAGTGCAGTTGTACGAGGTCGAGGGTGTCGGTGCCGAGATTGGCGCGGGAACGGTCGTTCCAGGTGCGGAAGTTGTCCAGGACGTAGTTCTCCGGCAGTTGGTCCGCGCGGCGGCCCATCTTGGTGGCGACGAAGATGTCCGCGTCGGGGCGGTTCTTGAGGTAGCGGCCGATGAGCTGTTCGCTACGGCCGTCCCCGTACACGTCCGCGGTGTCGAAGAAGGTGACGCCGGAGTCGACGGCCGCGTCGAGGACGTCGAAGGCGTCGCTCTCCTCGACCTCTCCCCAGTCGCCTCCGAGCTGCCAGGTGCCCTGTCCGACGACCGAGACGTCACGGCCGGTCCTGCCGAGTGTGCGCTGTTCCATGAGGATCATGCTATTCCGCTTCTCCTGCCGAAGAGTGGTGGGCGGCGGCAGGAGCACCTCTGCCGCCGTCCACCGTCCTGAGCCGCCCTCGAAAGGGGCGGGCCGGGCTGTCAGCCCCGGTACTGCGCGAGGACCCTGGTGAAGTCCCACGGCTGCTGGCCGACACCGGAGCAGGTGTCGGCGCCGCCGCCGGTGCAGGGGCGGTCGCGGTTGACGGACCAGAAGGTCAGCCGGGCCAGGTGGCGCTGCTGGGCGTAGGCGAGGATCGTGCGGAAGTCGGCGAGGGTGATGGTCTCGCCGACGTCGGTGGTGCCGTTCATCGAGGAGATGCCGGTGTGCCGGTAGGCCTGGTCGTCGCTGTAGCCGTAGGCGTTCTTGACAGCCGTCTTGAGGCCTTCGGCGGCACGGACGCTGAGCGTGCCCATGTTCTGGCCGTTGCCGCCGAAGTTGAACGGCATGATCGTCCAACTGTCGACGGTGAGTCCGGCCTGGGCCGCCCGGTTGATGAGGCTGCTGTCGGGGCCGTTCTGGCCGGTGCCGAAGGTGATGTAGAGCTTGATGCCCGGGTTGTCGGCCCGGATGGTCCGCAGGGCGTCGACCGTACGTTGCTGGACGGTCGGGGAGTCGTACGCGGCCGCCTCGATGTCGATGTCGATGGCCTTGAGCCCGTACGCGTTGATCACCTTCTGGTAGGCGGCGGCGAGTTCGCCGGCGCTGCCGCAGGAGCTCTCCAGCTTGTTGCCGCTCCAGCCGCCGAAGGACGGGATCACGTCACCTCCGGCGGCCCGTACGGTGTTGATCGTCTGCTGGTCGACGCCGCCGGTGAGCGGGCGGCCGCCGTCCCACTGGGGGTTGCAGTAGCCGTTGCTGAGGACGAAGGCGAGGGTGAACCACTTGACGCCGGTCGCGTTCATCACGGTCGTCGGGGAGGGCGGGCTGCCCCAGCCGTTGTAGAGGTAGGGCGCGACGGCCATCGGGGGGCCGCCCGGGCCGGGGTCGGAGCCGCCCGCCGGGGCGGTCCACTTCTGGTTGGCGGCGCCGGTGCAGGTCCACAGCTGGAGGCGGGTGCCGTTGGCAGAGCTGTTACCGGTGGCGTCGAGGCACTTGTCGGCCGGTACGGAGACGATGTCGCGGGCGGCGGAGATGCCCCAGCGCTGGGCGGCGGTGCCGTTGCAGTCCCAGAGCTGGATGACCGTGCCATTGGCGGTGGCCGCGTCCTTGGCGTCGAGGCACTTGCCGAGGGCGCGTACGGTGCCGTCGGAGCGGACGTCCCACTGCTGGGCGCCCGTGCCGTTGCAGTCGTAGAGCTGGACGGCGGTGCCGTTGGCGGAGGAGGCACCCGCCACGTCGACGCACTTGCCGCCGATGCCGGTGATCTGCCCGACGGCGGCGATCTCGGCGGCGTTCGCGGGTGCGCCCGGGCTCAGGAACGCGGCCAGGGCGATGAGCGACAGGCCCGGCAGGGCGAGCCTGCGGAGCCGCGCGAGGACGCCGGGTCCGGGGGGCGGGGTGTCGGTGGCGGTGGCGGTGGCGGTGGCGGTGGCGGTCATGGGGTCTCCGTCTTTCGGGGGCCGAGCGGGTGGGGGCCGGTGCCTGTGCGTGGAGGACCCCGCGCACAGGCACCGGGGCTGCTGATTCACCTGGTTCAGCGCAGCGTTCACCGCAGCCGGCGGATCGCGTCCCTCGTCCGCGCGGACCGCCAACAGCCGTCGGGCGGTCAGTCGCTGGTGGTCACGCGGACGTAATCGACGACGAGCTGCGACGGGAAGGGGGTGGAGCCGTCGGGGTCGCCAGGCCAGTAACCGCCGACCGCGAGGTTGAGGATGAGGAAGAAGGGCTTGTTGTACACCCACTCCTTGCCGCCCAGGTCGGCGGGGGTGCGCCGCTGGAAGACGGTGCCGTCGACGGACCAGGTGATGGAGTCCGGGGCCCAGTCGACGGCGAAGGTGTGGAAGTCGTCGGCGAAGGCCTCACCGTCCGGCAGCGTGTAGCCGGCGCCGATGCCCTCGGCGCCGGAGTAGCCCGGGCCGTGCAGGGTGCCGTGGACGGTGCCGGGTTCGAAGCCGACGTTCTCCATCACGTCGATCTCACCGCTCTGTGGCCAGCCGACGTCGCCGAAGTCGTCGCCCAGCATCCAGAACGCGGGCCACATGCCCTGGCCGCGCGGGACCTTGACGCGGGCCTCGACGTGTCCGTAGGCGGCGGCGAACGTGCCCGCCGTGTTGAGCCGGGCGGAGGTGTACTCGCAGGTGCCGTACCAGCACTGGTAGTTGCCGGGGTTCTCCTTGCGGGCGGTGATCACCAGGTTGCCCTGGCCGTCGAGGGCGGCGTTGTCGTTGCCTCCGGTGTAGAACTGCCGCTCGTGGTTGTTGACGTTGTCGCCGGTCTCCAACTGCCACTTGGAGCCGTCGACCGCCGCGCCGGCCGGTCCGTCGAAGGTGTCCTCGAAGGAGACGGCCGCCGTGCCGACGGCGGGGGCGGAACCGGGGGCGGAGACGGATCCGGGGGCGGCGGAGGCTCCGCCGGGCAGGGTGGCGAGGAGGGCGGAGCAGCAGAGGAGGGAGGCCGCGTAGAGCGCGGTGCGGCGGCGGCGCCGGGAGCGGCTGGGTACGGCTTTGGCCGGGAGGTGCACGGTCATCACATCGCTTCGTGGGGGGACATGTGCATGACAGGTCGACACCGAGAGGTGAACGGTTGGGGCGAACACCTCGGGTGCATATTTCAATTCTTGATTTAAGGGAGTGCCACAGGAGCCGTCAATAACCTGGTCCAGACCGGAGAGCGAACGGACCATGCTTCTGGCATATGCATCTGAAGTCGGCAGGGCCCGCCGTGCGGTTCCTTCCGGACGGCGGCAGAGTGGAGTTATCGACCCGGCGGCCCGGCCGAGCTGCACCGGACAGCGCGGCGGGACCGGGCGGTGCGGGCGGAGGGAGCACGGCATGCGGAACGACGGCGTACCGCGGCCCCGTTTCGACGGCGTACCGCGGCCTCATTTCGTCGTGCAGATCCATGACGCGCGGCGCATGCACTTCGACTTCCGCCTGGAGGTCGACGGCGTACTCAAGTCCTGGGCGGTCCCCCGAGGCCCCTCGGAGAACCCGAGCGACCGGCGCCTCGCCGTGGAGACGGAGGACCACCCGCTGGAGTACCGCGAGTTCGAGGGGGTCATCCCGCAGGGCGAGTCCGGCAGCGGCACGGTGATCGTCTGGGACCAGGGCACGTACGAACCGCTCGGCCACGACGGGGAGGGGGACGCGGTCCCCTTCGCGGATTCGCTCGCCCTCGGCCATGCCACGTTCTGGCTCCACGGGTCCAAACTGCACGGCGAGTTCGCGCTCACCCGCTTCCGGGTGGGCGACGAGCCGGAGAGCGGCGGCCAGGAGGCGTGGCTGCTGATCAAGGCCAACGACCGCCTCGCCGTGCGCGACCGGCCCGGCTCACCGGACCCGTACCACGCCCGGTCCGCCCGTACGGGTCGGACGCTGCACCAGGTCGCGGTGGCGGCGGCCCGGGGGGACGGGGACTGAAGGGGCTGGGGGTTCCGGGGGGGCGCGTCTACGTGGTCGCGTCGGAGGCCGCCACCTGGGCGAGGAGGTCCGTGTAGAGGGACCGCCGGTCGGGGCGGGCGCGGGCCGCCACCCGGCGCAGTACGGGGACCGCCGCCTGGCCGAAGCCGGTGACCGCCTCCCGCGCGGCGCTGCGGACGACCGGCTTCGGGTGCTGGAGGAGGCGGACCAGCTCCGGCAGAGCGGGCTCCCACGAGGCCCGGCCGAGGGTCCGCACCGCCATGCGCACCACGTCCGGCAGCGGGTCGGAGAGCAGGATCACCGTGGACCGGGCGTGGCCGGCCCGGCCGAAGAGGGCGCGCGAGGCCCGGTGGGCGTGCAGGCGCACCCCGGCGCGCGGGTGGCGCAGCAGCTCCTCGATCACGGCGTGGAGTGCCGGGTCGGGCTCGCCGCCGGGCGGCGGTGTGTGCTCCTCCACCAGGCGGCCGAGGGCGCGGCGGATCTGCTCAGGTGCGCCCGTGCGGGCCAGGTCGAGCAGCTCCGGCAGGGGCGGGAGGGGCGCCCGTGCCGCCGGAACGCCCGGAGCGGGGGCGCGCAGGGCGTCCAGCGCGGCGGCGTCCTCGGCCTCGGCGTCCGGCCCGCGCAGGGGGCCCGCCACCAGGACGAGGCGGTCGGCCAGGGCGTCGCGGCCCTCGTCGCGCAACCGGCGCCGTACGCGGTCCAGTTCGGGCGTACGGAGCAGGGGGCGGCCCGCCAGCAGCTCCAGGAGGCCGTGGCCGCCCGCCTCGACGCGCGGGCCCAGCAGGTGCGCCAGGGCGTCGGCGGGGACCCGGTCCAGCACCGTTCGGGCGGCCGCGTGCACGGCCGGCGGGCCGTGCTGCCACCGGTCGAGCAGCATCGGGACGAGCGGCGGCAGGTCCCAGGGGCGCAGGCGCCCGGCACAACGCAACGCCCTTTCCGGCTCCACCCCTTGGGCGTCCAGCTCCGCCACTCCGAGGCCGGCCGGCGTACGGGCGAGGCGGTCGACCCCGGCGTCGGGCAACTGGTCGACGCGGCCGCGCAGGTACGCCCGGACGACGGCGAGCGCCACCTCCGGCTCGGGCCGTCCGCCGAGCGCCCGGGCGGCGGCGTTCCGGTCGTCCGGGTCGTCCGCCTCCAGCAGGGCCAGCAGCCGGGCCTGCCGGACGGCGGAGTGCGGCCCGTCCGGATCGCGGGGCCTCCCCCTGTCCGGCGCCGACCGGGTCTCGCCGACGGTCCACGGCGGTGCGTCGAGCGGCTGGAGCGCGGTCATCCAGTCGAGGAGCGGGCCGCGTACGCCGGGTCCGGCTCGGGCCGTAGCCGCCCGTGGAGCTCCGCCAGGGCGAGGGACTCCTCCGGCGTCGCCCCCGAGGAGCCGGGCAACAGGCTTACCAGCAGCTCCCGTTGACCGGAGCTGGAGCCGGAACCGGCGGCGGAACCGGAACCGGCGGCCGGGGTGCTCGTGCGCTCGGCGAGGAGGGCGAGGCCGAGATGGCGTACGCGGGGTTCGGCGTGGCGGACCAGTCGGCCGAGCAGCTCCGGGGCACAGGTCCGGGCGTCGATGTGCCGGGCGAGGAGACCGGCGTCGGCGCGGGCGAGGGCGGCCTCGATGAGCTCCTGCGGAGGTGTGGTCACGCGGGGATCGTAGACACAGGACTTGTCGGGCGGTCCGGGCAACCCCAGGGCCTGTTTCCGGCCGCCGGGCTTGCACGGCGAACCGCCGGGGCCCAAGGCCCGGCCCGTACCGCGAACAGCCGAGACCCAACCGCCTGCCTTCACCCCCGGCCCGCACACCAACCGCCCACGCCCAACGCCCGCCTCCGCCCCGGCCCACACAACTAACCACCCAGGCACGAGGCCTGCCTCTGCCCCGGCCTGCACCGCCAACCGCCGCGACCCTAGGCCTGGTTCCGCCCCGGCCCCTCCTGGTCGATGATGTTCGTCGACCGGGGCCACCGCCCCGGGCAGAGCACCGGCCGTCCCTGAACAGGCGAGAAGGGTTGTGATGCGGGAGATGTCAGCGGATCCGGCAGCGGCGGACGGGCGCGCGGGCGAGGACGCCCAGGTGATCGTGGTGGGGGCGGGCCCGGCCGGCTCGTCGGCCGCGTACCACCTGGCCCGGGCGGGTGTGGACGTGATCCTGCTGGAGAAGGCCCGCTTCCCCCGGGAGAAGGTCTGCGGCGACGGGCTCACCCCGCGCGCGGTGCACCAGTTGATCCGGATGGGCGTGGACATCTCCGCGCCGGGGTGGACGCGTTCGCGCGGGATGCGCTGGGTGGCCGGGGAGCACCGGGTGCACATCGACTGGCCCGCGCTGGGCCGCTACCCGGACTTCGGACTCTCCCGCAGCCGCCACGACTTCGACGACATCCTGGCGCACCACGCGGTGGCGGCCGGGGCGCGGCTGTACAGCGGCTGGAAGGCGGAGCGGCCGCTGACCGACCGGGCGGGCCGGGTCATCGGGGTGGCCGCGACCTCGGACGCGCCGGATATACCGGGCCCCGTCGACTTCCGCGCGCCGGTCGTCGTCGCCGCCGACGGGGCCTCCGCCCGGCTCGCCCTGGCGCTCGGCCTGGAGCGGGACCCCCGGCGGCAGATCGCCACGGCGGCCCGCCGCTACTACCGCAGCCCGGAGCGCTCGCGGGAGGAGTACCTGGAGCTCTGGGCCGACCTCCGCTTCCCCGACAGGGGACCGTACCTCCCCGGGTACGGCTGGATCTTCCCGATGGGCGACGGGCGGGTCAACGTAGGCCTCGGGGCGCTCCCCCACCGCCGGCACGGCACGGCGGACCTGCGGGCCACCCTGGACCAGTGGCTGGCACGGACGCCGCCGGAGTGGGGGCTGCGCGAGGAGAACGCCGAGGGCCCGGTCCGCAGCGCCGCACTGCCTCTCGGCTTCAACCGCCATCCGCTGTACGCGCGCGGACTCCTGCTGGTCGGCGACTCCGGCGGCATGGTCAGCCCGTGGAACGGCGAGGGCATCGGCCAGGCCTTGGAGGCGGGCGAGGTCGCCGCGGAGACGGCCGCACTCGCCCTGGCCCACCCCGAGGGCCCGCGCCGCGAACAGGTGCTGCGCGGCTACCCGGTGGAGATGAACCGCCGCTGGGGCCGCTACTACCGCCTCGGCAACGCGGCCGCCGACCTGGTCTTCAGCCGCTCCGGGTTCCAGCCCGTGCTCAACCGGTACGTCATGAACTCGCCGTTCCTCCTGAACACCCTGGCCCGGCTGCTCACCGACCTCACGGACAAGCCCTCACGCGATGTGATCGACCATGTCCTCAACACCGCGTTCCGCATCGTCCCGGCGCCGCGGCCGGGACGCGTCCCCGGACGGTTCAGGAGAGCGGCGCGGTGAAGTGTCCGCGGTCCCGGCGGTCCCCCGCGCCAAGCAGGCCCCGGACCGCGCCGTCCGGCCGGCGGGATGGGCAGCGTACGGTTTCGTCGTTCGCCGCCCCCACCGCCGCACGGCGGGCGGAGGACGGATCGCGGACGACCACCGGAGGAACGCACCGATGACGGGCACCAGGATCACCGCGCGAGGGCTCAACCGCTCCACGCTCGCCCGGCAGTTGCTGCTGCGGCGCGAGCCCCTGGGCGCGGCCGAGGGCGTACGGCGTGTGGTCGCGCTCCAGGCCCAGCAGCCGGCCTCGCCGTACGTCGCGCTGTGGAACCGGCTCACAGCCTTCGACCCGGCCGGACTCGACACGGCGTTCGCGGATCACCGTGTGGTGAAGGCGACCATGATGCGGCTCACCCTCCACGCCGTGCACGCGGACGACCACCCGGCCTTCCGGGAGGCCATGCACCCGGTGGTGCGCGCCTCCCGACTGGGGAGCCGGTTCACCGCGTCCGGGCTGACGGCGGCGGACGCCGACGCGCTGGTCCCCCGGCTGCTGCAGTTCGCCGACCGGCCCCGGACCACCGCCGAGTGCGAGGCCTGGCTGGGCGAGCAGTTGGGGGCGCCGCCGCAGGCCGGGGCGTGGTGGGGGCTGCGGCAGTACACGCCGCTGCTCCACGCTCCCACCGCCCCGCCCTGGTCGTTCGGCCACCGTCCCTCGTACATAGCGCCCCGGACCGGACCCCTGCGTACGGATCCGGCGGCGTCGGCCGCGTCCCTGCGCACGCTGGTCCTGCGCTACCTCTCAGGATTCGGACCCGCCTCGGTAGCGGACGTGGCGCAGTTCGCCATGGTCACGCGGACCAGGGCGCGGGCGGCGCTGGTGGACCTCGCCGAGCGGCTGGAGCGGCTGGAGGGGCCGGAGAACGTGGAGCTGTTCGACCTGCCGGGGGCTCCGCGGCCGGACGGGGCGGAGCCGGCATCGCCCCGGCTGATGGCGATGTGGGACAGCGTCCTGCTGGCGTACGCGGATCGCGGCCGGGTCCTCCCGGAGGCATACCGCAGGACCGTGATCCGCGCGAACGGCGATGTGCTGCCGACGCTGCTGGTCGACGGGTACGTGGCCGGGGTGTGGCGCCCGGTGGCCGGAGGCATCGAAGCGACCGCGTTCCACCCCCTGCCCGAGGAGGTCTGGGACGGGCTCGCCGCCGAGGCCCGGTCGCTGGTGGGGTTCCTCGCCGGCCGTGAACCGGAGGTCTACCGGCGCTACGGCCACTGGTGGAGCCGCCTCCCGGACGCCACCGTGCGGGTGTTGCCCGGACCGGCCTGATCCGGGAACCCGGGGAACCAGTACTCTACAGCCCTGTAGATTGCCCTCTGCCGGCCGCCCGTCAGGGATCCGGGTGATTTCTCGTCACATCCGCCCCAGAGAAAGCAGCAGCCATGTTCGGGATCGGCGAGCTCACCATCCTTCTCCTGGTCGTCGTGGCAGTGCTGGCCGTGAAACGGCTCCCCGATCTCGTACGGTCGGCCGGAAAGGCCGCGCGCATCCTCAAGAGCGAGAAGCAGGCTTTCAAGAACGAGGGCAAGGACGAGAGCGCGGGTGGCGGCCCGTCCCGGACCGCTCCCCGCGTGATCCGCGGGGAGACGACCGAGCGGGACACCCCTACTCCCTGAGGCTTCTCCGCGGGGGTCACAGCGGCGTCGTCGCCGCCTCCAGTACGAGGAAGAGCGCGACGGCCGCGTTGAGCGCGGAGAGCGCGGAGACGGTCGTGCCGGCGGCGGCGACGAACGCGGCGGCGCCGGCCGGGGTGAGCGCGGGCGGCCAGCCCCGGTCCGGTGGCACCGGACCCAGCAGCGCTGCCACCCGGCGCGGCACCGGGCCCGCGGCGGCGAAGCCCGCCACGGCGGCGGCCCGGGGGCCCGGGGCGGAGATGAGCGCCGCCTTGCCGACCGCACGGGCCGTCAGCCGTCGGTCGCCCGTGACCCGGGCCGCCTCCTCGTCCGCCCAGCGCTCGGTGGAGTAGACGAGAGCCTCCTGCAGGGGCCGCAGCAGCGGGTTGACGCATCCGGCCAGCCGGGTCGCGAGCAGCAGCCGGTGGTGGCGGCCGTCCAGGTGGGCCCGTTCGTGGGCGAGCAGCGCCCGGCGCTCCGCCGGGTCCAGGGCGGCGAGCATGGCGGTGGAGACCATGACCCGGCCCGGCGAACCGGGCAGCGCGTAGGCGTACGGCAGGTCGTCGGGGAGTACGGCGAGGTCGCCGCCACCCGGCAGTCCGGCGAGGGTGCGGTGGGCACGGGCGCGGAAGCGGTAGTGGCGGTGGAGGGTGAACCCGCAGGCCATCGTCACGGCGACGAGCGCCAGGATGGAGGCCCTGCCCGCGAAGGCGTCGTGCGGGACGGCCTCCCGTACCTCGTCGTCGGACCAGCCGTCGGGCAGCGGGTTGCCGGGCAGCTGCGCGGTGCCGACCACCACCAGCAGCCCCAGACAGACCAGGCTGCAGGAGGCGAGGATCACGGCGACGGTGGTCAGCAGGCGTGCGGCTCTCCCTGGGTGCAGGTGCTGCTCGGCCAGCCGCGCGATCGGCAGCGCGGTCAGGGGCAGGACCAGGGGCAGATACACGAAGACGCCCATCGTCAGCCCTCCGGCCGGTCCGTGGGCGCCGCGCCAGGCCCATCAGGCCCACCACGTCCATCAGGCCCACCAGGCCCACCAGGCCCATCAGGCCCATCGCCGGGGCCGCCCCCCGGCACGCTCCCGCCCCCGCCCCCGCCCCCGCCCCCGGGCTCGCTCTCCGCGAGCAGCGAGCGCAGCAGCTCCTCGTCGTCCGCCGACAGGACGGAGACGAAGCCGGCGAGCACCGCGTCCCGGTCGCGCTGCTTGTCGAGGAGGCTGCGCATCCGCAGCGCGGCGAGACCGGCCTCGTTCGCCACGGGCTGCCACAGGACGGGGCGCCCCCGCCCGGTCCGGGTGACGGCCTGCTTGGCGTGCAGGCGGGTAAGGATCGTGATGACGGTGCTGTACGACAGCCCGCTGCCGAGCCGTTGCAGCACCCAGGCGGCGGTCACCGGTTCGGTCGCCTCGCCCAGCACGGACAGCACCTGGGCCTCCAGCTCGCCCTGGCCCCGCCTGCGAGCGGGCGTTTCCCGTTCGCCACCGGCTCCTTCGGTGTCCACCGTCAGGCCCCCCTCTCGTTCCGCTTCGCTCAGCCGCCCGGTCCCTGCCGTTCATCCGCCGGGCGACCGGGAAATCGTATCCAGCCACCGACCCTCCCGTGACACCTCCGACCGCTTCCCACCTGGCCCGGAAAATCTACAGTGTTGTAGATTTTACAGCGGTGCCGCAGAGTGCCCGCACCGTCACCGCACAGTAGGGAGAACACCATGGGCGTGAGCCTGGCCAAGGGCGGAAATGTCTCGCTGACCAAGGAGGCTCCGGGGCTGACCGCGATCCTTGTCGGCCTCGGCTGGGACGTCCGTACGACCACCGGCACCGACTACGACCTCGACGCGAGCGCGCTGCTCTGCGACGAGTCGGGCAAGGTCCTCTCCGACGCGCACTTCGTCTTCTACAACAACCTGAAGAGCCCGGACGGTTCGGTCGAGCACACCGGCGACAACCTCACCGGCGAGGGCGAGGGGGACGACGAGATCGTCAAGGTCGACCTCTCCGCCGTGCCGGGTTCCGTCGCCAAGATCGTGTTCCCCGTCTCGATCCACGAGGCGGAGGGCCGCGGCCAGAGCTTCGGCCAGGTCCGCAACGCCTACATCCGCGTGGTGAACCAGGCGGGCGGCGCGGAGATCGCCCGTTACGACCTCAGCGAGGACGCCTCCACCGAGACGGCGATGGTCTTCGGCGAGCTGTACCGGCACGGCGCCGAGTGGAAGTTCCGTGCGGTCGGGCAGGGTTACGCATCCGGGCTGAGCGGCATCGTCGCCGACTTCGGCGTGGGTCTCTGACCCCGCCCCACCGCCCGGACGCACTCACCTCACCTCACCTCACCTCACCGAAACAGCGAAGGCGGAAGCCATGACGATCAACCTCTCCAAGGGCCAGCAGGTCAGCCTCACCAAGTCCGGCGGCGGCGAACTCGGCGTCGTCCGGATGGGGCTGGGCTGGAAGTCCGCGCCCCGCAAGGGCTTCCTGGCCCGGCTGACCGCCCGGGACATCGACCTCGACGCCTCGGCCGTGCTCTTCGCCGGCCAGAACCCGCAGGACGTCGTCTTCTTCCAGCACCTCACCAGCGACGACGGTTCGGTCCAGCACACCGGTGACAACCGGGTCGGCGGTGCGGGCGAGGGCGGTGACGACGAGTCCATCGTCGTCGACCTGCGGCGCGTGCCCGTCCACGTCGACCAGATCATCTTCACGGTCAACTCGTTCACCGGCCAGACCTTCGAGGAGGTCGAGGCCGCCTTCTGCCGTCTGGTCGACGAGAGCACCGGCCAGGAGCTCGCGCGGTACACGCTGACCGGCGGCGGGCGGCACACCGCGCAGATCATGGCCAAGGTCCAGCGGGCCGGTTCGGGGTGGCAGATGACCGCCATCGGCGCCGCGGCCGACGGGCGTACGTTCCAGGACCTGATGCCCGCCGTCGCCCAGCACCTGTGACGACACCAACGCCGTGACCGCCGCGTGGGGGCGCGGGAGCCCCGTGCCCCACACGGCGGCGACACATCGATCGAGGGACAGTATGGGCAGGCCTTCCCCGCTGGGGGACGAGGACAGATCCGCCTACGCGGAGGTGGTCGACGAGGTGCTCGCCTCGGCGGAGATCCGGCGGCTGCTGGAGGAATCCGGCGTCAGCGGCGGCCGGTTGCGGATCCGGGCCCTGGCCGCGGTGGGGCGTACGGCTCCGGCCGCCGCGGCGGAGTACCGGGCGTACGCGGCCCTGCGGCGCGCGTCGCACGGCCGGCGCGGCGACGGCGGCCCCGCTCCCCTGTCCGGGCCGGGGGACCAGGAGCGGCCGGGCGCCGGAGCCCTGGCGGTCCTCGGGGTACTGACCCCGATCCTGGCCGCCGTCGCCGCGGCGACCTTCCTCCTGCTGGGGTACGGGCTCCGCCTGACCGACAGCATGGCGGCCCTGGCCGACACCCTGGTCCGGGTGGGCTGGGTCAGTCTGGCCATCGCGGCCGCCACCTCCCTGATCAGCCTCATCGCCGTCTACCGGACCGCCGCCCTCCGGCCGGCGCCCGGCTCCCTGCCCGGCTCCCCGCCCGGGGTGGACCGCTCGGCCGACCTGGACCGTGCCCGGGAGACCTGGCGGACCGCCCTGCGGGACAAGGGAATCCGCCCGTTCCTGCTCGGGGAACTCGCCGAGGCGGGGCGGGCGGCGGCGCCCGGCGGCCCGCGCTTCACCCCGCCGGCCTTCGCGGGCCCCGACTTCAGCGCCCCCGACTTCACCCGCCCCGGCTTCAGCGGCCCCGACTTCACCGGTCCGGGCTTCTCCGGTCCGGGCTTCTCCGGGCCCGGTCACGGGACTCCTGGCGCCGGATCACCCCCGCTGCCCGACGCCCGGCGCTGATACCCGCGAGCGGTGGCGGGCCGCGTCGACCAGCGCGGCCATGACGCGGGGGTCGTCGCCCATCTCCGGGTGCCACTGGACCCCGAGCACCAGGCTCTCGTGGTCCGGGAGTTCCAGCGCCTCCACCGTTCCGTCGGGGGCGTGGGCGGAGGCGATCAGGCCGGTGCCCAGGCGGTCGACGGCCTGGTGGTGGTAGGCGGGCACCGTGGTCTGCTCCGGGACGGCCGCCGCGTACGCCGTCCCGGGCACGGGGTCCACCGCGTGGCCGCCGAAGACCGCGTGCCCGCCGGTGTGGCCGTCCAGGTGCTGGTGCAGGGTGCCGCCGAGGGCGACGTTCAGCAGTTGCATGCCCCGGCAGATGCCCAGCAGAGGGACGCGCAGCTCGATCGCCGCCTCGATCAGGGCGAGTTCCCAGGCGTCACGCTCGCGGGCCGGAGGCCCCGTACGGGGGTCGGGAGTGGCTCCGTAACGGGTCGGCTCGACGTCCGCTCCCCCGGCGATCACCACCCCGTCCAGGGCGGCCACCGTCTCCCGGGCCGCGTCCGCGGCCTCGTCCGGCGGCAGCAGCACCGCGAGTCCGCCCGCCGCCCGGACCAGGCGGGGGTAGGCGGCGGGCAGGAGCACCGCGGGCATCTCCCAGACACCCCAGCGGGCGGGGTCCTGGTAGGTGCTGATGCCGATGACGGGCCGGGACATGGAACGGCTCCTTCGGTTGTCTCGTTACGGACGGTTGTCCTGCTCATGGATCCGCGACGGTGCGGGGCGGGGCTGTGCGGGGCGGTCAGTCGCGCTTGAGTTCGGCCTCCGCCGCGGCCAGTGCGGCGAACTCCTCCTCCGGGGCCGCCGCGACCAGCCGGTGGCGGCTGTAGAAGGCGAAGTAGGCCAGCGCCACCGCGTACACACCGAGCGCGATGAACGCCGCGTCCCGGTCCACCAGGAAGGTCGCCACCAGCGCCGAGCATGCCAGAACGAAGGCGGCACCCGAGGTGCCCGCGCCGCCGGGGGTGCGGTAGGGCCGGGGCAGGTCCGGCTCACGGCGGCGCAGCACGATGTGGGACAGGGCCATCAGGGCGTAGCTGATGGTGGCCCCGAAGACGGCGACGTTCAGCATCCGGCCGCCGTTGCCGCTCCAGGCGGCCAGGGTGAAGCCGATGACGCCGGGGATCAGCAGGCCGAGGTAGGGGGACTTGCGGCGGTTGGTGAGCGAGAGGAAGCGCGGCAGGTACCCGGCCCGGGAGAGGGCGAAGAGCTGGCGCGAGCCGGCGAAGATGAGCGAGAAGAAGGAGGCGACCAGGCCCGCGAGGCCCGCGTAGTTGACGAAGCGGCTCAGGGCGGTCGGCTCGCCGGTGCCCTGGAGGGCGACCACGAGCGGGTTCCCGGCCTCCTTGATGGCGTCGGCGCCCTGGGCCCCGGTGGCGGAGACGAAGGTGATGAGCGCCAGGAAGACCAGTACGGCGAGCGAGATGGCCAGCGCCTTCGGCATCGAGCGGACCGGGTCCTTGGCCTCCTCTGCGGCGAGCGGTACGCCTTCCACCCCGAGGAAGAACCACATGCCGAACGGGAACGCCGCCCAGATGCCGAGGAGCCCGTACGGCAGCCAGGAGTTGGAGCCGAAGGCGCTGGGGTCGGCCGGGATGTCGTTGAGGCGGCCCGCGTCGAACTCGGTGAACGCGCCCACGGCGAAGATGAGGAGGGCGGCCACCGCGATGGCGGTCACGACCAGGCTGAAGCGGAGCGCCTCACCGACGCCCCAGAGGTGGATGGAGATGAAGATCGCGAAGCAGGCGAGGTAGACCGGCCAGCCAGAGGTCAGCCCGAACAGGCCGAGCGATTCCACGTAGTCGCCGATGAAGATCGAGATGGCGGCGGGGGCGAGGATGTACTCGATGAGGATGGCCGTGCCGGTGAGGAAGCCGCCCCAGGTGCCGAGCGCACGCCGGGCGAAGCCGTAACCGCCGCCCGCGGTCGGCAGGATGGCGGAGAGTTCGGCCAGCGCGAAGACCAGACAGGCGTACATGACGCCCATCAGGACCATGGCCACGGCGAGTCCGCCGAAGCCGCCCTTCGAGAGGCCGATGTTCCAGCCCGAGAAGTCGCCGGAGACGACGTAGGCGACGCCGAGTCCGGTCAGCAGCAGCCAGCCCGCGCTGCCGCGCCTCAGGGTCCGGCGGCGCAGGTACGCGGCCGAGCCGGTCGCCCCCGGGCTCGGGGAATCGGGTGGTCCGGCGGGGGTTTCGGTGCCCTGAGCCATGAGGCGCTCCAGATGTCTGTCGACGTCGTCGATGGAACTGCTGCGATGCTTCGATACCTCGATGCTTCGATCAAAGGTTCGTCGGCACACCTTTGTGGAACGTCGACGCGAAAGGCAAGGGGCCTGCGTTAAAGAGTGGTTACGGATTCACCCTCGCGGCCACCGCCCGGACCCGGCCCCCGGAACCTCAGGCCAGGAAGCCCCGCAGCAGCGCCGCCGTACCGGCGCAGTGTTCGCGCATCATCTCGCGCGCCGCCTCCGCGTCCCGGTCGAGCACGGCCTCGACGACGGCCGCGTGCTGCTGCTGGGAGTGCTCCAGGTTGCGGACCAGCAGCGGGATGCAGTCGAGGAGTTCGTTGAGGGTGGCGCGTACGGAGGCGTACCCGGCGGCGAGCGACACGGAGCCGGAAAGTTCCGCGAGGGTGAGATGGAGCAGGGTGTCCTGGCGGCGGTAGTCCTCCAGCCGGGCCCCCTGGGTGGCTTCCAGCGCCGCCCGCAGCCGGCCTTCGCCCTCCGCCGCGAGCCCGTCGGCGCAGAGCCCGGCGGCCCCGGTCTCCAGCACCTCGCGGAAGCGCAGGGTGTCCTCCACGTCGACGGCCGCCACCCGGCGCCGCAGTTCGTCGCTGCCGTCGGCGGCGGAGGCGCGCGGCAGGACGAACGTTCCGCCGTAGCGGCCGCGCCGGCTCTCCACCATGCCCTGGTCCTGGAGGACCTTGAGCACCTCGCGCAGGGTCACCCGGCTGACGCCCAGGTGCTGGGCGAGCTCGCGCTCGGCGGGCAGCCGGTCGCCGGGCGGGACGAGGCCGAGGCGGAGCAGTTGGAGGACCTGCTCCAGGGTCTCCTCGAAGCCGTTGCCGGCGCGGACGGGGCGCAGGACGGAGACCGGCGGCGCGGAGCCCTCCGCAGCCGCAACCTCGCCACCCGCCGCCTCCTCGCCCACGGCATCCGGGGCACCTTCCGCCGCCACCGGGCGGGTGCCGTCGGTTCTCCTTCTGGTGACCACGCGCGGATTCCCTTCCCAATCAATGGTTCTCTGTCATACCTTAAGCCTCCCGGTTCACCCAAGGAGGAATCCCGTGGCAGACCGCACACCCCCGCTCACCGTCGACGAGCTCCGCTCACGCGTCGCGGACGGGTCGATAGACACCGTGGTGCTGGCCTTCCCCGATATGCAGGGCCGGCTCCAGGGGAAGCGGTTCGCAGCCGGGTTCTTCCTCGACGAGGTGCTGGAGCACGGTACCGAGGGCTGCAACTACCTGCTGGCCGTGGACACCGAGATGCGGACCGTCGACGGTTACGCGATGTCGTCGTGGGAGAACGGCTACGGCGACTTCGGCATGGTCGCCGACCCCGCCACGCTCCGCCCGGTCCCCTGGCACGAGGGCACCGCCCTGCTGATCGCCGACCTCGCCTGGCACGACGGCAGCCCGGTCGTGGCCGCACCGCGCCAGATCCTGCGCCGCCAGCTCGACCGGCTCGCCTCGCTCGGCTGTACGGCGCAGGTCGGCACGGAGCTGGAGTTCATCGTCTTCCGGGACAGTTACGAGGAGGCCTGGGACCGCGACTACCGCGGGCTGACCCCGGCCAACCAGTACAACATCGACTACTCCATCCTCGGCACCGGGCGCATCGAGCCGCTGCTGCGCCGCATCCGCAACGAGATGCAGCAGGCCGGGCTGACCGTCGAGTCCGCCAAGGGCGAGTGCAATCCCGGCCAGCACGAGATCGTCTTCCGCTACGACGAGGCGCTGACCACCTGCGACCAGCACGCCGTCTACAAGACCGGCGCCAAGGAGATCGCGGCCCAGGAGGGTGTCTCGCTGACCTTCATGGCCAAGTACGACCAGAACGAGGGCAACTCCTGCCACATCCACCTCTCGCTCACCGACGAGAACGGCGAGAACGTGATGGCCGGGGACGGGCCGGACGGCATGTCCGAGCTGATGCGCCACTTCCTGGCCGGTCAGCTCGCCGCCCTGCGCGACTTCTCCCTCCTCTACGCGCCCAACATCAACTCCTACAAGCGCTTCCAGCCGGGCTCCTTCGCCCCCACCGCCGTCGCCTGGGGCGTCGACAACCGCACCTGCGCCCTGCGGGTCGTCGGCCACGGCCGCTCGATGCGCTTCGAGAACCGGCTGCCCGGCGGCGACGTCAATCCGCACCTGGCCGTCGCCGGTTTGGTCGCCGCCGGTCTGTACGGAGTCGAGCACCGGCTGCCGTTGCCGGAGGCGTGTACGGGCAACGCCTACACCTCCGCGTACGACCAGGTGCCGACGACCCTGCGCGAGGCGGCCGAGCTGTGGGAGGCCAGCCCCATCGCGAAGGAGGCGTTCGGCGAGGAGGTCGTGGCGCACTACCTGAACATGGCGAAGGTCGAACTCGCCGCCTACGACTCCGCGGTGACCGACTGGGAGCTGCGCCGCTCCTTCGAGCGCCTCTGACCACGAGAACGGCTCCGACCACCCCCTGCCTGCTTCCCCGATCGAGGTCCGTACGTGTCACAGCACCCCGCAGCGTCCGCCCTGGACGTCCTGAACCCGGCGACCGCCGAGGTCATCGCCACCGTGCCCGCCGCCTCGGCCGCCGACGTGGACGCGGCCGTCGTCCGCGCCGCCGCCGCGCAGCGCCCCTGGGCGGCCGCCGCGCCCGCCGACCGGGCCAGGCTGCTGCGCCGCTTCGCCGCCACCGTCGACGAACACATCGAGGAACTGGCCCAGTTGGAGGTCCGGGAGGCCGGACACACCATCGGCAACGCCCGCTGGGAGGCGGGCAACGTCCGCGACCTCCTCGACTACAGCGCGGGCGGCGCGGAGCGACTGCTCGGCAAGCAGATCCCGGTGGCGGGCGGCATCGACTTCACGATCCTGGAGCCGCTGGGCGTCATCGGGATCATCGCGCCCTGGAACTTCCCGATGCCCATCGCCGCCTGGGGTCTGGCCCCCGCGCTCGCCGCAGGCAACGCCGTCCTCCTCAAACCGGCCGAGACCACCCCCTTGACCGCTCTGCGGCTGGCCGAACTCGCCCTGGAGGCAGGCCTTCCCGAGGGACTGTTCCACGTCCTGCCCGGCGAGGGCCCGGTGGCCGGGAGCGCGCTCGTCGACCATCCGGGCGTCGCGAAGATCGTGTTCACCGGCTCCACCCGGACCGGGAAACACATCATGACCCGGTGCGCGGAGCGGGTGAAGCGCCTCACCCTCGAACTCGGCGGCAAGAGCCCGAACATCGTCTTCGCCGACGCTGATGTGGAGGCGGCGGCGGCCGCCACCCCGATGTCCTTCCTGGACAACGCGGGCCAGGACTGCTGCGCCCGGACCCGGATCCTGGTGGAGCGGTCCGTGTACGACCGGTTCCTCGACCTGCTCGTCCCGGCGGTCGCCGCCGTGGTGGTGGGCGACCCGGCCGACGAGAAGACGCAGATGGGCCCACTCATCTCCGCCCTCCAGCTCGACCGGGTGCGGGGCTTCACCGACGGCGTACGGGAAGCCGACGGCGTACAGGCCATTCTCGGCAACTCCCCTGAGGGTCCCGGGTTCTGGTATCCGCCGACCGTGCTCGCCGGGGTGGCCGCCGACGCGCCGGTGGCCGTCGAGGAGGTCTTCGGGCCGGTCGCGGTGGTCCTGCCGTTCGACGGCGAGGAGGAGGCCCTGCGCCTGGCGAACGCCACCGACTACGGGCTGGCCGGATCCGTCTGGTCCCGGGACATCGGGCGCGCCCTCCGCGTCGGGCAGGGCCTGAGCGCGGGCAACCTCTCCGTCAACTCGCACTCCAGCGTGCGCTATTCGACCCCCTTCGGCGGCTACAAGCAGTCGGGTCTGGGCCGTGAGCTCGGGCCCGACGCCCTGGCCGCCTTCACCGAAACCAAGAACATCTTCATCAGCACGGAGGCCTGAGCACCATGACCGACACTTCCCCTGTCTGCCGCCGCCTGGTCGGCCGCACCGCCGTCGTCACCGGAGCCGGCAGCGGCATCGGCCTGGCCACCGTGCGGCGGCTGGCCGCCGAGGGCGCCCAGGTCGTCTGCGCCGATGTGGACGAGGTGAGCGGCAAGGCCGCCGCCGAGGAGGCGGGCGGGCTCTTCGTCCGTACCGACGTCACCGACGCCGAGGAGGTCGAGGCGCTCTTCAAGGCGGCGTTCGACACCTACGGTTCGGTCGACATCGCCTTCAACAACGCGGGGATCTCGCCGCCCGACGACGACTCGATCCTGGACACCGGCCTGGAGGCCTGGCGCCGGGTGCAGGAGGTCAACCTGACCTCCGTCTTCCTGTGCTGCAAGGCGGCCATCCCGTACATGCGTGCCCAGGGCCGGGGCTCCATCATCAACACGGCCTCGTTCGTGGCCCGGATGGGGGCGGCGACCTCGCAGATCTCGTACACCGCGTCCAAGGGCGGGGTGCTGGCGATGTCGCGTGAGCTGGGGGTGCAGTTCGCGCGGGACGGCATCCGCGTCAACGCGCTCTGCCCGGGTCCGGTCAACACCCCGCTGCTCCAGGAGCTGTTCGCCAAGGACCCGGAACGGGCGGCGCGGAGGCTGGTGCACATCCCGGTGGGCCGGTTCGCCGAGCCGACCGAGATCGCGGCCGCCGTGGCGTTCCTGGCGAGCGACGACTCATCGTTCGTCAACGCGACGGACTTCCTGGTGGACGGCGGGATCGCCGGGGCGTACGTCACCCCGGTCTAGCAACCCGTACGCGCAGGGGGCACAGCTCCTACTCCGCCCCCTGCGCCAGCGCCCCTCTGAGCCGCTGCGAGCGGAGGACCAGCAGCATCTCGAAGCGCTGGTCGGGGTCGTCGATCGCGTCGCCCCACAGCTCGCGGATCTGGCGCAGCCGGTAGCGCGCCGTCTGCGGGTGGATGCCGAGCCGCTGGGCCACCTCGGGCGCGCCGCCGGGCGTCTCGATCCAGGCGAGCAGGGTCTCGGCCAGCCGCTTCGCCGCGGTCGCGCCGAGGCCGTCCAGCGGGGCGAGGCAGCGGCGGGCGGCCGCGTCGATCAGCTCCCGGGACGGCAGGAGCACCAGCTCCTCCGTGCGCTCGGTGCAGTGCAGCACCTCGCCCTGCGGCAGCAGGTTCTTCTTGATCAGCTGGACGGCGGTCTCGGCCCACCGCAGCGAGGTCGCGGCGGCGGCCAGCGGCACGGACGGGCCGATCGCGCCGGACCAGCCGGCGGTGGCCCGGCGCAGGGTGTCCGCCCGGCCCGCCGTCTCCGGGTCGGGGATGACGATGCGCGGCTGCTCGCTCTCCGTCTCCAGCAGGATCCCCTGTCCGACCGCCGGGGCGACGGCCTCCCGGGCGGGGCGCATCAGCACGCCCACCGCGATGGTCTCCGGCAGCTCCCAGCCGATCCGGGCGGCCCGCTCGGCGAGCGTCCGGGCCGAGTCGCCGCGGGGCTCCATCAGGAGCAGGTCGATGAGCTGGCGCTGGAGGCGCAGCCGCTCACTGGCGCGGCGGGCCGCCGCCTCGGCGTAGCCCAGGACCGACTGTTCCACGAGGCCGTCCAGATACTCGAAACCCGATTCGGCCAGCTCGTACATGGCGGGTGCGGCGATGTCGACCTGCTGGCCGATCTCGGCGAACCGGCGCCAGGTGAGGCGCACCCCGAGCCGGTAGACGGCCTGGAGCGAGTCGAGGCTGCGGCCGTGCAGCCCCTCGCCCCGGCCGAACTCCTGGAACACCTCCGGTGGCACGCGCGGGTCGGCGGCGCCGGAGGCGAGGTGGCGTACGAAGCCCTCGATGGCGCGGCGGATGCCGACCAGGGCCATCGGCTCACCGGACTCGTCCTCGACGAGCTGGAGGTAGGGGTAGTCCTGCCGGATCTCGGTGAGGATCTTCTGGGCGATCTCCGGCGCCTCGGCCAGGGCGATGGAGGCGAACCGCTCGACCTTCGACCGGGGCACCTCCTGCCAGGCATGAGACTTCACGAGCCCGCCGGTGCGGTGTCGTAACTGATCAAGGGTGTGTTCGGCTGCTCGGGCGTGGCGTCGAGCAGGGCCACGATGCCGAAGGCGGCACCGAAGGCGAGTGCTGCGGCCACCAGGGTGGTGGCCGCGGCGGCGATGAGTCTGCGCATGATCGGGTCAGCTCCTTGCTGGAGTCGATCCCTACTCCGTGATGGCCGGGCCCCTCCGGCTGGCACACAGTGTCGGTAGTCCATTGACATGCCGTCAAGGCCTTGCTTACTGTTCACGCCAATCAAGGGCTGACCGGCCCGGGGCCCGTGCACCTCCCGCGAAGAGATTCGACCCAGGAGTGCCCGGATGCGCCGCAATGCTTCACCTCTGTCACTGTTTCTACTGGGTGCAGGGGTCTTTCTGCTCGTTCTCGCGCCCCTGCTTGTCTGGTATGTCCAGCCGCAGGCGAAGCGCACCCCCATAGACACCGATACGACCACGGTCTTCACCGGGACCGGCAGCTACTTCGACACCTCGAAGGTCGAGACGGTCGAGGGCAAGGAGATCACGATCACCCGCCAGGTGCGCGGGGACGTGGCCGACAGCCTCAAGAGCGGCAACGCCGTGTGGGACGTCTCCACCTCCGTCGACCACGAGGGCACACTGCCCGCCTCCGACCCGCGCGACGCCCTCCAGTGGACCATGGAGCGCTGGGTGACCGACCGGACCACCAATGAGCCGGTGCACTGCTGCGAGGAGAAGCCGACCTTCGACGGGGAGGCGTATCTGAAGTTCCCCTTCGATGTCGAAAGACGTGCTTACCGCTGGTGGGACGGCACCCTCGGCGGCGTCGTCCGGCTGGACTACGCCGGCAGGAAGAAGGTCCAGGGGTACGAGGGGTACGCCTTCAAGGGCACCGTCGAGCCGACCCGCACCGGGGTGCGCCAGGTGCCGGGCGTGCTCGTGGGCCGGCCCCGTACGCCGCAGATCCTGGCCGAGGAGTGGTACTCCAACAGCGGCATCGAGCTCGTCGTGGACCGGCGGACCGGCCGCATCATGAACGCGGCGATCGGCCCGAAGAAGACGCTGCGGGCACCGGGCTCCAAGAAGGACGCCGTCACGCTGCTGGAGAGCAAGCGGGTCGAGTTCACCAAGGAGACCCAGCTCAAGCAGGTCGAGCTGGCGTCGGCGGACAGCGACCGGCTGGCCCTGCTCTCCGGGACCGCGCCGGCCGGGGCGGTCGGACTGGGTCTCGTCCTCGCGGCCGTGGGCATCGTGCTCGTCGTCCGGGGGCGCAGAACGGAGCCGGAAGCCTCGAATACTCACATGATGACGAACTTGCCCACCTGAGTTACCGGCAAGTTGTCGCATCGGTGAGTAGCCGGGGGCGTAGCCGTACCGAAAACTGTCTATCCCCACCACAGCACGGCCCCCGGTCTCTCATCCCTTGTTCGCGCGCCCCACAGCCGCGTTCTCCGTTTCCGTACCCGAATCCGCTCGTCCCGCTCCCGTAGTGCCCCAGCCCCTCCCGTTTCGTTCTGTTCGTTCTCCACCCTTCCTCCGTACCTCTCCGTCCCTCTCCGTCCCTTCTCCGTGTTCTTCAAGCCCCCGCCCCGAGTCCCCCGCTCCCCGAGCCGAGTTGGAGCACCGATGCCCCAGCACGTACCTCCCCCGCTGCTTCCCGCAGCCGCGCCGCAGGGTCAGGGCCAGGTCTCCCCCAGGGTTTCCGCCTCCCCGAGACGCATCGTCTTCCTCGCCCACCGCGACCTGGGCAACCCGGCCGCGGGCGGCTCCGAGCTGCTCATCGACCAGCTCGCCCTCGGCCTCACCGAACGGGGCCACGACGTCACCCTCCTCTGCGGCGGACAGGCCGCGCGACGGCCCTACCGGGTCGTCTCCGCCGGATCGCAGCTGGGGCACTACCTCGGCGCGCGCTCCGCGTTCGCCCGGCAGGTCGGCAGTTGCGACCTGCTGATCGAGGTCTGCAACGGCATGCCGTACCTGGCGCCCCTGTGGCACCGCGGTCCGACCGTGTGCCTGGTCAACCACGTCCACACCGATCTGTGGGAGATGCGGTTCCCGGCGCCGGTGGCCCGCGCCGGGCGTCAGCTCGAACACTGGGCCCTCTCCCGGGCCTACCGGGACCATCTGATGATCGCCGTATCGCCGTCCACCGCGGGCGCCCTGCGTGAGCTGGGCGTTCCGGACGAGCGGATCCGGCTGGTGAACAACGGCGTCCAGGATCCGCTGCCGCAGAGCGAACGGTCCTCGACCCCGCTCTTCCTGGCGCTCGGCCGACTGGTCGACTACAAGCGCATCGATCTGCTGCTCCAGCTCTGGGAGCGGGTGCGGCCCGTCACCGGCGGCCGGCTCGTGATCGTCGGTGACGGTCCCGAGCGGGAGAAGCTGGAGAAGCTCGCCGGCCCGGATGTGGAGTTCGCCGGGCATGTGTCCGAGGCGGAGAAGCACCGGCTGCTCTGCGCCTCCTGGATGCTGCTGCACCCGGCGGCCGTCGAGGGGTGGGGGCTGGTCGTCACGGAGGCCGGGACCCGGTCGACCCCGACGCTCGGCTTCGACGTCCCCGGACTGCGCGACTCCGTCGAGGACGGGGTCACGGGCATCCTCGCCCGGGGCGAGTCGTCCTTCGCCGCGGCCTGGTGCGCGCTGGCGCTCGACGAGGAGCGCCGCGAGGCGATGGGCAAGGCCGCGCGTGAGCGGGCCGCCGCCTACCGGTGGAGCAGCAGTGTGACCCAGTTGGAGGCCGTGGCCGCCGAGGCGATCAGCGGTACGCGGTCCTGGCCGGCGGGTGCCCGCCCGTGAAAGACCCGTCCTTCCGCCGCTCCCTCACCCTGTTCCGCGCCTTCATGCGCGAGGAGGACGACCCGGCCACCGTCTACACCCTGCTGGCCAGGGACGCGGCGGACCAGGTCGAGCGGTACATACCGCTGGACGGGAAGGTCGTCGTCGACGTCGGCGGCGGCGACGGCTACTTCACCCGCGAGTTCCGGCGGCGCGGCGCGCAGAGTTACCTCTTCGAGCCGGACCGCGGTGCGCTGCGCACCAGGCCCGACCAGGGGCCGCGGGACACGGTCGTCGCCGACGGCTATCTGCTGCCCCTGGCGGACGGGGCGGCCGATGTCGCCTTCTCCTCCAACGTGCTGGAGCACGTCGCGGACCCGCACACCTTCATCAGCGAGATGGCGCGCGTCACCCGCCCCGGCGGGCTGATCTACGTCTCGTTCACCAACTGGTACTCGCCGTGGGGCGGCCACGAGTGGGCCCCCTGGCACTACGCCGGCGCCGAGCGCGCCCGCGCCCGTTACGAGCGGCGCACGGGCCACCCGGCCAAGCACCGCCTCGGCGAGAACCTCTTCAGGATCGGTGTCGGCCCGACACTGCGCCATGTGCGGGGCCGCACCGACGTGGACATCGTGTCCGCCCGGTCGCGGTACTGGCCGGTCCTGCCCGAACTTGTTACCCGGGTGCCCGGACTGCGGGAATTCGCCACCTGGAACCTCCTTCTCATTCTCCGGCGGTGTTCATGACCAGCGCAGTCCACCTCGCACCCCACCAGTCCCCGGACGGCGGCGACCCGCCACCGGGCAGACCGGTCGACGAACCGGCGGCGCCCCGTTCGCGGCGCTGGCTGCTGGGGTTCTGGGCCACGGTGTTCGTGGCGTTCCTGGCGGTGTCGCCGGGACGCGTGACGTTCGACACCAAGCTCGGGGTCGTCGTGGATCCCGGGCGGTTCCTCGGCGACCTGGGCGAGCTGTGGCACAGCCGGTCCGGCTTCGGCGGGATCACCGACCAGTACGTCGGCTACCTCGTGCCGATGCTGCCGTACTACGGCCTGGCCGACCTGCTGCGGGTGCCGACCTGGCTCGCGGAGCGCCTCTGGCTCTCGCTGATCGTGGCGGCCGCCTTCTGGGGTGCGCTGCGGCTGGCGGAGCGGCTGCGGGTGGGCTCCTCGGCCACCCGGCTGCTCGGCGCGCTCGTGTACGCGCTGTGGCCGACGTACACCATCGTGGTCGGCTCGACCTCGGCCGCCGCCCTGCCCGGCGCGCTGCTGCCGTGGGTGCTGCTGCCGCTGACGAACCCGCGCCTCGCGCCGCGTATCGCCGCCGCCCGTTCCGCGCTGCTGATCCCGCTCATGGGCGGGGTGAACGCGGCGTCCACGCTGGCCTCGCTGCTGCCGGTCGGGCTCTATCTGCTGTCCCGGCCGGGCGGCCCCCGCAAGCGGGCGCTGCTGCTCTGGTGGATCCCGGGCGTGATCCTCGCGACCGCCTGGTGGATCGTTCCGCTGCTGCTGCTGGGCACCTTCGGTGAGAACTTCATGCCGTACGTGGAGTCGTCGTACACCACGACGACGACCATGTCGGCGACCGAGGTGCTGCGCGGCGCGGGCAACTGGGTCGGCTATCTGAACTTCGGCGAGCCGTGGCTGCCCGCCGGGTGGACCGTCGCCACGGCGACCGTCACCATCCTGGGCTCGGCGCTGGCCGCCGCCCTGGGTCTGGCCGGTCTGGCCCGGCGCGATGTGCCCGAGCGCCGGTGGCTGGTGCTGACCGTGCTGTCCGTCGCGCTGATCACGCTCGCCGGGTACGGCGGTGCGCTGGGCGGTCTCTTCCACGGGACCGTGCAGGAGTGGCTGGACACCTGGCTGGTGCCGTTCCGGAACATCTACAAGTTCCAGACCGGTCTGGGCCTCGCCCTGGCGCTCGGCGTGGCGCACATCGCCGCCGTCGCCTCGCTGCGGGCGGAGCGCGACGAGCGGGTGCCGGTGCGGGCGCGCCGGCTGGCCCCGGTGATCGCCGCCGTGCTCGTACTGCCGGGTCTCGCCTGGCCGTACGTCAACGGGTCGATCCTGCAGCCGGGTTCGTTCAAGGAGATCCCGGACCACTGGTCCAAGGCCGCGGGCTGGCTGAAGGAGAACTCGGCGAACGACCGGGCCCTGGTCGTCCCCGCCACCGCGCACGGCATCTACACCTGGGGCTCCACCATCGACCAGCCGCTCGACGTGCTGGCCGACACGCCGTACGCCCAGCGCGACTACGTCCCCTTCGGCACGCCGGGCAACCGGCGGGCGATGGACGCCGTCGAGCAGGCGCTGACCTCCGGCGGCCAGGTGCCCGGGCTGAGCGAGTACCTGAACCGGGCGGGTCTGCACTACGTCGTGGTCCGCAACGACCTGGACCCGGACCAGTTGGGGTACGTCCCCACCACCACGGTCAAGCGCACGCTGGAGGCGTCCGGCTACAAGCGGGTCACCGGCTTCGGCCCGGTGATGACCGGTGGCCGCATAGCCGACGACACCCCGGTGCAGATCGAGGGCCTCTACCCGCGCCAGGAGGCGGTGGAGATCTACGAGCCGCCCACCGGCACCGAGCGTCCCGGCCGGGCGAGCGTCGCCCCCGTCTCCTCGACCGCCGTCGTTAGCGGCGGACCGGAGTCCCTGTTGCCGCTCTCCGCGGACGGCGCCCTGGACGGCCGGCCCACCGTGCTCGCCGGTGACGCCCACCCGGGCGTGGGCAAGCCGTCGCTCTACGCGGCGGGCGACGGACTGCGCCGCGCCGACACCCGGTTCGGCCTGGTCAACACCAACACGTCCCACACCTACACGGCCGACGAGCGCAACGCGCCGGAGTCGGAGCAGGACCCGGGCGCCGCGCCGCGCCAGATCCTGCCGACTTCGGGCAAGGAGCACCAGACCACGGCGGTGCTGCGCGGCGCCAAGTCGGTGAGCGCGTCGTCCATCGGCAACTGGCTGTTCCATCTGCCGCAGTACGACCCGGCCAACGCCTTCGACGGCAACCCGGACACCGCCTGGGCCGAGGGCTCCGCCGCCTCGCCGAAGGACGAGTGGGTACGGATCGACTTCTCCGGTACGCAGGAGATCCCGGGCTCGTTGCAGCTCACCCCGCTGCCAAGCAACGGGGTGCGGGCGGCGGCGACCGAGGTGCGCGTCGAGACGGACCGCGGCTCGAAGGACAGCCCGATCCGCCCCGACGGCTCTCCGCAGGAGGTGGCCGCGCCCGCCGGGCCGGCCGCGTGGCTGAAGGTGACGATCCTCAAGTCCCAGCAGGGAAGCCCCGGTCTCACCGGTGCCGGGTTCACTGACATCGCCATCCCCGGGGTGCAGGTGACCCGGATGCTGGAGCTGCCCTCCGACGCACCGCGTGAGGGCGCCGACGCGACGGTCTTCTCGCTCAAGCGCGGCAGCGACCCGGGCGGGCTCTCCGCCGTGGCCGCCGAGACCGGGCTGCACCGCCAGTTCACGGCCGGCCAGGCCGGTCCGTACAAGGTGGCCGCGAGCGCGGTGCCCGTACCGGGCGAGGCCCTGGACAAGCTGCTGTTCGACCTGACGGGCAAGCGCGACAAGATCCTGGTCAGCGCCGACTCGACGGCCCGTCTCGGCACCAACCTCAGCGCGCGCAACCTGACGGACGGCGACCTCACCACCGCGTGGATCGCCGGGGACCGTCCCGTACTGCGGCTGTCCTGGCCGGAGAAGACCCAGATCGGCGAGATCGTGTTCGCGGCGGCCGGCGGGATCTCCACCCGGCCCGAGCAGGTCCAGATCAGCTCGCCGGACGGCACGGCGGTCGCGGCGGTGGACGAGAACGGCATGGCCCGCTTCTCGCCCATCACCACCGACAAGATGGACATCACCATCTCGCGCCAGGCACCGCTCACCGTGCACAACCCGTTCGCCGGCGGCCAGTTGCAGCTTCCGGTCGGACTGAGCGAGGTCTACATCCCGGCGCTGGACAAGTTCCGCTCGCCGCAGCCCGCACCGGAGAAGAAGTTCAGCCTGCCCTGCGGTCAGGGGCCGGTCCTCTCCATCGGCGGCACGCTGATGGAGACCAAGGCCGAGGGCCGGATCAGGGACCTGACCCAGCGCCGTCCCATCGCCGTCTCGCTCTGCTCCGAGCGGTCCGAGGTGGAGCTGGGCGCGTCGACCCACACCGTGGAGGCCGGCGACGCCGGTCCGCTCGCCATCACCGACGTCACGCTCTCCACGGGCGAGACGAAGGCTCCGGCGGCCACCGCCCGGACGGTCGACGTCAAGACGGGCGACGGCGACCGCCGCACGCTGACGGTCGGCGCCGGCGAGGCCTCGTACCTCCAGCTCCACGAGAACCACAACAAGGGCTGGAAGGCCACGCTCGACGGCAAGGAGCTGACGCCGCTGCGGATCGACGGCTGGCAGCAGGCCTGGCTGGTCCCCGAAGGCGAGGGCGGCACGGTCACCCTGGAGTACGAGCCTTCGCTGATCTACCGGGCCGGGCTGATCGGGGCCGGGGTGCTGTTCCTGGTCCTGGTGGCGCTCGCCGTCTTCCGGCGCAAGGGCTCCGGCCCGGCGGAGGAGGCGTACGAGCGTGAGGAGCAGGCCCTGCCGCCGGCTCCCGGGCTGATCCTGGGCACCGTGGCGCTGACCCTGGTGGGCATCGTCATCGCGGGACCGGTCGCCCTGGTGGTGCCCGTGCTCGCCGTACTCGCCCACTTCCGCCCGTCGTTGCTGTCGCCGGTCGCCTTCACGGCGATGGCCGCGGCCGGGGTGGTCGTGGCCCTCAGCACCGGGGAGTACACCGCCGTCGGCGAGGGCGCCTTCGGGGCGACACCTCAACTCCTGGCGCTGATCGCCCTGTTCGCCGCACTGGTCACGGTCGGGTCCGCCCCGAGCCGGGGCAGGCGACGGGCCGGCCGGTCCACGGAGCCCTCGGCCGCCACGGCCGACGGGGGCGACCGGGGCGACGGGGACCCGACGATCCCGCAGCAGCAGGCGGCGACGCCGTCCGGCCGGACCCTCTCCGCCGACGCCAAGCGGCCGCACACCGACCCGCCCGCGCGCGGTCCGGGCGGCCCGACGGCTCCGCCCGGCAGCGGAGGACCCACCGGATGACCGCCACGCATCCCGCCCGGCCGTACGCGGCCGGGCGGCTGCCCCGGGTACCGTTCCCCGTCGTCGACGAGGTGGACCGGCACTGCGCGCAGGACGCCGAGCCGAGCACGATCCACATCGAGGTCCATCTGCCCGGCCGGCTGGAGGAGGACCGGCTGCGCGCCGCGTTCACCGCGTCGCTGGCGCGGTTTCCGCGGGCGCTGATGCGGGAGCGGCCGCGCGGCCCGTTCGCGCGGCGGTACGAATGGGAGCTGACGGACGGTCCCGACCGGGACCCGGTCACCTTCCTGCCGCCCGCGCCCGGGGCGCTCGACCGGGCGCGGGCGGCGTCCCTCGCCGTCGCCCCGCCGCTCACCCTCTCCCCTCCGCTGCGGGTCGAGGTGGTCGAGGAGCCGGGCCGGGAGGGGTGTGTTCTGGTGTTCACCGTGCACCACACCGCGCTCGACGGGCCCGCCTGTCTGCGGCTGGCGGCGACGGCCGCCGAGATCTACAGCGGACGGTTTCTTCCCCCGCCGTCCGCCCCGGCCCGCCCGGCCGCCGCACCCCTGCCCCGGCACTCCGGTCCTTCCGCCCTCACGCGGCCGGCCCGGGTGGCGGCGGGCAGCCCGGGGACGGTGCCGGGCAACGGACAGCTCCTGGCCGAACTGCCGGTGCCCCGGCGGGAGCCGGGCGCGCCCTACACGGTGAACGACCAACTGATGGTGGCGACCGCCCTGACGGTGGCCGACTGGAACCGGCGGCAGGGGGCCGCCGAGCGGCCGCTGCGGATCACCATGCCGGTCGACGACCGGACCCGGGGTCCGGAGATGCCGATCGGCAACGGCACCCGGCTGGTCGAGGTCGGCTTCGACGCGACGGAGGTGGCGTCCGGGCGGGACATCTCCGCGCTGCTGCGCCTGACCGCCGAGCGGACCCGCGCCCTGAAGGGGCAGCCGCGTCCGCAACTGGGCCGCTCCACCTCGCTGCTGACCACCCCGCTGCTTCCGGTCGCCGTGCGTGCCGCGTACACCCGGGGGCTACGGGTGGTGGCGGGGCCGTGGACCTCGACGACGCTGCTCAGCAACGTCGGCCGGATCCCGTACCCGTTGGACTTCGGCGACGCGGGGAGCTCCCGCGCCCTGTGGATCTCCGCGCCCGCCCGGATGCCCAGGGGGCTGACGTTCACCACCGCGTCCACCAACGGCCGGCTGCACCTGGCCCTGCGCTGGTCGCGGACCCTGCTGGGGGACGAGGACGGCGAGGCGCTGCTCGGCCTGTTCACCCGCCATCTGGCCGCGACATCCTCGGAGGCTCCGTGACCGGCACCGCCCCCCTCCCGCTGGGGGCCGACACCCCTGTCTCCGCTCCCCCGCCCGGGCTGCGGGACTTCTACGAGAACCCGGCCGTCCCCGTGGCGTCCGGCGACGGGCGCAGCCGACGCCAGGCGCGGCTGCTGGCCGACGCCCTGCGCGGGCGGACCGGCCAGGTCATCGTGGACGTCGGATGCGGCGACGGGACGGCCGCCGCCACCGCCGCGCCGATCCTCACCGGCCACCGGCTGATCGGCGTCGACTGGTCGCAGGACGCGCTGCGCCGGGCCCGTCCCCGGATGGGTTCGGTGGTCCGGGGCGAGCTGGAGCACGGCGGGCTGCCGCTCGCCGACGGGTGCGCGGACGCGGTGCTGTTCAGCGAGATCCTGGAGCATCTCGTCGACCCGGACCAGGCGCTGGACGAGCTGCGGCGCATCCTGAAGCCGGGCGGCCATCTGATGCTGTCCACCCCGAACCTGGCCGCCTGGTACAACCGGGCGCTGCTGCTGGCCGGGGTGCAGCCGGTGTTCTCCGAGGTCAGCCTGCGCGGGATCCACGGCCGCCCCGGCTCGGAGGTGGTGGGCCATCTGCGGCTCTACACCGCTCGGGCGCTGCGCTCCTTCCTGACGGCCTCCGGCTTCGAGGACGTGAGGATCACGGGCGCCCCCTTCCACGGGGTGCCGCGTCCGCTGCGGCTGGTGGACCGGGCCGCGTGCGCGGTGCCGGGTGCGGCGTCCATCCTGCTGGCCCACGCGCGGCGGCGATAGCGCGATGTGGTGGGGTGTGGGGGCCGCGCTGGTGGCCAACCTGCTGTACAGCGTGGGGTTCGTGGTGGAGAAGCGGGCCCTGGGCAACCTGCCCGCGCTCTCCGCGGGCAAGCCGCTGCGGCTGATCCTCGTCCTGCTGACCAGCCCGCTGTGGATGCTGGGCGCGCTGTCGCTGGCGGCCGGTTTCGCGGCCCAGCTCATCGTCTACCGGGCGCTGCCGATCGCGGCGGCTCAGGGCATCTTCGTCTCCGGCCTGGTGCTGCTGCTCCTGCTCTCCTCGACCGTCCTCGGCGAGGAGTCGACCGGGCGCGAACGGTACGCCCTGGGCGGTGTCCTGGTGGCGCTGCTGATGGTCGTCGCCTCGGTGCGCGAGGGCGAGGACCAGGTGAGCTCCGGTGCCCCGTGGATGCTGGTGCTCCTGGTCTGCGTCCCGGCGCTGGCGGTGGGCGTCTGGCTCTACGTACGGGTGGAGAGCCGGGCGACCAAGCGCCACCGGGTGCCGACCAGCGGCATCGGCTACGGGGTGGCGGTCGGGCTGCTGTACGGCGTCAGCTCCCTGGCGGTGAAGGGCACCTCCAGCCGGCTGACCACCACCGACCTCGGGGAGGCCGCCCGTTCGCTGTTCGGCTCGCCCTACCCGTATCTGCTGCTGTTCACCGCCGTCGCCGGTCTCGTCATGTCCCAGACGGCGCTGCAGCGCTGCCGGGCCTCCCTCATCGTGCCCGTGTGCACCACGGTGACCTGTGTGTTCACCGCGGTCCTCGGGAGCATCGCCTTCGGGGAGTCGCTCCCCGACGATCCGCTGCTGCTGACCCTGCGGCTGGCCGGCACCGCGCTGGCCCTCACCGTCCTGCTGGCCATGCCCCGCCACGACCCTCCCGCCGCGGCGGCCCCGTCCTGACTCCGACCACCACCGGCCTCGCGCCCTCCCGTCCCGTCCCCACCACCGAGGGAGTCCCCATGAACCTCCCCACCACCGAGGGAGTCTCCATGAACCCCGACGACCCGCTGCTCGCCCTCCTGGTCTGCCCGCTCGACAAGGGCCGCCTGGCCCTGCTGACCGATGAGGAGGCGCTCTACAACCCCCGGCTGCGCCTGAGTTACCCCATCCTGGACGGCATCCCGCAACTGCTGCCCTCCTCGGGCCGCAAGGTGGACACCGACGCCCATGAGAGATACCTGGCGCAGCTGAAGGCCTCGGCCGCGTGACCACGTTCGCCGCGGCGGTGGCGTCCCGGCTGCCCACCGGCCTGGTCGCCTCCGCCGCCGTCGCCCTCTACCCGCGCTTCGAACCGGAGCTGCGCCGGCTCGCCGACTTCTGCCCGCCCGGCTCCACCGCCGTGGACATCGGCGGCTGGTACGGGCCCTGGTCGCGGCGGCTCGCCCGGCGCTGCGACCGGGTCGTCACCGTGGAGCCCGTACCGCATCTCGCCGCGCATCTGCGCCGTACGCTGCCGTCGAACGTCCGGGTGGTGCAGGGCGCGGCGACGGACCGCGACGGCTCCACGGTCCGGCTCTGGCTGCCGGAGGGCGACGAGGGCGACCGCGGGGTCTCCTCGCTGGAGCGCCGGGACATCCACGCGCACTGCGTGGAGGTGGAGTCCCTCACCATCGACGGCCTGGGCCTGGACGGCGTCGGCTTCGTGAAGATGGACGTCGACGGTGCGGAGGTGGCCGCTCTGCGGGGTGCGGCGGAGCTGCTGCGGCGGGACCGTCCGGCGCTGCTCGTCGAGCTGGAGAGCCGGCTCGGCCCGATCGCTCCGGCGGTCGACCTGCTCACCGGCCTGGGGTACGCGGGGTGGATCCTGACCGGACGGCGCTGGATGCCGCTGGCCGGGTTCGACCTGCCGGCCCACCAGGCGCGGACGGAACACCTCGTCCATCAGGGGCTGCTGCGCAGGGCGTTCGAGCCGCGCCGCACCCGGTACATCAACTCGGTGCTGTTCCTTCCCGAGGGGCGGGTCCCGGGCGCCTCGGCGGCCTGAGCGAATCCACCCGTACGGGCCGCGCTGAGGGGAAGGTTGCGGGGCAGGTGAGGGGGAGAGCCGGGTGGCCGCCCCCGCGTGGGCGGCCGCCCGGCCGACCCGTCGAGACCGCCCGTACGACCTGGCCTGACCCCGAGGAGTTCCACCGTGATCGAGAGCGCAGACATCCGTGAGTGGCGTACGCGTGACGTCGTCGACCCCGACGGGCGCAGGATCGGGTCCCTGGAGTCCGTCTACGTGGACACGGGGACGGACCAGCCGGCGTTCGCCACCGTGATCGTGGGCCTGCCGACCCGTCACCGGCTGGCCTTCGTGCCGCTGGCGGGGGCCGTCGTCGGCCCGGACTACGTGAAGGTCGCCCACGCCAAGGCCAAGGTGAAGGACGGCCCTTCGATCGGGACGGACGACATCCTGCCCGCCGAGGACGAGCCGGCGCTCTTCGCCTACTTCGGCCTGGAGTACCTGCCGCCGGCCGACGGCGTACGGGTGCTGGCCCGCCGCTGACGACCGGTCCGGCCGGTCACGGGTGCGGCCGGGTGGGCGGTCAGGGCAGGAGCTCGACGTACCCGTCCGTTCCGTGCACGCGGATCCGCTGCCCGTCCCGGATCAGCCGGGTGACCCCCTCCACGCCGACGACGGCGGGCAGTCCGTACTCCCGGGCGATCACCGCGCCATGGGTCATCAGGCCGCCCACCTCCGTCACCAGGCCCGCGACGCCGACGAACAGCGGCGACCAACTGGGGTCGGTGAACCTGGTGACCAGGATGTCGCCCGCTCCGAGGTCGGCGTCCGCCAGGTCCAGGATGACGCGGGCCCTTCCCTCGACGGTCCCGGTGGAGACGGCCAGACCGGCCAGGGCCCCGGCCGGTACGTCCTGCCGTCGGTACGCCCCGGAGAGGGCCTCGCCGTCCGATGTGAGCACCCGGGGCGGGGTGAGCGCCTCGTACGACCGGAACGCGTCCTTACGTTCCCGGATGAGCCGGTCGTCCGCCTGGTGCGAGCGCACGACGTCGTGGAGTTCCTGGAACGTGAGGTAGAAGATGTCCTCCTTCTCTGCCAGCACCTCGGCCTGGACGAGGCGCCCGGCCTCCTCCAGGAGGGCCTGCTTGTAGAGGAAGGAGCGGCTGACGATCCCGTACTTCGGGTACTCCCGGTATCCGGCGAAGGCCCTGACCTGGTCGATCATCCGCTGGGCCTGCTCGGCCCTGCGGTCTCCGTCCGGCAGGCCGCGCAGGCGCGACAGCACGTCCTGCTCCTTCTGCCGCGCCTTCTGCCGGCCCTGTTCGAAGCGGTGTGCGGCGGCGCCCGGCCCGAAGTTCCTGACGTTGTCGAGGATCAGGGGGACGAGCGTGGTGGGGCGCTCGCGCCAGCGCGGCCTGGTGAGGTCGATCTCGCCCACGCAGCGCATGCCGTACCGGTCGAGGTAGGCGTCGATCGCCGCGCGCGCCTCGGCGCCGCCCGGCAGCTTCGCCAGTTCGTCCAGGAAGCCCTCGTCCTCCGCTCCCTTCCCGACGCCCTGGAGGAACGCCACCACCTCGGGGTGCGAGCGGATCACGTCCGCCACGTCGAGCAGGTCCAGCCCCATCTCCGACGTGATGTTGCCGGGGGCGGAGAGCGTGAGTGTGTCGGCCGCGTTCTTCTCGCCCAGCCACTCCCCCAGCGTGTCGTTGAGCCACCAGGCGGCCTCCATGCCCGCCGTGATCGCCCGCATGTTCAGCGGATCGCCGAGGACCCGCCGGTGCTCCTCGAAGGCTTCGAGGAGGAAGTCGAACAGCGCCGGTCCGCGCTTCGTCCGGAGGTCGCGCTCCAAGGCGGCGACGGATGCCCGGCTGCGCTCGACCAACTCCGGGACGATCGCCGGATCGGCCTCGGCCGGAGGCTCGGACGCACCGGCGGCCGGCGGCGTCCCGGGGTCCGGGTCCGGGAGCGGGGGGACGAGTTCACCCCGGTCGAGGACGGTCTCCAGAGCGTCCCTGACCAGCGGATCGCCTCTTCCCACCAGGTCCAGGAGGGCGGCACGTGACGCGGGCGATGCCAGTCGGGGGGTGACGTCGACGAACAGCCGTCCGCCGGCCTCGTGCATCGGGACCAGGGCCGTCCGCTGCCACAGGGAGAGGCCCAGCGGCTTCATGGCGTCGGTCATCATCTGCTGGTGGCCGACGGAGACGTAGACGTGAGGGTCCTGGTCACCGGCGTCGGGGATGGGGTACGCGGTCGTGATCGGGCGGCTCTGGACAATCCGGAAGCCGTCGTCGGCCAGGCACCACTCGATGTCCTGCGGACGGCCGAAGTGCGCCTCGATCCGCCGCCCGAGCTCCACAAGCCGCAGGACCTGCGCATCCGTCAGCGCCGGCCGCCCCTGCCGCTGCGGATCGACCTCCACCGCCCGCGTACCGCCGCCCGGCACGGCGTGCACGGCACGCTGCTTGGCGGCGATGGCCCGGGCGACGACCGCGCCGTCCCGCACGGTGAAGACGTCCGGGTTCACCAGCCCGGAGACCAGGGCCTCGCCGAGACCGAAGCCGGCGTCCACGGTGGCGGTCCGCCGGTCGCCGGTGAGGGGATCGGCCGTGAACAGGACGCCGGCCGCTTCGGGGCGGACCATCCGCTGGACGACCACGGCCATCTGGACCGCCCGGTGGTCGATGCCGTTCCGCCGGCGGTAGGCGACGGCCCGCTCGGTGAACAGCGAGGCCCAGCACCGGCTGACGTGCCGGAGCACCTCGGCCGGCCCGACGACGTTCAGGTAGGTGTCCTGCTGGCCGGCGAAGGAGGCCGTCGGCAGGTCCTCCGCCGTCGCACTGGACCGGACGGCGACGGCGGTCCCCTCACCGAGCCGGGCGAGGGCACCGGTGATCTCCGCCGCGAGGCCGCCGGGGATCTCGGTCTCCTCGACGGCCCGGCGAATGTCCGCGCTGAGCGTGCGGAGCGCCTCCCGGTCGTCCGGGTCCGAGCGCGACAACCTCTCCAGCCGGTCGTCGAGGGACGGAACCCGCGCCACCACCCGGCGGAAGGCGTCGGTCGTCACGCAGAAGCCGTCCGGCACGCGGATGCCGTCGATCCGGGACAGCGCGCCCAGTTGGGCTCCCTTGCCGCCGACGAGGGCGAGCTGCGTCGCATCGGCCTCATGGAGGTCCCGTACGTCTGTCCGGCGCATCGTCATTCCTTCTTCCTCCGTGGTTCGGGGCACGGCGGACGATTCTGCGCGGTGACCGGGGCCTTGTGGCAAGCCCCCCGGTGCGCTATATGTTGAACACGGCAAGGGGAGCACTCTCCTTGCCTTTGCTTTTTGGTGCCTTTGCTTTGGGTGCCCTTCTTTTTGCGCCACGTTCCATGCTCCCCCGACTCCGTACGGCGGGCTGTCGGATGGCGCGTTCGGGTCGTGTGCGGGCGAGCGGCGTGTTGCGGCGTGCGGATGATACGACCAGGTGGTGTTCTGCACGCCCTGGCAATTCCCGGCCGATGGCGCGATGGCGAATCCTTGGCCGCGCTGCTCCGAAGGTGCGCTCCATGGAATTCAGCACGGCGTTCGTGCTCGGCGGGCCGGCATTGCTGCTGATGCTGGTCGGCGGCACGGTCCTTACCGCCCATGTCGACAACGCCGTGAAAGCCGACGCGGAGGACGACACCGGCCCCGGGGAGGAGTTGTCCGTGTGAGGCCCCGTGGCCTGATCACCAGGACACGCCCTCATAAGGGGGATGCCGCCGAAGACGACCCCCGAGCCTCCCGCCGACCACAGAAGTTAGGTTACCCTAACTTCCATGTCGGTTTCGGTTGTTTCCCCCGGTCGCGGGCGCGCGGAGAGGCTCTCGGCGACTCTGCTCCGCTGGGCCGAGCCGTCGGTCGGCGGACCCGTGGTGGAGGCGCCCTACCTGCTCACCACTGCGGTCCTCGACAGCCCCGCCCCCGCCGGGTCGTCGACGAGCGGGGTGCACACCCACGACGACGCCCTCGTGGTCTGGCCGCACGTCGGCACCACGACCCTGCACACGCGGAACACGGTGCGCCGCCTCGTACCCGGTCAGGCCGCCTGGATGCCACCGGGCACCCCGCACGCCTCGCACCCCGATCCGGGGAGCGTGGCCTGCTACACCTATGTGACCCGGGCCGCGATCCCGCCGCGCTGGAACGCCCCGCGCTCCCTGCGGATGGGGCGCGCGCTCCAGGAGATGCTGCTGCACCTCGATGCCCATGCGATGCCCGACGACCGGCGCCTGCGGGCCCAGCGGCTCATCATCGAGATGCTGGAGGAGGACCCGCACGCGGCGATGGAGGTCCCCGTCCCCGAGGACCCGCGGATCCGGGCCATGGCCGAGGACATCATGCGGGACCCGGAGAGCGACCTCTCGCTGGAGGAGTGGGCGGCGCGGCACGCGCTGAGCGTGCGGACGGTCACGCGGGCGTTCGGCCGGGACGTCGGGATGTCGTTCACCCGGTGGCGGTCGCTGGTACGGATGTCCGCGGCGACGACCCTGCTCGCCCAGGGCCGCCCGGTCAACCTGGTCGCGCACCGCTGCGGCTACTCGACGACGAGCGCGTTCTCCGCCGCGTTCCGCCGGGTGACCGGGACCAGCCCGACCGCGTATCTGCGCGAGCAGTCGACGCTCGCGCCCGCCGGCCACTGATACGCCGTCACGGACCTCGACCGACACCCGTCACGCGCCTCACGCGTGGCCGATTCGCGACGCACCCTGGCCCGTTCGCGACCCTCCTCGGCGTCCGGTCCTTCTAGCGTTCGGCGAGGCAAGGGTCACCTGACCCGCCCCGCTGTCCAGATCCGAGGAGAACCGTGTCCCCATCCATGCCGGCCGGACGCCGAACGGGCCCGCTGGCCCGTGTCCTGGCGCTCGTCATCGGCGCCGTACTCGTCCTGGGAGGCTGCGGCAGCGGCGAGTCCGGGAAGACCACGACCGAGGCGAAGGCCGACGGCGCGTCCAACAGCTTCCCCGTGGACATCAAGCACGCCCACGGCACCACCACCATCAAGGCGAAGCCCGAGCGCATCGTCACGCTCAGCTGGATGTCGCTGGACGTCGTCGCCGCGCTCGGCACCGTACCGGTCGGCGTGGACGAGCAGTGGGGCGGCGACAAGGACGGCTACACGCCCTGGTTCCGCACCCAGGTCGAGAAGCTCGGCGGGCCCCTCCCCGAGACGCTGGAGTACGGCGACGCGGGAGAGATCGACTTCGAGCAGATCCTCTCCCTCGAACCCGACCTCATCATCGGCCTGTACTCCGGCATCACGGACGTCGACTACAAGCGCCTCGCCGAGATCGCCCCCACGCTCCCCTACCTCAAGAAGCCCTGGGACGGCGGGACCTGGCAGGAGATGACCCGCACCATCGGCAAGGCGATGGGCGAGGAGAAGAAGGCCGAGGGCCTGGTCGATGACGTCGGCGGGCAGTTGGCGGCGGTCGCCGTGGACCACCCGGAGTTCAAGGAGAAGACCTTCACCTACGCGGTCGCTCTCACCCCCGGGTCGACGGAGGCCGGCCTCTACCTCGAGTACGACGCCCGCGTGCGGCTGCTGACCGAGATCGGGTTCAGGAACACCCCGTCGATGAGCACGATCGCCGCCACGGCCAAGGGCACCAACTGGTACGGCGGCGTGAGCCTGGAGAAGCTCGACTCGATCGAGGCGGATGTGGTCGTGGCCTGGGCGAACGCCCCGGCCGAGGTCACGTACTCCCTCAAGGACCCGCTCTTCTCCCGCTGGAAGCCGATCGCCGGCAAGCACTACGCCTTCGTCCAGGACCCGCAGCTGGCGATGGCGACGAGCGGACCGACCGTGCTCTCCATCCCGTGGGGTCTCGAACGCTATGTGCCGATGCTCGCCGATGCCGTCGCGGGCAAGGGCAGCACCGGCGCGGGCTCCTGATCCGCCACGCCTGGCAGGGATGACGATGACCACCACCGCACCACCCCCCGCCCCGGCCCCGGGCCAGGCCGGACCGGACCCGCGCGACGCCGCGGGTCCGGTCCGCCGGCGCCACCGCTACCGCCTGCTGATCCTGCTGGCCGCCCTCGCGCTGCTGTCCGTGACGGCGGTCCTCAGTGTGATGGTCGGCGCCCGGCCCATCGCTCCGGGGACCGTCTGGGACGCGCTGCTGCGCTTCGACAACTCCGACGAGCACGTGATGGTCCGCGAACTGCGGGTGCCGCGCACGGTGATCGGGCTCGTCACCGGTACGGCGCTGGGCCTGAGCGGGGCGCTGATCCAGGCGTTCACCCGTAACCCGCTGGCCGATCCCGGCATCCTCGGGGTCAACGCGGGCGCGAGCCTCGCGGTGACGTTCGCCGTCGCCGTGCTCGGGTTCACCGCGGCGAGCCAGTTCATCTGGTTCGCGCTCGGGGGCGCCTTCGGGCTCACCGTGCTCGTCTACACCCTGGGGTCGATCGGGGCGGACCGGGGAACCCCGGTGAAACTCACCCTGGCCGGTGTCGCGTTCACCGCCGTGTGCGGCGGCCTCACCTCCGCCATGGTCCTCAAGTCCACCGCCACCCTCGACGTCATGCGGTTCTGGGGCGTCGGCTCCATCGGCGGCCGCTCGCTGGACATCCTCCCCGTCGCGCTGCCGCTCATCGGCGCGGGCCTCCTGCTGGGGCTGCTCAGCGCCGGCTCCCTCAACGCCCTGGCCCTCGGCGACGACCTCGCCCGGTCCCTGGGGACGCGTCTCGCGCTCACCCGGGTGACCCTGATCCTCGCCGTCACGCTGCTGGCCGGGACCTCCGTCGCCGTCGCCGGTCCCATCTCGTTCGTGGGGCTGATGGTGCCGCACATCGTGCGCTGGTTCGTGGGACCCGACCAGCGGTGGATCCTGCCCGTCACCTGCGTCGCCGCCCCCGCCTTCCTGCTCGCCGCCGACATCGTCGGCCGGATCGTGCTGCCGTCGGGGGAACTGCGGGTCGGACTCGTCACCGCGCTCGTCGGCGCGCCCGTCCTCATCGCGCTCGTCCGGCGCCGGAAGGCGAGCGCGCTGTGACCGCCCGGCCCCTCGCCGGCAGAACCGGCTTCAAACAGGCCACCTGGGCGGTGCGTCGGGGCGGCGCCTCGCTGCGCGTCGAGCGGCGGTCCGTCCTCGTCTGCGGCGCCCTGGTCCTGGCCGTGGCCGCCCTCGGTGTGCTCACCCTCGCCACCGGTTCCATCCAGTTCACCCCCGCCCAGGTGCTCTCCGCGCTCTTCGACCCGGACGCCGAGCCCCGTACGCGGCTGGTCGTCGTCACCTGGCGGCTGCCTCGGCTGCTGTTCGCGGTGGTCTGCGGAGCGGCCCTCGCGGTCAGCGGGGCGCTCTTCCAGTCCCTCACGAAGAACCCGCTGGGCTCACCGGACGTGATCGGCTTCGCCTCCGGTTCGTACGCGGGCGCCAGTGTGGTCATGCTCGTGCTCAGCACCGCCGACTACCTTGCGGTCGCCGCGGGTTCGCTGATCGGCGGGGCCCTCACCGCACTCCTGGTGTATGTGCTGGCCCACCGGAGGGGGGTGAGCCCGTTCCGGCTGATCATCGTGGGCATCGCCGTCGGCGCGTTCCTCTCCTCCATCACCTCCATGCTGCTGCTCGCCGTCAGCCCGGAGCGGGCGATGCTGGTGGCCACCTGGGGCGCCGGCTCCCTCAGCGGGCTCGGCTTCGAGCAACTGCGGGCGACGGCCGTCGTCTTCGCCGTCCTGCTGATCTGCTCGGCCGGCGTGGTGCGGCCCCTGGTCCACCTGGAGATGGGCGACGACACCGCTCTGGCGCTCGGGGTGAACGCCCAGCGCGCCCGGCTCACCGCCACGGTCACCGGGGTCGCGCTGACCGCACTGGTGACGGCGGCCGTCGGGCCGATCGCGTTCGTCGCCCTCGCCGCACCGCAGATCGCCCAGCGGCTGACCCGGAGCTCCACGACCCTGCGGATCGCCCCGGCGGCGCTCACCGGTGCGGCGGTCCTGGTCGCGGCCGATTTCCTCGCCCAGCGGGTGGACCTGCCCGTGGGTGTCGTCACGGTGTGCGTCGGCGGGGCCTATCTGGCCTGGCTGCTGGCGCGCCAGTACAAGGGTGGCCGCCGATGAGTTCCCCCGGATCCACCACGCGCGCGGAAGCGTCCGTCGCGGCTCTCTTCCGGGTGGCGCTGCTGCGTGACGGGCGTGGTCTGCGGATCGGCCTCACCACCGCGGCGTTCATGGTCCACCAGCTGTGCGAGGCGCTGGTGCCCGTCCTCATCGGCGTGGTCATCGACCGGGCGATGGCCCCGGCGGACCGGACCGCCCTGGTCTGGTGGCTGGCCGCGCTGGGCGGGGTCTTCGTCGTGCTGTCGCTGTCGTACCAGCGCGCGTCGTCGTCGATGGTCACGGTGTACGGCTACGGGGAGCACGAGCTCCGGCAGCGCGCGATGACCCGGCTGCTGGACCCGCTGTCGCTGCGCCCCCGCCCCGGTTCCGGTGAGGCGCTCTCGCTGGTCTCCTCGGACACGTACCGGGTGGCGGGGGTGTCGTGGAGCGTGGTCCAGCAGGCGTCCACCCTGACCGCGATCCTCACGGCGTCGGTGGCCCTGCTGGTGATCTCCGTGCCGCTGGGCGTGGGGGTCATCGCCGGGACCGTCCTCATGCTGGTGGTCATGCGGCGGGTGTCGGTGCCGCTGGAGGCGCGGGGGCTGGCCGAGCAGGGGTCGGCGGCGCGGGCCAGTGAGGTGGCCACCGATCTGATCACGGGGATACGGGTGGTGGCCGGGATGGACGCCCGGGCGGAGGCCGCCCGCCGCTACCGCGCCGCGAGCGACACCTCGCGGCGCGGTGCCGTGGCAGCCTCGCGGTCGGTCCTGGCGTACAGCGGTCTCAGTCAGCTGCTGTCGGGCGTCTTCCTCGCGGCGCTGGCGACGGCGTCCGGCCACCTCGCGCTGGACGGTCACATCACCATCGGCCAACTGGTCACTGTGCTGGGACTCGCGCAGTTCCTCCAGGGCGCCCTCGCCCATGTCGGCACCTTCGCCTCGAACTGGATCCACAAGCGGGCCTCCGCGCGCCGCCTCGGCGAACTGATCGACGCACCGCACCTGATAGAGCCGCTGTCGACCGGAACGGTTACGGAACCGGCATCGTCCCTCCTCCGCTGGCACCCGCCCGGCCACGGCGAGCCGCTCGACCTGCGCCCCGGCGACCTCGTCGGCGTCGTCCCCCACCACCCCGCCCACGCCCGCGGCCTCAGCGACCGGCTCGGCTACCGGGTCCCCCTCCCCCGCGGCGAACTCCTGATCGGCGGGGTGGACGCGGTCGACCTGGGCCCCGACCGGGTACGCGCCCGGGTCGTCGCCCCGCCCCACCACGGCGCGGTCTTCTCCGGCACCCTGCACGCCAACCTGGTCCCCCGGGGCGGGGCGGTGGACCCGGACGTCACGGCGGCGGCCCTGCTCGACGACGTACGCGAACAGATCGGGGGCGACCTGGCCGAGGTCGGGGAGCACGGCCGCCGGCTCTCCGGCGGTCAGCGGCAACGGCTGCTGCTGGCCCGGGCGTTGCACGCCGACGCGGACCTCGTCGTCCTCGACGAACCCGCCACCGCCGTCGACCCGGTGACCGAACAGCGCATCGCCGAAGGGCTGCGGTCCCTGCCGTCCACCATCCTCCTGATCACCGCCAGCCCGATCCTGCTCTCCGCCTGCGACCGGGTGGTCGAGCTCGGCGGGACCGGGCAGGGCACCCCCGAAAGCGACGAACCGAACGGACCCGCCCGGTGACCCCGACCCCTCAGCCGACCGACACCCCCGTCACCACCCTTCCCGTCGCCGACGCCCGCCGGACCCGTGCGGAGATCCTCCGCCGCCTCCGCACCCTCCGCCGCCGGCTCGGGGCGGCCCTGCTCACGCTCCTCGGCGGTACGGCGGCCACGCTCGCCACGCCGCCCCTGCTCGGCGGGATCGTGGACACCGTCGCGGACGGCGCCGCGAAGAGCCACGTACTCGTCCTCGGGATCGCCCTGGCGGCCGCGACCGCTGTGGGGGCCGCCCTCGCCTGTGCGGGCGGCCGGATGCTGGTGGCGCTCGTGCAGGAGGTACTGGCCGGGCTGCGCGAGGACGTCTTCGAGACCGCCGTCCACCTCCCCGTCAACACCCTGGAGAGCAGCGGCAGTTCCGATGTCGTCTCCCGGGTCACCCGCGATGTGGAGGCGGTCTCGGAGGCGGCGTCCGACGTCCTTCCCGAGGTGACGAACGCGGGCTTCACCATCGGTCTGAGCCTGGTGGGACTCGCCGTCCTCGACGTCCGTCTCGCGCTCGCCGGGCTCGTCTGCCTGCCCGTCCACGCCTACGCCACCAGGCAGTTCCTCCACCGCTCGCACCGCGTGTACGGGGACATCCGCAGGCTGGAGTCGGCGCGCGGACAGGCGGTCATCGAGGCGGTGCGCGGGGCCGAGTCCATCGTCGCGTACCGCACCCAGGCCCACCATCTCGACGACCTGGCCGAACGCAGCGTCCACGCCGTCGAGCGGCAGCGCGACGGGGTGAAGCTGCGCAACCGGTTCACGGGGCTGCTGAACGCGGCGGAGTTCCTCGGTCTCGCCGCCGTCCTCGTGACGGGCTTCGCGCTCTTCCGCTCGGGGGCCGTCACCCTCGGCGCCGCCACCGCCGCCGCCCTCTACTTCCACCGGCTCTTCGGCCCGGTCGGGGCGCTCCTGGGCAGCCTGGACGACATCCAGCGGGCCACGGTGGGGCTGTCGCGCCTCGTCGGGATCACCGACCTGGGGGGCCGCCCCGCACACCCGGGGAGCGGGGCGCGGAGGCCCGGTCGCCCGGGGAGCCCGGACATCGACGTGAAGGGCGTCTCGTACGCGTACGACGGCACCCGCCCGGCCCTGCGCGAGGTCTCGCTCCATGCCCCGGCGGGCACCAGCCTCGCGCTCGTCGGCGCCAGCGGCTCGGGCAAGTCCACGCTGGCCCGGCTCATCGCGGGGATCGGCACCCCGGACCGGGGCAGCGTCACCGTGGGAAGCCCCGACGCCCCGGCCTTCCGCTATCTGGTCACCCAGGAGGTCCACCTGTTCGGGGGCACCCTGGCCGACAACCTGAGGCTCGCCCGGCCCGGCGCCACCGACGACCAGCTCCGCCACGCCCTGCGCGAGGCCGGGGCCGACTGGGAACCGGCCCTGGCGGACGGGCTGGACACCGTCCTGGGCCCCGGCGGCACCCCGCTCGACGACGGTTCCGTCCAGCACCTGGCGCTCGCCCGGGTCCTGCTGGCCGACCCGCCCGTCGTCGTCCTGGACGAGGCCACCGCCGAATCGGGCCCGCGGACCCGCGCCCTCCTCCAGGGCGCCCTGGCCCGGGTCACCGCGGGCCGCACCTCCGTGGTCGTGGCGCACCGGCTGGAGCAGGCGCGCCTGGCCGACCGGGTCCTGGTCCTGCGGGACGGCGTGGTGGCGGAATCGGGAACGCACGACGAGCTGCTGGCCGCCGGGGGCGCGTACGCGGCGCTCTGGGCGGCGTACCACCGCGCGCGGCGGGGCGGCGGGCCGGCGGTCAGCCCGTGACGATCCCGGTGACGAGGTTGATGGTGGTGGCGAGGATGCTGGCGCCGAACACGTACGACAGCAGGCAGTGCCGGAGGGCGACCGCGCGGATCTCGGTGGTGGAGACGTTGGTGTCGGAAACCTGGTAGGTCATGCCGAGGTTGTAGCTGAAGTAGAGGAAGTCGACGTACTTCGGACTGTTCCGGGAGTTGAAGTCGATGCCGCCCTCGGTGGGCACGTAGTAGAGGTACGCGTACCGGGTGGCGTACATCAGGTGGAGCGAGGCCCAGGCGGTGAAGACGCCGGCCAGCGCGATGGCCGCGGCGGCGTGGCTGAGGTCGGAGTCGCTGGTCAGGAGCAGCACCACGATGCCGACGAGCCCGCAGAGGGCGGCCGCGACGACGACCAGCTCTTCGAGGACGGGACGGAACTCCTCACGGCGGACGTTGTGGTGGGTGGTGGCCGCGTCCATGGGCCAGAGCGCGATCCAGCCGGCGATGACGAAGATCGTCTCGGCGGCGGCGATCCCGGCGAGGACGCCGAGCGGCGCGTGGGTCAGCAGACCGGTGACCACGCCGGCGACGACCCCGAGGACCGCCGCGACGACGAGCCGGGGGACGGCGGAGAGCGCGGGGCGGTGGGGCAGGGGGCTCAAGCGGGATCACCTCGGCGGATCGGTGAATCGGGCGGATCTGGGGATCCGGGCGGGTGGGGCGGATCGGGGGGAACCGGGCGGATCGGGGGATCGGGCGGATCGACTCCCGTACGACCACCGCCATCCCACTCCCCCGGGCCTCCCGCCGCACCTCACCACGGGCCGAGTGGCGTACGGGAAGGCCCCTGCATAGCCTGCGAGGGAGCCCCGTTTCGTCACCTCATGCCCGAAATGAGTCGCAGGTCGTACGCGGCCGGGTCGAAAGGTCGAGAGCCGTGAGCACCCACCACCACGAGCAGGACCGCCCGGACCACCACGACGGGCGGGAGGACCCACCAGAGCACAGCGTCGGCCCCGCCCCCGACGGCGAGCCGCGGTTCCGCCCTTACCACCACCCGGCCGCCGGCTGGGGCGCGGCGGAGAGCGTGACCCGGTTCCTGGCGCGCGAGCGCTCCCCGGTGGACGGTCCGCGGGCCATCCTGAAGATGAACCACGAGGACGGCGGTTTCGACTGCCCCGGGTGTGCCTGGCCGGACGACCTCAAGGGCCTGCACCTGGACATCTGCGAGAACGGGATCAAGCACGTCACCTGGGAGATGACCCGCAAGCGGGTCGGGCGGGAGTTCTTCGCCGCGCACTCGGTGACCGAGCTGTCCGGATGGAGCGACTACGACCTGGAGAACCAGGGCCGCCTCACCGAGCCGATGGTCTACGACCCCGCGTCCGACCACTACACGCCCATCAGTTGGAAGGACGCCTTCGAGACCGTCGGCTCCGCCCTGCGCGGCTTGGACGACCCGAACCAGGCGGCCTTCTACACCTCCGGCCGGCTCGGCAACGAGGCCACGTTCCTCTACCAGCTGATGGCCCGCGAGCTGGGCACGAACAACCTGCCCGACTGCTCCAACATGTGCCACGAGGCCAGCGGCCGGGCGCTGACCGCCTCCCTCGGTACGGGAAAGGGAACGGTCGACCTCAAGGACTGGGAGAGCGCCGACGCGCTGTTCATCCTCGGCGTCAACGCGGCCTCCAACGCACCCCGGATGCTCACGGCCCTCTCCGAGGCCTACCGGCGCGGCGCGCAGATCGTGCACATCAACCCGCTCGTGGAGGCGGCCGCCACCCGCACCATCGTCCCGCACGACTTCATGGACATGGCGCTCTTCAAGTCGACGCCGACCAGCACGCTCAACCTCCAGCCGCGCATCGGCGGGGACATGGCGCTGCTGCGGGGCATGGCGAAGGCGGTGCTGGAGCAGTCGGCGTCCGATCCGAAGGCGATGGACCAGGAGTTCATCGACCGGTACACCACCGGCTTCGCGGAGTACCGGGCGCTGTGCGAGGCGACGCCGTGGGAGGAGATCGAGACCCAGTCGGGGCTGAGCCGCGCCGACGTGCTGAAGGCGGCGCGGGTGTACGGCGAGGCCGACCGCTCCGTCGTGAGCTGGTGCCTCGGCCTCACCCAGCACGAGCACGGCGTCGACACCGTACGGGAGATCGTCAACCTGCTGCTGCTCCGCGGCAACCTCGGCCGGGAGGGCGCGGGCCCCTCCCCCGTACGCGGACACAGCAACGTCCAGGGCAACCGGACCTGCGGCATCGACCACCGCCCCACCGACGCCTTCCTCGACCGCCTCGCCGAGGCCTGCGGGATCACCCCGCCCCGCGCACACGGCCTGGACACCGTCGGCACGATCAAGGCGATGCGGCAGGGCGAGATCAAGGTGTTCGTCGCGATGGGCGGCAACTTCGCCATGGCCGCGCCCGACACCCCGGCCACCTTCGCGGCGCTGCGCTCCTGCGACCTCACCGTCCAGGTGAGTACGAAGCTCAACCGGAGCCACCTCGTCCACGGCGGCCGGGCCCTGATCCTGCCGTGTCTCGGCCGGACCGAGAAGGACCATCAGCGCAAGGGCGTGCAGTCCACCTCCGTCGAGGACTCGATGAGCATGGTCCACCTGTCGATCGGCATGAAGCGCCCGGCGTCGCCGCGCCTGCTCTCCGAACCGGCCATCGTCGCCGGGATGGCCCGCGCCGCCCTGCCGGACAGCGCGACGCCCTGGCAGTGGTACATCGAGGACTACGACCGCATCCGCGACACCATGGCCAAGGCGCTGGACGGCTTCGAGGACTTCAATCGGCGGGTGCGCCTGCCGCTGGGCTTCCGCATCCGGCAGCCCGCCCGTGAGCTGGTCTTCCTCACCCCGTCCGGGCGCGCCGAGTTCTCCACAGCCGCCCTGCCGGACGTCGTGCCCGCCGCCGGCACGCTGGCGCTGGGCACCATGCGCTCGCACGACCAGTGGAACACCACCATCTACTCCGACAACGACCGCTACCGGGGCATCAAGAACCTGCGCACGCTCGTCTTCATGAACCGGGCCGACATGCGCGACCGCGGCATCGCCGACCTCGGCCCGGTCGACATCACGAGCACGGCGAAGGACGGCAGCCGGCGCCACCTCAACGGCTACCTGGCCATCCCGTACGACATCCCGCGCGGCTGCGCGGCCGGATACATGCCGGAGATGAACGTGCTGTGCGCGCTCGGCGACTACAGCACGCAGAGCGACCAGCCGATCATGAAGCATGTGAAGGTGACGATCGCGCCTGCCGCCTGAGCCACGGCGGCGCATTCCCTACCTTCAGCGTCATAACACACCAGTCCGGGCACGGTTTCTGAGGAATGCTCATTTACTGGCCGGTAGAGATCTATGCGACGCAGGTCACACCCCTCTACCGTCGGGGCAGCGCTCCGGGTCCCGCCGCTGTCGGTGAGCCGCCGACCGGGCCCCGGGGTCCCGCACGTCTCCCGCCCCAGGAGGTCCGATGCCCCCAGCCCCCCGCCGCTCCCCACGCAAGCTCTCCGCCCTCGCACTCGCCGTCGCTCTGGGAGCCGTGGCTCTCGGCGCCCCCTCCCCCGCATCGGCCTCACCGGCCACCGCGGCAGCCGCGGCAGCCGCAGCCTCAGGCGCCACCGTCACCGCCACCGCCACCGCCGAACCGGACTACCTCATCGGGCGCGGCATCGCCGACGTCACCGGGGAGGCCGCCGAGACCGGGATGATGGGCTACTCCAGCTTCGACCAGAAGACGTCCGGCATCCACCAGCGCCAGCGGTCACGCGCGTACGTCGTGGCCGACCGGGCGACCGGCAAGCGCGTGGTCTACGTCAACGCCGACCTCGCGATGATCTTCCAGTCCGTCCGGCAGGGCGTCCTGGCCCGTCTCCAGGAGCGGTACGGCAGCCTGTACGGGGAGGAGAACGTCCTCCTCTCCGCCACCCACACCCACTCCGGCCCGGGCGGCTACTCGCATCACGTGGCGTACAACCTCTCCGTCCTCGGCTTCCAGAACGGCACCTACCGGGCGATCGTCGACGGCATCGCCGAGTCCGTCGCCAAGGCCCACGACGACCTGAAGCCCGGCACGATCAGCCTGGGCACCGGCACTCTCGCCAACGCCAGCGTCAACCGCTCCCGCGCGGCCTTCGACCGCAATCCGGCGGCCGACCGGGCGGCCTTCCCGGACGGGATCGACCCGGCGATGACCGTGCTGCGGTTCCGGCAGGGCGGCAAGGACGCGGGCGCGATCAGTTGGTTCGCCACCCACAACACCTCGATCACCAACAAGAACACGCTCATCAGCCCGGACAACAAGGGCTATGCCGCCTATGCCTGGGAGCACGACCACGAGGGCGTGCGCTATCTCGACAACACCCCCGGATTCGTCGCCGCGTTCCCCAACACCAACGCGGGCGACATGTCCCCGAACCTCAATCTGAAGCCCGGATCGGGGCCCACCGAGGACGAGTTCGAGAACACGCGCATCATCGGTGAGCGCCAGCTCGACAAGGCCCGCGAGGTCTACCGGGACGCGAAGCCGGTGACCGGCGGGATCGACTCCCGCCTCACCTACGTGGACATGGAGAACGTCACCGTACGCGGGCAGTACACGAGCGACGGCAAGGAGGCCCGCACCTGCCCCGCCGTCGTGGGCGCCTCCACCCTCGCGGGCAGTGTGGAGGACGGCCCGGCGATCCCCGGCTTCGAGGAGGGCATGCGCACGCCGGTCGCCTCCATCATCGACGCGCTGCGGGTCGACACCCCGTCCTGGCTCGCGACCTGCCAGTACCCGAAGGCGAGCCTGATCCCGACGGGCCTGCTGAGCAACGTCCACCCGGTCACGCCGAAGATCCTCCCGCTCCAGATCATGCGGATCGGGGAGCTGTACCTGGTGGCGGGCCCGGGTGAGTTCACGATCACGGCCGGGCTCCGGGTCCGCCGGACCGTGGCCCAGGAGCTCGGGGTTCCGCTGGAGCGGGTGCTGCTCCAGGGGTACGCCAACGCCTACAGCCAGTACGTGACGACGCCGGAGGAGTACGACACGCAGAACTACGAGGGCGGCTCCACGCTCTACGGCCGCAACACGCTCCCCGCCTACCAGCAGGAGTTCGCGCGGGTCGCGGCCTCGCTGCGCCAGGGCACCCCGATCGGCCGGGGCACGGCACCGCCGGACGAGTCGGCCCGGCAGTTCACGTTCCAGACGGGCGTGGTGTACGACAACCCGCCGCTCGGCAAGTCCTTCGGCTCGGTCCTGACCGCGCCGGTCTCCTCGTACGCACGCGGCTCCACGGCGACCGTCGAGTTCGCCACCGGACACCCGAAGAACAACGTGCGCCGGGGCGGGACCTTCCTGGAGGTCCAGCGTCTTGAGGCCGGAAAGTGGGTGCGGGTGCTGGACGACGGCGACTGGGAGACCAGGTATCGCTGGACCCGGATCAACGGACTGACCGGTACGTCGAAGGCCACGGTCACCTGGGACATCGGGCCGGACACCGCCCCCGGCACGTACCGGATCGTGCACCACGGGGACGCGAAGAACCTGCTGGGGAAGATCACCCCGTTCATGGGCACGTCCCCGACGTTCACCGTGACCGGGTAGCGGTAGCGGTGAGGGTGGTGGGCGGGGGCCGGGCAGCCGGGACCCCGCCCACCACGGCCATTCGGTACGAGATGCCGGGCCCCCGTGCCGGGTCCATGCTGGGGGCATGGGTGACCAGGCCGGCCCCGAGCCCACCGTGTCCGTCCGGCGGGACCTCCGGTTGCTGGAGGCCGCTGGGGCACATCCGACGGGTGCCCCTGCCGAGCAGCTCGCCCGCGAGGCCGAGCTGCCGCTCGGCATGGCCGAGGGCCACCTGCACGCCCTCGCCGAGGACGGCTACCTCAGCGAACTGGACGACGGCGCGTTCGCCCTGGCCGACCGGGGCCCCTCACCGGGCGCCGGAGTCGGTGCCGGGACCTGGACCCAGAGCATCCGCCCGCTCCTGACCTCGCTGCGCGACGGCCTCTCCGCCGCCGCCTACCTGACGCTGTACGACGAGGGGGAGATCCGGGTCCTCCAGATCGTCGACAGCGCGCGGGCGCCCCGCGTCGACCTCTGGGTGGGCTTCGAGGACGCCGGACACGCCACCGCGCTCGGCAAGAGCGTCCTGGGCGGGCTGGACGAGGAGGCCCGCGCCAACTACCTCTCCCGCCACCCGCTCGCCGACCTCACGTCCCACACCATCACCCGCCGCGAGGAGCTGCTCCGGGAGCTGGAGTCGCCGCCGATGGCACCGCTGGCCCGGGACCGGGAGGAGTACCGGCGGGGCACGACCTGCGTCGCCGTACGCGTGTACTGCGGCGACCAGGTCGGCTCGCTCGGCATCTCCTTCCGGTCGGACCGGATGTACCGGACCAGCGAGGTCAGGGCCCAGCTCCTGTCGTCGGCGCTGCGCGTCACCCGGAGGCTGACGATCCCGGAGTGACGCGGAGGCGCGGCGCGCGCCCGGGTGGGGGCCACTCGGCCATCTCCTACGCCGGGGGCTACTCGGCCATCTCGTACGCCCCCGACAGCGCCTCCACGCGCTCCCAGATCCGCGCCGAGCGCTCGGCGTCGACGACGGGCCGCCGTACGGCACCGAGCGCCCACTCCTGCTGGGCCTCGGTGGCCGAGTCCTTGCCGTGCAGCTCGACGGCGTGCGCGGAGAAGTCGCGTACGAGGACGGCGAACAGCTCGTCCAGCAGGTCCGAGTCCAGGCCGGTCAGCCGGGCCTGCTCCAGGATCAACTGGCCGTGCACGACGAGGGCGAAGAGCTGACCGACGGCGAGGAGGAGGTCCAGGTCACGGCTCTGCTCCTCGTCCGGGGCGGCGGTCTCCACGAAGGTGCAGAGCGCGTCGGCCTGCTCGCGGAAGCGGGCGACGTTGGCCACCTCGGCGTACGCGTCGAAGGCCGGGCGCCAGTCGTGGAACCGTACGGCGCCGAGACCGCGCGCCGGTCCCTGCCGGAACAGGAAGTCGTCGTCGGCCGCGTCCAGGCGGGACGGGACGGCCGGGTAGTCGACCGGGGCCAGCAGGTGGTTGCGCATGAACTTCAGGATCAGCGCCAGGTTGACGTGGACCGTGCCCTCCAGCTTCGGCAGGCCCCGGATCTCGATCGCGGCCTGGGCGAAGTAGTTGTCCTTCTCGAAGCCCTTGGCCGCGATGACGTCCCACATCAGGTCGATGACCTTCTCGCCCTCCGTGGTCACCTTCATCTTCGTCATCGGGTTGAAGAGGAGGTAGCGGCGGTCGTCGGGCCCGGCGGAGCGGAAGTAGTCGACGGCACGGTCGCTGAACAGCTTCATCCCGACGAGCCGGACGTAGGCGTCGGTCAGCTCGCGGCGCACGTGCGGGAAGGCGGTGACGGGACGGCCGTAGAGGATGCGGTTGCTCGCGTGGGTGACGGCCTCGTACATCGCGTGCTCGCAGATGCCGATCGAGGCGGTGCAGAGGTTGAACTTGCCGACGTTGACGGTGTTCAGCGCGGCGTCGAAGGCGGCGCGGCCCGTGTGGAGGATGTCGGCGGCCGCCACCGGGTAGTTCTCCAGGCGGAACTCGCTGACGAACTTGGAGGAGTCGACGACGTTCTTCACCAGGTGGTAGGCGTCGTGGCGGCTGTCGGCGGCGAAGAAGACATAGCCGTCGGGGCCCTCGACGTCGGTGCGGCGGCCGAAGACGGAGACGAGACCGGCGGCGTTGCCGTTGCCGATGTAGTACTTGGAGCCGGAGGCCAGGAAGCCGCCGTCGCCGGACGGCTCCAGCAGCATGTCGGTGGAGTAGATGTCGGCGCCGTGCGTCTTCTCGGAGAGGCCGAACGCGAACACCTCCCCCTGGGAGAGGAGTTCGGCGGCCCGCGCGCGGGCGTCGGCGTTCTCGCTCTGCCAGACCGGGCCGAGGCCGAGGATGGTCACCTGCCAGGCGTACCAGTAGTCGAGCCCGTAGAACCCGAAGATCTCGTTGAGCGCGGCGATCCGGGCGGTGTCCCAGCGCTGGTCCTCGTTCCCGGCGGCGGAGGCCGGGGTGAGGAAGGTGGCGAAGAGGCCCTCCTTGGCGGAGAAGGCGAGGAAGTCGCCGAGCCAGGCGCGGGAGCGGTAGTCCTCGATCAGCCGGCGCTTGCCGCGCTCCTCGAACCAGTCGACGGTGGCGCGCAGCAGCCTGCGCGTCTCCGGGTCGAAGTGCTGGGGGTCGTAGGTGCGCGGGTTGAAGAGCGGGGACGCGGACTCAGCCATGGAGATCGCCTTCCGGGAGTGAGGGTTGAGGGTTCTGTCGGGGGTACGGAGGTGGCGGCGGCCGGGGCCGTCAGGCGCCGGGGCCCGTCGGTGGACCGGCCAGCCGGTGGAGGGTGCCGAGGACGTCGTCGAGCCAGGCGATCGTCATGCGCTCGTACGCGATGCCGCCGCGCAGCACGACGTGCTGGAGCTCCTGGCCCGCGTCCGGGGGTCCGGGCGCCTCCGGCCCGGTGAAGTCGCGCACCTCTCCGGCGAGGTAGTGGGCGAGGCGATCCCGGTGGACCTGGCGGTGGCGCTCGACCTCGCGGACCAGGGCGGCCGGGTCGTCGAAGGCGGCGCCCCGGATCTTGACGGCGAGGTCGTGGCGGAGGCTCTCGGGCTCGATCGGCCGGTGCAGCCACTCGGCGAGGGCGGCGCGGCCGGGGCCGGCGACGGAGTACTCCTTCTTGTCCGGCCGGCCCTGCTGCTCGACCTCGCGGACGACGAGCCGGCCGTCGGCCTCCATACGGCTCAGGACGCGGTAGATCTGCTGGTGGCTGGCGGTCCAGAAGTAGCCGATGGACCGCTCGAACCGGCGGGCCAGCTCATAGCCGGAGCCGGGTTTCTCCAGCAGGGAGACGAGAATCGCGTGTTCGAGCGCCATACCGCGATCCTTCTATGCAACTCGTTGCATAGACAAGTCGCGTGGCCCGGGTGAGACAGGGCTCACCCGAGCCACGCCGCGCTCGGGCCCCCTGGGACAATGGACAGTGCGCCCACCACACGCCTGCCGTATATGGACCGCGCGCCCACCACCCGCTCGCCGTACCAGGAGAACCACCGCCTTGTCCCAGCCCACCACGCACGCCGGTCACCCCGATCTGCAGGCCGACTGCGGGAACTGCTTCGGCCTGTGCTGTGTGGCGCTGCCCTTCGCCCGCTCGGCGGACTTCGCCGCGGACAAGGCCGCCGGGACCCCGTGCTCCAACCTCCGGGAGGACTTCGGCTGCGGGATCCACGAGCGGCTGCGCGGGAGCGGCTACCAGGGCTGCACGGTGTTCGACTGCTTCGGGGCGGGCCAGAAGGTCTCCCAGGTCACCTTCGGCGGCCGTAGCTGGCGTGCGGAGCCGGACTCCGCCGGCACGATGTACGAGGTCTTCCCCGTGGTGCGGCAGTTGCACGAACTGCTGCGGTACACGGCCGAGGCCCTGGACCTGCCGGCGGCCGAGGCGGTCCACCCCGACCTGCGCGCCGCCTACGACCGGCTCGACGCCCTGACCCGGGACTCCGCCGACGCCCTCCTCGCCGTCGACGTACCGGCCCTCCGCGCCGAGGTGAACGCTCACCTGCTGCGCGCCGGCGACCTCGCCCGTGCCGCCGCCGTCCCCGGCAGGAAGAAGAACCACCGGGGCGCCGACCTCTTCGGCGCCCGGCTGCGCGGCGCGAAGCTCCGCGGGGCCACCTTGCGCGGCGCCTGCCTGATCGCCGCCGACCTCTCCGGCGCCGACCTGCGCGACGCCGACCTGATCGGCGCGGACCTGCGCGACGCGAACCTGTCCGGCGCCGATCTGACCGGCGCCCTCTTCCTCACCCAGCCGCAGCTGAACGCGGCCCGGGGCGACGCGGCGACCAGGATCCCGGGCGCCCTGCGGCGGCCGGGGCACTGGGCCGCCTGAGCACGGGGGCGAGATCATGAACGCCACCGGCGGCACGCCGCCTCCCTAGGAGGCCTCCTCCCCGGCCTCGTTCCCGGCCCCTTTCCCGGCCTCCTCCCCGGCCTCGTGCCCGGCCTCGTTCCCGGCCGGGGCCTTGGCCGCGCGACGGTCGAGGTACGCCGTCACCGGGGTCGCCGCCACGCCGTGGACGACCACGGAGATCAGGACGGCGAAGACCACCACCGCCCACATCTCCCCCTCGTACCGCCCGAAGCCGCCCTCCCCCACGGCGTAGGCGAGGTAGAAGAACGAGCCGATGCCCCGGATCCCGAAGAAGGCGATGGCCGCCCGCTCGGTCGGCAGCCCGGGACCCCGCAGCTGGGCGAGCCAGCCGATGGCCGGGCGGATGAGAACGTGCAGGAGTACACCGATCACCGCGCCCCGCCAGGTGAGTGCGGCCAGTCCGCCCGAGGCCACGAACGCGCCCACAGCGAAGAGGAGCAGGGCCATCAGCAGACGTTCGACCTGCTCGACGAAGCCGTGCATCACCTTGTTGTAGCCGTGGTCGCGTTCGGACCTGCGCAGGGCGCACGCGGTGGCGAAGACCGCCAGGAAGCCGTACCCGTGCAGCGCCTCGGTGACGCCGTACGACAGGAACATCGCCGCCAGCGCCACGAACCCCTCGCCGTGTTCGGCGAGCCGCAGCGAGGTGGCCCGGGCCCGGAAGAGCACCCGGCCCAACAGGAGCCCGATGGCGACGCCCGCCGCCACACCCACCCCGATCCGCACGAGCACGTCACTCCACGCCCAGTGCGTCAGCCACCCACCGGTCCAGCTCTCCCCGGCCGCCGCGAGAGCGACCGCCGCGAGGACGAAGGGGAAGGCCAGCCCGTCGTTGAGCCCCGCCTCACTGGTCAGCGCGAAGCGGACCTCGTCCTCGTCGTGCTCGTCGTCGGACGGCTCCCCCACCCGCACCTCGGAGGCGAGGACGGGGTCCGTCGGCGCGAGGGCCGCAGCCACCAGGAGCGCGGCGGAGACCGGCCAGCCCAGCAGCCACCAGACGGCGAGCGCCGTCGCCCCGATCGTCAGCGGCATCGCCACCCCGAGCAGCCGCCAGGTGGCGGCCCAGGACCGCCACCCGAAAGGGCGGTTGATGGCGAGGCCCGCCCCCATCAGCGAGGTGATCACACAGAGCTCGGTGAGGTGCTGCGTCCAGACCCGGTCGGCGACCGGGTCGATCTCGGGCAGCGGCAGCGGCGCGAGGTAGAGGAGCACACCGGCGGCGAGGAACACCATCGGGACCGAGACCGGCAGACGGGAGAGCAGCCGGGGCAGCGCGGCGGCGAGGAAGGCTCCTATGCCGAGACACCCGTACACCGCACCCACGGTGGTGATCGACACGTGAGGCCTCATCTTCTCTTCATGTCCGGCCGGACCGCCCCGGGGCTGTCCAATCCGGGGCGGTCCGGCCGGGGCTGTCCGGTCCGGGGCGGTCCGGTCCGGGGCGGTCCGTGAGGCCACCGCGGGGGGGTCTCCCGGGTCAGGCCAGATTTCGCGGCACGGTCTCGTTCCAGGTGCGGGAGAAGACCCGGCGCCCGTCCTCGTACCCGTCCAGGGTCGCGTCGACGGTGAACGTGTCGGCGCTGGAGGTGAGGACGGTGCTCGTCTCGACCCGTACGTCCCAGCCGCCGGGCCGGGAGAAGGTCATCGTCCATGCCGAACGGCCGCTCAGGGAGGCGAAGTCGTCGGCCACGGAGGTGTACCGCTCGCAGGCCCGCAGCCCGACCTCGATGCCGTTGTCCTCGTACCGCTGGCGGCCCCGGTCCTTCACGATGTCGAGGGCGGAGTGGTAGTCCACCAGGCTCCTGGACACGTTCCAGGCCTGCTCGGGCTCGGTGAGCCGGGTGACGGGCGGCGGACGGCAGCCCTCCGGCTCGCCGAAGGAAGCCTGGGGCATGCCGTCGGGCTCCTCGGTGGGACGTACCGGCAGGGTCAGGGCGGCGCCGTCCTCGTGGACGGTGAGCAGGGCCGGCTCCGGGGCCGGCCAGACCAGGGGCCAGTACGAGGTGGAGAGCGAGAGCCGGATGCGGTGGCCGGGCGGGAACGCCTGCGCGACCCCGTTCAGCGTGACCCGGGCGCGGTAGCGGCGGCCGGGCTCCAGCGGCTCGGGGTGTTCGTCGCTCTCCCGGTGCGTCAGGTTGAGCACGCCGTACGTGACCCGGGTGGCGCGGCCGTCCGGGGCCACGTCGGAGATCCGGGCGGTGACCTGGGCGACGGGCGCGGAGGCGGAGACCTCCAGGTCCACGGAGGGCGCGCCGAGGATCTCCACCCGCTCGGTCAGCGGTTCGGTCTCGAAGACCAGGGAGCCGCCGTCCTCCTCACGCTGGTCGTAGGGCAGGTCCGGCGGGGCGTTGTAGGAGGCCCACTTGCCCGCGAACTGGCCGACGGAGAGCGGCGACTGCACCGTACGCGTACGGCCGCGCGGCAACGGCTCCTCCTCGTCCCCGGTCACGATGGTGGCGCCCCGCAGCGGGTGCACCACCTCCTTGACGTGCGGCGAGGGCCAGGAGGGTTCGGCGACCCAGCGGCCGGGGCGCTCCTCGTACGAGGTGGAGGGCGGGACGCTCTCCTGCATCCAGGTGCGGAGCATCGGCCCGTCCATGACGCCGTTGTCGACACCCTTGAGCCAGTGGTCCCACCACTTGACGACCTCCTGGAGGTAGCCGATGGCGGGGCCGGGCTCGCCGAGGTGCGGCAGCTTGTGCGACCAGGGGCCGATGAGGCCCTTGCGGGGCACGTCGACGCCCGCCAGAAGGCGCGTGACCGCGTTGGAGTAGCCGTCCGCCCAGCCGCTGGAGGCCAGGACGGGGGTCTGTAGCTGTCCGTAGTCCTCGCTGAGTGAGGCGTGCTGCCAGTAGGCGTCGCGGTGCGGGTGGCGGAGCCACTCCAGGACCCAGGGGCGGGCGGACTCCAGCCGCTCCCGCCACATGTCCCGCCACCGGTCGCCGACCACTTCCGGGTCGGGCGGGCAGGTGGCGTACGCGAACATCGTGCCGGCCTCGGCGAGGTTGTCGGAGAGCATGGCACCGCCGAGGTAGTGCATGTCGTCCGCGTACCGGTTGTCGGTGAACGAGGCGATGACGATGGCCTTGAGGCTCGGCGGCCTGCGCGCCGCTGTCTGGAGCGCGGCGAAGGCGCCCCAGGAGATGCCCATCATGCCGGTGTTCCCGTCGCACCAGGGCTGGGCCGCGACCCAGGCCAGCACCTCTTCGGCGTCGCACTGCTCCTGCTCCAGGTACTCGTCCAGCAGGACGCCCTCCGACTCCCCGGTCCCGCGCAGGTCCACCCGTACACAGGCGTAGCCGTGGCCCGCGATGTACGGGTGGTGGATGGCGTCCCGGGTGGAGGTGAGGTCGTTCTTGCGGTACGGGATGGTCTCGACGACCGCCGGGACCGGTTCCGCGTCGGAGGAGACGGGCCGCCAGATCCTGGCCGACAGGCGTACCCCGTCCGCCATGGTGATGGTGACGTGGTCCTCGACCTCGGTCGCGTACGGGAGTTGTTCGACGAATCGCATACGGGTGGCAGGGTCCTTCCTGACGTCGGGTCCGGTGGGGGCGGCTACCCGGGACATCACGAAGAATTCCGGCCACGGCCGCCCGGTTCGGTCTCGTCGAAGCTCAGGCCGAGCGCGGCGACGCAGGCGTCGAACTTGCGGCGCAGGTCGTCCTCGTCGTCCCCGCCGGTGAAGATGTGGGCGACCTCGTAGCTGTAGCTGTCCTGTCCGTGGACGGTGGAGAGCTTCTGGCCCTCGGCGGGGACCATGTCGATGTGGACGCCGGGGATGTCCCGCTCGATGGCGGCGATCTCCTCGGCGGTCGGCACCTGGTGGACGCGCCCCTCACCGAACCAGCGGTAGTACCACTTGGCGGCCACCTTGTAGCGGCCCCCGCCCGCCGGGAGGGCCGGGTCGCCGCCCAGGGCGAGGCGGAACATGCGGTGGTGGTTGGGGACGCCGTCGACGAAGTGGAACATCTCCGCGTGCGACTGGGAGTGCCGGGGGTTGATCTCCAGCAGACTGACGTCGCCGGTCTTCGGGTCGTAGAAGAACTCGATGCTGAAGGTGGCGTTGTCCATGCCGATCTGCCGCATGGTGCGTTCGCTGACCTGGTGCAACTGCTGGATGACCGGGCCCGGGAGGGTGCTCGGGTACTGGTGGCGCAGGAAGGACGAGGAGTCGGGGTAGTTGATCGAGTCGAGCACGCCGTAGACGGTGACCTCGCCCTGGTGCGCATATCCCTCGACGGCCACCTGGATTCCGGTCATGGCCTCTTCGGCGAGACAGACCTGGCCTCCGACGCCCGCCATCTCCGACGGGAGTTCGAGGAGATCGAGTATCGCCTCGAAAGGCTTTCCGACCCGGGCTATGCCTCCGCGTATCTCCGCGACGGCGGTCCGGAATTCGTCCATGTCCGCCACGCCGAAGGCCAGCTCGGAGGAGTAGGCCAGCGCGGGCTTCACCCACATGGGGAAGCTCATGCCCTCCGGCGGCTGCGGATCGTCACTGTCCAGGTCGACGATGCCGAAGCGCGGATGGGCGTCGCTGACCTTCTGCTGTTCCAGCCGGCTCCAGTATTTGTGCTCGCACTTGACGACGGATTCGAGGCTGGTGCTGGTCGTCCCGTATTCCTTGCTGAGGAGGGGGACGAGGGTGCTCACCGGGAAGTCCCAGTAGCCGACGATCGCGTCGATGGAGCCGTCGTGCGCGTCGAGCACGGCACGTGCGTGGGTGAGGAGTTCGTCGACGGTGGTGGTGTCCTCCTGCAACTCCTTGAGACTGAGGAGCGGGTGGAGACGGAAGTCGCCGGCGTCCGGAACGGCCTCCAGCGTGCGCAGGTTGGCCTCGTCCATTCCGATGACGAAAATGTTCTTGCGCTGATCTCGGGGCACAGGGATTCCTCACGTAGGACGGCGGGGTTCTGCGTCGTCTACCCGTGTGCGGAGATTCAAACGGCGACCCGGCCGGCACCCCTCCCCTCCCGCCTCTCCCCCCTCCCCGGCGTCCTGATCCGACGGGCCGTCGCCCGACGGCATGTCACCCCCGGGGCTGGATCCGTGCCTCGGGGGGAGTCTCGCCCGTGATGCTGGCGATCAGCTCGGCGCAGAGCACCCGGAGTTTGACGTTGCGGTGCTGGGACGCCGTACGCAGGACCTCGAAGGCCTTCTCCGGGGTGCAGCGCTGCTGGCCGACGACCACGCCGATGGCCTGGTCGATGACCGTACGCGACTGGAGGGCGGCCTCCAGGTCGGCGGCGAACTCCTCGGTGTCGGCGATGCGCTGGGCCAGGGCGATGGCTCCCGTGGCCTGCGCGGTGAGCAGCCGCAGGGCCGTCAGGTCGGCGTTCGCGAAGGCGTTCGGGAGCGGCGCGTAGAGGTTGAGGGCGCCGGCGGTGTGGCTGTGCGGGGCGATGGGCAGCGACAGCGAGGACCGGGCACCGCAGACCGCGGCGTAGGCGGGGTAGTCGGCCCAGCGGCTCTCCCGGAGCGTGTCGGGCACGCTGACCTCCAGGCCGGTGCGCATCGCCTGGAGGCACGGCCCGTCGTCCTGCCCGTACTGGGCCTCGTCCAGCTTCGTGGCGGAGGCTCCCGCACTGGAGACGGTGACGGGACGCCCCTGCCGCTCCAGCGTGATGCCGCATCCGTCGGCCGCCTCCACCAGCTCCAGGGCGCTGCGGGCGAGCGCGTGGAGGAACTCGTCCAGCGATTTCGTCTCCAGGAGCAGCGCGGTCGTGTCCGGCGCCGCGGCCACGGGCCTGTCAGTCATGATCATCTCGTTCTGGGCGGTGACCCGCCTCCCGAAAGGGCGGGACAGAGCTGGCGCGGCGCGGTCCGGTGCCGCTGGGACAGGGCAACCTCCACCGACGCACCGGCGCCTGGGACGGGCTCCGGGCGTGCGGCGGGGAGGTCAGGCGTGGGTGAGCGGTGGCCGCCGAAGGGCGGGCGCGCCACCGGCCGTGGTCGCAGGACTGCTGAGGCTTCCCCGGGGAAGAGGCCGGGCCGACGGCGGGCGGCTGCGGGCGGCCGAAGCCGGGGGGCGCACCGGGCGGGGAGCGCCGGCGGCCGGGACCGCGGCGGAGCGGCGGGGAAGCGCGTGGTTCACGGGAACTCCAAGGAGGCAGGAAGAAATCTCAAGGGCCGTTTCCTGACCTCCAGCGCTTCATTATGCCCTCTCGGCCGCCACGGCCCGCCCGGCCTCGCGGAGACCGGCCAGGAGGGCCGGAAAGCACCTTTGGCCGCCGGCCCCTCCGCCTGGCTCCACCGGCCTCATTTCCCGGGAAAACGCGGCAGGGACGTGGCGGTGTACGGCCCGACGGCCTTGCTCGGGCGCCGGGCGGTGTCCGGCCGCGCGTTCCGTCGCTCCGGTCGCTCCCGGGTCGTCTCCGGTCGGGAGGCGCCGACGCCCGGTCCGCAGCCCCGGCTCCGGAGCTCGGCGCCCGGGAGGCTGAACGCGACGCGAAGGAGGCGGTTGAGTCCCGCGGCGCTCAGCACCGCACGGGACGTCTCGTGCCGGGCCACCACCGCGATCGACACGCCGCGCTGCTCGGCGGCGCCGCGCACACGCAACAGGACGCCGAGGGCCCTCGGCGTGAGGAGAGGGGTGAGGACGTCCACGATGACGGTGCTCGGGCCGCAGCAGGGAAGCAGCCGGGAGAGTTCCTGCTCGACCGTCGACTCGTTGTCGTGGTCGACGACCTCCCACAGCTCCACGACCACATGGGACTCGTCGAGGCGATAACTCAGCAAGGACATCGTGTACTCCGCGAAGCAGCCGGACAGGGGAACAGGCCGATGAAAGGCCGCTTCCTGACCTCGCTGCGCGTCTGCCCGCGGATCGGCATCCCACACCCCCTTTTCCCTCGCTTTCTTCGGCCCGCGTGCGGGAAGGGGCCGGTGCGGGAAGGGGCCGGTGCGGGAAGGAACCGGGGTGCGGGAAGGGGCCCGCGTGCGGGAAGGGGCCCGGGTCCGGTTCGGCCCGTGCGCGGGAGGGGCCCAGGGTCCGACGGGGCCGCGACGCCACTTCCCGTATCGTGCCATGCTGGCTGCGAGGGCTCCCGGGCCCGGAAGGGAGCGACCATGACCGACGCCCTGACCCCAGGGACGCCTGATCTCGTCTCGCTGCTCCTGGACACCGATACGCTGGATGATTTCCTTCAGGCGCTGGTCGAGGGGGCGTTGGTCAACGCCCCCGGCGCCGATGGCTGTGGCATCACACTGGAGCGCGAGAACCGCGCTCTGACGGTGGTGAGCGCGGGGACCAGCGCACCGGCGCTGGACGAGGCGCAGTACGGGCAGGACGACGGCCCCTGCCTGGAAGCCCTGCGCGAAGGGCATGAGGTCAGTGTGGTCGACATGCGGGCCGAGAGCCGCTGGAACGGCTATCCGGCCTTCGCCGTGGCCGCCGGGACCCTGTCCTCGTTCTCCCTCCCGATCGCCGCGCACTCCCACACCGCGGGCGCGCTGAACATCTACTCGCCCGAGGTCAAGGGCTTCGAGGACGCGGACCTCGACGGTCTACGCGATCTGGCCGCCCAGGCCACGGGCGCCATCGCACTGGCCCAGAGGCTCTCCGACGCCCGGACCTTCACCGCCGATCTGCATGCGGCCCTGCAGTCGCGCGCGGTCATCGACCAGGCGATCGGCATCGTCATGAGTCAGCGCCGCTGCTCGGCCGAAGAGGCGCTCCGTACGCTGCGCACCGCGTCGCAGCACCGCAATGTCAAACTTCGCGACCTCTGCGGGCAGCTCGTCGGCGGTATCTCCGGCGATCCGCCGACGAGCGGCCCCCGGCTGCGCCCGCGCCCCTGAGCCGCGCCCGCGTCCCTGAGACCTCGCCGGCCCGGGTGGCCCGTCGGCTCCGACGGGCCACCCGGGCCGGCGGCCGGTCAGACGGGGACCGAGGCGGAGGCCGGGGCCTTCGCTCGCGGGGCCGAGCGCTGCACCTGCTCACGAGCGACGACGAGCGCCGCGGCGATGTCACGGGTCCCGGTGGAGACGCACAACGTGTAGGTCACGTCCTCCAGACCGCGGGACAGCCCCTCGTCGCCCCCGCCGTACCGCGCCCGCAACTCTTCGTAGCGGCGCAGAAGTTCCTCGAGTACCGCGGGGTGTGCCATCAGCATCGCGCTCTGCCTTTCTCTCACGACCAAGGGCGCTCGCTGAAGTGAACGAGCGCGGACAGCTTTCCCGAGACGGACGACCGACACGCAGCGACATACCGACAGCGCATATCGCGCATGACCGGGTGGCACGCATACGGACGGGGAAGGAGAAGTGATCCGGATAAGAGCACGGATCACCAGAGGGGACGCGGACCATTCGAGCCGGCCGCTTCCTGACCTCTTTCTACAACTGTGCCCAGCCCTGCGCGATTCATGCAAGCGTGGACGGGTCCGGCGACGCCTCGCGGACCGGTGTTCAGGGACATGTTTAGTGCCCTGGCGAGGGGTACTCCCCTTATCAGGTATCCAGCGTACGCGGAGCTCAGGCGCCGACGGGTTGGGAAAACAGCCCTCGGCGCCGCACACGAAAAGAACGTCGCCCCTCGCCGACGCGCCTTCACTCAACTGGACGCGGAACGGCTCGACGGGCGTGCCCCCTTCCTCCCGGCGCGGTTTATTGGGCCTCGTACGGGAAACGCGGGTGGGCGTCCCTCGGGTGGTCGATTCACCCGTTCACCCGTTCCGATGAGGTCTCGCGGCCATGCGGCCGATGGGCCGGAGAAGGAGCACGTCATGCCTGCCGGATCGAGTGCGAAGCGTGAGCGCCAGTACGAGCACATCAAGGAGAGCCAGGAGGAGCGGGGCACCTCCACCGAGCGCGCCAAGGAGATCGCCGCCAGGACGGTGAACAAGGAGCGCGCCCGGTCCGGCGAGTCGAAGACCGCGAGCAGGACGTCGACACAGGACAAGAAGTCCGCCTACGAACGCGGCGGCGAACGCTCCCACCGGGGAGCGAAGGGCCCGACGAGGGACCAGCTCTACGCGGAGGCGAAGAAGAAGAACATCGACGGGCGCTCCTCCATGAACAAGGACGAGTTGCGGAAGGCTGTCGGGCGCTGACGGACCTCTCCGGGCAGCGCAAGAACCCTACGGCGGAAAAGGACTCCATGAGCGACCAAGCGCGCGGCGACGATGTGTACCAGCCCCAGGCCGACGACGGCCAGGACCCGCCGAACGACGATCTCGACCTGGAGAACACGCTCGGCGAACGTGACCTGGACGACCAGATGGAAGAGGGCTACTCCCCTCCCGAACGCCCCCTGGGCGTGAACAAGTTCGGCACCACGGGCGAGGAGGAGCGCGAAGGCGAATCGCTCGACCAGCGGCTCGCCCAGGAGGTGCCGGACGTGGAACCGCCGGACGGCGACGGCATCGGCGATGTCCCGGAGGGCGACGGCGAGCCGCAGGAGCGGATCGACGGCGACGCGCGTGCCGGAAGGCTCGCCGCGGCGGACGACGCCACGGGCCGGAACACCGATGTCTTCGCCGAGGACGTGGGCATCGACGGCGGAGCGGCGTCCGCCGAGGAAGCCGCCGTGCACGTCGCGGACGACGAGGACGGCGGAGGACGGCGGGCCTGACCGGGTGAGCGGGTGAGCGGGTGCCCCGGGGCGGCGCACGTGGGGACAGCGGTGGACCGGCGGGGCACGCAGGCGAGGAGACGGGTGCACATGGCAGGCGCGGCGATCTTCGACGTGGACGGCACGCTCACCGACACCGACCATCTGCACGTGGGGGACACGGTGTGGGACATGGAGAGGGCGCCGGCCCGCTCACACACCGGACACACCGGCACGCTCACACCCCGGCGCCCTCGGCCACGGTGAACAGCGCTCCTTCCGCGTCCCGGACGACGTATTCGGAGCTTCGTACGCCGGGCGAGGGGAAGGTCTCCCCGCCCGCCCGGTCCGCCTGCGCCGCCGCCCGAGGGGCGCCGTCCACCGGGAAGTGGACGATCCACCGCGGCCGGATCCTCGGGTCCGGTGCGCTGCCGACGGCTCCGCCGGAGAGTACGGCCATGGGCCGGCCGGCCATCCGGGCCACGACCTGCTCCTCCTCGTACGCGACGTCGATGGCGTCCGGACCGGGGCGCGGCCAGGAGAAGACCTCGCCGTAGAACAGGGCGGCCTCGAAGGCGTCCCGGGTCCACAGCTCCAGCCACGGCAGAGGGCCCGCCGCACCGGACGGCCAGAGCGGTGCGGCGCCTTCCCAGACCCCGAAGACGGCACCGTCCCGGTCGGAGGCGATCGCCGCCCGCCCCTCCCCCACCGCGAGCGGGCCGACCGCGACGGTCGCGCCCCGTTCGCGGATCCGGTCGGCGATCCCGTTCACGTCGGCGGAGGCGAAGTACGGCGTCCACACCGTCGGGGCGGCCAGGAAGGGGGAACGGGCCCCGATGCCGGCGACCGGACGCCCGTCGGCGAGCGCCACCGAGAAGCCCTCCCCCAGGATCCCGGAGTCGTCGAACTTCCAGCCGAGCACGGCGGAGTAGAAGGCCTGCGCGCCGGGCAGGTCGCGCACCAGCAGATTGACCCAGCACGGTGCGCCCCGCACAGGCAGGGCCTCGGTCACGGTCGGCATGGTCATCGTCTCCTCGGCCGGGGTGTCCTCGGCGTCGAGCGGCGCCCGTAGGCGTGGCCTCCTCCCGGTCCGTGGGGGCGGGCTCAGCCGAGGCGGGTACCCCTTTCGCGCCGGTCCATACGCTGCGGGGCACCGCGAATGTCCGCTCTGTCCTCCGCACCCCGGCGCTGTCCCGCGCTCGCCGCCAGTCATCCTCGTTCGCTCCTCGCGGAGCGGATTCATACGTTTAGCCCCGTTTAGGACGGGTAGGGCATGAACTGTGCTTCGGACATGAGGCGCCCGTGGGAGTTCCGGGTGGTCCATGTCCGGTAGCGAGCACTCCCACGGCGACCGGGCATCGCCGTCGAGGAGTGACCACCATGCAGGCTGCACCTACCCCCGAGTTGCTGTCGGACACGGATGCCCCAGCGTCCGGTACGGCGTTCCAGAGGCTGAGCACGCTCCCTCCGGGACCGGAGCGGGAGGCCCTGCGCGACGAGACCATCTGCACTTGGCTGCCGATGGCGCACCGGCTCGCGGCCCGCTTCCGCAACCGCGGCGAGCCGATGGACGATCTGCGCCAGGTGGCCGCGATGGGGCTCGTGAAGGCGGTGGACCGTTACGACCCCGCGCGGGGCAAGGCCTTCGAGACGTTCGCCGTCCCGACGGTGACGGGTGAGCTGAAGCGGCACTTCCGCGACCACACCTGGGATGTGCACGTTCCCCGCCGGGTCCAGAACCTCCGCAACCAGGTCCGGACAGCGCGGCGCGACCTCGCCCAGCGGCTCGGTGGACGCACCCCCACCTGCGCCGAGATCGCGGCGGAGGCGGACCTCTGCGAGGAGGACGTCCTGCTCGGCCTGGAGGCGTTGGAGAGCTACAGCGCCCTGTCCCTGGACGCCGAACCGGCGGGTGCCGACGGGGGAATCACTCTGGCCGACCGGCTGGGCTCCTGCGATCACGCCCTGGACGTCGCCGTCGACCGCGAGGCAGTCAAGCCGGGACTGCGCAGGCTGCCCGAGCGCGAGCGGACGATCCTGTATCTGCGGTACTTCCGCGACATGACCCAGGTCGGCATCGCGGAGCGCCTCGGCATCTCCCAGATGCACGTCTCCCGCCTCATCAGCCAGTCCTGCGCGCGTGTCCGCGCCGGGGCCCTGAAGGGAGCCGTGTGATGTGAGGGCCCGGGAGCACGGGACGCTTCGCGGCCTCAGCCGACCTTCCGGCCGACCAGCGGCGCGGTGTCCTCGCCCCGGCCCTCCCGTACGCCGCGCAGAAAGGCGTTCAGCGCCTCTTGCGCCGTACGGGTGGGCTGCCAGCCCAGCACCTCGCGGGCCCTGCTGGAGTCCAGTACGGGCAGCCGCAGCACCGCGTCGAACAGGTGCGGCGATGCCGGTACGGCGTGGGCCCGCCAGGCGCCCGCGAGCGCCGTACGCACCAGCGCCCTCGGGACCCGTACGATCCGGGCGTCGAGCAGCTCCGCCAGGACGCGGGCGTCGATCACCGGGTCCGCCGCCAGGTTGAAGGGGCCGGTCACGTCCTGGAGCACGGCCAGCCGGTACGCCTCGGCGGCGTCGTCGGTGTGGAGCACCTGGAACCGCAGCCCCTCCAGGTCGGGCACGAAGGGCAGCAGGTCGGGGCGGAGGAGGTTGCCCGGGACGTGGCGGCCGGCGAAGATGCGCCGCTGCTCGGGCGCGGCCGTCTCCTTGAAGAGGAAGCCGGGGCGCATCCGGACCACCCGGATCTGCGGGTGCCGCAGCTCGAAAGTGTCGAGGACGCGTTCCAGGTAGGCCTTCTCCCGGCAGTAGGCCGCGTCCGGCCAGCCGTGGGTCGGCCACTCCTCGTCCACGCCGGGCTCGTCCTTGGGGCCCGGGGAGTAGGCGCCGACGGACGAGGCGTGCACCAGGGCGGGCGTCCCGCTCCGCTCCACCGCGCGGAAGACCCGCTGGGAGCCGAGCACGTTGCTCTGCCAGGTGACGACCGGGTCGTGGGTGGGCTGGAAGCGCCACGCCAGGTGGACGACGGCGTACGCGCCGCGCAGCAGGCCGGTGAGCCGCTCCTCGCTGTCGTCGCGCGAGAGGTCGACGGTGTCCCACTCGACGCCCGCGATCTCCAGCGCGGGCCGCCTGCGGGCCAGGCCCAGGACCGAGTCCACCCCGGGGTCGGCGGCCAGGGCGCGGACGACGCTCGTCCCCACGTTGCCGGTGGCCCCGGTGACCACGATCCGCTTGCCGCCGGAACGTCCGGTGGTATCCATGAAGGCTTCCTTCCGTCGGGAATCGAGGTCACCAGGTCATCGAGGTCACCAGGTCAGGGGACGTGCTACTCCCTGTTCAGCGTCGGATTTCACGGCCCTTTCCCCCGGGTGTCGAACGAGTGCCGAGTTCCCATGGGACTTTCGGTGAAACACCACGGTGTAGCAACGCGGACGTGGTAGGAGGATGGCGTCGGGGGAAGAGCGCGCTCATCGTCATCGACCCGATCAATGCCCAGGCCCCTCCCCAGCTCACCCGGCTGATCGGCCGCGCCGCCCGCACCGAGAATGTTCCGGTCACCCACGCGAACGACACGCGGAACCGGTCGAACCCCCGCTGCCGGACGGGGGCCGCGCGGGTGACCGGCGGTCTGTCACCTCGGCCGAGCCGCTGTCACACGAGCGTGCTCTGCTCCACGGGCTGCTCGCGGGCACTCTCGCGGATGCGGCGGCAGGACTCGGTGATCAGCCGGGAGACGTGCATCTGCGAGAGGCCCAGTTCGGCGGCGATGGCGCTCTGGGTCATCCCGGCGAAGAACCGCAGGTAGAGCACCCGCTTCTCGCGCTCGGCGAGCCGGTGGATGCCCGGCTTCGCCGCCTCGCGGTCCAGCACCAGGTCGTACGCCTCGTCCAGCGCCCCCAAGCGGTCACCGAGGAGCGGCTCGCTGCCGTCGGGGGCGGTCTCCGTGTCGAGGGAGAGGGCGCTGAAGCCGTGCAGCGCCTCGCTCCCCTGCCGTACGTCCTCCTCACTCAGCCCGGTGTGCTCGGCGATCCGGGCGGACGAGGGCGAAGCGCCCGAAGCGGCCAGTTCGGCGTGGGCGAGGCGGACGACGTTGCGGAGGTTCTGGATCCGGCGGGGTACGTGCACCGACCACATGCGGTCCCGGAAGTGCCGTTTGATCTCCCCCGTGATGGTGGGGACGGCGAAGGGCGCGAAGGCGCGGCCGATCTCGGGGTCGTAGCGGTCGACGGCGTTGACGAGACCGATGGCCGCGACCTGCCGCAGATCCTCCAGCGTCTCGCCGCGGTTGCGGTAGCGGGCGGCCAGCCGGTGGGCCATGGGCAGCCAGGCGCAGATGATCTCCCCGCGCAGCCGCTCCCTCACGGGCCCGTCCGGCAGCGCCAGAAGACGCCGGAAGTCCATGGCCGTGTCGGGGTCGTCGGCGTACCGGCTTTCCTCGGGCATGGGGGGCGGCTCAACTCCTCGCCGTGCGGGATGGCTGTCGCCCGGGGGGGGGCGGGGCGCCGGAGCGGGTCGTCACGTCAGCGGGCGCGACCCGCACGGCATCCGTCGCGGGGGCGTGCCTCACCTCCGAAGCACCCCGTGGCCTTGCCACGCCGGGAGGGCCGCGAAAACCGGGGGCCGGTGCGTTCACCCGAGCGGCCGCCCGCCGCCTACGTCCCCGCCCCGCCCCCGTCCCCGCCCGGTGCGCGCTCTCCGAGCGGATGAGCCGGCGCGGGGCGGGGGGCGGGGAGACCTGGGGTGGGGGCGGATCAGAGGGTCACCCGGCCCGTCGTGCCTCCGTGGCGAGAACCGCGGCCTGGACGCGGCGTTCGACGCCGAGCTTGGCCAGGATCCGGGAGATGTTGTTCTTGACCGTCTTCTCGGCGAGGTGGAGCCGCAGTCCGATCTCGCGGTTGGTGAGCCCCTCGCCGATGAGCGCGAGGATGTCCTGCTCACGGGCGGTCAGCGCGGCGACCCCCGAGGGCCGGTCGTCCTGGGCCGCGTCGTCGCGGAGCCGGGCCATCACGCGTGCGGTGGCGCCGGGGTCGAGCATCGAACGGCCGGAGGCGACCGTGCGTACGGCCTGGACGAGGTCCGTACCGGTGATCTGCTTCAGTACGTAGCCGGAGGCGCCCGCCACGATCGCGTCGAGCAGCGCCTCCTCGTCGTCGAAGGACGTCAGCATCAGGCAGGCGAGATCCGGCATCCGGGAGCGCAGTTCGCGGCAGACGCCGACGCCGTCCCCGTCGGGCAGGCGGATGTCCAGGACCGCGACCTGGGGGCGCAGGGCCGGGACCCGGGCGAGGGCCTGCGCCACGGTGCCCGCCTCGCCGACGACGGTCAGGTCGGGTTCGGCGTCCAGCAGGTCGTGCACACCCCGGCGTACCACTTCGTGGTCGTCGAGGAGGAACACCGTCACCGGGGCCTTCCCGTCGGTGCCCGTGCGCTGCTCCGTCATCACATGCTCCGTCATCTCTTGTCCGTGCCCGCCGCGGTGGGCCGTGACGATCGTGCCGTACGGGCGGTCCCGGCGAACAGGGCCGGTCGGCCCTCATCGGCCGCCGGCCTATCGGCTCAGCGGGGCGCGCCAGACCAGCCGGCTGCCGCCGCCGTCGGGCGTGGACATCTCCAGGGCGCCGCCGCACTGGCGGGCGCGCTCGGCGAGGTTGTCCAGGCCGCTGCGGCGGCTCTGCGCGGGGATGCCTCCGCCGTTGTCGGAGACCGTCAGGCGTACCTCGTCGGCCGTCGCCTTCAGGCTGACCTCGACCCGGGTGGCGTGCGCGTGGCGGGCCGCGTTGCTGAGGAGTTCGCCGAGCGCCGCCACCACGTGCTCGGCCACATCGAGCGGTACGTCGGTGTCGAGGAGGCCCTCCATGCTGAGCCGGGGCGGGAAGCCGAGCGAGGTGACCGCGTCCCCCACCGTGCGGGAGGCCCGGGCGCGCAGGCTGGAGGCGGGGCCGTCGTCGCGGGCCCGCAGGCCGAAGATGGTGGACCTGATGATCTTGATGGTCTCGTCCAGGTCGTCGACGGCCCGGCTCACCCGCTCGGCCGCTCCGGTGTGCTCGATCAGCCGGGCGGTGCTCTGGAGCGTCATCCCAGTCGCGAACAGGCGCTGGATCGCCAGGTCGTGGAGGTCGCGGGCGATGCGGTCCCGGTCCTCCAGGAGCGCGACGTGTTCGGCGTCCCGCCTGCGTACGGCCAGTTCCAGGGCGAGCGCCGCCTGCCCCGCGAAGGCGAGCAGCGGCTCCAGGTCCGCCTCGGTGAAGACGGGTTCGCCGACCGCGCGGACCAGCAGCAGGACGTGCGCTCCGGCCGCCCCCAGGGGGACGGCCACCGCGGGGCCCGGGTCGGTGGTCAGGTGCAGGTGGGGGTGGGGGTCGGGGAGGAAACGGGGGTCCTTCCCCAGGTCGGCGGAGACCACGTGGGCACCCGCCGCCGAGGCGGCGCCGGCCAGCGTGCCGTCGACCGGGAGGACGCGGCCCGGGAGGCCGTGGTCGCTCTCGCCCGCGCCCGCGTCCGTGCCCTCGCCGTCGCCGTCGCCGTCACCCTCGTCCTCGTCCTCGTCCTCGTCCTCGGACAGCGTTACGGACAGCTCCACGACCAGGTCGCCGGTGCCGGGGACGGGCGCGGACACCTCCGCCAGGCGGGCGCCGGTGATCTCCCCGGCCCGGCGCGCGATCAGTTCCAGCACGTCCTGGCGGGCGGCGCCCGACAGCAGGTGGTTGGTGACCTCGGCGCCCGCCCGCAGCCAGCGGTGCCGGCGCTGCGCGCTCTCGTACAGACGGGCGTTGTCGATCGCCACTCCGGCCGCCACCGCCAGCGTGGTGATCACGGACTCGTCCTCCGCGTCGAAGTCGAGGCCGGCGCGCTTGTCGGTGAGGTAGAGGTTCCCGAAGACCTCGTCGCGCACGCGGATCGGCACGCCGAGGAACGTACGCATCGGCGGATGGTGTTCCGGAAAGCCGAACGAGGCCTCGTGCGTACCCAGTTCGCTCAGCCGCAGGGGTTCCGGGTGCCGGATCAGCTCGCCGAGGAGGCCGTGCCCGGCCGGGAGCGGTCCGATCCGCCGCCGCTGCTCCGCTGTCATCCCCGAGGTGAGGAACTGGGACAGGCTCCGCCCGTCGGGTCCGATGACGCCGAGCGCGCCGTACTGCGCGTCCACAAGGTGCGCACCGGCCTCGACGATGCGGCGCAGCACCTGGGAGAGGTCCAGTTCGCGGCCCACGGAGACGACGGCCTCCAGCAGGCTGTGCACCCGGTCGCGGGTCCCCCGGGCGGCGTTGATCCTCGCCTGCAACTCCTCCAGCAGCTCGTCCAGCCGCATCTGCGGCATCCGCGACAGCGGCTGCTCATCCCCCACAGCGCCCTCTTCCCCTCCGCCCCGTCCACCTACCGCGCCACTCTAGAGGGCCGCCCCGGCCCGTCCTGCTCCGGAGCCCGCCCTGAGGGGAGACAGGGCGGGCTCGTAGGACGGGGCGGGGACGGGGGCGTCAGGCGTGCGGGGCGGGCGTCAGGCGTCAGGCGTCAGGACGGGAGTCAGGCACCCGGGCCGGGGAGTCAGGCACCCGGGCCGGGGAGTCAGGCACCCGGGCCGGGGAGTCAGGCACCCGGGCCGGGGAGTCAGGCATGTGGGCCGGGGCGTCAGGCATGTGGGCCGGGGCGTCAGGCATGTGGGCCGGGGCGTCAGGCATGTGGGCCGGGGCGTCAGGCGTGTGGGACCACGGCGACGGGGCAGCGGGCGTGGTGCAGGACCGCGTGGGCGGCCGAGCCGATCCGGGTGCCGATCGGGGCCCGGCGGGCGCGCCGCCCGACCACCGTCAACTGCGCCTCGGCGGACTCCTCCACCAGCACCTGCCCGGCGCTCCCCATCTCGACGTGCTCCCTGACCTGCACCTCGGGGTACTTCTCCCGCCACGGGGCCAGGGCCTCCTGGAGCGCCTTGCGCTCGAAGGGCTCCAGCCCTCCCGAGGCGTCGGCGAGGGCCAGGGAGGCGCTCCAGGTGTAGACGGGCGGCAGACTCCAGGCGCGGACCGCGCGCAGCGGGACTCCCCGTACGGAAGCGGCCTCGAAGGCGAAGCCGAGCACGTCCGCGCTGTCCTCGGGGGTGCCCTGCTGGCCGACCACGACCTCGCCGCTCTCGCGGACCGGGTACTCACCGTCGTACGCCCGGACGGAGACGACCGGGCCCTTCGCCCCGGCGATCACCTGCTGCCCGTAGGAGCCGAGGAGGAAGCCGAGCAGGGCCCCGTGCCCCCGGGTGCCCAGGCAGAGCAGGGCGGACCGCTCGGCCTCGGCCAGCAGCGCCACGACCGCCGTCTCGGGCAGCACCCGGCTGGAGACGGACAGTTCGGGGTACCGGCCGGCCACCTGCTCCTCGGCCTCCCGCAGCACGGCACGGGCGGCCTCGGCCTCCGTCTCCCGGTTCTGTACGAGGGGGATGTCCAGCGGCTGCCAGAGCCAGGCGTGCACGATGCGCAGCGGCAGGCCCCGCAGGGACGCCTCGCGCGCCGCCCAGTCGGCCGCCGCCAGACTCTCCGGCGAACCGTCCACCCCTACGACCACGGCCTTCTTCACGAGTCTGCCTCCGTCTTTGTACGTCCGTGCGAACCGGCCCCTCGGCCGACCCCTGGAACCAGCATCACCGGCGGGCCCGTCCGGGAGGAGGGCCGATCGGCCCTCCTCCCGGGCCCGTTGGGCACCGGAATACGGCCGGCGACGTTCCCGTGGCCCGAAGCTGACAATTCCTGGACCCGCCCGGGACTGAAACGTGTGGCGGCGGGTAGGCGGGTGGCGTTTGAGAGGTGAGAGCTGTGTGGTGCAGTCGGCCGACGGGGGACATGACGTGGAACTGCTGATGGCGGACCGGGAGACCGGACAGGACCGGCGGACGGCGGGTAAGGGCACCGTGCTGGGCAGTGCCGCGTACGACATGGGTTCGGGAGAGATCGCCCAGGCTCGCGCCTTCGTACGGGACTTCCTGACGGATGCGCAGTCGCTGCACGGGATGCCCGTGTCGGCGCGGGCGATGGATGTGACGCAGTTGGTGGTGAGCGAGCTGGCCACGAACGTCTGCAAGTACGCGCCGGGCCCGTGCCTCCTCGACCTCGAAGCGGGCGACGGGGTGCTGAGCATCACGATGTGGGACACGGGTTCGGTGCTGCCCACCAGTCGGCAGGCCGATCCGACGCGCATGGGGCAGCACGGGCTGGAGATCGTTCTCGCGGTCTGCGAGAGCTTCGAAGTGCGCCGCGAGCCCGTGGGGAAGCGTGTCCGCGTGGAGATCTCGCTGCTCGATGGCCCGCAGGGCGATCCGGCCGGGAGCCTTGGGGCCTGGTAGCGAAAGAACGTAAAGAACCTAGGGAAAGAACCCCCGCAGCGGGCCACTGCGGGGGTTCTTTCTTCGACCGACTTCCGGTGTTCCGGTGTCCGGGTGTTCCGGTGTTCCGGTAGCTCAGTTCTGGGTGAGCATGCCTTCCCGCAACGTGGCGAGGAGCCGGGAGAGCAGCCGGGAGACATGCATCTGGGAGATGCCCAGATGTTCGCCGATCTGAGCCTGGGTCATCTCCTGGCCGAAGCGCATCCGCACGATCTCAAGGTCGCGGGGCTCCAGGGTCTCCAGCAGCGGGGCCAGTGCGTGGAGGTTCTCGACCAGTTCCATGCCCGGGTCGCAGTCGCCGGTGATGTCGGCGTAGCTGGTGCCGGTGTCGGAGGCGCCCTGCTCGGTCCCGCCGAGCGGGAGGTCGATGGAGCCCGCGGTGTAGCCGTTGGAGGCGATGAGGCCGTCGATGACCTCCTCCTCGGAGATGCCCAGGTGCTCGGAGAGCTCCGCGACACCGGGGTCGCGGCCCAGGACGGAGGTGAGCTCCTCCTTGGCCTTGGCCAGGGTGACCCGCAGCTCCTGCAAGCGCCGGGGTACGTGGACGGACCACGTGGAGTCGCGGAAGAAGCGCTTGATCTCGCCGACGATGTAGGGGATCGCGAAGGAGGTGAACTCGACCTCGCGCGACAGCTCGAAGCGGTCGATCGCCTTGATCAGGCCTATGGTGCCGACCTGGATGATGTCTTCCATCTGGCCGTCGCCGCGGTTGCGGTACCGCTTCGCGGCGAACTGCACCAACGACAGGTTCATCTCGATGAGGGTGTTGCGCGCGTACTGGTACTCGTGCGTGCCTTCTTCGAGGACCTGCAACTGCTGGAAGAAGAGGGCGCTCAGCGACCGGGCGTCCTTCGGGGCGATCTTCTGCGGATCGTCGATCTGCGGGAGTGCCGCCGGCGCGAGTGCGGCCGAGGTCGCGACCCCGGTCGCGGCCTCCATGGATATCGACATGACGAACCTTCCCTGTGCCGGACGCTGCCGCGGAATCCCGCCTGCGTGTGGCTGCGTGTACCCGGGTCGGCACGGAACACACATGCGGAACGGCGGCAATCAGAAGTCCGCCGGGACCGGTGGCTCAGGGACATGAAGCACCGCCGTGGTGGACACCCGCTGGGGATGACGGACACACCGAAGCCGGGACCCGGCGATGAACACGCGGGCGGGAACGTACACGGCGACAGCCGAGTGGGACCTGATGAACACGTGGAGGAGCGGGCACCGGACCGTCCGACCGAGCTGCCCCGGCGCTCCTGGACGGCGGTGCTGCGCGGCACCCTGAAGGAGTTCAAGGACGACGAACTCGCGGACCGGGCGGCCGCGCTGACGTACTACGGGGTGCTGGCGCTGTTCCCCGCCCTGCTCGTGCTGGTGTCCCTGCTGGGCGTCGCGGGCGAGTCCGCGACTCGACAGGTCCTGAAGAACCTGCGGAACCTGGCACCCGGTTCCGCCCGGGACGTGATCAGTGATGCCGTGGAGCAACTCCAGGGCAACGCCGGTGTCGGTTCGTTCATGGCGATCGCGGGTCTCGCCGTCGCCGTGTGGTCGGCCTCCGGTTACGTCGCCGGGTTCATCCGCACCTCGAACGCCGTCTACGACATGCCGGAGGGCCGGCCGGTGTGGAAGGTCCTGCCGCTGCGCCTCGCCCTGACGGTGACGTTGATGGTCCTGGCGTGCGCCAGTGCGCTCATCGTGGTCTTCTCCGGCGGTCTGGCCCGGCAGGCCGGTGCCGCCCTGGGGATCGGGGACACTGCCCTGACCGTCTGGGCGATCGCGAAGTGGCCGGTCCTGGTCCTGCTCGTCACCGTCATGATCGCGGTCCTCTACTGGGCCGCGCCGAACGCCAAGGGCCGCGGCTTCAGGTGGGTGACGCCGGGCAGTCTCCTCGCCCTGGTGATCTGGCTGGCCGCGTCGGCCGGCTTCGCGTTCTACGTCGCGAACTTCGCCTCGTACAACAAGACCTACGGCGCCCTGGCCGGCGTGGTCGTCTTCCTGGTGTGGCTGTGGATCACCAACCTGGCGATCCTCCTGGGGCTGGAGTTCGACGCGGAGATGGTCCGCCAGCGGGCGATCGCCGGCGGCCACCCGAAGGACGAGGAGCCGTACGTGGAACCCCGTGACACCCGGGCCTGGAGCGACGGGGACCGTCGGCGTATGGAGCAGTGAGCGATTGTTCGCGGTTCGCGGTTCCCGGGACGGGTGGCACGGCCGTTGCCGGGTAGCCGGACGACAACGGCGTACACATCCGGACGAGTGCGTTCCGTCGCAACGGCCCACCGGCCCGCGCCCCGTGACGATTCCGACCGATCGAGGAGAGCAAGGTGACCTCATCATGAGCACAGCAGAGCGGCAGACCGGCACCGATGGCGACCAGGTGGGGGTGCTGGTCTCGCGTGCCTCGCGGCAGATCTCGGAGCTGGTCCGCGAGGAAATGCAGCTGGCACGTTCGGAGATGACGCAGAAGGGCAAGCGGTTCGGTAAGGGCGGCGGCCTCTTCGGCGCCGCGGGTCTTGTCTCCATCCTGGCGGCCCAGGCGCTGGTGGTGACCTGTATCGCCGCACTCGCACTGGCGCTGCCCGTGTGGGCGGCGGCGCTCATCGTCACGGCGGTGCTGGCGGCGGTGGCCGGCGTGGCCGCCCTGGCCGGCAAGAAGCAGATCGCCCGGGCAGGTACCCCCGCACCCGAACAGACCATCGACAGCGTCAAGGCCGATCTGGCCGAGGTCAAGGAGAAAGCGCACCGATGAACGACGAATCACAGAACAAGATGGGCACGCCCACTCCCGAGGAACTGCGCGAGCAGGTCGAGCGGACGCGCGACGAACTCGGGCAGACCGTCGAGGCGCTGGCGGCCAAGGCCGACATCAAGGCGCAGGCTAAGGAGAAGACGGCGGCCGTGAAGGAGCAGGCCGCGGAGAAGTCGGCGGCGGTCAAGGAACAGGCTGCCGAGAAGACCGCCGTGGTCAGGGAGCAGGCTGCCGAGAAGGCGGCGGCAGCGTCCGCTCAGCTCCGGGAGAAGACGGAGCAGGCCGCACAGGCGGTGAAGGACAAGACGCCGGACGCCGTGCTGGAGAAGACGGCACAGGCCGCCGCGCAGGTGCGCGAGAGCGCGGCCCAGGCCAAGCGGTACGCGGCGGAGAAGACGCCCGACCCGCTGCTGGAGAAGGCGGACCGGGCCGCGACGGCCGCCCGCGCCAACCGCACCCCGCTCCTGGCGGGCGGTGCGGTGCTGGTCGCCTTCCTGCTGATCCGTCGTAGCCGGGGGCGTAACCGATGAAGAAGTCCAAGATCGCCTACAGGCCGGTCGGTCTCGCCCTGGGCGCGATCAGCGGCATGATCGCGGGCGCCGCGTTCAAGCAGACGTGGAAGCTCATCGAAGGTGAGGGCGACGCCCCCGACGCCTTGGACGAGGACCGCCCGTGGCGTCAGATCCTCCTCGCCGCCGCCGTACAGGGCGCGATCTTCGCCGTGGTCAAGGCCACGGTCGAACGCTCGGGCGCCCAGGCGACCCGGCGCGTCACGGGCATCTGGCCGGCCTGACCCGCCGCGGTGCCGGCCCTCGCACGAGCGGGCCGGCACCGCCCGGGCGGCAGGGCGGAGTTCGGATCAGGCGCTGAGCATCTGGAGAGGGACCTCGACGACGCCGTACGCGACGAGTGCGCAGACCGCGGCGGCCCCCAGCGTCAGGGCACGCTCCTTGTGGTCCCGGGCCATCAGCAGCGGGATCAGGACGAACAGCGCCAGACAGGCGTACGCCTCCGGCAGGTAGCCGAGGTCCACGGCGTACGTGAGCCCCTCCATCCCCCAGAGCCCCGCGAACGCGCCCAGACTCACCACGCGGCGCCGCAGGCCCCGGCCTTGCCGCCACCACCGGCCCGCGGCACCGAACAGGGGCCCGGCGACGAGAGCCAGCCCGAGCCAGACCAGCGGGAAGAAGAGACTGCCCGCCCCGTCACGCCCGAACTCGGCGTACCCGTAGTACCCGACCACCAGCCCGGCCTCCGCGACCGCACCGCCCAACGCGGCCTGCACGAGCCGCTCGTGCCGGTACAGCACCGCGCCGACGACGAACGCGGCGGCGGACCAGACCGCACCGGAGTTGGCCAGTTGCTGCCACGTGTCGGGCAGCCATCCTTGGGCCAGGTTGGTCAGTACGCCGAGGAGCAGACCACCGCTCGTCGCCACAGCGGCGCGGCCGACCCGGGTGCGCACGCCACTTCTCGGCGCGGCGGGGGCGGCCGGGACGCCCGGGGCGTCCGGGATGGTGCTGGTGGTCATCGTCATCTCCATGGTCTCGGTTTCGGTCTCGGTCTCGGTTTCGGTTCCGGTTTCGGGAGCTCTCCGGGGCTGCGGGGCTCTCGGAGATCTTCAGGAGTTCGCGACTATACATCTCGCGTATACATGCAGCGCATAGCGCCGGTGCTCCGATGGCAGAGTGGCCGCCATATCCAACTGACGAGCCGTCGGCGTACCTGCCCGTCCGGCTGGGGAGCTGGGGCGCTCCGGTGGAGGCCGTGCGGCCGTTCCTCGGCTCGCTGGGTGACAGCCCGGCCACCCTGCGGTGGGACTTCATGGGCTGGCCCGCCGCCCCCGAAGTGGGCTTGGGCGGCGGTGGAGCCAGGGGCGCGTTCGTGACGCTGTGCGTCAACGTCCGCGACCTCCGACTGGAGGAGCCCGCGACCGACCACACCGTCTTCGTCCACGTGAAGCAGGTCGAGGCCGAGCGAGCACCGTGGCTGGCCGCACAGGTCGGGCCGGCGGTGATCGGCGACCCGGTGATGGCTCCGTACTGACGACCTGCCGTCCGTATCCTTCGTCGGGGAGGGGCGTCCGGATCGTGGTACATGGACGGTCTCGGTACGTGGGCGGTGGCACGGTGACCGGCAGGATCCGGCACAGGAAAGGACATACGGTCATGGCTCTACGGGTTCTCGTCGTCGGTGGCGGGCTGATGGGGGCGGCCGCTGCCTGGCGCCTCTCGGTACGCGGCCACCAGGTCACCGTGCTGGAACGTTTCGGCCCAGGCCACGACCGCGGCAGCTCGTACGGCACCTCCCGGATCTTCCGGCTGGCGTACGCGGAGCCCTCGTACACGGAGTTGGCGCTGCGGGCGCTGCCCCTGTGGCGGCGGCTGGAGGAGGAGAGCGGGCAGTCGGTGCTGACGCTCACCGGGGCCGTCGACCACGGCCTGCCCGAGGCGGTGGACCGGCTGGCCGACGTGCTCGCCGGGGCGGGGCGGTCCGCGCGGCGCCTGTCCCCCGGTGAGGTGGCCGACCGGTGGCCGGGGCTCCGGGCCGACACCACCGCGCTGTACCACCCGGACGCCGGGCGGGTGCACGCCGACGACGCCGTGGCCGCGCTGCTCAAGGCGGCCGGGCAGCGTGGCGCCGAGGTGCGGCACGGAGTGCGCGTGACGGAGATCCGGGACACCGCGCGTACCAGGGAGACGGAGATCCGGGACACCGCGCGTACCGGCGGGGTCGGAGCCACCGTCGTCACGGACGCCGACGAGGCGCTGACGGCGGACGCGGTCGTGGTCGCCGTGGGCGGCTGGGCGCCCGGATTCCTGCCGGACCTTGTGAGCGGCCTGCCACCGATGCGCGTCACCCAGGAGCAGCCGGTGCACTTCCCGGTCCCGGGCGCGCTGGAGTGGCCGTCGTTCATCCACCACCCGGGGGCCGGGTGGCACGTGCCGGGCGGACTGTACGGGCTGGGCAGCGTGGACGGCGTCAAGATCGGGCTGCACGGCGTCGGACCGGTCGTGGACCCCGACCACCGCGACCGTACGCCGGACGCGGCGGCCGTCGAACGCCTCCGCGCCTACGCCGAGGAGTGGCTGCCCGGCGTGGCCGGCACCGAGCCGACCCCCCTCACCTGCCTCTACACCACGACGCCCGACGAGGACTTCGTCATCGACCGGCAGGGCCCGGTCACCGTGCTGGCCGGCTTCTCCGGGCACGGCTTCAAGTTCGGACCGGCCATCGGCGAACTGGCCGCCGACCTGGTCGAGGGGCGGCCGGGCACCGGCCGGTTCGCCCTCGGCCGCTCGGCGCCCGCGCGCTGAAGCCGCATCGATACCGGGGCCCCACGGCCGGCTAGTCGGCCCGGGTGTCGTCCTCCGGAGGACGGCGTACCTCCTCGCGATCCTTCTCCAGCCGCTCGTCGAGCTTCCGCTCGTCCGGGCGGCGGGGCATGCCCCGGCTGTGGCCGGTGTCGGGGTCGCCCTCGACCTCGTCGTTCGACTTGTGATGGTGATGGTGAGCCATCGTCGGTCACTCCTTGTCATCCGTGGGGTTGTCGTCCGTGCGGGCGTCGTCCGCGCCGTTGTCGTCCGTGCGGATCGTGCAGTGCAGGGAGTCGTCCTTCACATCGGCGACGATGGTGTCGCCCGGTTCGGCCTCGCCGCCCAGGAGCAGGGAGGCGATGCGGTTGTCGAGCTCGGTCTGGATCGTGCGGCGCAGCGGGCGGGCGCCGAACGCCGGCTGATAGCCGTGGGCCACGAGGAGCTTCTTCGCCGCCTCGGTGACGTCCAGCGTCAGGCCCTGCGCGTGGACGCGATGCTTGCTGCGGTCCAGCAGGTGCTCGACGATCTCGGACAGGTCGTCCTCCGTGAGGCTGTGGAAGACGATGATGTCGTCGATGCGGTTGAGGAACTCGGGGAGGAACCGCCCGCGCAGGTCCTCCATCAGCTCGTCCCTGAGCTCGGCGGCATCGCCCTGGTGGGCGAGGATGCGGTGGGCGCCGATGTTGGACGTCATGATGACGACGCAGTGGCGGAAGTCGACCGTGCGGCCCTGGCCGTCCGTCAGCCGGCCGTCGTCGAGGATCTGGAGCAGCGTGTTGAAGACGTCGGGGTGCGCCTTCTCCACCTCGTCGAAGAGCACCACGCTGTACGGGTTGCGCCGCACCTTCTCCGTGAGCTGGCCCGCCTCGTCGTAACCGACGTATCCGGGCGGCGCTCCGACGAGCCGGGCGACCGTGTGCTTCTCCTGGAACTCGCTCATGTCGAACCGGATCATGCGGTCGTCGGCGCCGAACAGCAGCTCGGCCAGCGTCTTGGCCAGCTCGGTCTTGCCGACGCCGGTGGGGCCGAGGAAGAGGAACGAGCCGACGGGCCGGTTGGGGTCGCCCATGCCCGCCCGGTTACGGCGTACGGCCTGGGAGACCGCGGTGACGGCCTCGTCCTGGCCGACGATCCGGGCGTGCATCTCCTCCTCCAGCTTGAGGAGCTTCTCCTTCTCGCCCGCGGTGAGCTGGGAGACCGGGATGCCGGTGCGGCGGGAGACGATGTCGGCGATGTCGGAGGCCGTCACGGAGACGACGCCCTCCCGGCGCTCCTCGATGCCCGCGAGCTCGCCCTCCACCTCGGCGATCTGCTCCTTCAGCTCCTTGGCCCGCTCGAACTCCTCCGCCGCCACCGCCTGGTCCTTCTCCCGGCGCAGCTTGGCGAGGCGGTCCTCGCGGCTGACGACCTCGGTGGAGCGGTTCGCGCTGCGCAGCCGTACGCGGGCACCGGCCTGGTCCATCAGGTCGATGGCCTTGTCGGGGAGGAAGCGGTCGCTGATGTAGCGGTCGGACAGCTCGGCGGCCGCCGTCAGGGCCCCGTCGGCGAAGCGGACCTGGTGGTGCGCCTCGTACGCGTCCCGCAGCCCTTCGAGGATCTGTACGGTCTCCTCGACGGTGGGCTCCGGGATCAGGACGGGCTGGAAGCGGCGCTCCAGGGCGGCGTCCTTCTCGATGTGCTTGCGGTACTCGTCGATCGTCGTCGCGCCGACCACGTGGAGCTCGCCGCGGGCGAGAGCCGGCTTGAGCATGTTGCCCGCGTCCATCGAGCCCTCGCCCGTGGCGCCCGCTCCGACGACGGTGTGGAGTTCGTCGATGAAGAGGATGATCTCCCCTTCGGCCTTCTGCACGTCCTCGATGACCTTCTTCAGCCGCTCCTCGAACTGGCCGCGGTACTGGGCCCCGGCCACCATGCCGGACAGGTCCAGCGAGACGACCCGCTTGTCCTTGAGGGTGTCGGGGACCTCGCCCGCGACGATGCGCTGGGCGAGCCCCTCCACGATGGCGGTCTTGCCGACGCCCGGCTCACCGATCAGCACGGGGTTGTTCTTGGAGCGCCGCGACAGGATCTCGATGGTCTGCTCGATCTCCTCGGCCCGGCCGACCACGGGGTCGAGCCTGCCGGCCTTCGCCTCCTCCGTCAGGTCCCTGCCGAACTCGTCCAGCGTCTCGGACGGCTGCCCGCCACCGGCCGGAGTCCCGTCGGCACCGGACGTACGGTCCGTCGCCCCGCGCAGCTTCCCGACGTCCAGGTCCTCGGAGCGCAGGAACCGGGAGGCGCCGGAGTCGGCGTCGGCGAGGAGCGCGCCGAGGACGTGTTCGGGCCCGATGTACGAGACCTCCGCCGCCTGCGACCTGGCGTGGGCGAGGGCGAGGGTCCGCTTGGCGGCCGGGGTGAGGCCGGGCTCGGAGGCCGGCTCCTGCGACTCCCGGGGCAGCACCTCGGCGATCCGGTCGCCGAGCCGTTCGGGGTCGACGCCTGCCTGGGCGAGCAGCCTCCGGGTGGGCTCGACCTGGGTGGCGGCCCACAGGAGGTGCTCCGTATCGAGGTCGGACGTACCGTCCTGGACCGCTCTGCGGGCCGCGGCGTCCAGGAGTTCGCGCGACGACTCAGTGAGGAGCCGGCCGATGGGGACGCGCTGCACGGCCGGGGGCGACGAGGCCGGCGACATTCCGAAGAAACGATTCAGCAGGTCACTGAACGGGTCCGGCGAACCGGAGGGAGAACCGAATGCCATCGACATGCCAGCTCCAGTTGAGCGGATGGGGGGTCCCATCCACTCAAACCCGATGTCCCCGGGTCCGCAAACGGTACGGCGGAGCGGTACCGGGCAGCACCGGCCACCCGCCCGGCGTAGTGCTGGTGGCCGGTGCGGGGCGAGCGGTGAAGGCTGCTGAGCGGGCACGGCGCTGCCGCGTCAGCGCCTCGGCCGCCCGGGAAGCAGGAACGCGCATGGTCTCCGCTCGCCCCGCCGCCGACCGCGACCGGCTGTAGGCGCCGTGGCAAAGACGACGGACCCGGCCCGAGGAGAATCCGTCCGGGACGAACCACCCCGGTCGGCCGACCTCAAGGGCGGCCCCGGGCACACGGTGCTGCTGGCGCTGGTCCTCGCGGTCCCGGTGACGAAGGTCGCGTACACGGTCGGGGGCGGTGGCGCGGCCCGTGACGTGTTCGTCGGCATGGAACCCGCGAACTGGCCCGACGTCCTGATCGGCATGGTGCTCACCGACCCGCTCCTCGCCTCCGTGCTGGCTGTCGTGGTCTCCCGGGTGGTGTTCGCCCTGTTCGCGGCGCGCGGCGCGGTTCCCGGGGGCAGCGGTGTCCTGGCGGCGCTCCAGCGGGTGGCGCTGACCGTCGTCAACCCGGTCGCGGTGGGGGTGGTGGACCTGTGCTTCTTCGGCCCCTGGTGGGGGCTGGGCACCGGCCTCGCCGCGTACGCGCTCCGCAAGGGCGTCGTGGTGGAGTACCGCACCGGCAGACGGCGGCCGCACGGACACCGTGCCGACCAGCGGCCGGCAGCCGGGGCGCGTGGCGACAGCGGCGGTCTGCCGTCGCCCCGGCTGCGCCGGGCGGCGGCCCTCGAACAGTGGGTGGCCCTGGGCCTGACCACCGTGGCCCTTCCGGTCCTGGCGTTCGTCTCGGCGCTGGACGGTCAGGCGTGGACCTCGATCGTCCGCTGCCAGGTCACCGACGGCACCCGGGCCGAGAGCAACCGTCTGATCGAGCTGAGCCGCAAGGGCAACGGCGTCGTGGGCTGGAACCTGGACACGGCGGAGCTCTCCAACGGCGTGGGGTGCACGGGCGAGGAGAGCCTGTACGTGCGAGAGCCCTGGTGGCGCGGCTGAGCGGCAGCCACCCCGTCAGGCCCGCGGTTCACCCGAATGCAGCATTCCCCCCGACGGGAGAGATCGTTGTGCGGAGTGCAACGACGGCAAGCCTCTTTCGTTTCGATTTTGACGACTTTCGAGGCCGTACTGCGCGGGACGACCGCAGGAACAGACGGCGCGGGAAAAGAGAAGCAGATGTACGAAGGAAGCATTCCGCTTGAGGACTTCCTCGACACCATGAACCGGCTCCAGGCCGACTTCGAGCGACGCCTGGGAGGCATCGAACGCAGGGCGCTGCCGACGCCCTTGACACATGTTCATTCGCAGGAACGTTCCAGCTCCTCGGGGTGGACGCCGGAGGACGGCTACCGTCCGCTCGGCATCGAGGCCATCTGGACCGCCTCCCGCACGTCATCGGACGACCGCCCGAGCGGTCCGAGCGGTCCGAGCGGTCCGAGTAACACGATCAGCCCGAGCAGCCCGAGCATTCCGCAGGAACGCTCCTCCCCTCACGCCTGAGGCGCCGCCGCCGACTTACCAGCCCCCGGAAGAAAAACGTTCATCTCGCCCCCCGTCGGGACTCCCGCACCAGCAGCACCAGCAGATACGCCCCGCCCACGCACACGGTGACCGCGCCCGTCGGCAGCGACACGTCCGGAACCGCGTGCTGCGCCACGAGGTCGGCGCCGAGCAGCAGGAGCCCGCCGATGAGCGCCGCACCGGCGAGGTCGACCGTTCGGCGCCCGCTGAGGTCGCCGTCGCCGCGAAGGCCTTCGCCCACCGCACCGACGAGGAGGCCGTACAGCTCCTCACGCGACTCGGCCGCCATCGCGGCCCTGGGGCACCGGTCGGGGTGGGAGGTCGAGCGGACCATCGCACTCGGCTGGGGCACAGAAGCCACGATCCTGCGCCGGGGCTGAGCGGGGGCTGAGATGGGGGCTGAGGTGGGGCCCCGACCCGGACAGGCTTCTACGGTACGTAGTGCTGCGGAAGCCCGCGCCGCTCCTCCGGCGGCAGGTTCCGGGCGGGCGTCTCCACCGGCCCCCTCACCGGCCGGCCCCGCTCGCGGTCCCAGCCCGCACGGGCGCGCGGGTGGAAGCGGTGCCGCTCGGGAACGCAACTCCAGGCGTGGTGGACCAGCCGTCCCAGCAGGCGTAGCAGCCGTTCGTCGTGGGGCGTCCAGCGCAGCCCGAGGCGTTCGCGTACGGCCTGCGGATACAGGCCGATCGTCATCCACAGGGTCAGCCGCACGAGTGGGATCCGGGCGACGGCCCACAGCGGCGAGGGCAGCAGCCGCAGAAGAGGCGGTCTGGCGATCCGCCGCATGTTCAGGACGTCCCGGGTCGGCCGGTTGTCCTCCAGGACGTCGGCGCACATGTGGTCCCAGTACTTCTGGAACTCCTCCCAGCTACGGGGAACGGGCTTCATGGACAGGCCGTACAGCGCGTACCAGCGGACGTGCTCGTCGAAGAGCGTGTGCCGCTGGGCGTCGGTGAGGCCGCCGCCGAAGCGCTCGGCCACCTGCACGGTGAGCATGAAGAACGTGGCATGCGCCCAGTAGAACGTGCCCGGGTTGAGCGCGTGGTACGGGCGGCCGTGCTCGTCGACCCCGCTGATCGAGGCGTGGTAGCCGCGCACTTCGCGGGCCGTACGGGCGGCGAGCGGGCCGTCGTACACCACTCCCCCGATCGGGTACAGCGAGCGGAACAGGCGCTCCCAGCGCTCCTCGAAGAAGCGGGAGTGCTCGGCGACGCCCGCGCCGAGCTCGGGGTGCATGTTCTGCATCGATCCGGCCCAGGGGGCGAGGAGGAGGCCCCTCCAGTCGCCGAACCAGCGCCAGGTGAGGGAGTCGGGGCCGAGGGGTTCGACGGCTATCGGGCCGGCCGGGCCCTGACCGCTCGGGGCCGGGCCATGAGCTGATGGTTCCATGTGCGCCTCCATTCTGAGGACACCTGTCATCACATCGAAAGGTAAAATGTGAGGACGGCTGTCGTCAATGGGCCGGAGGGCAACAGAGCGGAAGGGAAAGCGAGTTGGCCGAGCGGAGCTGGGGCGGGACCAAGCTCGCCGATCGCCGCGCGGCCCGCCGGACGATTCTGCTGGACACCGCCGAGCGCCTGGCCGGCGAGGAAGGATGCGCGGCTGTCACAGTCCGGTCCGTCTGCCGGCAGGCGCGCCTCACCGACCGCTACTTCTACGAGAGCTTCGCCGGCCGCGACGACCTGCTCCTCGCCGCCTTCGAGCGGGTCGCGGACGAGGCCAGGAGGGCTCTGGAGGAGGCGGTTGCGTTCAGCGACCCTCAGCCGGAGGTCCGGGCCCGGACCGCTGTCGCCGCCTTCGTCGCCCTGGTGCTGGACGCCCCGCACAAGGGCCGCCTCCTGCTCCTGGAGCCCTTCGCGGACCCGGTGCTCGGCGCCCACAGCCACCGGCTCATGCCGGTCTTCACCGACCTCGTCGGCGGCCAGCTCGCCGCCACGGGCGACGGCATCGACCGCCGGATGGCCGCGCACGCGCTGGTCGGCGGCCTGGCGAGCCTCTTCGCGGGGTGGCTGCACGGCACGCTCGACGTGCCGCGCGAGCGACTGGAGGCGCACTGCGTGGAGCTGGTGCTCGCGGCGACATCGTCCCAGGGCCAGGAGTAGGAGCAGGGCCAGGGCCAGGAGCAGGAGCAGGAGCAGGAGCAGGAGCAGGGCGGACGGTAGGGCGCCACACCGTCACACAAAACGAACAGAGTGAAAGAACGTTCAACAACCTTCTCAACCACTTTCCCCCTCAGTACGGTTGGGGACCCATGAGTCCCCCCATCGCACCTGTGGGCTGGAGCCGCTGGCTGGTTCCGCCTGCCGCTCTCTCGATCCACCTCTCGATCGGCCAGGCCTACGCCTGGTCCGTGTTCAAACCCGCACTGGAGGACGCGCTCGGCCTGAGCGGCACACAGAGCGCGCTCCCCTTCCAACTCGGCATCGTCATGCTCGGCCTCTCCGCCGCCTTCGGCGGCACGCTCGTCGAGCGCCGAGGTCCGCGCTGGGCCATGACGGTCGCCCTCGTCTGCTTCTCCTCCGGCTTCCTGCTCTCCGCACTCGGCGCCGCGACAGAGCAGTTCTGGCTGATCGTGTTCGGCTACGGCTTCGTCGGCGGCATCGGCCTCGGCATCGGCTACATCTCGCCGGTCTCGACGCTGATCAAGTGGTTCCCCGACCGTCCCGGCATGGCCACCGGTATCGCCATCATGGGCTTCGGCGGCGGTGCGCTGATCGCCTCGCCCTGGTCGGCGCAGATGCTGGAGTCCTTCGGCAGCGAAACCTCCGGCATCGCACTGGCCTTCCTCGTCCACGGACTGAGTTACGCCGTCTTCATGCTGCTCGGCGTTCTGCTGGTCCGGGTCCCGCGCCCGCGCGCCGAGGAACGAGCGGCCGGTGGCACCGCGGCCGTGGCCGGCCCCCGGGTCTCGGCGCGCCAGGCTCTGCGCACGCCGCAGTTCTGGCTGTTGTGGGTGGTGCTCTGCACGAACGTGACGGCCGGTATCGGGATCCTGGAGAAGGCCGCACCGATGATCTCGGACTTCTTCTCGGACACCTCCGCGCCCGTGTCGGCGACCGCCGCCGCCGGTTTCGTCGCGCTGCTCTCCGCGGCCAACATGGCCGGCCGCATCGGCTGGTCCTCCACCTCCGATCTCATCGGACGGAAGAACATCTACCGCGTCTACCTCGGCGCGGGCGTGCTCATGTACGCGCTCATCGCCCTGGTCGGAAGCTCCTCCAAGCCACTGTTCGTCCTGTGCGCTCTGGTCATCCTCTCCTTCTACGGCGGCGGTTTCGCCACGATCCCCGCCTACCTGAAGGACCTGTTCGGCACCTACCAGGTCGGGGCGATCCACGGACGGCTGCTCACCGCCTGGTCCATCGCCGGTGTCCTGGGGCCGCTGATCGTGAACTGGATCGCCGACCGGCAGGAGGAGGCCGGGAAGCACGGCGCGGAGCTGTACGGGACGTCGCTGCTCATCATGATGGCCCTGCTCGCGGTCGGCTTCGTGGCCAATGAACTGGTCCGGCCGGTCGACCCGTCCCACCACCTCGACGCCGTACCGGCGCAGAAGGGAGCGTCCGATGTCCGGCAGCAGCAGTCCGAATCCGCCTGAGGTGAGGGACCGGCGACCGCTGATCGTCCTCACCTGGCTGTGGGTGGGCGCACCGCTCGCCTACGGCCTGTACGAACTGTTCCGCAAAGCCACCCAGCTGTTCACCGGCTGACCCGGGACCCGGTGATCCGGGACCCCGGCGCCCGCCCCTGGGCTCAGGGGCGGGCGCCGTCGGGTCAGCCCACCAGGTCGGGGGCTCGCAGCATGGCGGCCGGGACGCCCCACGCGTCCACGAGATCTCCTGCGAGCGGCCGGACCTTGCGGCAGAGGTCGTTCACCTCACGGGTGATCGCCTTGGAGCGCTGGACGGTCAGCCGGCCGTGCTCCATGAACCAGGCCCGGTCCGCCTCGATCGTCGACAGGGCGAACAGGTCGCAGAGCAGGCCCAGCGCCACCTTGTTGCCGTCCTCGGGCAGCGTACGCATCTTCTCGACGAACGCCTCCAGCACCAGCCTCTCGACATGGGCGTGGGCGACGGCGATGACGTGGTCCTGCACCTCCGAGAAGACGGCGCCCGGGTCGCCCTTCCGGTCGACCCCGGCCTTGAGCCTGCGGGCCACTCCGGCGAGCATGTGCTCCTCGCGGTAGCGGAGCATGGCGAGCTGGTACTCGGAGTCCAGCAGCCCCGCTTCCTGGTCCCACTCGTCGCCGCCCGGCAGCAGGTCACGTACCCGTTCGAGGAGCTTGTGGGCCGAGGTCTTCTCGATGACCGTGTCGACGGCGAGGCCGGTGACGTAGCGGACCATGCCGAGCTGGTCCAGGTCCTCGAACTCGCTCGCGTAGTCGGTGAGCAGGCCCTTGGCTACGAGTTGCAGCAGGACGTGGTTGTCGCCCTCGAAGGTGGTGAAGATGTCGCTGTCGGCCTTGAGGGCGGCGAACCGGTTGACGGCGAGATAGCCGGCGCCGCCGCACGCCTCGCGGCACTCCTGGATCACCCGGGTGGCGTGCCAGGTGCCGAGGGCCTTGGTTCCGGCGGCCCGCGCCTCCAGCCGGCGCCGGGCCTGCGGGTCGTCCTCCAGGCCGGAGAAGACGTTGTGCAGTTGCGCACGCAGGACATCCTGCGCGAAGTGCAGCGCGTACGTCTGCGCGACGAGCGGCAGCAGACGGCGCTGATGCAGGCCGTAGTCGAGGAGGAGCTGCTCCTCCCCCTGGGAGTCCGTGGCGAACTGCCGGCGCCGCAGGGCGTACTTCGTGGCGACGGCGAGGGCCACCTTGGCGGCGTTGACCCCGGCGCCGCCGACGCTGACCCGGCCCTGGACCAGGGTGCCGAGCATGGTGAAGAAGCGGCGGTCGGGGTTGTCGATCGTGCTCTCGTAGACGCCTTCGGGGGTGACGTCGGCGAACCGGTTGAGCAGCGCCTCGCGGGGAACCCGCACGCCGTCGAACCGGATCCGGCCGTTGTCCACACCGTTGAGGCCCATCTTTCGGCCGTCGTCCTCGATGTCGACGCCGGGCACCGCCTCGCCGCCGGACCGGATCGGTACGACGAACGCGTGCACGCCCTCGGTCTCGCCGCCCACCTCCAACTGGGCGAAGACGACGGCCAGCTCGCCGTGGCGGGCCGCGTTGCCGATGTAGTCCTTGCGGGCCTGGTCGCCCTCGGTGGTGATGACGAACTCCTGGGCGGCGGCGTCGTACCGCGCGACCGTGCCGAGCGCCTGCACGTTGGAGCCGTGCCCGGTCTCGGTCATCGCGAAGCAGCCCATCAGCTTCCCGGTGATCAGGTCCGGCAGATAGGCGTCGTGGTGGCGTTCGGTGCCCAGGTGCAGGATGGCGCCGCCGAAGAGGCCGAACTGCACGCCGGTCTTCACCAGCACCGACAGATCACCGAAGGCGGCCGTCTCGAAGGCGGCGATCGAGGCCCCGACGTCGCCGCCCCCGCCGTACTGCTTGGGGAAGCCCATGCCGGTCTGCCCCGTCGCCGCCATCTCGACCACGATGTCGCGCACCCGCTCGCGGTACGCGTCGATGGAGAGCTCCTCGGCGTCATCGAGGACCGAGGCGTACGTCACCAGGTTGGTGCGGACCAGGTCGCGGACCTCGGCGTACTCGCCGTCCAGGACCTCGGTGAGGGCCCGGACGTCGAGTTCCGGCTGCACGTATCCGGTGGGAGCGGTGGGTGTTCTGTCGGTGCTCATAGCCTTTCGCTACCCCGACCGGCAGCGATCACGCGGTACGTCACGCCGCGCCGTCGAGTACCTCACGCAGACGGCGGGCGAACTCGTCCGGCTTCCCCGGGTAACCGAACTCGCCGTCGAGGAATCCGCCGTGGTGGCTCGGGAACACGGTGAGCGGCTGCCCGAGCAGTTCGGCGGTCGCGGCGGAGGTGCGTCCGGTCTGGACGGCCCGGGACTCCTCCCCCACGGCGATCACCACGCGGGTGGGGGCGGCGGTGATCGCGTCGACGTCCGGCCGGTAGCCGCTGATCGCCCAGGACCGGTCGGACAGCAGCGGATCATCCCGCGATCCGTCGTCCTCGGTGGGCATCCCGAACGCGGCCGGATCGGCCTCCGGCTGGTCGAAGTACGCCTCGGTGAACTCGCCCTCCCAGGAGGTCATGGCCACGAAGGCGGCCATTCCGGCCCCCCACCCCCGCTTCTCGTACGCCTCCCGGACGGCGGCACGGGCCCGCACGGCCGCCGGGCCGTCCGGGGTGAGGGTGATGAGCGGCGGCTCGTGGGCGACCAGGACGGTCACATCGCCGGGGTAGCGGGCCACGACGGCGAGCGCGGTGACCGCTCCGCCGCTGCTGGCGAACATCTCGACCGGGCCCGCGCCGAGTACCCCGATCAGGGCGTGCACGTCGTCGGCCTGGGTCTCGGGGGTGTGGTCGGTCCGCCCGTCCCCGCGGACACTGCGGCCGAGTCCGCGCGGATCGTAGGTGACCACCGTGCGCTCGGCGGAACGGGCCGCGAGCGCGGCGAACCCGCTGGCGTCCATGGGCTGCCCGATCATGAACAGCGGCGGGCGGCCGTCAGCGGTGGGCAGCGGCCCGTGGACGTCGTACACGAGGTCGGCGCCGGCTGTCGTGAGCGTGTGCGTCTTCTTCATACCTGGGCAGACCGAGCCCGCCCCGCGAACTCATCGGTCCGGACGGACATGCACGCTGACCGCGTAACCGCAGCCCGGCACATAGGGATCGCCGCTCCAGGTCGCGTAGCGCTGCCGCAGGGCCAGCCCCGCCCGGTCGCACCACGCGTCGAAGTCCGCGAGGGCGAAGGGCGCTTCGGGCAGCGGCAGGTGCGCGGCGTCCAGCCCCATGCCCGTGACCAGCAGGCCGCCGGGCCGCAGCACGGCGGCCAACTGCCCGATGACGGCCGCTTCGGTGCCCGCGGCCAGCAGAGGGATGACGTTTCCGGCGGCCAGCACCAGGTCGAAATCGGGTCGCAGGCCGAGGGTGTCCGTACGGGCCAGATCCCCGAGGAGCCACTCCTGTGCGGGGGCGTGGCGGCGGGCCACGGCGAGCATCGAGGCGTCGACGTCCACGCCGGTGCAGCGATGCCCCAGCTCGGCAAGGCGGACGGCGATCCGTCCGGTGCCGCAGCCGGCGTCGAGGACCCGGGCGGCGGGCTCCACCAAGGCGGCGCAGAACGTGGCCTCGCCGTGGATGTCGTGCCCCGACTCGGCGAGCCGCGCGAAGCGCCGGGCGTACTCCTCTCCGGCCTGTCCGCCGGTGAGTTCCGCCCAGCGATCACGATTCCCGGTCATGTCAGCGTGCCTTTCCCTGCCCTGTCAACGCCCTGTCAACGTGCCCGCGGGTCGGCCCCACCGGGAAACGTCGGGCAACGTCTTCGAGGGATTCGGAATGCGGTGCCCCCGTATCGTCGCAGGCGTGGGCGGCGCCGGCACCGCGGGGCTCACCGGGCCGCACTCACCGCCGTCTGTACCAGCGCCCGTATCTGGCGCACGATGTCCGAGCGGTTGCGCTCGAAGCCGGGGTCGGTGACCGCGCCCGTCGTCGGGTTCTCGTTCCCCGTACCGAACTGGAGGACCGGGGTGTGCAGATGTCCGCCCGGCAGTTTCGACAGTCCCAGCCGGTCCCGGAGCAGGGTGGCCCGGTAGGCGATCTCGTTGGAGAGGTAGTCGCCGCCGCCCCCGGCCCGCGCGGTGGAGCCGGGGGTGGGCCCGTCCGGCCGGGTCACCGGCTGGGTGGCACCCGCCGGGATCTCGGTGACCTCGGTGTTGTCGTACACCGGGAAGCGGCCGGTGTCCGCTTCGGTGAGCTGCCGGTACGGGAGGGTCGTGGAGGTCCACTGCGGCTGCGACGCGGGATCGGTGACGGGGACGGTCCCCGTACGGGACAGGTTCTCGTTGTCGCCGAAGCCACCGCGCCAGGCGCCGTTGGTGCGCTCCACGTCGAAGCGGCCCTGGCGGCCCTGGCTGATGGTGGTGAAGAGGTCCAGATGCGGCAGATGCCGGGCGAGGGCCCGCTCGACGGCCCCCTCGGCGAAGTCCGTCCACCGCACGGGGAAGACGACCGCCTCGATGCGGGCCGGCCCCTCGGCGGTCCGCACCAGGGTGCCGTCCAGCGCGAGCGCGCTCGCGCCCGAGGGGTTGCCGATCCGGACGTCCCTGTCCAGGGTGAACGGGTCGAAGCCGGTGACGAGGACCCGCTTCACCTGACGGCCCGGGCGGTGGATGTCCTGCTGGCCGCGCGAGGAGGTCTCCAGAGCGGTGTGCAGAGCCTTGCGCCGCTGGTCGTCCAGCGCGAACCGAGGCGTCCACGACCGCAGTTCACGGCTGAGCGCGAGCCGGGCCCAGTACAGCGGCCGGTCGTCGCCCCGGCTCAGGTCGCCCGTGGCGGGGCCACGTCCCTGGGCGCGGTCCACGGCGCGCCGCCACAGCGCCGAGGCGTGGCGGTTCACCGCCCGCTCCGCCTGCGCGTAACCGCGGGCGCCCTCCAGGGCGTGGGCGAAGCGCGGGGCGAGGGCGTCGAACCCGCTGCGCCGCAGGATCTCCTGCGGGGCGGCCCGGTCCAGGCGCTGCTCCTCGACGGTGGGCTGCGCGGTGCCGGGGGCGGTGTCGGCGGGCGACGCCACGGCAGGCAGGGCGGAACCGGCGAGGACGAGCAGGAGCGTCACCCCGCTCAGGCCGAGCCGGGTGGTTGCGGGGCACTGCTGCTTCACGTGGGCCCTTTCGACAGAACGGTTGGCCGCAGTATCGCGGCACCACCGGATCCGACGCCATGGGGCATGGCCTCTCCCCCACTCATGCACGGACGGGCGGGGCGGGGCCGGGCGTGGCGGCTCCCGGCGGGGCCGGTCCGGGCGGGGTCGGCGGAACCGGGTAACGTCGTGGTCATGTTCTTCCAGACCCCGATGTACGAGTGAGGGCATGACGGGCCCTCGCCGGCGCACTCCGGCGTCGCCGCCCGTCCCCCACCGCTGAATCCGCAGATCACCGCACATCACCACCGGGAGAACCCGTGACCGTGAGCAAGAACATCAACAACCCCGTCGGCCAAGGCGGCGGCCAGCGCAAGAGGCAGTCCCGCGCCGAACGGCAGAACAACGGCCCGCACCGCAACCTCGACCGCCAGGACGCGGCCGACCGGAAGGCGGAGCTGGTGCGCAAGATGCGCGAGAAGGCCGGCTCGGCCGAGGGCGCCGGGCAGACGGGCGACGCCGCCGCACAGGGCTGACGTACCACCGCCGCACACGCGGCATCGCAAGGGGCTGCCGCACATGCGGCAGCCCCTCGTCTGTTCCAGGAGTCAGGCGCAGGCGGGACAGAGACCCCGATAGGTGATCTCCACCGAGCCGACGGCGAACCCGAACCGTTCCGCCTCGGGCAGATCACCCAGCGCGTCGCCGACCGGATGGACGTCGCGGATCATGCCGCAGCCGGAGCACACCAGGTGCTGGTGAGGGCGGCGCGCGTTCGGGTCGTAGCGCTTGGCCCGCCCCACCGTGGAGACCTCCAGCACCTCGCCGATCGCGACGAGCTCCCCCAGCGTGTTGTACACGGTCGCGCGGGATATCTCGGGCAGTCGCGCGGCGGCCCGCAGATGCACCTCGTCCGCCGTCAGGTGCACGTGGTCGCCGTCGAGGACCTCCGCGACGACACGCCGCTGCGAGGTCAAGCGCCAGCCACGGCTCCGCAGCCGCTGAAGGAGGTCGCTCATCCCGTCCCACCTGTTCCGGTCCGCCGGGGCGTGCGGCCCCGGGAGGGATCCGACACGCCGCGCTTTCACCGTTATCGTTTTAGCGCACTTCTTGACTTGGACGAAGTCCATCGTAGGATCGAACCAGGCGACATCCAAGAGACAGGAAGACTCCGGTACGGCAGCAGAGACACATGACGGGACCCCGCCGGTCGAGGGCGCATCGCCGCCCGCCGTCCGAGCACCGTCCCCGTCGCACCGCCCGGGACCGTCCGGCCCGGTGGTCCGTACGACGTACGGACCCATCCGCGACGACACCCCTGACCTACAGGTGCCCCTTCTGCACGGCCCGAATCCTCCTCCCCCGTACAGCGCCCCCACGACCCGCCGGGGCCGGAAGGATCACCCATGACCGAGAACAACGAGTCGCACGTCTTCGACCCCACCGTCCCGGATTCGCCTGAGACGGCCATTCCCGAGGTGCCCGAGGCGCAGGCGAGCGGCTGCCCGGTGGCCCACGGCCGCGCACCGCACCCCACCCAGGGCGGCGGCGCCCGGCAGTGGTGGCCGGACCGCCTCAACCTGAAGATCCTCGCCAAGAACCCGGTCGTGGCTAACCCGCTGGGTGAGGACTTCGACTACGCGGCCGCGTTCCGGGCGCTCGACCTGCCCGCGGTGAAACGGGACATCGCCGAGGTGCTCACCACCTCGCAGGACTGGTGGCCGGCCGACTTCGGCAACTACGGACCGCTGATGATCCGGATGGCCTGGCACAGCGCCGGCACGTACCGCATCAGCGACGGCCGCGGTGGCGCGGGCGCCGGTCAGCAGCGCTTCGCCCCGCTGAACAGCTGGCCGGACAACGGCAACCTGGACAAGGCCCGCCGTCTGCTGTGGCCGGTCAAGAAGAAGTACGGCCAGGCGCTGTCCTGGGCCGACCTGCTGATCCTCACCGGCAACGTCGCCCTGGAGACCATGGGCCTGAAGACCTTCGGCTTCGCCGGCGGCCGCGAGGACGTCTGGGAGTCGGAGGAGGACGTCTACTGGGGCCCGGAGACCACCTGGCTCGACGACGAGCGCTACACGGGCGACCGTGAGCTGGAGAACCCGCTCGGCGCGGTCCAGATGGGCCTGATCTACGTCAACCCCGAGGGCCCCAACGGCAACCCGGACCCGATCGCGGCCGCCCGCGACATCCGTGAGACCTTCCGCCGGATGGCGATGAACGACGAGGAGACCGTCGCCCTCATCGCCGGTGGCCACACCTTCGGCAAGACCCACGGCGCGGGCCCCGCCGAGAGCGTCGGCGCGGACCCCGAGGGCGCCCCGCTGGAGGAGCAGGGCCTCGGCTGGCGCAGCTCGTACAAGTCGGGCAAGGGCGGGGACGCCATCACCAGCGGCCTGGAGGTGACCTGGACCAGCACGCCGACGCAGTGGGGCAACGAGTTCTTCCACAACCTCTTCGCGTACGAGTACGAGCTGACCGAGTCCCCGGCCGGCGCGAAGCAGTGGATCGCCAAGGACGCGGAGGCGACCATCCCGGACGCGCACGACGCGTCGAAGAAGCAGAAGCCGCAGATGCTCACCACCGACCTGTCGCTGCGGTTCGACCCGGCGTACGAGCAGATCTCGCGCCGCTTCCACGAGAACCCGGAGCAGTTCGCGGACGCCTTCGCGCGCGCCTGGTACAAGCTGACGCACCGCGACATGGGCCCGATCCAGCGCTACCTGGGCCCTGAGGTCCCCTCCGAGGTGCTGCTCTGGCAGGACCCGCTGCCCGCGCGCACCGGTGAGCTGCTGGACGGAGCGGAGATCGCCGCGCTCAAGGAGCAGGTGCTCGCCACGGACCTGACGGTGGCGCAACTGGTCTCGGCCGCCTGGGCCTCGGCCGCGTCCTTCCGCGGCAGCGACAAGCGCGGCGGCGCCAACGGCGCCCGGGTCCGCCTGGAGCCGCAGCGCGGCTGGGAGGCGAACGACCCGGACGAGCTCGCCCAGGTCCTGCGCGCGCTAAAGACCATCCAGGGCTCCTTCAACGCCAAGGGCGGCAAGCAGGTCTCGCTGGCCGACCTGATCATCCTCGCGGGCAACGCGGCCGTCGAGCAGGCGGCCAAGGACGCCGGCGTCGAGGTGGAGGTGCCGTTCACCGGCGGCCGGGTCGACGCCACGCAGGACCAGACGGACGTCGAGTCCTTCGCCGCTCTGGAGCCCGCGTACGACGGCTTCCGCAACTACGTCGGCAAGGGCACCCGCCTGCCGGCCGAGTACCTGCTCCTCGACCGGGCCAACCTGCTGACGCTGAGCGCTCCGGAGGCCACCGTCCTGGTGGGCGGTCTGCGCGTGCTGGGCGCCAACTCCGGCGGCTCGACCCACGGCGTCCTCACCGACCGCCCGGGCACGCTGACCAACGACTTCTTCGTGAACCTGCTCGACCTGGGCACCACCTGGAAGTCGACGTCGTCGGCGCAGGACGAGTTCGAGGCCCGCGACGCCTCCGGCAAGGTCAGGTGGACCGGCACCCGCGCCGACCTGGTCTTCGGCTCCAACTCCGAACTCCGTGCCCTCGCCGAGGTCTACGCGAGCGACGACGCGCAGGAGAAGTTCGTGACGGACTTCGTCGACGCCTGGACGAAGGTCACGAACCTGGACCGCTTCGACCTGGTCTGACGGGTCCGGAACACCAGTGGGGCCGCGGGGGCCGGTGTGCGTACGTACGTACACCGGCCCCCGCTCCCCGTCACCGGGGCGTTCGAGCGCCTACGCCGGTACCGCCGGAAGCGGGATGCCCCGGCTGCGGTCGAGCTTGTCGGGCAGCGGGTGTGCTTCCAGCGTGGCGATCGGCGCATCGGCCAAGGCGGCCGGCGCGCCGCGCAGTTCACCCAGGCGCTCGGCCGTCATCGGCCCGTCCCCCGCCACCGACGGCCCCCGGACATCCGCGAATCTCCGAGACCGGGCGACCGGGCGATGTCAGGCCGGACGGGCGGTCAGACCCCCTCCACGGCCAGCTCGTAGCCGTAGCGCTGCGGGATCAGACAGGCGTCCTCGGCCGGGGCCAGATCCACGATCAGACGCGCGCCCACGCCGGAGGCCGAGGCCGTGGTGGCGTCCGGCGTCAGGTAGCCGAGGCCGCGCAGCGTCCCGACCGCCTTGCGGAAGGCCTCGCGGCCCTCGGCGGCCAGGCGCTCGTCGCGGGTGAGGGCGACCAGGTCACCGATCGTGGGCGCCTCCCCAGGGGCGTAGCCGACGGCGAGTTCGGCCAGGATCCCGCGAGCACGCCACGTCAGGCGCATGTCCCGCATCGCCCGCGCGAACAGGACGGGGTCATGGGCGGGCGGGGCGGGAGGTACGGGCCAGCGCGGGGGGAGCGTGTCGGGGGTGCTCATGCGGATGAGGGTCCTTCGGTGAGGCCGAACATCCGCACCGGCGCCTGGGCGGCGGGACGGTGTCCAGCGGGTGTGGGGTGCGGCTTCGCCCGGCTCAAGCCGTGTCCTTCAGGTCCGGCCTCGCTCCGGCGGGCCACCCACCACCGTGAGCAGGTCCACGACGAAGATCAGAGTCGAGCCCGGCGGGATCAGCGCAGAGGGCGACTGCTTGCCGTAGCCGAGCCGCGGGGGAACGATGATCTCACGTCGGCCGCCGGCCTTCATGCCCCTCACTCCCCGGTCCCAGCCCTTGATGGCCCGGCCACCGCCCACGGCGAACTTGAACGGCCGGTCCTGCTCCCAGGATGAGTCGAACTCCCTCCCGGACGCGAACGTCACCCCCACGTAGTGGACCTGGACGACCCTGCCCGGCTGCGCCTCGGGTCCATCCCCCACCACGAGGTCCCGGATCGTCAGTTCGGTGGGTGCGTCACCCTCCGGAACCTTGATCACGGGCTTCGTCAGTCCGCTCATCGACTTCCCATCCCTCGCCACCGGAGCCCCTCGCACGGGCCGTCATTCCGTACCACGTGATTCCCACCGCGTCGAGTCCGCCCCCCTCGGTACGGAAGACCGGTCCGGTGGTCGAGCCTTCGGCCGAGGGGAGGGCCCCTCGACCTCTCGCTGACTTCACTGCGGTACTGGCTGACCATTCAGTCAATAATCGCGACCGGGAGAAGGACGGCAGGTGCAGCTCACAGGGACGGTACCGCCGGGGCCCAGCCCGCAGCAGGGGAAGGCCACGGGAAAGGCCGCAGGAGGGGCAGGGCTACCGCGGTTCCAGTCCGGACAACTCCGCCTCGACACCGCCCCGCAGAAGGGTCCTCGCGTGGTCGATACCGAGCCCGCCACTGAGCCAGCGCATGCTCAGCCCCTCCAGCAACGCCGTGAGCCTCTCGGCCGCGGCTGCGAGCTTCGCGGCCGGTGCCATGGGCCGCACCTGCCCCAGCAGGGCCGCCACCTCCTGCACCCACACCAGGGTCGCCCGGGCGAGATCCTCCCGGAGAGCCGGATCGAAGACGGCACTCGCCCGCAGCTCCCCCCACGCCGCGCTGTTCTCCCGGACTTCGGCGGTGTCCTGCAGTTCCAGCAGAAGGATCTGTTCGAGTTCTTCGCGCGGGCCGAGAGGTGGTGCGTCCGGGTCGCGGACCGTTGTGTAGCGCTCCGCCCGGTCGTTGATGAACTCCAGGGTGTGGCGGAGGATCCCGGTGCGATCCTTGAAGTGGTAGTAGATCAATCCGGTGGACACACCCGCCTCCGCCGCGAGTTCCTCCACGCGCAGACCGCGGACACCGCGCCGGGCGATCACCCGTGCGGCCGCTTCGAGAATCCGGGTATTACGGGACGCCATGGCGACCAACCTACCGGTCCGGCCCTCGCCGCCGGCACCCGGCCGCCGACCCTGCGAAGGGCCGTCCGGCCCGGACGGCCGGGTCATCCCGCCCTGGTGCGGCGGCTCAGCACCACCGCGACAGGCCCCTCCTCCGCCTCCGCGCCGGATACCAGGACGAGGCCTCGGCGGGGACCACTTCCCCCGGCCTGGAGATCGAACTCGTAACTCCACAGCCGCCCCTACCAGGACGCCCCGGGTCCACCGCCTCCCGGGAGTGGGCCCGACCTGCGTGGGCCGTGAGCACACCTGGGCGTTCGGACGATCGTGTACTTGACTAAAATTTCAGTCAACACGCCATCGGCATGGCCATCGATATCGACCAGGCGTCCCGGGAGGACGCCCCATGAGGAGGAGCACGCGATGAGCGACCGCAGAACGGCCATTCTGGAAGCGGCGGCCACCGTCATCGCACGGCGTGGCGTACGGGGGCTCCGGGTGGAGGAGCTGGCGGTGGAGGCAGGCGTCTCCAAGGCCCTGATCTACTACCACTTCGAGGACCGCACCGGCCTGCTCCGGCGGACCCTGGCCTTCGTCAACAACCGTGCCGAGCGGTACACCGTCGAGCAGTCGGCCGCCGAAGCGACGGTCGAAACCGGCCGCGACGCCGCGACCCGCTTCGACGCCACGGCCGGCCCCGACGCGGCGACGAGCGGCACCGCCCGGCCCGCCGCCCGGCCCGCCGCCCGCACCGCCGCCCCGGCCGCCGGGCCGCTCCGCCGGCTGGAGCAGGCGCTCCTGCTGGAGCTCCAGGACCTCCCCCACGTACGGGAGAACAGCACCGCCTGGGGCGAGCTCCGCGCGAGCGCCGTGTTCGACCCCGAGCTGCGGGGCGAGCTGGCCCTCGCGAGCGTGATCTGGGTCCGAGAGGTGGCCGACCAGTTGGGCGAAGTCCGGCCGACCGCGCCGGAATCCGCACTCGTCGCCTCCGCCGAACGACTGACCGCCCTGCTCGAGGGCCTCAGCGCCCGGTGGCTCAGCGACATTCTTCCCCTGGCGGACGCCCGTACCCGGATGCGCGAGGCGATCGAGGTGGAGGTGGCCCACCTCGCCAGGCGCACAGCCGACCCGTCGGCCGGCGGCACGCCGACGAGCCCGAACAAACTTGACTGAACTTTCAGTCAGTGTCACAGTGCCGTCAGTGCCGAACCGGCGCTCGCGCCGAGGCCGCGGACCGCCGCGCCGTACCCCGCGCCCCCGGATAGCCTGAATGTCCACGATCGGAGCACATCGTGTCCTACCGTCCCCCCACCCGCCGTACGGTCCTCCGCACCCTCGGTGGACTCGGCGCACTCGCCTTCGGGGCTGCGGCCTGCGGACCGGACGACTACGCCTCCGGCGCCGTCGGCACCGGCACCGGCTCGGACCGCGCAGCCGAGGGAGAACGCCGGTTCGGTGCGGAATGGGACAGCCACGCACGCACCTTCATGTCATGGCCCGCCCTGGAATCGGTCTGGGCGGAGGACCTCCCGTACGTCCGCGAGGACATCGCCCGCATCGCCCGCGCCATCGCGGAGTACGAGTACGTCGTCATGATGGCCAGGCCCAACCAGCAGAAAGCCGCCCAGCGCGCCTGCGGCTCACAGGTCGAGGTCATCCCTCTCGCCGTGGACGACATGTGGGCCCGCGACACGGTCCCGGTCTTCGTCGAGGAGGGGGGCAAGGTCATCGGGGTCGACTTCAACTTCAACGGCTGGGGCGACAAGCAGGAGCACGGACACGACGCCCGCGTCGGCCGCACGCTGCTCACCGAGTACGGGATCCCGCGGGTCGAAGCCCCCCTCGTCTCCGAAGGCGGCTCCTTCGAGACCGACGGCGAGGGCACCCTGCTGATCACCGAGAGCTCGATCGTCAACGAGAACCGCAACCCGGGCATGAGCCGGGACGACATCGAGGCCGAACTCATCGAGACCCTCGGGGTCGACAAGGTGGTGTGGCTGAAGGGGGTGAGGGGCCAGGACATCACCGACGCCCACGTGGACAGCCTCGTCCGCTTCACGGCACCGGGCGTGGTGCTCCTGGACCAGGCCTTCCCCGGTACGCCCCCGGACTCCTGGTCGCGCGCCGCGGACCAGGCCAGGGAGGTGCTGGGCAAGGCGACCGATGCCCGGGGCCGACGCTTCGAGGTGATCGACCTGCCGCAGCCCGACCTCGACAGGATCACCGGTGAGGGTGATGACTTCGTGTCGACCTACGCCAACTTCTACGTGGCCAACGACTCGGTCTTCATGCCCCGGTTCGGCGACCGCAAGGCCGACGACCGGGCCCGGGGAATCCTCCAGGAACAGTTCCCCCAGCGCGACATCGTGCCGGTCGTGATCGACACCGTCGCCTCCGGAGGCGGCGGGATCCACTGCGCCACGCACGACCAGCCCGGCAAGCCCGGCAGCTGACCCCCGTCCACCCCGAGGCGGGCTCCCCGTCACCCGGCGCAGGGTCCTGACCCGGCCGGCCCTCGGCTGGACGGCCACCGCCCTGTTCGCTCCGACCGCCTTCCGCCTGGGTAGTTCGGCCGGCCGTGCCGGACCTCAGTAGCGCTCGGGCAGGTCGCGCTCGGCGGGCCGCGGTACGTGGGCGGAGGGAGCGGATGGAGCGGAGGGCGTCGTGGAGCGCGCGATCGGGGCAGGCGCCGGCGGCTTGCCGCAGAAGGCCGCTTCCAGGGTGCCGCCCAGCGCGGTGTTCGCGGCGCCGCGGTTGGAGGTGTTGGCCAGGGCCGAAAGGCTGCGGCGTCCGTCGCGGGTGGAGAAGGCGTACGTGTAGTAGCCCTGGACGGTGCCGGTGTGCCCGTACACCCGGGTGCCGCAGGACAGGTCGTAGCGGCGCAGGCCGAGGCCGTAGAACCGGGTGTCGGTGCCGTCCGTCGGCGTGACCGTGGTCATGGCCTCCAGGGTCGCCGGGGCGAGCAGCCGGCCGCGCATCAGGGCGCTGGTGAAGGTGTTGAGGTCGGTGGGGCTGGAGATGACGGCACCCGCGGACTGTGCCCAGGACACGGTCTGCTCGGTGGAGTCGACGAGCGGCGCACCCGCCTCGTCGGGGTGCAGATAGCCACGTACGTGCGTGCCCTTGATGCGCGTGTCGGGGTGGACGTACGCGGTTTCGCGCAGCCCCAGCGGCCTGATGACGCGCCGCTGGTAGGCGTCGGCCACCGGGCGTCCCGTCAGCTTCTCGATGAGCATGCCGACGACGACGAAGTTGGTGTTCGAGTACGCGTACGCTCCACCGGGCTCGGTGGTCCGGGGGTCGGCGAGGGAGAGGTCGACCAGCTCCTGGTAGCTGAACACCCGGTTGCGTACGGCCTCGAAGCCCGGCACGGTCTCGTTGAACATGGCGCCGGTGTAGTCGGCCAGACCGCTGCGGTGGGTGAGGAGATGCCGGACCGTGATCCGGTCGTCGGGCAACAGCCCTTCGAGATACGTGTTGACGGACGCGTCGAGCTTCAGCCGGTGCTCCTCCACCAGTTGAAGCAGCACGACGCTGGAGAACGTCTTGCTGACGCTGCCGATCCGGAACCGTGCCCGGGTGTCCATGGCCGTGCCCGATTCCCGGTCCCGTACGCCGACGGCTCTTCCCCTGACCCCGTCCGGGCCCGAGTAGCGGGCCATCGCCCCCGGCGCCCCGTTGGCCCTCGCGGCCTCGAGTGCGGCGACGATGCCGGCCATGTCGGGGGCGGGCGTCTGGGTGCGGATGGTGGCGAGGGCCGCGGACGCGCTCGTGGCGGGGGCTGCGGACTCGCTGGTGGCGGGAGCTGCGGACGCGCTGGTGGCGGGAGCGAGAGCACCGGCGAGAGCGGCGATCAGGGCTGCGCTCACGGTCAGACGGCGGTGTGACGACAGTGGCACGGTCATCCTCGGTTCTTCTTCCACTGGGTGGGTACGGCAGCGCTGCGGCGATCGGCGACAGACACTGCGGAAGGGTGCAGGGTGGGGTCGGACTGTTCGGCTCAGCACAGGCGCAGGCCGGGAACCTGGTTCTCGGGAACGCTCAGGTAGATGTTGGTGACGTAACCCCCGTACTGGGGCAGGTAGACCCACCAGTCGTTGGTGTACGGAGGAATGCTGACCTGCTGGCCACGCTTCTGGCAGGACACCAGGACCTCGGCGCCGGCGGGCAGCACCGTCAGCTTCCGGGAGGTCGTGGTGGAATCCGCGCGGACGTTGACGTCGGCGCCCCACGTGCCGATCCACGTACCGGCGGAGCGCGTGGCCCCGGGCACGTTCAGGGAGCGGGTCAGCCGGCCCAGGTCGGTGTACGCCTTGCCGTACGAGGTGCCGTCCGGGTGCAGGGTCAGAACGGCCACGATGGCGCGGTCGTCGGGGCCGACGGTACCGGTGCTGTGGAGGGCCGGCCGGGCGAGGTCGACCCCCGCGACGGCCGGACCGCCGGTGCGGGCGGTCGGCACGGCCCCGGCCGGTGTGGTGCAGCCGCCCGAGCCGAAGCCCGACCAGCCTTGCTTCACCGCCCAGGGACGTTCGAAGGCGCCCGGGATGCCGAAGTGCTGGTCATATCCGTCGTCGGCACAGCGGGTGGAGGAGCGCAGACCGCCCATGACGTAGTCCCGTACCGCGGCGGGCGCGGTGTCCAGCAGGTAGCGGTAGATCCGGACGGTGTCGCGGGCGGAGAGCGCGGTGTATCCCCAGTGGCCGGGGTGGGTCGCCGGCGGGCGGGCGGTGTCGGTGAGGCCGAGCTTGCGCACCATCCGGTCGATGATCGAGCCGCCGCCGTTCACGGTCCAGAAGTGGCCGGCCGCGTCGTCGTCACTGGCGCGCAGCATGGCGTCGACGCGTGCGCGGTCCTGCGCGGGGAGTGCGTCGGGGCCGCGGTCGCCCAGGAGGTCGAGGGCGATCAGGAGCTTGACGACGGAGGCCGATCGGAAGGGCAGGGAGGGGTTGACCTGTTCGGTGAAGGAGCCGGACCCGCGGTCGAAGACGGCGACGCCGGCCGTCACTCCGGGCGGCACGTCGGCACGCCCGGCCCTGGACGACGGGTCGGATGACGGTACGGATGGCGGAGCGGATGTCGGAGCGGATGTCGGGGCGGCTGAGGCCGGCAGAGCGGCCGGGAGGACCAGCGCCAGGAGTAACGCCCCCATCAGGGCTGCATGGGCCGGCCGCCACGACCGACGACATCGAGCGGCGCCCGACGAACGGGTGGGAGACAGAGCCATAAGTCGTCCAGAGATACGCGAGGAACGGGCCGGGTCTCCGTGGTCCCGGCGGGTCACCACCAGTCGACGCCGTTCCTGGCGGCGCAGCGGACGACACCGTTGGTGGCGAGCGAACCACAGACCCGGAACTGGTAGTCGGGGTCGGTGCTGGTGCGCTTGAAGGGAGTTGTCAGGCTCTGGCCGTGGCTCTGGACGGTGAAGGGTCCGCACTGGAGCCAGGGGCGCACCGGCCATTCCGGCCTGCCTCCGTCGTCCCAGCCGGCGGCCCGCCAGTCCATCCACACCTTGTCACCCGGACGGGTGGGGCCGCTGATCTTCCCGAAGCCGATCTGCTGGTCCCCGTACACCCCCTTCTCCAAGGTGATGACCACGCCGCCGCCGAGATCCAGGCTGCGCGGCTTGTCGGTGTCCCCGGAGGCGTTGTCCGGGTGGTCGCGGAAGCCCCGGGCGCCGCCCGTACAGTCCGACGCGGCGGCCTGGGCCGGGGCGACGGGCGCCACGACGGCCAGACCGGCCGCGAGGGCGCATACCGCGGTGAGAGAGGTGAGCACGGAACGCGGTGAACGCATGGTGCGGATGTCCTTTCCGTGGTTGACGGTCACGGCGTCAGCCGCGCCGGACCTTCACGTACGTGACAGCGCCGTCGAGGGCGCCGCCGGCGTACGGGACCTGCCAGGTGAACGAGCCGCTGCCGCGCGGGCCACTGAGGTACGCCTGGGTGCGGCCGCCCATCACCCGGAAGGACGTCAGGTTGTTCGGCCACCCCCGGACAGGTGGTGGTCCGCCCGGAGCCGATCGTGGCGGGAGTGCTCCGTACCGCGCTATGGGGAGAAGTGCGTATGGACAGCGGCGGGTTACGGTGAGGAGGCACACTCGCGGGGACGTCGGGGGAAGTCGTCATGCCGGATCGGTACGCACGCATGCTGGACCTGGCGGTCGAGGTGATGAGCGCCGAAGCCCCGGAGTCCGTCTGGCCCTTGCTCACCGGGGAGCTGCTCACGGCGCTCGACGGGGAGCTGATCGTGGTCAAGGAGGTGCCCTGGACCCGGGATCAGGGCAGCGTGGTGATCCGGTCCCCGGAACCCCTACCGAACGTCGGCGTCGATGACGGTGACGGTGACGACTCTGTGCAGGCCTACATCCGTTCGGGGTACCCCTTCATCGACCGCTACGGGGCCACCTCCGACTGGACGCCGCAGAGCGCCGCACGGGTGGTGGGGGCGCGGACCTGGCAGAACAGTCCGACGGCCGACGCACTCCGTCAGGCGTTCGGGACACGGCACGTGTTCGGCCTGCCGCTGCCGGAGAGGGGGCCGCACGTCAGCGGGTTCCTGGTGCACCGGTCCGGGGGCGACTTCTCCCGGCACGATGAGCGCTACGCAGCACGCGTGCAGCCGCTGCTCAAGGCCGCGACGGCCCACCGGTCCCTCCTGACGGCGCTGCGCAAGTCGTCGGGCAGCGCTCGCAGGCGGCAGGCCAACCACGCCTTGGCGGCGCCGCTGACCCCGCGCGAAACGAACGTACTGCACCTGCTGGCGGCGGGGCTGACCGCCGAGGTGATCGGACGGAGGCTGGGCATCTCACCGCGCACCGTCCACAAGCACCTGAACGCGCTGTACCGGAAGCTCGGGACCGCGGACCGGCTCAGCGCGGTGCTGCGTGCCCAGGACGCAGGCCTGCTTCCCGGGCCGGCCGAGCCGTCCGGCGCGCACCCCGGCCCGGGCTCGACCGCCTCGCATTTTCCCGGTAGGCGGGAGCCCACCCTCGTACCGGGCGCCCTGGGCAGGCTCAGCTGAACATGTCGAGGTAGTGCTGTGCGTGGGCCGGGTGGTAGTCCCCGAAGTCGACGGATGCCGGGTCACCGCCGGTCTCGGCGACGACGAGCCGGTCGAGGTAGTAGTCCCAGCCGGGGCCGACTCCACCGGCCATCGCCGGGTCGTCGCCGACGGACTGGGCGAAGGTGAGTGTGGTGGTGCCCTCGTGCTCGACGAGCGTGAGAGTCATGTGCCAGACGAGTTCCTGGCCGGGTACCTGCGATGTGAGGACCAGACGGCGGGGGGCCTGGCACTCCTGGATGGTGAAGAGTTCGGCCTGGTGTTCGTCGCCCTCGTAGAGCATCCGGAAGTCGACCGAGCCGGTCGACGGGTCGCCGGTCCATTCGCCGATCCAGCGGGCCAGCCGGTCCGACTCGGTGACCGCCGCCCAGACGTCCTCGATGCCGGCCCGGAAGGTGCGGTCGAAGGCGATGCTGTCCAGGCCGTCGATGGTCACGCGACGCCCGGTGGGGGTGCTGGTCATGCTGATTCCTCCTGAGGTCGTCCGGTGCCGGGAGCGGCGTCGGTGCCGGCCCGGCGTTCGTGGAGGGTCCTGCGGACCTCCAGGTCGAGGGCGTCGAAGGCGCTCTCGGGGATCGGGGGGCGGTACCCGGCGAGCTCGTCGAGCAGGGCCCGGACCGGGGCGAGGCCTTGGCGGGCGAGCGCGTAGTGGCGCTCGCGGCCGTGGTCCTCGACGGTGGCCAGCCCTGCCTCGGTGAGCAGTCGCAGATGTTTGCTCACCGCGGGCCGGCTGATGGGGTGCCGCGCCGCGAGGTCGACCACTCGGGCCGGCCCGGAGGCGAGGGCGCGCAGCAGCTCACGGCGTACGGGATCGGCCAGGGCGGTGAAGGGGTCCACCTCTCATTGGTAACCCATAGGTTACCAATGGGCAAGTCCTCGGCCCCACGGCTCCGGGATTCCCGCAATGAGGAGCGACGCTGGCGCATCGAGGAGTCGGCAAGCCGCGTCCGGGTGAGGCGCAACTGCCTCGTCGCCGGGTGTACACGGCTGTGGCCTTCAGCCACTACTCGCCCAGGCCGAGGGCAAGCTCGACCCGGAAGCCCGGCCGATCAGGTCCCCCTGAGAAGTGGAGACTTCACCCGCCATGGGAATTATTGAGACGCACCGCCACCTGCTGAACCGCCTTCTTCTCCCTGACGACAAGGAGAGCGAACTCATCGTCTTGCAGGGGCAGTTCCACCACGTGGCGGCCGGCTTGGAGAAGGTGGTCTGCCGCCAGATGTGCCACGCTCGCCTGGCACTCCCCGGCGCTACTCAGTCGGTACGGTCGGAGGATTCTCCCTACGGCCCACCGGAGCAGCTCACTGACCGAGGAAGCTCAGCCGCACCTGACGCTCCGGATTGTCGACGTTCGTGTCCACCAGGCACACCGACTGCCACGTCCCCAGCTCCAGCGACCCCCCGATCACCGGCAAGGTGGCGTGGGGCGGGACGAGGGCGGGGAGTACGTGGTCGCGGCCGTGGCCCGGGCTGCCGTGGCGGTGTTGCCAGCGGTCGTCCGCCGGGAGCAGGTGGTGGAGGGCGGCCAGGAGGTCGTCGTCGCTGCCCGCGCCCGTCTCCAGGATCGCGATGCCCGCCGTGGCGTGGGGGACGAAGACGTTGAGCAGGCCGTCCCGGCCGGCCGCCGCCCGGGTGAGGAACTCCTCGCACTGCCGGGTGAGGTCGGTGACGCTCTCGGCGGTCCCCGTGGCGATGTGCAGAACAGTGGTGGTGAAGGAATCGGACATGCCCCCATCCTCCCTTCCGGAGGGCGAGATCACACGTCCACGCTCCGAGACACCGTTGACCGCCTCCTGACCGGATGACTACGTTCATCGCCATGTTCCGATCAGCTCTGCTCACCTCGCGCGGTCACATCGACCTGCTGCGGGTGGCATCCGCCGCGTGTTGTCGCGGCTGCTGACGTTCCCTCAGCGCCATTCCGGTCGCTTCTGACCCTGGCCCTTCCGTGTCTGCTCCGCCCCGGCGGCTGCGCCTTTCCCTCGGCACACCCGTGCGGCCGCTTCGAGCTGCCGGCGGCCGGGCCCGTCGCCTCTGATCCTCCGGCCTTGCGGTCTTCCTGACGTGTTCGGGTCAGCCGCTGCGTCCCGGCGGCCCGGGGTGCCTCGGCGCGTCTCCGTTCCCGATCCCCCTCCGTACGACCTTCCGTGGAGCCCCCATGACCATCAGCCATGCACCGCCCGATCTGGCCGCCGGCCCGGAGAATGCCCCGGCCTCCGACAGTCCTACGTCACCCGGTCTGGAGCCGATCGTCCCGGCGTCCGTGCGCCGGGCGCGGCTGCGGTCCGTGCCCCGGTGGCTGCGGCGCACCGTGGGGCCGTTGCTGCTGCTCGCGCTCTGGCAGGTGTTCAGCGCTACGGGGGTTCTGCACCCGGACGTGCTCGCCTCGCCGGGGACCATCGCCCGGGCGGGCGGTGATCTGATCGCCGACGGGACCCTGCCGGCCGCCATGGGCGTGTCGCTCCAGCGGGTGGCGGTGGGGCTCGTGCTCGGCGGGGTCGTCGGGACGGTGCTCGCGCTGGTCTCGGGGCTCTCGCGGCTCGGCGAGGACCTCGTCGACGCGACCGTGCAGATGCTGCGCACCGTGCCCTGGGTGGGGCTGATCCCGCTGTTCATCATCTGGCTCGGGATCGGCGAGGCGCCGAAAGTGGCGCTCATCGCGCTCGGGGTCGCCTTCCATCTGTACCTGAACGTGTATGCGGGGATCCGCGGCGTGGACGCCCACCTCATCGAGGCAGGTGAGTCGTTGGGGCTCAGCCGGTGGGGGCTCGTGCGCCATGTCGTGTTGCCGGGGGCGTTGCCCGGGGCCATGACCGGGCTGCGGTACTCCCTGGCCACCGCCTGGCTCGCGCTCGTCTTCGGTGAGTCCATCAACGCCGATGCCGGGATCGGGTTCCTGATGAACCAGGCCCGGGAGTTCTTCCGGACCGACGTGATCGTCGTCTGCCTCGTCGTGTACGCCTTCCTCGGCCTCACCGCCGACGTCATCGTCCGGACCCTCGAAAGGCTGCTTCTGCAATGGCGACCGACCTTCACCGGCCAGTGACCATCCCGACCCCCTCCCCCGCCGGGGAGCCAGAGGCAGCCGTACGGGTCGAAGGGCTCACCCGGGCCTTCGACGGGCGTGCCGTCATCGACGGCCTCGATCTGACGTTGAAGGCCGGGGAGTTCACCGCTCTGCTCGGGCGCAGCGGGTGCGGCAAGTCGACCCTGCTGCGGGTGCTGGCCGGGCTCGACCGCGAGATAGCGGGCACGGTTCTGGTGCCCCGGCGGCGTGCGGTGGCCTTCCAGGCGCCGCGCCTCATGCCCTGGAAGCGGGTCTGGCGCAACGTCCTGCTGGGGCTGCCCGGCAAGCCCGAACGGGCCCTGGCCGAGAAGGCGTTGGCCGAGGTCGGGCTGACCGACCGGGCAGGCGCCTGGCCCAAGACCCTCTCCGGCGGCGAGGCCCAACGTGCCTCCCTGGCACGTGCGTTGGTGCGCGAGCCTGATCTGCTCCTGCTCGACGAGCCCTTCGGCGCGCTGGACGCCCTGACCCGGATCAAGGCGCAGCAGCTCGTGGCGGAGCTCTGGCAGCGGCGTGGCTGCGCGGTCCTGCTGGTCACCCATGACGTGGACGAGGCCCTGCTGCTGGCCGACCGAGTGCTGGTGATGCGGGAGGGCGGCATCGCGTACGACACGGCCGTCGGGCTGGACCGCCCACGCGGTGTCGGCGCCCCCGGCTTCGCCGGACTGCGTTCGCGGCTGCTGAGCGAGCTGGGCGTCGAGGACGGCGGTGCCGCCGACGCCGGGGCCACTGATGTCGGGGTCGCTGATGTCAGGGCCGTACACCAGCAGGAAGCGGTTGCCGCCGCGCGCTCGGACGTATGACCTCCCCCAACCTCGCCCAACCACCACCACCCACCCGCTTCCCCGAGCAACACGGAGAACCACCATGAAACGCCGCACCCTGCCCGCCCTGCTCCTTCCCCTCGCTCTTCTCCTCGCCGCCTGCGGTGGCGGCGCCTCGTCCACGGGGTCGGGAGGAGGCAGCACCGACGGCAAGGGCAGCGTGACGCTCAACGTCGGTGACCAGAAAGGCGGTTACGAAGCCATCCTGCGGGCCTCCGGAGAGCTCGACGACCTCGACTACCGCATCACCTGGTCCACCTTCACCTCCGGTCCACCGCTGCTGGAGGCCGTGAACGCCGGGGCCGTGGACATCGGCGGAGTGGGCAACACGCCGCCCGTCTTCGCGGCCGGGTCCGACTCGAACATCACCGTCGTGGGCGCCACTCACGGTTCACCGGCCGGTGAGGTCATCGTCGTACCCGAGGACTCTCCGCTCAAAAGGCCCGAGCAGCTCAAGGGGAAGTCCGTCGCCGTGGCGCAGGGCAGTTCGGCCCACTTCCAACTGGTTGCCTCGCTCAGGAAGGCCGGCCTCTCCATCAAGGACGTGAAGCTCAACTACCTTCAGCCCGCTGACGCGTTGGCCGCGTTCAGCCGGGGCAAGGTGGACGCCTGGGCGATCTGGGATCCGTACACCTCGCAGATCCTGCGGGCCGGGAACGCCCGTGTGCTGACGACCGGTGAGGGTGTCGTCAACGGCCTCGGTTTCCAAGTCGCTTCGCCCGCCTCGCTGAAGGACGCGAAGAAGTCGAAGGCCATCGGCGATCTGCTCGTGCGGCTGGAGCGGGCGCAGAGCTGGGTCTTCGAGCATCCGGAGGAGTGGGCGAAGGTCTGGGCGAAGGAGACCGGGCTTCCCTACGAGGTGGCGCTGGACGCGGTGAAGCGCAGCTACGGCACCCGGGTTCCGGTGGCCATCGACGACGCCGCCATCGCCTCCGAGCAGGAGATCGCCGACACCTTCGCCGAACTCAAGCTGATCCCACGGCGGTTCGCCTTCAAGGACTACGTCGACACCCGCTTCAACCGCGATCTCCCCGCCTCCGACACCGCCCCCCGCTCCTACGGAAAGGCCTCCTCGTGAACGTCCATCTGCACTGGTTCCTGCCCACCGGAGGTGACGGCCGGACGCTCGTGGACCGGCACGCGTACACCGACGGCGGGATCAAGCGCGACCGGATCACCCCGGTGAGCGGGGTGCGCGCACCGGACATCGAATATCTGGCACAGATCGCCAAGGCGGCCGAACAGCTCGGCTTCGAGGCCGTGTTGACGCCGACCGGTACGTGGTGCGAGGACGCCTGGCTGACCACGGTCGCGCTCGCGCAGCACACCGAGCGGCTGAAGTTCCTGGTCGCCTTCCGGCCGGGGGTCATCTCGCCCGTGCTGGCCGCCCAGATGGCCGCGACCTACCAGCGGATCACCCGGGGGCGGCTCCTGCTCAACGTGGTGACCGGGGGTGACTCGACCGAGCAGCGGCGGTTCGGCGACCACCTGGACCACGACCGGCGGTATGCGCGGACGGCGGAGTTCCTGTCGGTCGTACGGGGTGCCTGGAGCGGGCAGCCGTACGACTTCGACGGCGAGCACTACCAGGTGGAGGGCGGGCTGACCGCGCTGCCGCCGGACCCGCTGCCGGAGATCTTCTTCGGCGGGTCCTCGGCGGCCGCCGGGCCGGTGGCCGCCGCCCATGCCGATGTCTACCTGACCTGGGGTGAGCCGCCGGCCCAGGTGAAGGAGAAGATCGACTGGATCCGCGGGCTCGCCGAGGAGCAGGGGCGTACCGTCCGGTTCGGGATCCGGCTGCACACCATTTCGCGTGACTCGTCGCGCGAGGCGTGGGCGACGGCCGACCGGCTGCTGGGCGACCTGGACGCGGACACGATCGCGGCGGCACAGCAGGCGCTGGGCAGGAGCGAGTCGGTCGGGCAGCAGCGGATGCTGGCGCTGCACGGCGGCTCGCGGGACGAGCTGGAGATCGCGCCGAACCTCTGGGCGGGCGTCGGTCTGGTGCGCGGCGGGGCCGGGACCGCGCTGGTGGGCAGCCATGCGGAGGTCGCCGACCGGATCGAGGAGTACCACGCGCTGGGTGTGGAGCACTTCGTGCTCTCGGGCTATCCGCACCTGGAGGAGGCGTACTGGTTCGGTGAGGGCGTGACGCCCGAGCTGACCCGGCGCGGGCTGCTGTCGACCGTACCGGCGTCCCCGCTGCTGGGCAGGTCCGGCGGGGAATCGCGGACGGCCGGGGCTCCGTTGCTGGTCGCGGGCGGGCGCTGAACCTCCCGGTGCCCGGTCGGCGCTGAGCCGCGCGGTGCCCAGTCGGCGCTGAGCCTCGCGGTAGCGGTCGTGGGGGGGGGGGGGGGGGGGGCGCCCGCCCCCCCCCCCCCCCGGCGTGGGCATCAAATAGATGATCGAGAGAATAAAAAAAAACGACAAACCCCAGGAC
>NZ_JBHXOX010000028.1:0-135236 GCF_042718795.1 Streptomyces cyaneofuscatus
GGTGGGGGGGGCGCGGGGGGGGGGGGGGGGGGGGGGGGGGGGGGGGGGGGGGCGGGGGGGGGGGGGGGGGGGGGGGGGGGGGGGGGGGGGGGGGGGGGGCCCCCCCCCCCCCCCCCCCGGCCGGGACCTCTAGTGGAACTGCTCCTCCTCCGTCGACCCCGTCAGCGCCGTGGTCGAGGAGGCGGGGTTGATGGCGGTGGAGACCTGGTCGAAGTAGCCGGTGCCGACCTCGCGCTGGTGCTTGACGGCGGTGAAGCCCTGCGCCTGGGCGGCGAACTCCCGCTCCTGGAGGTCGACGTAGGCGGTCATGCCCTGCTCGGCGTAGCCGCGCGCCAGGTCGAACATGGCGTGGTTGAGGGAGTGGAAGCCGGCCAGGGTGATGAACTGGAAGCGGTAGCCCATCGCGCCCAGCTCGCGCTGGAACTTGGCGATCTGGTCGTCGTCCAGCGCGGCTCGCCAGTTGAAGGACGGCGAGCAGTTGTACGCGAGCATCTGATCCGGGTGCTCGGCGTGGATGGCCTCGGCGAACTCGCGGGCCTGCGCGAGGTCCGGGGTGCCGGTCTCGACCCAGATGAGGTCGGCGTACGGAGCGTAGGCGAGGCCGCGCGAGATGACCGGCGCCATGCCGTTCCGGACACGGTGGAAGCCTTCGGCGGTCCGCTCGCCCGTGACGAACTGGGCGTCGCGCTCGTCCACGTCGCTGGTGATGAGGTTGGCGGCGAGCGCGTCGGTGCGGGCCACGATCAGGGTCGGGACGTCCGCGATGTCGGCGGCGAGGCGGGCCGCGTTGAGGGTGCGGACGTGCTGGGCGGTGGGGACGAGGACCTTGCCGCCGAGGTGGCCGCACTTCTTCTCGGAGGCGAGCTGGTCCTCGTAGTGGATACCGGCCGCACCGGCCTCGATCATCGCCTTGGTCAGCTCGAAGGCGTTCAGCGGTCCGCCGAAGCCGGCTTCGGCGTCGGCGACGATCGGGGCCAGGTAGTCGGTGGTGTCGCCGACGTCCTCCGCGGTGGCGATCTGGTCGGCGCGCAGCAGGGCGTTGTTGATCCGGCGGACCACGCTCGGCACCGAGTTGGCCGGGTAGAGGCTCTGGTCGGGGTAGGTGTGGCCGGCCAGGTTGGCGTCGGCGGCGACCTGCCAGCCGGAGAGGTAGATGGCCTGGAGGCCGGCCTTGACCTGCTGGACGGCCTGGCCGCCGGTCAGGGCGCCGAGCGCGTGGATGTAGTCCTGCTCGTGCAACTGGCGCCAGAGCCGCTCGGCGCCGCGCCGGGCGAGGGTGTGCTCCTCGCGGACGCTGCCGGAGAGCCGGACCACGTCCTCGGCGCTGTAGGTGCGCTCGATGCCCTTCCAGCGGGGGTCGCTCGCCCACCGCCGCGCCAGCTCTTCCGCCGTCGTCCTTGCCTGCGCCATGGCGTTACTCCCGAAGTCGTGTGGGTCGATCGTGTGGGTCGATTGTGTGAAGGGTGCGAAGCCCGCGTCACCGAGTGACGCGACTTCTGGATGCGGCCCACCGGACCTCCGAGGTGGAACGGTAAGCAATGCGCCCGGCGGATCGGTCCGGGATGCCGAGGAGTACGACGTCAGGGCGTGAAATCGCGCTCGGTACCCCGGTCCGGAGCCGGTGTCCGGTGGGCCGCAGGAACAACTCTGACAGTGGCACTGAGTGCCATCAACCGGGGACGTATGCCAAGTTCTGCGAATCTTCCCGCGCACTTTGCCAAGGTTGCGAAGGTCCCCGGCAGCATCATCGCGGCTAGGGTTGTCGACATGTGGACCATGGCGGGAAGGGCTCCGAGGTGAGCAAGACGTATGCGGGCGCGCGGCTGCGCAGGCTGCGTGAGGAGCGCGGGCTGAGCCAGGCGGAGCTGGCCCGGATGCTGGCGATCTCGCCCAGCTATCTCAACCAGATGGAGCACGATTCGCGCCCCCTCACGGTCCCGGTGCTGCTGCGGCTGACCGAGGCGTTCGGGGTGGACCCCGGCTTCTTCTCGGAGCGGGATACCACCCGGGTCCTGGCGGACCTGCGGGAGGCGCTCGCCGACGAGGTCGGCGCGGCGCGCGTCTCGGCCACCGAGCTGGCCGAGCTCGCCTCCCGGCTCCCGGGGGTCGCCTCCGTCCTCCTCGACCTGGGGCGGCGCAACCAGGCGCTGGCGGGACGGCTCGCGGAGGCCGCCGAGCTGCGGGGCGGCGGCGGGCCCGACCTGCCGCGCTCCCCGCACGAGGAGATCCGCGAGTTCTTCTACCGGCGGCAGAACTACCTGCACGACGCGGACCTGGCGGCGGAAGGGCTGGCGGCGGAGATCGGGGTGCGCCCCGGCGAGGTCGTCACCGCGCTCTCGGCCCGGCTCACCGAACGGCACGGCATCCGGCTCGCCACCGCCGACGACCGGCGGGGCCGGGCCGCAGGCGCGTCGGGCGGTACGTCGGGGGGCCGCCGTCCGGCGCGGCACGGCGGCGACGAGAGCAGCAGGGAGACGGACACCGGCCGGCTGCACCACTACGACCCGGACGCGCGGGTGCTGTACCTCTCCAGCCGGCTCCGGCCCGGCCAGCAGGCGTTCCGGATGGCGACCCAACTCGCCCTGCTCGAATACGGCGGCGAGATCGCGCGGCTGGCCTCCGAGGACTACGACGAGGGGTCGGCGGTCTGGCCGCTGGCCCGCATCGGGGTCGCCAACTACGTGGCGGGCGCGCTGATCCTCCCGTACCGCGCCTTCCACACGGCGGCGGAGGAGGTCCGGTACGACATCGAGCGCCTCACCGACCACTTCGGGCTCGGCTACGAGACGGTCTGCCACCGGCTCTCCACGCTCCAGCGGCCCCGGCTCCGCGGGGTCCCGTTCTCCTTCGTCCGGGTCGACCGGGCCGGGAACATGTCGAAGCGGCAGTCCGCGACCGGGTTCCACTTCTCCCGCGCGGGCGGCACCTGCCCGCTGTGGAACGTGTACGAGGCGTTCGCCGCCCCGGGCCGCATCCACGTACAGATCGCGTCCATGCCCGACGGGCAGCGCTATCTGTGGACCGCGCGGGCCGTGACGCGCCACCGGGGCGGCTGGGGCGAGCCGGGCAAGACGTTCGCGATCGGTCTCGGCTGCGAGATCCGGCACGCGGGACGGCTCGTCTACTCCGACGGCCTCGACCTGGACAACGCCTCGGCGGCGACACCGATCGGGATGGGGTGCCGGATCTGCGAGCGGCTGGACTGCCCGCAGCGGGCGGTGCCGCCGCTGGGGCAGCCGCTGGCCATCGACGAGAACAGCAGCACGTTCGTGCCGTACCCGGTGAAGGGGGCGCCGCCCGCGTAGGCGGCAGGCGGTAGGTGCCCCCTTCACCGGACCGGGTCAGGAGTAGCGCAGCGCGATCGTGTCGCCGACGCCGATCACCTTGTTACGGGTGGCCCCGGCGAACGCCGAGCCGTCGGTGGACACCTTCCACGTCGCCGAGCCGGTGTTGGCCTTGCCGTTGACGGACGTGATGGTGCCCGTCCCGGAGGCGGGGACCACGGAGGTGACGCAGCCGGCCGGGGTGGAGGCGGTCGACGCGGCGGCCAGGACGGTGCCGAGGTCGGTCGTGGTGCCCGTGGGGGTGAAGGCGACGTTGCAGACCTTCAGGGTGCCGGTGCCGTCGTCCACGGTGAGCGCCAGCTTCGTCGCCGTACCGGAGGTGAAGCCGGCCGCCGCGACCCACTTGGGCGCGCCCACGGTGACCGGGGTGGGCGGTGCGGCGGTGAAGCCGCCCCCGGCGACGGCGCGCAGGGCGTCGGTGGAGGAGTAGGCGGACGGGGAGGTGTCCGAGGGCTGGTACTTGAAGCCGCCGGCCGGGTTGAACTGGTTGGCGATCAGGAAGTCGATCGGCGTCTTGCCCGCCGGGGTGAGGAAGTCGCCGGTCTGCGGGTTGATGCCGCAGGCGTTGAGGCCGGAGACCGCCCAGCCGTTGGAGCTGGTGTTGATGCCGTACAGGGCGTTGAACGCGCCGGAGCCGTTGACGAGCTTGCTCTTGAGGAACGCCTTGGCCTGGACGATGTCGGGGTCGGTGTTGGGCACGCCGGAGGCGCAGAGCGCGGCCATCGAGGCGCCCGTCATGTCGATGTCGCCCGGCTTGGCCAGCTCGGTCGCGTTGCCCTCGGCCTTGGCGTAGGTCCAGCCGCCGTCGTTGTGCTGGTTGGCCCGGACCCGGGTGACGATCTTGTCGACGAGCGCCTGCGGTACGCGCTGGGCGCCCGCCTGGGTTCTGGCGCCGCCCAGCGCGAGGGCGGCGAAGACCGTGCCGTTGTAGTTGGCGGACGGGCCGAAGTAGCCGGCCTCGGCGTTCTGCCAGTAGCCGTAGATGTCGGCGATCAGGTTGCGCGAGGCGGAGACCCGGGCGGGGTCGATCCCGGCGGCGTACGCGTTGAGCGTGCCGCGCTGGTAGTCGGTGACGACGGGGGTGGCGGAGGGCCAGCCGGGGGTGGAGAGCAGATTGCGGTAGACGGTCCGGGCGTTCTTCGTCGCGTCGCCGCCGGGCGTCACGTCCACGGCGGCCGTTCCGGCGGCGGCGAACGCGCTGAAGGCCCACTCGTTGGAGAGCCCGGAGCCCGCGTACGAACCGTCCGCGGCCTGGAGGGTCTTGAGATACGCCACACCGTTGGTCTTCGAGGTGGCGATCTGGGCGGGGGTGGAGGTCGCGGCGGCGGGCAGCGCCGTGAGGACGAACGCCCCGAGCGCGGCGGGCACCACGAGGGCGACGCGGCGAGGCGTACGAGAGGAACGTGAGGTGTGGGACGTACGGGACGTGGCAGAACGGGGCATGTGCCTGCTCCTGGAATGAGGGGCGCACGGCACCGCACGCCCCCGGATTCGCCCGGGGCAGAGGTGGGTGGCCGGCGCCCGGACGCGTGGGTACGGCTTGGCTGGTACGGCTGCCAGCAGGGCATTCGGGCTCGGGACCGGCCCCCTGCCGTCCCACACCGCTGCGCGTCAGCCCCGGATTCGCACCGGGTTCCCCCTTGTGGCAGGCCAGGACGCTACCCGAGGCGGCAGGGGCGCGCCAGGGACGGCCGGGGGCGCACGGGAGGCGCGAAAGCAACGAGACGTAGACCACCTTGACGGTCTCTTCGAGAGCGTGTTCCAATCCGCCTGATAAGCACTCAGCCTCAGGGGAAGCCGGTCGGAATCCGGCGCTGACCCGCAACCGTAGGCCCGCCACCGCGCGGGCGAGCCGGAATGCCTGGGGCCTGGAATTTCAGCGAGAAGCGCCGTCGCGGACTACGGCGTGGTTCGAACAGCTCCCTGCGCGCGGCCCCTTCACGGCCGTGTCTCCGGGGAGCCGTCTGCCACGCATGACCCGCTCGGACGACACGAGGGGCCGTGGTGAGGACCGCACAGCAAGATGACCGGCGCACAGCCGGCAGGAGACTCCTCTCGCTGTTCTCGGCAGCAGTGGTGACCTTCGCGGCGGGCGTGGCCTTCGTCACCGGCGCCGCTCCGGCGGCCGCCGATCCGATCGAGCGGTGCACGTCCACCGTCGGCGCCGTCGTGGCCGTGGACTTCGGCCCGTTCGGCGGCGGTGTGGTGCGCGGCTGCGACACCACCCCGACCACCGGGTTCGAGCTCCTCCGCGACGGCGGGTTCACCACCGAGGGCACCCAGCACGACGGGCCCGGCTTCATCTGCCGCATCGGCAACAGTGCCTTCAACGCCGGTAAGCAGTACCCGACCCCGGCCAAGGAAGCCTGCGTGCTCACCCCGCAGGCAAGCGCCTACTGGTCGTACTGGATCGCCTCGCCCGGCCAGGCGAGCTGGTCCTACAGCCCGCTCGGTGCCATGAGCCGCACGCCGAAGGCGGGCGACGTGGACGCCTGGGTGTTCGGCGCCACGAGCGACGGCGGCGCCACTGGCCGGCCCACCTTCACCCCCGACGACGTCCGCGCGAAGGGGGGCACGGACCCGACGGAGACCCCGACGGACGGCCCGAGCGTGCCGGTCGGGAAGATCGACGTACCGGCCGCCGCCCGCTGGGTGACCCAGCGGCTGCACGACGGCAGCCATGTGGTGGACGAGGGCGCCGAGACCCCGAACTACTTCCTGACCACCGAGGCCGCGTACGCGCTCGCCGCAGCAGGCGGCAAGAGCCCCACGCTGGACAAGGTGGTGGCCCGCCTCGCCGCCGGAACCACGGAGTACGCCTACGCGGCGGGCCCGAAGGAGGCGCCCGACGCCACGGCGGCGGCCCGGCTGGCGCTGGTCGCGGCAGTCACCGAGAGGGACCCGCGCGACTTCGGCGGGCACGACCTGCTCGGTGACCTGAAGAAGAACGTCTGCGCGTCGGGACCCGCCCCGGGGTGCACCGCCAAGGGCGACTTCACGGGTGTCTCGTACGGTGACGGCCAGGCGCTGGCCGTGCTGGCGCTGCTGCGCGGCGGGGTGGTACCGCCCGCCGACACCGTGACCCGGCTGACCCAACTGGTCTGCGAGAACGGCTCGGTGACCAGCATCCTCATCGGCCCCGGTGAGAACTGCGACGGCGACCCGATGACCACCGGCCTGGTGGCGCTGGTGCTGGACGAGGTGGGCGGCCACGACGCCACCGTCGCCAAGTCCGTCGCCTATCTGAAGAAGGCACAACTGCGGAGCGGTGCGTTCGCCGCGTTCAACGGGTCCACCGTCGGCTCCGTCCCGGCCACCGCCTACGCGGCGCAGGCGCTCCGCGCGCTGGGTGAGGTCCGTGCGGCCGATACGGCCATCTGGTGGCTGTCACGGGAGCAACTCGCCGACGGCGGCTTCGGTTCCGACGAGGGGGCCGAGGAGGCCGGGCTCTACGCGACGGCCCCCGCCGTGCTGGCGGGCAGCTCCACCGACCTGGTCACCCTGACCACGAAGGTGCCCGAGCCGACCAAGCCGCCGACCACTCCCCCGACGAAGCCGCCCACCACCACACCTCCTCCGGCCAGTGACGGCCCGGACCTCAGGAAGGGCGTCGCCTACATCACCAGCCCTGCCAACCTCCGCCAGGGCCGGTTCTATCTGGCGGACGGGTCCACCACCCGGGCCGACTTCGGCCTCACCATCGACGGCGCCTTCGCGCTGGCGGCGACCGGCCACGACAACAACGCGCTCCGTACGGTCGTCGACTTCCTGGACCGGGGCGGCAAGGACCTCGAAGCCCGTACGCTGCACGACTGGACCAACGCCGGCTCCGCGCACGCCATGGGCGGTTCGATGGGCAAGGCGGCGGTGCTCGCGCAGGTCATCGAGCGCGACCCGCGCGACTTCGGCGGCAAGGACCTGATCGCCGGTCTCGCCGAAGCGGTCTGCACCGCCAAGATCCCCCTGCCGGACCGCAGTTGTGCGGCCAAGGGTTCTTATGCCTACGCGATGTCCGTCTTCGGCCAGTCCCTCGGCGTCATCGCCCAGGTGCGGGCGGGCGAGACGAAGGCCGCCGAGGCCCCGATCGGCTATCTGGCCGGTCTCCAGCACCCCTCGTCGGGCGCCTGGCCGAGCCTGATCCCGCCGACGGGGGACGCGGACGTCGACTCCACCGCGATGGCGGCGATGGCCCTGGACCTGGTCCCCGGCGACGCCCACGCGGCGGCCGTGGACAAGGCGCTGGCCTGGATCGCCTCGCAGCAGCTCAAGGGCGGCGGTTTCCCCGGCGCGTCGGGCACCTCGGTGAACTCGGCGGCGCTCGCCGTGCAGGGCCTCTCCCTGGACGCCGGGAAGTACGGCGAGCAGATCGCGAAGGCCCGGAAGTTCCTCGCCTCGCAGCAGAACGCGGACGGCGGCTTCAACGTGGCCGAGAAGGGGCAGCGGGGCTCCAATGTGCGCGCCTCGACGCAGGCGGTGGGCGGCGCGACGGGCATCTCGTTCGGCGTGCTGACCCGCAGTCTGGACGGTACGACACCGAACCCGCTGCCGTCCTCCTCCACCGCCCCGGTCATCGTCACCCCCGGGGACACCACGGGCGGCGTGGGCGGCGGGGGCATCGTGAACGCGGACGGTCCGGGCGGCGGGGGCAGCCTCGCCTCGACCGGCAGCCAGGCGCTCGGCCTCGCGGGAGCGGCCGCCGCGCTCGTCCTGGCGGGCTGGGGCGCGGTCGTGGCCGCCCGCCACCGGCGTACGGCCGTGGGCGGTGACCTGTGAGATCCCGTCTCCGCCGGGCCGTCGGCCACGCCCTGGCCGTACTCGGCCTGACGGGCGCGGCGCTCCTCGCGCCCGCCTCCCCGGCGGCGGCCGGCCCGCAGCCGATCGGCCGGTGCACGACCTCGTCGGGCGTCGTCCTGGCCGTCGACTTCAGCCACTGGGGCGGCCCCGTCTACCGCTCGTGCGGTACGACGCCGACCACGGGCTACGAGCTGCTCAACCAGGGTGGCTGGCAGACCACCGGCACCGGGCACGACGGGCCGGCGTTCATCTGCCGGATCGGCTACAGCGGCCACCAGGGCGGCAGGCAGTACCCGACGCCCCAGCAGGAGGACTGCGTCCTCACCCCGCCCGCCTCCGCCTACTGGTCGTACTGGCACGCGAACCCCGGGGAGAACACCTGGGAGTACAGCCAGCTCGGCGCCATGAGCTACCGGCCCCGGCCGGGCAGCGTGGACCTGTGGATCTTCGGCGGAACGGACATCGGGGGCACGAAGGGCCGTCCGACGATCACGCCGAACCAGCTTCGCGCCCACAACTCCCGCCCCACGGGCGGTGATCCGGCGCCCAGGCCGAAGCCGAAGCCCGATCCCGTACGGACGGATCCGCAGCAGCCGGGCGGCGGCGTCCCGGCCCCGCCACCGCCCGCCGCCGCCCCGTCGGAGAAGGCGGCGTCCCCTTCACCGTCTCCCTCCGCGAGCGCGTCCCCGTCCGTCTCTCCGTCCCCCTCCCCCAGCGCGTCCGCCTCCGCATCCGCCTCGCCGGGTGCGGTGGCGGCGGCACCGAGCGGCGCGGCGAAGGTGGTGGACGCGGCCCCGGCTGCGGAGGCGGAACATGACTCCGGCTCGATGGTGCCCATCGCGGCGACGGCCGGTCTCGTGGCGCTGATCGGCGGCGCGGCCGTGTTCGCCGCGAAGCGCCGCCGCCGTGCGGAGTAGCGCCCGCGTGACCCGTACCGCTGTCGCGCGACCTGGTACGCCGGTGTCCGCCGCCCCCGGGGCGGGCACCGGCGGACGACGGCTCCCGCGCACCCTGCATCCGCTCGCCTGGTGGATCTGGGCGCTCGCGCTGGCCACCGCCGTGAGCCGGACCAACAACCCGCTGCTGCTCTTCCTGGTGCTGGCGGTGCTCGGTTACGTCATCACGATGCGGCGCACCGAGGCCCCGTGGGCGCGCGGCTTCAAGTACTACCTCTATCTGGCGCTGACGGTCGTGGCGATCAGGGTGGTCTTCCGGGCGGTCTTCGCCACCGGGATGCGGCCGACCGACCACCACCTCTTCTCGCTCCCGCACATCCCGACCCCCGACTGGTACGCGGGCATCCAGCTCGGCGGCCCGGTCTCCCTGGAGGCGCTGCTGTCGGCCGCCACGGACGGGCTCCGGCTGGCCTGCATGCTGTGCTGCATCGGCGCGGCGAACACCCTCGCCAACCCGAAGCGGGCGCTGCGCGTGCTGCCGGGCGCGCTGTACGAACTCGGCGTCGCCGTAACGGTGTCGATCAGCGTGGCCCCGCAACTGGTGCAGAGCGTCCAGCGGGTGGCGCGCGCCCGCCGTCTGCGGGCCGGGCGCAACAAGGGGTTGAAGGCGCTGCGGGGCATCGTCGTGCCGGTACTGGAGGACGCGTTGGAGCGGTCGCTGCGGCTGGCCGCGGCGATGGATTCGCGCGGTTACGGTCGGGCGGGTTCGGCGACGCGTGGCTCGCGCCGTCTGACCGGGGCGCTGATGCTCCTTGGCATGTGCGGTCTCTGCGCCGGGGCGTACGGGCTCCTCGACCCGACCGCGCCCACGCTGCTCGGGCTGCCCGCGCTGGCGGCCGGTTCGGTGCTCTGCCTGGCCGGGCTGCGGCTCGGCGGGCGCCGGGTGACGCGGACGACGTACCGGCCCGATCCGTGGCGGTTCGCCGAGTGGGCGGTGGCGTCGTGCGGGGTGCTGTCGGCGGTGCTGCTGTTCGTCAACGTGGGGTACGACCCAGCGGCGTTGAACCCGTCCATCTATCCGCTGACCTGGCCGACGCTGCCGCTCGTCCCGGCCGCCGCCATCCTGCTCGCCGGGGCGGCCGGGTTCCTGGCCCCGCCGCCGAGCGCGCCCGCCCCGTACGTCTCCGCACCGCACGCAAGCACAAGCTCACGCACCGAGGAAGCCGCATGATCACCTTCGACCAGGTCACCGTCGAGTACGACGGGGCCGCCGAGCCGGTCCTGCGGGAGGTGAACCTGGAGGTCGAGGAGGGCGAGCTCTGCCTCGTGGTGGGCCATACGGGTGTCGGCAAGTCGACACTGCTGGGCGCGGTCAACGGGCTCGTGCCGCACTTCACCGGCGGCACGCTGTACGGCACGGTCACGGTGGACGGGCGCTCCACCGCCGACCACCCGCCCCGCGAACTCGCCGATGTCGTCGGCGTGGTCGGCCAGGACCCGCTCGACGGTTTCGTCACGGACACGGTCGAGGAGGAACTCGCTTACGCGATGGAGCAGTTGGCGATCTCCCCGGCGGTGATGCGCAAGCGGGTGGAGGAGACCCTCGATCTGCTCGGGCTCGCCGATCTCCGTCACCGGGCGCTGTACGAACTCTCCGGCGGCCAGCAGCAGCGGGTGGCCATCGGCTCCGTCCTCACCGCGCACCCGCGCGTCCTGGTGCTGGACGAGCCGACCTCCGCGCTCGACCCGACGGCGGCGGAGGAGGTCCTGGCCGCGGTGACCCGCCTGGTCCACGACCTGGGGGTCACGGTGCTGCTGGCCGAGCACCGTCTGGAGCGGGTGGTGCAGTACGCGGACCGGGTCATCCACCTTCCGGGCGACGGCCGCGTGGTCTCGGGCGCACCGGCGGACATCTTCAGCACGTCGTCGATCGCGCCGCCGATCGTGGAGCTGGGCCGCGCCGCGCGCTGGTCACCGCTGCCGCTGTCGGTCCGGGACGCCCGCCGGGCCGCCGCCCCGCTGCGCACCGCCCTGGCGGCCACCCCGCCCCCGCCGGTCCGCCCGGTGCCCAAGGAGCCGGGCCCGGCCCTGCTCACGGCGCGCGGGGTCACGGTGGCGTACCGGGGGGTCGCGGCGGTCCGCGAGGTGGACCTCGACCTGCGGGGCGGCGAGACCATCGCGCTGATGGGCCGCAACGGCTCCGGCAAGTCGTCGCTCCTGTGGGCGCTCCAGGGCTCGGGCCCGCGCAAGTCCGGTACCGTACGCGTCGATCGGGGACCGGCAGAGAGCCGGCGCGACCCCAAGTCGCTCTCCGCCGCCGAGGCCCGACAGCTCGTCGGTCTCGTCCCGCAGACCCCGACCGACCTCCTCTACCTGGAGAGCGTCAAGCAGGAACTCGACCAGGCGGACACCGAGTCGGCGGTACGGGAGGGCCACGGGCTCTCCGCCCGCGCCATCCTGGACCGGTTGGCCCCCGGCATCGACGGCGCCACCCACCCGCGCGACCTCTCCGAGGGCCAGAAGCTGGCGCTGGTCCTCGCCATCCAACTGACGGCGGCGCCCGGAGCCCTGCTGCTGGACGAGCCCACGCGCGGCCTGGACTACCGGGCGAAGACCCAGCTCATCGCCATGGTCGACGAACTGGCCGCCGAGGGGAGGTCGGTGGTGATCTCGACTCACGACGTCGAGTTCGCGGCCCGCGCGGCGGACCGGGTGGTCGTGATGGCCGAAGGCGACATCGTCGCGGACGGCCCGACCACCGAAGTGATCGTCGCCTCACCGGTCTTCGCCCCGCAGGTGGCGAAGATCCTGTCGCCACTGCCGTACCTGACGGTCGGTCAAGTGGCTGCCGTACTCCCGGCCGGGGAGGCGGACGCATGACGGAACTTCCGCCGCTCACCGACCGCTCGGCCGGCGCCATCCGCATCGGCCCGCGCGCCGGAATCGTCATCGCGCTGGCCGCCTTCCTCGGCCTGGCCGCCTTCTTCTGGCCGTTCCTGGTCGCACCGGGGCGCCTGGGGGCAAACTACGCCCCGCCGCTGATCTTCGGCGTCCTGCTGGTCCTCGTCCTGTGCGTGGTGATCTCCGAGATCGCCGAGGGCGGGATCAACTCCAAGGCGCTGGCGATGCTCGGGGTGCTCTCCGCCGTCAACGCGGCGCTGCGGCCGCTCGGGGCGGGTACGGCGGGCATCGAGACGGTGTTCTTCGTCCTGGTCCTGGCCGGCCGGGTCTACGGTCCCGGCTTCGGCTTCACCCTGGGCTGCACGTCCCTCTTCGCCTCCGCGCTGATCACCGGCGGGGTCGGCCCGTGGATGCCGTACCAGATGTTCGGCTGCGCGTTCGTCGGCATGCTCGCGGGCCTGCTGCCCCGCGCCACGGGCCGCCGCGAGGTGATGATGCTCGCGGTCTACGGATCGCTCTCCGGCTATCTCTTCGGCTTTCTGCTGAACCTGTCCTTCTGGCCGTTCTCGGTGGACCCGAACAGCTCCATCGCCTACCTGCCCGGCCTGCCCTTCACCGAACAGTGGCAGCGTTACCTCGCCTTCGACGTGGCGACGTCGCTGGGCTGGGACACCGGACGGGCGGTCACGAACTTCCTCTGCATCACCCTGGCCGGTCCCGCGGTCCTCACCACGTTCCGCCGGGCGGCCCGCAAGGCCCGCTTCCGCGCGCCTGTGCGGTTCGCGGGGCCGAAGGGCTGAGGAGCCGCGGTGGCGGCGGCGGGCCCGGCCGCTGAGCCCCTCAGCCCCTCAGCCCCTTGTGGTGGTCAGCTCGTGCGGTTGTAGATGGCTGTGCCGGGGCAGGCCGTGACGCCGAGCCGGGTGCCGCAGCCGGAGTACTGGCCGGAACCGTTCCACCAGGCCCAGCCGCCGATCGTGCGACCGTTCAGCCAGGTGTACTGGCCGTTGTAGTTGGCGTCGTAGGTGCGCAGGCTCCAGTGCACATGCGCACCGGTCGCGGCGCCGCCGGCGCAGGTATCGGTGCCGATGGTGCCGAGCAGCGCGCTCCGGGCGATCGACGTCCCGTTGTAGTAGGTCGTATTGCGCATGTGGTAGTAGTCCGTGGAGAAACCTCCCGGGTGGATGACCCGGGTCCAGCCGCCCCCGGCACCGCACATCGAGGTCGCCGTGCCCTCGCGGGAGGACCGGACCAGTCCGCTCGCGTTACCCCCGGCGAAGTCGAGGGCGCTCCAGTAGCCGGACCCGCCGTCGTGGGCGTGCGGGCCGCCGGTGAGAGTCATGTAGTGGTCGGGCATCCAGGGCAGCAGCAGGCCGTTGGTGTTGGCCAGGGCTCCCACCTCACCCGCCCCGGCCTGCGGCTCGGTCCTGCGCTCCGCGTACGCCGTCATGTTCCGCCGTTCCGCCTTACCGACCAGCGGGGACCGGGCCACGTACGCGGCGAACTCGCGGTCGCCCTCCAGGCCCGCGATCCAGCGCCCGTTCTGCCGGTGCGCGATGTACAGCCAGCCTTCCGGCTCACCGTGGTGCGCGCGGGACGCCTCGACATAGGCGACGCCCCGAGCCCAGCCGTCCGCGGCGGTCCGTACGTCCACGACAACTTTGCGGCCCTCGTCGGCCATTTCGGCGACGGCCGCATCGGAGGCGAGGCCGCCGCTGTCCTGGGACCGTGCGAGGACGTCCGCCGAGACGGCGTCGACCAGATTCCCGCGGTCGGTGCCGAGACGGCCCTCGACGGCGGCAGGCACCTTCACGACGATGTCGGCGGCGGAGGTCGTGGAGGCGGCCGCCGGGAGCGCTGCGGAGCCGTGGGACGTCGCGGGCGCCGACGGGGCGACAGCGAGCAGCCCGGTGACGGCGAGAACGACGGCGGCGGTTCTCAGGGACAGTCGGGAGAACACGGGCGGTATTCCTTTCGCGTGGGAGGAGCCTGCCCGGCCGGGATGGTGAGGCGGAGGCCGGATGAGGACGGCTGCAGGTGGCACCGGGCTTTGACCCCTTCTCCGATTTGACGTGCCCCTGTCAAGATGGCGCCCCGGTCAACGCGCGTCAACCACGGAGAACAGGCCACCACCGGGCGATCCGGCCAGGTCGGTCGCACAGGCGGCCGGACCGGCCCCGGGGCCGGTCCGGCCGGGATCCCTCGCAGACCGCCCCGAAGCCCACACGGCGCCCGCCCCGAAGCCGATCAGCCGACGGCCCCACCGCTCACCCGCTACCCGGCTCCGACCGGGGAACCGTCGCGTCCCCGGCGTGGAAGGTCAGTCCGGAGATGTCGTGCCCCTGGATCACCTGGCCGTAATAGGTGCCCCCGTTGGTGGTGTTGTTGACCGTGACGGTGGGTCCTGGCGCCTGGTGGGGGGCCAGTTCCTCCAGCAGGTCCCTGAGCTCCCCCGCTGCCTCCGGGTTGTCGCGCAGGGCCCTGCGGAGCCTGACCCGCCAGGCGGCCGCGATGTCCTCGGCGCTGTCCTCGTCGCCGCTGCGGCGGGCCGCGACCAGTTCCTCGCGGGACTCCTCCAGCTCGGCGTCGATCGCCTCGCTTTCCTCGCCCCGCCCCAGGAACCGGGCCAGCCGCCCGCGCACCTGCGACCAGGCCTCGGTCGCCATCAGCCCCACGAACGTCGTCGCACCCGATGCCGCCAGTGCCGTCAACTCGGCTTCCATCGGCCCCCTCCGTTTCACCGGTCACCGTACGGGCACGTAACCCGCCACTGGTGCAACCGTAGAGAGCGAACACTCCCATCGGAAGCGGAATCAGGGGCGCGGCGCGGTGCAGTTCCAGCCATGTCCGGTTGCTCTGTCATTCCGTGAACACAGGGAGTGACCGCTTGCTCCGTCGATGAAACCGATGAACCCGCCCCGATGCCTGGCGCAACCATGAACCGGCCGGACGCGTGATGATGGATGAGGGGCAGCGACGCGGCAGCGCTCCGCCGGGACGGCCGGACGGTGCCCCGGAAGGGCGGTCGCCATGTCCGTAGCCCGAACGAAGGCATCAGCCCGCTCGAAAACGTCCGTCGCAGCGCTGCTCACCGCGCTCCTCCTGGTCCTCCTCGCGGCCGGCTGCACGGGCGGCGACGGTTCGGCGCCCGAGAGCCGGAGCAGCAGCCCGTCCGGCACGGGGGCGGACGCGCAAGTGCTCGCCGTGAAGATCGACAACGTGGCGCCGGCCCGGCCGCAGACCGGTCTGGAGCAGGCGGACATCGTCTACGTCGAGCAGGTGGAGGCCGGGCTCAGCCGTCTCCTCGCGGTCTACTCCTCCGACGTGCCGCCGGTCGTCGGCCCGGTCCGCAGCGCCCGGGAGACCGATCTGGAGCTGCTGCGCCAGTTCGACCGGCCGGTGCTCGCCTTCTCCGGGGCGCAGAGCAGGCTCCTGCCGGTCATCGACCGGGCGCCGCTCGACGCCGTACCGCCGTCGGACGCGCCCGGGGCGTACTTCCGGGGTGCTGAGCGGCCGGCGCCGCACAATCTGTATCTGCGGCCGGAGCGGATCCCGTACAGCGCTTCCGGGACCGAGGCAGTCGAGGCGCTGGGGCTGAGGTTCGGCCCGGCGCCGCCCGGCGGGAGCGCCGAGGACAGCCGTACGGTCCGCTTCCCGTCCGCGCGGACCACTTTCACCTGGTCCGCCGAGCGCGAGCGGTGGCTGGTCGCCATGGACGGCGCCCCGGCCCGGATGAGCGAGGGGGAGCAGCTCGGAGCCGCCACGGTGATCGTGCAGGAGGTGACCGTACGTCCGTCGTCGTTCGGCGACCGGTCCGGGAACAACACCCCGTTCACCGAGACCGTGGGCTCGGGCACCGCGCACGTCCTGCGGGACGGCAAGGCGTACGAGGCCCGGTGGGCGCGGACCGCGGCGGACGCGGACACCCGGTTCACGACGCCGGACGGTGAGCGGATCGACCTGGCCGAGGGGCCGCTCTGGATCGTGTACGAAGCTCGCTGAGGGTCCGACGAGGGACGGGCCGAGGCTCCGGCGGGGGACGGACCAGGCCGTCCCCCGCCGGAGTGGGGGTTACTGCCAGACCTTGACGTAGTCGACGCTCAACTTCTGCGGGAAGCGGCTGGTGCTGTCCGGCGGACCCGGCCAGTCACCCCCGACCGCGTTGTTGAGGATCAGGAAGAAGTCGTGGTCGAACACCCAGGGTCCGCGGGTGCGCTCCAGCTCCTCCCGGTCGACCCGGAACGAGACCTGGCCGTCGACCCGGAACGTCATGCCCTTGCTGTTCCAGTCCACCGAGAAGGTGTGGAAGTCGTCGGCGTAGTTCGCGCCGCCGGGCAGGGAGTGGGGGCCTCCGTAGCCGGCCGCGCCGTTGTAGGCGGGTGCGTGCAGGGTGGAGTAGGCGGTCTTCGGCTCCTTGCCGACGTGCTCCATGATGTCGATCTCACCGGTGTAGGGCCACGGGCGCCCCTTGTCGAAGTAGTCCGCGCCCAGCATCCAGAACGCGGGCCAGAGGCCTTGCGTGCCGGAGACCTTGATGCGTGCCTCGACCCGGCCGTAGGTGAACTTGAACTTCCCGTAGGTGTTGAGCCGCGCCGAGGTGTACTGGCAGGTGGTGCTGCCGCTCAGCGGGTCGCGCGGGCAGGACGAGCCGGGCGTCGCCTCGCGGCGGGCCTCCAGGACGAGGCTGCCGTTGCCGTCCTGGGCGGCGTTCTTGTTGTTCGTGTAGTACTCCAGCTCGTTGTTGGGCCCGGTGCCCGTCTCCGGTACCCACTTGGCCGGGTCGGGTGCGGCGCCGGCGGGGCCGTTGAACTCGTCGCTGAAGACCAGGCGGTCGTAGGCGGGCTCCGGCGGCAGCGGCGGCGCGGGGATCGGCGCGCCACCCGTGCCCCAGACCTGGAACTCCCAGAGCGAGTAGCCGTACTGGCCGCTGCGCTGGGTGGCGTACAGGCGTACGTGACGGCCGGTGCCGGTGACGTTCAGGGTCTCCTTGAAGCCGGTGCCGGTGGTGGTCTGGTGGATGGTGCGCCAGTCGGTTCCGTTGTCGGAGACCTCGATGCGGTAGGCGCGGGCGTAGGCCGGGTCCCACTGGAGGACCACCCGGCGGATCTCGGCGCGGGCGCCGAGGTCGACCGCGATCCAGCCGGGGTCGGTCCAGCCGCCCTCGGGGCTGGTGGCCCAGCGGCTCGCGGGGTCGCGGTCGAAGGCCTTGTCCGGGCCGCACTCCCAGCAGGTGCCGTCGTGCTGGGAGGTGGAGGCGGAGCCGGTCCTGCCGTACGAGAGCAGGACGTCGCCGCCGGGTTCGTTGCCGCCGGTGGTGGAGTAGACCTGGAACTCGTGGAGGGAGTAGCCCCACGGGGTGGCGCGCTGGGTGCCGACGAGCCGGACGTAGCGGCCGGTGCCCGCGACGGTGAGGGTCTCGACGCCTCCGGCGCCGGTGGTGGTGGAGTGGACCGTCGTCCAGTCGGTGCCGTTGGCGGAGAGCTCGATCCGGTAGCCCTTGGCGTACGCGGCCTCCCAGTCGAGAACGACCTGGCCGACCGCTGTGCTCGTCCCCAGGTCGATGCGGATCCACTGGTTGTCGCTGAACTCGCTGGACCAGCGGGTACCGCGGTTGCCGTCCACGGCGTTGGGGGCGGCGAAGGGCCCCTCGGCGCTGGAGGCGGTGGCCGGTTTCCCCTGGGAGACGAGGACGGGGGCGGCGACGGCCCGTTCGGGGGCGAGGGCCACCGAGAGGGTGAACAGGAGCGCCACCGCGGCCATGACGGCCAGAGCGCCTCGAAGCCGTGGTGTTCCACGGGCATTCATGTGAACTCCTTGCTCTGTAGCGGGTTTGGGCCGAGAGAGCGCTCCCCCCGCAGTGCGGAGCGTGGCGGCAGCGGCGCCAACCGTCAAGGGCCTGCGGGGCAGTTGACGCAATCGCCGACGGAACCCCACCGGACGTGTCACCCCACTCCCCCACCAACTCCCGTTGCGCTTTCAGGAGATGAAACATCAGGCGCCCCTGGAGGCCGATCACGGCGATCCTGTGCACAACTCTTGACGTGGCCGAAACGCGGGAGAATCATTCGCGTACCGAGAGAGCGCTCTCTCCCTTCGGAGGGAGCCTGTGCCCGCCCCCGCCTCCACCCCCGCGCACATGACACTCAGGAGCTCAGGACATGTCTGTTGCCCTCGTCAGACCCTCGCGGCCCCCGCTGGCCGCACTCCACCGATGGCGCGCCCTCGGCTTCGCGCTGGTGACCGCCCTGGTCGCGACCCTGCTCGGCGTGGTGCAGGCCGCTCCGGCGCAGGCCGCGCCCGTCCTGCTCTCCCAGGGCAGCCCGGCGACGGCCTCCAGCACCGAAGGCCCCTTCGCCGCCTCCGGCGCGGTGGACGGCAACCCCGGCACCCGCTGGTCCAGCGCGTTCTCGGACCCGCAGTGGATACGGATCGACCTCGGCTCCCCGGCCGCCCTCAGCCGGGTCGAGCTCGCCTGGGAGGCCGCGTACGCGAAGAGCTACCGGATCGAGCTCTCCACCAACGGCACCACCTGGACCAACGCGTACAGCACCACCACCGGCCAGGGCGGCAACGAGACGCTCACCGTCTCCGGTGAGGCCCGCTACGTACGCCTCACCGGCACTCAGCGTGCCACCGGATACGGCTACTCCCTCTGGGAGTTCAAGGTCTTCGGTACGCGGGACGGGGGCGGCGGCCCGCAGATTCCCGGCGGCGGTGACCTCGGCCCGAACGTCCACGTCTTCGACCCGTCCACGCCGAACATCCAGGGCAAGGTCGACGAGATCTTCCGGCAGCAGGAGTCCGCGCAGTTCGGCTCCGGCCGGCACGCGCTGCTCTTCAAGCCCGGTACGTACAACAACATCAACGCGCAGATCGGTTTCTACACCCAGATCGCCGGTCTCGGCCTCAACCCCAACTCCACCACCTTCAACGGTGATGTGACCGTGGACGCGGGCTGGTTCAACGGGAACGCCACCCAGAACTTCTGGCGCTCGGCGGAGAACCTCACCCTCAACCCGGTCAACGGCACCAACCGGTGGGCGGTCTCCCAGGCCGCGCCGTTCCGCCGCATGCACATCAAGGGCGGACTCAACCTGGCACCCGACGGGTACGGCTGGGCCAGCGGCGGCTACATCGCCGACAGCAAGATCGACGGCACCGTGGGCCCGTACTCCCAGCAGCAGTGGTACACCCGCGACAGCTCGGTCGGCGGCTGGACCAACGCGGTCTGGAACATGACCTTCTCCGGTGTGCAGGGCGCGCCCGCGTCCAGCTACCCGAACCCGCCGTACACCACGCTGGACACGACCCCGATCTCGCGCGAGAAGCCGTTCCTGTACCTCGACGGCAACGAGTACAAGGTGTTCGTCCCCGCGAAGCGGGTCAACGCGCGCGGCGTCTCGTGGGACGGCGGGAACCAGCAGGGTGAGTCCATCCCGCTGAACCGCTTCTACGTCGTCAAGCAGGGCGCCACCGCGGCGACCATCAACGCGGCGCTCGCCCAGGGCCTCAACCTGCTCTTCACGCCCGGGGTTTACCACATCGACCAGACCATCAACGTGAACCGCGCCAACACCGTCGTCCTCGGTCTCGGCCTCGCCACGATCATTCCGGACAACGGGGTGACCGCGATGAAGGTCGCCGATGTCGACGGCGTGAAGCTGGCCGGCTTCCTCATCGACGCCGGTCCGGTCAACTCGCCCACGCTGCTGGAGGTCGGTCCGCAGGGCGCCTCCGCCGACCACTCGGTCAACCCCACCACCGTGCAGGACGTGTTCATCCGCATCGGTGGCGCGGGCCCCGGCAAGGCGACCACCAGCATGGTGGTCAACAGCGACGACGTGATCATCGACCACACCTGGGTGTGGCGCGCCGACCACGGCGAGGGCTGGGGCTGGGAGACCAACCGGGCCGACTACGGCGTCCGCGTCAACGGCGACGACGTGCTGGCGACCGGCCTGTTCGTCGAACACTTCAACAAGTACGACGTCGAGTGGTACGGCGAACGCGGCCGCACGATCTTCTTCCAGAACGAGAAGGCGTACGACGCCCCCAACCAGGCGGCCATCCAGAACGGCACCACCAAGGGCTACGCGGCCTACCGGGTCGACGACTCGGTGAACCAGCACGAGGGCTGGGGACTGGGCAGCTACTGCTACTACAACGTCGACCCGACGATCATCCAGGAGCACGGCTTCAAGGCACCGGTCAAGCCGGGCGTGAAGTTCCACAACCTGCTGGTCGTCTCCCTCGGCGGCAACGGGCAGTACCAGCACGTGATCAACAACATCGGCTCCCCGACCTCGGGAACGTCGACGATCCCTTCGACGGTCGTCAACTTCCCCTGATCCGCACGGTGTGAGGCCGGTGAGCCGGTCCGGTGTCCGGGCAGCCCGGACCGGCTCGCCCTGCGACCGTGAGCGCCCTCCGGCGGACGTGACCGTCCGCCGGAGGGCTTTCCCCCGCGCTCCTTTCGCGCGCGGCCGCGAACGTTCGGCCGGGATGCGAAGTTGAGGGAATCATGATCACAGGAGTGGACCACGTCGTCCTCGCGCAAGGACCGGCCGCCGCCGTGGTGGACCGGTGTCTCACGTCATGGCTCAGCCGCTGGCCCGAGCTCCGGTGCGCCTCAGGCGAAGACGACTCAGACGGCGCCTCCTCACCGTGGGTTCCCGGTGGAACCGGGACGTGCAACGGTCGCGGGGCCCTCCTCATCGCTCGCGACGAGGAGATGGAGGCGAGCTGGGACACGTCCGGCTACGCCCTGGACGAGCACGGGGACGGTCCGCTGGCCCTCTTCTACGAAGCGGCGGGCCGGCGATCGCTCTCGATGACTCCGCAGCGGGATCCGTACGACCGCGCAGGCTTCCCCTACGAGCCGTACGACATCACGGTCGCGGGGGCGGGGCTGCATCTCTTCACCCTGGTCACCCCCGACGACAGCACCTTCATCCGCGCCGCACTGGACACACTTCTGCTCGCCGCCGACACTTCCCTGGCTGGCTGCTGACCGGAAGTCCCACCGACCGGGGGCCGTCCCTCGCACCCCGCGCGCTACGGCTGCACCACGATCTTCCGTCCCACCCCCGCCTTGAACTGGTCGATCGCCTCCGGGTACCGCTCCAGCGGCAGCCGGTCGCTGATGAAGACGGCCGGGTCCAGCACTCCGCTCGCGAAGAGCGCGGCGGCCCGTTCGTAGCTGTGCAGGACCGCCATCGAGCCGGTGATGGTGATCTCCTGGTTGTAGATCCGGTAGGGCTCGATGACCGCCGTGGTGGCGTAGTCGGCCACTCCGAACTGGAGGAAGGTGCCGCCCTTGGCGACCCGGCCGAGGCCGTCCTGGATGGCTCCCGCGTTGCCGGTGGCGTCGATGACCACGTCCCAGCCGCCGGGCCGGTCCAGCTCCTCGGCGCGGGCGGTCGCGCCCGTGCAGCCGAGGAGCTTCGCCGTCTCCAGGCGCTGGGCGTTGATGTCCAGGACCTCCACCGACGCGGCGCCCGTGCGCTTGGCCAGCTCCAGCATCATCAGGCCCATCGTCCCGGAGCCGTAGATGAGGACCTCGGCGCCGAGGTTGCCCTTGAGGACGTCGTAGCCGCGGACCGCGCAGGAGAGCGGTTCGATCAGGGCCGCGTCGGCGACGTCGACGTGTTCGGGGAGTTTCACGCAGTTGGCGACCGGGGCGACGGCGAACTCGGCCGCCCCGCCGGGAACCGTGACGCCGATGGCGGCCCAGTTGTCACAGAGGTTGCCGCGGCCGGAGCGGCAGTAGCGGCACTCGTGGCAGTGCAGCGAGGGATCGACGGCCACCTTGTCGCCGACGGCCAGCTCGGTGACGTCGGTGCCGACGGCGACGATCTCGCCGGCGAACTCATGGCCGGGGACGATCGGCAGGGTGGGAGCGAACTCCCCCTGGAGGATGTGCAGATCGGTGCCGCAGAGCCCGCAGGACGCCACCTTCACGACCACGTCACGCCTGCCGGGGGTGGGGTCGTCGACCGTGGTGACGGACACCTTGCCGGGGGCCTCGACGATGGCTGCCCTCATTTGACTGCTCCCAGAGAAAGGCCCTGGACGAGTTTGTCCTGGGCGGCGTAGCCGGCGATGAGCACCGGCAGGGACACGACCACGGACGCCGCGCACAGTTGGGCGAGGAAGAGCCCCTGGCTGGTGACGAAGGTAGTCAGGTGGACGGGCGCAGTCCCGGCGACCACGCCGGTCAGCACCCGGGCGAACAACAGCTCGTTCCAGCTGAAGATGAAGCAGATCAGGGCCGTGGCGGCGATGCCGGGGGCGGCCACGGGGGCGACGACCCGCCCCAGCACGGTCGGCAGCCTCGCCCCGTCCACCTGGGCCGCCTCGATGATGGAGACGGGGACGTCGGCGAGGAAGGACTGCATCATCCACACCGCGATCGGCAGGTTCATCGAGGTGTAGAGCAGGACGAGCAGCCAGATGTTGTCCAGGAGCCCGGTGTTCTTGGCGAACAGGTAGATGGGCAGCAGACCGGCGACCACCGGCAGCATCTTGGTGGAGAGGAAGAAGAACATCACGTCGGTCCACTTGCGCACCCGACGGATGGAGAGCGCGTACGCGGCGGGCAGCGCCAGCAGGAGCACCAGGAGGGTCGAGAACAGCGACGCCGTCAAGGAGTTGACCAGCGGGGGCCAGGGGGTCGGGCCCCCTCCGCCGCCGAAGAAGGTCCGGTAGCCGTCGAGCGTCAGCGAGGCTGCCAGGGAGGGCGGGTTGGTCGCCGCGTCGGCCTCCGAGTGGAAGGAGGTCAGCACCATCCACAGGGCGGGCAGGCAGAAGACCAGGCCCACGGCCCAGGCGGTCAGGCCGAGGACGGTGGAGCGCCTGCGGGCGCGGGCCGTCGGCGCGGCGGCCTTCGCGGTGGCTCGGGTGCGGGTCGGTGCTGTGGTCGAGGCGCTCATGCGCGGCTCGCCTCCTCACGGAAGAGGGAGGAGACCACCCGGAGCGCGAAGGTCGCGATGATCACGGTGCCGATCACCACGACCACGCCCACGGCGGACGCCAGTCCGTACTCGTGGGCCCGGTAGAAGGTCTCGTAGACGGTGTACGGGAGGTTGGCGGTGCCGAGGCCGCCCGCGGTGATGGTGAACACGGCGTCGAAGTTCTGCACGATGTACACCGAGCCCAGCAGGACGCCGAGTTCGAGGTAGCGGCGCAGGTGCGGCAGGGTCAGGAAGCGGAACATCTGCCAGGGACCGGCGCCGTCGAGGCGGGCGGCCTCCATCATCTCGGCGGGGCGGCTCTGCAGCCCGGCCAGCAGGATCAGCATCATGAACGGGGTCCACTGCCAGACGAGCGCCGCGGCGACGGCCATCAGCGGCATCTCGGAGGTCCACTCGGGCTGCGCGATCGACTCGATGCCGAAGAGGTTGCCGAACCAGGTCAGCACACCGTTGAAGAGCCCGTACTCCGGGTTGTAGAGCGCGTGCTTCCACAGCAGCGCCGCCGAGACCGGCACGATGAGGAACGGCGTGATGAGGAGAGTACGGACGAAGCCCCGGCCGAAGAACGTGCGGTCCAGGAGCAGGGCGAAGGCGAGGCCGAGGACGACGCTGACGATCACGACCGTCGCGGTGAGCAGGACGGTGGTGAGGACCGATTCGCGCAGGGCCGGATCGGTGAAGACGGAGCCGTAGTTGGCGAATCCGGTGAAGTGGCGCTGGTCCGGCTTGAGCGAGTTCCAGTCGAAGAAGGAGATCACCAGGGTTGCCACGAACGGCAGTTGGGTGACCACGATCAGGAAGACGAGGGCGGGCAGAAGCGGTGCGCGCGTCGCCCAGGCGCGGGCTCTGCTACCGGTGGGGCGTTTGCCGGGCGGGGCCGGCGGGGGCGGGGTAGGCCGTACGGCGGTGGTCGTGGTCATCGGTACTCCTCCGCTACCTTCTCGGCCAGCTTCTGAGAGGTGGCGAGTGCGGCGTCCACCGACTGGCGGCCCGCGATGGCGGCGCTGATCTCCTGCGCGACCTTGGTGCCCAGGTCGGTGAACTCCGGTACGCCGACGAACTGGATGCCCGCCGTGGGGCGCGGCTGGGTGCCGGGGTTGTTGGGGTCGGCATCGGAGATAGCCTGCTGGGTGACGTCGGCGAACGCCCCTGCTTCCTTGCGGTAGTCGGGGTGGGCGTAGGTCGAAGCGCGTTTGCCCGCCGGGACGTTGGACCAGCCACTGGTGGCGCCGACGAGTTCCTCGTACTCCTTGCCGGAGGCCCAGGAGATGAACTTCCAGGCGTCGTCGGCCTTCTTGGAGGCGTTCTGCATGCCCCAGGCCCAGGTGTAGAGCCAGCCGGAGCTCTTGGTCTGCTCGACGGGGGCCGGTACGTACCCGATCTTGCCCTTGACGGGTGAGTTCTTGGCCTCCAGCGAACCGGCGCCGGCGGTGGCGTCGTACCACATGGCGGTCTTGCCCTGGGTCATGTTGTTGAGGCATTCGGCGTACCCGGACTGCGGGGCGCCGAGCTCTCCGTGTTCGCGCACCAGGTCGACGTAGAACTGGGTGGCCTTCTTGAACTCCGCTGAATTCAGGCGTGGTTGCCAGTCCTCGGTGAACCAGGTGCCGCCCATGGTGTTGACGACGGTGGTGAGCGGGGCGATGACCTCGCCCCAGCCGGGCAGGCCGCGCAGACAGATGCCCTTCATCCCGCGCTGCGATCCGTCGGTCTTCGCGGCGAGTTCGGCGACCTCCTTCCAGGTCGGCTTGGCGGGCATGTCGAGCCCTTCCTTCTCGAAGACGTCCTTGCGGTACATCAGGAAGGAGGACTCGCCGTAGAAGGGCTGGGCGTAGAGCTTGCCGTCCTTGTGGGTCAGCGACTCGCGCAGCGGCGGGAGGATGTCCTGCTGGTCGAAGCCCGGGTCGGCGTCGACGTATGCGTCCAGCGGGCGCAGCCAGCCGTTCTCGGCGAAGAACGGCAGCTCGAAGTTGGAGATGGTGGCGATGTCGTACTGGCCGGCCTGGTTGGAGTAGTCCTGGCTGATCTTGTCGCGGACGTCGTTCTCGGGCAGCACCGTGAAGTGGACGGTGATGCCGGTCTCCTTGGTGAAGTGCTCCTTGGTCAGCTTCTGCAGTTCGACCATCTGCGGGTTGTTCACCATCAGGACGTTGAGGGCGTCACCTCCCCCGAAGGAGGTCCCGCCGGCCCCGGCGCAGCCGGTGGCGAGGAGGGCGAGTGCCGCGGCCGCGGCTGCCGTACGCGGCAGGCGGCGGCGTGGTCCGTGTCGTCGGCGGGGGTGCGGGCTCATGGGGACTCCTGATCAGTCGTAGCGGCTCGGTGATCGGGTCGTACGGGGGTGGCGCGGGTGGCGCGGGCAGAACGAACCGCGCCCCGACGGGGGGCGGGGCGCGGTGGTCTCAGGGGTGGTGCGGCCGGCACGGGAGCGGGACCGGGACCGGGGACGGTCGGTCAGACGCGGATGACCTGGGGGCCCATGAGGGAGTAGCGCTGGGCCTCGGCCGAGGAGAGCCCCGCGTCGGTGACGATCGCCTCGAAGTCGCCGACACCGGCGAACCGGCAGAAGCTCACGGCGCCGAACTTGGCGTGGATCCCGGCGAAGACCCGGCGCCGGGAGCTGCGCATGGCCTGGGCCTTGACCTCGCTGACGGCCGGGTCGGGGGTGGTGAGGCCGTACTCGCGGGAGATGCCGTTGGCACCGACGTACGCCAGGTCGATGACGAAGCCGGCGAGCATCTTGGAGGCCCAGTGGTCGACGGTGGCCATCGTGGAGCCGCGCACCCGGCCGCCGAGCAGCAGGACGGAGATCTTCTCGGCGTCGGCGAGGACGGTGGCGACGGCCAGGGACGCCGTGACCACGGTCAGCGGCCGGTCCCGGGGGAACGCCTCGGCGACGAGCTGGGGGGTGAAGCCCTCGTCGACGAAGACGGTCTCGGCGTCCCCGAGCAGATCGGCGGCGGCAGCAGCGATCCGCGACTTCTGCGGGACGTTGCGGGTGGTGCGGACCGCGAGCGTGGTCTCGTACCCCGCCGACTCCACGGGGTAGGCGCCGCCGTGGGTCCGGCGGAGGAGACCGTGCTCCTCCAGTACGTGCAGATCGCGGCGGACGGTCTCCTTGGCCACCTTGAACACCACCGCCAGGGCGTTCACCTCGACCGATCCGTCCCGTCGGGCGGTGTCGAGAATTCCTCTGCGGCGTTCGTCGGTGTCCACGACACACATCCCTGGCTCTTGCGGTGGCACTGTTCAGGCGGCGACCCGGTCCGTTCGGGCCCATGTGACGTTTTTACAAGCAGGGTCACCCGCTCGACCAGGCTCTTCGCCGGATTCCCTCTGCCCGTTCCTGCCCGTTTCCCCCGGCGTACCGCCGCTGGTCACACCCGTACCACCGGGCTTTCCGGGCGCTCGCGGTGTCCGCTCCGCCGGGTGTCGTGCCCGATCCGTGCCCGATCGCGGGGAACGGTGCCCGTTCCCCGCGGAGCGGGTCAGGCGACGGGCTCCTCCTCCAGGCCTTCGAGGCTGTCCATGAAGGAGCTGACCGAGAAGACCGCGCGGCCGGGTCCGGCGGGGCCGTAGCCGGGCGGGGAGTTGAGGCCGAACTCCTCCAGCGTCGCCCGGTAGGCCTGGAGCAGGCGGATGTGGTATTCCAGCGGCGCGCCCAGCGGGTTGGCCTTGCCGAGCGGGGTGGTGGGCTCGGGGCACCACGTGGTGAAGCGCGGCACGACCCCGTTCGACATGAAGAACCGCAGCCCCTCGGTGGTCGAGTCGATGGCCTCGCTCACCTTGGTGAAGCCGAAGGGCTCGGCCATCTCGATGCCGGCCACGAAGTTGGGGATGACGTTGCGCGGCCCGAACACCTCGGCGGACTCCAGGATCCGGCGGTGCCACTCGTCGCGGCCGACGTACCGCTCCTTGCCGGGGCAGTGGAGCTGGAAGAGGCGGCGGTCCCACACCTCGAAGTTGGGGTGGTAGATACGGATGCCGTAGTCGTGGAAGCGCTGCACGTCCTCGCGGGGCAGCGCCTGGGCCACCACCTTGCCGGTCCAGCGGCCGGGGAAGCGCTCCTCGATGGCCTTGGCGTAGTGCCCGTAGAAGTCGGCCTCGTCGCGTCCGGCGACCTGGGAGGTGATGGAGCCGCCGGTGAGGGTGTAGGCGCGGGAGACGCCGGCGGTGTCGTACCGGTCGATGATCTCCAGCGCCTCCAGCACCTCCTCGACCGGCTTGACCCCGGTGTACGGGCGGCCGGCCGCCTTGTGCTGGCGCCAGTTGTGGTTGATGTCGCAGAACTGGCACTCCTCCTTGGCGCCGAAGTACTGGCAGACCCGGAAGACCGTCAGGTAGATGAGGTAGCCCCACTGGATGGTCGGGGCGACCTCCATGACGGACTTGCCGTTGGAGAGCTGGTGGCGGTAGTACTCCGGCATCGGCGGCAGCCCGACGTCCGCGATCCGCGCCCCGTCCAGGTAGAGGCCGAGCGTGCCGTCCTCGCCGCCGCGCACGACGTACGGGGAGTCGGGGTTGACCCGCACCGACACCACCGTGCGGCGCAGGTCGTAAGGACCACCGGTGAGGACGACCTCCTCCGGCGGCCGGTTGAGCGCGGCGGCGCCGAGCTCGGGCAGGGTGCGGTGGTCGAAGGAGAAGATGAAGTACGACTTCGGCTTCACGTCACCGGTGGCGCCGCCGATGGAGCCGCTGAGCGCGGACTCGTCGAAGGCCATGCCGCCGCGCAGCAGGTCCTCCTTGATGACGGCTTCCCGGGGCACCTCGGGGAAACGCCCCATCAGGTCCTCGACCAGTGCCGTACGACTGCTGCTCGGCATGTACGCGAACCTCCGTAGTCACCCCACCGCAACGGCGCGCGCACGGGTGGGCAGGTCTTGTCCAGTCAGCTGGCAAGCCTACGCCAACGCCTTCGGCCACCCGCATTGACCAGCGGAGAACGGATCCAGGGGGCCCTTCGGCGACGACCCTGGGACAATACGGGGAGAACGGGGCCGCCGAGGCCCGACCCCGTCGAAAGCCCTGGCCGAACGCCCGACGAGCCGACCACCGGGGGCCGCACATGTCCGGAACGCCGACCGCCGCAGCCGGAGACCCGATCCGGGTCTTCCTGCTGGACGACCACGAGGTCGTACGCCGCGGGCTGCACGATCTCCTGGGGGCCGAGCCGGGCCTGGAGGTCGTCGGAGAGGCGTCCACGGCCGCCCAGGCGCTGGCCCGCGGCCCCGCGCTGCGGCCCGATGTGGCGGTCCTCGACGTCCGGCTGCCCGACGGGGACGGCATCACGGTCTGCCGGGAGCTGCGCTCGCGGATGCCGGAGCTGGCCTGTCTGATGCTGACGTCCTTCGACGACGAGGACGCCCTGCTGGACGCGATCATGGCCGGTGCGGCCGGATACGTACTCAAGCAGATCAACGGGTCGGACCTGGTCTCGGCCGTACGGACGGTGGCGACGGGTCAGTCGATGCTGGACCCGGCGACGACGGCCCGGCTCATGCGCACCCTGCGCGCCCCCGAGCCGTCCGGTCCGGTGGAGGACGAGCGGCTGTCGGTCCTGTCGGAGCGGGAGCGGTCCGTGCTCGACCTCATCGGCGAAGGGCTGACCAACCGGCAGATCGCGGGGCGGCTCTACCTCTCCGAGAAGACCGTGAAGAACCACATCTCCCGGCTGCTCGGGAAGCTCGGGGTGGAGCGCCGGGTCCAGGCGGCCGTCATCGCGACGGAGGTACGGGAGCACGGGCAGCGGGAGGGGTGAGGTGGGGGGTGAGGTGGGGGCGCTCCAGGGGCGGGGGTCGCGGTCACCCGGGTGTCCCGTACGCCCCTCCCCCGCGTCCCGTGGGCAGCGGGACCCGCCACTCCAGTACGGTGCCGCCGCGCGGGGCCGGGCCCCGCTCGACGGACAGGGTGCCGCCCAGCCGCTCGGCCCGTTCGGTCAGGTTCCGCAGGCCGCTGCCCCGGGCACCCTCCGGGAGGCCGGTGCCGTCGTCGGTCGCGGTCACCGTCAGCACGCCGTCCTCGGCGGCGACCGACACCTCCGCCGCCGTGGCCCCCGCATGCCGGGCGATGTTGCTCAGGGCCTCCACGATCACCGCGACCACCTGGTCCGCCACGTCCTGGGGCACGTCAGTGTCGATCAGCCCCTCCATCCGCAGCGCGGGAGCGAACGCGAGGGCGGGCGCGGCGGTGTCCACCGCCTGGACGACCCGGGTCCTGAGCCCCGGGGCGTCTCCGGTCGGCCCGTGCTCGCGGAGCCCGAAGATGGTGGAGCGGATGATCTTGATGGTGGTGTCGAGGTCGTCGATGGCGCGGCCGAGCCGCTCGGCCGCTTCCGGGTGTTCGACGAACGGGCGGGCGCTCTGCAGGGTCATCCCGGTGGCGAACAGCCGCTGAATCGCGAGGTCGTGCAGGTCACGGGCGATCCGGTCCCGGTCCTCCAGGAGGCTCACCTGCTCGGCGGCGCGGCGGCGCTCGGCCAGTTCGAGCGCCAGCGCGGCCTGTCCGGCGAAGCCCGGCAGCGAGGCGATCTCCGGTCCGGCGAACGGCGGGCCGCCCCGGAGCCGGGCGAGGATGAGGACGCCGCTCAGCTTCTCCTTGGTCCCCACGACGACGGCCACCGCGGGCCCGAATCCGTCCCAGCGCTCCGGCCGTACGGTGATCCGGGGATCGTTCCCCACATCGGGGACGGTGATGAGCGCGTCGGCGGAGAGCGTGGCCCCGGCGAGGGTGCCCCGGGTGGTCGGCAGCACCAGGCCGCGATGGGCCCCGGCCTTCTCCCCGTGGGCGAGCGAACCGCTCAGTTCGCCGTCCGGCTCCACGAGGTGGAAGACGCCCAGGTCGGCACCGGCGATGTCCACGGCCCGGGCCAGCATTCCCTCCAGGACCTCCGACTCCGCCGAGCCGGAGAGCAGCGCGCTGGTGAAGTCGGAGCTCGCGGCGAGCCACCGCTCCCGCAGCCGCCCCTCCTCGTAGAGGCGGGCGTTCTCGATGGCGATGCCCGCCGCGACCGCCAGGGTGGAGACGACGGCCTCGTCCTCCGCGTCGAAGTCGGCCCCACCGCGCTTCTCGGTGAGGTAGAGGTTGCCGAACACCTCCTCGCGGACCCTGATGGGCACACCGAGGAAGGTGCGCATCGGCGGGTGGTGGGGCGGGAAGCCGTACGAGGTCGGGTGGTCCGAGAGCTCAGCCAGCCGCAGCGGCTCCGGGTGCCGGATCAGCTCGCCGAGGAGCCCGTGGCCGGAGGGGAGGCCGCCGATCCGTTCCCGTACCTCGTCGCTGATGCCGATGGGGAGGAACTCGGCGAGCTTCTGGTCGTCGCCGATCACGCCCAGCGCCCCGTACTCGGCGTCGACCAGCACGACCGCCGCCTCGATGATCCCCCGGAGCACCTGGGGCAGGGCGAGCTCCTGGCCCACGGACATGACGGCCTCCAGCAGGCCGTTGAGCCGGTCGCGGGTGCCCCGGGCCTCGTCGATACGGCCCTGGAGCTCATCGAGCAGCTCGTCGAGTCTCAGGCGCGGGAGCCTGGCCCGTGGGGCCTCGCGGTCATCCCCGCCCATGGATACCTCCGACGGCGTCGAGGGTCGGACCGCTCGCGTCCGCGTCCTCCCAACGTAGCCGCCGCACCGCACCGCCTCATGTCGAGCCGTGCGTGCTCGGCGTGGTCCCTGGGTGCTCAAAGGGGCCCCGTTCGGACCGTGGGCAGGGCCGTTCGGCCCCTGCTGCGCGGTGCCTGCCCGGCGGGACGCTGGAGCCGAGGGAGCACCGGAGAGGAAGCCATGCCCACCACCGACCATCTCGTGGAGACCGTGACCTCGCTGGTCGAGGACGCCGTCACCGCCCCGTCCATGCACAACGCCCAGCCCTGGAGGTTCGTCCATCGCACGGGCACCTGGGTTCTCGCCCTGTACGGCGACCCGTCGCGCTCGCTGCCGGCCGGTGACCCGGACGGGCGCGGGCTGCACCTGGGATGCGGGGCCGCCCTGTTCAATCTGCGGGTGTCCGCCGCCCACCACGGGTGGGACACCGCCATCGAGCTGCTGCCCGATCCCCGCGACCCCTGGCACCTGGCCGATGTCGTACTCCAGGAGCCCGATCCGGCGGGCCCGGGCCCGGACCCGGCGGACCTGTTCCCCGCCCTGCGGCAGCGGCACACCAGCCGCTTCCCCTTCTCCGACGAGCGGATCCCGGGGGAGATCGTCGACGGGCTCCGCGGTGCCGCCCTCCTGGAGGGGTGCCGGCTGATCGTGCCGGGGTCCTGGCACTCGGACGCCGTCCTGGACCTGGTGCGCGACGCCGCGCTCTTCGAGTCGGCCGACGCCGCGCTGCGCGAGGAGATCGCCTCCTGGACCCGTACGGGCAAGGCCGGGGAGGGGCCGGCCACCGAGGGCATACCGTCGTACGCCCTCGGCCCCCGGCAGTACGGGGTGAGCGCCCCCGCCCGGGACTTCGACGCACCGCGCGACCTGCCCGGCCGGGCCGTCGCCGCCTTCGAGACGCGGCCGCAGATCGCGCTCCTGGGCACGATGGACGACTCCCCGGCCGACTGGCTGCGGGCGGGGCAGGCCATGGAGCGCGTACTCCTGCAGGCCACCCTCGACGGGCTGTCGACCTCGCTGATGTCGCAGCCCCTGGAATGGCCCGAACTCCGCGCGCTGACCCGCGAGCCCGGCTCCCTGACCGGCTTCGTCCACATGGTGTTCCGGTTCGGCTACGGCCCGCGGGGAGTGGCCACGCCACGGCGGCCGGTCGGTGAGGTTCTGACCGTGGAATGAAGCGTGGAACGAAATGAAGCGTGGAGTGAGCCGTGGAGCAGGGCTTCGTTCAGCCGCCGTCGCTTCGTTCAGCCGCCGTCGCCGTCCGTCGCCGCGTAGCCGGGCGGGACGATCTGGACGGGGCAGTGCCCGTGGTGCAGCAGGGCGTGGGCCACCCGGCCCAGCGCGGAACCGTCCCCGATCACCCGGTGCCTGGCGCCCATGACCAGCAGGTCGGTGATGGACGTGGCCTCGACGAGGATTCCGGGCACGCTGGTCCCGGTCTCGACGTCGTGGGTGACGGTGAGGCCGGGGTAGCTCGTGCGTATCCGGTCGGCCATGGCGGCCGTCTCGTGCACCTTCTCCTCGGTGATCTCCCCGATGCTGTCGAGCATGGTGGTGAACCGGCCGACGTAGGTCAGCACATTGCTGACGCTCAGCAGCCGCAGCGACGCGTTGCGGACGCGCGCCTCGGCGGCGGCGGTCAGCAGCCAGTCGAGGTCGGACGTGCCGTGCACGGCCGCCGTGACCACCCCGGTCGCCGCCCGGTCGGGCTCGCCCCGTACGACGATCACCGGCACCTCGGTGCGCGCGGCCACGCCCAGTCCGACGGAACCGAGCGTCAGTGAGGCGAAGCCGCCGAGCCCCCTGCTACCCACCACGATCGTGCCCCGGTCGCCGGCCGCCGCGTGCAGTGAGGCCACCGCGTCGCCACGGCTGAGCTCCTTCGTCACGACGAGGTCCGGGTACGCCTCCCGTACGGCGTCGGCGGTCTCGGCCAGCACGTCGCTCGCCGCGTCCCACAGGGCCTGGAGGGTCTCGGCCGACGTGAGGACGGAGCGCCCCTCGAGGTCGGCGGCGTGGACGATCGTGAGCGGCTGCCCACGGAGGTCCGCCTCGGCGGCTGCCCACAGGGCGGCTGTCCTGGCCGGCGGGGACGCGTCGACTCCGACGACGACGGCGTCGAGTTCCGCGGGGTCGGGAAGGTCGCTGGTCATGGCTCCTCCTCGGGGGTGGCCGGGGGGTCGGGGTGGCCGGGGGGGGCGGGGTGGCCCCGGAGGGGCGGGGTGGTCTGAGGGATCAGGGTGGCCCCGGGGGCTCAGGGGCTGCCCCTCCACGGTCGCACCGGAGCACCACCCCGGTGCATGGGCCCTTCGGCCCCGATCCGGCCCTCTCGGACCCTCGCCCGGCGGGCGCCGCCCCGGGGAGGCTGGACGCGGGGTTCCGCACCCGGAGCCCCGCGCACCGAGGAGGCCCTGGCCATGACCCCCCACGTCACCGTCGGAATGGACGAGTCCCCCGAGAGCCTGGCGGCCGCGCTGTGGGCCGCGGAGGAGGCCTCCCTGCTCGACGTCCCGCTCCACCTCATCCATGTGGAGGAGTGGCCGGTCACCGCGGAGGTGCCGGTGCTCTCCGCCGAATCACTGGTCGAGCGGTACGGGACCCTGCTGCACGCCACCGCCGACCGGGTCAGGGACGACCGGCCCGGCCTCGACGTGACCACCGAGATGGCCCGCGGCCGTGCCCCCGCCGAACTGACCGACGCCGCGAACGAGGCCGAGGTGACCGTGCTGGGGTCGCGCGGGCTCGGCGGTGTCGTCGGCTTCCTGATCGGCTCGGTCTCGCTCGCCGTCGTCGGCCGGGCGCGGCGGCCGGTGGTACTCGTACGGTCGGGTGCGTCCTCGTCCGGGGCGGGCTCCGACGACGCCGGCTCAGAAGACGCCGGCCCCGGAGCCGCCGACTCCGGAAACGTCGGCTCCGGCATCGTCCTGGGCGTCGACATCGAGCAGCCGTGCGACCCGCTGCTCGCCTTCGCCTTCGGTGAGGCCGCGCGCAGGGACGAGGAACTGCGGATCCTCCACAGCTGGTCCCCGTCCCCGGCCTACGGGCACACCGCGATCCTCGACCCGGCCGTCGGCAGCGGCCTCGGCCGGAAGGCCACCGAGGGGCTGGCCGGGATGGTGCGGCCCTGGCGGTCCAAGTTCCCGGCCGTCCGGGTGACGGAGCAGGCGGTGGTCGGGCCGGCGGCGGCCGCGCTCGTCGACGCGTCCCGGAGCGCCGGTCTGCTGGTCGTAGGGCGGCGCAGCCGGCGCTCCCCGGTGGGCCCGCACCTCGGCCATGTCGCGCACGCCGTGATCCACCACAGCCCGGCGCCGGTCGCCGTCGTCCCCTTCGAGTGACCCGCGCCCGCCGTCCCACCCGTCGCGGCCGCCCCGCCCGGTGTCACCGGGTTCAGCCGGCGTCCCCCGGGGCGTCGTCCACGACGATCCTGCGCCCGGTGATGCGGCGGGGCACGAGGACCATGACGTGCTCACGCCCTTCCCCCGCCCAGGGGGCCGAGTACGCCGTCTCCCTGAGCCGACGCGCCTCGTCCTCGTCCTCCACGACGCGTACGGTTCCCACCAGCAGGACGCTCCAGCCCTTGCTGAAGGCGTCGTCGATGTGGTCGGTCTCGAACGCGATCCGCGTGCCGGCCGCTCCGGCGAGCGGGGAGCTGTCCCCCGTACTGAACATGACCTCGCCGTCGACCACCTGGTAGTTCACCGGCAGGACGACCGGCCCGTCGCCGTCGTTCAGCGCCACCCGCCCCACGCCGTGGTCACCGAGCAGGGCCCGGCATTCGGTCTCGTCGAGTTCGGCCATCCGGGCCCCCCGGGCCGCCCGGCCGAGCCCGGCCGGCAGGTCCACCGTCCCGCCGGTCAGCTCCTGGACGGTTGTCTCCAGGGCGTCGGCGAGCCGGAGCAGGAAGCCGATGGTGGGGGTCGCGGACTGCTCCTCCACGTACTGGATGTAGCCGGGTGCGGCGCCCGCCCTCAGCGCCACGTCCTGCCGGGACAGGTCGAGCTGGAGGCGACGCGCCGCGACGCGTCGGCCGATGTCGCCTCTCGCCGTGTGCGGTGGTCGGTCCATCGTGAGGCCCTTCTGCTCGTCTGCTCGTCTGCTTGTGGGGGCGGGGCTCCGCACGCCCACGCTAGCGAGAGCCCGTACGGCTCGCAGCGCGGAACGCCCCAGGGCCGGAGCGCCCCTGGAGTGGAGAGGATCTCCGGGTTAGGCTCGCCTTACCCAGAGCGAACCCCCTCCCTTCTCACCAGGAGACGTTCATGCGCCTGCTCACCCGGCTCCCGGCCCACGGCCTCCCCGGCCTCCCCGGTCGGCCATGACCGCCCCCGAAGCAGCCGACGCCGAGAGCCCCTTCGCCGCCTTCGGGCTTCCCGGCAAGCCCGGCACCGACGCGTTCTGGACCGCGGCGCGGGCGCCCTGCTCGGTCCCCGCCGACGACGGCTGGCTGACGCTGTTCCTCTGGCGGGGGTCTCCCGCCGACCTCGACTTCGAGAGCTGGTCGGGGCCCCTCCCCCTGCGGCGGTGGGCCGCCACGGACTGCTGGTACGCCGAGGTGCCCATGCCCGCCCGGCTGCGGGTGACCTACCGGTTCCTCGTGGGCGGCGAGGGCCACGCCGATCCGCTCAACCCGGCCGGGGCGGGCGGCGACCGCTCCATCGCCGCGACCCCGGACGCCCCGCCCCAGCCGCACTGGCCCGCCCTCGGCCCGGACGACATCCTGCCCCTCCCCGACACCCGGCTGCGGTGGAGCAGCGAGCGGCTCGGCGGGCGGCGGACCGTGCGCGTCCACCCGGTCGCGGGCGGCGGGCCGGTGGTCCTGCTGCTCGACGGGGACGACTGGCTGTACCTGCACCCGGCGATGACCGCGTTCGACTCCGCCGTGGCCGCCGGCGAGCTGGAACCCGTCACGCTGGTCTTCCTCCCGGCCAAGGACCGGGAGGCCGAGTTCGCCTGCCGCCCCGAGCTGTGGGAGGCGGTCCGGGACGAACTGCTGCCGCTGGTGGCCGGATCCGGGGTACGGGCCGACCTGGACCGGCTGGTGGTCGCGGGGCAGAGCCTGGGCGGGCTGAGCGCGCTGTACGCGGCGCTGGAGTTCCCGGAGCTGGTCTCCCGTATCGCCTGCCAGTCGGGGTCGTTCTGGTGGGCGCCCGGCGCCGAGGGGTCGGCGGACCCGCTGGGCGGTCCCGTCGGCGGGAGTATGGCCGAACTCCTGCTCCGGGGGCCGGACTTGTCCTCGCTACGCTGTGCGTTCGACGTGGGGGAGCACGAGAGAAGGATGCTGCCCCACTGCGAGCTGGCCGAGTCGCTCACCGAGCGGGCCGGGGCGACGGTGCGGGTCTCGCGGTCCGCGTCGGACCACGACCGGGCGGGCTGGCGGCAGGCCCTGCTGAGGGATGTCGCCTGGGCGCTGGGCTGAGCACCGGCGGGAGGGCGAGGACCGGCGGGGCGAGGACCGGCGGGGGCGGCGACCGCCCCCGCCGGTGGCTCACCGGGCCACGGCCAGGCAGTACGCCTCGTCGCCCGCGAGCAGGTTGCGGTGGGTGTCCTCGGCGGTGATGACCCCGTCGTCCAGGACGAGCACGCGGTCCGCCGCGTCCAGGAGCGCCGGGCTGCTGGTGATCACGAGCGTGGTGCGGCCCCGGCGCAGTTTGGCGATGTTGCGGGCGATGAGCTGCTCGGTGACCGCGTCGACGGCGGTGGTCGGGTTGTGCAGGACCAGGACGTCGGTGTCGGCGGCCAGCGCACGGGCCAGGGAGAGCCGCTGGCGCTGCCCGCCGGAGAGGTTCGCCCCCCGGTCGCGGACCGCGTAGTCGAGCCCGTCGCGGTGGAGGGCGACGACATCGGTCAGCATGGACGCCTCGACGGCCTCGGGGAGCGTACGGCTGCTGCCCGAAGGGTCGATGTTCGTCCGGAGGGTGCCGCCGAAGATCTCCGCGTCGTACGGGTTGACCAGCAGGGTTTCACGGACGGCCTCGACCGACAGGTCCGCGAGCTCCTGCCCGCCGAGCCGGACCACTCCCTCGTACGCGGGTGGCGCGGCGTTCACGGCGAGTACGGCGACGAGGTCGGCCGCCGCGCGCGGCTGGTAGGGGGCGATCGCCACGAACTCCCCGGCGGCCACGGTGAACTTCAGCCCGCGCAGGGTGCCGTGGCGGACGCCGTCGACCTCCAGGTCACCGCCCGGTGCCGGCCGTTCGGGGCCCGGGACCGTCACCGGCGGGGCGGAGAGCACCAGCGCCATGCGCTCGGCGGAGGCGCGGGCGATCATCACGTACTTGGGCATCTCCGAGAACATCTTCAGCGGTTCCATGATGAACTGCGCGAGGCCCACGGCCATGACCAGTTCACCGATGGAGATCCGGCCCTCGAACGCCAGCCAGCCCGCCGTCAGCGAGACGGCGGCGGCGAGGACCGCGTTGAGGGCCAGCGCGGTGCCCGCGTACGCGCCGTTCACCTTGGCGACGGTGATCGCCTGCCGCTTGGCGTCGGTGCTGACCCTGCGGTAGGAGCCGAACGCCGCGTGGTTGCCGCCGAAGCCGTGGAGCGGGCGCAGGCCGATGATGAGGTCGGCGACCTTGGCCCCGGCCCGCGCCACCTTGGCCTGCTGCTCCTGGGTGCTGGAGCCGATCCGCTGGGACATCACCGCGAGGATCGACAGGATGCCGACGGTCCCCACGATCACCAGCAGGCCGAGCCGTATGTCGGCCAGGCTCAGCGCGACCGCGGCGACGACCACCGCGACCAGGGAGCTGACCAGCAGCGGCACCACCTCGATGATGTCGGCGGTCTGGTCGGCGTCCTCGGTGGCGATGGTGAGGATCTCGCCGGACTTCAGCCCGTCCACATCGTCCCTGGCCACCGGCTGGAGCCCGCAGGCGGCCACCTGGACCCGCCAGCGGTGCGCCTCGGTCGTGTTGGCCTTCTGGAGCACCCGCATACCGAACCGCCACGACAGCGAGACCGTCGTGATGATCACGGCGAGCGAGCCGATCGACAGCCCGAGCGAGCCGAGGCTCCGGTCCTGCATCGTGTGCTCGACGATCAGCCCGAGCGCGATGGGGAACGCGGTCTCCGCCGCCTGGTACAGGCCCATGAGGACCGTACCCGCGATCATGGCGCCGATGTTGCGGCGCAGAGCGGTCCGCAGGATGGCGGCCCCCGGGCGGGACCGCTGCGTGTCAGTTGTCATCAGGCGTGTCAGTTTTCATCAGCCTTGTCAGTTCCATCAGGCGTGTCATTCTTCATCGAGGTGGCGGGCGATCGCTTCCGGGGTTCGCAGGGTGAACAGATCACGGATCGTGATCACTGGACCGTACTCGCGGCGGAGCAGCCCGATCAGCCGCACCGCCAGCATGGAGTGCCCTCCGAGGGACACGAAGTCGCTCACCGCGCTCACCTCGTCGTCGTCCAGGTCCAGTGCCTCGGCGAAGAACTCGCAGACCACGGTCTCGGTCTCGCTCGAAGGTCCGCGCTCCCCCGCCGTGGTCAGCGCGCCGAGCGGCCGCGCCTCGGGCAGCGCCTTGGTGTCAGCCTTCCCGTTCACGGTGAGCGGGATGCTGTCGACCTGGGCGAAGTGGGTCGGGCGCAGGAAGTCCGGCATCCCGGAGCCGACTTCACCGGCTACCGCCGCCAACTCGGCTCCCTCCAGCACCAGATAGGCGGCCAGCCGGTAGGCGCCGTCGACCTGCGGGTCGGGCTGGGCGACCGCGGCGACGAACCGCACCGCCGGATGGGCGGCGAACACGGCCTCCACCTCGCCCAGTTCGACCCGGTGTCCGCGGATCTTGACCTGCTGGTCGGTACGGCCCAGATAGACGATGTTCCCGTCCGGCCGGCGGATCACCAGGTCCCCCGTCCGGTACATGCGCTCGCCGGGCGCGCCGAACGGGCAGGCGACGAAGCGGTGCGCGGTCTGGGCGCTCTGCCCCAGGTAGCCGCGGGCGATGCCGACGCCCGCCACGTACAGCTCACCGGGGGCCCCGTCGGGCAGCGGCCGTAGCCAGGGGTCGAGGACGTACACCTCGGTGTTGTCGATCGCCACGCCCACCACCGGGTCGAGGCATTCGAAGGTGCCGACGCCGAGGGTGTTGATGGTGTACTCGGTGGGCCCGTACAGGTTGTAGCCGACCGTGCCCTCGGTCTCGGCGAGCCGCTGCCACAGCGTCGGGGTGACGGCCTCACCGCCCAGCAGCACGAGCGGGGGCCGCTGGTGCGGGTGGTCCAGCAGCCCTTCGGCGATGAGCTGCTGGGCGTAGGTCGGGGTCACGTTGATGACGTCGATCGCGTGCTCACCGCAGTACTCGACGAGCCGGGGTGCGTCGCGGCGCAACTCCTCGTCGCAGATGTGGACTTCGTGGCCGTCGGCGAGCCAGAGCAGCTCCTCCCACGACATGTCGAAGGCGAACGACACGGTGTGCGCGATCCGGAAGGTCCGGTGGCCGTGCTCGGCGAGGACCGGCTCGAAGATGCGGCGCTGGTGGTTGATCAGCATGTTGGTGAGGCCGGCGTACTCGGTCACCACGCCCTTGGGCTTCCCGGTCGATCCTGAGGTGTAGATCGTGTACGCGGGGTGGCGCAGCCGGTCCGGATCGTCGGGGGCGAACGTCACGTACGGCTCGGCGGCCGGCAGCGGGCGGTCCAGTTCGATCAGCTCGCCGGTCAGCCGGGGCGACACGCTGCTCACGGTGAGGGTCACCTCGGGCCGCGAGTCCTCGATGATGGTCGCGATCCGCTCGTCCGGGTGGTCCAGTTCCAGCGGGACGTACGCGGCACCGACCCGCAGGACGGCGAACAGCGCCGCGATCCAGTCGGGCGAACGCGGGATCGCCAGGGCCACGGCCGTCTCCGGACCGATCCCCCGCTGCGCGAGCACACCCGCCACGGCCCGGCTGCGGTCGCGGAGTTGGGCGAAGGTCATCGTCGCGCCGTCGGCGACGAGGGCGATCCGCTCCGGATGGCGGTCGGCCGCCAGGTCGAAGCGGTCGACGACGGTGTCCGTACCGATGTCCGTGCGTTCGGCGGGCTCGGGGTCCGGTCCCAGTCCCCGCAGAGCGCCCATCCGCCCCGTCGTCGAGCGCGCCACGTCCTCCAGCACCCGCAGGTAGTCGTCCAGCAACAGGCGGGCGGAGCCGGGGTCGCCGTGGCGGTGCTCCAGCTTGACGGTGAGCCGTTCACCCGGCGTGACGACCCAGGTGTACGGGTAGTGCGTGGAGTCGTCCGCCCGGACGGAGGTGATGCCGTGGCGGGCGTTCATCGCGGCGAAGGCGTCCAGGTCCAGGAAGTTCTGGAGCACGAAGAGGTTGTCGAACAGGGTGTCGTGCCCGCTGGCCCGCTGGATCTCGCCGAGCCCGAGGTGCTCGTGGTCCATGGCCGCCACCCGGGCCGCCTGCACACCGGACAGATACGCGCCGACCGTCTCCTCGGGCCGGGCCCGGGTCCACATCGGCACGGTGTTCAGCAGGACGCCGACGATGTCACCGTGGCCCTCGCCCTCCCGGCCCGAGACGGTGACGCCGAAAACGGCGTCGCCGCGCCCGGTACGGGCCCCGAGCAGGAGGCCGAAGGCACCGGCCAGCACCGAGTTGAGGGTGACGCCGTGGACGCGGGCGGCCTCCTTCAGCAGGTCCGTCAGCTCGGCGGAGAGCGTCCTTACGAGCGGCTCGGGCAGCTCCGCGCTGAGGGCCGGGGCCGGTCCGGCGAGCAGCGTCGGTCCGGACAGGCCGGTCAGGTGGTCCGCCCAGAAGCGTTCCGATACGGCGGAGTCCTTGGCGGCGAGCGCCCGGGCGTACTCCTCGAAGCCCGGCACCGCCGGGGCCGCGTCCCACGGCTCGCCGGCGACGACGGCCTCGTACGCGTCGAACAGGTCGCGCAGCACGATCTCGCGGGACCAGCCGTCCCAGAGCAGCAGGTGGTAGCTGAGCAGCAGCCCGTCCCGGCCGTCCGGCAGCCGCACGACGGTCACCCGGATGAGCGGCGGCTCCCCGGGGTCGAAGCCGCGCTCGCGGTCGCGGGTGCGCAGGTCGTCCACCTCGGCGTCCGTGGTCAGTTCGACCGTGCGGACATCGACCCGGCGGCCCGCCTTGAGGAGCTGGACCGGGTTGCCGTCGTCGTCGGTGGTGAAGCCCGCGCCGACGACCGGGTGGCGACCGATGACGTATGCCATCGCCTCGGCCAAGGCGTCCGTGTCGAGGCGCCGGTCGAAGGTGAACCAGCTCTGCGCGACGTAGTGTCCGGCCGCGCCCGCCATCTGGGCCTGGAAGAAGAGGCCGCGCTGGAGGGGGGTGACCGGTGCGGTGCGTTCGGCGGTGGCGGAGGCGTTCCCGAGCTGCGTCAGGGCGGTGAGCCAGTGCTCGGTGAGCGTGTCGGGGATGGACCCGGCGAGGGTGAAGGCGGCGTGCAGGCTGCCGGTGGCGCCGTCGGTCCAGGCGTTGACCTCGACGGCGTACGGGCTGGGATGCTCGCCGCCGGTGACGTGGAGGACCTGCGACTCGCCGCCCCGGCCGAGGTAGTTGAAGAGGACCTGGGGGTGGGCGGTGAGGAGGGGGGCCGTCTGCGGGTTGAGATAGCGGAGTCGGCCGTACGCGACGTGCCCCTCCTCGTCCGGCTGGCGGTCGGCGATCTCGCGGGCGGCGGCCACCGGGTCGGTGTGCGGGGTGAGCCGTACGGGGGCGATGGAGGTGAACCAGCCGACGGTGCGGGTGTAGTCGTGGTGCTCCCGCGCCGGGACCCGGCCGTGGCGCTCCAGGTCGATCACCAGGTCGGAGGGGGTGGGCTGGATGTGGGTCAGCGCGGTGCGCAGGGCGCCGCAGAGCAGCTCGGTGAGGCCGACGCCCAGGGCCGCGGGGGCGGTGCGCGTCACGAGGTCGCTGACGTCGGGCGGGAGGACGGCGGTGATCTCGCGCAGCTCCGTGGGCCTGGTCGTGTCCGTGGGCGCCGCCAGCAGGGGTGGCGCCTGGAGGGTGGTGAGCCAGTGGCCGAGGCCGTCGGCGGACTCGGCCGACCGTACGGCGAGGGCTTCGGCGTACTCGGCGTACGGCGTGGTCGGCGGCGGGAGGACGGAGCCGCTCAGGGCGGTGGTCAGGTCGTCCAGAAGGATCAGCCAGGACACCGCGTCGACGGCGAGGTGGTGCACGGTGACGGCCAGGGTGCGGCTCGCCGCCAGCCAGGAGAACGCGATGAGGTCTCCGGCCTCCGGGTCGAGCCGCCCGGCCGCCTCGTTCGCGGCGGCCGTCGCGTCGGCGGTGTCGGGTGAGGTGACCGTGGCCTCGCGGGCGGGTTCGGTGCGCAGGGCCCATACGCCGTGCTCGACGCGCAGCCGCAGCCGGAGGGCCGGATGGGCGGCCACGACCGCGTTCGCGGCCCGCCGGATGTCCGCGAGGCCGGTGCCGTCGGCCACCACCAGTGTCCTGGCCTGGGCGAACCGGGTCAGCGAGCCGCCCAGCTCCCGTTGGCGCAGGATGATCGGCGTGAGCGGCAGCGGGCCGTCCTCGCGCCGGGTGGGCGGTGTCGGCGCGGCCTCGGGGGTGCGGGTGGCCAGGTGGGCGGCGAGGGCGCGCGGGGTCTTGAGGAGGAAGACGTCCCGGGGTGCGATCGGGAGGCCGAGGGCGCGGGCCCGGTTGATCAGGGTGATGGCGACGATGCTGTCGCCTCCGGCGCCGAAGAAGTCGGTGTCGGCGTCCACGGCGGCGTCGGGCAGCGTCTCGGCGAAGATACCGACCAAAGAAGCGAGTTGGGAGCCGCTCGGGGCTGTCGGTCCGTCCTGTCGCGTGGCGGCGGCCGCGCGCTCGGTGAGGGCCTTGCGGTCCAGCTTGCCGTTGACCGTCAGCGGCAGCGCGTCGAGCGGCAGGACGCGGCCCGGAACCATGTGGACGGGCAGCCTGGCGGAGAGCAGGGCGGTGAGGTCGGCGGGCGCCTCTCCCACGAGGTGCGCCACGAGGTGGTCGCCGCTGTCCGCCACGGTGACGGCCACATCGACGACACCGGCCAGCCCCCTGATCGCTCCCTCGACTTCGCCGAGCTCGACCCGGAACCCCTTCAACTGCACCTGGTCGTCGGCGCGGCCCGCGAACTCCAGCTCGCCGTCGAGCGTCCGGCGGGCGAGGTCCCCGGTGTGGTACATCCGGGAGCCGTCGCCGGCGAACGGGTTCGCGACGAAGCGGCCGGCGGTGAGTCCGGGGCGCCCCAGGTAACCGAGGGACACCTGATCGCCCGCCACATAGATGGCACCCACCCGGCCCGGCGGCACCGGCCGGAGCCGGTCGTCGAGCAGATAGGTGGCCAGACCGGGAATCGGGCCGCCTATCGGGCTGATGTCGGTGGAGCGGGCGAAGTCCTCGTCCGTCAGCACCCGGTGGGTGACATGGACGGTGGTCTCGGTGATGCCGTACATGTTGACCAGCTCGGGCGAGCCGGTCCCGTGCCGCTCGACCCAGCCGCGCAGCCGGCCGAGGTCCAGCGCCTCACCGCCGAAGATGACGCGCCGCAGCGCCGGGACCGGTTCACCGGCGTGCAGGTCGGCCTCGATGAACTGGTGGAAGGCGGACGGGGTCTGGTTGAGCACGGTCACGCCGCGCTCGCGGACCAGCCGGTGGAAGTCGACGGGCGAACGCGTCAACGCGTAATCGGGGACGAGCAGTTCGCCGCCGTGCGCGAGGGCGCCCCACAGCTCCCAGACGGCGAAGTCGAAGGAGAAGGAGTGGAACTGGACCCAGACGTCGTGCGGCCCGAAGCCCATGTCCGGCCGGGTGTTGGCGAGGAGCGTCGCGACCGCGGAGTGCGGGACGACGACGCCCTTGGGCCGGCCGGTGGAGCCGGAGGTGTAGATGACGTACGCCGGGTCCTGCGGGCTCACCACGGGTGCGGCGGTACGGTCGGCGGGCGGGTCCTCCTCCCCCTGGACGAGCACCCGCGCAGCCACGCCCGCCTTCTCCAGGAGCCGGGTGAAGCGGTCGCGCTGGTCCCGGTCCACGAGGACGACCTGCGGGGCGGAGTCGGCGAGGATGTACTCCAGCCGCTCGTCCGGGTAGGCGAGGTCGAGCGGTACGTACGCGCCTCCGGCGGTGACGACGGCGACCAGGGCGACGACCTGCTCCAGGGAGCGCGGGACGGCGACGGCGACCCGCTGCCCGGGGCCCACTCCGGCCGCGCGCAGGACGGCGGCCGACGCGTCCTTGGCGGCGGCCAGCTCGCCGTAGGTAAGGGACCGGTCGGCGCCGTCCAGGGCGCACTGGGTCACGGCCCTGGCCGACGGGTCGCGGTGGGCGGCGGCGTCGAACAGCTCGCCCAGGGTCGTCGGCGCGACCCGCTCCGGGACCCGGTCCGCCGCCCGGGCCAGCTCGTCGACCCGGGCGTCGGGGCGGCTCAGCAGCTCGGTGAGGGTCCGGGTGAACGTGTGCAGGATCGCCTCGGCGCTCTCCCGGCGCAGCAACTCCCCGTCGTAGATCAGGTTGAAGCGCGGGCGGCCGTCGCCGGCCCGCTCGACGACGAGCGTCAACGGGTAGTGCGGGGCACCCTCGTTGACGATCCCGGTGATGGCGAGGGTGTCGGTGGGGCCGCGCAGGGCGTCCACGTCGGTCGCGACGTCGAACACCACCAGGGTGTCGAAGAGCGAGCCCGCGCCGGCCTGCCGGCCGATCCTGGCCAGCGACACGTGCTGGTGTGCCAGCACCGCGCTCTGGTGGTCCTTCACCGCGGTGAGCAGGTCGTACGCGGTGTCGGTGGCGGCCCAACGGGCCCGTACGGGAATGGTGTTGATGAACAGGCCCACCATGTCCCGGATGCCCGGGACCTCGGCGTCGCGCCCGGAGACGGTGGAGCCGAAGACGACGTCCCGGCCGTGCAGGAGGCCGCCCAGGGTCACCGCCCACGCGCTGTGTACGGCCACGCTCACGGGTACGCCGGCCGACCGGGCGGCGATGTCGATGTCGTCGGCGGGCTCGGCCGCGATGTCGGCGAACCGCTCGGAGGGGGTGTGCCCTTCGGCGACCAGGGAGGGGCCGGGCAGCTCCGCGAGCTCGTCGCGCCACACCCGGTCGCTCTCGTCCTGGTCCTGCCCGGCCAGCCAGCCGACGTAGTCGCGGTAGCCGCCGAGCGGGTACACGGAGCCCGGTGCGTGGTATTCGGCCAGCAGGGCGCGGAGCATCGGCGGGACGGACCAGCCGTCGGCGATGATGTGGTGCACGGTCTGCACCAGGACGGTGCGGCCGGCTCCGGCGCGGATGAGGGTGTAGCGCATCAGGGGGCCGGTGGCGAGGTCGAACCCGGAGCGGCGGTCCTGCTCGGCCAGGTCGCGGATCTCGTCGTCGGTGATGCCGGGGCGGTCCAGGGTGGTGAAGGGCGCCCGGGTGCCGCTCTCGACGACGGAGACGACCCGGCCGTCGGCGAGGGCCGTGAAGCGGGCGGCCAGGTTGGGGTAGAGCGTGAGCAGCCGGGTGGCGGCAGTCGCGAGCCGGGCGGCGTCCACCTCGCCCTCCAGCGTGAGCAGTTGCTGCTCGACGTAGCTGCCGGTGGCGTCGTCGTCGAAGACCGAGTGGAAGTAGAGGCCCTCCTGCAACGGCGTCAGCGGCAGGATGTCCCGGAGCTCCGCGCTGTCCAGGTCGTCGACGTCGGCCTGGGTGAGCTCCACCAGCGGGAAGTCGCTGGGGGTGCGGCCGCCCTCCTCCAGCGCGGCGAGGGCCGCCAGGGCCGAGCCGAAGTACGCGCCGAGGGTGGCGATGTCCGCGTCGGTGAACACGCCCTCGGGCCAGGAGAGGGTGGTGACCAGCTCGTACGCGCCGTCGGCGCCGGGTTCGGCGATCGCGTTGAACTCCAGGGCACGCGGCAGGCGCATTCTGGGGTCGCGCTTCTCGCCCAACTGTCCGGTGGCGCCCGCGAGCTGCCAGTGTCCGGCGGCGCCGGCGTCGAACCGGCCCAGGTAGTTGAAGAGCACCTGGGGTGCGGGCGCGCTGAGTTCGGTGTCGGTGAGGTAGCGCAGGGCGCCGTAGGAGAGGCCGTTGCTGGGGACCCGGGCGAGGTCTTCCTTGACCGCCTTGAGGGCGGCGGTGAGGTAAGCGGGGTCGGTGAGGTCGGGGGCGGCGCCGGGGTCCACGGTCACCGGGAAGAGGGTGGTGAACCAGCCGACCGTACGCGACAGTTCGGGTTCAAAGCCGACCGCGTCGGCCACGAACCGCCCCTCGCGGCCGTGCCCTTCCAGCTCGATGTGGGCGAAGGTCTGCTCCTGCCCCCGGTCGCGGCGCCACCGGGCGAGGGCGACGGCCAGGGCGGTGAGCAGGACGTCGTTGACGCCCGCGTGGAACTTGGCGGGGATCTCCCCCAGCAGGGCGGCCGTCTCCCCGGGGCCGATGGAGAAGGTCCGGGTCCGCTCCCGGGCCACGGTGTCGGCCCCGGTGAGGGCGCGCCTGCCGATCGGTGCGTCCTCCCCGGGCAGGGCGCGCTGGAAGTACGTGCGGTCCGCGTCGAAGGGGGCGCGCCCGAGCAACTGGGTCCAGCGCCTGAACGACGTACCGGCGGGCGGGAGTTCGACGGGGGCGCCGGTGGAGTGCTGCCGCCAGGCCGTGGCCAGGTCGTCCATGAGGATCCGCCAGGACACGCCGTCGATCACCACATGGTGGGCGACCAGGACGAGTTGGTGTTCCGTACGGCGCCAGACTGCGCGGAGCATGACCCCGTTGTCCGGGTCGAGCCCTTCGGTGGCGCGTTCGACGCACTCCTCCAGCGGCCCGTCGCTCTCATCCCACCCGACGACGGACTGCCCGACGATGGACTGCCCGGCGACGGACTGCCCGGCCTGCAGGATGTCGAAGCTCCAGCGCTCGCCGCGCACCAGCCGGGCGCGGAGCATGTCGTGGCGGTCGAGCACGGCGGTGAGGACGGCGTCGAGCGCATCGGGGGTCAGCTCCGGCGGGGTGTTCAGGACGACCGACTGGACGAAGCCGTCGATCGCGTCGGTGGTCTCGCCGAGCCACTGCACGATGGGCGACCCTACGACGGAGCCGGTCGGGGTGTCGGCGTGGTCCACGGTGGAGACGTCGTCGCGGCTCGCCACCGCCGCCAGTGCCCCGACGGTGCTGCGGGTGAAGATCTGGCGTGCCGTCACATGGAGGCCCGCGTCCCGCAATGTGCTGAGCAGGGAGATCGCCAGGATGCTGTCGCCGCCGAGCTGGAAGAAGTCCTGGTCGACGCCGACCTCGTCCACCCGCAGCACGGCCGCGACCGCCGCGCAGACCAGGCGCTCGTTCTCGGTGGCGGGTGCCGCGAGGCCGCCGGTGGGCCGGGAGGGTTCCGGCAGGGCGGCTCGGTCGATCTTTCCGTTGGCGGTGAGCGGGAACTCGGTGAGGACGACGAGGTGGGCGGGGACCATGTACTCGACCATGTGGGCGGTGGCCCAGGCCGTGACCTCGTCGGCCGTGAGCTCCTCACCGCCGGTGGCGGGGATGACGTAGCCCAGGAGGTAGGTGCCGCCCGCGCTGTTCTTCCGGGCGACGACGCAGGTGTGCCGGACGCGGGGGTGCTCGGCGAGGGATGCCTCGACGTCCTCGATCTCCAGCCGCATCCCGCGGATCTTGATCTGGTTGTCGGCCCGGCCGAGGAAGTCCAGCGACCCGTCCGGGGCGTACCGGGCCAGGTCGCCGGTCCGGTACAGCCGGGAGCCGTCGGAGGCGAAGGGGTTGGCGACGAACCGGGAGGCGGTGAGGCCGGGGGCCCCGACGTATCCGCGTCCCAGGAGGAGCCCGCCCACGTACAGTTCGCCGCCGACGCCGAACGGGACCGGACGCAGTTCGTCGTCCAGCACGTAGAGCTGGGTGTTGGGGTTGGCCCGGCCGATCGAGGTCGACAGGCGCTCGGCCTCGCCCCGGTAGATGACGTGGGAGACCCCGATGGTCGTCTCGGCGGGGCCGTAGCCGTGGTACATGGGGATGTCGAGCCGGGTGCGGAACCGCTCGTACAGCTCCGGGGTCAGCACCTCGCCGCCGCACCAGACGTGGCGCAGGCTGTCGAGGCGGCCGGAGCCGGCCTCGATCTCCAGGAGGACGTCGAGCATGGAGGAGACCAGGTAGGTGAAGGTGACGCGCTGCTCGGCGATGACGCTGAGCAGGTGGTGCGGGTCGCGTTCGCCGCCGGGCCGCAGGATCACCAGCCGGCCGCCGGAGACGAGCGGCAGGAAGATCTCGTTGATGGAGATGTCGAAGGAGAGGGGCGCCTTGAACAGCGACGCGTCGTCGTGGCCGAACCGCAGGATCTCCTCCCGCTGCCACAGCAGGCGCTCGCTGATCGCCTCGTGGCGGATCATCGCGCCCTTGGGCCGACCGGTCGAACCGGAGGTGAAGATGACGTACGCCAGTGAGGTGGCGGGGACGGCCGCCTCGGGCGCCTCGGCGGGGTAGGAGCCGAAGCCCCAGTCGCCGAGGTCGACGGCGACGGCGTCCGGCTCGGCTCCGTCGGACGCGCCCGAGCTGTTGAGCTGGAGCACGACCCCCGCGTCCTCGATGACGACGGCCCTGCGGGCGGCGGGCCACTGCGGATCGAGCGGGACGAACGCGCACCCGGCCTGGAGTACGGCGAGGAGGCCGATGACCATGTCGGCGGAGCGGCCGAGGGAGATCCCGACGACCTGTTCGGCACCGAGACCGCGTTCGGTCAGGTGGTGGGCCAACTGGGCCGACAGCTCAGCCGATTGATGGTACGTCAGGGTTCGGTGCTCGTCGACGATCGCGACGGCGTCCGGCCGGGCGCGGGCCTGCTCGCGGAACAGCTCCATGACGGTCGGGCGGACGCGGTCGGCCCGGTTGTCGTTCCACCGGGCCAGGGTCTCGATCCGTGCCGCGATGCTGGAGGGGCCGATGGTGCCGACGGGCCGGTCCGGGAAGCCGGCCAGGTCGTCCAGGGCGAGCTGCGCTTCGTCCGGCCGGACGCCGTCGGGGAGTGTGATGCTCAGGCCGTCCGCTCCGACCTCCCAACCCGGGCTTCCGCCCCCGCCGTTGTCGACCCAGCCGAGGACATCGGCGAACGAGGTGCCGGGGGTGAGGTCGATGCCGTCGGGCCCGGCCCCGGTCGCCCAGTACGCCAGAGCGATGGCGGACGCTTCGGCGATGGTCCGGTCGCCGTAGTCGCCGATGCGCCGGCGTACATCGGTGAAGTGGGCGGGAGAGAGCAGTACACGCGGAGCGGTTGGTTCCGTCATCGAGAACTCAGCACCCTTCCAAGGCGATCAAGTCAGCCTAACCTTACTGAGGTTGCCCTAACTACCCTCGCGCCAAGCGCGCCACAAGCGTGCGTACATGCCCCCCAGGGCCACCAGTTCCTCGTGTGTCCCCTCCTCCACCACACGCCCCGCGTCGAGCACGGCGATCCGGTCCGCCGCCATCGCCTGGGTCAGTCGGTGGGCCACGAAGAGCGTGGTACGGCCCGCACAGGCGGCCAGGACGGCACGCTCCAGCTCGGCGGCGCCCTCACTGCCCGCCTCGGCGGTCGACTCGTCGAGGACGACCACCGGGGAGCGGCTCAACACCATACGGGCCAGGGCGACTTGTGCGACCTTCGTCACATCGAGGCGCTCGCCGCCCTCGCCGACCGGGGCGTGCAGTCCGCCGGGCAGCAGCTCGACCCACCCGTCGGCGCCGACGGTCCGCAGCGCGTCCGTCAACTGCTCGTCGCTCGCCTCGGGAGCGGCGAGGCGCAGGTCGTCGGCGAGCGGCCCGGAGAACACGTGCGTCTCCTGGGTCAGGATGCTCACCAGGGAGCGTGCCGCGGCCTCGTCGAGTCCGGCGAGGTCCCAGGAGCCGATGCGTACGGTTCCGGTCTGCGGGGTCCCTATGCCGGCGATCAGCGCGGCCAGGGTCGACTTTCCGGCACCGGTCGCGCCCACCAGCGCCAGCGAACCGCCGGCCGGGATAGCCAGGTTCACGTTCCGCAGGACGGGTTCCTCGGTGTCCGGATAGCTGAACGTCAGCTCCTCCACGGTCACCGCGTACGGTACGGCCTCGGCGCGGGCGACGGACGCGTCGCCCACCAGCCGCTCCTCGGCCGGCTCCCCCAGGACCCCGACCAGGCGCGTGAGGCTGGCGCCGGACTTCTGCGCCTCGTCGAAGGTGAACATGATGGCGCCCAGCGGGGTGAACAGCCGGTGGAACATCAGCGGGGCGGCCGACACCTCGCCGAGCGTGGCGGCATCCGCCTCCAGCAGGGCGTATCCCACCACCAGGATCAGGACGAGGCCGATGAACTCGGCCCGGTTCTCCCGGCCGACGAACCGGCCGAAGAACCGGAAGACCTCGACGCCGAGGTTGCGCACCCGCCACGACTCGGCGGTGACCTTCTCCCGGACGTCGCCCTCCAGGCGGTACGCCCGTACGGTGTCGATCCCGTTGAGGCCGCTGATCAGCGCCTGCGCGCGGTCGGCCTGGGCGATGCGCTGCTTGCGGTAGAGGGGGGCGGACCGGGGCAGGTACCAGCGCAGCGCGAGGGCGTACGCGGGCAGGGCGCAGGCACCGGCCAGGCCGAGCCGCCAGTCCAGGCCGAACATGCCGAGCGTGGCGATGGCCACCAGCACCCCGGCCGAGAACACCGTCGGGATGGCCTGCCGGATGCCCTTGGAGAGGACGGCCACGTCGTCACCGACCCGGGAGAGCACATCGCCCCGGCCGACCTGTTCGACGCGCGTGCTCGGCATCCCGAGCACGGCCCGTACGGCGCTCTCCCGCAACTGCGCCAGCAGCTCCGCCCCCAGCCGCCCGATCAGGTACGTGGAGGCCGCGGTGGCCGCCGCGCCGAGCAGCGCGGCGGCCCCCATCAGCACCCCGACGGTGACGAGCACCGAGCGCGACTCGCCATCGACCACCCCGTCGACCACCCGGCCCAGCAGGAGCACGGGGACCACTTGGAGTGCCGCGCCGGCCACGGTGGTGAGCACGGTGGAGAAGGTCAGCCACGGGGCTCGGCGGCAGTGTTCCGCCACCCAGCCGGTGGCCTCCCTCCCCGTCGCCGTACGCAGCTTCGTCGGGGGCGGAGGGATGTCGGTGACAGTCACGCGATCGCCAGTTCTCGGTGGGGGGAGGGCTGCCCGGCCGTCATCGCTACTTGGCCGCCTTGACCAGCTCGTCGATCGCGTACGGCAGGGAGAGCAGCGTGCCCTGGGACATGGCGGCACCGATGGCCGGGCCCTCGCTGTCCAGGAGGTAGGAGACCTTGCCGTCCTTGACGGCGGGCAGGTTGGCGAAGAGCTCGAACTTCTTGAGCGCCTCCGTGTCCGCCTTGTCGTTGATGACGAAGATGCGGTCGACGTCGATCAGGTCGATGCGCTCGGGCGAGAGCTCGGTGGAGAACTTGCCGTCGGCGATCTTGTCGATCTCGGTCTGGTAGCCGAAGCCGGAACCGGTGAGCAGCTGACCGCGCACATCGGTCGAGGTGAACGGGTACACCGCGCCCTTGTACCAGGAGAGCGCGACGGCCTTCTGCCCGGCGAAGGCGGGGTTGTCCTTCTTGGCCGTGTCGAGCTTGTCCTGGATGCCCTTCACCAGCTCCTTGCCCTCGGACTCCTTGCCGAGCGCCTTGGCGATGTGGACCGCGTTGTCCTGCCACGGAGCGCTGAAGGGCTCCTTCTCGGCCTTGGTGCGGCCGACGGTGGGCGCGATCTTGGAGAGCTTGTCGTAGGCGGCCTGGTCGACCTCGGAGTAGACCGCGATGATCAGGTCCGGCCGCAGGGAGGCGATCTTCTCGTAGTTGGGGCCCGCGTCACCGTTGTTCATGATGACCTCGGGACGGGTCTCGCCCCACTTGTCCTTCACCCAGGGCCACTGGGTGTTGATGTCGGGGGTCTGGCCGACCGGGTTCGGGTACTGGTCGACCATGCCGACCGGCTTGATGCCGAAGGCCAGGATGGCCTGGTCGTCCGTGTAGCCCACGGAGACGACCCGCTTGGGGGCCTTCTCGACCTTCGTGGATCCGAACGCGTGCTCCACCGTGACCGGGAACGCGCCGGCTTCGGCGGCCGGGGCGTCGTCGCTCTTCTTCGGCTCCGTGTCGGAACCGCATCCGGCGAGGGGGCCGACGCCGAGGGTCGCGACGGAGAGTGCCGCGGCCAGCCGCCGCCACGGCTGAGCGAGCGTCGTTCGATGGAGAAGCATCCGGAATCCCTTGCTTTCGCGCTGTCCACTGCGCCCCTGAATGAGGGCGAGCAAACCTTATCCCGCCCAAGTGAGGTGAGCCTAGCCTTACTTAGAACTTTCCCACGCTTGGATCATGTATCAGACAGCCGCCAAGTACCTCTGGAACAGGCCTACTTCACCAGGGTGTCGCTCACCGGTTCGAGGTGGACGTGCGTACGTCCGATCGGGACGATGAGCGGACGGTCGCCCACCGGATCGTCGATCACCTTGGCCCGCAGCCCGAAGGCCTCGTGCAGCAGCTCGGCGGTGATCACGTCACGCGGGTGCCCCTGCGCCAGGATCGAGCCCGCCCGCATCACGATGAGGTTGTCGCTGTAGCGCGTGGCGAGGTTGAGGTCGTGCAGCACCATGACCACGGTGCACCCCGACTCGTGCAGGTCGTCCACCAGGTCGAGTACGTCGATCGCGTGCGCGAGGTCCAGATAGGTGGTCGGCTCGTCCAGGAGCAGCAGGTCGGTGCCCTGGGCCAGGGTCATCGAGATCCAGACCCGCTGGCGCTGGCCGCCGGAGAGCGAGTCGACGGGACGGTCGGCCAGGTCGGCCACCCCGGTCATGGCCAGCGCGCGCTCCACGACCTCGGCGTCGTCCGAGGACCACTGCCGCAGCCAGCTCTGGTGCGGATGGCGCCCCCGGGCGACCAGGTCCCCCACCGTCAGGCCCTCGGGCGCCACGGGCGCCTGCGGCAGCAGGCCGAGCTTCTTCGCCACGTCCCGGGTCCTGAGCTTGGCGATGTCCTCGCCGTCCAGCGCGACCGTCCCGCCGGCCGGCTTGAGCAGACGGGTCAGGGTGCGCAGCAGTGTCGACTTCCCACAGCCGTTGGGACCGATGATCGTGGTGACCACCCCCGAGGGGATCGCCACGTCCAGGTCGTCGATGACCGCCCGGCCGCCGTAGCCGACAGTGACGCCCCGCGCCGCCAGACGCGGCACGTCACCGGCCTCGGACCGGGTCTCGGTGATGAACTGCGCGACCACAACCACCCCTTGAGTTTAGGCTCACCTAACCTTATTACGTCCGGAGGGAGTTCGCCCACGCCCTAAGGGCCGGTCCGGCGGAGGTTCGCCCGTACCAGCAGGTAGACGAGGAACGGGCCGCCGATCGCGGCGGTGACCACGCCGACCGGAAGGGTGACCGGCAGCGCAGTCCGCGCGATGAGATCCGAACCGATCAGCAGCAGCGCACCCAGCACACCGGAGGCCGCCATCGGCGGCGTCGGACACCTCGCCAGCCGCATCGCCACCTGGGGCGCCACCAGCGCGACGAACGGGACGGGGCCCGCGGCGCTCACCGCGACGGCGGCCAGCAGCACCGCGCACAGCAGGAGGACGGCCCGCACCCTGGTGTAGCGGACGCCCAGGCCGGCGGCCACGTCGTCACCTAGGTGCATCGGCTTGAACGAGAACGCGGCGGCGGCCACCACCACGAGCAGGACCAGCGACCCCCAGAACGCGATCTGCACCTCGTCCCACGACCGACCGTCCAGCGAACCGACCAGCCACGCCTGGGCCCGGGCCACGTCCCTGATGTCGGCGGACACCAGCAGCCAGGTCGTGAGCGCCTGCATCACCGCGCTCACCGAGATGCCGATGAGGATGAGCCGGAAGCCGTCGATCCCGCGCCGCCACGCCAGGAAGTAGACCAGCAGCCCCGTACCGAGGCCGCCCAGGAGCGCCGCCGCCGACAGCCCCACCGACCCGACGACCGCCGCGGCGGCCCCGCCGGACACCGTCACCAGGAAGACCGCGACCGCGCTGGCCCCGCTGGTGATCCCGAGGATGTCGGGGCTGGCGAGCGGATTGCGGGCGACGGACTGGGTGATCGCCCCGGACACCCCCAGGGCGATGCCCACGACGAGTCCGGCCAGGGCGCGCGGCATCCGCAGGTCCATCACGACGAACTCGTCGACCTGTTCGCCCTGGCCCAGCAGCGTGGCGATCACCCGGGACAGGCCGATGGGGAAGTCCCCGACGGCGATGGAGAGGCAGAACACCAGGAAGGCGGAGGCCGCCAGCACCAGCGTGACGAGGACGAGCCAGGGCCGCCAGACGAACGACACCTGACCGAACCGCACACCCGGCGAGAGGGACGGGTTCGTGCCGGCCGGGTTCAGGTCTGTCCTACTCATGCTCTCTTGTCTGTTCATGCGCTCTTGAACTTCCCTCGCCACACCAGGACCGCGAAGAACGGTGCGCCGATGAGGGCGACCAAGACCCCCGGTTCCAGCTCACCGGGCCGCACCACCAGGCGCCCGACGATGTCGCAGGCCAGCAGGATGACGGCCCCGAGCAGACCCGCGTACGGCACCAGCCAGCGGTAGTCGGGCCCCGTCATGTACCGGGCCACATGGGCGACCATGAGCCCGAGAAAGGCGATGGGGCCGCACGCCGCCGTGGCCGCGCCCGCCAGCAGGGTGATGGCGACGATGCCGACGGCCCGGCTGAGCACGATGTTCACGCCGAGCCCGCGCGCCACGTCGTCGCCCAGGTTGAGCAGGTTGAGGGAGGGCAGCATGCTGAGGGCCAGGACGAGCCCGACGGCGATGAACCCGGTCACCGGCCAGATGACGTCGAACCCCACCCCGGCCACCGAGCCCGCGCTGAAGAACCGCAGCGCGTTCAGCGACTTCTGGTCGGTCAGCGCGACCGCGGTGGTCATCGCCATGAGGAAGACCGTGATCCCCTGCCCGGCCAGGGCGAGCGTCAGCGGGTTGCCCGCCCCCCTGCCGATGCTCGCCAGGCCGAAGACGACGACGCCGGCCACCGCAGCTCCCACGAAGGCGAACCAGACGTAGTGGAACGGGTCGGTGAGGCCGAACACGGCGATCGCCGACACCACGGCGAACGAGGCACCGCTGTTCACGCCCAACAGGCCCGTGTCCGCGATGGGGTTACGTGTGTACCCCTGGATCAGCGCACCGCCGACGCCCAGGGCGATGCCCGCCACGATCGCGAGGACGGTCCGGGGCACTCGGACGGTCTGCACGATGAGGCGGATCTCGGTGAGCCGTTGGTCGGAGTCCGGTGCCGCGAACAGCCCGTGCCAGACCTCGGCGGGGCTGAGCGCACGGGCTCCCACGGCCAACGACAGGGCCGCGACGAGCGCGAGGAGCGCCACCAGCGTCCCCAACCCCACAACCCGCCCGCGGCGGACCTCTGTCGCGCCCCTGGGCGCGGGGCGCTCAACTGCAGTCGTGCTCATATGGACGTACGTTATCCCCACTGATCAACCGGACGTTCTGGGACGGCGCGGAGGGCGCACCCGCGTCCGGGTGCGCCCGTACGGCGGCTACGCGACGGCGCTGCCGGTGCCGTCGGTGACCGGGCCGGCCTCGTCGGAGGTGGACTTGACGCTCCGGTCCAGCAGCGAGTCCAGGATCTCGCCGACGCGTATCGCGGTGTTGGAGAGCAGGGACGTGGTGATGCCGTGCGTGTGCTCCGTACCGCCCTGCAGGTAGATTCCGCAGTTCAGGGCGGGGTCGGTGGCGATGCGGTAGTCGCGCTCGACCCGGACGCGGCCCTCGTCGTCGAGCAGGCAGCGGTCGGCGACCTCACCGAGGAGGCCGAGCGGGTCGGCGGGGCTGTAGCCGGTGGCGAAGACAACGATATCGGCGTCCAGAGGTGTCTCCTCGCCGGTGACGAGGGACTTCACGGTGGTACGTACGCTGTCGGGCCGCTCCTCGACGTCGGTGACGCGGGAGACGTTGAGGAAGCGGAGGCGCTCGGTGCCGAGGACCTTCTCCCGGTACATCTGCCGGTACAGGTCTTCGATCAGGTCGATGTCCACCACGGAGTAGTTGGTGTTCCCGTGATAGTCCATCAGCTTGCTCTTGACGCTGTCGGGCGCGGCGAAGAACTCGTCGACCGCGCCGGGGTCGAAGATCCGGTTGGCGAAGCTGCTGTCGTCGGCGGGGCTGTAGCCGTAGCGGGAGAAGACCGCGCAGACCTCGGCCTCGGGGAAGCGGCGGTGCAGGTAGGCGACGTTCTCGGCGGCGCTCTGCCCGGCTCCCACGACGACGAACCGCGCGGGCGAGGTGCCCTCCAGACCGTCGACCTTGCGCAGCAGATCCGAGTTGTGCCAGACGCGGTCGCCGCGCCGCACACCTTCCGGCAGGATCGGGCGCAGCCCGGTGCCGATGACGAGGTTGCGGGCCCGGTGCATTTCGAGGCCGCCCCCGGACCGGACGGTGACATCCAGGTACTCCACGGTGCCGTCGTGGACGAAGGGCGTCACGGAGACGACCTCGTGTCCGTAGGAGACCATGTCGTCGACCTTGGCCGCGGCCCACTCGAAGTAGTCGTGGAACTCGACGCGCAGCGGGAAGAGGTTCTTGTGGTTGATGAAGTCGATCAGCCGGTTCTTGCTCTGCAGGTAGCAGAGGAAGCTGTACTCGCTGGCCGGGTTACGGAGTGTCACCAGGTCCTTGAGGAACGACACTTGCATCGTGGCGTCGTCGATCAGCATGCCGCGGTGCCAGCCGAAGCTCTGCTGCTGCTCGAAGAAGTGAGCGGTGACCGGCTCCTGCCCGCCGACGCGTGTGTTGTGCTCTCTGAGCGCGATCGCCATGGCCACGTTGGAGGGGCCGAAGCCGATTCCGATGAGGTCATGGATCAGTGGTGCGTCGCCAGGATGAACCTGTGACATGTCACTCCCATCGTGCGGGAAAGCCGCCTGTCAGGCGCCGGGGAAGGTACGCGAGATGGGCGCGCCGACAGAGCAGCCCAGCCCGACTTAGGTGAGCCTAAGCTAATCGGAACGAGACTGTCGATAGGGCAAAGCGGATATCGATCGACTGACGTCTCGTCAATTAGCGTGCCAAAATGTCCTGTTGACAGCGGCGGTGAGTTATGCGTCACGTGGTGTGACCACGGTGGCGCCGCTGTGGCCTAGAGTGCGGACGTGCCTTCGTACAGCATTGGCCAGGCCGCAGAGCTGCTGGCCGTGAGCCCGGAGACCGTTCGCCGATGGGCGGACGGCGGTCACCTCGCGATGGACCGGGGCAGCTCGGGGAACCGGCTGATCGACGGCGTCAGCCTGGCGTCCTTCGCCACCGAGCGCGCCGCCGGCCTTCATCCGGTGCCCGATGGCGGGGCTCTGACGTCGGTACGGAACGCGTTCGCCGGAATCGTCACCGCCGTCACGATGGACGACATCGTGGCCCAGGTGGAGATCCAGTCAGGCCCGCACCGGCTGGTGTCGCTGATCAGCCGCGAGTCCGTGGAGGAACTCGGCCTCGAAGTGGGCGTCCTGGCGACGGCCCGGGTGAAGTCGACCAACGTGCACATCGACCGCCCGGGAAGCCAGCCCCGGGAGCGCTGACGCGACCGCCCGCTCACCGGCGGATGTGAACACGAACTCCGGGGCGGGTTCACAGAAGCGAGGCGGGAGGCGGACGCAGCCTCGCAGGCACGGTTCGGTGGGCCGGTTGCTGGGCATACCTTCCTGGCAGCCGCCACGCGGGCCGTCCGGATGGGGGACCACCATGAGCCGACTCGGTACGCCGGACCGCGCCTCCGCCACCCAGCTCGCGTCGCTGGCCCTGCTCGGCGATGTCGGCCGCCCCGCCACCCTGACGGTGCGTGACCTGCGCGACGGATGGGAGCAGCACCGGGCGGAGGTCGTCTTCGACTGCGCCACCAGCGGGCCGCAGCGCCATGTGTTCGAGGGCCCGCTGCTGCGCGAGGTCGCCCTCGCCTCGCAGCCGCTCTTCGACGCCCTGCGCCGCAAGGACCGGTCCCGGTTCGCCCTGGCGGTCTCCGGCGGCGACGGGCACCACACCGTGCTGGCCTGGGCGGAGATCGACGCCGATTTCGGCGACGCCCCCGTCCTCCTGGCGACCCGGCTGGACGGTGCGGACCTGGACCCGGCCGGCAGCCAACTGGTGGTGCCCGTGGACCGGTGCGGGGCGCGCTACATCAGCGCCATCACCCGGGTCTGGGTCGGCGCCTGGCCGGGGACGCGGTAGCCGGCGACGTACAGGACGGGAACGGGATCATGGGCCTCACCGCCGGGCTGGAGTGATGACGCGATGACACCACGCCCGTGTTCCGGGTGCAGCTCCGTCCCACCTCGAAAATGGTGAAGCCGGTCTCTCCGGGCCGGAGGTCGGACGAGGCCATGCGAGATGAGTCGAGATCAGGCGAGGCCCGGCGAAATCAGGCGAGATCGAGCAACTGCTCGTAGAAGCCGCCGAATTCGCGCCGACGGTCCACGAAGTGCAGTTCGAGGATCCAGTGGCAGACCCGGCCCGCTCGGTCGGTGCGGCGCAGCCGCGTGGCGTTCTCCGGGGCGATGTAGGACTCCGCCTTCGCCCCGTCATTGGTCTCGTGCGGGAACTCCCCGACGAGATGCCCGGTGTGCCAGATGCCGATCTCCCATCCCGCTTCGGCCGCCAGACGTTCCACTTCGGCGTGGAGCTGCTTGCCGGAGATGTCCGGATCCGCCTGGAACGCCGCGCGTCCGGCGTCGAACACGCGGGGCAGGTCCTGGAGCAGTCGGTGCTTGACCGGGTCGTCGCCGAAGACGTAGGTGCGGCCGAAGTCGGCCTCGTACTCCTCGAAGATCGGGCCGAAGTCGGCGAAGGCGACGTCGTCCTCGCCGATGACGCGGTCGGGCGGGTTGTCCCGGTAGGGCAGCAGCGTGTTCGGGCCGGATCGGATGATCCGCTTGTGCCAGTGCTTGGTCGTGCCGAACATCTCGTTGGCCAGGTCCCGGATCCGGTCGCTCACCTCCCGCTCAGCGACGCCGGGGGTGACCAGTTCGCGGGTCTCCACCTCGGCGAAGAGAGCGACGGCCTTCTCCTGCGCCGCCACCAGGCCCGCCGCCCGCCGGTCCTCGTCCGGTCCGGAGAATTCGGACGTCATGTGGTTCCCCCGTGTCCTCCGTGTCCTGGCACCCCTCGCCGGCTCGGCGCGGCCGCCCGGCACGGAGCCGGCAGGTCCTGGGGTGGCGTCCGTTCCGTTCCCAGCCTGCCGGAACGGCGCATCTGCCACCTTAGACAATCAGGAGGCTCACATCTGCGCGCTTTTTCGCCAGATGATGGCGCACTTCAGTGGAAAGGTCCCGGGCGAATCCAATCCGGCGATCGGACCGCACCGAATAGTCGGTAGAGGGCTGCGGAGTGTGCCGCTCTCCTTCCGAGAGGCGGTACGTCATGATCACGCTGGTGCTGATCGGGGTGTTGGGAGGGCTGATCACCGCCGTATCGCCGTGCATCCTGCCCGTCCTGCCCGTGGTGTTCCTGGCCGGCGGTACCGGGCGGGCGGACGACGACGCGACGTCGGCCCCGGGCGCGAAAGGGGCCGAGGCCGCAGGCGGCGGGGTGATCACCGCCCCGGCCCCGGCGGCCCCCGTACGCACGCCCCGCAACCGGCGCCCGTACGCCGTGGTCGCCGGACTCGTCGTCAGCTTCGCCTTCTTCACTCTGCTCGGGGTGACGATCATCTCCGCCCTCGGCCTGCCGCAGGACATCCTGCGGTACGTGGGACTGGCGCTGCTCGTCCTGATCGGGCTCGGCCTGATCTTCCCGCCCGTCGAGCGCCTGCTGGAGAAGCCGTTCGCCCGCATCCCGCAGCGCCAGGTCAACAAGGAGGGCAGCGCGTTCGCCCTCGGTCTGGGCCTCGGCCTGCTGTACGTGCCGTGCGCCGGGCCCGTCCTGGCGGCGATCACCATCGCGGGCGCCCGGGGCGAGATCAGCTCCGACATCGTGGTGCTGACCCTCTCGTTCGCCGTCGGCACCGCCGTACCGCTGCTCGTGTTCGCCCTCGCCGGGCGCAGGGTCGCCGCCCGCGTCACCGCGTTCCGCAGGCGGGCCCGGGGGCTGCGGATCGCCGCCGGGTCCCTGATGATCGTGCTGGCGCTGGGCCTGGCCTTCGACGTCACCGCGGCCATCCAGCGGTCCCTGCCCGACTACACCTCCGGCGTCCAGAAGAAGATCGAGGACAGCGACGCCGCCCGGCAGCAACTGTCCGGTCTGTACGACGACTCCAACAAGGAGCTGTCCCGGTGCGAGGACGGCGCCGACGAACTGCGCTCGTGCGGGCAGGCCCCGGCGCTGGAGGGCATCGACTCCTGGTTCAACACGCCCGGTGACCGGCCCGTCGACCTGAAGAGCCTGCGCGGCAAGGTCACCCTGGTCGACTTCTGGACGTACTCCTGCATCAACTGCCAGCGCGCCGTGCCGCATCTGCGCGACTGGGAGCGCGCCTACCGGGACGCCGGGCTGCGGATCATCGGGGTGCACTCCCCCGAGTTCGCCTTCGAGAAGAAACGGAGCAACGTCGTCTCCGGTGCCGAGAAGCTGGGTGTGACCTGGCCGGTCGCCCTCGACAACGACCTCACCACCTGGGACAACTACCGCAACCGGTTCTGGCCCGCCAAGTATCTGATCGACGCCGAGGGCACCGTCCGGTACTTCAAGTTCGGCGAGGGCCAGTACGACCGGACGGAGAAGATGATCCGCGAGCTGCTGCGGCAGGCGGACCCGACCGTCGTCCTGCCGAAGCCCACGGACCGCGCCATGGACGATCTGGCCGCCGACCGGACACCCGAGACCTATCTGAGCAACCTGCGCGTCCGCGGCTACACCGGCACTCCGCTGGTGGACGACAAGCCGGCCGCGTACCGCTTCCCGAAGGGCACGCTGCCCCTCAACAAGCTGTCGCTGGACGGGACGTGGACGGCGGGGTACGAGAACTTCACCGCCGGGCGCGACGCCCGCCTGGCCTTCACCTACCGCGCGAAGAACGCCAACCTGGTCCTCGCCGGCACCGGAAAGGTCACCGTTCTGGTGAACGGCGAGGCCACCAAGACGATCACGGTGACCGGGACGCCGACGCTGTACCGCCTGACCGACGACCGGGACGCGCGCACCGCCCGCCTCGAACTGCGCGTCGACGAAGGTCTCCAGGCCTACGCCTTCACCTTCGGGTAGACCGCCGCCTCTTCCGGGCGGGCCGACGGTCTCACACGCTCCCGCCAGGCCGTGTGCGTGAGGTGTAATCCCCCGCGTTCCCGGAGCGTGACGGGGCGGAAACCCGGCTCTCCTACCGTGTCGGTCGGAGGGCTGCCCGCCGCGTTCCGCGCGGCCCAGGAGGTTCGCAGGCCGGAAGGTGGGAGGTTCGGTGCCGGTTGGCTCGGAGAAGGACAGCGTGCGTACGGTCTGTTCGTACTGCGGGGTCGGCTGCGGCGTCGTCCTCGACATCACGCGCGACCCCGCCGACGGCCGCCGTCGCGCGGCCAGGGTGTCCGGCGACAAGGAGCACCCCAGCAACTTCGGCCGCCTGTGCGCCAAGGGGGTGACGAGCGCGGACCTGATGGCCACACCCGGACGCCTGTCGAGGGCGCTGGTGCGGGACGAGCGCGGCGCCGAGCCCGCCGGGGCCGACGTGGACGAGGCGATCACGGCGGTGGCGGGCCGGCTCCGGGCGCTCCTGGACGAGCACGGGCCGGACGCGCTCTCCTTACTACGTTCTCCGGGCAGATGTCGCTGGAGGCGCAGTATCTGGCCAACAAGCTGGCCAAGGGGTTCGTCCGGACCAACCGGATCGAGTCGAACTCCCGGCTGTGCATGGCCAGTGCGGGCACCGGCTACAAGCTGTCGCTGGGTGCGGACGGTCCGCCGGGCTCGTACCAGGACTTCGACCGCGCGGACACGTTCTTCGTCATCGGCGCCAACATGGCCGACTGCCACCCGATCCTCCTCCTCCGCATGATGGACCGGGTCAAGTCGGCCGGGGCCAGGCTGATCGTCGTCGACCCGCGCCGTAACGCCACAGCCGACAAGGCCGATCTCTTCCTCCAGATCAGACCCGGCACCGACCTCGCCCTCCTCAACGGCCTCCTGCACCTCCTCGTCGCGAACGGCCACACCGACGAGGCGTTCATCGCCGAGTTCACCGAAGGCTGGGAGGAGATGCCCGCCTTCCTCGCGGAGTACCCGCCGGCGAAGGTCGCGGCGGTCACCGGGATCCCGGAGGCCGACATCCGGCAGGCCGCGCGGTGGATCGGCGAGGCGGGCGAGTGGATGAGCTGCTGGACCATGGGCCTCGACCAGTCCACCCACGGCACCTGGAACACCAACGCCCTGGTCAACCTGCACCTGGCCACCGGTGCCCTCTGCCACCCGGGATCGGGGCCCTTCTCGCTGACCGGCCAGCCCAATGCCATGGGCGTCCGGTAGATGGGCTACATGGGCCCGGGCCTGCCCGGGCAGCGATCAGTCCTGGTCGAGGACGAACGGGCCTTCAGCCTCCAGCCCCGCCTGTACTCCATCTCCTCCAGCCCGCTCGCCCACCCCGGCGAGGTGCGGCTCACGGTCTCCGTCGTCCGGTACGCGGGCGACCTCGGCCGGGACCGTACGGGCGTCTGCTCGGCCTACCTCGCCGACCACGCCGAAGACGGCCCGGTCCACGTCTTCGTCCAGCGCTCACCGCACTTCCGGCCGCCCGCCGACCCGGCCACGCCCATGGTCATGGTCGGCCCCGGAACCGGCGTGGCCCCCTTCGTCGACATCCTCGAAGAGCGCCGGGCCCTCGGCCATGCCGGACCCAACTGGCTCTTCTTCGGCGAACAGCGCCGGGCCACCGACTTCTCCTACCGCGAGGAGCTGGAGGCGTACCGGGCATCCGGCCACCTCGACCGGCTCGACCTCGCGTTCTCCCGCGACCAGCGCAACAAGGTCTACGTCCAGGACCGCATGCGCGAACACGGCCTCCGCCTGTGGCAATGGCTCCAGGACGGCGCCCACTTCTACGTCTGCGGTGATGCCTCCCGGATGGCGAAGGACGTCGACCAGGCCCTCCAGGACATCGCCGTCACCCACGGCTCCATGGACGCCGACGAAGCGGCCGCGTATGTGCGGCGCCTGGCCTCGGACCGGCGCTACGTCCGCGACGTCTACTGATCACCACGCGGAGGTTTCCGGACAGGTTCGGCATGTGAGGGAGACCACGACTTTCGGCGTTTGACAGGAAATTCTTCACGAAGCTGACGCTCTTGCCTCAAGAACTCCTGTCGCGATCCGGATTCACCACCCGGACAGCAAGATCAACTTGGTTGAACCCTGCACCGCCCACTTCGCCCTGTCCGTATGGCGGCCAACCGCTCCGACGCGACTACTGCCTGCCGCGCATGAGGCTGTAGGCATATTCCGCAACGGCACGCCGGACGCGTCGACCCTGACCGAGTCGATCACCCTTCCGGTGATGCGCCGTCATTCAAGGGGATTCGGGAGGCTTCAGCCTTCGATTCCCGCTCACCACCGCCATACTTGGGGGACTTTCCCATGTCTCAACTCACCCGTCGTCGCGCCCTCGGGGCTACCGCGACCGTGCTCACCGGCCTCGTCCTGACCGGCTTCGCACGGACGGCAGGGGCATCGTCCGAATCTCGGACCGCAGACCCGAAGCACCACGCGGAGCACGCGGCGCACGAGGGGCACGGAGGGCACGCGAGGCACGAAGGCCCGCAGCCGTTCAGCGAGACCTTCCGGGGGCGCCGCATCGAGGGCGCGCCGTCGCACGGCGACGGGCATCACGGGGGCTATGCCGTGCAGATCGACGGCGAGGAACTGCACGTGATGCAGAACGCGGACAGCACCTGGGTCAGCGTCATCAACCACTACGAGACGTTCGCCACCCCGCGCGCGGTCGCCCGGGCGGCCGTGATCGAGCTCCAGGGCTCCGAACTCGTACCCCTGGCCTGATCCCCCCTTGCCGCCCGAGCGATTCCGCCGACCTGACCCTTTCCTGAACCGGGGAGCACTCTCATGACCGTACGCAAGAACCAGGCGAGCCTCACCGCCGCCGAGAAGCGCGGCTTCGTCGACGCGCTGTTGGAGCTCAAGCGCACCGGCCGGTACGACACGTTCGTCACCACGCACAACGCCTTCATCATGAGCGACACCGACAGCGGTGACCGGGTGGGTCACCGGTCACCGTCCTTCCTGCCCTGGCACCGCAGATTCCTCATACAGTTCGAGCAGGCGCTCCAGGCCATCGATCCCGCTGTCGCCCTGCCCTATTGGGACTGGACGGCGGACCGTACCGCCTCGGCCTCCCTGTGGGCGCCCGGCTTCCTCGGAGGCACCGGCCGGAGCAGGGACGGGCAGGTCACCGAGGGGCCGTTCGCCGTCAGCGGCGGCAGATGGCCGGTCACGGTGACGGTCGACGGGCGCGGCTTCCTGCGCCGCGCCCTCGGGTCCGGCGTACCGCAGTTGCCGACCCGCGCCGAGGTCGACTCGGTCCTCGCCATGCCCACGTACGACACCTCGCCCTGGAACAGCGCCTCGGACGGCTTCCGCAACCACCTCGAAGGCTGGCGCGGCGTCAATCTCCACAACCGCGTGCATGTGTGGGTGGGCGGGCAGATGGCCACCGGCGCCTCGCCCAACGACCCAGTCTTCTGGCTGCACCACGCGTTCATCGACCGGCTCTGGGCGCAGTGGCAGGCCCGTCACCCCCGCTCCGCCTACCTGCCCGCCGGGGCGACACGGAACGTCGTGAGCCTCAACGACGTCATGCGCCCCTGGAACGACGTGACGCCTGCCGAGATGCTGGATCACACGGAGTTCTACACCTTCGACACGCTGGTGTAGCGCCGACCACCGGGGCGGGGGGATGGGGTCAACGGGGAGCCCGTGGTACGAGGCCGGCCTCGTACGCGGAGATGGCGGCCTCCACCCGGTTGCGTGCGCCGAGCTTCGCGAGAACCGCGCTGACGTGCGCTTTCACCGTGCCCTCCACGAGGTGCAGCCGGCTCGCGATCTCGGCGTTGGACAGGCCCGCCCCGAGTCCGGCCAGCACCTCGCGCTCCCGTTCCGTCAGCCGCTCCAGCGAGCGGTGCGGGTGTGCCGCCCGGTACGCGCGCATCCCGGCGATGACCCGGCCGGCGACCCGCGGGGACAGGTAGGCACCTCCGGCGCCCACCGCCCGCACCCCGTTGAGGAGTTCTCTCGGGTCGTCGGCCTTCAGCAGGAAGCCGTCGGCGCCCTCTCCCGGGGCGCGGATGGCCCGTACCCCCCGCCCGGACGGGTTCAGTGTCACCGCCGTCCTGCCGAAGTCCGCCCAGCGGCTCGCCTCCGTGCGGAGCGACGCCCGTCGCCGCTCCGCCGTCGCCTTCGTCGCCCCCGTGGTCGCAGCCCTCTTCCTCGTGCCGTCCGCCGGCTACCAGGCCTGACAGTTGACGACGAGCGTGCTCCCCCCGTCCCAGTTCGAACAACTGGTCACCGGCCGGCCGCGCGCCGAACTGGCACCTCTGCCGCCGGAGCCACAGGGTTACCGACGGATCTCCGGAAAGCCGCGTGCTCCGACGCGGTGGCCGATGACTTGAGAGGGGCAACAAGTGGCCCGGCGGAAGGGGACCTATGGAGCGGGCTGTTCCGGGACTGTCGGATTTCTTGGGCTCTCTGCTCATGACCGGTATCGGGGGGACCTTTCTCTACTTCGGTCTCCCCAGCAGTGGGCCGGTCACGTGCGGTGATGCCGTCATGTCCCCCGGGGAGTGGTGCGGACCGGCGGGCCACACCCAGATCCACGGGGGCAGCAATTACGACGCCATCGCCGCCGAACAGCACGCCGCCTCGGTTCCTCTGGTGGTCTTCGGCACCATTCTGGTCGGACTCGGACTGATCTGGTTCGTCATCCTCGTCTACGCGTCGCTCCGTGACAGCCGCTGAACCGAGCTTCGAGCAGGTCAGCTCATCCCCGCTCTCGCTGCGGGCATCACGTCCAGCCAGCCTTCGGAGTACGGCCGGGGCCCGCTTCACCCGTCGCTCTTCAGCGTCTCCATGATCGCGTTCACGGCCTGCTGCACCGTCTGTCCGCGCGGCAGGGATGGCGGGCTCCCGATGACGGCTCGGTCGGCGAAACCTGACTCGACGTGGTCCAGCCGCAGGTCCAGTACGCGTACGCCCTTGCGGCGTTGCTCGCGGCGTACGCAGGTCAGCCACAGCGCCAGGGCCGCCTTGGACGCGGTGTAGTCAGCCATGCCGACCGGGGCCAGGTCGACCACGACGCCGGTGGCAGCGGCCACGACGCCCCCGCGCGGCATCAGCGGGAGGGCGGCGCGGAGAAACGCCATGGGCGCCAGCGCGTTCACCGTGATCAGGTGCTCGGCGATGGCGTCCCCGACGGCATCCGCCCGTCCGAAGCCGGCGACCCCTACACATACGACGACGGCGTCAAGGCCGCCCAGCACCTCCTGCGCCCAGGTGACCGTGCCCGCGCACGAGTCGAGGTCGTAGGCATCGAAGCGCCGGGACGGTGCGCCGGAGCAGGTATCGGCGAGCCTTGTCAGAGCGGCCGCGTCCCGTCCGGCGATCGCGATACGGGCCCCCTGCTGGTGCAGTTGCTCGGCCAGAGCACTGCCGATGGCACCGGTGGCGCCCGGGATGAGGATGCGCGCGCCTGAGATCTTCACTTCGGCCCTCCTGTCGAATGATCCCCGGAGAGGCATTCCCGGCTCGGGTCGGCGGCGGATGCGACGGACTCGCCCGATGACCTGACCGGCCCTGCCGGGCCGCCCGACGGCCCCGGCGATCGACGGCTTGAAAAGGGAGTCGCGAGGCCGGCGCGACATCGGCGCGTGGAGATGCTCAACGCCCCGGAAGGCGTCCCTACGAGAGCCGGCCGAAAAGACGCCTCAGTACAGGCCGGCCCTCCGCGCGATGTCCTCCCCGTGCTGCATACGGTTGCGCGCGTCGTCGCCCAGGGTCGCGATGACCCCCGCCACGACGGTCTCCAGCACGGCGAGGGTCGGCACGAGGCTGTCGTACGGGGAAGGTGCCGTGACCCGGCTGGGCAGCACGACCTCGGCGTGGGGGGCGGCGGGGGAAAGCCAGGTGTCGGTGAACAGGACCACCTTGCCGCCCTTCTCCTGGACGAGCGTGGCGATGGTGGTCTTGTCGCTCTCGTAGCGGCGGTAGTCGAAGACGACCAGCACATCACGGCGGGTCAGAGCGGCGAGGACGGCGGTGCGTTCGACGTCGCGGTCGGGCAGGAACCGTACGTCGTCGCGCAGCTGCATCAGGTGCAGGCCGAGGTACTGGGCGAGAAGGTGGGTGAAGCGGCCTCCGGCCAGCGTGATGCGGCGCTTTCGGTCCGAGAGGAGGCGTACGGCGTGCTCGAAGTCGTGCGGCGGAAGCTCGGCGAGCGTGGCGGTCACGGCGTCGGCGAACAGCCGGCTGCCGTGCCGCAGGAGCGCCGCGTCAGGGGCGTCGTCCGCGCGGGTGCCGTCGCCCTCGCGGGTGGTGTCGTCCGCGGCCGGGCCGGCGCCTTCGCTCCCGTCCGTCCCGTTGCGGCCCAGGTCCGCGGACTCGTAGAGGGAGAGCGGGGAAGCGTTGCGCACGTCGAGTTCGTCGCGCAGGGCGGCCTGGAAGTCGGGGAAGCCCCGGTAGCCGAGCCGGTTGACGAAGCGGATCACCGTGGGCGCGCTGACGGCGGCCCGCTCGGCGAGCACCGCGACCGTCTCGAACCCTGCCGCCGGGTAGCCCGCCAGAAGCACCCGGGCGACCTTACGCTCCGCCGGACTCAGCGTGCCCAGCTTCTGCCGGATGTGGTCGGCGAGCGCGCCTGAGGTCATGGTGTCGGGGCTCCTTCGGATGTGCGGGCTGTCGGGGGAGCCTACTGGCGGGGCCGGCCGCTGATGACGACCGGCCCCGCCGTGCCCCGGTCAGCGGGCGGTGATCCGGATGTCCAGCCCGGTGAGCGTCTGCGGGGCGGCGTCGTCCGTCCCCCAGGCGGTGAACCCCGGCGCCTTGCGGAAGGTGACGGTGAAGCGCGGCCCGTCCTCGTACGTGGTCGCTTCGGCCTGATGCTGGACGCGGGTGGCCGCCAGAGCGCGGGCGGTGGTCAGGAAGGAGTACGGTACGCCGTCGGGGTTGGCGACCGAGTGGAAGACGTCGGTGTTGGCGGGCACGGGGGTGACCGAGCGCGGGGCGAGCGGCCGCTTGCCGGGGGCCGGGAGCGCGCGCCGGTGCCGGGGGTCGTACTGGTCCCCGTCGGTGAGATAGCTGTAGCGCACGCCGCTCAGCGACCAGCCCGGGCCGGTGGTGCCGCCGGCCTCTGTCACCTTCCGTGGCGCCCGCTCCCGGCCGCCGGGCATGGCGGTGGTGGTGCGGGCCCGGCGCAGGTCGAGGACGGCGACCCCGCGCGGTCCCAGGATCCGCAGCCGTTCGCGCGGCCCCCCGGGCTGCTCGACGACGAGCGCCGTGTTCTCCTCCAGGGCGTACACCCGGTCGTGCCCGGTGTCGGCGGCCAGCCGTATCGCCCGGCCCTCTCGGCCGTACGCCCCGGTGTGGGTGTCGATCAGCCCGGACCGGAGGAAGCCGAAGCCGCCGTCCGGCTCGTACCCGAGGCGCGTCGCGTCCTCGAAGTAGCCCGGGCTGCTGCCGTCCCGCAGTCCCTCGTAGGACTCGCCGCCGGTCACCATGTCGGCCCCCGCGGCGATCTGCGCCCCGGCGCTGGACCCTGCCACGACGGCTCCCCCGGCCAGCTTGGCCCGGATGGCCGCCAGCACCTTGGAGTCGGTGTGCGCGGCCCCGTTCAGAAGGGTGGTGAGGTAGCGGGACTGGTCCCCGCCGCCGAAGAAGAATCCGCTCATGGAGTTGACCTGGCGGACGACGGCTGCCGAGTCGGCGTTCGCGATGTGGTCCAGGTCGACGGGGATCCACTGGGCGTCGGCCGCACCGTGACGCTTGAACAGGGTCGAGTAATAGGCCCCGTTGCACTCGGAGTTGCTGCACCTGTCGGGATCGTCGGCGTACGGGTCCTGGGCGGCGGGCACCGAGGACGCGGTGATCACGCCGATGCGCGCGCGGGCACCGCCGGCCCGCTCGATGATCTCGCCGTAGACCTGGGTGTTGTTCTCCTTGAGGCCGCCGCCGACGAGCACCAGCGAGCCGCCCTGCCGCTGGGCCTGGTCGGTGTCCGCGACGGCTGCCGGGCTGACGGCCAGGGTGAGCAGGAGCGCGGTGGCACCGGTGAGAGCGGTGCGTCGGGAGCGGAGCGGGGTGCGCATGGAACCTCCGGAAGGACGTGGTGGAGAGGGGACGCGTGGGCAGGGGGGCGGAAGGGGTGGTGCTCAGCGGGCGGGCGGGCGGTGGCGGTGGCGCCGTACCGCATATCGCGAGAGGCGGCGGCGCGGGCGTCACCCGTGGCGGGCATCTCCCAGCGTGGCGACGAGCGCTGCCAGCAGGGCGACCCGCGCGGGTACGGACCTGGTGTCGAGCCATTCCTCGGGGCTGTGGTCGGCCCCGCCGACGGGCCCGAGTCCGTCGAGAACGGGTACGCCGACGCCCGCGATGATGTTGGCGTCTCCCACTCCGCCGGTCGCGGTCGCTCCCAGGTCGAGGCCCAGCTCCGTGCCCAGGGCGCGTACGTGGGCCATCATGCGGTGCGCGGTCTCGGTGTCCTCCATCGGCGGGCACAGGTCGAGTTGCTCCACCACCACGGAGGTGCCGGGCACGCGGGGGCGGGCGGCGGCCTCCTCGATGGCGGCCCGTGCCCGGGCTATCCCGGACGTGGTGGCCGAGCGGATGTCGACGCGCAGTTCGGCCTCGGGGCAGACGATGTTGGTCCGGGTGCCCGCCCGCACCACGCCGACGTTGACGGTCACGTCCTCCCAGCGCCCGTTGAGCGCCTGGAGTTCGACGACGAGGTGGGCGGCGGCGAGGGCGGCGTTGGCGCCGCGCTCGGGTTCGATGCCGGAGTGGGCGGCGCGCCCGGTGACCGTGAGGAGGAGGTCGGCGACCCCCTTGCGGGCGATGACCAGGTCGCCGTTCTCCCGGGCGCACTCCAGGGCGAGGGCGAAGTGCGCCTCCCGGGCGGCCCGTTCGGTCACGGGGCGGCTGGCGGGCGAGCCGATCTCCTCGTCGGGGGTGGCCAGGAAGACGATCTCGGCGTACTCGTCGACGCCGGCCTCGCGGAGGACGTCCAGGGCGGTGAGCCCGGCGAGCAGACCGCCCTTGTCGTCGCTGACGCCGGGGCCGTGTGCGAGCGGCCCCTGAAGGGTGAAGGGGCGGCTCGCGGCGGTGCCGTCGGCGAAGACGGTGTCCATGTGGGCGGCGAGCAGGACGCGCCGCCCGCCGTCCCGGGCGGTGAGCCGGCCGGGACGGCGGCCGATCAGGACGTCTCCGGTGGTCCCCCCGGCCGCCCCGCAGGGGGTGACCCGCTCGACGGCGAAGCCGAGCGCGGAGAGCCGGCCGGCTGTCCAGTCGGCGACCCGGTTCACCCCGGCGGGGCTGTAGGAGCCGGAGTCGATCGCCACCAGCCCAGCCAGCTCGGAGAGGAACCCCTCCAGGCGGGCCTCGGCGGACAGCAGCAGATCCCGGGAGCGCGGACGCTGCTTCACGGGCCCGGTCACAGGACCTTGGACAGGAAGGCGCGGGTGCGTTCCTGCTCCGGATCGGCCAGCACCTGCCGGGGGGCGCCGGCCTCGACCACGACACCGTCGTCCATGAAGACCGCCGTGTCGCCGACCTCGCGGGCGAACCCGATCTCGTGGGTGACGACGACCATGGTCATACCGTCGGCCGCCAGTTGCCGCATGACGTCCAGGACGTCGCCGACGAGTTCGGGGTCGAGCGCCGAGGTGGGCTCGTCGAAGAGCATCAGCTTCGGCTTCATGGCCAGCGCCCGGGCGATGGCGACGCGCTGCTGCTGCCCGCCGGAGAGCTGGGCGGGGTAATGGCCGGCCCGGTCCGCCAGCCCGACCTGCTCCAGCAGCCGCCGGGCGTCGGCGCGGGCGGCGGCGGTGCTCGCGCCGCTGACGCGGACGGGCGCCTCCATTATGTTCTGTTCGGCGGTCAGGTGCGGGAAGAGGTTGAAGCGCTGGAAGACCATGCCGATGTCCCGGCGGTGCGCGGCGATCTCCTTCTCCCGCAGCTCATGGAGCCGGGGGCCGCGCCGCCGGTAGCCGACGAGTTCTCCTTCGACGGCGAGCGTGCCGCCGTCGATCTTCTCCAGGTGGTTGACGCACCGCAGGAAGGTGGACTTGCCCGAGCCCGACGGGCCGAGCAGGCAGCACACCTGTCCGCGTTCGACGGTGAGATCGATGCCCTTGAGGACCTCCACCTTCCCGAAGTGCTTGCGCACACCCTGGGCGTGCACCATGGGCGCGGTCAACGGCCCTCTTCCTTTCCGGTCTTCGGCGTGGCCGGGCGGGTGAACCCGGTCAACATGCGCCGCAGGGGGGAGTTACGGGCTCCGTGTGCGGTGCCCCGGCCGTAACGGCGCTCCAGCCATGCCTGCGGAACGCTCAGCAGGCTGACCAGCGCCAGGTACCAGAGCGAGGCGACCACGAGCATCGGGATGACCTGGTAGTTCTGCGCGTACACCTCCTGGATGTTCGACATCAGGTCGTGGGCGGCGATGACCGAGACCAGCGCGGTCATCTTGAGCATGTTGATCGTCTCGTTGCCCATCGGAGAGATGATCACCCGCATGGCCTGCGGGAGCACGATCCTGCGCATCGTGAGGGCGGGCCGCATGCCGAGCGAGTGCGCGGCCTCGGCCTGACCGGGGTCGACGGACTGGATCCCGGCCCGGACGATCTCCGAGGCGTACGCGGCCTCGTTGAGGCCCAGGGCGAGCAGAGCGGCGACGGCCGGGGTGAGCAGGGAGTTGGTGTCGGCCTGGAAGAAGGTGACGTCGGTGAAGGGGATGCCGATGAGCACGTTCTTGTAGAGGGCTCCCGCGTACCCCCAGAAGATGATCTGGACGAGGAGCGGGGTCCCGCGGAAGGCCCAGACGAACAGCAAGGAGAGGCCGCGGAGGACCGGGTTGGACGAGAGGCGCATGACCGCGATGACGGTGCCCAGGGTGAGCCCGAGGGCCATGGCCGCGACGGTCAGCCAGAGAGTGGTGACCAGCCCGTCGAAGATCAGGCCGGCGAAGAGGTAGTGGCCGATGACGTCCCAGCGGAGATTGGCGTTGGTGGCCAGCGAGCCGACCAGCCCCGCCAGCGACACGACGGATACCAGGGCGGCGATCCAGCGGCCGTAGTGGCGTACGGGGACGACGGTCAGGTCCTGTTCGGCCTGGGCGGGGCGGGTGCCGAGTGTGGTGGCCATCTCAGTCGACCGCTGCGTTCCGGGTGGCTTCCTGGAGCGCGATGGAGGCGACTCCGTACTTCTCGAAGATCTTGGTGGCGGTGCCGTCGTCGATCAGGGACTGGAGCGCCTTCTGGATCGCGTCCGTCAGCTCGGGCAGCTTCTTGGAGACGGCGATGCCGTTGGGCGAGGCGTTGTAGCCGCCGCTCGCGGCGGGGTCGTCGACGACCTCGAAGGCGCTGCCTCCGTCGGCGGTCTTGGCGGTCCAGCCGGCCGCCGGTTTGGTCAGCACCTGGGCGATGACCTTGTCGGCGCGCAGGGCGAGCTGGGCGTCGGAGTCCTTGGGGAACGTCTGGATGCCGATCTCACCCGCACCGGCCTTCTCGCACGCCTTCTGGTGCTCCTTGAGCAGGTCCAGTTGGTTGGTGGCGGCCTGGACGGCGACCTTCTTGCCGCACAGGTCGTCGAGGGTGGTGATCTTCTCGGGGTTGCCCTTGACGACCATGATCCCGGAGCCGGAGACGGAGTAGTCGACGAAGTCCACGACCGCCTGCCGCTCCTTGTTGTCCGTCATCGCGGACATCGCGACATCGAACTTGCCGGCCTGGATGGCGGGCACGATGCCGTCGAACTTCTGCGGGGTGAAGGCGAACCTCACCCCGAGCCGGGCGCCGATCGCCTGCCCGAGGTCGTAGTCCAGACCGGTGAGCTCCTTCTCCCCCTCCGTCACGAACATCTCGAAGGGCGCGTAGGGCACGTCGGTGGCCACCCGTACGGTGCCGGACTTCTTCACCGTGTCGGGCAGCGATTCGTGCAGCTTCGCGTCCTTCTCCACGGTCACCCCGGCGACCTTCAGCGACGCGGGAGCCTTGGCCGCGGGGGCACTCCCGTCGCTCCCGCCGCAGCCGGCGAGCGCCAGCAGGGCGGTGGTGGTCACTGCGGCGGTCACAGCACGACCGGAGACGTGGGCGTACTTCATGTCGTTCCCTCCCGGAGGTTTTCCGGCCGGCGGTGACTTCCTCGCCCGGCCCGCCCCAGAAGTTACACATCGCGCATAATTATGCATAGATGTAATGAGCGTTACTTGTCCGTGACGCGCCGCTGCACTACGCGAAACATGCCGCCGGGACCCTGTCCGGACCGGATCACGCGGCTGCTCCTCCCTGAACGGCCGACCGGAACAACCGGCGTCGCGTTACATCTGGCGCACCGCACTCCACATCTGTAAGTTCCATCACCGCCGGCCCGGTCGGCCCCCACTGCGCCGTCCTCAGGAGACTCCATGCCCCGTAAGCCCCTGCGCCTGGCGACCTGCCTGGCCGCGTCCCTGGCCCTGCTGGCCCCCGCCCTCATCACCGCGGAACCCGCCCACGCCGCCGCCAAGCGCATCCGGCTGGGCAACTCCGCCGACGTCAGCCGCGGCGGCTGGTCCGGGCCCGCGTACACCATGAACGGTTCCGGCGGGGTGGTCCCCGCGACCATGAGCAAGGCCATCGACGCGATCCGCGGCGGCACGGGCACCTTGGACGTCGTCGTCCTCGCCGGCTCCGCGCCCACCTCCGGCAGCGCGACCCCCGAGTGCGACGCCGTCATGCCCCTCGCCGGCGTCAACTCCTGTACCACCTGGACCCTCACCAGCCGCAGCGACGGCAACAACAGCGCGGCCAACACCGACATCCGCAACGCCGAGTTCGTCTACTTCGCCGGCGGTAACCAGTGCGACTACGCCGACTGGAAGGGCACCGCCCTCCAGAACTCGGTGAAGTCCGTCGTCGCCAAGGGCGGCGGCTCCGGAGGCGGCAGCGCGGGTCACCACGTCAACAGCGCGGTCGTGTACGACGCCTGCCGCGGCAGCGTCACCTCCGACGAGGCGCTCTACGACCCCTACGATCCGGCGATCACCTTCACCACCGGCATGTTCGCCTGGCCGAACTACGGCAACACCGTCAACGACTCGCACTTCGTCTCGCGCGATCGCATGGGCCGCACCATGGCCTTCGTCGCCCGGGCGATCGAGGACGGACTGACCTCGGGAGGGGCGGCCTGGGGCGTGGGCGTGGACGACGGCGGCTCCCTCTTCATCGACAGGAACGGCCGGGCCACCGTCGCGGGCGCCGACACCTTCGTCGTCCTGGGCGACCACCGCCCCGAGCGGACCGACCCCGATCGCTACCTCACGTACCACGACTACAAGATCTGGCGGCTGCGCCCCGGCCAGACCTACGACTTCAAGAACCGTCCCACCTGCGGCCACTACCTGCGCAGCATCGTGAACGGCGTGCCCGACCGCGACCTCTACAGCGGGACGCCGGTCACGAACTGCGGCTGAGCCCGCACGGCCCCCTCACTCCGCCCGGCGCAGCGTCAGCATGCGGGCCGACGGGCCGGCCCGCCGCCCGGCCGGTTCGGTGACTTCCGGTCAGCGACGGCCGGCGGTGAGAGTGACGAGGAACTGGCCGCCTCCCGCTTGGATATCGGCGGTCACCGGCAGTTCCGGCACCAGTCGGGAGAACCGGTCCACGAGCCAGTCCGCCGCCGCTTGGGCATCCTGCCGGCTCGGACAGCGGCCCACCATCTCACGGCCCCCCTTGCGCTCCAGCCGGGAGGCGACGGTGAGCAGCGGCGCGGGTTCGACCACGTACAGGCTGTCCGGCCAGGCGATGACCACCTTGACCGCTCCCTTGCGGGAGTTGCACCCGCGGTGCGCGAGCCGCTCGGCGACCTTGGCCTTCCGGTCGGCGGTACGACTGTCGACGCTGGGGCCCTGCGGGTCGTTCACCGACTTGTCGGGGTCGACCGGTTCGTCGCACACCCAGCATCGCCAGCCATCGCGCTCGGCCACATCATGGAGAAGGCTCATCCGAGCAAGGTAGCCCCCTCGTCCGCCGCCCGCGCACGCGGGCCACGGTGAACCCTCCGGCCGGTGTACTCGGCAGACACGGCAGGTCGGAACATCCCCGCGTGCGCGTCAGGCGGCCAGCGGGGCGAGCCGGGTGCCCAGGGCCATGATCCGCATCGCGCGCTCCGTGGCGTCGGCCAGGAACTCGCCGCTCCTCCCGATCGCCTCCACCAGCGTCATCGGCGCGGGCAGGATCGCGCTGTACGCGTCCACACCCACCGCCCGCACGTCCTGGGCGCCCGGCCCGATCGTCCCCGCCAGCACCAGAACAGGCACCCCGCACGCGTGCGCCCGCCGGGCGACCTCCGCCGGAATCTTCCCGCGTACGGTCTGGCTGTCGAGCGCCCCCTCCGCCGTGATCACGAAATCGGTGCGGGCGAGGCGCGCGTCGAGGTCGAGACCGTCGAGCAGGACGTCGTAGCGGGGCAGCAGCCGCGCGCCCACGGCGGCGAGGCCGGCCCCGAGACCGCCGGACGCCCCCGTGCCGGGAGCTGTGCGCAGGTCGACCGGGGCGCCGGTCGCCGGGGGGAAGGCCGGGGCGAGGTCCCGGGTGAGGACATCGGCCAGCCGCTCCAGGCCCGCGGAGAGCAGCTCCACCTCCGCGGGGGTCGCCCCCTTCTGCGGCCCGAACACCCGGGCCACCCCGCGCTTCCCGCACAGCACGTTGTACGGGTTGCAGGCCACCAGCAGTTCGGCATCGGCCAGCCGGGGGTCGAGGCCGGAGCGGTCGATGCGCTCCAGCTCGTGCAACGCCCCGCCGCCCCGGCGCAGTTCGCGGCCGTGCCGGTCGGTGAGCCGGGCCCCGAGTGCCTGGAGCGCACCGGCGCCCCCGTCCGACGTACCGGAGTCGCCGCAGCCGATCAGGATGCGCCGGGCGCCCGCGTCCAGGGCCGCCCGGATCAGTTCGCCGACGCCGTACGTGGTGGTCGCGCCCGGGTGGCGCAGGCCCGGCGGCACCAGGGCGAGGCCGGCGACGGCCGCCATCTCGACGACGGCGGTGAGCGGCCCCGGTGTCGTGCCGCCGCCCAGCAGCGCGAAGTGCGAGCGGACGGGGTCGCCCACCGGGCCCGTCGCGGTGCACGGGACCAGCCGGCCCCCGCCCGCCAGGGCCAGTGCCTCGGCCGTGCCCTCGCCGCCGTCCACCAGCGGGATGAGGTCGAGTTCCGCGTCGGGGATCACGCGCCGTACGCCGACGGCGATGGCCTCGGCCACCCGGGCGGCCGAAAGGGACTCCTTGAACCCGCTGGGGGCGATGGCGATGCGGTGGGTCATGGGCGGGGCTCCAGAAGTACGGGCACGCCGAGCGACGGCCAGACGAAGAGGGCGAAGGCGAGGACGATGAGCGCGCTGAGGGGCGCGAGGAACGCGGACAGCCGCAGCAGGTCGCGCGGGGTGTAGGTGGGGGTGCCGGGCACGTCCGCGAAGAGCGCGACCGGCTTGGCGGAGGAGGGCAGCGTGTGGCAGAACCCGGCGGCGGCCGTGGAGGCCAGCGCCGCCGCGACCGGGTTGACCCCGGCGCCGACCGCCGCCGCGACCACCAGCGGGACCAGCACGGAGGACCGGGCGGAGCGCGACTGGAGCGCCAGATGGGCGGCCGTGCTGACCACGACGACTCCGGTCAGGAACATCCAGGGGGGTGTGGACGCCCCGAGGGGTATCCAGCCCACCAGCCAGTCGGCCGCGCCCGAGTCGGAGAGGGCGACGCCCATCGCCATGGTGGCCGCCATGAACAGCAGCAGCGGCCAGGGGACCGTCCGCAGACCGTCCTTGAAACGCACGGTCCCCAGCGCCGGAGAGGTCGCCACCAGCGCGCCGATGAGCGCGACCACGGCGGGCGACACCCCGTGCAGGGGCTCGCTGCACCACAGCACGACGACCGTCGCCAGCAGGAGCAGGCACCGGGACTCCTCCGGGGTGAACGGTCCCTCCACGGCCGTCTCGGAGTGCTCCTGGATCTGCGCCGCCGCGATGGTGACCGGACTCTTGCGGTCCGCCCGCCGGGTCGTCGTCAGCAGCACCAGTTCGGCGGCGAGATGGGAGGAGACGACGGCCAGCGGCAGCCCGAGGACGAGCCACCGCACGAAGCCCAGCCGCTCACCGGTCTGCTCCAGGAGCACCCCGGCGGTGATCAGATGCGCCCCCGCGCCGATCAGGGTCGCGACGGCCGACAGCAGGATGACCGTGGGGAAGAGCAGCGCCAGCATCACCACCAGCCGGGCGCGCTCGCGCAGGGCGGCGGCCAGCGCCACGAACACCGGGAGCGCGAGGGCGGCGCGCCCGGACGTGGCCGGCACGGCGAACGCGGTGACGACCAGTCCGGCCGTCGTCAGGTGCACCAACTGCCGTACGGTTCTGGCCCCGCCGACCAGGAAGACGGCGGCCCGCCCGGCCAGGCCGGTCCGGGTCACGGCCGCCGCCAGGACGAAGGCGCAGATCAGCAGCCATACCGTCTCGTCGCCCAGGGTGGCGAACAGGGTCTCACTGCTGATCACTCCCGTGACTGTCAGCGCGAGGCCCGCGCCGAGCGCGATGTAGGCGTCGTCCACCGGAGTGGCGATCCAGGCGGCGGTGGCCAGGGCGAAGACGGCGAGCGAGAGCCGGCCGTCGACACCGAGGCCGGGGGCGGCGCCGGGGACGGCGAGGAGAGCGCAGAGTCCGAGGACGGCACAGAGGCCGACGGTCTGCCGGAGTGGTAGAGGCACGCTGTACAGCCTCCGAAGGCGGGGTGAGTATCCGATGAGCTGCCGATGAAGGCCCTTTCATCGAATCCGCCGAGCGGCACCCACCCCGCTCGCCGTCCCGCCGGGGCCGGGCTCAGGGCAGGCGGTAGCCCATGCCCCGGATCGTCTCAAGACGCTCCGCGCCCAGCTTCCGGCGCAGCGCGCGCACGTAGACGTCCACGATGTTGGATCCGGGATCGAAGTCGTACCCCCACACATGGGAGAGGATCTGCTCACGCGACAGCACCTGGCCGGGGTGGCGCAGGAACATCTCCAGGAGCACGAACTCGCGCGCCGTCAGATCCACCGTCCGCTCCCCCGCGCGGGCCCGGCGCGTCCGCAGGTCCAGGGCGAGGCTGCCGCTGCGCAGCATGGTGACCTCGGGCGCGCGGGCGGCGGTGCGCTGCCGCAGCCGTACCCGGGCGAGCAGCTCCTCGAAGCGGAACGGCTTCGTCATCCAGTCGTCGGCCCCGCCTTCCAGCCCGGCCACCGTGTCCCGTACGGAGTCGCGGGCGGTCAGCACGATGACCGGCAGCGTGACGCGGGCCTCGCGCAGCTCCCGCAGCACGGTGAAACCGTCCCGTCCGGGCAGGCCGATATCGAGCACCATCAGGTCGAACCCGCCGGTCAGGGCGTGGCCCAGCGCCAGGTCCCCGTCCTCGGCGACGACCGTGGTGAAGCCGTTGGCCCGCAGGCCCTTCTGGACGAACGAGGCGATGCGCTCCTCGTCCTCGGCGATCAGTATGCGGTTCATGAATCGGCCTCCAGCATGAGTACGAAGGTGGCTCCGCCGCCCTCGGTCGGGCGTAGTTCGACGCGGCCGTGGTGGCCCTCCGCGATGGCCTTGACGATGGCGAGGCCCAGCCCCGCGCCGCTGGTGCGGGTCCCGCGCCGGGACGTGCCCCGGCGGAACCTCTCGAAGATCACTTCGGCGTCCTCCGGCGGAATCCCGGGCCCGTCGTCGGCGACGTACAACTCGACGCCGTCCGTCCCGTCCCGGCCCGCCTCGGCCCGCGAGCCGATACGGATGCGCTGGCCGGGCACGGTGTGCTGGACGGCGTTCTGCGCGAGCTGCACCATCGCCTGCGTCATCCGCTGCGGGTCCAGACGCACTTCGAGGTCCGCGACGCCGTCGAGCTGCCACTCCCGGTCTCCGAGGGTCCGCACCTTGACGAACACGTCGGCGGTCAGCTCCGCGAGCTGGACGGGTTCGGGGCGCACGAAGTCGGGGCGCTCGGCCCCCGCGAGCAGGAGCAGGTCCTCGACGATGCGGCTCATCCGGTCCAGCTCGTCCGTGACCAGCCGCACGGTCTCCTCCCGGTCCGCCGGGTCGTCGCCCATCAGCTCCAGGTGGCCCCGGACGATGGTGATGGGGGTGCGCAGCTCGTGCCCGGCGTCGTCGACGAACACCCGCTGCGCGGCGAACGCCCGCTCCAGCCGGTCCAGCATCCCGTTGAACGTCTCGGCGAGGGCCGCGATGTCGTCCCGGCCCTCCACCGGGATACGCCGGGTGAGGTCCTGCTCGGTCAGCTCCGCCGCCGTCGTCCGGACGATCCGGACGGGCGCGAGGATACGCCCGGCGACGGCCCAGCCGATCCCGGTCGTCATCAGCAGCGCCACACCGGACAGGGCGAGCAGCGTCCAGAACGTCTGGTCGGCGACGGACCGTTCGCGCTCCGGGTGGAAGGCGACGACGAACGCGCTGGGCTGCTCGCCCGTGGACGGCTCGATGGCGACCTTGGCCCAGCGCAGCTCTCCCTGCGGGCGGTCCAGGGTCCCGAAGGATTCCGGGGAGGCGTGGATCCGGGTGAGCGAGGCGTTGTCCTGCCACAGGGCGATGTCCCGCGGCAGTTCGCGGCGCTGCCGGATGGCGCCGGGGCGGTCGCCGGGCCGGCCGGTCAGGCCCAGCAGCTCCTCGTCGGGGTCCGCGTACTGCCGTTGCAGATAGACGCGGAGCAGCCTGTCCGCGGTGTCGAACCGGCCGCCGGTGTCCGGGTCCACCCCCTGCGGCACGAAGTTCGCGAACTCGCCGGTCTCCTGGGTGAGGAGCTGGCTGATGCGGTGGTCCACGTCCCGCTGGAGGAGCGAGCGTACGGTGACGGCGACCGCGCCCAGCGCGACGGCCATCACGACCAGCAGCCACAGCAGGATCCGTACCCGGGCGGAGATTCTGGGCAGGCTAACCGTCATCACCGAAGTCGTCGTCGTCATCGTCGTCGGCCGCCGAGGGGCCGGGGACGACGGAGCTGTCCGGTGTACGGGTCGGGGTGGAGGAGCCGCTCGGCGACGGGGCGTCGGTCGGCGAGGTCACACCGCTCGGCGGCGGTGTACCGCGCGGACTCTCCTCCAGCCGGACGGTGGGAGGAACCTTCGGTGGATCCGGGGTGTCGGTCATGGCATAGCTGGTGGCCGCTATGCCGAGGGGCACGGCGACGACGGCTGCCAGGGCCGCCAGACGAGGTGAGAAAGCCATGCGTTCACCCTGACGGTCCCGGACGGTACGAAGATGAAGCGAAAATGAACAATCCTTCATCTTGGATGCACGCGCCGTCCACCTGGGACTGTCGCGTCCATCGGGGACTCTCGGTGGCGACTCGGCAGACCCCGGCCTCCGGTGTGCGTCGACAGCGGCCGATCACGGCTCGCAGCCGGGCGGCACGTCGTCCGCGATGTGCCGCATCACGCCTCACTGATCCTTCGCCGCGGTCCTGTCGAACCGGTGGTCGTGCACGGCACGGATCTCGGCCTCGGCGCCGGGACTGCTGAGGTCGGGGAAGGAGTGGTGCTCGTGCGCGATCACCCAGCGGCCGGCCTCCTTGCACAGCCCGAGGGTGAGCCGCAGCCGGAGCCCGGGGTGAGCCGTGAGTTCGCCCTCCGTGCCGCATCGCACGAGTGCGTGGGCGAAGGCGACGTCCTCACCCGCGGTGACCTCCAGCTCCTCGATGTCGAAGGCCGCCCCCTGAGCCTGCCACGCGAAGAAGGCCGGCCAGACCTTCCGGTAGGCGTCGGCCCCGCGTACACCTCGGTAGGGCGGCGGAACGTCGAACATCACGACGTCCTCGGCATGATCGGCGACGACCGTATCGATACGGCCCTGGTGCACTGCTTCGGCCCAGCCCTCGATGAGCGCTCGGATCTGCTCGGCGTCGTCCCGCATGGTTCTTCGGTCCTCTCGGTCTCCGTCTGCATGTGCGCAGGGAAGGTCCGGCATCGGTGGTGAAGCCTCTTCCACAGGAGACGTCGAAGCTGATGGCGATCGTTCGACACGCGGCGGCGGGTCGCGGCGCGAGGACTCACGCGGAACTCTCACCGATGCCCCTTCGGTGACGAGTGCCCTGTCGTCATCACCGCCTGGCGCCGCGCCCCGCTTCTCGGTGTCGTGTGCCGGTCAGTTCTGGGTGAGCATCTCCTTGCGGAGCTTGGTGAGCAGCCGGGTCAGCAGCCGGGAGACATGCATCTGCGAGATGCCGAGGTGTTCGCCGATCTGCGCCTGCGTCATCTCCTGGCCGAAGCGCATCGCGACGAGCTCCCGCTCCCGGTCGTCCAACCGGTCCAGCAGCGGAGCCAGCGCGTGCAGGTCTTCGACCAGTTCCATGGCCGGGTCGACGTCACCCTTGATGTCTCCGTAGGTGACCGTCTCGGCGCTGTTCTGCTCGCCGCCGATGGGCAGATCGAGGGAGCCCGCGGTATAGCCGTTGGCGGCTATGAGTCCCTCGATGACCTCCTCCTCGCTCATGTTCAGGTGCTCGGAGAGTTCGGCGACGCCGGGGTCACGGCCCAGGACGGAGGTGAGACTCTCCTTGGCCTTGGCCAGGGCGACGCGCAGTTCCTGCAGGCGGCGCGGGACGTGGACGGCCCACGTCGAGTCGCGGAAGAACCGCTTGATCTCGCCGACGATGTAGGGGATCGCGAAGGAGGTGAACTCGACCTCGCGCGACAGCTCGAAGCGGTCGATCGCCTTGATCAGCCCGATCGTACCGACCTGGACGATGTCCTCCATCTCGCCGCTGCCACGGTTACGGAAGCGCTTCGCCGCGAAATGCACCAGCGACAGGTTCATCTCGATCAGCGTGTTCCGCGCGTACTGGTACTCCTGCGTGCCTTCTTCCAGTACCTGCAACTGCTCGAAGAACAACGACCCCAGCGCCCGCGCGTCCTTCGGAGCGATCTTCCCGGGATCCTCGATCCGCGGAAGTGCCGTGGGAGTGCCTGTGGCGGTTGCCCCGTGGTCCAAGGCGGCGGAGGGCCGGAGGCGTTGGGATGTGGTGGTCATGCGCGTCTCCCGATGACTGCTGTTCATGGACAACACGGGAGGGCACCGACAGGAACACCTCACGGCGGCCGGATGCCGCTCCCGCGAGTGTGTGCCTGTCTGCCCAAGCACGTCGAGCCGACGTATGTCCCCGATCGACGTCCTCAAACACGGTCGCCTGTCCGCTCTGCGCGTCGGAGGCCGACAGACCGCCCGAGGGCTGTGGTGCCTCCGTCCGCGAAGCCGAGCAGGTCCGGCTCGGGACCGGCCGGGACGCCGGGTGTCCCACCGGACCACCCGGCGGGCGGATCGTCCTGGGCCCAGGTGTAGGCGCGGAGCATGTTGCGGAGCTGGGCCATACCGGCGGCGGCTTCCAGGTCGTGACCGACGACGTCGCCGATGACCAGGGCGGTGTCGCCCTTGGGGAGGGGGAAGGCGTCGTACCAGTCGCCGCCGACGGGGGAGGCGTCCGGCGAGGGAAGGTAGCTCGCGGTCATCTCCACCCCGGTCAGCCGGGGAAGCTGCGGCAGGAGGCAGCGCTGCATGGTCGCGGCGACCTGCCGTCGGCGCTGGTAGTGGCGGCGTTCTCCAAGGCGATGCCGATGCGCCGGCCAATGTTCTCGAGCAGGTCCAGGGGGGCCACCGTGAACGGTTCCTCACCCCCGGTACGCCCCAGCGTGATAGCTCCGAAGACCTCCCTCGGTCCCTTGACGGGTGCGACGGCCGCCGTCTTGATGTACGAACTGACGTCACGCACACGTCCGCCCCGGCGTCCATGGCCCAGGTGGGCAAGTAGGGGTGAAAGGGCAGATGCACCCCAGGCTTCGTCCACGGTCAGCGGCAACCCTCTCTCATGGCATAGCGTCGCCGTAGCCTGCAGGTCGGCCCAAGTGCCGTAGGGGGCCGGACTGGTGATCCAGGCGCCCTGCGCGTCCGGATGCTCCGCGAACGCCGACTTGGGTGCTCCCAAGGTTGTTCATGCGTCATCGACAATGTGGCGAATTGCGTCCCGCCGGTGGGTAATTCGCGTAGCCGAAAGGGCTTTACGATCTCCGCGGACCGCGCCTCCCGGTCCGGCTGCGCCTCCAGCACCTCCGTACTCCATCCCGCGGTGGCGAGAGGATTCACCGCGACGAGATCACTCAGGCTCGCGCGGACGACCGTCGCGTCCGGCATCGCCGCCTCCTGACGTTCGCGCCGAGTCTCGACCGAGAAGCTGCCCTGCCGTCCCCTGGCCGACCGTGACGGTCACGCGACCTGGCGCTCACCCCTTGGCGTCCACTCGACCGCCGGTCGACCGGCGACGAACCGAGGCCGCCCTCCTTCTCCGCGTGAAGGTGGGGCCGCCTCTCGCGCGGCACCCGGCGTCGTCGGCCGCGTCAACGCTGCCGTCTCCCCTCCTCGACCCGGCCCGGGAGTCCGGATGCCACTCGTGCGCTATCTGCCGAACAGGGCACTTCCGTCATATTCACGTGTCTTATCTGACTTTTACGTCGATTCATGACATGCCTTAGGCGATCAGGTGATCAGTACGACAATCATCTCGGCTTGAAGGAGCCTCCATGCGTATCTCCAGTTCCGTCCGCTCCCGCAGCGCCCGCACGGGGGCCAAGGTGGCCGTCGCGGTCGCGGTCGCCGGCGCCACCCTGGCCGGAGCACCCGCCGCCTACGCCCTCCCCGGCGACAGCGGTGACATCGACATCACTTCGGTCAGCTGGCACTCGCGCGGTGACCGCGACGGGGTCGAGGTCTGCAAGTTCGTGCTGTCGGCGAGCAACTTCGAGTCGTTCCCCTCGGTCCCCTGGACGATCACCGAGCAGCCCCCGACCGTGCCGCCGGGCACCACCCTGCTGGACACCCTTCCGCTCATCAACGGCAGTGCGCGTAGTGAGACGTACCGGCTCCCGGAGGGCACGTACCAGCTGGTGTGGGTCGTCCCGGCGGGCCCGAAGCAGAAGAGCTTCAAGGTCGAGTGCCCCGACCGCGGTCACGGCGGCGGCAAGCCTCACAAGCCGCAGCGGCCCATCGGCGGGGTCCCCGCGGGCGGCGGCGGTGTCCCGGACATGGAGCCCGCCGGCTCCGAGAGCGACTCGAACACGGGAACCGCCGCCGCGCTGGTCGCCGGGGCAGCAGGAGCCGCGGGTCTGATCATGATGCGCCGTCGCCGTGCCCGTGGCGAGGCGTAACGCCCGCTGCCGACGGCGACGACGAGGACCGACACGCGCGTGCCGTCTCACCATGACGCTGTGCGTGACGTTCTCTCTGGTGGCCGGCATCGTCCGGGTGTCCTCGGACTCCTCCGAGGACACCCGGACGGTCACCGCCGCCCGCGGCAGCGACGCCGCGGGCGGCGGGCCCGAGCCCTTCCGTCGGGCACCGCACACACCGGAGAAGCACGTGCCCGCCTCGCACGCTCCCCTGGTGCCCTCCCGCCCGCTCAAGGTCGCCATTCCCGCCATCTTCATCGAGGCGCCGGTCACCGGACTCGGCCTCGACACGAAGGGCCGACTGGAAGCACCGCCGTTGAGCAAGCCCAAGCTGACGGGCTGGTACGAGAAGGGGCCCTCGCCCGGTGAGAACGGCACAGCCCTGCTCGTGGGCCACCGGGACACCCGGACCGGCCCCGCCATCTTCCTCAACCTCAACGCACTACGCCGGGGCGACAAGGTCAACGTGGTGCGCGCGGACCGCAGAACCGCGGTGTTCACCGTGGATGCGGTCAAGACGTACACGAAGGACAAGTTCCCCGACGACAAGGTGTACGGGGAGACCGGGCGCCCCGAACTCCGCCTGCTGACCTGCGGCGGGCGTTTCGACGAGAAGGCGGGCTACTCGGCGAACGTCGTGGTCTTCGCCCACCTCACATCACTGAAGAAGGTTGCCTGATCAGGGCGCTCAGGATGGGCCGGTACCTCGGGGACGAGGTACCGGCCCCCTTCACTACCGGGAGTCAGGGAGCGGGTGGGCCGGACGTCCTGCCGGCGGCCATCAGGAGTGACGGCCCTTCTTGCGGAGGGCGCTGGGCTTGTGGACGGCGGAGCGCCCGGACGTGTCGCTCTCCACCTCGTACTGCGGTTCATCGGGGGAAGCGTCGACGGTGCGGCCTGCCGCCTCGGTGCGACCGGTGATCTTCTTCTTCACCTTGCCGCTCACTTCCTGGCCATGGCTCTTCCACGACACTTCGTCGTCCTTCCCGAGCTTGCCCTTTCGAGGCATGGAGATTCCCTTCCCTGCGGCTGATTCACCCACACTCCAGGCTCGCCCCAGCAGGCCGGCTGCGCATCCGCTGGGGAAATGCCGAGAGTCATGACCCCGCCGCCGGACCGAGGAGAAGCGGTGACTTTGCGTATCAGTCATCCCGCCGGTCCGGGGTACAGGCGTGTCAAGAATGGGCGGGGCTTCGGCTTCGCCGACATCGACGGTCACCGGATCACCGCTGAACAAGAGCGCCGCAGACTCAAGGACCTCGCCATCCCGGTTGCCCCATCAGCAGGAACGGACGGTCGGGGACAAGGCCGCGGGCGATCTGGAACGCGAATCCGGTGAGTCCGTCGACGCCTTCCGCCAGGTGAACGGTGCCCGCCGACGCGGCAGCCGAGCTGCTCCAGGGACTGGGCCCGTTCAGCGCCCCGTCCACCTTGAAGGTAGCGAAGTCCCACGGGAACCGCCGCATGTCGTCCAGCAGCCGACCGGGCAGGTGCGCCGAGGCGATCAGCGAGCCGTAGAGACGTGGAGCGGAAGCATCGGCCAGGACGGCCCGGCGAGCAGCAATCGCCTCCGCGAACTCTGTACGGACGCCGACCGCGCGCCCTTGCCGTACGACGATCTCGGGCACCTGGTGGCTACACCGCACGCTTCCCCCGCGGCACTGCAGCCGCCGTCCCAGCGTGCTGGTGAGCGCCCCGGCGCCGCCGATCGGAACGGGGAAAGCCGAGCGACTGCCCCAGCCCGGAGAGGCCCAGCGAGCCGCCGCCGGCGCCCGTGCGCGGGCGTGACGCGTCCCACGAGTTGTCGCGGACAGGAGGGACGCGGCAGGCCTGCCAACTCTCAGCGACCGAGGCGCCCTTCGCAGGGGCGCCAGGTATGTGCAGGATCATGAGAGGCGGTCAGCAGCTCACGGCCCCGCCCGACGCCTCACGAACATCAGGTGGCGGGTGGACAGGCAACTCGGCAGCAGGTCAGCATCAGTACCGCTGGAGGACGCTTCCGGGCACCGAGGACCGCCACGATCGATATCTCACCGCACCTGCTTTCGCCAGGGAAAACGCAAGTCGACAAGCCCTGTTACGCGCACGAGGAGACAGACGTGAAAATGCTCATCAACGTCCCCGAGACCGTCGTCGGCGACGCCCTGCGGGGCATGGCCGCCGCGCACCCGGAACTGACCGTCGATGTGGAGAACCGGGTCGTCGTACGGAGGGACGCCCCGGTGGCCGGGAAGGTGGCGCTCGTCTCGGGGGGCGGGTCGGGCCACGAGCCGTTGCACGCCGGGTTCGTCGGGCCCGGGATGCTGTCGGCCGCCTGCCCCGGGGAGGTGTTCACCTCGCCCGTACCGGACCAGATGGTGCGGGCGGCAGCGGCGGTGGACAGCGGGGCGGGGGTGCTCTTCGTCGTCAAGAACTACACCGGTGACGTGCTGAACTTCGAGATGGCCGCCGAACTCGCCGAGGACGAGGGCATCCAGGTCACCCAGGTCGTGGTGGACGACGACGTGGCGGTGAGCGACAGCACCTTCACGGCCGGGCGGCGCGGTACGGGGGCGACGCTCTTCGTCGAGAAGATCGCCGGGGCCGCCGCGGACGAGGGCGCGCCCTTGGAGCGGGTGGCCTCGGTGGCCCGGCAGGTGAACGGGTCCGCGCGGAGCTTCGGGGTGGCCCTCGGCGCGGTCACCACCCCGGCGAAGGGCAGCCCCACCTTCGATCTGCCTTCCGGGGAGCTTGAGTTGGGCATCGGGATCCACGGTGAGCCGGGGCGGGAGCGGCGGCCGATGATGACCTCGGGCGAGATCGCCGACGTCGCGGTGGACGCGGTGCTGGAGGACCTCCGGCCGACCGGACCCGTGCTGGCGCTGGTCAACGGGATGGGCGCCACCCCGCTGCTGGAGCTGTACGGATTCAACGCCGAGGTCCAGCGGGTGCTCTCCGAACGGGGTGTGGCGGTGGCCCGTACGCTCGTGGGCAACTACGTGACCTCGCTCGACATGGCAGGCTGCTCGGTGACGCTGTGCCAGGTCGACGAGGAGCTGCTGCGGCTGTGGGACGCGCCCGTGGAGACGCCCGCGCTCCGCTGGGGCCGGTGAGCCCCGCGCCGGACCCGACCGTGCTCGTCACCCGTACCGACCGTGCCGGACAGGCCCGGGGAACAGGAGATCATGTGCTCGACGCCGACTTCTTCCGCCGCTGGATGGCGGCCACCGCGGCCGCCGTGGACCGTGAGGCGGACCGACTGACCGAACTGGACTCGGCGATCGGCGACGCCGACCACGGCAGCAACCTCCGGCGCGGCTTCACGGCGGTGGCGGCCGTGCTGGAGAAGGACGCGCCCGCGACTCCGGGCGCGGTGCTGACCCTGTCGGGGCGGCAACTGATCTCCACCGTCGGCGGGGCGTCCGGTCCGTTGTACGGGACGCTGCTGCGCCGTACGGGCAAGGCGCTCGGCGAGGACGCCGAGGTGTCGCGGGACCAGCTCGCCCAGGCGTTCGCCGCGGGTGTCGCCGCGGTGGGGCAGCTCGGCGGGGCGCAGGCCGGGGACAAGACGCTGCTGGACGCGCTGCTCCCGGCGGCGGAGGCGCTGGCCCTGTCGTTCCGGGGAGCCGCGGACGCGGCCCGCGCGGGCGCCGAGGCCACGGTGCCGTTGCAGGCGCGCAAGGGGCGGGCCAGCTATCTCGGCGAACGCAGCATCGGGCACCAGGATCCGGGGGCGACGTCGGCGGCCCTGCTGGTCGAGGCTCTGGCCCGCACCGCTGAGGACGGGGGTGCGGAGGCATGAGCGACGCACCACAGGTGGGCATCGTGCTGGTCTCGCACAGCGGTCCGGTCGCGGAATCGGTCGCCGAACTGGCCCGGGGCCTCGCCGCCGGGGGCGTGACGGCCCCCGTCGCCGCGGCGGGTGGGCTGCCGAACGGCGGGCTCGGCACCAGCGCCGAGCTGATCGGCCGGGCCGCCGCCTCGGTGGACCGGGGCGCCGGGGTCGCGGTTCTGGTGGATCTGGGGAGCGCGGTCCTCACGGTGAAGGCGATGCTCGCCGAGGGCGACGAGCTGCCGGAGAACTCGCGGCTGGTCGACGCGCCGTTCGTGGAGGGCGCGGTCGCGGCCGTGGTGACCGCGTCGTCCGGCGGGGACATCGCCGCTGTGGAGGCGGCGGCCTCGGAGGCGTACGGCTACCGCAAGACGTAGGGAGTCGCGCCACGCACGCGGAAGGGGACGGAGCCCGCATGGGCTCCGTCCCCTTCCGCGTCTGCCGCCCGTCGGTTGGCGTGCCGCCGACCGTGATTGCAGACTTGACGACATGTCGGCAGGCAAGCGCAGTGCGGGACTTCTCCTCTTCCGGACCGTCGGTACGGGAGGTGAGCGGGATGTCGAAGTGCTGATCGGGCACATGGGCGGGCCGTTCTGGACCGGGCGGGAGGCGGCCGCCTGGTCGGTACCGAAAGGTGAGTACGGCCCTGACGAGGAGCCGGCGGCGGCCGCGCGGCGGGAGTTCGAGGAGGAGCTGGGGCTGCCGGTGCCGGACGGGGCCTGGCTGCCGCTCGGCGAGTCGCGTCAGCGCAGCGGCAAGACGGTGACCGTGTGGGCGGTGGAGGCCGAGCTGGATGTGGCGGCCGTGGTGCCGGGGACGTTCGCGATGGAGTGGCCGCGCGGCTCCGGCGTGCAGCAGGAGTTCCCGGAGATGGACCGGTTCGCCTGGTGCACGCCGGAGGAGGCCGCCGAACTGCTGATCGTCGGCCAGCGCGTCTTCGTCAAGCGGCTGCGCGCTCAGGTGCGCGGGGAGGCCCCCGCTTCCCCGGAGGCGTAGGCAGGTTCCGGGCCGGAGAGCGGTTCCGGGCCGGAGAGCGGTTCCGGGCCGGAGGCCGGTGCCGGGCACGAGACCGGGCGGCCGGACCGCAACTCCAGTACGTCACCGGTGAAACGGGCCCGGAAGCTGCGGTCGTGCGACACGACGACGACGGCTCCCGGATACTGCGCGAGCGCCGCCTCCACCTCCTCCACCAGGCTCAGCGCGATGTGGTTCGTCGGCTCGTCCAGCACCAGCAGATCGGCCGGCCGGGTCACCAGCCGCGCCAGGGCCAGCCTGCGCTGCTGGCCGATGGAGAGCGACGCGACCGGCACGCCGAGGTCCTCGGGGCGGAACAGGCCGAGGCCGATGAGCTCGTCCGCGTACTCGTCGGGGAAGCCCGGGCGGCCCGCCGCGAAGGTCGCGAGCAGGGTGCGCCGGGTCGGCCGGGCGGGCAGCTCCTGCGGGAGGTGGCCGACCCGGGCGCGGCGGCGGACCGTCCCGGTGTCGGGCGCCAGCTCCCCGGCGAGGACCCGGAGCAGGGTGGTCTTCCCGGCCCCGTTCTCCCCGGTGACCAGCAGACGGGCCCCGGGCTCCACGCGCAGGGCGGGGAGGTGGAGCCGGCCTGCGACGGAGATGTCGTCCAGCTCCACCAGGGGGCCGGGACCGGACTCCCCCGCCAGGGCCGGGCGGCCGGTGAAGGCGAGCGGCTTCGGCGGGGCCGGTACGGGGGTGCGCCGCAGCGCCTCCAGCCGGGTGCGCGCCGCCCTGACCTGGCCGGAGAGTTTGGCCTCGTGGGAGCGGCGGTGCTTGCCGAACCCCTGCTTCGGGTCCTTGCCGGTGGCCGCGAGCCGCTGCCCGGCTGCGTCCACCAGCTCCGCCGTACGAGCCAGGTCGCTCAGGTACTCCTGGTGCTCCTGCGCCCAGCGGCGGCGGGCCGCCGCCTTCGCGGTGCGGTAGCCGTCCCAGCCGTCCCCGTACCGGGTGACCGTGCGCAGGTCGCGGTCGACCTCCAGGATCACCGAGGTGACCCGCTCCAGGAACGCCCGGTCGTGGGTGATGGCGACGACGGTGCCCCGGTGGGCGCGCAGATAGTCCTCCAGCCAGTTCACCGCCCGTACGTCGAGGTGGTTGGTCGGCTCGTCGAGGAGCAGCAGCTCCGGGGCGGCCGCCAGGACGCAGGCGAGGGCGAGGCGGGACTGTTCGCCGCCGGAGAGGGTGGAGAGCACGCGGTCGCGGGTGAGGTGGGCGAGGCCCAGGCCGTGGAGGGCTGCCTCGGTACGGGCGTCGGCGCGGTAGCCGTCGCGCTCCTCGTAGGCGGTGAGGAGGTCTCCGTACGCGGCGAGTTCCGTGTCCGTGGCCTCGCGGCCCGCCGAGAGTGACTCCTCCGCCTCGCGGATGGCCGCCTCCAGGGCGCGGAGTTCGGCCAGGGCCGCGTCGACGACGTCCTGCACGGTGTCGGCCGGATCGAGGGCGAGGGTCTGGGCGAGATAGCCGGTGGAGCCGGGGAAGCGGACGGTGATCTCACCGCTGTCCGGGCGCTCGGCCCCGGCCAGGAGCCGGAGCAGCGTGGACTTCCCGGAGCCGTTCTCGCCGATGACGGCGGCCTTCTCGCCGGGGCGGACGGTGAGCGTCACCTGGTCGAGTACGGAGCGGTCCCCGTACGCCTTGGAGACGTCCTTCATGGTCAGTTGGGCGCGGTCGCGCTGGGGGTGCATGGGTGTGCCTGCTCCCTGATTCCTGGGTGAGCGCCCGCGGCGGCGCGTGCGAGGACGCGCGGGGGCGGGGGCGTGGATTACCGGACGGCGGTGGGACAGCGGCGCACCGGGGCCGGATACGGCGAGGAGCCGCCCGGTGCGGTCACGGGCGGTGCTCGGCGGTCGGCCGGTGAGCCTCAGCCGGTGACGTCAGGCGTCGCGCGGCGGCTGTCCGGGCCGGGAATCAGCGGAAGTAGTAGTACGAACGCATGGCATCGAGTGTAACGGCGGGCCGGGGGCGGGGCCGGGGATTTTTCACCGGCCCCGCCCCCGACGGAGGAGGAGGCGCACTCAGCCGTTCGGGAGAATGACCGCGCGGCCGTTGATCCGGCCGTCGTGCAGCCGCTCGTAGGCGAGCGGGGCCTCGTCGATGGAGTACGTCTCCACGTGGACGTCCACGGCGCCCACGTGGGCCAGGTCGAGCACCTCGGCGAGTTCCTTGCGCGAGCCCCAGTAGGGGGCGCTGACGTTGGTGCCGTACGGGAGTGTGCCGAAGCCGACGGGGAGCGCGCCGCCGCCGATGCCGACGATGGTGACGTCGCCGTCGATCCGGGCGACGGCCCCGGCGGTCTCCACGGTGGGCGGGGCGCCGACGAAGTCCAGCACGACGTGCGCGCCGAGTCCGCCGGTCAGCTCCTTGACCCGGGCCGCCGCCTTCTCGTCGGAGACGACGGCCTCGTGCGCGCCGACGGCCCTGGCCAGGTCGAGCTTGTCCTCGGTGACGTCGAGGGCGATCACCCGTGCGGCCGTCATGGCGCGCAGGAGCTGGATCGCGACGTGGCCGAGACCGCCGGTGCCGATGACGACGGCCGTCGCACCGGGCACGAGCTTCGCCAGCGAGCGCTTGATCGCGTGGTACGGGGTGAGTCCGGCGTCCGTGAGCGACACCGTCTTCACCGGGTCCAGGCCGCCGATCGGCACGAGGTGGCGCGGGTCGTCGACGATCATGTACTCGGCCATGGCGCCGGGAGCGCCGAGCCCGGGCGGCATGATGCCGAGCTCCTTGGCGCGCAGGCAGTAGTTCTCCTTGCCCTCGGCGCAGTTCACGCAGATGCCGCAGCCCCAGGGCCCGTACACGGCGACGGAGTCGCCCTCCGAGAGGCCGTGCACACCGTCGCCGAGGGCGGCGATCTTGCCGACGCCCTCGTGGCCGAGGGTGAGGGGCAGCGGGAAGGGGATCTGGTCGGCGGGCCAGCTCATCACCGCGATGTCGGAATGGCAGACACCGGCGGCGGTGACCTTCAGCAGGATCTGGCCGGGGCCGGGCTCGGGGTCCGGCACGGTGACGACCTCGGGGGCTTCACCGACGGCCCGGTACTGGACGGCTTTCATGGGTCTCCTCGCTTCTTCGCTGCCTGGTGCTCTTGCTGTCGGCCCCCCGCGATGTCCCGCAGGTCCTTTGTCGCCCGCGGCTCCCCTGCCCGCCACTCGGGCGCCGTCACGGGGCGGAGTAGCCGCCGTCCACCAGGTGGTAGCTGCCGTGGATGAAGGAGGCCTTGTCGGAGAGGAGGAAGACGGTGAGTTCGGCGACCTCCTCCGCGGTGCCGAGGCGGCCGGCCGGGTGCAGGGAGATCAGGTGCTCGCGGGCCTGCGGGTCGGCGTTCCGCAGGAGCGGGGTGTCGATGAAGCCGGGGCCGACCGCGTTGATCCGGACGTTCTGTGCGGCGTATTCGAGCGCCGCCGTCTTGGTGAGGCCGACGACGCCGTGCTTGGCGGCGACATAGGCGGGCGAGCCCGCGAAGCCGTTGGTCCCGAGGATCGAGGACATGTTGACGACGGCTCCGCCGCCCGACGCGACGATGGCGGGCAGCTCGTGGCGCATCGAGTAGAAGACGCCGCTGAGGTTGGTGGCGACGACGCGGTCCCAGTCCTCGACGGGGTAGTCCCCGGTGGGGGCGGCCGGACCGGCGATACCGGCGTTGTTCACGGCCAGGTGGAGGGCGCCGAAGGTCTCCACGGTGAACCGCACACCGGCTTCCACGGAGGCCGGGTCGGTGACGTCCATGCGGACGGCGGCCGCCCGCGCTCCCGCGCTCTCCAACTGGGCGGCGGCCTTGCGGGCGCTCTCCTCGTCGTGGTCGGCGACGACGACGGCCGCGCCGGCGGTGGCGAGCAGCCGGGCCACGGCGAGGCCGATGCCGGAGGCGCCGCCGGTGACGAGGGCGATACGGCCGGCGAACTCGGCCGAGGGGGTGGTGGGGGTGGTGGTGGGGCTGGTGCTGGTGGGGCTGTTGGTGGTGCTGGTGGTGCTGGTGGTGCTCATGAGGTTGCCTCTTCTGCTGTGTCTTCTGTGGTGCTGTCCCGGCCCGGACCCTCGGTCGTGCCCGCTGCCGTGAGCAGGTCCGCCGACAGGGCGTCGAACGCCCCGGTGACCAGGGCGGGCAGGGCGTCCGGGCGGCCTCCGCGCACCCAGGCGGCCTGGGCGGCGAGCAGGGCGCCCGCTCCCGCCGCCACGGTCACGGCGGGCCGGATGTCGTGGCGCGGGTCGACGCCGAGCCGGTCCGCGACGATGGCGACCGAGTCCTCCTGGGCGTCCACCCGGATGTGGTGGAAGGCCGCGTAGAGCGTCGGCTCCTCCTCGGCGGCGGTCAGGAGGTCGAAGATCCGGGGGCGGCGGTGCCAGGGCTCCGCCTCGGGGTCGGCGAGCCAGGCCAGGACGGCGCGCCGGTAGGCGAGGAGCGGGGGCTCCTCGGCGGGGCGGGACCGCAGTGCCTCGTTGATCCGGTCGCCGTCGCCGCGCAGGGAGTCCAGGGCGGCGGCTTCCTTGCTCGCGAAGTACCGGCTGAAGGTGCGGCGGTCGACGTCGGCGGCCTCCGCGATCTCCTCGACCGTGACGTACCGCAGCCCCCGGTCCAGCACCAGCTCGAACGCGGCCTGCGCCAGCGTGTCGCGGGTGCGGCGGGCCTTGCGGCTGCGGCGCTCCGGGGCCGGAGGCTCCGGGACCTTCTCTTCCGGCCTCTTTCCCAGGCTCTCTTCCGGGCTCATATGTGCACCGTACACCCGAAAATGTCCCCACGCGACATTTGTCTCACAGGGACATCGGAGTCGGCGCGCTCAGTCGCTCACGGCCCCCGCGACCGGCCGGACGTCCTCGGCGGCGGCCGAGGACCGGGATGAGCCGCCTCCCGGCGCCCGGCCCAGGGCGAGCACGGCGACGTCGTCGCGCCGGATGCCTCCGGTGAACGTCTCCAGGTCGACGTGGAGCGCGTCCAGCAGCTCGCGCGGGCCGTGTCCGGCCCAGTCGGCCAGCCGCCGGTCCAGCGGGTAGAAGGCGTGGGCCGCGTCGCGGGCCTCCGTCACGCCGTCGGTGACGACGAGGAGGGTGGCGCCGGGCGGGAAGGCGAACGACTCCGCCGTACGGGTCTCCCGGCTGAGGCCGGCGAGGCCGAGGGGCACGTAGGTCCGCTCCAGCCGTACGGCGGAGGCGCGGCCCTCGTGCAGCAGCCGCGGCGGCAGATGGCCGCAGTTCACCGCCTGCACGCGGTCCTCCTCGTCGAACCCGAGGACCAGCGCGGTCACGAAGCGTTCGGCCTCGCCGGTCTGGGCGGAGAACGCGTTGTGCCGGACCACGGCGGCCTCCAGGGCCTCCACCACCCCGGTCAGCGTGGGTTCCCGGACCGCCGCCTCGCGGAACGCGGCGATCGCCGCGAACCCGGCCCCTATGGCCGCGATCCCCTTGCCCTGGACGTCCCCGATGATGACGCGGGTCCCGTACGGCGACTGGACGACCTCGTAGATGTCACCGCCGACGAAGCGGTCCTCCTCGATCGGCTCGTAGAGGCCGTACGCGAAGACCTGGTCGGTGATGACGGGCAGGGGGCGCAGGATCTGGCGTTGCAGGGCGACGGCGGCGGACCGGAGCCGGTCCATCTCGGTGGCGTGGCGTATGCGGGCCGCGCAGGCGGCGACGCCGAGGGCACAGGCCAGCACGGTGAAGCCGATACCGAACACGAAGTCCCAGAAGGTGCCGTTCCCGCCGAGCCCGGAGCCGACGACGACCAGCGTGATCCAGACCGCCACCCAGACGGTCTGCCGGAGGCTGCAGAAGACGGAGGCCAGGGCCGGGACGACCACGAGGAGGGGGATGACCCGGAGATCCTCACCCGTGACCACGTCGAGGAGGACGATCAGCGCGCTCAGCAGCAGCACCAGGCCGGCCAGCGCCCAGTTCCCGATCCGGCCCGCGGCCGCCGTGGCGCCCGCTTCCGTACCCGGTAGGACCATCGTCCGGCCCGGCGCCCTGCGCCCTTTCCCCAGCCTGCGCCCTCTGCCCAGGGACACGCGCCCTCTCCTCCTGTTCGATGCTCGGTGCCGCCCGTGGTCCGGACGGTCCCTTCCAGTTGACCGGCATCCGGGCCCCGGCGCAGCGGGGCATAGGGCCCGGAGGCGGGGCCGAACGTCCCGACCGGGACGTCCGGCCCGGGACCTTCGGCCCTGTACGGGTGCCCGTGGGCCCTGATCACCGCTGCGGAAAACGCACCGGGGCCAGGGCGGAGAGGAACTCGGGGTGGGCGCGGAGCTGGAAGCCGAGCGATTCGTAGAGCCGGATCGCCACCGCGTTGGCGGCGGAGGTGTGGAGGAACGGCGTCTCGCCGCGCTCACGGATCCCGTACGCGACCGCCCGGACCAGGCGGCTCGCCAGGCCCTGGCCCCGTACGGACGCATCGGTGCAGACCCCGCTGATCTCGGTCCAGCCCGGCGGGTGCAGCCGCTCCCCCGCCATCGCGACCAGGGCGCCGCCCCGGCGGATGCCCAGATAGGTGCCGAGTTCCACGGTGCGCGGCAGGAAGGGGCCGGGACGGGTGCGCGCCACCAGGTCCAGCATCTCCGGCACATCCGCCGGGCCGAGCCGTACGGCTTCCGCGTCGGGCTCCGGGACCACCGACATGTCGACGAGCTGCACTCCGCCGATCCGGTGAAGAATCTCCCAGCCCTGCGGCGGCTCCCCGCTCAGCGTGTTCATGCTGATGGTTCCGCCCGGACCGGCCAGCGCCGCGAGATCGGCCCAGTCCCGCGCGTCGGGGACGGTGGGGTGGGCGGTCCAGGGGGTGACGTCGACGGGGTAGCGCAGGATCCGGCCGCGGCGCTCGGCGAAGTGGGCGTGCGGGCCCGTGAGCGAGGCGAGCGCGGGGTTGTCCAGCGGATGGGGCGCGGCGGGGGCGGCGGCCGGGGCGGAGGTCCGCTCCTCCCGCGTCGCGGGGTCGACGGTGCTCACGGGCCCACCTCGGCGATCGGATCGGGCCTTTCGGCCGCACCCCGTGCCACCCCTCCGCGGCACTCTTCGTACGCGTACGGCTTGCGCATGCTCTCCCTCGATCCGGTCCATCGCGCGGTTCCTCCCGGCGGGCACCCCGGTGCCCTGGCGCCGCGCGCCCGCCACCCGCGAAAAGCTGAGGGACGCAGGGCGTATTCCGTGCCGGGGAACTGTTCACGATGCCGCAATCAACCGGGGTGCCCGACCGGCTCCACGACCCCGGACGGAGAGGTTCCGAAGCACGCCGACGACGGGTGTGCGCCTGCCCGGCGGAGCGGCGAATTCGACTCATCTCTCGGCCGATCCGCGCCGGTCCGGTCCCAACTGCCCGCCGGTTGTGGCACTCTGGTGGCGACCGCCCCACCGGGCTCCCCCGTACCGGTGGGGCGGTTCTGTGCGCCCCCTGTGGTCCGGCCCGTCCCCATGACGGTGTTTCAGGGCCGAGCGGGGCCGGTTTCCGGCGCTCTCCAGCCGTTTTCGGTCAACTCGCGGCGCCTGGCGCGATCGAACCCCGTCCCGCACGCATGAGGACCGGACGGCCGGGCAGGCGAGTAGACCTGAGGGCCTACGACCAGGGGAGGGTGACGAGATGACGGCGCACACCGCGCGCACCGACGGTACCGAGCAGCACACCACCGGTACCGGGCAGCGGACGGGCACCACGGAGGACCTCCCGTGGATCGAGGATGCCGGAAAGATCGCCCCCATGGACGCGCGAGCCCTGTCGAAGGTCTTTTTCGACCGCCTCCAGGTCCTGGAGGAGGGCACGCACGAGTACCAGTACGCGCGCAACACGCTCATCGAGATGAACCTGTCGCTGGTCCGGTTCGCCGCCAACCGCTTCCGCAACCGGGGCAGCGGCGACATGGAGGACATCATCCAGGTCGGCACGATCGGGCTGATCAAGGCGATCGACCGCTTCGACCTCTCCCGCGAGGTCGAGTTCACCTCCTTCGCCGTCCCGTACATCGTCGGTGAGATCAAGCGCTTCTTCCGCGACACCAGTTGGGCCGTCCACGTGCCCCGGCGCCTCCAGGAGCTCCGGGTCGACCTCGCCAAGGCGAAGGAGGCCCTCGCCGCCGACCTCGACCGGGACCCCACGGTGCGGGAACTGGCCGAGCACCTCGGGATGGACGAGGCGGAGATCACCGAGGGGATCGTCGCGTCCAACGGCTACACCGCGGGCTCGCTGGACATGCCGACGGACTCCTCGGAGTCGGGCCCCCAGAGCACCCTCGGGCGGACCTTCGCCGATGTGCTGGGCGAGTCGGATCCCGCCATGGAGACCGTGGAGAACCTGCACGCCCTCGCCCCTCTGCTGGGCGAACTGGACGAGCGGGAGCGCCTGATCATCGACATGCGGTTCGGCCAGGAGCTGACGCAGGCCCAGATCGGTGCCGAGCTGGGGATCTCCCAGATGCATGTCTCGCGGCTGCTGAGCCGGATGCTGGGCAAGCTGCGCAGCGGGATGCTCACGCAGGAGTGACGCGGCCCGACCTGTCCACCGGTCAGGTCTCCGGTGTTCTGTCCTGTCCCACGCCGGCCCTCTCCAGCATGCGCCGCTGATGCCCGCGCCCGATCGTCTCGTAGCCGATCACGGTCACGAAGGGCGCGAGCATGACGACGATCAGGCAGAGGGCCAACGGCGCCGCCGTCACGGCCAGCAGGCCGGCCGTCAGCAGGACCGCCAGGGTCAGCGCGATCAGGAGCAGGTGGAAGCGGTCGGCCGCCGAGAGCAGCAGGGTGTGCAGCAGGTGGACCACCAGGAGGTAGAGGCCCACCGGGAGAGCGAGGGCGAGGACGACCGTCGTCTCGGAGATTTCCGCGTGGTGCTCCAGGTAGAGGCCCGCCACGTGCAGCCCCGCCCCGGCTCCGGCGACGGCGATGAACAGGGGGATGTGGCCGTAGCCGAAGAGATAGCCACGGTTGCGGCGGCGCTCCAGGACATGGCCGAACGGGGTCGTGAAGTAGACCCACCACATGCCGAAGGTCAGGCCGACCCCCGCGACGACGACGGCGATCGCGTTGCCGGTCCAGGCCGTGCCGTCGGCCCCGCCGAGCAGTTCGCCCGATGAGGCGACCGTGCCGACCACGCTCTCCCCGAGCACGATGATCGCGAAGAGGCTGTACCGCTCGGCCATGTGATGCGGATGCCAGGGCGTGCCGCCCGCCGCGCCCTGGGCGAAGACCGGCAGGGCCAGCTCCAGCACGCCGAGGACGACGAACCCTCCGAACACGACGTAAACGGGCAGTGCGACGAAGGCCAGGATGACCCATCCGACCTGGGCGATCACCGTCCAGCGGATGTTGGCCAGGGAGACGCCCCGGAATTCGGGGGCGTCCCGGGCGGCGCGGGCCCACTGGAGCACCATGGCGATCCGCATCACGATGTAGCCCGCGACCATGGCGCGCAGTTCGAGATGGCCGCCCTCGTCGACGGAGCGGAACATCGCCGGAAGGCCGAGCGAGAACACGACGACGCCGACCATCTGGACCATCGTCAGGACTCGGTAGAGCCAGTCGTCGGTGGCGAAGGCCGAGGCGAACCAACTGAAGCTGATCCAGGCGACGCTGATCGCGAACATCGCCATGACGAACGCGGCGACCGCGTGCCCCAGGTGCCCCTCGGCCAGCAGCTCGGCGAACCGCGACGACGCCGTACCGACCGCGACGACGAACGTCAGGTCGAACAGCAGCTCCAGCGGTGAGGAGACCCGTCCGTCCTCGCCGGGGTCACGTCCGGTCATCGGGGCGAGCCGCCGTCGCGACCGACCGGATCCGTCGGACCTGGTACGCGTACCGTTCCTACCGCTTTCGGGATGTTCTGGCATGTGCGCCATCATTCCGAGGTGAGGCCGCCGCGACGGGGCGTCACACGCCGTCGCGCGCGGGGAGTACGGGTACTCCACCGCGATGGCCGGTCCGGCCCCGGGCCGGCCTCCGCGTTGCCGCCGTATTGCAGGTTCGTGGCCAAGCCGGCGACACGCTTCCGGGCCGGTCCGGCACGTCCTACGGTCCGTAATCAGCCCGTCGCCACCCGGGCTTCCGCCGACCGGCGGACGTACACCGCCGTACGGCGACCGAACCACGTGCGAGGAACCATATGAGCCAGCCCCTCGACTCCGTCACCGCAGGCCACACCCCCGAGGACGTCAACCGGCAGGAACCCGGCGCCGCGTGGTCGTTCGAGACCAAGCAGATCCACGCGGGCGCCGCCCCGGACCCGACGACGGGTGCCCGCGCGGTGCCGATCTACCAGACGTCGTCGTTCGTCTTCCGCGACACCCAGCACGCCGCCGACGTGTTCTCCCTCGCCGAGCCGGGCAACATCTACACCCGCATCCACAACCCCACGCAGGACGTCCTGGAGCAGCGCATCGCCGCACTGGAGGGCGGGGTCGCCGCCGTGGCGCTCGCCTCCGGGCAGGCGGCCGAGACCCTCGCCCTGCTGACACTGGCCGGGTCCGGCGACCACATCGTCTCCTCGCCCTCGCTCTACGGCGGCACCTACAACCTCTTCCGTCACACGCTGCCCCGGTTCGGCATCGAGGTGACGTTCGTCGACGACCCCGAGGACCTCGACGCCTGGCAGGCCGCCGTCCGCCCCGACACGAAGGCGTTCTTCGCCGAGACGCTCGGCAATCCGCGCGGCGACGTGCTGGACATCCGGGCGGTCGCCGACACCGCGCACGCCGCCGGAGTGCCGCTGATCGTCGACAACACCGTCCCGACGCCCTTCCTGCTGCGGCCCATCGAGCACGGCGCGGACATCGTCGTCCACTCCGCGACCAAGTTCCTCGGCGGGCACGGCACCACCATCGGCGGGGTCGTCGTGGACGCCGGCACCTTCGACTTCGGCGCGCACGCCGAGCGCTTCCCCGACTTCCACGAGCCCGACCCGAGCTACCACGGGCTCCGGTACTGGCCGGCGCTCGGCCCGAGCGCCTTCGCCGTCAAGCTCCGCGTCCAGCTCCTGCGCGACCTGGGCCCGGCGCTCTCGCCGCACTCGGCGTTCCTGCTGCTCCAGGGGGTCGAGACGCTGAGCCTGCGGCTGGAGCGGCACACCTCCAACGCGCTGGAGCTGGCCCGCTGGCTGGAGCAGCGCGACGAGGTGGAGACCGTGCACTACGCGGGTCTGCCCTCCAGCCGCTGGTACGAGGTGGGGCAGCGCTATCTGCCGCGCGGCGCCGGAGCGGTGCTGGCCTTCGAGCTGAAGGGCGGGGCCGAGGCGGGCAAGCGGTTCGTGGACGCGGTCGAGCTGTTCAGCCACCTCGCCAACATCGGTGACGTACGGAGCCTGATCATCCACCCGGCCTCCACCACGCACAGCCAGCTCACCGAGGAGCAGCTCGTCGCCACCGGGGCCACGCCCGGCCTGGTGCGGCTCTCGGTCGGTCTGGAGAACGTGGACGACCTGAAGGCCGACCTGGAGGCCGGGTTCCGGGCCGCGAAGGCGGCGTCCTGAACCGTGGCGCCGCGCCCGCCGCACTTCCCCTCCCTCCGGCCTCCGGTGGCCGGAGGGAGGGGGACCCGCCCGGTCGCCGCCGCTGGGTGACGATCGAGGACCCGCTGCCCCTGGAGTCCGGCATCCGGCTACCGGGGGTCCGCCTGGCGTACGAGACCTGGGGGCAGCGGGCGGCGGACTCCTCCAACGCCGTGCTGGTCCTGCACGCGCTGACGGGCGACAGCCATGTGGCCGGTCCCGCGGGCCCCGGCCACGCCACCCCCGGTTGGTGGGACGCGCTGGTCGGCCCGGGCCGGGCGCTGGACACCGACCGGTGGTTCGTCGTCGCCCCGAACGTGCTGGGCGGCTGCCAGGGCAGTACGGGCCCCTCTTCCCCGGGGCCCGACGGCACGCCCTGGGGATCCCGGTTCCCGTATCTGACGGTACGGGACCAGGTGGCGGCCGAGGCGGCGCTGGCCGATGCCCTGGGCATCGGCCGGTGGGCGGCCGTGGTCGGCGGCTCGATGGGCGGGATGCGGGCCCTGGAGTGGGCGGTGAGCAGGCCGGAGCGTACGGGTTCGCTGCTGGTGCTCGCCGCCCCGGCCGCCGCCTCCGCCGAGCAGATCGCCTGGGGTTCGGCGCAGATCGGGGCGATCCGCTCCGACCCGGGGTGGCGGGGCGGTGACTACCATGGCGCCGCGCCCGGCGGCGGTCCGCACCGGGGCCTCGGCCAGGCGCGCCGCATCGCCCACATCACGTACCGCAGCGAGCCCGAGCTCGGCTCCCGGTTCGGCGGCGCGCCGCAGCCGGGCGAGGAGCCGGGGCGCGGCGGGCGCTACCAGGTGGAGTCGTATCTCGACCACCACGCGGCCAAGTTGACGCGCCGCTTCGACGCGGGCAGCTATGTGGCGCTCACCGAGGCGATGAACGGGCACGACATCGGCCGGGGCCGGGGCGGCACCGCCCGGGCGCTGCGCCGGGCGGAGATGCCCGCACTGGTGGCGGGCGTCGACTCGGACCGGCTCTACCCGCCTTACCAGCAGGAGGAGTTGGCGGAGCTGCTGCCGGGGTCCGACAGCCTGCGGCTCGTCAACTCACCCTACGGCCATGACGGTTTCCTCATCGAGACCGGGCAGGTGGGTTCGCTTGTAAGGGAGTTGCTCCCACCGACCCCCGCCCCCCTCCCCTCCCCCGCCCTCACCAAGGAGCTTCCATGAGCCCGCATCCCCCACTGCCCGAGGACGCCTACGACCGGACACGGCTGCGGCAGTGGTCCGCCGGAACAGCGCGTTCCGCCGGGATCGACCGCCGCGATCTGCTGAAGCTCGTCGCGGCGGCGGCGGCGGCGACGGCGACGGCCGCCGTGCCGCCGGCCTCGGTCGCCGCCGCTCCGGCACACGCGGCCCCGGCACACGCGGCCCCCGCCACCGCCGCCGGGCTGCCCGGGGTGGTCAAGCCGCTGCCCCCGGAGCTGTTCACGTTGCGCGGCACCAACGCGGAGACCGACTTCGCCGCGCTGAAGGGCACCGGGCTCCTCACCCCCGCCGACCGGTTCTTCGTCCGCAACCACACCGCCACCCCGCACATCGACCGGGACACCTGGAAGCTGACGGTCTGGGGCGACGGGCTCACGGGCGGCCCGGTGGAGTTCACGTACGCCGATCTCCTACGGCTGCCGTCGGTGAGCCGCACCGGGTTCGTGGAGTGCGCGGGCAACGGGCGCAGCTTCTTCGCCTCGCAGCAGGGGCAGGCGGTCAGCGGCACCGCGTGGACGCTCGGGGCGATCGGGACGGCCCGCTGGCGCGGGGTGCGGCTCGGGGATGTGCTGCGCCGGGCCGGGATCGGGCGGCACGCGGTGGACGTGCTGCCGCGCGGGCTGGACGCGGAGGTCGTCACGGACGGGGTGAACCTGGGCCGGGTGCGCCGGCCGCTGCCGGTGGCGAAGGCGCTGGACGACGTGCTGCTCGCGTACGAGATGAACGGCGAGCCGCTGCCGCCCGACCACGGGTATCCGGCCCGCATCATCGCGCCGTCGTGGGTGGGCATCGCCAACATCAAGTGGGTCGGGGACATCGAGGTGAGCGCCGACCCGCTGCTCACCCCGTGGAACACGGGCCTCTACCGGCTGTTCGGCCCCGGATATCCGCCGGAGGGCAGCGCCCCGTTGACCCGGCAGACGTTGAAGAGCGCCTTCGAGCTGGTGCGGGGCGCCTCGTTCACCGCCCATCGCCGTACGGTGCTGACCGGCCGTTCCTGGTCGGGCGGGGCGCCGGTGAAGTCGGTGGAGGTCAGCACCGACGGCGGGCGGCGCTGGCGGCGGGCCCGGCTGCACGACGTCCCCCGGGCCGGGAGCTGGGTGCGGTGGTCGGTGGACTGGATGCCGACGCGGCAGGGTGCGACGGAGCTGCTGGCCCGGGCCACGGACCGGTCGGGGCGTACCCAGCCGAAGGCGACGGCCCACAACACGCAGGGGTATCTGTTCGACGCGGTGGTGCGGCACCCGGTGACAGTCAGCTGAGGCGGGCTCCGGCCCGTACGGCGGTGTGCACGGCACGGGCGATCCGCGCACCCCAGGTGGAGCGGGGTCCGGCGAAGGGCTCGCCGCCGTCGGGCCCCGGTTCGGGGGCGGCGACGCACACGGCGTCCGTGGGGGTGCCCGAGCAGTCGAGTCCGGCGTCCAGGAGTGCCTGCACCTTGGCCTCGGTGGCGGTGGCGACGGCGTTGACCAGGGCGGCGTCGGAGAGGGCGACCGGGAGCGTGAGGACGATGTTGATCGTGCCGGGCCGGTGCGGGGTGGCGGCTTCCGGGTCGGGGGCCGCCGCCCAGCCCCGTACACCGAGGCCCGTGGTGACGGTCGCGGTGACGCCGCCGTCGTGGCCCGTCGTGTACGCGGCGACGTCGGCGGCGGTCATCAGCCCGGCGCCGGGGCCGGTGAGCCCTTCGGAGGCGGCGATCTCGGCGAGGTGGCGGTCCGGGTCGAGGCGCGGGTAACCGCCGGGGACCTGGGCGTTGAGGATCCAGGCGCGCGGGCCGATGCCGCCGCCGAGCACCGCGCTGCTGCACACCCGCACCCCCGGGCCCAGCCGCCACACGAGGTGGTGGAGGTGGTGTCCGTCCTCACGCCGGTCGTGGAGTTCCGCGCGCGGTTCGCCGCCCGGTTCGCCGCGCTGGGCCGGGAGCTGGAGACGTACGGAACGAATGGCGCACCCCTGGTGGCTCGGCGGGACCGGCGGTGGCCCGTCCTCCCGGGGCTGCCGTGCTCCGCCGATCCTATGCGGGCCCCGCACCCGCTCACCCGATTGGCCTAACTGGTCCGGGGGCCGCTCAGCGGCGTCGTACGGGGCCAGCAGGGACCGCCGGGCCGTCGGATCCCCTCCGGCCGGGTGGCCGGGCGGTTGCAGCGTCCAAGGGGGTGGGGCGCGATGGAAGCCGGACGTGCCTACATCTGGTGGAGCCACCCACAGGGCGCGCCCAGCGAGGAGGGTTCGGTTATGGGAGCCGCTGACGGTTTCACGGATTCCGGAGAGCTCGACGGTCTGACCGTGTACGACAACGACGGCGAGAAGGTCGGCAGCGTGGGCCGGGTGTACGTCGACGACGACACCGGCAAGCCCGACTGGGTCACGGTCAAGACCGGCATGTTCGGCATGAAGGAGAGCTTCGTACCGCTCGCCGGAGCCCGTCGAGTGGGCTCCGACCTGCATGTCTCGCACTCCAAGGACACGGTCAAGGAAGCGCCCCGCGTGGATGCGGACGCGCACCTTTCCGTCGCCGAGGAGGAGGAGCTGTACCGGCACTACGGCCTGACCAGGAAGTCCGGCAACCTCGGTGACACCGGCAAGGACACCGGCACCGGTGCCGACGCCAAGACCGCCGCCGGAACCGGCGCCATGGGCGCGGCCGGAGCCGGTGCGGCGGGCGCGGCCCGCGGCACGGGCACTCCGCCGAACGCGAAGGCGACCGGCAGGACCACCACGAGCGCCGGAGCGGCGGGCACGACCGGAGCGGCCGGCATGGCCGGCACCGGCAGGCACCGCGACACGGACACCTCCGCCACGTCCCGCCCGCTGGCGGGCGCGGGAGCGGGCACCCGGGCCGCCGATATGAGCGGCACGGAGGAGATGATCCGCTCCGAGGAGCAGCTGCACGTCGGTACGGAGGAGTACGAGAGCGGCCGGGCCAGGCTGCACAAGTACGTGGTGACCGAGGAGGTCACCCGGTCCGTGCCCGTCTCCCACGAGGAGGTGCGGGTGGTCCGCGAGCCGCTGCGGCCCGGTGAGAAGGTGACCGGGACGACGGACTTCGGCGAGCAGGACGTGGAGGTCACGCTGCACGCGGAGCGCGCCACGGTCCGCAAGGAGGCCGTCCCGGTGGAGCGGGTCCGCCTGGAGACCGAGAGGGTCACCGAGCAGAAGGAAGTCTCCGCCGAGGTCCGCAAGGAGAAGATCGACTACGGCGACGGCAAGGACATGGACACCGGCAAGGACACCGGTGGCGAGTTCGGCCAGGGGCGCCGCCGCTGACGGCGGATCCCCTCCGGCGGCCGGAAGGCCGCTCCCATGTCCTCGGCCTTCGGGCGGGCCCGTGCGAACGGGTCCGCCCGGCGGGCTGTCCGGGGGCTGTCCCCGGGGGCGCCCTCAGCCTGCTGTTCAGCGGCGCGGCAGGAACCGTACCGAAGGGCGTCCGTCCGGTCCGTCCGGGGTGACCACCGCCCGGACCCCGTACACGTCCTCGATCAGCTCCTCCGTCATGACCTCGGCCGGGGTGCCGCCCGCGATGACCCGGCCCGCCTTCATCACGGTGATCCGGTCGCAGAACATCGCCGCGAGGTTGAGGTCGTGCAGGGCGATGACGCTGGTGAGGGGCAGTTCGGCGACCAGGGCGAGGAGTTCGAGCTGGTGCTGGATGTCCAGGTGGTTCGTCGGCTCGTCGAGGAGGAGTTCGCGGGGCTGCTGGGCGAGCGCCCGGGCGATCTGGACGCGCTGGCGTTCACCGCCGGAGAGGGTGTGCCAGGACTGTGCGGCCCGCTCGGTGAGGCCGGTGCGCCGAAGGGCCTCGGTGACGGCTTCCTCATCCGCGCGGTCCGGGGCGGACCAGGCGCGGCGGTGCGGGATGCGGCCGAGGCGGACGACGTCCAGGACGCTGAGGTCGACCTGGGTGACGGCGTGCTGGTCGACCACGGCGATCCGGCGGGCCACGGTGCGGCGGCCGAGGGCGGCGAGGGGGTCGCCGTCCAGGGTGACGGTGCCGGTGTCCGGGGCGAGGAGGCCCGCGAGGATCCGCAGGAGCGTGGACTTGCCGGAGCCGTTGGGGCCGAGCAGGCCGACGGTGGCGCCGGGCGGCGGGGTGATGTCGACCCCGTCGAGGATGAGGCGCCCGCCGGCCTCCCGGCCGACCCGCTCGGCACGCAGGCCGCTGTTCTCGATGAGGCTCATGGCGTGCTCCGGGTGCGGTACAGGACGGCGACGAACGCGGGCACGCCGATCAGCGCGGTGACGACCCCGACCGGCACCTCCTGCGGATCCAGGACCGTGCGGGCGAGCGTGTCGACCCAGACGAGGAAGATCGCCCCGGCGAGCGCGGTGACCGGCAGGAGCCTGCGGTGACCGGAGCCGGTGAGGGCGCGGGCGGCGTGCGGCAGGACCAGGCCGACGAAGCCGATCGCCCCGGCCGAGCTGACGAGGGCGGCGGTCAGCAGGGCGGTGGTGCACAGCAGCACGATCCGGGTGCGGGCGACGTTCACGCCGAGTGCGGCGGCCGCGTCCTGCCCGAAGGCGAAGGCGTCGAGCGTACGGGCGTGGGCCAGGCAGATGGCCAGGCAGACGGCGAGGACGGCGGCGCACAGGGCCACCTCGCCCCAGCCGACGCCGCTGAGCGAGCCGAGCAGCCAGAACAGCACCCCGCGGGTCTGCTCGGCGTCGGCGGAGGTCATCACGACGAACGAGGTCAGGGCGGAGAAGAGCTGCATCGCCGCGACACCGGAGAGCACCACCCGGTCGGTGGTGGAGCCGAGGGTGTGGCTGAGCAGCAGGACCAGGGCGAACGAGCAGATGGCCCCGACGAAGGCCCCGGCCGACAGCGACACCGCTCCCCCGCCGACGCCGAGGACGACCACCACGACCGCACCGGTGGAGGCCCCGGAGGAGACGCCGAGCACGAACGGGTCGGCGAGCGGGTTCCGTAGCAGCGACTGCATCACCGTGCCGCACACCGCGAGCCCCGCCCCGCACACGGCGGCGAGCAGCGTACGCGGCATGCGCAGGTTCCAGATGATGCCGTCCCGGATCGGGCTCAGCTCCGAGGCGCCGAAGCCCAGGTGGGAGGCGACGGCGGACCAGACGTCGGGGACGGAGATCCTGGCCGGCCCGATCGTGACGGCGACGGCGACGGAGAGCAGCAGGAGCAGGAGTCCGCCGGTCCAGATCAGCGCCTGGACCGGCCCGCCGACCCGCCGTACGTCAGTGGGCCGCTCCACTGTCGGGCCTCCGCCGCTCGCCCCGCACGCCTTCACCGTCGGGCTGCCGCCGCTCGCCCCGCACGCCTTTACCGTCGGGCTGCCGCCGCTCGCCCCGCACGCCTTCACCGTCGGGCTGCCGCCGCTCACCCCGCGCGCCTTCACCGTCGGATTCCCGTCGCTCACCCCGCGAGCCCGAAGTCGCGCAGCCCTGCGGCGACGCGCTGCAGTCCCTCGACCGTCCGGATGGTGGGGTTCATCGCCTGGCCGCTGAGCAGCACGTACCGCCGGTTCTTGACGGCGTCCATCGTCTTGGTGACCGGGTTGGACTCCAGGAACTCGATCTTCTTCTCGGCGCTCTCCGCCGTCTGCATCGTGCGGCTCAGGTCGCCGATGACCAGGACGTCGGGGTTGCGGTCGGCGACGGTCTCCCAGCTGATCTGGGGCCATTCGTCGTGGGTGTCGTCGAAGACGTTCTCCGCGCCGAGCTCCCGGGTGATGACACCGGGGGCACCGCAGCAGCCCGCGAGGTAGGGGGCCTTGGAGTCGGAGAACCAGTAGAGGAGGGAGGCCTTCGAGCCGTCGATGCCGTCGGTGGCCTTCGCCACCCGCGCCCGGAGCTTCTTGACCAGGGCGTCGCCGCGCTCGGGCACGCCGAACACCTGGGAGAGCTCACGGACTTCGGTGTAGACGCTGTCCATGGTGAGGGGTGCGGTACGGGCTCCGTCGCCGCCGCCGCTGTTGTCCTTGCCGACGCAGTCGGCGGGCGAGATGTAGGTCGGGACGCCCAGCTTCTCGAACTGTTCGCGGGGGGCGACGCCGCCCTTGGCGAGGGTGGAGGCGAAGGAGGCAGAGAGGAAGTCGGGCTCCTTGTCGAGGACCTTCTCGGACGAGGGCCGGTTCTCCGATATGCGCTCGACGCCCTTGTTGGCCTTCTCCAGGCCCTTCATCACCGGGTCGCTCCAGGTCGCGGTACCCGCGAGCCGGTCGGCGAGGCCGAGCGAGAGGAGGATCTCCGTCGATCCCTGGTCCACCGAGACGGCCCGCTGGGGCGGCGCCTTCACGGTGACGGTGCGGCCGCAGTTCTTCAGGGTGAGCGGGAAGCCCTCGGCCTTGGCGCCGCCGTCGGACGACGAGGTGGTGGTGGACCCACCGCCGCAGGCGGTGAGGAGGACGACGCCGGCCGCGAACAGGGCGGCGGTGCGTATCGGGGCAGGGGTGGCCTTGGACAGCACGGAGGACCTCGGTGTCTCTGGGCCCAGCCGCGGAGCCCGTCGTACGGTTCCCGTGCCCCGGTGCGGGGCGCGGGTGCCAGCAGGTCTTCGGACTCGGGTTCGTCCGGGCGGGACGCCTTCCCGGAGCACCCGTGTGCTCCAGTGGCCGTGGCCCCGCCCGTCCCCCTCACCGCTGCGCGTCAGTTCCGGTGTCGCACCGGATTCCCTGACCCCGTCGCTGGGGTTCGACTGGCCCCGGCAAGCTATCACGGGTCTTCGCGCAGCTCAGAGCCGGTGCGCGGACCGCTCCCCCCGGGTGGGCCGGTGCGGCGCGGGATCGTCCCGCCGCACCGGCCCGACAGTCGGCGAATGGGCTCAGGGAGCCTGGAGCGCGATCACCGCGTTCTGTCCGCCGAACCCGAAGGAGTGGCTGACGGCCCGTCGTACGGGCACCTCACGCGGTGCCTTGGTGACGCAGTCGATGGCGAACCCGGGGTCCGGCGCGTCCAGGTTGGCGATCGGCGGGACGATGCCGTGCTGGAGCGTCAGGACGGTCAGCCCCGCCTCGATGGCTCCGGCCGCCCCCATGCAGTGGCCCAGGACGCCCTTGGGGGCGGTGACGGGCGGCCGGTGCGGGTAGGCCCGGCCGATGAGCGCGGCTTCGGTCGCGTCGTTGAGGGGCGTCGAGGTCCCGTGGGCGTTGACGTGGCCGACGTCCTCGGCCCGCCACCCCGCGTCGGCCAGCGCCGCGTCGACGGCGGCCTGGGCGACCGCCCCGGAAGGGTGCGGGGAGGTCGGGTGGTGGGCGTCGGTCGTGGCGCCCGTACCCGCCAGCAGCGCCCGGGGGGCCGCTCCTCTGGCCCGGGCGTCCGCCGCCCGCTCCAGGACCATGATCGCGGCGCCTTCGCCCATGACGAGCCCGGCCCGGTCGGCGGCGAAGGGGCGGCAGAGGCGGGCGGGGTCCCCGTCCTCCTGCCGCAGGGCCGCCGCGCCGGAGCGGGCGAAGCCCGTCATGGCGACCGGGAAGACGATCGACTCGGTGGCTCCGGCGATCGCGATGTCGCACTGCCCGAGCGCCAGCATGTCGCGGGCCACCGAGAGGGCGGTCACCCCGGAGGAACAGGCCGTGCAGGGGGCGAGGCTGGGGCCCGTGGCCTTCATCTGGATGGCGATCTCGGCCGCGGGCATGCTCGGGATGGTGAGCAGGATGCCCGAGGGCGAGGTGGCCTCGGGGCCGCGCCGCTCCAGGGCGACGGCCTGTTCGGTGAGTCCGGCGGATCCCCCGCTGCTGGTGCCGACGACGACCGCGACCCGGGCACCGTCCCAGTGGGCGGGGTCGAGCCCGGCGTCGGTCACCGCCTCCCGAGCGGCGAGGACGGCGAACTTCACGTACCGGCCCATGCGGAAGGCGGTGCGGCCGCCGACCGCGTCGTCCAGGTCGATGCCGGAGACCGTACAGGCGAAGTCGACGGCGCAGCCGTGCAGTTCGGGGACGGTGCGGGCGAAGGACTCGCCGCGGCAGACGCCGGCCCAGGTGGTGTCGGTGGTGTGGCCGGCCGGGGTGATCATCCCCAGGCCGGTGACGGCGATGGCGGGTCGGTTCATCGGGTGTTGCTCACCGGCACCGCACTGCCTGCCGCCTCGCCGCCGACGGCCGCGTCGATGAACGCGGAGATGTCGGCCAGCGTGGCGTCCTTGTAGAGCTTCTCGGAGTCGGCGGCGACCCCCAGGGTCTCCTTGATGATGACGGCGAACTCGGCGACCGCCAGGGAGTCCATCTCCAGGCTGTCCATCGTGGACTGAGGCAGGATTTCGGCTGCGGGCACCTTGAACGTCTCGGTCAGCACCTCGGTGATCTTCGGGTGGATGGTCTGGCTCTTCACGGTGTTTCCTCTCATCGGCGGCCTCATGGACGGCGGGTGGCGATACGCACAGGCCCACCGCCGAAATAACTGGAGGGTGCCCCTCCGGTTACGCCCTGGGGCGAACCGATTCGTCTACGCTCACCTGCGGCTTCTCGAACCACCGGGAGAGCATCGACGTGGTCCCCCAGTACGCCAGCAGCACGCCACGGGTGCCGAGCGCCGCCACCTTCTCGCGCAGCGGACGCCGCCGCTTGCTGCCGCAGGCGGGCCGCAGGAAGTCCGCCGTGCGGAGCCCGGTCGCACCCGCCGTGCGGGCCCCTGCTCCTGTCGTCCCGCGGCGCTGGTGCCAGGAGCCGTCCGGATCGTCGTAGGCGTCCGCGTAACCGGGCCCTGCGATCGGCCAGTCCGCCATCAGGCGCTCCGGCAGCGCGAACGACTTCACCAGATCGGGGGCGTGGCGGGCCACGGTCGCGATGAGCCGCTCCACCGCCTCGGGCAGCGAGAACACCTGTTCGGCGGTCAGCCGTCCGGCCGCCAGCAGATCACCGCTGTTGCGGGCGATCCACCGGAGGGCGAAGAGCCGGTGCAGCTCGGTCAGCCGCTCGCGGGCCGGCCCGGCGGGCAGGGATGCGGTGGCCTGCTCGTACGCCTCGCCCGCCTGCCGGTAGCCGTACGCCTCCACCCCGCGCAGCGCCGGACCCGAGGCGGCGTTCCACCGGCCGAGCGGGTCGCCGGGCGGGGCGGCGCCGATCCGCTCCCGGGCCCGGTCGAACCAGATGTCCTCCACCGCCGCGAGCAGCCGGCCCAGGAAGCGGGGGTCGTCCAGGTCGCCGGGGCCGTCCCCCTCCTCCTCGTCCCGGACGGTGACGCTGAACAGCATCTCGGCGGCGGCCTTGGCGTGCACGGCGAGGTTGTCGCCCTCGGCGGTGATGGCGCCCTCGATGCCGGTGAACAGCTCGGTCATGCCGTTGTTCTCCAGCAGCCCCTGCGCCCCGCACCGCTCCCGGCACTCGACGATGACGCCGCGCGCCTGCCAGGTGATCCACCCCTTGGCGACGGCGACCAGGCGCTCCGCCTCGTCCCGGTCGGCGGCGGGGGCGGACTCCCAGCGGTCCAGCGCCCTGCGGTGGAGGAGGCTCATCGCGAAGACGGTGGCCATCGCCTCGGCGAGGGGGCCGTGGTGGGTGCGGTGCGCGTAGACGGGCACGCGTCGCGAGCCGCGCGATCCGGAGACCAGCCGGTGTCCGGCGTACCGGATCGCGAGGGCGAGGGTGACCCGGGCGGAGCCCACCGCGCAGGCGCTCATGGAGAGCTTGCCGGGGGTGACGCGGCCGATGGAGAGGAGGAACCGCCTTCTGCGGTTGGCCAGTTCGCTGGTGAACCGCCCGTCCTCACCGATCCGCCCCTGCTCCCCGGCGAGCAGGGCCGCGCGCGGGACGAAGTACCGGTCGAAGGAGGTGAGGCAGTGGTCGACCGGGGAGCCCATGCGGGCGGGCAGCCGCCGAACCCGTACGCCGGGCAGGGCGCTGACGGCGTCGGTGAGCGGGGCGAGGAAGAGGAAGACCCCGTGGTCGGCGCCGTCGGCGAGGAGGCGGGCGGCGACCACACCGGTCTTGGGGCCGCCCGCGGGGCTGGTGTTGGGCATGAACTTCTGAGCCCCGGAGTTCGGGGTGTGCAGGACGAAGCCGTCGCGTTCGCGGTCGTACGTCGCGGTGGTCCGGAGGGCCGCCGCGTCGTTGCCGTGCGCCACCTCCGTACAGAGGAAGGTGCCGATACTCCGCAGCTCCAGGAAGTCCGAGAGGTCGCGCGGCGTGCCCGGGTCGTGGTCGAGGAGGGAGCCGAGGAAGAGGTTGTAGTGGATGCCGGCGACGGTGGTGAGCGCCGGGTCGACCGGGCCGAGCCATTCGTGCAGGGCGGCCAGGGCGCGGGGGTCGGCGGCGAGCCTCGCGCCGCTGTCCAGTGCGTCGTTGAGGATGCGGAGCCGGTGGTAGGAGAGGGCGAGCCGTTCGTCGGGGGTGCCGCCACCGGAGCGCCGAAACGGTTCTGTTGTGAGCAGCCGTCGCCAGAAGCCGTGCTCCTGGCGGAAGTTGTCGCCGTAGAGCACTCGGGTGAGCAGATCGTCCGTGGAGGGCTGTCGTGGTTCATGCGTGGATACGGTCACGACAGAGTAACGATCAAGGAACGGCGAGGACACCCCTCGCCGTTCCCGAACGGCCCTGCGGGGTCAGGTGCGTTGGAAGGCGAGCGCCACGTTGTGTCCGCCGAAGCCGAAGGAGTGGCTGACCGCGCGCTCGACCCGCTGGTGGCGGGGCTCCTTCATCACGCAGTCGAGCGGGAACGCGTCGGGGAGGGCGTCCAGGTTGGCGATCGGCGGGATGAGGGAACGTTCCAGCGTCAGGACGGTGGCGACCGCCTCGATCGCGCCCGCCGCCGCGAGGGTGTGCCCGATGACGCCCTTGGGTGCGGTGACCGGGGGGCGGTGCGGGAAGAGCCGGGAGATGAGGGTGGTCTCCATGGCGTCGTTGAGGGGGGTGGAGGTGCCGTGGGCGTTGATGTGGTCGACCTCGCCCGCCGCCCAGCCCGCCTGGTCGAGGGCCGCCTGTACGGCGCGCTCGGCGCCGCGCCCGTCGGGGGCCGGGGCGGTGGGGTGGTGGGCGTCCGTGCTGGAGCCGGCCCCGGTGAGCAGGGCGCGGGCCCGGCCGCCCCGGGTCCGGGCCGCCTCCTCGCGCTCCAGGACGAGCATGGCGGCGCCCTCACCGATCACGAACCCGTCCCGGTCGTCGGCGAACGGCCGCGACGCGCCCGCCGGATCGGCGGTACGGGTGGAGAGCGCGCCCATCCGCGCGAACGCGGTCACCACCAGCGGCGTCAGCACCGACTCGGCGCCGCCCGCCACCACCACGTCGCAGGACCCGCCGAGCAGCAGATCGCGGGCGACGGCGATCGCGGTGGCCCCGGAGGCGCAGGCGGTGGCGGGCGCGAGGGACGGGCCGCCCGCCTTCAGGGCGATGGCGACCTCGCCCGCCGCCGCGTTGGGGATCATCATCGGGACGAGCAGCGGCGAGACCGCCTCCGGCCCCGAGGCGGCCAGCTTGGCGGCGTTGTCCACCAGGACGGAGACACCGCCCACGCCGACGCCCAGCACGACGCCGACCCGGCCGCCGTCCCAGACCGCCGGGTCGAGACCGGCGTCGGCGACGGCCTGCCGGGCCGCGACGACGGCCAGTTTCACGAACCGGGCCATCCGCCACACCGAGCGGCCGCCCACCGCCTCGTCCAGGTCGATGGAGTCGACCGGGCAGGCGAAGTCGACCGGGAGACCGGCCAGTTCCGGCCGTCGCCGGGCGGTGGAGTGCCCGGAGCACAGCCCTTCCCAGAAGCTGTGCTCGTCAGCCCCTGCGGGTGTCACCAGGCCGACCCCCGTCACCGCGACGGCGGTGGCGGCTCCGGTGCCCTGATCAGCGGACTGCGACATGCTGTGTTCCTTCCGTAGAGATCGTCGAGTTGGTCTGCGGGGTCCCCGGCCACCGAAGTGCCGCCGAACCCCAGGTCAATCCGCCCCCGAACGCGGTGAGCAGCACCCGGTCCCCGCCCCGGAGCACCCCGCGCCCCGCCGCGTCGGCCAGGGCGAGGGGGATGGAGGCGGCGCCGGTGTTGCCGACCCGCTCCAGATGGGTGACGCAGCGCTGCGGCGCGATGCCGACCCGGTCGGCGACGGCGCGCAGGATCCGGGCGTTGGCCTGGTGCGGCACGAAGTGGTCGACCTCGGCCGGATCCCAGCCCACCCGATCGAGGAGCACCCGGCAGGAGCCGGTCATCCGCTCCACGGCGTGCTGGTAGACGGTCCGGCCCTGCATCCGGAAGTACGCGTCGCCCGGTGCGGGCGGCTTCCCGTCCGCGCGGGCACGGGCGCCGCCGCCGGGGACGGTGATCAGGTCGTGGCCGGTGCCGTCGCTGCCCAGGTCGAAGGCGAGCAGCTCACCGGGGTCACCGGTCCGCCCGGCCGCCACGAGGGCCGCGCCCGCCCCGTCGCCGAAGACGACTCCGGCCGAGCGGTCGTCGGGGTCGAGCCAGGCCGAGTAGACGTCGGCGCCGACCAGCAGGATGCGCTCGTACAGCCCGGAGGCGACCAGGCCGTGGCTCAGGGCGAGCCCGTAGACGAAGCCGCTGCACACGGCAGCGATGTCCAGCGCCGGTACGGTGCCGAGCCCGAGCCGGGAAGCGAGGGCGGGGGCGGTGCCGGGGCAGAGGTGGTCGGGGGTGGCGGTGGCGAGGACCACCGCGTCGACCGGGCCCGCCGCCGGGGAGCCCGCGAGCAGCCGGGAGGCCGCCTCGTAGGCGAGGTCACCGGTGGCGGTCCCGGGCCCGGCGCGGTGCCGGCTGCCGATCCCCGTACGGCGGCGGACCCAGGCGTCGTCGACGCCCCAGCCGGCCGGGAGCCGGTCGTTGGGGACCGGCTCGCCCGGCACCCAGCCCGCCACGCTCTCCAGCACCGCCGTGCGCCCGCCGCCACGGCCCGCTAAGGCACGCTCCCGCTCCTGCGGCCCCGCCGCGCTGCCCACTGCCCGTCTGCTCGCCACCCGCTGCCCCGATCCCGTTGTCATACTGCGAACGGTTGACGAACGGCGGGACGCCTGACGAGGGTGCGTTCGACTGGGCCGAACGGGTCATGACGGTTTGTCAGTTACGCGCGCGCCCCGCGATCCCCGTTACGGGTGAGCGCCTCCGGAAGCCCCGTGGGCCCCGTCACGGGCGAGCGCCTCACGAAGCTCCGTGAGCCCCGTCACGGGTGAGCGCCTCCCTGAGCTCGGCCGCGTCGGGCGGGTTGGCGCCGGCCCGGGAGACAGTGACGGCGGCGGAGGCCACCGCGTGGCGCAGGACGTCGGCCACGGTGTCCCGGTCCACGGCGTGCAGCCGCTCCCGCGCCGCGGCGCCGAGGAGGCCGTGCGCGGCCAGCGCGTGGAGCGTGCCCGACATGAACGCGTCGCCCGCGCCCACGGTGTCCACCACCTCGACCGGCGCGGCCTCCACCGTGATCCGCCCGCCGGGCAGCACGGCGAGGGCCCCGTCGCCGCCCCGGGTCACCAGGACGACGGCGGGCCCGCCGTCCAGCCAGCGGGCGGCGACCTTGTCCGGCTCCTCCCCCGGGTACAGCCATGCCAGGTCCTCGTCGCTCGCCTTGACCAGGTCGCTCAGCGCGACGCACTCCTCGACCCGGGCCACGGCCGCCGCGTGGTCGCCCATGAGCGCGGGCCGCACATTGGGGTCGTAGCTGACGGTCGCGGTGGCCCGGGCTCCCCGCACGATGTCCAGGACCGTGGCCGACCCCGGCTCCACCACGGCACCGATCGAGCCGGTGTGCACATGGCCCGGGGCAGGTTCCACGGTGACCGGGGCGAGGGTCCAGGCGATGTCGAACGCGTACGAGGCCTGCCCGGCCGCGTCCAGGGTGACGACGGCCGACGGGGTGGCGGTCGCGGACCGGTCGGTGCGGACGGTGACGCCGGCGGCGGCCAGGTGGTCCCGGATGAGCCGCCCGTTCGGGTCGGGGCCGAGCTGGGTGAGGAGGGTGGCGCGGTGGCCGAGGCGGGCCAGGCCGTAGGCGACGTTGGCGGGGCTGCCGCCGGGGTGGACCCTGTCCTCCTGGTCCGGCTGCCGGACGATGTCGGCGACGCATTCGCCGACGACCAGCAGTTCGCTGTGGTCGAGCATGGGGGTGGATCTCCTCAACTGCTGTCGCGTGCGTGTCCTCGGGTCCTCCGCACCCATTCAGCCCGATCCTGCCCCTTCGGCGGAAGCCACCCGGTCCATCGGGCACCGGCCGGTCACCGTTCGGGCGTCGATCCGGCCGGAACGGGCCGCGCGGCGGGCAGGGGCACCGGCAGGCTCGCGGCGGTTCGGCGGATCCAGAGCAGGGCCACGGCCAGCACGACACCGGCGGCCAGCAGCCAGGGCAGCGGGCCGAGCGGCAGGACCCCGGCGGTCAGGCCGGCGGTGGCGGCCACCAACTGGAGGGCGAGCGACTGGACGGAGAGGGCGGTGGCGCGGCCCGAGGCATCGACCCGGCGGTGCAGCAGGTCGTTGGCGTTGGGGCCCGCGATCCCGAGCCCCAGGTAGACCAGCGCGTACCCGGTGACGGCGGCCGTCGTGGCGAGGGGGCTCGTCGAGCCGGTGGTGATGCCCAGCAGGGTGAGCCCGAGCGCGACCACTCCCCCGCCGGCCAGCACCGCGCGCTCGCTGCTGCGGGTCAGCCTGGCGGCCAGGGGGGCGAGTTGACTGCCGAGGGCGGAGCACAGGAACCCGGCGCAGGCGAGTCCGGCGAAGAGCAGCGCCCCGGATTCGGCCGTCCCCGTCAGGGCGGCGGCCCGGCCCGGGGTGAGCAGTTCGACGGCGGCGAGCGCGGCCCCGGTGGCGCTCGCGGTGAGCAGGACGCGCCGGACGAGGGCGTCCCGGGCGCCGAGCCGGAGCCCGGCACCGATGGCGGCGGGCACACCGCCGACGACCCCGCGCAGGGTGGCCGGGGGGCGGGGCGGTTCGGGCAGGGCGCTCAGCACGTAGAGGACGAAGCCGATCTCGACGAGCGCGCCGAGGAGGGCGGGCACGGAGAGCGGGATGACGAGCCCGCCGGTCGCCTCGGTCAGCCACTCCCCCATCCCGGGGCCGAGACCGAGCAGCCAGGGCAGCCCGCCGCCGAGCAGGGTGCCGAGCGCGAGGGCGGCCGACATGGCGGAGCTGCCGCGCGCCAGTCCCGTACGGAGGTCGGCGTCGGGGCCCGCGTGGGCGTGGACGGTGTCGACGTACCAGGCCTCGGCGGGCCCGCTGGACAGGGCGCGGGCGCAGCCCATCAGAGCCATGCCGAGGGTGATGGCCCAGGCTGCTTGGGCGAGGCCGAAGAGGGTGAAGGCGGTGCAGTTGAGGAGCCCGGCGGTGGCCAGGACGGTGCGGCGGCCGATGACGTCGGAGAGGCCGCCGGTGGGCAGCTCCATCGCGGCGGCGGTGAGGGAGTGCACGGCGAAGAAGCCGGCGATGGCGGCGAGGCCCATGCCCCGGTCGGTGAAGAGGAGCACCCCGGTGGCGATGGACATGCCGATGGGGAGCCAGAAGAGGAAGGAGACCGTGATGAACCGGCGGCGGGCGGTCAGCGGGTCGAGGCCGGGCCCGTCGGGGGTGGGCGGGTGCGGTATCGACGCGCCGTCGCCGGGGTGCGGGGTGGCGGTTCTGCCGCTCACGAGGGGTTCCTCTCCGCGTCGGGGGCGGGTTCAGGGGCCAGCGGCAGTCCGGCGGTGAACACCACGACCTGCTCGGCTCGGGGGTCGTCCGCGTCGCGGGCGGCCAGTTCGGCGGTCTTCGCCTCGACCGCCGCCCACAGTTCGGCCAGCGACTCGGGGGTCAGCCGGGGCAATGTGTCGCCCATCCCGGCCGGCTCCTGCCAGGCGCTGTCGAGCCGGCCGCTCTCCAGGTCGGCCTCGTGCCGGGCCAGCGAGCGCTCCAGGTGTTCGAGCTGGCGGCGGCGGAGCGCGCTGAGGGCGGCCCGGCCGCCGGGGGCGCGGTGCATGGCCTCGTTGCTCCACGAGGTGACGGTGTGCACGGCCTTCCAGCGGCGTTCGCGGCTGTCGCGGTGGTCGGCCTCGGCGACGAACGCGTACTTGGCGAGCACCCGCAGGTGGTAGCTGGTGGAGGCCGAGGACTCGCCCGTCCGCGCGGCCAGCTCGCTGGCGGTGGCCGGGCCGTGCTGCCTCAGCAGCCCGAGCAGCTCGATCCGCAGGGGGTGGGTGAGGGCCTTGAGCGCGGCTCCGTCGCGGTCGGGATCGAGTACGCGGCGGGTGGGTTCGCTGTCCATGGCAGCAGCGTAGGACGGACGACCGACTTTCCCAAAGTATTTTTGCAGAATATTTTTTGGAGAGTTGCGAAGGCTCCCGTCAGTTGGCCGACCGCGCCCGCAGCACCTCGATGACCTCCCGGCACCAGTCATGGTTGGCCCGCTCGAAGTCCCGTCCGCGTCGGCACGTGAGGTAGGGCCCGATCCGCTCCCCGTACCGCAGGAACTCCTCCTCCGGCCGGTCGCCGCGCATCCCCTTCAGCAGCGCCTCGAACTGCGTGGCCTTGGCCTCGGCGAACTCCGCCCGCTCGGCGAGCCGGGCGATCAGCTCGGCGCTGTCGAGATGGTCCGCCGCCTGGACCTTGACGAGCAGATCGTCCCGGATGAACGAGGGCTTGGCGGCGACCGCCGCGAACCGCTCCAGCTCGGCGAGACCGTCGTCGGTGACCCGGAAGAGGCGCTTGTTGGGCCGGGTGTCCTGCACGACCTCGCGCCCGGCGACCAGGCCTTCCTTCTCCAGCTTGGCCAGCTCGGCGTACAGCTGCTGGGGTAGCGCGTGCCAGAAGTTCGCGACGCCCATGTCGAACGCCTTGGCGAGCTGGTACCCGCTCAGCTCCTCGTCGAGCAGCGCCGCCAGCACAGCGTGACGCAGGGCCATCGGACCGCCTCCCTCTCACGTCCACTTGCCCCTTGTCCAGGAGTACGCGGTCCATGATAGTCATGAAAGTGACTACTCATATTAATGACTAGTCACTTTCCTGAGCACCAGCCTTCGAGGAGACGCCATGACCACCGCAGTGGACCGCTTCCGCACGGCCGTGAACACCCGCGACCTCAGCGCCCTGGACGATCTGTTCACCGAGGACATCCGGCTCTACAGCCCGGTGAAGTTCACCCCGTTCGAGGGGCGGCCCATGGTGCTGGGCCTCTTCGGGGTCCTGCTGCGCACCTTCGAGGACTTCCGTTACGTCGGAGAGTTCGCGGGCACGGCGCAGACCAGCGCGGACGGCGCCGAGGCCCCGGCCGCGATCCTGCTCTTCCGGGCGACCGTGAACGGCAAGGAGATCCACGGCATCGACCTGGTCCACCTCGCCGAGGACGGCCGGATCAAGGAGTTCACCGTGATGGTCCGCCCCCAGTCCGCCGTCCACGCGCTCGGCGAGGCGGTCCTCGCCGGGCTCGTGGCGGACGGGCTGGTCCCGACGGAGTAGGTGGCCGACGGAGTAGGTGGCCGACGGGGTAGGTGGCCGACGGGGTAGGTGGCCGACCGGGTGGGTGGCCGACGGGGGTGGTGCCGCCTACCGCTCCAGCACGTCCGCGACCAGGCCGAGGAAGCGGGCGTGGTCGCGGGGGCCGTACAGGGGCTCCGGGTTCCACGGCACGACGGGCACCGCGCCGTACTCGTCTCCGCGCAGTTCGTCGAGCGGGGCGGCGTGGGCGCGGATGTCGGTGAGGATCACGTCGGGGCGGAGCGCGAAGGTGCCCTCCCGGTCGAGGGTGGACCAGTTGGCCCCGGGGCCGGGGGCGGGCGCCACCAGGTGGACGCCGAGCTCGGTGAGGACGCGCAGTTCGGGCCACATCGTGGGGCGGGCGACGTGGGCCTGGTCGGGTCCGGCCGGGGAGAGGGCGAGCACGCGGGGCGTGCCGGCCGGACCTGCGGCGGCGATCGTCCGCAGCCGCTCCCGGGCCGCGTCGAGGTCGGCGTCCGCCTCCGCGCGGTCCTCGGCGCCGAGCGAGCGGGCCAGTTCGGCGAACCGGTCGCCGATCTCCTCGAACGTCCGGGCCTGGCTGACATCGATGACGACGACCGGGACCCGCTCCTCCAGCGGCTTGGCGGTCTCCGGCGCCAGCCCGTACACATGACCGTTGCCGTAGCTCACCGCGACCACCAGATCCGGCCGGCCGCTGAGCAGCCGTTCCACGTCCAGCCCGCTGCCGGCACCGACGTACGCGACCTCGTCCAGCGGGAGCGTCCCGGTCTTGGCGCGGTCGGGGTCGGGGCCGTCGTGGTCGGAGCCGAAGATTGCCTGCGGCCGGATGCCGAGGCCCCACAGCGTCGCCCCGGCCTGGACGTAGGCGAGCACCCGCTCGGGCCGCCGGGGTGCCGTCGACAACTGACCCCGGTCGTCGGAGAAACGCCATTCGCTCTGTTCCGTCACGCCACACACGCCCCTCTGCCACCGACTGCCGTACCGCTTGCGCGAGTTCGTACAGGTGTACCTGCCCACCTCGTCACCTCGACACCCCTCGGCCCGGCCCCAACCTTCGTACCGCCCGGTATCCGGCGCGACAGGCGGCCGCGCTCACTGAGTGTTAGAAAGAAGCACGTTCTGTAACCAGAGCGGTAACCAGGGCACCCCCTCCGCCCGCCCTCCCCGGATGGAGCCGACTTCCCATGCGTGCACCTCTCCTGAAAGCGGCTCTGGCCGTCGGCATCGCCGCGTCCCTCTGTGCCGCCCCGTTCCTCACCGATACGTCCGCGAGCGCCCCGGCCACCCCGGCGGCCGCTTCGGGAGCGGTGCGCTGCCCCGTCGTCGACGTGCTGGTGGTCCACACCCCCAAGGCCGCGGAGCGGCTCGGCGGCGAGCACCGGGTTCCGGCGTCGGCCCAGCGGATCGCGACCCGGATGAACCGCTCGCTGGCGGCGGACGGCCTCTGCGGGATCATCCGGGTCGTCCACCCGTACACGGCGCGGGGCTACGACGGCTCGGAGGAGTTCCGTGCCGCGTACGCCGTACTGAAGGACCACACCTCCGGGCTCGGGCGCCAGGTGCACGAGCAGCGTGAGCGGTACGGCGCCGACCTGGTGACGCTCGTCGTGGAGCGGACCGAGCGCGGCGGCGGCACGGCGGACTACACGTCCGCCCTCGACAGCTCGTCCGACGAGTACGCGTACGCCGTCGTCGAGGTCGACGGGATCGAGCTGGATTCGGCGAGCCACGAGATCGGCCACAACCTGGGCCTGGCCCACGACCGTACGACGCTGGCGACGGACGGCGGCGGGTCGATGAGCGTGAGCCGCACCCGCCCGTACAACACCGGCTGGATCACCGAGGACGGCAGCCACTACACCCTCATGGCGTACCGCGCCGCGTGCGGCACCCACTGCAAGCGCATCAGCCGGTTCTCCAGCGCCGAGGGGCTCTGGAAGGGGCACCGGCTCGGGGACGCCTCGAACGACAGTGTGCGGGTGCTGCGCGAGACGATGCCGATCGTCGCCGGATACCGTTCGAAGGCCTGACCGGCCGGGTCCCGCCCGCGACCGGGGCGTACCGTCAGGCCGTCAGGCCGTCACGCCTCACGCCGTCACGACAAGGACCCCGCCATGGACCGCATGCGCGCCGTGCGCCTGCACCTGCCCACCCGCACCCTCTCCGTCGAGGAGGTGACGAAGCCGGTGCCGGGGCCTGGCGAGGTGCTGGTGAAGGTGGCGGCGGCCGGGGTCTGCCTCTCCGATGTGCACCTTGTCGACGGCACGCTCACCCCCCTGTATCTGGCTGCAGAATCGGTCACTCTGGGCCATGAGGTGGCCGGGACGGTCGACACGCCGGGACCGGGGGTCGACGGCTGGAGCGCCGGGCAGCGGGTGGTCCTCCAGGCCGGCGAGCGGCGCGGCGGCCGGACGCACACCCGGGGTGTCGATTACGACGGTGGCTGGGCCGAGTACGCCCTCGCCTCCGCCGCCACCCTGGTCGCCCTGCCCCTCACGCTCCCCCTCGACCAGGCGGCGATCATCCCGGACGCCGTCTCCACCCCCTGGGCTGCGGTGACCGTCACGGGTGACGTGCGCCCGGCGCAGGCCGTCGGGGTGTGGGGCGCGGGCGGGCTAGGGGCGCACGCCGTGCAGTTGCTGCGGGCCGTGGGCGCGTACCCGGTGATCGCGGTGGACCCGGCCCCCGCCGCCCGGGACCGGGCCCTGCACTTCGGGGCCGATCTGGCGCTGGACTCCGGCGACCCGCTGCTGCACGAGCGGGTGCTCGGGGCGACGGGCGGCGCCGGTCTGGAGGCGGCCTTCGACTTCGCGGGGGTCCCCGCTGTCCGGGAGCAGGCGTTGAGCGTGCTGGCGCCGAAGGGGCGCCTGGTGCTGGTGGGGCTGAGTGACCAGCCGCTGACGGTCGACCGGTCCACCCGGTTCAGCTACCTCCAGCACCGGATCCTGGGGCACTACGGCTCCGAGGAGCACCATGTGGCGCAGCTCGTCCGGCTCGCCGAGGGCGGGCGCCTGGACTTCTCCCGGTCGGTCACCGACGTACTGCCCCTGGAGGAGGCGGCGACGGCGGTGCGCCGGATGGAGACCAAGGAGGGCGACCCGGTCCGCCTCATTCTGCGGCCGTAGCGGGCGCCTCCTCCGGCTCGCGGACGGGCTGCGGGCGGTACAGCTCCACGTTGAACTGCGCGCCGGCGAGCAGCGAGAGGTTGGCGAACCAGACCCAGATGAGGAAGACGACGAGCCCGGCGAGGGAGCCGTAGAGCCTGCTGTAGCTGCCGACCTGGGTCGCGTACAGGGCGAAGAGAGCCGACGCGGTGAGCCAGAGGAAGGCGGCCAGGATCCCGCCCGGCAGGCCTCGGCGGACGCCGCGTGCGGAGCGGGGGCCGGTGCTGAAGAGGACCATGATCAGGCAGGCGACGAGGCAGACCAGCAGCGGCCACTTCAGCGCCGCCCACAACGTCTCACCCTCGTGCGGCAGCCCGACGCGGCGGCCGAGCCAGCGGGCCAGGGGGCCGGTCATGACGAGGGCGAAGGCGCTGGTCATCAGGAGGATGAGCAGACCGATCGCCGAGACGACGATGATGTGCGCCTGCCGCAGGGGCGGGCGGTTGTCCCGTTCGCCGTGCATGGCGTGCAGCGCGCGGCGGAAGACCGCGAGGTAGCTGCACGCGGACCACACGGCGCTGACGGATCCGGTCGCGACGAGCAGCCAGACGGCGGAGCGCTGCTCGGTGGCCGCCTCCAGCGGGCGGCGGAGCGCCTCCCCGGACTCGGCGGGGGCGAAGGCGGTGATGTCGGCGATGAGGGCGGTGGTCGCGTCGGGGTTGGCGAGGCCGATCACGGAGACGGTGACGAGGAGGGCCGGGAGCAGCGCGAGGATGGCGTAGTAGGTGAGGGCGGCGGCCCAGTCGGTGATGTCGTCGTTCCACAGCGAGAGGGGGGTGCGGCGCAGGGCGGTCAGCCAGTGGCGCGGCGTGCGGGGGCGCCCGGCGGCGGGGGCGGTGCGTTCCGCGGCTGCGGTGGTCGGGGTGGTCAAGCTGGTTCTCCGGGGACGTGGTCGGACGCGGCGGGCGGGGTGCTCGTCCGACGGACGCCCCGGCTTCCCTCGATCCTCTCCTGCCACGTCCCGGCGCGGACACACCTGCCCGGCCCTTACGGCATGTCCCCGGCCCGTACGGCCTGTCCGGATGTTCCGTGAGTCGTCGAGGGGCGGGTCAGTCGTTGACGGCCGTGAGCAGGACCACCGTGTCCTGGAGCGCCAGCAGCCCGTGCCGCTCCTGCGGGATCGGGTGGAGCGTGCCGGCCGGGAGCTCGGCGTCGCCGGAGTCGGCGGTGAGGCGGACCGTGCCGCGCAGCACCAGGAGGGAGGCGGCGGGCGGGGCGTTGTGTTCGTCGAGCGCCGAGCCGGAGGTGAGGGCGATCACCGTCTGGCGCAGGGGCGGTTCCTGGATGAGGAGGTGCGCGCTGCGACCGTGTGCGGACGCGCGGGCGGCGGTCAGGTGCTCCTCGGCGAGTGCGTTGAGGTCGTCCATGCCGCCTACTCTGCCGCAGCGCCTGCCGCCCCGCGATCGCCGTGACCGCCACGGACGACTCGGGTATCAAGACCGGATACACCTTCCCGATCTTGTGACCCACGCCGGCTACGGGCCGCGGAAGAGACGCTGCCCGAAGCGGCTCCTCTGGCTGCGATCGACCCCACCTCGCTCCAGGTCCGCAAGAGAGCGGTCCGGAACGTACTCCGCGAACCGTGACCGGACGCCTGCATGGCGGCTGCGCCCGGCTCGGGCGTGGCCTCGACACGCTCCCCGGCGGCTGCCGTACGGAGCTCTGAGTCTCAGCTGGTTGTTCAACGTCTGGTCTCGAACAAGCGGGCGTCCTTCGCGGTGATCTGCTGGGCGTTGTTGACGGTGTGGGTGGTGCCGCGCGGGCAGCGTCCGGGTGGCAGCCCGGCAGGGGGGTGTTCCGTAGGGCATGACGGCGCGAAGGAGGGGCGGGAGCCCTCTCCCTCCTCCTGTCACACTCGTGGGAACTGGCGCACAAAGGGGGAACCTGTGACCGAGAGGGACCGGCCCCGGAGGAACACGAGCGTCAGCGTGATCATCAGCCTTCCCTGCACATCACCTGTTTCAGCCCCCGCGCCTGGCCCAGCGCGCGGAGCGGGAGAGAACGGCGGTGGTGGCGAAGTCCTGGCCGGAGGCCGACAGGACGTGCCCGAGGGGTTCGAGGTGTGGCAGTCGAATATGAAGAGCCGCCGGGTCATGCTCACCGGCGAGCGGCTTCAGCGGTCGGCCGGAACGCGCCTCGTCGTGATGGAAGCGCGCGGCGACCAAACCTCCGGGCGGCCACACCCGGTAGATGCCGTCCCTGCCGTACCGGATCACCGCGACCTCGTCCCCAATCCGCTCCAGCACCCGCACGATCGCCCGCCCGTGCGCGGCCTCGACCGCCCGCCGGGCCTCCTCATCCCCCAGCGCCCACAGGAGGTAGATGCTCGGCTGCGGCCGGAACACGAAGTCGACGCCGGTGACCGTCACCTGGCGTCCAGGGGCGCCGGCCTTGAACGCTGGGCACGGTCCGACGGCGTCACGCACGAGGAGGAACGGACCCCGCCACCCCTCACTCTGGGCGGAAGGCCGGTGGAGTGGGTCGAGGGGATGGTGCGAGTCCTCCAGGGCTTCCGGGCCACGGTGGAACTCGGGGAGCCGCCGCTGGTCCCGGTGCGGCCCGCAACGGCCGCGTCACTGGTCGGTATGGCCGGCGCGGAGTCGTTGATGTGGACGGCACTTCGACTCTCCGCGAGCGACCAAGGCAAGGGAGAGCGGACCGTACTCCGGGTCACCGACACGGCAACCATCAATCGTACGCTCGCCGGAGACGGCATCACCAACACTCCGTACGACGTGAGCACCACCGTACGATTCGACCCCGCAACGCGCCTGGCGTCACGAGCGAAATGAGGTGGGGCTGTGAGCGTCGAGGTGCGGGTGGATCAGGTGGCGATCGGGCGGCTGCTGCGCGCCTGGGGTGCGACGGCTGAGCGTGTCCTGCGACGGCGGCCGAACGGACGGCCGAGGCCGTCACAGGCCAGATAAATTGCTGGTTCAACCCACCACGGGAGCGGAAGGCGGGATCAGAGGCCGAGCGCTTCTTCTGCCAGGACGGTACCCCGTACGCGTGCGTCGATCTTGGCGAAGGCGAGTTCGCGTGTGGTGGAGGCGTCGTCGGCGAACGGGGAGAAGCCGCAGTCGTCGCAGGTTCCCAGCTGCTGGACAGGGATGTAGCGGGCGGCGAGCAGGACCCGGTCGCGTACCTGCTCGGGGGTCTCGACGATGGGGTCGATGGGGTCGGTGACTCCGACGAAGACACGGGCTGTGGGGGGCAGGTGGTCGCGGACGATGCTCAGAACCCGCTCCGGATCCGGTTCGGCGGCCAGTTCGAGGTAGAAGTTGCCCACCTTGAGTTGGAAGAGCTTGGGCAGCAGCTCGGCGTAGTCGATGTCGAGGCTGTGCGTGGAATCCTGGTCACCGCCGGGGCAGGTGTGTACGCCGATGCGGATGCGTTCCTCGGCGCTGAAGCGTTCCAGGACCTTGTTGTTGAGGGCGATGAAGTCGTCGAGGACGCCGCCGCTGGGGTCGAGCTTGAGGGAGAGCCGCCCTTCGGTGAAGTCGAGCTGGACGACGTGTGCGCCCGCGTCCAGGCAGTCGCGGATGTCGGCTTCGGCCTCGTCGGCGAGGTCGTCCAGGAACTGCTCGCGGGGGTAGCCCTCGATGGGCGTGGCGGGGTAGAGGAGACTGAGCGCGGAGGGCGCGATGACCGCCTGTTTCAGCGGCCGGTCCGTGAGCTGCCGCGCGGCGCGGAGATAGGTCCCCGCCCTCACCTGGTACCGGAAGGGCCCTTGCGTGATGCTGGGGAGCTGTCGGGTGTGCCCGTCGGCGAAGGGGATGACGGCGCCGTCTGGGGAGAGGGTGTCGAGGCCCGTCACGGGGTATGTGGCAAAGCTCGGCTTGGACTGTTCACCGTCCACGAGGACAGGGCTGCCGACTCGTTCCAGCCGGGCCAGGGTGTCCGCGACGGCCTGCTCCTGCTGTTCGGCGAAGTCCGCGTCGTCCAGGGTTCCCTGAGCATGTGCGGTGAGAGCGCGCCTGAAGGCTTCGGAACGCGGAAGACTGCCGATCGGTTCAGTGGGGATAGCCATGACAGAAGAATAGGAAGAGGCTGGGGCCCGGATCACCGAAACGCCCCGATTGGCTGAGAGAGCGTTGGTCCTGGCAGGGGTGTTTGGTAAGGCGGCGGATCGCGGTCGCTCATGGGTGTGGTCCGTGGGGTTCGGTGCGGGTATGGCGAAGGCCCCTGTGGTATCAGCTCTCGGTCGAGGTGCGGGCGGAGGTGGACGGCCTCATTTCGGCCGGGCGGAATGTGCAGGCCGTTGCGGCCTGCGCGTCTGCTTGACCGGCGTGGAGAAAATTACGGGGAGGCATCGGGATCCGAGTGACTCCGCCAACACGGCCGTTGGATATCCACCCCGGAACCGGGCGCCGAGCTCGATGGAGTGATCAGTGGCCGTGAACGAATCACGAGCGCCGCCCTCACTCTCAAGGAGGGTGACCTGCCAGCCACCACCCGGCTGCGGATACGCCACCGCGAACAGCGGCGCCCCGCCTTCACCGGCACCGCCTTCACCTTCGTCTGCAAGCGCAGACTCAGGAAGAGATCACACAAGAGCGGCTCCACCCTTTCTGGAGGGAGAGCCGCTCTCGTGCGATCTGCGCTGCTGAGCCCGGGAGACGAAGTCAGGCGTGTCGCCGGTTGCCCGCGATCACCCGGTAAAGAGCCAGCAGGATGACGGAGCCGATGATGGCGGCAACCCAGGTGGAAATCTCGAAGAAGCCGTCGATGGAGTCGATGCCGAAGATGACCTTGCCGAGCCATCCGCCGAGCAGACCACCCGCGATCCCGATGAGGATGGTGACGATGATGCCGCCCGGGTCCTTGCCCGGCATCAATACCTTGGCGATGATCCCGGCGAACAGCCCAATGAAGATCCACGCGATGATGCCCATGAAGTACTCCTACCAGCAAAGATAAAGTCTGTGTTAACACCTCGTCTGTTCCATCACAGCCCTTCCAAACCTGCGGAATCCGCCGAGGCCCATGGCCCCCCGGTACGTCTCCGAAGGAAGCCCCGTCATCCACCCCCCGCTACCCGGAGGAATCCGTGCCGTACGGTGTCACCCCCGACATCTCGGTCGGCCCCATCAACCTGCTCGGGATACGGGGCCCGTCGTAACGGCCTACTCCAAGCACCGCACCGGGAGCCCGAGCCACAGAGCCACCGTCGAGCTCCCCGCTGTTCTCGAACTCCTCGCCGCCGCGGAAGCCGGTCGGGGCGCTGGCCTCGCCCTCACGCCGACCACGTGGACGCGCTTCCCCGCGTACGACCCCCAAGGCTGAACTCCGGGCGGCTCGTGGAGCGCGCGCCGGTCACTCGCCGTTCCGACCGCCCGTGGGCGCCGACGAGGGCGGGCGCTGTGCGCGGCACCGCCCCCGGTCAGCACCTTGTCGGCGCCAGGCCATCAACGCCAGGGCGCAGCCTTGGCATGGAAGGTCAGGCCCGGCCACGCCTGGACCGGTGTGGGTGAGTACACGATCCGGCCCGCGCACAGGTCCCGCTCCGCAAGCCCTTGGATGATCTTCGGGATAGCTGCGAGGGTCGTCTGCAGACCGTCGTGCAGCAAGATGATGCCGCCCGGCTTCACGGTGAGCGCGTTCGCCACGATCGTCGCGGTGGGAATACCGCTCCAGTCGACGGTATCGGCCGTCCAGATCACCTCAGTCATCCCCAGGCGGGCCGCATCCCGTCGGGTCCGGGCATCGGTACTCCCGAAGGGCGGTCGGAACAGCGTGGGCGCACGCCCCGTCTGGGTTCGGACGACGCGGCTGGTGTCGCGTAGCTCGGCGAATGCGGTGGTCGCGTCGAGCTCCACAAGATTCGCGTGGGTGTAGGAGTGGTTTCCGACCTGATGACCCGCGGCGACGATCCGCCTTGTCCCGGCGCGCTGTCCGTCGGCCAGTGTGCCGGTCACGAAGAACGTCGCCCTGACACGCCCGGCCTCCCGCAGCGCCTTCAGATACACGGCCGTGAGATCCGTCGGACCGTCGTCGAAGGTCATGGCCACGTAGCCACCGGAACAACGGTTCCCGGTGGCCGCCGCCTGCGCGACCGCCGGCGGTAACGCGAACGACGTCATCAGCATCGCCACAGCCGCGCTGAACCATATGCGCGTTCTGTATCGCTTGCTCATACGGAGGTCCTCTCCAGGGGTGGATCGGTGAACCAGCAAGGCACCGGAGCCGCACGAAGCAGCGGCTCACTCACCCATATCCGCCCTGGGTATGGCTGCAGCCGGACGTCACACATGTGACGCAGGACAGTCCTCTCCCGCGGAAGGATGCGGCAAACGCGGGAAGCGGAGCACGGGTGCCGAGAGAACCCGGCAGGCGCGTCAGTCCAGGTTCAGCTCGGCGAGGAACGCCTCAGGTGTCACCGCGTAACCCATGGGGTTGATGACGGTGATGGGGCGGCTGTCGAGGAGCACCGTGGGCGTGCCGGTGACACCACTGGACTCGAAGGCCGTCGAGACACGGCGGGCCCAGGGGATGTAGAAGCCCTCGGTCACCTTGCGGTCGAAGGCGGGGCCGCGCAGTCCGTCGACCTCCTCCGCCAGACGCAGCAGGACGTCGGTGTCGGCGAAGGCATCGTCGTCCTCGGCGGGCTGGGAGGCGAACAGGGAACGGATGTAGCGCTGGGCAGTCGCCGCGCCCTCGTCGGACGCCGCTCCCACGGCGCTCAGCGCACACAGCGACCCGGTGCCGCCGGCTCCGCCGTCGATGAACGTGGCGAACTGATACTCGAGGGTGACGCGGCCCTCCTCGGCCAGCCTCTCCATGACCGGGCCGAGGCCTCGCTCCAGGCGTTTGCAGAAGGGGCAGCGCAGATCGGCGTAGACCCGCAGGGTGTGGCCGGGCTGCGACCCGGAGCCCTGGCCGTAGACGAGGGTGGTGCCACCGGGGCCGGTGGTATTGGCCGGTACAGAGGTACTCGATGAGGTCACGGTCACCTTTCGGATGGTTGTGCGAACGCGTTTCCCTGACGAAGGCGGCGGCGCGGACCGTGTTTCGGGGAGCTGCCCACGACCGGCGGGTTCGCGTGGTGCGCCCGGACAGGAATCGGCGCCGATCGTGTCAGAAAGACACCCAGCGCAACCCCCTGACAAGGCGTTACGCTCGCGAGCCACTCCCCCGGGTGACAGCGTGCGGCCCTCTGCTGAAGTTGCAGGAGATCAGGCGGTTCGCTGACGAGGACGGGGTGTCCGGCCGGAGACCGGACACCCCCACAACAAGATCTTCCGCCGCCCTTCTACCAGGGGATACGCCTGCCGGCGCTCAGCGGCCGGAGAAGGGGAGGCGAGCCGGTGCCGAGGCGGGGCTCGGCGAAGTGGAGCGGGAGTCGGCCGCGGAGAGCGGATCGGCCGCGCAGGTGACGTCCCGGCCCGGAAGCCTGCCGGTGGTCAGATACCGCGTGGTGACATCGTCGGCGCATGCGCTGATGCCGAGGGAGTACACGCCGTGGCCCTGCCCCTCGTCAACGGTGACAAGCCGGGAGCCCTTCAGCGCCCGGCGCAGGCCGAGTGCGGTGGCCAGGGGTGTCTGCGGGTCCCATTCGTTCTGGACGATGAGCGCGGGGACCTTGTTGTCGATCTTGGTGGCCGCTTCGACGGGGCGGTCCCAGTAGGCGCACGGGAAGATGTTCGAGACGGAGTCGCCGTACAGGTCGAGCTACCGCAACCTGGTCCAGGAGCGTGGCGAGCTCGTCGGGACCGATACGGCGCGGGACGCTGCCCGCACCCCGTAGCTGAACGCTTCCGCGCCTTCGGATTGGATTGCAGCATCGGGTGACGCGACGGCGGTCACGAGCAAGGGGGGAATGGGTTGTTCATCATTGTTGCGCTGGCCCTGATGCTGTTCATCCTGGCCATCGTCCGGGCCGTCCTCGGAGTGCACGGTCTGCTTCTTGGCCGCATGCCGGGCCACTGGCTCCAGCAACGAGTGCGGCAGCCCAGGCTCTGGGGAGCGCGCGCCCCGCTGATGCTGGTCAGCTGGAACGTGGACTCACCGTTGGTGCCATAACCCCTTTCGCGGGGTGAGCTGGGAAACAGCCCAGCTCACCTCGCGAAAGGTCCCTTAGCGGAATTCGAGCCTGAGGCTGTGTGCCCTGTGGTCGACTCCGAGGTCCCGGCAGTCGCCGGTGGTGGTCTGGCCGACGCGCACCCACGCTGTGGTGAGGTACGGGTCGGGGCTCCACCGGTGGTCGCACCGGCCTTTCACCCGGTACTCGCCGGTGCCGGTGGCGCAGTGTCCGTGGGCGAAACGCTGGTTGTTGCCCGATGTCCAGGTGGTGCAGTTGCCGGGAGCTGCCTGCGCTGTGCCGCCCGAGAAACACACCAGACCGCCCGCGAGCGTCACCGCGCTCATCAGCATCGCAGTCTTCCTCATCTGACCCCATTTCCTCATGCTCCCGACGGAGCGTTCTTTACGCGGCGAACCGCTTCCCAACGGTATGGGGCGGGTCCGCATGTGACGGCCTCTTGGCCGCAGCCCTTTTTATCGGTGCCGCGGTGGTCACATCTGCCACTTCGCGAAACTGCTCAGATCTCAGGATCGACAAACGGGCACCAGTTCGAACTATTCGACCCCGAATAATGACCCGATCGAAGCCAGTTCATATTTTGACGTGTTCACGGGGCCATAAGCGTGATGGCGGCCCAGGAACCCGTCATTGAACTGCTCGCTTCTCCGTATTGCCCCGTCGGGCGGACAGGTTGGCCGTTCAGCGAGGGCAGTGGACGCTGCTGCCGTTGTCCTGGAGCAGGTCGTCGCGCATCCAGCCGGCGTAGCCGGTGGACAGGTTGCGCGCGTAGGTCCAGGTGGATCCGTCCTGGCCCAGGGTCCAGCAGTGGTAGTTGATGGTGTGGCTGAGATGCGCGAGCCCCCTGCTGGCGCACGAGGTGCTGGAGCCGGTGCGCATGTTGACGCCGTTCGCCTTGCCGGTTCCCTGGACCGGATCCAGGTCGGGCGGGGTGCTGCCACACGCGTAGTGCGCCGGCGCGGCTGTCGCGGGACTGGTCAGTGCCAGCGGACTCAGCAGGGCGGCCGCTGCGGCGAGCGGCAGGAGGCGTGCGGTGAAGGGCATCATGGTCTGCTTCTCCCAGATCGGCGGGGCGTGGTCCGAACGGGCCCGCGGTGCCCGGTCACCGGAATGATGGGCCGATGCCTCCCTTGCCGACAACGCCTTAAGCGAGGCCTTAAACCCTGCCTTGATTGGACCGCCGCGCCTTCAACAAGGCGGTTCCCAGCGGCGTGATGAGGTGCAGGACGGCTCCGCCCCGGCGCGAGGTGGTGATGAGTTCCGCGTCCCGGAGGACCCGGGTGTGCTGGCTGGCGGCCGCCGCCGACACTCCGAGCCGACGGGCCAGCTCCGTGGTCGTGCACCCCACCGTGGTCGCCAGAAGGGCTGCGGCCCGGGTGCGGCCCAGGAGGGATGCCAGGCTCGGATCAGGGCCACCCTGCTCGGCGGGCCGGCCGTGGACCAGCGGCTCGCGGAGGGCGGGCACCGTCAGCCTGGGCGGCTGCGTGGTGTCGAGCGGATCCCACAGGAAGCTCACCCCCTGAGGTGAGAAGACCGCCGGCGTGATGACCAGCCCCCGACCCCGCAGATGAACCTCGGTCCGGCGCGGATACGGCGCTTCCAGCACGGGCGGGCGCCAGCGGACCTCCGGCACCCCCAGCGACCTCAGCAGCAGATCAACACCTCCTTGGAGCACCAGGTCCGCGTAATGGGCCGACAACGCGACCAGAGCGGACCTCCCCTGATTCCAGAAGGGCTCCACGGCCAGCCGGTGCCAGCCACGCACGGCGTCGGCGAGTTCCTTCAGGGCCTCGCGGTCCCCATCACGCAGCCGCCCCGCCCACGGCGCGTACGCGGGGCGGAAGTCGATGCCGTCGAACTCCCTCCGCAGCCGGAGGACCGGCGCGGACAGCAGGTTGTCCACGGCGTGATCCAGATCGGGCGGATCGCCCATCAGGGCCAGCAGATCGAGCCCGGGCCCGCGCACCGGGAGCAGCGATGCGAGCGGCTCCGGGTGCGGCCCCAACAGGCTCGCGACGGCGGACCGCCACGGGCCGAGCTGGGGCGCGTTACGGGAGTCCCTCAGCATTTCCAAACTGTGGTATGTCTCCGCCGCGATGCCGATGGTTGCGGCGACCCGCGTCCGCCTCACATCCTCCGACGTGAAATAGATGCGTAACACAGCAGATCCTCCCTACGACGGTGATCAGCCGAAGTCGGCACCTTGTCGCCGTCATCCACCGTCTCCTTCGATCAGCAGAAAGGCCTGTGTACCGAGTACTTCGGCAAGCCGGAAGTGCCGCAGATCAGTGAACCGGATCCGGGCCATCTCCATGTCGTTGATCCTGTATTCGACGGTCCCATGTGGTGGCCGTCGCCGTCCTGGCAATGTGTGGTCGTTCGTAGCGAAGAGCCAAGCTGCGAGCGGTTCCCCCGCCCCACGAGGTCGGCCCCCTCGCAGTCGGTGCGTACAGGAAGGGGGCCGCTCGGGCCGGCACCCCGTATCACGGGGGCCGGTGGTGGTGGGGAGATTCGGGGGATCTGGTGTCAGGGCGAGGGGCAGGGGCCCGGGGTCCGGGCGAGGGAGGCGCGGGTGCCGCCCACGATGATGTCGGTGCCGTCGGCCAGCCGGACGTGCAGGGCGTTGACGACGAGACCGCGCCCGTCACCGTACAAGCGCTGCTCGTTGAGGGTGACCGTGCCGAGCTGCGGGAGGGTGATGACGGTGTTCGGCGCCGGGTGGGTGGCGAGTGTGGTGTTGCCCACGCGGGCTCCGGTCAGGGCGGTCGTGCCGGAGACGCCGATCGTGCCCAGTGCTGTGGGGGCGGTCGCGGTGGCTGTGGCCCTTGCCGTGCCCGCGCTGACCAGGCCGCCGAGGAGATGCAGTCCGTTCACGGTGGCGGTGGAGGTGGCCGTACGGGCGCCGCCGGGGCCCGCGGTGCCCGTCGCGCGGGTCGTGGCGGAGGTGAATACGCCGATGGAGGAGCCGACATGGGTGTTGCCGAGTTGGGCGCCGTCGGTGGCCGGGTCTTCGGTGCAGGTGACGTCCGAGGGGGCCAGTGGTGCGGTCGGCGGGGCCATGACGGCCTGGGCGTGTGCGTCCATGAGCAGCGCAACGAACGTCACCGAGGTGCAGCCGGGCGGGTCGATGCCGCGCCGGGCGGTGGTCGCCGTGGCGCACAGGGTGTACGTACCGCTGCGGGCCGAGGTCACCCGGACCGTGATCGTGCAGGACTCCTGCCCGGCGGCGAGGTCGCCGCCGGAGGTGAGACGTTGCCCACCGGGGTCGACGGTGACCGTGCCGGAAGGACAGTTGGTGGTGGCGGAGCCGGGGTCGGCGACGAGCCCGGGCGGTAGCTGCTCGGTGAAGGACCAGCCGCGCTTCGCCGCCTGCTCGGTGGTGTTGGTGACGGTGAAGGTCAGCGTGGTCGAGTCGTCGACGCCCACCGGGTCGGGGTCGAAGGCCGTACTGAGCTGCGGTGTGGCGTCCAGGATCCGGAGGTTGTCGATCGCGCCGTCGTTGCCGGTCCCGCTGGCCTGCGCGTTGATCATGCGGACACCAGCCGAGGGGCCTGAGAAGAGCACAGCGTCGTCACCCGCGTAGGTGCCGACGCGGGTGCCGTTCGCGGTGACCGTGTCGGCGTCGGTGCACGTGTCGATGGGATCGGTGAACGCCGGGATGGCCTGCTGTCCGTCGAGCAGGAAGAACTCCAGCAGCGGGTGCGCGGCGAAGCAGTTGACGGCCGCCGCGTCCACCGAGAAGGTCAGGAAGCGGCCGTTCGCCGCGACCGGCACCGGCTGCACCGTCTCCAGCTGCGTCTTTCCGGCTCCAGGGTTCCCCGCGGTGTACGCGGTGACGGCGTGGTTGGCGGCCGGGTCGCCGCCGGCCCATTCTGCCAGCGCCGACGCCATGGCCTGCTGAGAAGGCCAGGACGTCCCGCAGCCGCTGCCGGCCGGGGCGGTGGCGGGGTCGGCCGCCGAGACCAGCCAGCCGTTGCAGGCGGTCAGCCAGGCCGGGTCGGCGGTGTATGTCTGGGCGAGCGGCGGAGCCCCGGTGTATGAGGTCAGCAGGCGGGGAGCCCCAGGGGCGTTCTCGAACCCCTCATCGAAAAGCACGGTCGCTGCGCGGGGCACCGGCGCGGGCACGGTCGCGGTTCCGGCGGGCGCGGGTGCGGCGGCAGCGGGCAATGCGGCGGCCAGTATCGCCATGCACGCCAGGCCGGACGTCACAACGGCGTGCAGGAACGGTACGGTCCGGCGCGGACCGGGTAAGTGTCTGTACACGTCTTCTCCTCCTCGATTCGCCCCGCGGACCGCAACTGCGGCATGCGGGAAACCTGTTCGTCGAGCGGCGCGGGCCGCCCGACGGCCGCTGCTCGACCTACCCGGCAGGCGATGCCCGACCGCGAAACGGTGACCAGTCTGGCTGCCGCGCCCGAACCCGGCAGCAGCGCACGTAGGAGGGCAGGGCGGCGCGCGCCGGGCGCATGCGCCGTCAGATCCTCTCCAGATGCGCCATGGGAGGGCCGCTTCGAGTCTCCGGCCGCGACGGGTCTGCCGACGGCTACCGCTCGGGCCGTATCAGCCCCCGAGAGGAACCAGTCACCGCCCCGGCCTGGACGGGCTCCGCACCCGGCGATGGCTGAACGGCCTGTCGGTGGCGACAAGCCACCGACACCAGGGGTTTGCGGACCCGACCGTGCTCCCGGTCCCGTCACCCGGGACCGGGCCCTGCCCCGCACACTCCATGCCGGCACGGGCCACCAGGAGCGTATCCGCGGCGGCCCTCGGTGGAGAATCCTGCCCGTCACCGAGCGGCTCCGGCGGGCGTGGCCGCTCTGTACCGAGCACGACCTCGGCATGCGCCCGCGCGAGGCGGAAAGGCGGCTCTCCCGGTGGTGCGCGGGCAAGCGCCGCCAGCATATTCGTCCAGCTGTGGGCGAGCTGGACGCACTCGTACGCCCGCGCCGCCCCAACCGGAAGCGGCGACACCAGAACTGGAGCCGGCCCGGCTGGTTCGCGCTGCGGTGGCGGTGAGGCCGACGGAACGCGGACCGCTACGGGCGTTCGTTCGTCGCGCGGTGACCGCACATCGGCCGTGCGGAATCCCGGCAGCAGTCCGGCCCCTCTCCGCTGCCGGCGGAGCAGGTGGGCTCGACAGCGGCGCGCCCGGGGTTCCGGCCGCGCCGCTGTCGAGCTGTGGTCAGCCCCCGGGGGAGCTCCCGGGTCAGTGGAGCTTGTTGACGGCCGTCTTCGTCGTGGTGCGGAAGGCGGTCAGCGGGGCGTCGGCGAGGTCGCCCGTCCGGCCCCAGCGGACGAGGGTGACGGTGCGGCCGTCGCGGCCGACGGAGAACAGGTGGATGTCGGAGCTGCCGATCTGCGGGTCGGCGGTGTCCAGGCTGTAGACCCAGGCGCCCTCCTCGACCGCGAGCTTGCCGTGGGAGGCGCTGGTGGCCTGCAGACCC
>NZ_JBHXOX010000029.1:0-125239 GCF_042718795.1 Streptomyces cyaneofuscatus
GCCCCCCGCGCCCCGGCGCGGGGGGGGGGCCGGGCCCCCCCCCGCCCCGGCGCCCCCCCACGCCCGGTGCTCGCCCCTGGAGCCACCATGCACACCCCCCGCCTCTCCCGCAGGCCCCGAACGGCCGCCCTGCTGACCGCACTTGTCACCTGCGCGGCCCTGACGGCCTGCGCGGGACCGGCACCGTCGGCCGCCGCACCGCAGACGACGGCGTCCGCTCCGGCGTCGTCGTCACCGGCCCCCACGCCCAAGCACGGACAGCCGTCCTCCACAGAGGAATCGGCCGCCCCCACCCAGGTCACGATCCCCTCCCTCAAGATCAGCAGCTCGCTCATGCGCCTGGGACTCAACGCGGACGGCACGGTCGAGGTCCCGCCCGCGGAGAAGGGCATGACGGCAGGCTGGTACACGGGCGGAGCCGTACCCGGCCGTCCGGGGCCGGCCGTCCTGATCGGCCACAACGACACCCGCTTCGGCCGGGCGGTCTTCCACGACCTCAGGGACATCCGCGAGGGCGCCGAGGTTCTCGTCCGGGCCGGTGACGGGAGGCCGCTGAGTTTCACCGTCACGGGCAAGGAGACGGTCAGCAAGAACGCGTTCCCGACCGAGCGGGTCTACGGCGCCACCAAGGGCAGCACGCTGCGGCTGGTGACCTGCGACGGAGCGTTCGACGCGGAGGGCCACCCGGTCGACAACCTCATCGTCTACGCCGAGCCGAGCTGAGGCGCACCGGCCTTCGGCCGATTCCTGATGGCATTCGCCCGGACAGACTCACGGCATCCGATGTCTACCCGTGGGTAACTCCCGCTGCTTTGATGGGTGCCACCCGGTCCGCCCCCACTCATTCAGCAGGAGACCTCGTGCCGCACTCCACGTTCCGCCGCCTTTCCGGCGTGGCCCTCTCCGCCGCGCTCGCCGCCGTCCCGCTGGCCGTGCACACGCCCCAGGCCGCGGCGGCGACCACCGCCGACACCCCGTCGCTGCGGGTGCTCTCGTACAACGCGTTCATCTTCAGCAAGAGCCTGTACCCCAACTGGGGCCAGGACCACCGGGCGGCGGAGATCCCGAAGACCTCGTTCTTCCGGGGCAACGACGTGGTCGTGATCCAGGAGGCCTTCGACAACGGCGCCTCCGACGCCCTGCTGCGGAACTCCGCCGCCCAGTACCCGTACCAGACCCCGGTGGTCGGCCGGAGCAAGAGTGGCTGGGACGCCACGAGCGGCTCGTACTCGGCGACGACCCCGGAGGACGGTGGCGTCACGATCCTGAGCAAGTGGCCGATCATCCGCAAGGAGCAGTACGTCTTCAAGGATGCCTGCGGCGGCGACTGGTGGTCCAACAAGGGCTTCGCCTATACGGTGTTGAACGTCAACGACGCCCGCGTCCACGTCGTCGGCACCCACGCCCAGTCGACCGACCCCGGCTGTTCGGCGGGCGAGGCCGCCCGGATGCGCAGTCTCCAGTTCAAGGCGATGGACGCCTTCCTGGACGCCAAGAAGATCCCGGCCACCGAACAGGTCATCGTGGCGGGCGACTTCAACGTGGACGGGCACTCCGCCGAGTACGCCTCCTTCCTCAAGGACGCGGACCTGACAGCGGCCGACACCAAGACGGGCCACCCGTACTCCTTCGACACCCGCGACAACTCGATCGCCGCCGAGCGCTACCCGAACGACCCCCGCGAGGACCTGGACCACGTCCTGCACCGCGCCGGTCATGTGAAGCCGTCGGGCTGGAAGAACGATGTGATCAAGGAGCAGAGCGCTCCCTGGACGGTCTCCAGCTGGGGCAAGAACTACACGTACACGAACCTCTCCGACCACTACCCGGTGATCGGCTCCGCCAACTGACGCCGGGGATGAAACGATCGGGGCCCCCGCCCCGGCCGTGAAGGACCCGCTCCATGAGCACCGCCCCCCAGCCGTCGTTCCATCTCCTCCCCGGAAGCCCCGAATCGCCGGTACTGCTGCACATACCGCACGGATCCCGGACGATCCCCGAGGAGGTACGCGACGGGATCCTGCTGGACGACGGTGCTCTGGAGCGGGAACTCGACCACATCACCGACGCCCACACAGCCGAACTGGCCTGCCTGGCCGCCGAGTTCTCGCCCGTCCGGCCCTGGTGCCACGTCAACGCCCTCTCCCGCCTGGTCGTCGACCCCGAACGCTTCCCGGACGACCGCGAGGAGATGCGCGCCGTGGGCATGGGCGCGGTCTACACGCACACCACCCATCGCGAACGCCTGCGCGCCCCGGACCTCGACCAACACCCGCTGCTGGAGCGCTACTTCCACCCGTACGCCCGGGCGGTGACGGAGGCGGTCGACACCCGGATCGCCGCCACGGGCCGCGCGGTGATCGTCGACGTCCACTCGTACCCGACGGAGCCGCTCCCGTACGAACTCCACGGCACGGGCCCGCGCCCGCCCGTCTGCCTGGGCACCGACCCGTTCCACACCCCACCGGAGCTACGAGTCCTGGCGGAGACGGCGTTCGCCGGTTTCGGCGGGACGGGCGTCGACAGCCCGTTCGCCGGTACGTACGTCCCGCTGAAGCACTACGGCACGGACCGCCGGGTCACGGCCCTGATGATCGAGATCCGCCGCGACACGTACATGACCGAGCCGGGCGGGCCTGCGGGACCAGGACTCGACACACTGGCGGAGGCGCTGGCGGAGCTGGTGGAGGCGCTCAGCCGGCCTTCTTCCGACCCCGGCACCCGGTGGACTTGAGTATCTCCGGACATCGCCGGGCCATCCAACGGCTGGGGCCGCTCCTGGCGATCGAGGCCGGCCCGTCAGAAGAACACCCCGCACCGCAGCAGCGCGTTCGCGTACGGCCGGGCCTCCCCCGTCCGTACGACCAGGCGGGCCGCCGTCGTGCGGGCCTTCAGGTCGTCGTGCGGGATCAGTTCCAGTTGCGGGAAGCGGGTGTCCAGGAGGCGGGTGGCCTCCGGGTTGGCGTCGCGTACCTCCAGGGCCGCTGTCGCTCCCTCCACCACCAGCTCGTCGAGCAGGCCCTCCAGCACCTCCGCGAACGACGGGGTGCCGGCGCGGAAGGCGAGGTCGACCACGCGGGGGCCGGGTGGGATCGGCATGCCCGCGTCGCAGATCAACACGGTGTCGCCGTGGCCCAGTTCGGCGATGGCTCCGGCCAGGTGGCGGTTGAGGATGCCGGACTTCTTCACAGCGCGTCGACCTCCTCCAGCGTCGGGAAGGACGCCTGGGCACCCCGCGACGTGACGGCCGCCGCCCCCACCCGTACCGCGAACGCCGCCGCCTCCCGCAGGTCGTCGCCCCGGCCCAGGCGCCAGGCCAGGGCGGCGGTGAACGCGTCCCCGGCCCCCGTCGTGTCGACGGCCTCGACCTTCGGGCTGACGAGGTGGTCCAGGGAGTCCGTACGGCTGTCGGCCACCAGCGCGCCCGCGGCGCCCAGGGTGATGACGACCGAGCGCGGGCCCAGCGCGAGCAGGGCCGGGGCCCAGTCGTGCGGGGCCTCGCCCGCGGCCTCGCCGAGGATGTAGCGCGCCTCGTGCTCGTTGACCACCAGCGGGTCGCAGGCGGCCAGCACCTCGTCGGGCAGCGGGGCGGGCGGGGACGGGTTGAGCACGAGGCGGGACCCGGGAGCCAGGCCGTGCGCCGTCTCCGCGACCGTGTCCAGGGGGATCTCCAGTTGTACGGAGACCACCCGGGCGGCCGCCAGCAGCGGGGCCGCCGCCCGTACGTCTTCGGGGGTCAGGCGGCCGTTGGCGCCCGGGGACACCACGATGCTGTTGTCGCCCGAGGGGTCCACGGTGATCAGCGCGACGCCGGTCGGGGCGCCGCCGACCAGGACGCCGTCGGTGTCCACGCCCGCCGTGCGCTGACTCTCCAGCAACAGCCGCCCGTGGTCGTCGTCGCCGACCCGGGCGAGCAGCGCCGTACGGGATCCCAACCGGGCTGCCGCGACAGCCTGGTTGGCACCTTTGCCGCCCGGATGGACGGCCAGGTCGGAGCCGAGCACCGTCTCACCGGGGGCGGGGCGGCGTTCGACGCCGATCACCAGGTCGGCGTTGGCCGAGCCGACGACCAGGAGGTCGTAACGGTCGTCGCTGGGTGCGTCGCCGGGGACGTTTTCGGGGGCGTTGTCGGGCGGGTTGTCGGGCATTTCTCTGCTTCCTGACTTTCGACGGTCGGGCGGGCGGGGCGAAAGGGGCGGGGTCAGGAGAAGTCGGCGACGTTCTCGCGGGTGACCACCTTGACCGGCACCTTCACCGTCTTCTCGACCCGCTCGCCCTTCGCCGCCTTCACGGCGTTCTGGACCGCGATCCTGCCCAGCTCGCTGGGCTGCTGGGCCACCGACGCGTACAGCGTCCCGGCCTCGACCGCCTTCAGGCCGTCCGGAGTGCCGTCGAAGCCGACGACCGAAACGGACTTGCCGGCCTTGCTGCCGAGCGCCTTGACCGCGCCGAGCGCCATCTCGTCGTTCTCCGCGAAGACGCCGGTGATGCCCGGGTGGGACTGGACCAGGTTGGTCATGACGTCCAGGCCCTTGGTGCGGTCGAAGTCCGCGGGCTGCTTGGCGACCACCTTGATGTCCGGGTACGCCTTGAGCCCTTCGGCGAAGCCCGCTCCCCGCTCGCGGCTGGCCGAAGTGCCCGCCGTGCCCTGGAGGATGACGATGCTGCCCTTGCCACCGAGCTTGTCGCCGAGCGCGTCGGCGGCGAGCTTTCCGCCCGCCACGTTGTCGGAGGCGACGAGGGTGGCGGCGTCCGCCTTGTTCACGCCGCGGTCGGCGGCGATCACCGGGATGTCGGCCTTGTTGGCGCTGCGGACACCCGGGCCGACGGCGTCCGAGTCCACGGGGTTGACGATGATGGACGAGACGCCCGAACTGGTGAAGTTCTGGAGCTGGTTGGCCTGCTGGGAGGCGTCGTTCTGGGCGTCGGTGACGGTGAGGTCGATGCCCGCCTTCTCGGCCTCGGCCTGGGCGCCGTCCTTCATCTGCACGAAGAAGGGGTTGTTCAGCGTCGAGAGGGACATGCCGACCTTCGTCGTGCCCCCGGACGAACCGGAGTTGAAGTAGGATACCCCGCCGACGACGATCGCCACGGCGAGCGCCGCTCCGGCGAACCTGAACGCTCCCCTGCGCCCGGAACCCGGTGCGCCGGGCGCCGTTCCGGCCGAGGAGGCCGCACCCGAACCGGCCTTGCGGCGCAGGGTGTCGAGCAGGACGGCGAGCGCGATCACGACGCCGATGACGACCTGCTGCCAGAACGCGGAGACCGAGAGGAGGTTGAGGCCGTTACGGAGGACGGCGAGGATGAGCGCGCCGATCAGGGTGCCGGACGCCTTGCCGACCCCGCCGGCCAGGCTGGCGCCGCCGATGACGACGGCCGCGATGGCGTCGAGTTCGTACCCCTGGGCGGCCTGCGGCTGCGCGGAGACGAGGCGCGAGGCCAGGACGATGCCCGCGACGGCGGCGAAGAGGCCGGACAGCGCGTAGATGACGATCTTCTGGCGCTTGACGCGGAGACCGGAGAGCCGAGCGGCCTCCTCGTTGCCGCCGATCGCGTACATCGAGCGGCCGATGAAGGTACGGCCGAGGATGAGCGCGGTGATCAGGCCCATCGCGATCATCACGAGGACCGGTACGGGGAGCCAGCCGCCGAGCGTGTCGCCGAGCCGGGACACGGAGTCGGGGAACGCGATCGGGCTGCCCTGCGAGATGACGAGCGAGAGGCCTCGGGCGATCGAGAGCATGGCCAACGTCGCGATGAACGGCGGGAGTTTGCCGTACGAGACGAGGGCGCCGTTCACGAAGCCGCACGCGATGCCCGTGGCGATCGCGAGGACCACCGCGAGGACGACCGGGACGCTGGCGGACGTCGCCGACCAGGCCAGGACCGTCGCGGACAGGGCCGCCACCGAACCGACGGACAGGTCGATGCCCGCCGAGACGATGACGAAGGTGACACCGAACGCGAGGATCGCGGTGACGGCCGCCTGGACGCCGACGTTCAGCAGGTTCTGGGTGGTCAGGAAGTCGCCGGAGAGCAGCGACATCGCCACCACCAGGACGACCAGGGCGCTGAGGGCGCCGTTGTCGAGCAGGACGCGGCGTATCACGGAGGTGCCACCCGCGCCCGTGTCACTCTTGAGTGTCTCAGTGGCCACGGGGGCCCTCCTTTTCGGTCTTGGGTGCGGGGTCGGTCTTGGGTGCGGGGTCGGTCTTGGGTGCGGGGTCGGTCTTCGCTGCGGGGTGGTTCTTCGGTTCGGGGTGGTCGTGCGTCGCCGCCGTGCCGACCGCGAGGGCCATGACGGTGTCCTGGGTGGCCTCGGCGGCGGGGAGTTCGCCGGCGATGCGACCCTGGGCCATGACCAGCACCCGGTCGCTCATGCCGAGGACCTCGGGCAGGTCGCTGGAGATCATCAGGACGGCGTGGCCGGATGCGGTGAGCTCGTTGATGAGCTGGTAGATCTCGACCTTGGCGCCGACGTCGATGCCCCGGGTGGGCTCGTCCAGGATGAGCACCCGGGTGTCGGCCAGCAGCCACTTGCCGATGACGACCTTCTGCTGGTTGCCGCCGGAGAGCGTGCGGACGTGCTGGCCGAGGCCGGACATGCGGACGCCGAGCTGCTGGGCGATGCGGGCGGCCGCCGTACGCTGCCCCTTCAGGTCCACAAGCCCGGAGCGGGTCGCGGAACGCAGGGTGACCAGGCCGAGGTTCTCCTGCACGGAGGCGTCCAGGACGAGGCCCTGGCCCTTGCGGTCCTCCGGTACGAGGCCTATCCCGGCGCCCATCGCGGCGGGCACGTCGTGCCGGGTGAGGCGTTCGCCGCGTACGTCGACGGTGCCCGCGTCGTACGGGTCGGCGCCGAAGACCGCGCGCGCCACCTCCGTACGACCGGCGCCGACGAGTCCGGCGAGGCCGACGACCTCACCGGCGTGCACGTCGAAGCTGATGTCGTGGAAGACCCCGTCCCGGGTGAGCCCCTGGACGGACAGCAACACCTCGCCCGTGTCGGGGCGTTCGCGCGGGTACTGCTGCTCGATGCTGCGGCCGACCATGAGCTGGACGAGCTCGTCCTCGGGGGTGGAGGCGGGCACCTGGTCGACGCTGCGGCCGTCGCGGAGAACGGTCACGCGGTCACCGAGCGCGGCGATCTCCTCCAGGTGGTGGGTGATGAAGACGATCCCGACGCCGTCCGTGCGCAACTGCCGGACGATCGCGAAGAGTTTGTCGACCTCTCCGGAGGTGAGCACGGCGGTCGGCTCGTCCATGATCAGGACGCGTGCGTCGAGGCTGAGTGCCTTGGCGATCTCGACCATCTGGAGCCGGGCGATGCCCAGTTCGCGGACCTTGGCTTCGGGTCGCACGTCGACGCCGACGCGGCGCAGCAGCTTCTCCGCGTCCGCCCGCATGCGCCGGTGGTCGATGAGACCGAGGCGGCGCGGCTGGCGGCCGAGGAAGATGTTCTCGGCCACGGTCAGATCGGGTACCAGGTTGAATTCCTGGTAGATGGTGGCGATGCCGAGCCGCTCGGCGTCCTGCGCGCCTGTGATGCGCACCTCGCGGCCCTCGGCGAGGATCCGGCCGCGGTCGGGACGGTAGGCGCCGGAGAGCATCTTGATGAGGGTGCTCTTTCCGGCCCCGTTCTCGCCGAGCAGGACGTGGACCTCGCCTCTGCGCAGGTCGAAGTCGACGTTGTCGAGAGCGACGACGCCGGGGAAGGTCTTGCGCAGACCCTCGATGCGCAGCAACTCGTCAGGGGATTGCACCAGTTGCTTCTCCGGTGCGGTCACCGGTCGCTCCTCTGGTCGGTCGCGTCCTGTCCGCATGAGCGGCGTACGACGAGACGGGCGGGCAGGGTGACGGACTGCGGGGTCCGTCCCTCGATCAGGTCGGCCAGCGCGCGTACGGCGGCGCGGGCCAGGTCCGCGGTCGGCTGGGCGATGGCGGTGATCGGCGGGTCCGTGTGGACGAACCACGGGATGTCGTCGAAGGCGGCGAGCGCGATGTCGTCGGGGACCCGCAGTCCGCGGGCCCGGATCGCGTCCAGCGCGCCGAGCGCCATCAGGTTGTCGGCGGCGAAGACGACCTCGGGCGGCTCGGCCAACGCGAGGAACCCCTCGGTCGCCCGCCGCCCGCTGGCGGCCTGGAAGTCGCCCTGCCCGATATAGGCGTCGGGCAACGCGAGCCCCAGCCCGCGCATCGCCTCCCGGAACGCCTCGACGCGCTCGTTGCCGGTGGTGGTCGCCGCGGGCCCGGCGATGATCGCGAGCCTGCGGTGGCCGAGTCCGTGCAGGTGGGCCACCAGGTCCTTGACCGCCCCCGTACCGTCGGCCCGGACGACGGGGACGTCGATGCCGGGGATCCAGCGGTCCACGAAGACCATCGGCGTACCGCTCAGGGCGACCTCCCGCATCAGCGGGGAACCGCCGTCGGCGGGCGAGACGAGCAGCCCGTCGATCCTGCGGTCGATGAGCGTGCGGATGTGGTGGTCCTGGAGCTCGGGCCGCTCGTCGGCGTTGCCGATGATGACGCTGTAGCCGAGCGCGCGGGCCTCCTCCTCGACGAAGCGGGCCAGCTCGGTGAAGTACGGATTGAGTACGTCGCTGATGACCAGGCCGAGGGTGCGGGTCTGCGCGGTGCGCAGCGAGCGGGCCACGGCATTGGGCCGGTAGCCGAGGGCGTCGACGGCGGCGAGGACGCGGGTGCGCGCCTCTTCGCTGACGGACGGATGGCTGTTCAGCACCCGCGAGACCGTGGCGACGGAGACCCCCGCCTGGGCCGCGACATCTTTGATGCTCGCCATGTCCGGACCACCTCCTTGTGGTTTCCGTACACCTCGAAACCAGGGGCGGACCGCTCGCACGACGCCGTGGAATCGATTACAAGGACGATTGGAATCGATTACATGACTGAAAACAAGACCCTCCTCCGTGTCCGAGACCGGATCGTGACACGGAGGAGGGTGCGCAGGCCGCCGGACCCGCTTACGGGCTCCGGGTCGGCAGCCAGGTGTTGATGACCTCGGCGACCAGGGCGGCGCCGCGGCTGTTCTGGTGGATGTGGTCGGTCGTGAGCACGAGACCTCGGCGCCGCGAGACCGTGTCGAGGCTGTGGCCCGGCACGGCGGTCCGGAGGAGGACGCCGAGGCCGGCCGCCGGCGTCGGTTCCCGGTACGGGATGGGCGGCGGGTCAGCTTGCCGTAGCGCCTTGACCTGGCGTTCGTGGAGCGGGAGGTAGCTCGCGTCGTGGGCGGTGGCGACCTCGGCGATCATCCGGCTGTACGCCTGCGATGCCCGCGCCGGCGCTCCGTCGAGTTCTTGGCCGAGAACCGGGAGCGACAGCAGACCGATCGTCGCGTCGGTCTCCGTCCGCAGCCGTTCGACAACGGCTCCCAGACACTGCTGGAACCAGCCGGCCGACGGACGCTCGGGGAGGTGCTTGCGCTTCATGGTCCGCTCGACGGGGTGGCCGGGGAGGCTCGCGCGGGCGTCGTTGGTCCCGATCAGCACGGTGATCACGTCGGGCGGGTCCGCGGCGACGGGATCGAGGCGCCGCAGGAGGTTGTAGGCGAAGTCTCCGTTGGTGCCGAAGCGGGTGAGCCGCACGTCGCCCGGAGGGCGGCGCCGTTCGAGAAGGTCCAGGTAGTCGACGCTGAGCTGCGCGCGGGTGAGGCTGTCGCCGAGGCACGCGACACGTGTCGTCACAGCGCTTGCGGGCCGGGCGTGCCGACGTGGTCGGTGGGGCGGGCGTCGGTCCGGCGGCGGTTGTCGCTCCGGGGACGGTTGTCGCTGCGGGGACGGTGGTCGGTGCCGAGGCCGGCGGTGACGGTCAAGATGGACGCCGGTCCCGCCATGTCGACCACGTGCCATGCCCCGGCCGGGTTGACGGTGGCCTCGCCCGGCCCGAGGACGACGCGCTCGGCAACTCCGTCCACGTCGCGGGTGACGGTCACGGACCCGGTGAGGCAGACGACCAGTTCGTCACCGGCCGGGTGGCGCTCCCAGTGGTCGCCGGGGCCGTCGCCGTCGAAGATGGCCACCATCCGGCCCTCGGCGCCGTCCGCCGCGACGGCGGCGCTGTAGGCCTGGAGCACCTCCGGGTCCCAGGCGAAGCCCTCGACGGGTTTCGCCCGTGATCCCAGCCCGAGGTGCACGGGGGTGGTCCGCAGGTCGATGGCGTTGCGTTCGTCGTTGATGAGTCTCATGCCGACGATCGTCACAGGACGGCGTCCGGGCGGTCTTGAAGGAAAGGGAACGGGAAGCGGCTCGACGGGTGGCCGGTCGAGCCGGCCGAAACGACTACCCGGTCCCGAGGAGGACTTCGCCGCGCCGCCAGGCCGTCGGCGACCGACCCGTGAACTCGCGCCAGTCCCTTACGAGATGGGCCTGGTCGGCGTAGCCGGAGACGGTCGCCACATCGGCCCACGGGGGCGCATCGTGCGCCGTCGCCAGCCCGTGCGCGTGCTCGAAGCGCAGAACGCGGGCGAAGGTCTTCGGTGTCAGGCCCACCTCATCGCGGAACCGCTCGGTGAGGTACCGGCGGCTCCAGCCCAGTTCCGTGGCGACCGCCCCGACCTGGACGCGGCCCTGCGCCGCGACGAGGCGGCGCCATGCCTCGGCCACCTCGGGACGCACCCGGGACAGGGGGGCTCCATCGGCACGGCCGACGGCTCGCAGGAGCAGCTCGTCCAGCACGGCGAATCGCGCGGCCCATGTCGGGGCCACCCTGAGCCGGTCGACCAGCTCGACGCCGAGCACTCCGAGAAGCTCGTCGAGCGGGACCAGCCGGTGCGCGAGCGCGGCGGCGGGCATCCCGTAGACGGCGCGGGCACCGAGAGGTGTCAGCGACACCTGCACGCCGTGCTGGCGTCCGTCGTGGTGGATCGCGACGGACCGGCTCATCAGACCGCCGGCCACACTGCCGAACCGGGTGACCGGTGACCCGTCGTCGACGCCCGCCCCGATTCCCAGGGGGTCGGACAGGCTGATCACCGCGGTGAGCACCCGGCCCGGCGGCCCGCAGTGCACCCCCGCCGGGAAGCCGCGCAGGTCGAACCCGACGTACGAGCGGACGTACCGCCGCAAGGCGGGCGCCGGACGTGCGTCGATCCTGGTCGCCGTAAGGTCCCGCACACTCGCAGTGTACGAAACAACGCAGTGCACGAAACGCCAGAGTCGACCGAAAACGACGAAGCCGGTCGGAGCGACAAAGTGCTCGCTCCGACCGGCTCCTTCAGGTCAGTTGACCATGGTGTCCGAGGGGGGACTTGAACCCCCACGCCCGATAAAGGGCACTAGCACCTCAAGCTAGCGCGTCTGCCATTCCGCCACCCGGACAAGGTGTCTGTCGTTCGCGGTGTGTTCCCCGCGGCGACATGGAAAACAATACCAGGGGTTCGACGCGCCCTTCACCCGCATATCCGGTGGTCAGTGCGGTGCGGCGGGCCGGTCGGCCTCGGCATCCACGGTCCGTGGAGGCCACGGGGCTACCTTCGCGTCCATGAGTGATCGCGGCTACCGCCGGCCCCGTGCGCTGTCTCCCCTGCGCGAGCATCTGCGCGACACCTTCTGGTCCGCCCCGACCATGGGGTTCGTCTGTGTGTTCGTGCTGTGGCTGGCCGCGTCCGCCGTGGACGAGGAGATCGTCGCGGTTCTCCAGCGGGAGGAGGCCTACGACGAGCTGGGCAGCCTGATGTCCTTCGTCCAGGACGCGAAGACGATCGTCACCACGATCAGCTCGGCGATGATGACCTTCATCGGTGTCGTGTTCAGCATCTCCCTGGTCGCGGTGCAGATGGCCAGCGGGCAGCTCACGCCACGGGTGGTGCGGATCTTCGTCCGGAGCCGGATCAGCAAGGTCACGCTGACGGTGTTCCTCGCGACGTTCCTGTTCTCACTGCTGGTCCTGACCTCGTACGAGAGCGAGGCGGACCCGCGTCTGGTGGTCTCGGTCCCGTTGCTCCAGAGCATGCTCACGCTGGTGCTCGTCGGCCTGAGTCTGCTGCTGTTCGTCGTCTACGTCAGCGCCACGCTGCGGCTCATGCAGGTCGGACCGGTCGTGGACAAGATCGCGCGCGACTCGTTCCGGGTGCTCGGCCGGATGCCCAGGGGGCCGGGCGGGCCCGAGGGGCTGGGGCAGGAGACCGGGCGGGCGGTGCACGAAGGGCGGGCCGGGGTGTTGCGGGACGTGAATACGGCGCGGCTCGTCCGGGCCGCGCGGCGGCAGGACGTGGTGCTGCGGCTGATCCCCCGGATCGGGGACTTCGTGGTGCCGGGGACTCCCCTGCTCGCCGTCCACGGCGGCGCCGCCGTACCGCCGCGTCGTCTGCTGCGGTACACGGTCTCCGTCGGCGTGGAGCGCACCCTGCACCAGGATCTGGCCTTCGGGTTGCGGCAACTTGCCGACATCGCGCTGCGGGCCCTGTCGACGTCCGTGAACGATCCGACCACCGCCGTCCAGTGCCTGGACCGGATCGTGCAGTTCCTCGCGGCCGTGGTGCGCCTGCCGCTCGGGACCGTCCACCACCGGGACCGGTCGGGGAAGGTGCGGCTGGTGCAGGAGGGGCCGGCGTGGGAGGACCTGGTGGACCTCGGCTTCGAGGAGATCCGGTGGTGTGTGGCCGGCAGCCCTCAGGTGTCGCGCCGGCTGCTGGCGGGGTTGGACGATCTGTTGCTGCTGGCGCCGGAGGAGCGGAGGCCGCCGCTGGTACGGCACCGGGCCCTGCTCGTCCAGGCTGTGGAGCGGGCCGTTCCGGTGGCGGCCGACCGGGAGTTCGCCCTGCTGCCGGACCGGCAGGGCATCGGGTAGCCCCGGCCGGTCCGGCATGCGCGGGGAGTGTCAGTCGCCGCAGCGGCCCTCGCGCAGGGAGTGCAGGTGCTCGCTCGACTTCCGGGCGAAGGCGAGCGACTCGACCGGGTTGTCGTGCTCGGCCTGCCAGTGGTGGTAGCTCCGGCCGTGGTGGGTCCGGTCGGTCACCTTGGACAGGAACGTCTTGTAGTCGATGTCCCCGTCACCGACGTCCGACATGCGGTAGCCGTCGCGCGTCGTGTCGTCGCGGACACCGTCCTTGACGTGGAAGAGGGGGTAGCGGTTCGGGTGCTTGAGGACGTACTTCAGCGGGTCGAGCGGGGCCCTGGTGCCGTCCACGCGCTTGCTGAAGCGGAACTGGGCGCAGTACGCCCAGTAGATGTCCATCTCCAGGTAGACCAGGTCGGGATCGGTCTCGGCGAGCAGGACGTCGTAGAGGCGCACCTTCGGCTTGTCGGTGGCGAAGGAGAACTCCTCGGCGTGGTTGTGCTGGTAGAACTTCATGCCGCGCTTACGGGCGGCCGCCCCGTACGTGTTGAAGTCGTCGGCCGCCCGCTTCCAGCCGTCGACCGTGGAGCCGTAGCGGAAGGGGCCCGACGCCGTGCCGATGTGCTTGAGGCCGAGGGCCTGGGCGTCGTCGAGGACCTTCTCCAGGTTCTGGGCGAAGGTGTAGGCGCCGGGGTTGTTGTCGTCGTAGTAGCCGACGTGGCTGCCGATCGGGTTGAGGCCGTGGTCCTTGGCCAGCCGCTTGAGCTGGGCCAGGGAGATGGGGCCTGCGGAGCCCTGGGTGTAGCCCGCGAGCTCGATCTCGTCGTAGCCGTACTTCTCCAGCTCGGCGAAGACGGGGGCGAAGCCGAGCGTGGAGATCTTGTCGCGGAGGCTGTAGAGCTGGATGCCGAGGCGGCCGGGGGGCAGGACGGGCTTGCCCTTGCCGTGGCCGTGGTCATGTCCGTGGCCGTGGTCATGTCCGTGGCCGTGACCCTTGCCGGGTCCCTGGGCGTGGTCCCGGCCGGCGGCCTGGGCGCTCGCCGTGCCGATGATGGTGGCGGCGGTGGCTCCGGCGGCGACACCGAGGATGTTGCGGCGGCTCAGTCTGCGGGCGAGTTCGGTGTCCTTGGAGGTGCGGCTCATGTTCGCGTGGCTCCCTTGGATGACGTGACGGGACATGGGGTGAGTGGTGCGGTGCCGGGTGCGTGACGGGGATTGTCAGTGCAGTCCGGCAAGCTGGAGGAGCAGGGACTTCACCTCGGTGGCCCTGACCCGGTCGGTGAACGCGTGGGGGGTGGAGCAGAGGATGAGCGGACCTTCGTCGTCGCTCTCGGGGAGGCGGCCGTGGCTGCCGCGAATAGGTGAGGGGTCCAGGGGGACGACCGCCATGCGGTAGCGCATCCCGAGCTTCTTGCGGGCGACCGCCGAGACGGCCTTGAGCCGTACGTAGGGGTCCTGGGGATCCATGAAGAGCTCGACGGGGTCGTAGCCGGGCTTGCGGTGGATCTCGACGAGCTGGGCGAAGTCGGGGGCGCGGGCGTCGTCGAGCCAGTAGTAGTACGTGAACCAGGCGTCCTTCTCCGCCACGGCGACCAGCTCGCCCGAGCGGGGGTGGTCCAGGTGGTGCGCCTTCTTGCCCTCGTCGTCCAGGAGCTGGTCGATGCCGGGCAGGTCGGCCAGGGCTGCCCGGACCGCCTCCAGGTCCTCGGGGCGGCGTACGTAGATGTGGGCGAGCTGGTGGTCCGCGACGGCGAAGGCGCGCGAGGCCATCGTGTCCAGGTACTCCATGCCGTCCTGCGTGTGCACCTCCAGCAGGCCGGCCCGGCGCAGCGCCCGGTTGATGTCGACGGGGCGGCTGACGCGGGTGATGCCGTATTCGGAGAGCGCGACGACCGTACGGCCTTCGGCGCGGGCGTCTGCCAGCAGCGGGGCGATGGCCCGGTCCAGGTCGGCGGCGGCCTGGTGGGAGCGGGGGTCGTCGGGGCCGTAGCGCTGGAGGTCGTAGTCGAGGTGGGGCAGGTAGCAGAGGGCGAGGTCGGGGGTGCGGGTGGCGATGATGTGGCGGGTGGCGTCGATGATCCACTGGGAGGAGACCAGGTCGGCGCCCGGCCCCCAGAAGTGGAAGAGCGGGAACGTGCCGAGTTTGTCGGTCAGCTCGTCGTGCAGGGCGGGGGGCCGGGTGTAGCAGTCGGGTTCCTTGCGGCCGTCGGCGTAGTAGACGGGGCGCGGGGTGACGGTCCAGTCGGTGTCGGCGCCCATGGCGTACCACCAGCAGATGTTGGCGACGGTGTAGCCGGGGTGCGCGCGGCGGGCCGCGTCCCAGAGCTTGTCGCCGTCGACGAGCCCGTTGTGCTGGCGCCAGAGCAGGACGTCGCCGAGCTCGCGGAAGTACCAGCCGTTGGCGACGATGCCGTGTTCGGCGGGCATGGCGCCGGTGAGGAAGGTGGACTGGGCGGCGCAGGTGACGGCGGGCAGGACGGTGGAGAGGGGGGCCCGCGCGCCCTGTTTGCCGAGCGCCGTGAGGTTCGGCATGTGGGCGAGGAGCTGCGGGGTGAGGCCGACGACGTCGAGGACGAGGAGGGGGGTGGGGCCCCCGCGGTCGGCCGTGCCCGTGGTCGTTCCAGGGGCGTCGTTGCTCATGGCAGCTCCTTGAGGCCGAGGTCGACCAGGAGGTCGCGGGCGAGGGTGAGTTCGGCGGCGATGCCGTCGGCGAGTTGCGTACGGGTGCGGGGACGTAGCTCGGCGGGCAGCGCCTGCCAGGTGTACGTCTCCACCTCCAGGTGCCGGGCCAGCGGCACCGGTCCCCCGACGAGCCGGGCGAGCGTGGCGCGGAGCACGGGGAGCGTGGAGGTGAGCGGGAGCGCGGGCGGCGCGTGCAGCGGTACGTGGAAGTGGGCCCGCCAGGGGGTGGAGTCCGGGAGTGCGCCGCCGACGACGGCCTCGTCCAGGTCGTCGGTGCCACGCAGCCCGGCGGCCGTGCTCGTACGGGTCTGGTGCAGGAAGCGCGGCTCGGCGAAGGCGGCCAGCGCGGTGCGGACCTCGGGGAGGTGGGGGTGTTCGGCGTGCAGGGCGGCGGAGAGCTGGGACTTGACCACCGGGATGCCGGCCGCCGCCAAAGCGTCGAGCGCGGTGTCCGGGTCCTCGAAGGAGGTGGCCAGGTGGCAGGTGTCGACGCAGATGCCGATGCGCTCGTGGCCGATGTCGGTGAGCGGGGCGATGGCGTCGGCGGTGGTCTCCACCGTGCAGCCCGGCTCGGGTTCGAGGCCGATGCGGATCGACTTCCCGGTCAGCTCGGCGAGGGCGTCCAGGCGCTGGGCGAGCGTGGTGAGGGCGGCGCGTGCGGTGCGGGCGGCGGCGGGGTCGGTGTCGTACGGGGTGCGCCAGGCCAGCGGGAGGGTGGAGATGGTGCCTTCGGTGACGTCCTCGGGGAGCAGGGCGGCCAGGAGGCGGGCCAGGTCGGTGGTGTGGGCGAGGCGGTCGGGCTCGGTCCAGTCCGGGCGGTAGACCCGGTACTTGACCTCGTCGGCGCCGAACCCCTCGTACGGGAAGCCGTTGAGGGTGGCCACTTCGAGGCCCCGGCCGTCGAGCTCGGCGCGGAGCGCGCGGAGTTCGGCGGGGTCGTTGATCAGGGCCCGGGCGGCGTCCCGGGCGAGCCAGAGGCCGATGCCGAGCCGGTCCCGGCCGAGGCGGCGGCGTACGGGTTCGCAGTGGTCGCGGAGCTGGGCGCGGACGCCGTCCAGGGTTTCGGCGGGGTGGACGTTGGTGCAGTAGGAGAGGTGGACGACCGAGCCGTCCGGGTGGCGGAAGCGCATGGCCGCCTCACTCCCCGCCGCGCAGGATGGAGTTCCCCTCGTGGAGCGTGTCGGGGGCGGGAACGTCGAGGTCGAGGCGGCCGCTCTGTCCGTAGAAGTCGACGGGGTTGCGCCACAGGACCTGGTCGACGTCGTCCTCGGTGAATCCGGCCTTCAGCATCGCGTCGGCGACCTTGCGGGTCTTGAGCGGGTCGCTCTTCCCCCAGTCGGCGGCGGAGTTGACGAGGACCTTCTCGGTGCCGTGGTTCCGGAGGATCGTGACCATGCGGTCCTCGTCCATCTTGGTGTCCGGGTAGATGGAGAACCCGGCCCAGCAGCCGCTGTCAGTGGCGGCCTTTACGGTGGTCTCGTTGAGGTGGTCGAGCAGGACGAGCTCCGGGGGGAGGTTCGATTCGCGGATGACGTCGATGGTGCGGTGCAGACCGGCGAGCTTGTCGCGGTGCGGGGTGTGGACGAGAGCCGGGAGGCCGTGGTCGGCGGCGAGCTGGAGCTGGGCGGCGAGGGCGTGGTCCTCGGCCGGGGTCATGGAGTCGTAGCCGATCTCGCCGACGGCGACGACGGAGTCCTTGACCAAGTAGCGGGGCAGCGCGTCCAGGACGGGGGTGCAGCGGGGGTCGTTCGCCTCCTTGGGGTTGAGGGCGAGCGTGCAGTGGTGCGCGATGCCGTACTGAGAGGCGCGGAAGGGCTCCCAGCCGAGGAGGGCGTCGAAGTAGTCGAAGAAGCTGGCGGGCGAGGTGCGGGGCTGGCCGAGCCAGAAGGAGGGTTCGACGAGGGCGCGGACGCCCGCGTCGTACATCGCCTGATAGTCGTCCGTGGTCCGGGACGTCATGTGGATGTGGGGGTCGAAGATGCGCATCAGGACTCCTCCGTGGGGGCGGCGGGGGCGAGCTCGGTGAGGGCGAGTGCGGTGCGCAGGTCGGGCGGGACGTCACGGCCGGCGGCGGTCCGCTCGGCGGCGAAGTCGCTGAGCATGCGGGCGAGTTCGGCGTCACCTCGGGCCCGCTCGTCGAGCCGGGCGACGGCGGTCAGCGGCACGCCCGTGAAGAGGCACTTCAGTACGGCGTGGCGCCAGGCGTGCGGATCGAGGTGCGTCGCGGCGTACGGGCCGACGGCGGCGGCCACCAGCCGGGTGTCGTTGGTGCGCAGGGCGTCCTCGACGAGCGGGAGGGCGGTGGAGCCGAGGTCCAGGCGGTGCAGGGTGAGGAGGACGGCGCGGCGTTCGGCGGCGGTGCCCTGGTCGTAGAGCCGGGTGACGGAGGAGAGCGGGGCGCGGGCCTCGATGAGCAGGAGGGAGCGTACGGAGTCGGCGTGGGCCGGTCCGCAGTGGCGGCCGGCGGTGGCGTAGCGGAGTTCCCAGGGAGGGGAGGCGTACGGGGAGGCCTCGGCCGCGACGTCCTCTGTTGCCGCGTGCGCGGCTTCGGTCAGGGCCGCGTCGAGCCAGGCGCGGGGGGTGGCGTCGAGTTCGGCGTCGAGTTCCTTGCGGGACCTCAGCACGGTGCGCCGCCCTTCTTGTTGATCGCACCCTTGGCCATCGCATCGCGCAGGAAGGCGATGGAGGTGCGGGCGAGTTCGGGGCCCGCGTGGGAGTGGCGGGGCAGTTCGACGACGGTGAGGCCCTGGTAGTCGGCGGCGGCGAGCGCGGCGAGCACGGGCGGGAAGTCGATCTCACCGTCCCCGAACGGGAGGTGCTCGTGGACCCCGCGCCGCATGTCCTCGATCTGGACGTGCCGGAGCCAGGGCGCGGAGTCGATGACGCACTGCACGGGCGAGGCCTCCTCCAGGCACTGGCAGTGGCCGATGTCGAGCGTGAGGCCGAGGGGGCCGGGGTCGCCGAGGAGGGCGCGCAGGTGGTGGAAGTCGGCGAGGGTGGCGAGGAGGTGACCGGGTTCGGGCTCGATGGCGAGGGGGATGCCCGACCGGTGGGCGGCGTCGAGTACGGGGGTGATCGCTTCGGTCAGGCGCTTCCAGGCGGTGTCCGTGGAGGTGTCCGGCGGGGTGATGCCGCTGAAGCAGTGGACGGCGTGCGCGCCGAGGTCGGCGGCCACGTCCACGGCACGGACGAGCAGTGCGGTGCGCGCGGCCCGGGCGTCGGGGTCCGGGTCGAGGAGGGAGGGGCCGTGCTTGCGGCGCGGGTCCAGGACATAGCGGGCGCCGGTCTCCACGGTGACCCGGAGCCCGAGGGAGGTGAGCCGGTGGGCGACCTCGCGGGTGCGTTCGGCGAGGTCCGGGGCCAGGGGGTCCAGGTGCATGTGGTCGAGCGTCAGGCCGACGCCCTCGTAGCCGAGGTCGGCGAGGAGCCCGAGGGCGTCGTCGAGGCGGAGGTCGGTGAGCCCGTTGGTGCCGTAGCCGAGGTGGAGGGTCATGTGGGGCTCACCTTCCGGGCGAGGGAGCGGGCAAGGGGGACGAGCGCCATGACCACGAGACCGGAGCCAGGTGCCCCGGCGCGGGTGGCGAGCGCCGCCTGGAGCGGGATCATGGCCCGGATCCCGCCGCCCACCGCCCGCTGGGTCAGGGGCGGCGACGGGTTGAGGGCGGCGTGCAGGAGGGGTGGCCCGGCGGTACGGAGGTAGGCGCCGGCGAAGGCGGTGAGCAGGAGGGGGGTGAGGGCGGGGGTGGTGGGCCGGTCCGGGGCGGGGCCGGTGAAGTGCTGGTGGCCCTCTCGGTACTCCCCCGGGCCGGTCGTGCCGAGGCCGCTGCCGCCGAACCCAGGCGTGGCCGGCTCTCCCGGTCGCCGCCCCCGGTGGGCCGCGAGCACGAGCGCGCCCAGCGTGGCCGTCGTGGCAAGGACCGCGAGCGGGACGGCGGTGGACCCGCCCTGTGCCTCGTGGCGGGACACGGCGGTGACGCCGTAGGTGTGCGCCCCGAGCACCAGGGCTGCGGGGAGCGCGGCGGCCAGGGAGCCCAGCGCCGGGTGGGGCTGGGCGGCAACGTTGTCCGGGGCGGCGGTCAGCGGTACGGCCCCGCCGCGCACCGGACGCGCGGTGCGCGGTCCGGGCCCCGGTCCCCTCCCGGCATGCGCCATGGCCGGCCTCTCCCCCGCCCCCGACACCGACACCGACGCCGACGCCGACACCGACGCCGTGGCCGTGGCCGTCGCCCCCAGCAGCAGGTCCAGGGAGCGCGCCGCGGCCATCGCCGCCGGTCCCGCCTTCGTGTGTTTGAGGTGGAGGTCGTAGGCCCAGACCGTGGCGGCCAGACCCGTGGCGACCGCCAGGGCCGGGCGGCCGGCCCGCGCCGCGAGGGCCAGGCCCGCCGCCGTCAGGACCCCGGCCGCGCCCAGGGCGGCCGGGGGGCTGATGCGGCCCGACGGGATCGGCCGGTGCGGGCGGTCCACCGCGTCCTCCTCGCGGTCCGCCCAGTCGTTGAGCGCCATCCCGGCCTCGTACAGGCAGAGGGAGGCGCCGATCGCCAGTGCGGTGCCCCGGCCGGGACTGCGGCCCACCGCCGCGGCCCCGGCCAGTGCGTCACCCGGCACGGAGAACAGCGCGGAGACCCGGAACAGCTCGGTCCAGGCCCGCACCGTGTCCCCTCTCCCGCGACCGGGGGACGGGCGGTGCCTGTCCGGTGCGGGCGCAGTCCCACCCGTACCGGACAGGCCGTCTTGGAGGGCGTGGCCCCCGGCGTGGCCCCGGGCCCCCGAGGGCACGCGCAAGCCCGCCCCGAGCAGCGGCAGAGCCCGCAGCCGCCACCTCACGCCTGGCCCCGCAGCCGCTCGGCGAAGGCCAGCAGCGAGGCGTACTGCTCGGCGAGCGCGGCCGACGTGCCGCCGTCCGGGTCCTTGAAGTAGAAGCCCAGCTCCGGCCGGGGGCCGCTGAGCCCCACCTCGTGCGAGCGGGCCAGCAGCCGGGCCAGGTCCAGGACGAGCGGGGCGGCCAGGGCCGAGTCGCAGCCCTGCCAGATGGTCTGGAGGACCATCCGGGAGCCGAGGAAGCCGTCGAAGGCGATGTGGTCCCAGGCCGTCTTCCAGTCCCCCATCGCGGGCACGTCGTCGATGTGGACCTCGCCCTCGGGAGCGGTGCCGAACGTGTCGGCCAGGACACGTTCCTTGCCCGCGTTCTTGGCGGCGGCCGCCGCCGGGTCGGCCAGCGCCGCCCCGTCCCCGCCGCCCAGCAGGTTCGACCCGGACCAGGCCCGTACGGGCAGGGCGCGCTGGAGGAACATCGGGGCGAGCACGGAGCGGAGCAGCGTCTGGCCGGTCTTGCCGTCGCGTCCGGCGTGGGGAAGTCCGCAGTCGGCGACGGCTTCGGCGAGCGCGGGGGCCCGCAGCCCAGTGGAGGGGGTGAAGTTGGCGTAGGAGCAGCCGGCCCGGAGGGCGGCGGCCGCGTAGAGGGAGCTGGCGGGGAGCCGGGGGTCGTCGGGGCCGGGGGCCGGTTCGGTGGAGGAGACGTTGATGACGACCGTGCGGGCCAGGTCGTGGCGGTGGGCGAAGTCGGTGAGGTCGGCGGCGAACGCGGCGATGAGTTCCTGGTCGGTGCGGGTGTCGCCGCGGAGCGGTCCGCCGGGGCGTATCTCGGCGTCGGCCGCGTCGAGTTCGGCGCGGACGGCGGTGGGGAGGCGGTACGGCAGCACGCCGCCCTCGGCGAGCGCCTCGGCGCGTTTGGCGAGCGGGCAGTCCAGGGTGTCGTGGCCGCCGAAGACCAGCGAGGTCAGGGGCGGCAGGCCGCTGTCGGCGAAGGGAGGCGTCTCGGTGACCATGCCGGTGGGCGGGTGGAGGCCCGCCGCTATCGCCGCGCATCCCGCGGTCGCGGTGGTGGCGACGGAGCCGCGTGCTCCGATGAACCAGACGCCGGTACGGCGGCCGGGGCTGTCGGCGGTACGGCGTGGACGCTCGTCACGGCCTTCACGATCGGCATGTGCGGTCACGGGCTGCCTCCCTGGGGGATGAAGAGGTGGAGGACGGCGGGCGGGGAAGGGGTCGGTGCCTCCCCCGCCCGTCGTCGGCAGAGGTGGCCGCCCTACGTCGAGGGCAGCTCCTTCAGCTGGATGTTGCGGAAGGACACCTGGTCGCCGGCTCCATGGTTCTGGAGGCCGATGTAGCCGTCCTTCAGGCTGCGGGCCGGGTCGGTGTTGGTGAAGTCGTTGATCTTCGCTCCGTTGAGGAAGAGCTGCAGACGTTCGCCCTGGACCCTGATCTCGTAGCTGTTCCACTGGCCCGGCGGCCGCAGGACGCGGTCACGGGCCTTGATGTTCGCCGACTTGAATCCGTAGACGGCACCGGTGGTGCGGTCGGCGGCATCGGTGGCGTCGATCTGGATCTCGTAGCCATTGTTGACCGCCGACCAGGGGTCGTCGGACTCCGGGAAGCCCACGAAGACACCGGAGTTGTCGTCGCCGGCCATCTTCCAGTCGAGCTTGAGCGAGTACGCCTTCAGCTCCTTGGCCTGGTAGGTGAGCAGGCCCATGCCGCCCTCGGAGTGCAGGGCGCCGTCACTGACGGAGAACTTCCCCGGACCCGCCTGCTTCCAGCCTTCCAGCGTCTTGCCGTTGAAGATCGGCCGGTAGTCCTTGTTCGGCTTGCAGTCGGCCTTGACCTGGCCGGTGGCGTAACGCAGGCCGCCCGACAGGTGCTGGCGGAAGGCGCTCTCGGCGTAGGACTCCTTGGTGTGGCCGAGGCCGGTGTAGAAGGAGCGGCCGCCCTGGTAGGTCTGGCACCAGGAGATCGGGTGGTCGCCCTTCATGTTTCCACCGGTGTAGGTGGTCTCGTCCAAGGTGGCCAACACCTTCGCCTTGTCACGGGGGTTGGTGCGGTAGTTGTACCACTCGTCGGTGCGCTCCCACTCCTCGTCCAGGTGCGCGGTGGCCGGATGGTCGTGGTCCTCGACGCGGACGGTGGCGGGCTGGATCTGCGGGTGCGAGTCGAAGTAGGCGCCGACGAGGCCGCCATAGAACTCCCAGTCGTACTCGGTGTCGGCGGCCGCGTGGATGCCGACGTAACCGCCGCCGGTGGCCACGTAGTTCTCGAACGCCTTCTGCTGGTCGGTGTTGAGGACGTCACCGGTGGTGGAGAGGAAGGCGACGGCGTCGTAGCGGGCGAGGTTGCTGGTGGTGAACTGGGCGGCGGACTCGGTGGAGTCGACCGTGATGTTGGTGTCCTTGCCGATCTCCTTCAGTGCGGCGATGCCGGCCGGGATGGAGTCGTGGCGGAAGCCGGCGGTCTTGGAGAAGACCAGGACGCGCTTGGCGGTCCTGTCGACCGGGCTGTTCGACAGTTCGAAGTCGTCGACGTCGTAGAGCGCGCCGTCACCGCCCTTGAAGACGAGGAAGAGTTCGGTCTGCTTCTTCGGTGCTCCGCGCAGCGGGATGTCGATGTCCTGGAAGGTGTCCCAGCTCCCGGTCACCGGGACCGGGCCCGAGCCGAGGAGCTTGCCGGTGGGCGATCCGGTGCGCACCTCCAGGAAGCCGCCCGAACCGGCCGACGAGATACGGGCGGTGAGCTTGGTGGTGCCACCGAGGACGTAGGTCTTGAAGGAGATCCAGTCGTCGTTGTGGATGTCCCCGACGGTCTTTCCGCCGTGCGCGCTCGACTTGCTCGGCGTGGTGACGCCGGAGGAGTCGTCGAAGTGCTCGGCCTGGCGGTGCTTGGGCTGGAGACGCGAGGTGTCCTTGCCGGTCAGCTTGGCCTGGCCGCCACCGCCGTTGTCGGTGTAGGAGGCTGAAATGCCGCCGTAGATATTGGCGTTGGGGTCGTGGCCGCCTTCCATGGCGGTCTTGATGGTGCCTTCGCAGCCGTGCTCGGTGGTGATGTCGTGGCCGTGACTGTCGTGGCCGAGGGTGAACTTGACCTCGACCTTGGTGCAGTCGATGGTGCCGTCCTCCGGGTCGCTGACGTTCACCTTGAACGGCACGGAGTCACCGAACTCGAAGAGCTGCCCGTCCTCGGGGAGCAGCAGCTCCACGGTCGGGGCGGTGTTGCCGACGGTGATGTGGACGCTGGCGGAGCCGGTGCGGCCGGTGGGGTCCTCGGCGGTGAGCGTCGCGACGTACGTACCGTTCTTCTTGTACGTGTACGTCGGGTTCGCGGCCTTGGAGGTGCCGCCGTCACCGAAGTCCCAGGCGTACGTGAGCGGGTCGTCGTCGCCGTCCGACGTACCGGCCGAGGAGAACTTCACCTTCAGCGGTGCGGTGCCGGAGGTCTTGTCCGCCGAGGCCTCCGCGATGGGTGAGCGGCCTCCGGTGGCGTTCTCGATGCGGTAGAGCGCGGAGTTCTCGTCGCCGCCGAACCAGGCGAGGCCGTAGTCCAGGACGTACAGGGCCCCGTCCGGGCCGAAGGCCATGTCCATGATCTGCGTACCGGACCACGGCACGTCGTTGATGGACTGGACGGCGCCGTCCGCGTCCTGCTCGATGCGCTTGATCCAGCGGCGGCCGAACTCACCGGCGAAGAAGTCGCCGTCGTACGCCTCGGGGAACTTGACCGGGGAGTCGAGGTCCGCGTCGTAGCGGTAGACCGGTCCGCCCATCGGGGACTCGGAGCCGGTGCCGAACTCGGGCAGCGAGCCGCCGTCGTACGGGATCCAGGCGGCCTCGGCCGGCGGCAGGTCGACGAGGCCGGTGTTGTGCGGCGACTCGTTCTTCAGGTTCGCGCAGTCGAAGGCGGCACCGGAGGTCTTGGTGGCGAAGTCGTAGTCGATGTACGGCTCGTTCTCGCCGACGCAGTACGGCCAGCCGAAGTTGCCGGCCTTCGTCACCCGCGCGAACTCCACCTTGCCGGACGGCCCGCGCTTCGGGTCGGCCGCACCGGCGTCGGGGCCGTAGTCACCGACGTACACGATGCCGGTGGCCTGGTCGACGGAGAAGCGGAACGGGTTGCGGAAGCCCATCGCGTAGATCTCGGGGCGCGTCCTGTCCGTCCCGGGCTCGAAGAGGTTGCCCTCGGGGACGGTGTACGAGCCGTCCTCGGCGACCTTGATGCGCAGGATCTTGCCGCGGAGGTCGTTGGTGTTGCCGGAGGTCCGCTGGGCGTCGAACGCCGGGTTGCGGTCGGCGCGTTCGTCGATCGGCGTGTAGCCGTCGGAGGCGAAGGGGTTGGTGTCGTCGCCGGTGGAGAGGTAGAGGTTGCCGTCCTTGTCGAAGTCGATGTCACCGCCGACGTGGCAGCAGATGCCGCGCGAGGTGGGGACGTCCAGGACCTTCTTCTCACTGGCGGTGTCGAGCGTGCCGTCCTCGTTGAGCACGAAGCGGGAGAGCCGGTTGACGCCGTCGAACTTCGCGAAGTCGGCCGCCGTCCCGGTCTCGGGGGCATCGCCTGCCGGGGTGTCCAACGGGGGTGCGTAGAACAGGTAGATGGCCCGGTTCTCCGCGAAGTCCGGGTCGACGCCGACGCCTTGGAGGCCCTCCTCGTCGTGCGTGTACACGGGGAGGGTGCCGGAGACCTTGGTGTTGCCGGCGCTGTCGGTGATCCGCAGCTCGCCGCCGCGCGAGGTGTGCAGCACGCTGCGGTCGGGGAGGACGGCGAGCGACATGGGCTCGCCGGTCTCCTCCGCGCCCTTGGCGAGGGTGACCTGCTGGAAGTCCTCCGCCACGGGCTCCTCGTGGCCCGGGTGACCGGGGTGGGCGGTGGCGCCGGGGGCGGAGCCGAGGGTCAGGGTCGCGGCGGCGAGGAGGCCGCCGGTGAACAGCGCGAGCGATTTGCGGACGCGGGTCCGGGCCAGGAGCCGCTTTCTGGTTCGGTGCACTGAGGTCCTCCGGAGAGTGCCGGTTGTACGGGCGGGTGTAGCCGTGCCGTGCCGCGCGGGGACTGCCGCGCGTGTGTCACCGGGAATGGGAGTGACCCCAGTGATGCGAGTGACCCCGGTGACGCGAGTCATGTCGTGTACACGTGGTGGACGGTAGACCTGTTCGTCCGTGACGGAAAGCCCTTGTGCAAGGGTTGAATCGAACTTCTGCTTCCGCCAGGACAAAGGAGATTCCGGGCAGCGCGAGGCAGCCCCGGGCACTTCAGGGAGCACCCGGGACCGCTCTGCCGCAGCTCCTACTCGCCGCCGCCGAAGGCCGCGTCGAACGAGGCCGACGGCGGGTCGAAGTCGAACCTCTTGAGGCTGGCAAGCGCTTCCGGAGCACCGGTCAGCCGGTCCATGCCCGCGTCCTCCCACTCCACCGAGATGGGGCCCTCGTAGCCGATGGACCGCAGCATCCGGAACACGTCCTCCCAGGGCACGTCACCGTGGCCGGCGGAGACGAAGTCCCAGCCGCGCCGGGGGTCGCCCCACGGCAGGTGCGAGCCGAGGCGGCCGTTGCGGCCGTCGAGGCGCTTGCGGGCCTCCTTGCAGTCCACGTGGTAGATCCGGTCCCGGAAGTCGTAGAGGAAGCCCACCGGGTCGAGGTCCTGCCAGACGAAGTGGCTCGGGTCGAAGTTCAGCCCGAACGCGGGCCGGTGGTCGACCGCTTCCAGCGCGCGTTTGGTGGTCCAGTAGTCGTACGCGATCTCGCTCGGGTGCACCTCGTGGGCGAAGCGCACCCCCTCCGCGTCGAAGACGTCCAGGACCGGGTTCCAGCGCTCGGCGAAGTCCTCGTAGCCCCGCTCGATCATGTGCGGCGGGACCGGCGGGAACATGGCGACCAGGTGCCAGATCGAGGAGCCGGTGAACCCGATGACCGTGTCGACGCCGAAGGCGGCGGCGGCACGGGCGGTGTCCGCGATCTCGGCCGCCGCACGCTGCCGTACGCCTTCGGCCTCTCCGTCGCCCCAGATGCGGGCGGGCAGGATGCCCTGGTGGCGTTCGTCGATCGGGCTGTCGCAGACGGCCTGGCCGACCAGGTGGTTGGAGATGGCGAAGCACTTCAGCCCGTACCTGTCGAGCAGTTGGTGCCTGCTGTCCAGGTAGCCGGGGTCGGAGAGTGCCTTGTCGACTTCGAAGTGGTCTCCCCAGCAGGCGAGTTCGAGACCGTCGTAGCCGAAGTCCCGGGCGTGCTTGCAGACCTCCTCCAGCGGGAGGTCGGCCCACTGGCCGGTGAACAGGGTGAAGGGGCGGGGCATGGGGCGACTACCTCCTAGGACGAGGGGACCGGGGTGTGTACGGAGTTCTTGGCGGCGCTCTCCTCGACGGCGGCGAGCACCCGCTGGACCTGGAGGCCGTCCGCGAACGAGGGCCGGGGCGTCAGGCCTTCGGCGATCGTGCGGACCACGTCACGGGCCTGGTGGACGAAGGTGTGCTCGTACCCGAGGGCGTGGCCCGGCGGCCACCAGGCCTCCAGGTAGGGGTGTTCGGGTTCGGTGACCAGGATGCGGCGGAAGCCGGCGGTGGCGGCGGGCTCGGTGTGGTCGTGGAAGGACAGCTCGTTGAGCCGCTCCAGGTCGAAGGCGAGCGAGCCCAGCTCCCCGTTGATCTCCAGCCGCAGCGCGTTCTTGCGGCCCGCAGCCATCCGGGTCGCCTCGAAGGAGGCCAGCGCCCCGGAGGCGAGGCGCCCGGTGAAGATCGCCGCGTCGTCCACGGTCACCTCACCGCGCGCCACCGCGTCCGCACCGCCGGAGAGCCCGGCCGACGCACCCGAGAGCAGGGGCCGCTCCCGTACGAAGGTCTCGGCCACGGCCGACACCCCGGTCAGCAGCTCCCCCGCCAGGTACTGGGCGAGGTCGACGATGTGCGCGCCCAGGTCGCCCAGCGCGCCCGATCCGGCGTGCTCACGCTTGAGCCGCCAGGTGAGCGGGGAGGCCGGGTCGACCAGCCAGTCCTGGAGGTAGCTGGCGCGTACGTGGCGCAGGGCGCCGAGGCGGCCGTCCGCGATGAGCTGACGGGCGAAGGTGATGGCGGGCACCTTGCGGTAGTTGAAGCCCACCATCGCGACCTGGCCCCGGGCCTGCGCCGCCTCGGCGGCGCGGACCATCGCCTCCGCCTCGGCGACCGTGTTGGCGAGCGGCTTCTCGCACAGCACGTGCTTGCCCGCCTCCAGGGCGGCGATGGCGATCTCCGCATGGCTGTCGCCGGGCGTGCAGATGTCGATCAGCTGCACGTCGTCCCGGGCGATCAGCGCCCGCCAGTCGGTCTCCGCGGCCGCCCAGCCGTGCCGGGCGGCGGCGGCGTCGACCGCCGCACGGTCGCGTCCGCAGATCGCGGCGAGAGCGGGCCGCACCGGCAGGTCGAAGACGTGTCCGGCGGTGCGCCACCCCTGGGAGTGGGCGGCGCCCATGAACGCGTACCCGACCATGCCGACCCCGAGCGTCCCCCGCACCTGCTGCGGGGGCGGTGTCGCGGTCACGGTCCCGGTCTGCGGTTCCGTCTCCTGCTCTTGACTACGGGCCATGCGGACTTCCTCCTCGTCGGTGTGCGGTAACGGGCCGGGGGACGCGCTCGCCGCGCCCCCCGGAGTCCCGGTCAGTTGAAGCCCGTCGGCAGGTACTGGTCGATGTTGTCCTTGGTGACGACCGCGGAGTACAGGGTCAGCGAGGTCGGGATCTCCATCTCGGAGAGGCCGCTGACGCCCTTGGACTGGCCGAGCGCGCGGGCCAGGTCGATCGCGGAGGCGGCCATCGTCGGCGGGTAGAGGACGGTCGCCTTGATGACCGAGTTGTCGGCCTTGATGGCGTCCATCGCGGACTTGGCGCCGGCGCCGCCGACCATGATGAACTCGTCGCGGCCCGCCTGCTGGATGGCGCGGAGCGCGCCGACGCCCTGGTCGTCGTCGTGGTTCCACAGGGCGTCGAACTGCTTCTGCGCCTGAAGGAGTTGGGCCATCTTCGCCTGGCCCGACTCGACGGTGAACTCGGCGGCCTGACGGGCCACCAGCTTGATGTTGGAGTAGTTCTTCAGCGCGTCGGCGAAGCCCTGGCTGCGCTGCTTGGTCAGCTCCAGGTTGTCGATGCCGGCGAGCTCGACGACCTTGGCGTTCGCCTTGTCCTTGAGCTGTTCGCCGATGTAGTGACCGGCGTTGAGGCCCATGCCGTAGTTGTCACCGCCGACCCAGCAGCGGTACGCCTGCGGGGAGGCGAAGATGCGGTCCAGGTTGACGACGGGGATGCCCGCCTTCATGGCCTCCAGGCCGACCTGGGTGAGCGCCTTGCCGTCGGCGGGAAGGATGACGAGGACGTCGACCTTCTTGTTGATCAGGGTCTTGACCTGCCCGATCTGGGCGGCGGTGTCGTTGGAGCCCTCGGTGATCTCCAGCGTGACCTCGCTGTACTTCTCCGCCCGCGACTTGGCGTTCACGTTGATGGCGTTGAGCCAGCCGTGGTCGGCCTGCGGTCCGGCGAAGCCGATGGTGACGGGCTTGCCGGGCTTGTCGTCGGCGGCGGGCTGGCTGTTGCCGGCCGGCTCCGCGCTCTTCGGCTCGTTGCTGGTGCAGGCGGTGAGGAGGGCGCCCGTGGAGACGGCTGCGGCTCCGAACAGCAGCCCTCTGCGGCTGGTTTCTGGCATGGCGGTTGGACCCTTCATCCGGTGGGTGAGGTGCGACGTGCGGCTCAGGACGGGTAAGTGCGTTACGTGAAGCGGGAGTTGCTCAGGTCTCGCCGCCGCGCAGGGTGCGGCGCTGGACGAGGACGGCGGCGACGATGATGGCGCCCTTGGCGATCTGCTGGACGTCGCTCTGGAGGTTGTTGAGCGCGAAGATGTTGGTGATCGTGGTGAAGATCAGGACGCCGAGGACGGAGCCGACGATGGTGCCGCGGCCGCCGCTGAGCAGGGTGCCGCCGATGATCGCGGCGGCGATGGCGTCGAGCTCGTACAGGTTGCCGTTGGTGTTCTGGCCGGAACCCGCGAGCACGATCAGCATGAAGGCGGCGATGCCGCAGCAGAGCCCGGAGAGCACGTAGAGGTAGAGGCGCTGACGGCGGACGTCGATCCCGGCGAGCCGGGCCGCCTCCGCGTTGCCGCCCACGGCGACCGTGCGGCGGCCGAAGGTGGTGCGGTTGAGGATCAGCCAGCCGATGACGGTGACGGCGGCGAACATGATGACCAGCGGCGGGATCCCGAGGATGTAGGAGTCCGGCAGGCCGAGGCTGAGGACCGGGTCGACGGTGACGATCTGGGTCTTGCCGTCGGTGATCATGAGGGCGAGGCCGCGCGCCGAGGCGAGCATGGCGAGCGTCGCGATGAACGGGACCATCCCGCCGTACGCGATGAGCACGCCGTTCACCAGTCCGGCGACCAGGCCCACGATCACGGCGGTGAAGGCGATGCCCGCGAAGCCGTACTCCTGGGTGGCGAGCGTGGTCGCCCAGACCGAGGCGAGGGCGACCATCGCGCCGACGGAGAGGTCGATGCCGCCGCTGGTGATGACGAAGGTCATGCCGACGGTGACGACCCCGATGACGGAGGCCTGGGTCAGGATCAGCTGGAGGTTCCCGCTGTCCAGGAACGCGTCCGGTTCGGTGATGCCGCCGACCAGGACGAGGGCGGCGAGGACGCCGAGCAGGGACAGGATCCGGACGTCGAGCCGAAGACCGAGGCCGGGCTTCCGGCCACCGGTCTTCACCGGGGGCGGGTCGGCGGGGCCGGTGAGGACCCCCTTGTCCGGCCCGTTGTGCTGCGCCGACGGGGCGGGCTGTGTCATGGCGTCGGGCTCCCTTCCATCACGAGGTCGAGTACGCGGTGCTCGTCGAGCTCCTGGGCGGGGGCCGTGTGGACGACCTGTCCCTCCCGGAGCACCAGCACCCGGTCGGCGAGGCCCAGGACTTCGGGCACTTCGCTGGAGACGAGCAGGACGGCGAGGCCTTCGTCGGCCAGCCGGCGGATCACGGCGTAGAGCTCGGCGCGGGCGCCGACGTCGACACCGCGGGTGGGTTCGTCCAGCAGCAGGACCCGGCAGCCGCGCAGCAGCCAGCGGGCGAGGACGGCCTTCTGCTGGTTGCCGCCGGAGAGGGTGCGGATCGGTGTGTCCGGGTTGTCCGGCCGCAGGGAGAGTTCGCGGGTGGCCTGCTGCGCGGACCGCCGCTCGCCGCCCCGGTCGATCCAGCCGACCCGGGCGAACCGGGAGAGGGAGGAGACGGAGACGTTACGGGTCACGGACTCGGTCATCAGCAGGGCCTGGGCCTTGCGCTCCTCGGGGGCGAGGCCGATCCCGGCGGCGACGGCGGCGCGGACGCTGCCGGGCCTGAGCTGCTTGCCGTCGACGGTGACGGTCCCGGTGCTCGCCTTGCGGGCGCCGTAGATCGTCTCCAGGATCTCCGAGCGGCCGGAGCCGACGAGACCGGCGAGGCCGACGATCTCGCCGGGCCGCAGTTCGAGGTCGACGGGCGCGAACTCGCCCTTGCGGGACAGGTTTTGGACCCGCAGGACGGGTTCGGTGGTGTTCGCGGCCGCCTCGTCCGGGCGCGGCGGGAAGACGTACTCGACGTCGCGGCCGGTCATCATGGCAACGATGTCGCGTGTCGGGGTGTCGGCGGCGGGAAGCCCGACCGCGACCGCCCGGCCGTCCTTCAGCACGGTGACCCGGTCGCCGATGCGGCGGATCTCCTCCAGCCGGTGCGAGATGTAGACGACGGCGACCCCGTCGGCGGTCAGGCTGTCGACGATCCGGAAGAGGTTGTCGACCTCGTCGGGGTCGAGCGCGGCGGAGGGCTCGTCCATCACGATGAGCCGTACGTCGTGGGAGAGCGCCCGCGCCATGGAGACGATCTGCTGCTGGGCGGCGGAGAGCGAGCCGACCGGGCGGGCGGGATCGATCTCCGGGTGGCCGAGGCGGGCCAGCAGCGCCTTCGCCGCGAGACGTCCCTCCCCCGTACGGACGATGAAGCCCGCGCTGGTCGGCTCGTGGCCGAGGAAGACGTTCTCGGCGACCGACAGCCCTTCCACCAGGTCGAGTTCCTGGTAGATCGTGGCAATTCCCAGGCGCATGGCGGCGATCGGGGACTTGAGGCGGACGGGCTCGCCGCGCCAGGTGATCTCGCCGTCGTCGGGCTGGTGGGCCCCGGCGAGCACCTTGATGAGGGTGGACTTGCCCGCGCCGTTCTGGCCGAGGAGGCAGTGGACCTCGCCGGCCTGGACCTCCAGGTCGACGCCGTCCAGGGCGCGTACGCCGGGGAAGGACTTGGTGATGCCGGACATGGTGAGCAGGGGTGGTTCTGGTGCCATGACGAAATCCCCTCGGCGAATGGGGTCTCCCCCGGCCTCGGCGGGTGCCGGGCGTTCGGGGAGGGCCGGTGAGCGGGCAGGGCGCAGGGCTGGAGGTGCCGTGGAGCCGGCGGCATCGCGAGCGGCTGCTGACGGGGGGTACGTACGTGAGGCGTACCTGACCAGTGCGGTGGTGCGTACGGAACGGGCGAGTCGTGCGTACGGAACGGGAAGCGGTGGGTGCGTACGGGGTCGGGGCGAGCAGCGGTACGGGCGGCGAGCGGTGGTGCGTACGGGGTCGGCGAGCGGTGGTGCGTACGGGGTCGGCCGCGGCGTCGGCGCCGCTCACCGGCCTCGCGGTCAGGCCGGTGAGAAGAGGTGGTCGCTGATGAGGCGGGCCGCGCCGATCACTCCGGCGGTGGGGCCCAGCTCGCCCAGCACGATGGGGAGATTGCCGGTGGCCAGGGGCAGGGACTGCCGGTAGACCTGGGTGCGGACACTGGCGAGGAGGTTGTGACCGAGGCCGGTGACCCCGCCGCCGATCACCACCAGACCGGGATTGAAGAAGCTGACCAGGCTCGCGATGACCTGGCCGAGCCGGTTGCCGCCTTCGCGGATCAGGTCGAGTGCCGCCGCGTCCCCGGCCGCCGCGGCGGCGGCCACGTCGGCGGCGGTGAGGCGTCCGGCCGCCTCCAGCCGGACCGCGAGCTCGGGTGAGCGGCCCTCACGGGCGGCGTCCTCCGCGTCACGGGCCAGGGCGGCCCCGCTGAAGTGGGCCTCCAGGCAGCCCTTGTTGCCGCAGGCGCAGGCCCGGCCGTCCGGTTCCACCTGGATGTGTCCGATGTCCCCGGCGCTGCCCGTCGTACCGCGGTAGACCTCACCGCCGACGACGATCCCGCAGCCGATACCCGTACCGATCTTGACGCACAGGAAGTCGCCCACGGAGCGGGCGACGCCCGCGTGCTGCTCCCCCATCGCCATGAGGTTCACGTCGTTGTCGACCATGACGGGGCAGCCCAGATCCTGGCTGAGCGCCTCGCGGACCGGGAACCCGTCCCAGCCGGGCATGATCGGCGGCGCGACCGGCACGCCCTCGGGGAAGCGGACGGGGCCGGGGACCCCGATGCCCGCTCCGTCGAACCCCTCGGCGAGGCCGGAGGCCCGGAGCTTGGCCGCCATCGCCAGGACCTGCTCGAAGACCGCGACCGGGCCCTCGCGCACGTCCATCGGCTGGTTCAGGTGGCCCAGGACCTCCAACTCCGCGTTGGTGACGGCCACATCGATGGAGGTGGCGCCGATGTCGACCCCGAGGAAGCGCAGTTCGGGGGCGAGCCGGATGTTGTGCGAGCGGCGCCCGCCACGGGATGCGGCGAGCCCGTCGGCCACGACCAGGCCGGTCTCCAGCAGCCGGTCGACCTCGACGGCCAGCTTGGAGCGCGAGAGGTCGACCTGATCACCCAACTGGGCACGGGAGTTGGGGCCCCCGTCGCGCAGCAGCCGGAGCAGCCGTGCCTGATGCGCGTTCGCGGGTCGTGCCGTCATACGTCTCACGCGTCCCTCCCCGCCACATCCGGCCAGTCCGTCGGGCTTTCGAGGGGAACGTAGCAGCGCTTTCCCGGAGTGGGAAGAAGTTGCGCAGGAATCGGCCCCAACTTTCTCCACACTCAGGACAAAGCCTGCGCGGCCGCGCTCAGGGGCAGCGGATGACCTGTCCGGCGTACGAGAGGTTTCCGCCGAAACCGAAGAGCAGCACGGGCGCGCCGGAGGCGATCTCGCCGCGCTCCACGAGCTTGGAGAGCGCCATCGGGATGGAGGCGGCGGAGGTGTTGCCGGAGTCGACCACGTCCCGCGCGATGACCGCGTTGACCGCGCCGATCTTCCGGGCCACCGGCTCGATGATCCGCAGGTTGGCCTGGTGCAGGACGACGGCGGCCAGATCCTCCGGGGCGATACCCGCCTTCTCGCAGACCTTCCGGGCGATGGGGGGAAGCTGGGTGGTGGCCCAGCGGTAGACGGACTGGCCCTCCTGCGCGAAGCGCGGCGGCGTCCCCTCGATCCGTACGGCGTTGCCCATCTCCGGCACCGATCCCCACAGCACCGGACCGATCCCGGGGCCGCCCGGGGTGTCGGGGGCGGACGGGCTGTCGGAGGCGGACGGGTCGGCGGTGACGACGGCGGCGCCCGCGCCGTCGCCGAGCAGGACGCAGGTGGTGCGGTCCGTCCAGTCGGCGATGTCGGCCATCTTGTCGGCGCCGATGACCAGGGCCCGGGTCGCCGCACCGGCCCGGATCGTGTGGTCGGCGACGGCCAGGGCGTGGGTGAAGCCGGAGCAGACCACGTTGATGTCCATCACGGCGGGTGACCCCATGCCGAGCCGCGCCGCGACCCGCGCCGCCATGCTCGGGGAACGGTCGATGGCGGTGGAGGTGGCCACCAGGACCAGATCGATGTCGGAGGGCTGGAGGCCGGCGGCGGCCAGCGCCTTGGCACCGGCGTGCGCGGCCAGCTCGTCGACCGGCTCGTCGGGGCCGCCCACGTGCCGGGTCTTGATGCCGACCCGGCTCGTGATCCACTCGTCGCTCGTGTCGACCATGGCCGCCAGATCGTCGTTGGTGAGCACCTTGGCGGGCTGATAGTGGCCGAGCGCCACGACACGTGAGCCGGTCATACGGGTTCCCATCGTCACTTCGGGCAGGAAACATCCAGTCTTGGTGGCTACCGTCCGGTACGAGGGCACGTGATCCCACAGGAATCCGGCCCACACGTTGGAGCATTGACAACAGCCTCACCTGCGTGCTCGCCCCGACCGTCCGTTCGGGTGACCGGGCGGTGACGGGTCCGACGCGTGTGCAGGACAATGACAGGGCCAGGCTCCGGCCCGACCCACGGCCGGACGCTCCGCACACCGGAAGCTCCGGCTACACCGGAAGCTCTACACACCGACAGAATCGGGTTCAGCCTCATGGGACGGGTCACCGAGCGCCGCCGCACTCTCCGTATCCGGGACGGGGCCGTCTCCTCCCGCGCCGACACGCTCGTCGCGGAGGAGCCCCTGGAGATCCGGCTGAATGGAAAGCCGCTGGCCATCACGATGCGCACGCCCGGTGACGACTTCGCACTGGCCGCCGGGTTCCTGGTGAGCGAGGGCGTGATCGCCGAGGGCGACGAGGTCCAGTCGATCGTCTACTGCGCCGGGGCGACCGCCGACGGCGTGAACACGTACAACGTGGTGGACGTGAAGCTCGCGCCCGGTGTCGTGGTCCCCGACATCTCGCTGGAGCGGAACGTCTACACCACCTCCTCGTGCGGCCTGTGCGGCAAGGCCAGCCTGGACGCGGTCCGCACGACCACCCGCCACCCCGTCGGTGACACGCCCCCGGTGCGCGTCACACCGGAGCTGCTCGCCGCCCTGCCGGACCGGCTGCGGGCCGCGCAGAAGGTGTTCGACCGGACCGGGGGGCTGCACGCGGCTGCGCTCTTCTCGGAGGAGGGAGAGCTTTGGGACGTACGGGAGGACGTGGGCCGGCACAACGCGGTGGACAAGCTGGTGGGCCGGGCGCTGACGGACGGGCGGCTGCCACTGTCACGGGCGATACTGCTGGTCTCGGGGCGGGCCTCGTTCGAGCTGGCGCAGAAGGCGGTGATGGCCGGGATCCCGGTGCTCGCGGCGGTCTCGGCGCCGTCCTCGCTGGCGGTGGACCTGGCGGCGGAGAGCGGGCTGACCCTGGTGGGGTTCCTGCGGGGGCCTTCGATGAACGTGTACGCGGGCGAGCACCGGATCGCGCTGGAGGCGGGGGTCCTCTGAGCGGCGGGCCAGGACCGGCCCGTGGGTCACTCCCCCGCGAACGACAGTCCCTCGGCCGCCAAGCCCTCGCGCAGCACCCTGATGGCCTTCGGGCCGACCCCGTGCAGCGCCAGCACCTCCGCCGCCGTCACGTCGGTGAGCTGGGCGAGCCGGGTGTAGCCGGCGTGCCGCAGAGCACTGCGGGCCGGGTTGCCCGCCCCGTGCGGGAAGTCGTCCTCGGGCTCGGCGGGCCGGTCGGCCATGGTGGTCCTCCAGGTCAGCGACGGTGGGCGGCGGCGGTCGGCGGCGGTCGGCGGCTATGAACTCACCGTAGCCGCCGGGTGTGACAACGGCCCGGCACCGGTCTCGTCCGGGTGCCGCACCGGCTCCAGGTCAAGCTCCGGGTCCGGCTCCAGGTCCGGCTCCGGGTCCGGCTCCGAGTCCGGCTCCAGGTCCCGCGAGCGCCGCTTGGCGATGACCGCGCAGACCATCAGCTGCATCTGGTGGAAGAGCATCAGCGGCAGCACGGCGAGGCTCGCGTGCGCCCCGAACAGCACGCTCGCCATCGGCAGCCCCGCCGCCAGGCTCTTCTTCGACCCGGCGAACTGGATGGCGATCCGGTCCTCCCGGCCGAATCCGAGCCGCCGTGCCCCGTACCAGGTCAGCGTGAGCATCCCGGCCAGCAGGACCGCCTCGGCCGCGAGCAGGGCGCCGAGCCGGGCCGGGGTGACCTGGCTCCAGACACCGGCGACCATGCCCTCGCTGAACGCGGTGTAGACGACCAGCAGGATCGAGCCGCGGTCCACCAGGCCGAGGACCTTCTTGTGCCGGGCCAGGAATCCGCCCACCCAGCGGCGCAGGAGCTGTCCGGCGAGGAACGGCACGAGAAGCTGGAGCACGATCTTCAGCAGTGAGTCCGCCGAGAACCCGCCACCGGCGGAGCCGAGCAGCAGCGCGGCCAGCAGCGGCGTGAGGAAGATCCCGGCGAGGCTGGAGAAGGAACCGGCACAGATCGCGGCGGGCACGTTGCCCCGGGCGATCGACGTGAACGCGATCGAGGACTGGATCGTCGACGGCACCAGGCACAGGAAGAGGAAGCCCGCCTGCAGCTCCGGCGTCAGGACGAACGGCACCAGCCCCTCACTCGCCAGCCCCAGCAGCGGAAAGACGAGGAACGTGCAGGCCAGGACGGTGAGGTGGAGCCGCCAGTGCTTCAGCCCGTCGAGCGCCTCGGCCGTGGAGAGCCGGGCCCCGTAGAGGAAGAAGAGCAAGGCGACCGCCCCGGCGGAGGCACCGCCCGCCACGTCGGCCGCCGCGCCGCGCGCGGGCAGCAGCGCGGCGAGGACGACCGTGCCGACCAGCGCCAGGATGTAGGCGTCGACCGGCAGCCAGGACGGCGGGGTGAGGGGGCGGCGGCTCATGTGCTCCGGGACTCCACGTGGTTCTTCGGCTCGATGGCGTGCTCCTGCCATCCTGCCCGGAGCACGGCGATCGGGAATCCCTCACACCGTTCTGACTGCCATCACGGAACGCGATAAACCTCCGGGACCCGCTACGGCCACCCTCAGGAGCGGCTGGCGGTCGCGCAATCGTCGTCCTTGACCGTCGTGCCGTCACCCATGTCGAGCGGCTTGCTGCGGTCGTACGGGTCGATCCGGCGGTCCTGGTCGGTGTGCTGGTCCTCGGCGGTGCCGAACGGCGGCTCGAAGTAGCCGGTCGGGGCGGAGCAGCCGCCGTTGGTCATGTCGAGCGTGTAGGAGACGAGCGACATCGTGCCCGGTTCCGTGATGACCTCGGCCGGATCGTCCCAGCTCATCACCGTCTCGCGCCGCACGATCGTGCGGACGACCTCGCCGTCCTCTCCGCTGTCGGCAGCCGGGGTCACCGGGTACACGAAAGTGACGTCCGCCGTCACCTCGACCGCCCCGCGCTTCCCCTCGCGGTACGTGAGCCGGCCGCGCGTCTTGACCACGTCACCGACCGGCCGGGCCTGCTCCGGCCGGAAGCGGCTGAACAGGAGCAGGGGATCGGTCGTGTCCGTGGGCGTCTTCGACGAAAGGGCGGTACGGACATACTCCTGGACATCCTTCTGGTGCGGGTTCAGCAAATCGATCGCCTCCGAGGGCCGCTCGCCGCGCAGCACTCCCGGGTCGAGCCCCGCGGCCACCAGGAAGTCCCGGCTCTGCCGCAGCGCTCGCTCGACCTCAGCGGCCTTCATCCAGCCGGTCGCCCGGGCCGGCGGCACCGTGATCCCCGCCGCTCCGTCCGCCCAGCGCGCGGCGGGCGAGCCCCGGAAGGGTTCGGCGAGGGTGGGGCGTCGATCGTGCTCCGCGCCGGGCGCTTCCGCCGGGCGTTCCGACTCGGCCGCCAGCGGCGTTCCGTCCTGGGCGCTGTCATCGCCGACGAACCGACCGACCGCCTGCTGCGGGAAGAGCGCCACGACCAGGAGGGCCACGGCCGCCACCATGCCGGTCACGTACCACCCGGTCCTGCGCCGGGGCCGGGCGGGTGTGTACGTACGCCAGCCCTCGGCCGGTCCGGGATTCTCCCGCAGCCGCCGTCCCACCTCACGGGCGCGCGCCGACGGCTCCACCGGGGCCCCGGCCGCACCCGTCACCGATTCCTGGAGGAACCGCTCCCACTCCTCGTCGGACACGGACGACCCGTCCTGCCCGCCCTGCCCCCCGGCCCCGTTCACTCCGCGCTCCCGTTCCTCGCGTACGCATGTATGCGCGTAGGCGTGTCTTCGCCGACGTCCGACGGCCCGATCCCCCCGGCCGTCCCGTCAGTTGGCTGGCATCGGCTCATCGAGAGCCGCCCGCATGATCGCATATGCATGCCCCCGTCCCGCCGTCCACCCGTCCACCCGTCCACCCGTCCCCCTGTCCCCGCGTCCCGCCGGCCGGCGGGCCGTCTGCCGGGCCGCGCGCCGACCGCCGGCGCGGGCGTGACGGGTGGCGGCAGAACCTAACGTGGGGCCGTGGACACCTCCTACGACCCCGCCCAGCTCCGTACCTTCCTCGCGGTCGCCCAGACCTTGAGCTTCACCCAGGCCGCCCGCCGCCTCGGAATCCGGCAGTCCACCGTCAGCCAGCACGTCCGGCGGCTGGAGGAGGCGATCGGGCGGCAGTTGTTCGCCCGGGACACCCACCGGGTCGACCTGACCGAGGACGGCGAGGCGATGCTCGGCTTCGCCCGGACGATCCTCGCGGCGCACGAACGGGCCGCGGCCTTCTTCGCGGGCACCCGGCTGCGCGGCCGGCTCCGCTTCGGGGCCTGTGAGGACTTCGTGCTGACCCGGCTGCCGGAGATCCTGGAGTCCTTCCGGCGCGACCATCCGGAGGTCGAACTGGAACTCACCGTGGAGCTGTCCGGGACCCTGCACCGGCAACTGGAGGCGGGCCGGCTGGACCTGGTGCTGGCCAAGCGGAGGACGGGCGGCACACACGGCGAGCTGGTGTGGCAGGACGCGCTGGACTGGATCGGCGCCCCGCATCTGCGGATCGATCCGGAACGCCCGGTGCCGCTCGTCGTCTTCCCGCCGCCGGGCATCACCCGGGCCCGCGCCCTGGAGGTGCTGGAGGAGCACGGGCGGGCCTGGCGGATCGCCTGTACGAGTACGAGCCTGAGCGCCCTGGTGGCGGCGGCGCGGGCGGGTCTCGGCGTGATGGTGCACTCGCGGGGGCTGATCCCGCCCGGGCTCGTGCCGGTTCCGGCGCGGGCGGGGCTGCCGGAGCCGGGCGGCGTCGACTTCGTCCTGCTGCACGGGGACCGCCCGGGCGCGGTGCGGGAGGCGGCGGACGCGCTGGCGGCGGCGATCCTGGCAGGCGGGGACCGGCTGCACCGGGGCGGCGGAGGATGACCCGCACCGACCCGGTAGCGGTGCATAACCCCTCGTACCTCCAGAGACCGGGAGTGATCACCACGGTCGGATTCGGTGGAGATTTGGCCGCGAGCCGCTTACGCCTCCGTCAGAAGTGCGCCCGAGCCTTGCCCATCTGGCCGGATTTCGACGGTTGACCTCCGCGAATGCCATGTTTTACGGGGGGTTCGGACCCTCCCGCCGGGCCCCCGGTTGGGGTAGCGTCGCGGCGCTGTGCGGAGCGCCACGAGGAGCAGGTCATTGCGTGAATTCACTGTCCCACCCCTGGCCGCGCCGCCTCAAGTGGGCGGTCTGGCCGACGCGGTCTTCGACTACGCGGAGGACGATCCGCAGCGGGTCGCGTTCGGCCGCAAGGACGCGGGCGGACAGTGGCGGGACGTGACCTCGGAGGCGTTCCGCGACGAGGTGCTGGCTCTGGCGAAAGGGCTGATCGCGCACGGGATCCGGTTCGGGGACCGGGTCGCCCTGATGTCCCGTACGCGGTACGAGTGGACGCTCTTCGACTTCGCGGTCTGGTCGGTCGGGGCCCAGTCGGTGCCCGTCTACCCGACCTCCTCCGCCGAGCAGGTCCACTGGATGCTGCACGACGCCGAGGTGGTGGCGGTGATGGTCGAGCACGAGGACCACGCGATGACCGTCGGCTCGGTGATCGACCGGCTGCCGCACCTCAAGCGGCTCTGGCAGTTGGACGCCGGGGCGGTGGACGAGCTGGTCGGCGCGGGCGGGGCGGTCGACGACGAGGTGGTGCACCGGCACCGGCGCGCGGTGACGCCCGAGTCCGTGGCGACGGTGATCTACACCTCGGGGACGACGGGCCGCCCCAAGGGATGTGTGATCACGCACGCGGGCTTCATGTTCGAGAGCGACACGATGGTCGCCCGCTGGGAGCCGGTGTTCCACTCCAAGCCCGGCGACGAGGCGGCCACCCTGCTCTTCCTTCCGCTGGCGCACGTCTTCGGCCGCATGGTGGAGATCGCGGCGGTACGGGGACGGGTCAGACTCGGCCACCAGCCGGAGCTGTCGGCGAACGCCCTGATGCCGGACCTGGTGACGTTCCGGCCCACCTTCATCCTGGCGGTGCCGTACATCTTCGAGAGGGTCTTCAACGGCGCCCGGCGCAAGGCCGAGGCGGAGGGCCGGGCCGGGCCGTTCGACAAGGCCGTGGACATCGCGGTCAAGTACGCCGAGGCGCTGGAGCAGAAGGCGTTCGGCCTCGGTCCGGGGCCGTCGGCCGGGTTGCGGGTGCAGCACCAGTTCTTCGACAAGGTCGTCTACAAGAAGGTCCGCGACGCGATGGGCGGCCGGGTGCGGCACGCGATGTCGGGCGGCTCGGGCATGAACCGCCGGCTCGGCCTGTTCTTCGCGGGCGCCGGGGTGAGCGTCTTCGAGGGGTACGGGCTGACCGAGTCCACGGCGGCGGCGACCGCCAACCCGCCCGAGCGCACCCGGTACGGCACGGTCGGGCTGCCCATCCCCGGCACGTCGGTGCACATCGCGGACGACGGCGAGGTGTGGCTGCACGGTCCCAACGTCTTCTCCGGCTATCTGAACAATCCGGTGGCGACCCGGGCCGCGCTGGAGGACGGCTGGCTGGCCACCGGTGACCTCGGTTCGCTGGACGAGGACGGCTATCTGACGATCACCGGGCGGAAGAAGGAGATCCTGGTGACCTCCGGCGGCAAGAGCGTCTCGCCGGCCGGCCTGGAGGAGCGGGTGCGGGCCCATCCGCTGGTCGCCCAGTGCATCGTCGTCGGCAACGACCGCCCGTACATCGCGGCCCTGGTCACCGTCGACCAGGAGTCCGTCGACCACTGGCTCACCATGCAGGGCCGTACGCCGCTCGCCCCCGCCGAGCTGGTGCGCGACCCGGACCTGGAGATGGAGGTCCGCCGGGCGGTGGTGGCCGCCAACACGGCGGTGTCGCAGGCCGAGTCGATCCGTACGTTCCGGATCCTGGCCCACCCCTTCACCGAGGAGCACGGGCTGCTGACGCCCTCGCTGAAGCTGAAGCGCAAGGCGATCGAGACGGCGTACGGGGTCGAGGTCGACGCTCTCTACCACTGACCACCCGCACACATTCCGGATCATGAAGGGATCATGAAGCTTTTGGATCTTGAGGTGGGAATGCCTGGGCGCGCCCGTTCGTTGTCCCCGGGAGTACCGACCGACAACGTTAGGATCGACCGCTCGTGAGCCAGGTCCCCTCCATCACCCTCAACAACGGCCTCGAAATGCCGCAGCTCGGTTTCGGTGTCTGGCAGGTGCCGGACGACGAGGCGGCGAAGGCGGTCACGAAGGCCATCGAGTCCGGGTACCGGTCCATCGACACCGCCGCGATCTACAAGAACGAGAAGGGCACCGGCCGGGCCATCGCCGCCTCCGGTGTCCCCCGTGACGAGCTCTTCGTCACCACGAAGCTGTGGAACAGCGAGCAGGGCCACGACAGCACGCTGCGCGCCTTCGACGCCTCGCTGGACCAGCTCGGCCTGGACTACGTCGACCTGTATCTCATCCACTGGCCGGTCCCGGCCAAGGACGCGTACACCGACACCTACCGGGCGTTCGAGAAGATCTACGCCGACGGCCGCGCCAAGGCGATCGGCGTGTCGAACTTCCACCCCGAGCACCTGAAGCGGCTGCTGGACGAGACCTCCGTGGTCCCCGTCCTCAACCAGATCGAGCTGCACCCCCAGCTCCAGCAGGCCGAGGCCCGCGCCTTCCACGCCGAGCACGGCATCGCCACCGAGGCCTGGTCGCCGCTGGGCCAGGGCAAGGGCCTCCTGGAGGTGCCCACGGTCGTGGCCATCGCCCAGAAGCACGGCCGCACCCCCGCCCAGGCCGTCCTGCGCTGGCACCTCCAGACCGGCAACATCGTGATCCCGAAGTCCGTGACCCCGTCGCGGATCGAGGAGAATCTCGATGTCTTCGGCTTCGAGCTGGACGCCGACGACCTCGCCGCCTTCGCGGCGCTGGACGAGGGCAAGCGGCTCGGGCCGGACCCGGCGGAGTTCAACCTCGGCGCCTGAGCGTCAGGTTCGTCCGGCGCCCCCACCACGACCGCGGTGGGGGCGCCGCCGGTCGGTCGACAGCCCAGCGTTTTCGGGGGAGAGAGCAAGATGAGCAGCGATCCGGCGCCCGTCGTCGAGGCGGGCACGTACCGCCTGCGCAATGTCGGCAGCGGCCTGGTGCTGGAGGTGTACGGCGCGGCCAAGGGCAGTGGCGCCCGGGTGCAGCAGGGCAAGGACGACGGGTCGGCCGCCCAGCAGTGGCAGCTGTCCCCGGTGCACGAGGGCGCGGCCCTCTACCACCTGGTCAACGCGCACAGCGGGAAGCGGCTGGACGTGGCGAACGCCCACACGGAGAACGGTGTCCGCATCCAGCAGTGGAAGGCGAACAACTTCGGCGCCCAGGAGTGGCTGATCGAGCAGCATCTGGAGACGCCGGGGACGGTGACGCTGGTGAGCTTCATCAGCGGGCTCGCCATGGAGGTCGCCGACTGTTCGACCGAGGAGGGCGGGACGGTCCAGCAGTGGGAGGACACCGACTCCCCCTTCCAGTGGTGGCGGTTGGAGCCGGTGGCGTCCTGACGAAGCCGGTGCCGTCCTGACGGCGGCGCCGGGGTGTCACTCCTGACGGCCCCCGGGGGTCTCAGCCCTGACGGGTGCCCCGGGGGGTGTCAGCCCTGATGGGTGCCCCCGGGGTGTCAGTCGCGGCGGCCGAGGTGGACCGTGCGGGCGGTGAGCAGGTAGACGTCCGACCGGTGGTGGACCCCTGCCGGGTCCTCGGGGTCCAGGAGCTGTTCCAGTACGGCGCGGTCGTCGGCGTCGAGCAGTTCGCCGAAGACCTCGTACTCCCGGGTGAGCTTGGTGATCACATGCTCGCGGGCGGGCGCGGAGAGCGGGGCCGGCAGGTCCAGCAGGAAGCTGCGCGTTCCCTGCGGGGTCAGCCCGACCGCCGCGATCAGGGCGCTCCAGTCCTCGGTCTCCCGCCGGGCGTCCGGGAGTTCGGTCCGCATCCGGTCGAACCGGGCGGCGGAGGCCGCGTCCATCCGGGCCTCCAGTCCGGGCCGCCCGATGCCGAGGTCCCGGGGCAGCCGCCGGGTGGGGAGCCCGCCCTCCAGCAGCGCCACGGTCCCAGCGGGGCGCAGGAGCCCGGCGAAGCCGGCGAGGGCGGCGCGCTGGTCGCCCATGTGGTGCAGGGAGTTACCGGCCCAGATGAGATCGGCCTCACCCAACCGGTCGGCGTCCTGAGGGAGTTCGGCTTCCAGCGTCCGTACGCGGTCGCTCAGGCCGAGACGCCGGGCGCGGGCTTCCGTCCGCTCCAGGAGAGCGGGCGTGGGGTCCACGGCGACGACTTCCGCCTCGGGGAAGACCTCGGCCAGCAGACAGGTGACGACGCCGGGGCCGCTGCCGATGTCCAGCACCCGGCGCACCGTCGGCGCGGTCGGCAGGGCGGCGATCCAGCGGGCCGCCTCCTCGTACGGGCCGCTGTTGAGTTCGGCCTCCTGCTCCAGCATCGGGCCCATGACGTTCCAGTCGAACTCCGTGTCCGCGCCCGCGGCGCCCGATCCGTGGAGGTGCGTATGGGCGTGCGTGTGGGCGTGCGCGTGCGCGTCGTGGTGGCCGTGTCCGGCGTGGCTGCTCATGGTGTCACCCTCGCCGGAGGACGGCGTCCGAGCAAGTTCTGTTGCCGCTCCGGCAAGTTTCCGCGCCCCCTTGCCCCGCCGAACCGGAGCTGAATCCTCCGCCGCCCCCGGGTCGGCGGAACGGGCCGGCGGGACAGCCCGGAGACATCGCCCTAACCGAAGCGTGACCGACGTATTGCCCGGGCGGGCCGGGGGCCATAACTTGCCTTTATGGAGCTGGAGTTGCGCCATCTGAGAACCGTCCGTGCCATCGCCGACACCGGCAGCCTCACCAAGGCCGCCGCCACGCTGGGCCTCGCCCAGCCCGCTCTCAGCGCCCAGTTGCGGCGGATCGAGAAGGCCCTGGGCGGCACGCTCTTCGAGCGTGACCACACGGGTGCCCGCGCCACTCCGCTCGGCGAGCTGGTGCTGGAGCGGGCCCGGATCGTGCTGCCCGCGGTGAGCGAGCTCCAGGCGGAGGCGGTGCGGTTCGCCAACGCCACGGGGCCGCTGGAACGGTTCCGGCTCGGCGGTACGCACGGCCCGCTGCTCGGCGGTCTGGTCGACCGGATCGCCACGGCGCACCCGGCGGCCCCGGTCTCCACGTACACCGCGTGGTCCGTGGACGAGATCGCCGGCCTGACGATCGACGGGCGCCTGGACTTCGCGCTGATCGGCACGTGCGGCGAGAGCCCGCCGCCGCTGGCCGAGCGGCTGGTCTGGGAGGTGGTGGGGGTGGACCCGGTCTTCGTGATGCTGCCGGAGGACCATCCGCTGGCCGACGAGGAGGAGCTGGACCTCGCCTCACTGGCGGACCAGTGCTGGGCGGACGTTCCGGGGGACGGCTGTTTCGCCGACTGCTTCGCCACCGCCTGCGCGCGCGCCGGATTCACCCCGGTGTCGGTGTACGAGACGGACACCTCGTCCGTCGTCCATCTGGTGCAGGTGGGACGGGCGATCGGGCTGTGCCGGGCGACGTTCCCGCCGGTCCCCGGCGTGGTGACCCGGCCGCTCGCCGGTGCGCCGCTCAGCTGGCGGCACCTGCTGGGCTGGCACCCGCACTCCCCCGCGGCGGACGCCGCGGCGGTGACGGTGGCCGGGCAGACCCGCGCGGCGTACGCGGAGGCCGTGTCCCGCAGCCCCGTCTACGCACGGTGGCTCGCCGGGAATCCGCGGTTCGGGCTGGTGAGCTGAGCGTTGGGGGCCGGTGAGCCGGCCCCGCCCCCGCCGTACCCGCTATTCCGCGCCGTGGGCCGGTGCGGCGGCCGCGACCCGGGTGGCCAGCTCCAGGTCCTTCTCGGTGACCTTGCCGCCCGCGTCGTGCGTATGGACGGACAGGGCCACGGTGTTGTACCCGAGCGTCAGATCGGAGTGGTGGTTCAGCTCCTCCTGGATCCGCGCGATGTGCACGGTCAGCGCGGCGGCGGCGAAATGCGACGGCAGCCGGTAGGTCCGGGTGATCCGGTCCCCTTCCAGCGCCCAGCCGGGCAGGGACTCCAGCCGGTGTTCGGTCTCGGTCTTCGACAGCGGTTCGGCGGACATGGAGCGGCTCCCGTGGGTCTCGGATGTCGGCGTGCGAACGGACACTCGACGTTACGGTCTTCCCATGACGACTGTCTTCCCCGACACGGGGGTGGGGCCACTGCTGCGCGACTGGCGGGAGCGGCGACGTATCAGCCAACTGGACCTTGCGCTGCGCGCCGACTCCTCGGCCCGCCACATCTCCTTCATCGAGACCGGCCGCTCGCGCCCCAGCGAGGACATGGTCCTGCGCCTGGCCGAGCAGTTGGACATCCCCGTCCGGGAACGCAACGCCCTGCTGGTGGTGGCCGGTTACGCCCCCCGCTACCCGCAGACCCCGCTCGACGACCCCGCGATGGCCTCGGTGCGCGACGGCCTGGACCGGCTGCTCGCGGGGTACGAGCCGTATCCGGCGCTCGTCGTCGACGGCCGTTACGACGTGGTGGCGGTGAACCGGGGCATCGCCCTGATCATGGAGGGGGTCGCCGAGGAGCTCCTCACCCCGCCGCTCAACGCCATGCGGATCACGCTCCACCCGGCGGGGCTCGCGCCACGCATCCTGAACCTTCGGGAGTGGCGGGCGGACCTGCTGGCGCAGATGGAGCGCCAGATCGCACTCGTACGGTCGCCGGAGCTGCGGACGCTGTACGAGGAGGTGGCCGCCTACCCCGTGCCGGAACGGGCGGACCGGGCGGACCGGGCGGACCGGGGTGGGAACGGCACGGGCGGCGAGTGGACCCGGGAGCGTACGCCCTCCTTCGCGCTGCCTCTGGTGATCGAGCACGGGGGCCAGGTGCTGTCGTTCATCGCCTCGATCGCGACGTTCAACACCCCGATGGACGTGACCGTGGCGGAGCTGGCCATCGAGACGTTCCTGCCCGCCGACCGCGAGACCGCCGCCTATCTGCGCGAGCGCCTGCCGTAACCGTCCGCCCCTGCCCCGGCTCTCCGGGCAGGGGCAGGGGCGGACGGGCGTTTCCTCGCGTACGGGGTCAGACGCGGGCCCCGTTGTCGAGCGGGTCGTGCCGGGGTGCGCGGGCGCGCCGGGAGCTCTTGCCCGGTACGGGCGGGGGTGCGGTGGTGGTGCGTTCCAGGAGCAGGGCGCCCGGTACGGCGGTGAACACCGAGGACCAGGTGCCCACGACGATGCCGATGAGCAGGGCGAGCGCGAAGTCGGCCAGCGAGTCGCCGCCCAGGACCGCGAGGGCGACCAGGATGAACAGGGCGCCCATCCCGGTGTTCACCGTACGGGGGACGGTCTGGAGCACCGCCCGGCGCGCGATGGTGGCCAGGGGTGCCTTCCGGTTTCCGGCCCACAGCTCCCGTACCCGGTCGAAGACCACCACCGAGTCGTTGACCGAGTAGCCGATGACGGTGAGCAGGGCGGCCAGGAAGATGCCGTCCACGGGCCGCCCCAGCCAGGCGAAGGCGCCCACGACGATGATCACGTCGTGCACCATGGCGACCACCGACCCCACGGCGAACGTCCAGCGGAACCGGACCGCCAGATAGGCGAGCTGCACGAGCACGGCGACGCCCAGGGCGATCAGCGCGTTGCGCCGCAGCTCGTCGCCGAGGCTCGGGCCGATCAGCTCGTCCCGTACCTTCGTGGTCTCACCGCCCTCGGTGGCCAGCGCGGTCCGCAGGGCGTACTCCCCGTCGTTGTCCAGCTTTCCGGTACGTACGGAGATGTCACCGTCGCCCGCCGTGGTGACCTCTGCGTCGCCGAACCCGGCGTCGGCGAGCGTGGAGCGGGCGGTCTCGACGTCGACGGCCCGGCTGGTGGAGTACTCGACCAGCCGTCCCCCGGTGAACTCCACCCCGAGGTCCACCCCGCGCACCACGATTCCGGCCACGGCCACGGCGACCAGGACGGTGGAGACGACGAGCCACTGGACCGGCTTCCGGAAGAGCTGGGGGTCCTTGCGGGTCAGCCAGGTCCGTACGCTGCCGGGGCGTGCGATGCCGTTGACGCCCCGGTAGTCGCTGACGAAGCGCGAGCCCGCCGCGATCTCGGTGAGCGCGCGGGCGATGACCAGCGCGGAGAACATCGAGGCGATGACCCCGATGGCGAGGGTGACGCCGAAGCCCTTGACCGGGCCCGACCCCAGGAAGAACAGCAGCCCGGCCGCGATCAGCGTGGTGATGTTCGAGTCGGCGACGGCGCTGAACGCCTTCTGGAACCCGGTGGTCAGCGCCGAGCGGAGAGAACGCGTCGGCCGGTCCTGGCACTCCTCTCTGGCCCGTTCGAAGACCAGGACGTTCGCGTCGACCGCCATCCCGATCGCCAGGACGAACCCGGCGAGGCCGGGGAGCGTGAGGGTGACGCCGAGGCCGACGAGTGCGGCGTACGAGATCACGCCGTACGCGGCGAGCGCGACGGCGGCCAGCGCGCCGAAGAGGCGGTAGACGAGGGTGATGAAGAGCGCGGTGGCGGCGGCGCCGATCAGGGCTGCCTGGGCGCTGGCGTCGATGGCGGCGGCGCCGAGCGTCGGGCCGACGGTCCGCTGCTCGACGATCTCGACGGGGACGGGCAGGGCGCCGCCCTTGATGAGCAGGGCCAGGTCGCGGGCCTCCTTCGCGGTGAAGGAACCGGTGATCTGGGTGCCACCGGAGGGCAGTCCGGCCTGGCAGCCGACCGAGGGGTCGACCTGGGGCGAGGAGATGACCTTCTCGTCCAGGACGATGGCGACGCGCCGCCGCTCGTCCCCTGCGGGGTGGCAGGCGGCCTCACCGGTCAGCTTCGTCCAGTCCTTGCCGGCGTCCTTGTGGAAGTCCAGCTTCACGGTCCAGCCGGCCGCCTGCTGAGCCTCGAAGAAGGCGGTGGCGTCCTTGACGCCCGCGCCGGAGAGGCGGGTGGGACCGAGGTCGAGCCGCGTCCCCTGCTCGTCGGGGAGGAGCAGCCGGCCGGTGCTCTTCTCGGGGTTGGCGGCGGGGTCGGGGTCGGAGCCGGGCTCGGATCCGGACTCGGGCTCGGGCTTGGACTCGGGCTTGGACTCGGGGTCCGTGCCGGGTGGCGCGGCGCCCTGGACGGCGTGGAAGCTGAGCTGGGCCGTGCGGCCGATGACGGCGGCGGCCTGGCGCGGGTCCTGGACATCGGGCAGTTCGACGATGATGCGGTCCTCGCCGGAGCGCGTGAGGACGGGTTCGGCGACCCCGAGGGAGTCGATGCGCTGGCGCAGGACCTCCAGGGTGCGGTCGGTGGTCTCCCGGTCCGCCGCGACGGTGGCGGAGTCCTTGGCCTGGAGCACCATACGGGTGCCGCCCTGGAGGTCGAGGCCGAGTCTGGGTGACATGGTCAGCGTGATGAAGACGGAGACGAGCAGCACGGCGGCAGCCAGAACCGCTCGCACCGTGGTGGCGCGAGTCATGGGAATCCTCCGGTGGGGCGTCGGCCGCCCTCACCTCAGCGAGGACGCGACGCCGGATCGGCAGAACAGCGGGACCGGTGGCCGGTCGGGGGACCGGCTGTCGTGCCGTTCGGAGGGCCTCGGACACCGGGCTGGGCGCCCCGGCGGCCGGACGGCGTCGAGCAGTGGGCCGCGGTGGGGACGTCGATGCGTCCGCGGGGCAGGAGCGGGCCGGGCGGACGCGGCAGCAGACCTTCGTACGAGGGTGGGGGCGCGTGGCCCGTCAGGTGGGCCCGGCTGATGCCGGCCCGGGGTGCCGGGGAGGCCGGGTCCGGGGACGTCGACCGTTCGTGGAGGAGGGTGGGGACGTGCGGGCCGGTGGGGCCGGTCCGGATGGTGGGCCGGTGGGGGCCGGGCTGCTGGTCGCGGGCGTGACGGCCACCGGGGCCGACGGCGGTCGGGGCCGGGCGGGTGCGCCGGAGGTCGTGGTGCGGGCCGTTGCCGGGGTGGGCGGTGCGGTCGCTCTGCGGGGCGGGGGCCCGGGTGTTCGGCGGGTGCGCGGCGGTGGCCGCGAGGCTGCCCAGGGCGCCGGCGGGGAGCGCGGCCCCCGCGGTGGGCGCGCCGCCGAGCACGGTGAGGACGGCGAGCACCAGCGCGGCCAGCACGCTCCGGGTCCGGTGCGCCGGTCCCGGCCGCACCATGGGCACGTTCCCCCGGGGCGGCCCCGGGTGCGGGGTCACCGTGCTCGGCCGGGCAGGGCGGAGGCGGACGCCGCGTGGCGGAGCACGGAGCTGAGGATCCGTCCGGCACCGCGCACGACGGTGGTCGACGGGTCCTCGGCCAGCCGCACGGGCGTGCCGAGGCACCGGGCGAGGCGGTCGGTGACGTCGGGGCGCAGAGCCCCGCCGCCGGCGAGCACCGGGCCCTTGCGCAGGGCGCCGCGGATCGCGCCGTGCCGGTCCTGCCGCCACATGGACTTCACCATGTCGAGGACCGTACCGACCAGGGTGGCGGGCAGCGTCGCCGGGTCCAGGTCGCTGAGCCCGGTCTCGGCCTGCCGGGCGTCGGCGGTCCGGCCGCCGACGAGGAGGGTGACCTCGGTGAGCTCGGCGCCCATGTCGACGACGAGCAGCGGCCCGGCGTCGCGCGGCCCGGCGTACGCGGCGGCGGCCCGGGCGCTGCTGAGGACGAGGACGCGCGTCGGTCCCAGACCGGCGAGGAGCTCCCGCGCGGCGTTGCGGTGGACGGCGCCGGCGAGGACGGGGTGGCTGAGGACGATCACGCTGTCCGTGCGGTCGGGGCCGAGGGCCGCGTCGGCGATGCGGCTGATGAGCCGCCCGCAGGACTCGGGGTCGACGATGCGCCCGCGCCGGACGGGCCGCCCGACACTCCCGTCGAGGGCGAGGCCGGGGCCGGGGTCGGGGCCGTCGAGGAGGTTGCCGCTGCCGCCGCCGAGGAGCTGGTCGGTGACCAGGCCGTGCCCGGGTACCCAGGCCCGGGTGCGGGAGCTGCCGAGGTCCAGGGCGAGTCCCCGGGCGGCCACGGTCCTGCCGCCGAGCCGGCGGTGTCCGTGGCGCACCCGGAGCGCCCCGGGCTCGCGCCCGGTTCCGGTCCCCTCGGCCCCGCTTCCGTCACGAAGCGGTCCGGCATCCTCGCCGGAAGGGCGGGGTCCCTCGCCGAGCGGCCAGCGCTCGTCGCCGGACCGGCCGGTCCCGCGCGTGGCCGGAGGGTCATGATGCGGAGCGTCGAGGTGCTCGCTGCCGGACCGGCCCGGCGGCGGGACGGCACGACCGCGTCGCTGTCCGTCGTACGGAGAACGCATCGCCCCTCACCCCCGGCCGGCCGTCCGCAGCCGCCCACGCACCCATCGGCCCGCTGATAGCGAGGCATGGTCAAGCCCTCACTATGCAATACCGGGTGAGGGAAAGCCACTTCCTCCCGAATCGAAGGCGCCCCGACCGGCCTCAGACCTCGACGACCTCGACCACCTCCTCGGCCTCCGCAGCCTCCACGGCTTCCACGACCTCCACAGCGTCAGCGACTTGCGCTGCGGGCGCGGCCGCCGTCGCCGCACCCTCCACCGCCAGGACAGCCACAGCCGCCGTCTCCACGCCGGTCACCGCAACGATCTCCACAGCCACACCGGCCTCGGGAACCTCCCCCGAATCCCCCCGATCCCCCGTCAGGAAGCCGGCGATCAGCTCCGCGAACTCCTCCGGCGCCATGATCCTGACCCCCAGCTCCGCCGCCTTGGTCCGCTTCGACCCGGCCTTCTCCCCCGCGACCAGCAGGCTGGTGCGCGCGGAGACGCTGGAGGAGGACTTCCCGCCCGCCCGCTCGATCAGCTCGTTCATCTGGTTGCGCGACAGCTTCTCCAGCGCCCCGGTCATGGCCCCCGTGACCACCACCTTCATCCCCGCCAGCGGCAGCTCCGCACCGGTCCCGCCGCCACCCTCCTCCTCCGTACCGGGCTCGGGCGGCGGGGTGGCCCCCGGCTCCGTCATCGTCACCCCGGCCCGGACGAGCTTCTCGATCAGCGGGGCCAGCTCCGCCAGCTCGGCGACGACCGCCGCGGCCTTCTCCTTGCCGATGCCGTCGACCCGCTGGAGCGACTCGGCGTCGGCGGCGACGATGTGGTCCATGGTCGCGAAGTACCGCGCGATCCTGCGGGACATGGAGCGCCCCGTCCCCCGGACACCCAGGGCGCAGAAGACCCGGGACAGCGGGCGCGAGCGGGCGGTCTCGATGGCGGCCAGGAGATTGTCGGTGGAGGTCTCGCCCATCCGGTCCAGGGCGAGCAGTTGCTCCCGCTCCAGGGTGAACAGGTCGGCGAAGTCCGCGACGAGGCCCGCGTCGACGAGCTGGACGACCCGGGTGGACCCGAGGCCCTCGATGTCGAGCTGGTCGCGGCCGGCGGCGTACGACACGGAGGCGACCAGGCGGCAGTCGCGGCCGCGGGTGCAGCGCCAGCGCTGCTCGCTCGTGTCGATCTCGGAACCGCACTGCGGGCAGCTCGCCGGGAACTCGATCGGCGTCTCGTCGCCGGTGCGCAGGTGGGCCACGGGGGCCTCGATGCGCGGGATGATGTCGCCCGCCTTGTAGACCATGACCTGGTCGCCCAGGCGCAGATCGCGGCGGGTGATGTCGGCCGGGTTGTGCAGGGTGGCGTAGCCGACGGTGGATCCGTCGATCTCGACGGGCTCCAGGACGGCACGCGGCGCGATGATCCCGGTGCGCCCCACGTTCCACTCGACGGAGAGCAGGCGGGTGATCTTCTCCACGGCGGGGAGCTTGTGGGCGATGGCCCAGCGCGGCGCCCGGGTGCCGGAACCGGCCTCGCGCCGGTCGGCCGCGAGGTCCGCCTTGATCACGATGCCGTCGATGCCGAACGGCAACTCGGCGCGCAGGGCGGCTATCGCGGCCACCCGCGCCTGCACCTCCTCCACGGTGGTCACCCGGACCGGCGCCACCACGGTGGCCGCGGCCGTGTGCACGCCGAGCCCGGCCACGTACGCGAGGAGCTCGCTGTGGGACAGCTCGGTGAGGGTCTCGGCGAGCTCCCCGGAGCCGGCGAGCGGCAGGGCTCCGTAGGCGAAGAAGGTCGTCTCCACGCGGTACGCCCGGTCCTTGGCGCGCAGGGTGCCCGCCGCCCCGTTGCGCGGGTTGGCGAAGGGTGCGCCGCCGTGCCCCGTGCGGATCGCGTTGCCCTGGTCGAACTGCTCGTTCGTCATGAGGATTTCGCCGCGCACCTCGATGGTGACCGGTGCGGCCAGCCGCTCGGGCAGGCCGACGACGGCGGGGGCCGCATGCGAGACGTCCTCGCCCGCCGCGCCGTCGCCGCGGGTGATCAGCCGCTCCAGGCGGCCCTCCTGGTAGCGGGCGGCGACCGCGAGGCCGTCGAGCTTCGGCTCCACGCTCCAGGCGGCGACCGGTCTGCCGATCCGCCGCTCCAGCGAGGCGGTCCAGGTGGCGAACTGCTCGGCGGAGAACACGTTGTCCAACGAGAGCATCGGCTCCGTGTGCGGAACGTCCCCGACGGCGGCTCCGCCCGCCACCTTGCCGGTCGGTGATGACTCGTGTATCCCGTCGGGATGATCCGCCTCGTACGCGGCGATCCCCCGCGCCAGCCGGTCGTACGCGTCGTCGTCGAGCGTGCTCTCGCCCGTGGCGTAGTACGCGGCGGCGGCCTGGGAGGCCTCTTCGACCGCGGCGGCGTAGGCGGCGGCATCGGCGAGCACAGCGGCTGAGTTCGTCATGGTGACCATCCTGCCGCCCGCCACTGACAACGCCCTTGGCAGCACCTCCCCGTGGCGGCGCGGAACTGCAGACTCCGCCAGCCGCAGGGAGAGCGCTCTCCCATTGAGCATCCCTCAAGTGGCTTCAATACAGAGCTTGTTGCAGTGCTTGCGCGCTCCCTTGACATGCACAGTCAGCACTTCTACGTTCCCCACCAGAGAGCGCTCTCTAGCTGACGATCAAGGAACCTCCCCCCACTTCCGAACAGGAGTGCCGTGCTCTTCTCTCATCGACGCAGCAGCGAACACCGCCGCCAACGCTCCCCCCGGTCCTGGCGCTACCGAGTCGCCGGGCTGGCCGCCGCGGCCCTCGCCCTCTCCCTCGTCCAGGCCAACGTCGGCAACGCCGCGGCCGACCGCGCGGCCGCCGAGGTCGATCCCCGGGCCGCCGCCGACGTGGTCCGGGTGGCCGAGTTCCTGGCCGAGTGCCCGTACACCCACCGGGCCCCCGACGACCCGATCGTCTTCCCCGGCCTGCCGGGCGCCTCCCACATGCACAGCTTCTTCGGCAACGACACCACCAACGGGAACTCCGACCTCGCCTCCCTGGAGAAGGGCCGCACCACCTGCTCGCCCGACACCGACCTCTCCTCGTACTGGGTGCCCACCCTGTACGACGGCGACCGGGAGGTGGAGCCCACCGGGACCACCTTCTACTACCTGGGAGAAGGGGTCCGCGACGACGTCATCCGGCAGATCAAGCCCTTCCCCAAGGGCCTGCGCATCGTGGCCGGCAACGCGAAGGCGACCGGGCCGCAGGACAACACCATCGCCCGCTGGTCGTGCCTGCACGCCGGTCACGTCAACCCCTCGCAGAACTTCGTGAACTGTCCGGCCGGCACGATGCTGGAGTCCTACCTGGACTTCCCGCAGTGCTGGAACGGCAAGGATCTCGACTCGGCCGACCACAAGAGCCACATGTCCTACCCCGTGGCCGGCGCGTGCCCCTCCACCCACCCGGTGCCGGTGCCCAAGCTCCGCCAGGTGCTGCGCTACCCGGTCAGCGGCGACCCGGCCCGCTTCCGGCTGGCGTCGGGCCCCGGCTACACGATGCACGGCGACTTCTTCAACGTATGGCCGGAGGAGGAGCTGGCGCAGCGCGTACGCGACTGCATCAACGCCATCGTGAAGTGCGGCTTCGACGGCACTCCCTGATCCGACGTCACCCCACCCCCCACCGGTGTCCGCCCCGGGGCCCAGGCTCCGGGGCGGCGCCCTCCGCCCGTTCCAGGACACCCCATGACACGTCCCACCCCCGCCAGGCCCCCTACCGCGCTCGCCCTGCTGGCCCTGCCGGCCGTGCTGGCCCTCACCACAGCGGCCGGCTGCTCCACCGCGACGGAGCCCGCGCCCCGCCCCTCCGCCGCCGTACGGACCACCGCGCCCGCCCCCGCCCCCTCCGCCTCGGCCTCCGGCACCCCCACCGACGCCGCCTGGGTCCAGTTGATGACCCCGATGAACGAGAAGGCGGTGGCCCTGCTCACCCTCGCCGTCGACCGGGCCGCCGAACCCCGGGTGCGCGCCTTCGCGGCCCGGCTGCGCGGCGGCCAGGAGGCCGAACTCCGCCGCCTGCGGCCCCTGCTGGCCCGGATGGGGCTTCCCCGCACCGATGTGCACGCGGGCCACGCCATGCCCGGCATGGTGACGGAGCGCGACCTCGCGGCGGCGAAGGCGGCCGAGGGACCCGCGTTCGACCGGCTCTTCGTGACCCGGATCCGCGACCATCTGCGCCACTCCGCCCAGGTGTCGCGGTCCGAGATCACCGCGGGCGCCAGAGCCGACGCCAAGCGGCTGGCCGCCGCCCTCGTCACCGCGCGCGAGGCCGCGCTCACCGAGCTGGAAGCGCTCCCCGGCGCTACCCGGGCCCTCGACTGACCGGCGCCCTGGGCTGCGGGTATAAAGGGCTGCATGACAGCCGAAGTGGAGCCGCCCGTACGCCCGACCTTGGAGGACGTGGCGGCCGTGGCCGGTGTCTCGCGGGCCACGGTCTCCCGGGTGATCAACGGAGCCACCACGGTGGACCCCGCCCTGCGCACCGTGGTCGAGGAGGCGGTGGCGACGACCGGATACGTGCCCAACCGGGCCGCGCGCTCGCTGGTGACCCGGCGGACCGACTCGGTGGCCCTGGTGATCTCGGAGCGGGAACGGCGGCCGGTCTCCGAGCCGTTCGCCGGCCGGATGTTCTCCGACCCCTACTTCGGCCGGGTCGTCAGCGGGCTCCTCGAAGTGCTGCGTCCGGCGGGCATCCAGATGGTGCTGATGCTGGCGGACGACGAGGCGTCCCGGACCCAGTTGCTCTCCTACCTGCGCCACGGCCATGTCGACGGGGTCGTCCTGGTCACCTCGCACGCGGACGACCCGCTGCCCCATCTGCTCCAGGAGACCCGGCTGCCCGCCGTTCTCGCCGGCCGCCCCCCGCGTCCGTCGTCGCTGGCCTATGTGGAGGTCGACCAGCAGGCCGGGGCGCGGCTCGCGGCCGACCATCTGGCCGCGCTCGGGCGGCGCCTTATCGGGACCATCTCCGGTCCGCAGGACAGGCCCGCGGGGCAGGTCCGGCTGGCCGGCTTCCTGAATGCCCTCGCCGCACACGGGATCGAGGATGTGGCCTGCGCCGAGGGGGACTTCACGCATCTGGGCGGGGCGGCGGCGATGCGTCGGCTGCTGGCGGAACAGCCCGGCCTGGACGGGGTGTTCATCGCCTCGGACCTGATGGCGCTGGGCGCGCTCCCGGTGTTGCAGCGGGCCGGGCGCGACGTGCCGTCCGATGTGGCCGTGGTCGGTTTCGACGACAGCAGCGCGGCGGCCGCCTGCGATCCGCCGCTCACCACCGTGCGGCAGCCGGTGGAGGAGATGGCGGCGGAGATGGCCCGGCTGCTGCTGAAGCAGATCGGCGGGCCGGGCGGCCCGTCGCCCTCCATGGTCTTCCCGCCGACGCTGGTACGGCGGCAGTCGGCCTGACCCCGGTGGTCGCGCACTCAGCCAGGCAGCGCGCACTCAGCCCGGGGTCGCGCGCTCAGCCAGGCACCGCGCACTCAGCCCCGGGTCGCGTGCTCAGCGCGGCACCGCCCACTCAGCCCGGTGTCTCCGGCAGCGGGATCTCGCGGAGCACCGGCGCCGTGCGACGCACGTCCGGCCCCGGGACACCAGCCGGCCCCTGACCGTCGACGGTCCCTCCCACCGGACCATCCACCGGGCCCTCCGCCGAGAACGGCTCGTCCGCCCGGACGGCTCCCGTGAAGCCCTCCATGCTCACCGGTACCTGAGGCCCGGAGAACTCCAACAGCCAGCGGTTCAGCACCCGGTGCACCGCCTCGGCCCCCACCAGCCCGCCGCCCGGCGGGGTCGGCGCGCCCTCCGCCGCCTCGGCGGCCACGATGTCCAGCGGGTCCGTCATGCCGCGCGGCCAGAGCAGGAACGGCCGGGACTGCTCACCGCCCAGCCCGCCGTGCGAGCCGATCTGCTCCTCGAAGGCGTGCACGGTGCCCGTCTCGGGGTCGTACATGGAGTTGACCATGATGTCGGCGACGTGCGGGAAGGTGTCGGTGCGCCGTACGGCGGCGGCCGCGCCGGTGCCGAAGACGGCGAGCGGCCCCTCGCCGTCGGCCAGTTCGGCGACGGGGACCTCGGTCCCGCCCGGTCCCATCACCACGGAGCCGTGTTCCTCGCTGCGGACGAGGAGGAAGCCGATCCCGGGGTGGTTGGCGAGCGTGGAGAGGAGGGCCGGGTTGCGGCGGTCGATCTGCTCGCGTGAGGCGCGCCCCTCCAGGTCGGGGAAGGAGACCAGGCCGAGGTTGCCGGAGGCCAGCACGATGGGTTCGGAGTGCTTGGCCGCCTGCTCGGCCTCCGGTTCCACCGCCACGGGCGGGCGGTGCAGGGCGATCCGGACCGCGTCGCGTGCCTCGGACGCGCTGTGCGTGCCACGGGCCCGGCGCGGCACGGGGAGCCCGCAGCCGGCCCGTACGAGGTCCTTGAGCGTGAGCCCGTACCGTGCGGCGAACGTCTCGCCGGGGCTCTGGCCGTGGTCGGAGAGGAGCACGATCCGGTACGTACGCGGGGTGTGGTCGGCGATCTTGGCGATGAGCGCGAGCGAGCGGTCGAGGCGCTGGAGGACCTTCCCGGCGTCGCGGCTGTGCGGTCCGGAGTGGTGGGCGACCTCGTCGTAGGCGACCAGGTCGGCGTAGACGGCGGTGCGTCCGGCGAACATGTCGCCGATGACGGCGGAGACGACGACATCGCGTTCGACGACGGTGGCGAAGGCCCGGATGAAGGGGTAGAGGCCGCCGCGCTTGACCCGGGGGGTGACCTTGCGGGCGCGGGCCCGGGTCGACTGGCCGATCTCGCGGCCGACCTCGGCGGCGAAGGAGAGGGCGGTGCGGACGGCGTTGGCCGGGTCGGAGAAGTAGGCGAAGTACCCGGAGCGGGAGCGTCGGCCCTTGCCGAGCCGGGCGGCCATGGAGAGGACCAGGGCGAGCTGTCCGGCGCCGCCGCTGAAGAGGTTGCCGCGGCTGGCGCCGTCGATGGTGAGCAGGCCGCCGTCCCGGGTGCGGGCTATGGCGCGGCGCTGCATCTCCAGGGCGCTGGCGGGGCGGCTGGAGACCATGACGGTGCCGGTCTCCTTCTCGTACCAGCGGAAGGCGGGGATGTCGTGGTTGGAGCCGTGCAGGATGGCGAGCTGGCTGGCGCCGGTCTGGCTGGACCAGTCGGTGCGCCAGGGGGTGAGGCGGTGTCCGGAGGAGTCGGCGAGCCAGCCGGCGACGGTCGGCATGAGCCCGCCGGCGGCGGCCTGCACCAGGACGTCGTGGCCGACGCCGTCGAGCTGGAGGAAGAGCGTGCCGGGCGGTGCGTCGCGGTCGGGTCCCACGATGTCCGGGGAACCGCGCCGGCGGCGCCGGTCGGCGAGGCGGGAGAGCCTGCGGCGGTAGGCCTCGTCGTCGCGGACGGCGAGCGCGGTGGAGGTGGCGGAGGCGACGGCGGACATCACGGCGGCGACGAGGACGGCGGTCTCCGGGGCGGCCTCACCGCGCCCGTCCGGGATGAGGCGCACCGCGACCAGCAGCAGCGAGCCGTTGAGGAAGAAGACCAGCGCGCCCATGACGAGCGCGGGCACGATGAGCAGGGCCCGGACCAGGACGGGCCACACCAGCGCGGAGAGCAGGCCGAACGCCCCCGCGCCCCAGGCCGCCGTGAAGGCGGTACGGGTGATGGTGTCGCCGTCGTCGGACTGGAGCTGGAAGTCGGGCAGGATCCCGGCGAGCGCGAGCATGGTGAGCGTGGAGACCGCCCAGACCGCGACGACCCGCATCAGCGCGCCGCCCGCCCTACGCCATCGCGCCGTACGCCGCCCCGGCGCACGCCGTCTTCGCTCGTCCACGCCGGTCCACCTCATGCCTTCTCCGCTGCGGACCCGTCGGTCAAGCCCGCTCCCCAGCTTTTCACAGCGTCGGGCCCGGTCAGGGGGTGGTCGTGGCGAGGTGCCGGGGGCGCATAGGCTCGTGGTGGCGGCGCTCTTCGTACAGGTGTGGGCGGGGCGCTCCGGGGCAGCGGGTCACGGAAGGCCGAGCGGCGGCCGAGCGAGGAGGCGGGACGTGCCGGTGGAGGTCACCTGGTGGGGTCATGCCACCTGCACGATCGAGGACTCCGGGGTGCGGGTGCTGACCGACCCCCTGTTCGTACGGCGCTTCGCGCATCTGCGCCGCCGCCGGGGCGAGGTCCCGCCGCCGCAGGCCGCGCAGGCCGAGGTGGTGCTGGTCTCGCATCTGCACTCCGACCACCTGCATCTGCCGTCGCTGTCCCGGCTGGCCCCCGGCACCCGGCTCATCGTGCCGAGCGGCGCGGTCGCGGCCGTACCCGGGCTGCGCGTGCTGCTCCGGAAGCGGCGGCTGACCGTCACCGAGGTGCGGGCGGGAGATGAGGTCCGCGTCGGCGAGGTGCGGGTACGGGCGGTTCCGGCGCTCCACGACGGGCGGCGGCTGCCGGTCGGGCCGCACAAGGTGCCCGCGCTCGGTTACGTCGTCGAGGGCGAGGCGCGGACGTACTTCGCCGGGGACACCGGGCTCTACGACGAGATGGCCAAGGCGGTGGGCGCGGTGGATGTGGCGCTGCTGCCGGTGGGCGGCTGGGGCCCGTATCTCGGGCACGGCCATCTGGACCCGTCCCGCGCCGCCGAGGCGCTGACCCTGCTGGAGCCGCGCTCGGCAGTGCCGGTGCATTTCGGCACGTACTGGCCGATCGGGCTGGACGGGGTGCGGCCGCACGAGTTCCACGGGCCGGGCGACGAGTTCGTCCGGCAGGCGGGCATCCGGGCGCCCGAGGTGGCGGTGCACCTGCTGTCGCACGGCGAGCGGGTCCGGCCGGAGGCCCGCCGGTGATCCCGGAGCTCGAAACGGTGGTGGGGGCGCTGCCCACCGAGTCGACCCAGCAGGCCGTGGGCTACCCGACGCTGTTCCTCCTGGTGGCGCTGGGCTCGCTGGTGCCGGTGATCCCGACGGGGGCGCTGGTGAGTTCGGCGGCGGTGGTGGCGTTCCACCAGGCGTCGCCCCTCTCGCTGCTCCTCGTGTTCGCGGTGGCGTCGGGGGCGGCGTTCCTGGGCGATATCTGTCTGTACTGGCTCGGGCAGCGGGGGGTGCGCTCGGAGCACGGGTCGAAGTGGCTGGCGGCGCTCACCCGCCGTGCGGCGCCGGAGCGGCTGGCGCAGGCGCAGGAGAAGCTGGAGGAGCACGGCGGGACGGTACTGATCCTGTCCCGGCTGGTGCCGGCCGGGCGGATCCCGGTGATGCTGGCCTGCCTGCTGGGGAAGATGCCGCTGAAGACGTTCGCCCGGGGCGATGTGCCGGCGTGTCTGGCGTGGGCGGCGACCTACCAGCTGATCGGGATCCTGGGCGGTTCGCTCTTCCCGGAGCCGTGGCAGGGCGTGGTGGCGGCGGTGGCGCTGACCGTGGTGATCAGCGCGGCTCCGGCGGTGTGGCGGAAGCTGCGGGCGCGGTTCGGGCACGGGGGGACGGGCGACGCGACGGGCTGAGGTCTCCGCCTTCCCGCGAGGGCACACCTCACCGCAGCTCGCCGAAGACCGCCGCGAACCGGTCCAGCGCCCGCTGGACATGCGGCAGCTCCAGCGGCTCCGCCGCCGTGAGGGACTCCCGCTGCTCCTCGGGGGTGGCCCCCAGCAGCGGTCCGGTTCCCAGCCGTACGCGCAGCGCTCCCAGCTCGTCGCCGAAGCGGTGGCCGCCCGGGGTCGGGGCGCCGAGCCGGTCGGTGAGGTGCTCCTCCAGTTCCATCGAGTCCGTGACGTCCAGCTCGGCCAGCCGGGAGCGGAGCGGCCCGAGGTCCGCGTACAGGTGGCGGCCTGCCTGCGGGGGCCGGGCCAGGGCTCCGGAGGAGAGGACCGCACGGTGGGCGGCGGCGGCCACGTGGGCCTGGAGCCCGGCGGCCTGCCGGATCCGCTCCCGTACGGCCTCCGGCTCGGCGAGGGCGTGGGCGGCGGCGGGCGCGAGCGGGCCGGCGACCAGGGCGCCCAGCGCGGTCAGGACGTCCAGCGTGCGGGCCCGGCGTACGGCTCCCCGCGCGGTCGCCGGGAAGCGGGCGACGGCGACCGGCCAGGCGGCGGGGGTGAAGGCGCCGCAGAGGTCGCTGATGACGGTGACGTCGTCGGGGCACATCTCGGCGGGGCTGAGCAGGACGGTGTCGCGGGGCCGGTGCACGGTGTCGCGCCAGGTCTCGTCGCTGATGATGTGCATGCCCTCGCCGACCGCCGCCTCGCAGGCCTCCCGCACCAGCTCGGGCGGGGCGACGGTGGCGGTGGGGTCGTCGGCGACGGAGAGCACCAGCAGCTTCGGCCGGCCGCCCTCGGCCCGTACCCGGCGCACGGTCTCCAGCAGGGCGTACGGGTCCGGGATGCCGCCGCACTCGGCGGGCGTCGGCACCTGGTAGGCGGGCCGGCCGAGCAGCCGGGCCTGCGGCATCCAGGTGGCCGGGCAGGGGCGGGGCATGAGGACGTCGCCCCCGTGCGCGGCGATCAGGGCGAGAAGGAGCGGCTGGTCGCCGGGGGCGGCCACGATGTTCTCGGGCCCGCCGTGGAGCCCGCGCCGGTCCCAGTAGCCGCAGGCCGCCTCGCGCAGGGTGCGGCCGCCGCCGGGCGGCTCGGGGCGGGTGCGGTCGGCCGCGGCGGCGAGGACGGCGGCCAGTTCGGGGAGGACCGGGAGGCCGGGGTCCGGGGCGGGCGGGCCGTAGCGGACGGGCCCGTGGTCCTCGTGCATTCCGGCCTCCTCCGCTTTCCACGGCTCCGGGGCACTCTCCGGACCCTTTATACGGAGATTCGGAGCCGGCCGCCCGCCCACGTGCGCAGCCGGGCGAGCCTTGGGCCGTTGTGCCGGTGGCCGGCGTCGCGTGGTGAGGCTCTCAGCGCGCCTGCTGGTTCATCGGCGGACGGCCGGGTATTCGCTGAGCCATGTCGCCCATGTCGTCATCGCACCTCTCGAACACCTCCTCCGTCACCAAACGGTGGCGCGGCTGGCTGCAGGGACGGGATCTCGCCGTCTTCCACAGCGTCGCGGACCGCCACTGGCCCGGCGCGGATCCGCTCCTGCCCCAGCTCAGCCGGAGCGCCAACCACGGGCTCCTCTGGTTCGGGACGGCGGTCGGCATCGCGGCCCTCGGCTCCAGTGCGCGGTCCCGCCGGGCCGCCCTGCGCGGGGTCGCGTCGCTGGCCGTCGCCTCGGCGGCTATCAACACCGTCGGCAAGGGCGCGGTCCGCCGGCAGCGGCCGATACTCGATCAGGTGCCGGTCATGCGGCAGCTCAAGCGGCAGCCGGTGACCACCTCCTTCCCCTCCGGCCACGCGGCCTCGGCCGCGGCCTTCGCCACCGGGGTCGCCCTGGAGTCGAAGGGCTGGGGCGCCGTCGTCGCCCCCGTGGCGGTCGCGGTGGCCGCCTCCCGCGTCTACACGGGGGTCCACTATCCGAGCGATGTCCTGGCCGGGGCCGCACTCGGCGTAGGAGCCGCGTTCGCCCTGCGCGGGGTCGTCCCGACCCGGGGCCAGCTCCCGGCGCCCGGCCGCCCGCCCGGTGAGGCGCCCGCCCTGCCCGCCGGCAAAGGGCTCGTGGTGGTGGTGAACCAGGCCTCCGGCACGGCCACCGCGACCGCGTCGCTGGTGCGCCAGGCGCTGCCGCTGGCGGAGGTCGTGGAGTGCGCGCCCGCCGACCTGTCCACCGCCATGGAGAAGGCGGCGGGCCGGGGCCGGGCCCTGGGGGTCTGCGGGGGCGACGGCACGGTGAATCTGGCGGCCTCCGTCGCGGCGACGCACGGGATGCCGCTGGCCGTCTTCCCCGGCGGGACCCTCAACCACTTCGCCTACGACCTGGGCATCGAGACGGTCCAGGAAGCGGCGGCGGCGCTCACGGCGGGCGATGCCATACGGGTCGACCTCGGCCGGTTCCGCCCCGGCCCGAACGGGCCCGACGGGGCGGACGGCTACTTCCTCAACGCCTTCAGCCTGGGCGCCTATCCGGAGCTCGTACGGACCCGGGAGCACTGGTCGTCCCGGATCGGCGGCTGGCCGGCCGGGGTGCTCGCCGCCCTCCACGTCCTGCGCGGCCAGCGCCCGCTGGAGGCCGAACTCCAGGGCCGCAGGCGCCCGTTGTGGCTGCTCTTCGTCGGCAACGGCCTCTTCCAGCGGGTCGGCCCGGCGCCCGGCCGACGCCACAATCTGGCGGACGGGCTGCTGGACGTGCGGGTGGTGCACGGCGGCCGGGGCCCGGGGCTCCGGATGCTGGCGGCGGCGGTGGCCGGACCTCTGACCCGCTCCCCCGCACACGCGGCGGTGCGGCGGCGCCGGGTGCGGATCGCCGGGCTGGCACCGGGGACGCCGTACGCGTACGACGGTGAAGTGGCCCACTCCGGAACCGAGTTGCTGATCGACAAGCTGCCGGAGGCCCTGACGGTCTACTGCCCGATGCCGGTGTAGCCATCACGCGTTGTCCGTATCTCAAGACATCCATCTCACCATCCGACATGGCGGCGTACGGTGGTCGCAGCGCGCAACCGCCGTACCGAGAGAGGACGCCGCCATGCCGGACGCTGCCCTGCCGAAAGAGACCGCCGTCTACACCCACGGCCACCACGAGTCGGTGCTGCGTTCGCACCGCTGGCGGACCGCCGCCAACTCGGCGGCCTACCTGCTCGGTGAACTCCGGCCCGGCATGGCGGTGCTGGATGTGGGCTGCGGACCCGGCACCATCACCGCGGACCTGGCCGCCCTGGTCGCGCCGGGCCGGGTGACCGCCGTCGACACCGGCCCCGGCATCCTGGAGCAGGCGGCCGCCGTGGCCGCCGAACGCGGTCTGGACAACGTCGAGTTCGCGGTCGCCGACGTCCACGCCCTGGACTTCCCCGACGACTCCTTCGACGTCGTCCACGCCCACCAGGTCCTCCAGCATGTGGGCGACCCGGTCCAGGCGCTGCGCGAGATGCGGCGCGTCTGCCGGCCCGGCGGAGTGGTGGCGGCGCGCGACAGCGACTACGCGGCGATGGCCTGGTACCCCGAGACGCCGGGGCTGGCGGAGTGGCAGGAGGTGTACCGCCGGGTGGCCCGCGCCAACGGGGGCGAGCCGGACGCCGGACGGATGCTCCTCTCCTGGGCGCGGCAGGCCGGGTTCACCGACATCACCCCCACCGCCGCCGCCTGGTGTTTCGCCACCCCGGAGACCCGCGCCTGGTGGAGCGGGCTGTGGGCGGACCGTACGACGGCCTCGGTCTACGCCGAACTGGCCGTACAGGGCGGCCATGCGAGCACCGAACAGCTGACGGCCATCGCGGCCACGTGGCGCGGCTGGGGCGAGGAGGTCGACGGCTGCTTCATGGTCCCGCACGGCGAGGTGCTCTGCCGGGGGTGAGCAGGATTCCGGCGGACCGGAGCGGAGCGGGCCGGAGCGGGCGGGATCGGACCGGAATCGATCACGCGCGTGGCGGACGCCAACTACCCTCGTACGCATGGAGATCCTCGGAACCACGCTGCGTATCTGCGTCGACGACCTGGAGGCCTCGGTCGCCTTCTACCAGGGCCTGACCGGCACCCCGGCCCAGCGCTTCGAGCGCGGCGGGGTGTCGGTCGCCGCGATCGGCTGCTTCCTGCTGATGAGCGGGCCCGAGTCGGAGCTGGAGGTGCTGCGGAAGGTGAGCGCGACCATCGCCGTGAAGGACGTCGACGAGGCGAACGCGGCGCTGACCCGGGCGGGCGCCCGGATCGTGGCGGGGCCGGTGCCGACCCCGGCGGGCCGCAATCTGATCGCGCTGCACCCGGACGGCTCGGTCTTCGAGTACGTGGACCGGAACGTGACGGTCTGACCCACCGGCCCGGGGCAGCCGCCTCAGGCCGGTGCATCAAGCCGGTGCCTTCGGGCCGGTGCCTTCGGGCAGCCGCGTCAGGCCGGTGCGCTCAGGCCGGTGCGAGCGCTCCGACGACCAGGTCGGCGAGCAGGGCGCCCGCGGTGCCGTCCGGGTCGAGGTCCGGGTCGTAGATGGTGACGTTGAGCCCGACGCAGCGCCGCGATGAGACCAACGCCCGCAGCAGCGGAGCGAGTTCGTCGGGCATGAGCCCGCCGTCGTCGGGACTGTCGACGGCGGGCATGACGCTCGGGTCGAGGACGTCGGCGTCCAGGTGGACCCAGTAGCCGTCGAGTGCGGGGATCTCCAGGCTCTCGACGGTGGCCCGGGCCAGCTCGGCGGCGCCCCACGCGCGGATCTGGCCGACGGTCGCGTGGGGGATCTTCAGCGCGGCCAGCTCGGCCTGGTCCTCGTCCTCGTCCCGCATGCCGAAGAGGCGGACGTCCTCGTCCTTGAGGTAGGGCCGGAGCCCTTCGAGGTCGCTGAGGTCCGCCTGGCCGCGCCCGGTGGCGATGGCCAGCTCCTCCCCGCCCGCGGCCCCGACGTGGGGGCTGTTGCCCACGTGCCGGAAGTCGGCGGAACCGTCGACGGCCGCGAGCCCGTACCGGCCGAGGCGGCGCAGGGCGAGGGCCGCGCCGAGCTGGATGGAGCAGTCACCGCCGAGGACCAGGGCGAACTCCCCCGCCCGTACGTGTCCTTCGATGCGGTCGGCGAGGGTGCGGGTGTACCGGGCGATGGCGGCGGCGTTGAAGACCCCGTCGCCCGCCTGCCAGTCGCCTCGGTCGTAGCGGGGCGGCACCACGACTCCGCCTTCCAGCGCGCCGATCCGCTGCACGATCCGCTGCTCGCGCAGGGCGCCCGCCAGCTTGTAGCAGCCGGGTACGGTGCCGGGGGCAGGGGGCCGGAGGCCCAGGTTGGAGGGGGCGTCGAGGACCACGATGGTACGCATGCGGTCCATCCTCGCCGCCGCTCCACGCGCCCTCAAGGGGGTTACGAGCCCTGGGCGGCCTGGGCGTCCGGTGCCGTGATCGCCCAGCGTTCGTGGTCGCGCCAGGCGCCGTCGATGTGGAGGAAGTCGGGCGAGAACCCCTCCAGGCGGAATCCGGCCCGCCGAACCAGGGCGATGGAGGCCGCGTTGCCGGGCTGGATGTTGGCCTCCAGGCGGTGCAGGCCGAGCGGCCCGAAGGCCAGGTCCATGACGAGGCCGAGCGCCTCGCCCATCAGGCCGCGCCCGGCCGCGTGGGCGAAGGCCCCGTAACCGAGGGCGCCGCAGCGGAAGCCGCCGAGGACGATGTTGTTGATGTTGATGAATCCGGCGATGGGCCCGCCCGGAACCCCCTCGCTACCCTCGCCGTCCGCCCCACTCCCGCCGCGCTCCACGACCAGGAACCCCTCGCGCGCCGGGTCGCGGGCGAGCGCTCCGGCGTACGCGGCGTAGGTGTCGGTCCGCTCCGGCGGGAAGAGCCAGGGGCGGTGGTGGGCGCGGCTCTCCCGGGCGCGGGCGGTGAACTCCGCCGCGTCGGCCTCGGTGAAGCGCCGCAGGGCCGTGCGCGGGCCTTCGGCGAGGTAAGGGGCGGTCGGCGTCGGCGTCGGGTGACCGTTCGGATCGGGCATCGTCCCAGCGTACGACGGGTACGAGCGGCCGTCGGGGGGCGCTCCCGTGGGCCGCCCGGGCGTCACCTGCTTTTCCGAGGCGTCACTTGCCCTTCCGGCGGAACAGGTAGCCGCCGGAGACCAGACCGATCAGGAACATCGCGAGCAGGGCCAGCCAGAGGGGCATGGTCACTTCGGGGATCAGCACCCGGATGGTGACCTTCTGGGTGTTCACGCAGATGAACACGATGGCCAGAACGACCAGCACCGCGACGGCGATGCGCCCCGGGGTCCACAGCCCGGCTCCGCGCCTGCCGTCACTCGTCACATCCTTGGGACTCATGGTCCGGTCCTTCCGCCGCCGCCCCCCGGGGTTCCCCAGCATGGGGCGTCGCCGGACCCGGGGGGCGGTGATGTTCGGCCGTTCGGGTGAACGCGGGCACGGGGGCGGTCAGCCGGCCGGGACCACCGGGAGCTCCAGCACACCGGTGTCCTCGGGGGCGCTGACCACGGTGACGGGCTTGATGCCCCGGTTGCCGAAGTACGCGGTGTCGCTGGCGGCGATCACGAACTCCAGACGGTGCCCCTTCTCGTACCGGTGGACGATGCCGGGCAGCTCCACCGTGAAGGGCCGGGTGACGTCGGGGACCCTGACCGGTGAGACGAGGCGGTTCACCAGCTTCCTGGTGCCGTCGGGGGCGACGTCGTACACCTTGGCGAAGAGGACGAGCTTGTCGGAGGCGTCCCCGCTGTTCTGGACGCGCTCCGCCTTCGGCGAGAGAACCTTCAGGGTGGCCTTCGGGGCGCCGACCACGTCGAGGGGTGCGGTGAGCGGGGTGCTGCGCCAGCCGAGGTAGGTGCCCTTGGTGTCGTACGGTTCGGGGTCGGGCAGTCCGATCAGCGGGGCGATCGAGCTCTCCGAATGGCTGCTCGGGACCAGCCAGTTGGTGTAGTGGCGGCTGCCCCGGGCCACCTTGGAGCGGTTGTCGACGAGTTTGCCGTCGCCGGAGAGGTACATCTTCTGCGACAGGGCCGGCAGTTCGGCCGCCGTGCCGTAACCGTCCTGCCAGGAGCGGTAGTAGGAGAACGCGGGTCCGGTGTCGGTGTCCGTCTTCTTCTGGAGGTACCGGTCGAACCAGGCGAGCACCCGCCGGCCCACGTAACTGGTCTCCAGATCGCCTTCGCTCAGGTCGAGTTCGCCGGGGACCAGGCCGCCGCTGTGGCCCCAGGACTGCCAGATCATCTTGGCGGTGGTGCCCTGTGCCTTGAGGGTCTTGTAGGTGGCGGTGGCCTCGTTGAGGTTGAAGAGGCTGTCGGCCTGGCCCTGGATGATGAGGGTGGGGGCCTTGACGCGGTCCAGGTAGGAGACGGGCGAGACGCTGCGGGCGTAGGCGAGCATCGCGTCGGCCTTGTCGGCCGGGTAGCGGCCCGAGTTGAGGAGGCGGATGGTCTCGCAGGCCTGGGCGGCGAAGTGCAGGCAGTCGAGCCGGTTGAAGCGGGAGGGGTCCAGGCTCGGGTTGAGGAGCGGCTGGCCCTCGCCGATCAGGTAGAACCCGTTGGTCCACTGCCATTTGAAGACGCCGGGGGTGTCGGAGGTGACGCCGGTGCGCGCGCCGGTGTTGTTGGGGGCGAGCGCGTAGGCGAGGTCGTTCCAGGTGATGAGGGGGACGAGGGCGTCGACGCGGGGGTCGGTGGAGGCGGTGGCGAGCTGGATGGCGCCGCCGTAGGAGCCGCCGATCATGCCGACACGCGGGTCGCCCTCGCCGTCCTGGACGACGTAGTCGGCACGGGTGCCGTCGTCGGCCGCCCGGGTGCCACCGAGGAAGTCGAGGAGCCCGCTCGCGGCCTTTCCGTCGATGGCGGGGTCGTCCAGGGTGATCAGGCAGCCGGACTTGCCGAAGCCGAGGCCGGAGTAGACGAGGCCGACATAGCCCTGGGCGGCGACGGCCTTGCCGATGGCGTCGGTCGACCCGTCGGACTTGGAGCCGCCGAAGCCGTTGGTGGCGAGGACGGCGGGGGCGGGGCTCTCCGCGTCGACGCCGGCGGGGCGGTAGAGATCGGCGTCGACCACACAGGAGCGGCCGCCCGCCTGGACGGTGAACTTCAGCGGGGTGACCGTGTACGGGGCGGCTTCGGCGTGGGCCGGGCCGGAGAGGACGAGGGGGGCGGCGAGGGCAGCGCCCGCGACCGCGACGAGCGGGTGGCGCAAGCGGAGAACAGCACCTGACACGAAGACCTCCACACCGAGGACACCTTACCGACCGGTAAGTATTGGGCCGCGCTCATGCTGTGACACGTGTCATAGCCGTGTCAACGCTCAGGACAGCGGTTGTTGACGGACCTTCACACAAGGATGCCCGGATGGTGCACCTGAAGTGCCCCGGGGCTGGAGGAGTGCGGGGGTCTCGACGGTCAGCGTGCAACGGCCGCCGTCCGCAGGGGCGTCGAGCACCGCGGGCACCCCCAGCGGCACCGTCAGCGCGGTCGGACCGTGACCGAACCCCAGCTCCTCGATCACGGGTATCCCCAGCGGGCCGAACCGGTCGGCCAGCACGGCGCGGATCTTCTCGTACGGTCCGCACTCCTGCCAGGAGCCGCAGACCACCCCGGACAGCCCCTCCAGGGCGCCGGAGCGCAGCAGCCGGGTGAGGATGCCGTCGAGGCGGTAGGGCTCCTCCCCCGTGTCCTCGATGACGAGGAGGCCGCCCCGGGCGCCGGTCCGGGCGTGCGGGGTGCCGGCGGTGGCGGCGAGCAGGCTGACGCAGCCCCCGTACAGGATGCCCCGGGCCTGCCCGGGGACCAGGGCGGCGGCCGTGTCCAGGCCGAGGGTCAGGACCGTCTCCGGCTCGAAGAGGGTGGCGCGCAGGTGTTCCCGGGTGGCCGCGTCCTTCAGGAACGCCTCGGTGGCCACCATCGGGCCGTGCAGGGTGGCGAACCCGGCCCGCAGGGCGAACGCCTCGTGCAGCACGGTGATGTCGCTGTAGCCGACGAACACCTTGGGCCCGGCCGCCCGGATCGCCGCCCAGTCGAGCAGGTCCACCATCCGGTGCGCGCCGTACCCGCCCCGGGCGCAGAACACCGCCTCCACGGACGGATCGCACCAGGCCGCCTGGAGATCGGCCGCCCGGTCCGCGTCCCTACCCGCCAGGTAGTCCAACTCCGGATGCACGTCACGGACATGGGGGAACACGACAGGTTCCAGGCCCCAGCCGCGCAGTACCCCGAGCCCCGCCTCCAGCCGGTCGGCTGGGACCGGGCCGCTGGGTGCGACGACGGCGACGCGCGCGCCGGGGCGCAGCCGGGGCGGCCGGGTCAAGGGGGCCGGCCGCGAAGGAGAGGCCACCCGGGAAGGCTCTGCCGTCACTTCCTCAGCTCCAGCGGCGGCACATCGCCCCGGTCGATACCGAAAGTCTGTACGTAGAGGGAGAGTTCGGCCTCCAGCGCCCGGATCAGGGTCTCCGCCCGCCGGAACCCGTGCCCCTCCCCCTCGAAGGCGATGTACGCGTGCGGCACCCCACGCCCCGCGACGGCGGCCAGGAACCGGTCGCACTGGGCGGGCGGGCAGACCTGGTCGTCCAGCCCCTGGAGCAGCAGGAACGGGGCGGTGAGCCGGTCGGTGCCGTTGATCGGCGCGCGGTCGCGGTAGCGCTCGGGCACCTCGGCGGCCGGTCCGATCAGGGACTCCAGGTACTGCGACTCGAAGTCGTGCGTGCCCTCCGTCGACCAGCCCTCCAGGTCCAGGACCGGGTAGAGGATCGTGCCGCAGGCGTAGCGGTCGGTGGAGATGAGCGAGGCCGCGGTGGTCCAGCCGCCCGCGCTGCCGCCCCGGACCGCGAGCCGTCCGGGGTCGGCCGCCCCCTCGGCGACCAGGGCGTCGGCGACGGCCGCGCAGTCCGCCACGTCGACAACTCCCCACTGTTCGCGGAGCCGTTCGCGGTAGCGGCGGCCGTAACCGGTGGAGCCGCCGTAGTTGACGACGGCGACCCCGATGCCGCGCGAGGTGAAGTAGGCGATCTCCAGGTCCAGGACGAGCGGTGCGTGCCCGGTGGGTCCGCCGTGCGCCGCGACGAGGTACGGGGGCAGTTCGCCTTCGGGCGCGGTGCGTTCGGGGTGGTGCGGCGGGTAGATGTGGGCGTGGATCTCGCGGCCGTCGGGGCCCGTGAAGGTCCGGTCCTGGGATGCGGGGAGGTAGGCCGGGTCGACGGCGTCGTGGTGGGCCGATCCGATGACGCGGGTGCGCCCGGTCACCGTGTCCAGCTCCACGACCTCGTAGCCGGTGCGCGGGCTCGCCGCGACGCCGATGACCCGGCTGCCGTGCACGGCGAGGGTGTCGGCCCAGGTGGTCCGGTGCCCGGGGACGTCGGCGAGTTCGCCGGTCTCCGGGTCGAGGATGCCGAGGCGCTGGGAGCCCCGGCCGTGCAGGACGGCGATGAGCCCGTTCTCCAGCGGATGGAACCAGCGCAACCCGATCTTCCACAGCGGCCCGCCGAACTCCTCGCCCCGGGGCGGCAGAAGACGGCTGCTGGGCACCGCTCCTCCGGCCACGGCGTCGGGGCGGATGCGCTGGAGCTCCCACCAGCCGGCGAGGTCGGAGACGAACAGGAGGCTGCCGTCGCGGTCCCACTCGATCTGGCACACCGACTCGTCGACATCGCCCACCAGGGGCCTTACGCCGGTGAATTCACCGCTCTCCGTGATCTCCGCCAGCATCACCACCGTGCCGTCCCACGGCATCCGGGGATGGTCCCAGGCGATCCAGGCGGCCCGCCGCCCGTCGTGCGAGACACGGGGCCCGGTGACGAACCGGTGCTGCCCGTCGGAGAGTTCGCGTACGGCTGAGCGGTCATCGGCGGCCGAGCCGTCCAGCGGTACGGCGGCGAGCACCCGGGTCACGTCGGTGGGCCCGGGCCCGGTGAACTCCTCCAGCACGCACCACACTTCGCCCTGTTCGCCCCGGTCCAGGCGCACCTGCGGGTCCACCCAGCGCAGCCCGCCGCCGACGTCCGAGAGCGGGGTGAGCGGCCACGGCGCGTCCGGCCCGTCGGGGGCGTAGGCGTACAGCCGCTGGTCGGCGAAGTGGACGAAGACGACGAGCGGCCCGCCCTCCGCGCGCACCGTACCGGCCCAGGGCTGTCCGCCGTACTCGATCACCCGGCTGCGCGGGTTCCACGGGGCGGGCAGCACGGGCTCCGTGGTGCCGTCCGGGCGGCGGCGCACCAGGGCGCGGCGGCCGCCCTCGGCCGGGCGCGGCTCGGTCCACCACACCTCGTCGCCGACAGTTCCGAGGTGGTCGGGGCGGCCGTCGTGCGAAGCGGCGAGGGCCGCGTCGATCGGCGACGGCCAGGAGCCGTACGGGGCTTCGGGCACGGTGTTCACGGTGGAGGTCCCCCCAGGGTCCGGTCGAACGATACGGGTCAGGACACTGCTGGTCAGGCGGTGCGCAGATAGTGGTCGAGGACACGGACGCCGAAGTGGAGGGCGTCCACGGGGACGCGCTCGTCGACACCGTGGAAGAGCGCCTGGTAGTCGATCCCCGGCGGCAGCTTGAGCGGCGAGAAGCCGTAGCCGGTGATGCCCAGCTTGGCGAACTGCTTGGCGTCGGTGCCGCCCGACATGCAGTACGGCACGGTGTGCGCGCCCGGGTCGAACGTCTCGACGGCGGCGCGGAGTTTGGCGTACGTGGGTGAGTCGACCGGAGCCTGGAGCGCCTGCTCGCGGTGGTAGAACTCCCAGGAGACGAGGGGGCCGGTGAGGCGGTCCAGGGTCTCGTGGAACTCGTCCTCGCCGCCGGGGACGAAGCGTCCGTCGATGAAGGCGGTGGCGTGGCCCGGGATGACGTTGACCTTGTAACCGGCGCCCAGCATCGTCGGGTTGCTGCTGTTGCGGACGGTGTTCTGGACGAGCGTGGCGGCCGGGCCGAGCTTGGCGAGGAGCTCGGGGACGTCGAAGGCGGGGTCGTCCAGGTCGGCGGAGATGCCGTGCAGGGCGGCGATCTCGGTGATGGCGGCGCGGACGGTCGGGGTGAGGCGGACGGGCCACTCGTGCTCGCCGATCCGGGCGACGGCGGCGGCGACGGCGGTCACCGCGTTCTCCCGGTTGACCTTGGAGCCGTGTCCGGCCCGGCCCTCGGCGGTCAGCTTCAGCCAGCCGGTGCCGCGCTCACCCGCCGCGATCGGGTAGAGGGAGAGGCCCTGCCCGGCGTGGAAGGTGAACGCCCCGGACTCGCTGATCCCTTCCGTACACCCCTCGAAGAGTTCCGGGTGCTGGTCGGCGAGGAAGCCGGAGCCGTCGACGGCACTGTCCTCCTCGTCGGCGGTGTAGGCGATGACGATGTCGCGCGGCGGCCGGAACCCTTCGCGGGCCCACCCCCGTACGACGGAGAGGATCATCGCGTCCATGTTCTTCATGTCGACGGCCCCGCGCCCCCACACCACCCCGTCGCGGACCTCGCCGGAGAACGGGTGCACGGTCCAGTCGGCGGGTTCGGCGGGCACCACGTCCAGGTGGCCGTGGACGAGCAGCGCGTCGGCCGACGGGTCGGTGCCGGGGATGCGGGCGACGACGTTGGTCCGGCCGGGGGTGCGCTCCAGCATCACCGGTTCGAGACCGGCCCCGGCCAGCCGCTCGGCGACGTACTCGGCCGCCGGGCGCTCCTGGCAGTCGCCGCCGCCCCGGTTGGTGGTGTCGATCCGGATCAGCTCGGAGGTGAAGGTCACCACCTCGTCGAGCGCCTGCCGGCCCACGGGCCCGAGCGGGCCGGGGGCGGTGGGGACGGGGGCGTCAGCCATACTGCTCCTCCACGGCGGACGACACGATCGTCGTCACGGCCTTGAACGTGCGGATACCTTCGTACATCGTCGCGCTGGTGTAGGCGACGCGCCTCTCACCGCTGGGCGCCACGCCGGGCACCACGGTCGCGGCGGCCGCCAGATGCTCGGCGTCGAACTCCAGCTCCACGGTGTAGGTCCCGCCGGTCACGGGGGTCTGACGGACGGACAGCGCGGCGGCTTCGCGCGCAGCCGTCCGGATGTCCGCCGCCGTACGGGCGGGGGTGCGGCACACCGCCGCGTACCGCGATACGTAGTCCTTGACGGCGACCTTGCGGGCCCCCGGCGCGTACCCCTCGGCGTCCACGCAGGTCAGGTCGTCGCCGGTGACGAGGACGACGGGGACGCCGTACTCGGCGGCCACGTGCGCGTTGAGCAGTCCCTCGCTCGCCCGGGCGCCGTCGAGCCAGACGCCGGTGATGGAGTTGGCGAGGTAGGTGTGGGCGAGGACCCCCTCCGTACCGGCCCCGGTGTGGTAGCCGACGAAGGCGATGCCGTCCACGTCGCCGTGCTGGATGCCCTCCACCATGGAGAGCGACTTGTGCCTGCCGGTGAGCATCTGGACCCGGTCGTCCAGTTGCTCCAGGAGCAGGTTCCGCATCGACCAGTGAGCCTCGTTGACGAGGACCTCGTCGGCGCCGCCGTCGTAGAAGCCGAGGGCGGCCGCGTTCACGTCGGAGGTGAACATCGGCCGGCAGCGCTCCCACTGCGGGGTGCCCGGCAGCACGTCGGCCGGCCAGGTCACTCCGGTGGCGCCCTCCATGTCGGCGCTGATGAGGATCTTCATGCCGCCACACCGTACGCCCCGGCGGCGGGCTGGGCCAGGGAGGGTGCCCTTGTCACCCCTCCGGTGCGCCGAAGGTCCCTCCGGTGGGCTCTGCGGCGGGGGCGGCCGGGGCGGCGGGGCCGGTGGAGGCGGTAAGGGCTGCGGGGGCGGCCAGGCCGTCCCAGGCGGCCATGGCGCCGGCCACCGCCTGCTGGAGTCCGGGCAGGGCGACGCCGTCGCGGGACTGGATGGACAGGCCGTTGAGCACGGCACTGTAGAAGTGCGCGATGGCCGCCGCGTCCGCGTCGGGCCGTACGTCACCGTCCTCGATGCCCCGTTCCACCCGTCGGCGGATCAGGTCCCGGACCTCCGTGCGCATCCGGGCGAGGTGCGCGGCGACCGAGGAGTTCTCCTGTACGGGGACGGGGGCGGCGAGCACGGTGAGGCAGCCGGCCGGGGTGGCCGGGTCGGCGTAGGCGGCGGCGTTGTCCTGGAGCATCGCGGCCACGGCCGCGCGGGCGGTGGGCTGCTCGTCGAGGGCCCGGCGGGTGTACCGGCCCTCGGTCGCCGTGTAGAGGGTGACGGCCTCCCTGAAGAGCTTCTCCTTGGAGCCGTAGGCCGCGTAGACGCTGGGCGAGTTGATGCCCATGGCGGCGGTCAGATCGCTCATCGACGTGGCCTGGTAGCCGCGTTCCCAGAACACCCCGAGCGCCTTGCGCAGCGCTTCGTCGCGGTCGAAGGCGCGTGGTCTGCCTCTGCCTGCCATGCCCGGCCACCTTTCTGTGTCGTACGTCAAATATATCCCTTGACCTGCCGAAGAGGCCCGTGCATGATTTCTGTGTCAGTCGGCACAGAAACATTGGCGCTCCGCCCGGCGGTGCTCCGCCCTCCCCCCTTTCGCGTCAGGAGACTTCGCATGTCCGCAACGTTCCACGGCAAGGTCGCGCTCGTCACCGGAGCCGGCTCCGGCATCGGCCGCCGCAGCGCCCGTGCCTTCGCCGAGCGGGGCGCCACGGTCGTCGTCGCCGATCTCCACGCCGAGAACGCCGCGCACACCGTCGAGCTGATCGAGCGGGAGGGCGGCACCGCGAGCGCCGTCACGGTCGACGTGACCGACGCCGAATCCGTGCGCGCGATGGTCGGCACCACGGTCGCCCGCCACGGCGGCCTGCACATCGCTCACAACAACGCCGGCGTCTTCGCCGCGCTCGGCCCCGCCGGCGACATCGACGAGAAGCAGTGGCACATCCAGCTCGCGGTCAACCTCACCGGCGTCATGCTGTCCATGAAGTACGAGATCCAGCACATGCGCGAGCACGGCGGCGGCGCCATCGTGAACGCCGCCTCCAACATCGGCTACCACCTGCGCTACCCCGGCACCGGCGCGTACGCGGCCTCCAAGGCCGCCGTGTCGACCCTCACCCGGGCCGCCGCGCTCGACCACATCAAGGACGGCATCCGTATCAACGCGGTCAGCCCCGGCGCCTCCGACACCCCGATGACCTTCCTGCCCGGCGAGAGCGAGGCCGACCGCGCCGCCCGGCTGAACGGCACCATCCCGCTCGGCCGCCTCGCCGGGACCGATGAGATCGTCGCCTCGGTGCTCTGGCTGGCCTCGGAGGACTCCAGCTTCGTCGTCGGCCACGACCTGGTGACCGACGGCGGGGCCAGCGCCTGAGCCGTACGGCGCCGTCGGATGAGCCGGTGCCGGATCGACGGAGTGGGCGTCGCGCCCTGAGCCCACCCCGCCGGGCCGTGTGTGTCAGCCCGTCCCGGTCTCGGCCAGCAGCTCCTCGATCCGGGTCAGCTCCTCCTCGGTGAACTCCAGGTTCCGCACGACCTCCACGCTGTTCTCCAACTGGGTGACGCTGCTCGCGCCGACCACGGCCGAGGTGAGACGGCCGCCGCGCAGCACCCATGCCAGGGCGAGTTGGGCGAGGGACTGCCCGCGCTCCTTCGCGACGGCGTCCAGGGCGCGCAACCGCTCCACGAGCTGGGGCGTGAGGGCGTCGGACGTCAGGAACGGGCTGTCGCCCGCCGCCCGGGAGCCGGCCGGGATGCCGTGCAGATAGCGGTCGGTGAGGATGCCCTGCTCCAGCGGGGAGTAGGCGATGGAGCCGACGCCCAGCTCGTCCAGCACGGTGAGCAGCCCGTCCTCGGGGCGGCGGTCCAGCATCGAGTAGCGGGGCTGGTGGATGAGCAGGGGCGTGCCGAGGTCCTTGAGGATCGCGGCGGCCTCGCGGGTCTGCTCGGCGGAGTAGTTGGAGAGGCCGACGTAGAGGGCCTTGCCCTGGCGTACGGCGGTGTCGAGCGCGCCCATGGTCTCTTCGAGCGGGGTGTCGGGGTCGGGGCGGTGGGAGTAGAAGATGTCGACATACTCCACGCCCAGGCGCTTGAGGCTCTGGTCCAGGGAGGAGCGCAGGTACTTCCGCGAGCCCCACTCCCCGTACGGGCCGTCCCACATGTGGTAGCCGGCCTTGGTGGAGATGACGATCTCGTCGCGCAGCGTGGCGAAGTCGCCGGCGAGCGCACGGCCCAGGGTGAGTTCGGCGGAGCCGGGCGGCGGGCCGTAGTTGTTGGCCAGGTCGAAGTGGGTGATGCCCAGGTCGAAGGCGCGGCGCAGGATGCGGCCCTGCTCGTCGGGGGTACGGTCCCCGCCGAAGTTGTGCCAGAGGCCGAGGGAGAGCGCGGGCAGCAGGAGGCCGCTGCGGCCGGTGCGCCGGTAGGGCATGGCGGAGTAGCGGTCGGCGGACGGCAGATACATAGGAGAGGACTCCGCGGGGAGGGGGCCGGGGGACGGCCTCCAGGCTTTCGCAGATCGATCCAGCAGTCCAACAGGAGATTCCGCTCGGATTCATCACCTAGAGTCCTCAATCGTGGAACTGCGTCAGTTGGAGCACTTCGTCGCCGTCGCCGAGGAGCAGCACTTCACCCGCGCCGCCGAGCGCCTCGCCGTCTCCCAGTCCGGGCTCTCCGCATCCGTACGGGCCCTGGAGCAGGAGCTGCGGACCCCGTTGTTCTCCCGCACCACGCGGACGGTCCGGCTCACCGAGGCGGGGCGGGCGCTGCTGGTGGAGGCCGAGCGCACACTGGCGGGGGCGCGGGCGGCGCGGGACGCGGTCGATGCCGTACGGGGGCTGCTGCGCGGGACGCTGACGGTGGGCGTCGAGCAGTGCGTGGCGGGGGTGAGCCCGGCCCGGCTGCTGGCCGCGTTCCACCGGGAGCACCCGCAGATGGAGCTGCGGCTGCGCCAGGAGGGGACGAGCAGTCTGCTGGACGGGGTGGCCGGAGGGCGCCTGGACCTCGCGTTCGCGGCCACCGTCAGCCCGGCGGAGTGGCGCGGGGAGCTGATGCCGCTGGCGCGGGAGGAGATGGTGGTGCTGTGCGCGGCGGGGCACCGGTTCGCCGGGCGGGCCCGGGTGGGGTGGGAGGAGCTGCCGGGTGAGTCGTTCATCGACTTCCACCCGGACTGGGGGCCTCGGCGTGCGGCGGACGAGGCGTTCGCGGCGGCGGGGGCCCGGCGGACGGTGGGCCTGGAGGTCAACGACGTGCACAGCCTGCTGGAGCTGGTGCAGGAGGGGCTGGGGATCGCGGTGGTGCCGCACCACTTCTCCCGTAAGCCGGAGGCGGCCCGGCTGGTGGCGGTGGAGGTGGCGCCGGCGGGCGGGCGGCAGGCGGTGTACGAGAGCGTGGTGGTGCTTCCGGCGGCGCGGAGCCTGAGCCCGGGGGCGCGGGCGCTGATGCGGCTGGTGCGGGAGGACGCGGTGCGGGAGGCGGGGGTGGGCTGAGCCCGTCAGGAGCCCGTACCGGACTCGTGGGCTCAGCTCACCCCCGTACGCCTCAGTCCTCGTGGCCCAGTTGGAGGTCCCGTTCCGTGCGGCCGCCGCCCGCCACCTGGAGCACCGTCGCGACCGGCGGGTACCCGGCGGCGATCACCGTGTACTCCCCCGACGACAGGTCCACGAACCGGAAAGACCCGTCGGGCCCGGTCGTGAGGGTGTCCACCACGTTGCCCGCCGCGTCCAGCAGGGTGACCCGGGCGTCCTCCACCGGCCGGCCGCCGGTGGCCCGGACGATGCCGCGCAGCACGGCCCCGCCCGCCAGCTCGATGTCCTGCCGGGTCTCGCGGGCCGCCTGGACGCTGACCGGGAGGGCGGCGGGGCGGTAAGCGGGGGCGCTGGCGGCGAGGGTGTACTCGCCGGCGACGAGCTCGCTGATGACGTAGCCGCCCTCGCGCCCGGTGCGGGTGGAGGCGACGACCTCGCCGCGTACGTCGGTGAGGGTGACGGCCGCGTCCCGCACCGGCACCCCGTCGGCCGTCAGGACGGACCCGGCGAGCCGTCCGGCGCCGCCGAGGACCACGTCCAGCTCGACGGGGCGGTCGCCCACGGTGACGCTGACGGCCTGCGGCTGGTGGCCGCCCGCCGCGGCGATGAGGACGTAGCCCCCGGCGCCCGGGACGCTCAGCGCATAGCGCCCGTCCTCGCCGCTGGCCCCGCGCCCGACCTGCCGCCCCTGGACGTCGATGAGCGTGAGGGCGGCCCGCGCCACCTTCGTACCGTCCGGGTGCTGGACGCTGCCGCGGACGGGCACGCCGGAGAGCCTGGCAGGTTCGGCGCGGGCGGCGGGGATCGGCGAGGGCTCGGTGGCCGCTTCGGGACTGTGGTGGGACACCAGCGGTTTCTCCTTGAGGAAGAAGGCGAGGACCAGGCCGAGGACGAGCACCGGCACGAGGTAGAGGAAGATGCGCGGCATCGCGTCCACGTACGCCTGGATGTAGGCGTCGCGCAGCGCGGGCTCCATCGCGTGGACGAGCTGCGGGGTGATCGACTCCGGCGGAGGCAGCTCGACGCCGGTCGGCAGGCGGACGCCGAGCGAGTCGGAGAGCCGCCCGGCGAAGAGCGTGCCGAAGATGGCGGCGCCTACGCTGCCGCCGATCTGCCGGAAGTAGTTGTTGGCGCTGGTGGCGGTGCCGAGGTCGGCGGGGCGTACGGAGTTCTGCACGGCGAGCACCAGCACCGACATGACCAGGCCGATGCCGGTGCCGAGGACGGCCTGCCAGAGGCTGTACTCCAGTCGGGATGTGCCCCGCTCCAGACCCGAGAGCAGCCACATGCCGACGACCGAGACGGCGCCGCCGGCGATGGGATAGATCCGGTAGCGGCCGGTACGGGTGATGAGCTGGCCGGAGACGATGGAGCCGCCGACGATGCCGAGCATCATCGGGAGCATCAGGAGCCCGGACTCGGTGGCGCTGGCGCCGTCCACCATCTGGAGGTAGGTGGGCAGATAGCTGGCGGCGCCGAAGAGGGCGATGCCGATGACGGCGCCGATGAGGCCGGTGATGTTGAAGATCGAGTCGCGGAACAGCCGCAAGGGGATGATGGGTTCGGCCGCGCGGTGCTCGACGGCGACGAAGAGGAGCGTCGTGACGACGGCCCCCGTCGACAGGCCCAGGATCGTGCGCGAGTTCCAGGCGTACTCCGTTCCGCCCCAACTGGTCACCAGGACCAGGCAGGTGGAGGCGGCGGCCAGCAACACCGCGCCCAGGACGTCGAGTCGGGGCCGTACGGCGGGCTTCGGAAGCTTGAGCACGACGGCGATCACGGCGAACGTGACCAGTCCGAAGGGCACGTTGATGTAGAAGCACCAGCGCCAGGAGGCGTGGTCGGTGAAGAAGCCGCCGAGCAGCGGTCCGGCCACCGAGGCGAGGCCGAAGACCGCGCCGATGAGGCCCATGTAGCGGCCGCGTTCCCGGGGCGGGACGATGTCCGCGATGATCGCCTGTACGCCGATCATGAGACCGCCGCCGCCGACGCCCTGGATCGCGCGGAAGGCGATCAGCTCGTCCATGGTCCGCGACCAGCCGGCCAGCGCGGAGCCGATGACGAAGACGACGATCGCGAACTGGAAGACGCCCTTGCGGCCGAAGAGGTCGCCGAGCTTCCCGTAGAGCGGCAGGACGATGGTGGAGGCGAGGAGGTAGGCGGTCACCGCCCAGGACATCTTCTCCAGGCCGTGCAGCTCACCGACGATCCTGGGCAGGGCGGTGGCGACGATCATCTGGTCGAGCGCCGCGAGCAGCAGGGTGAGCATCAGCCCGAGGAAGACCATGCGCACCCGGCGGGGGCTGATCTCCTCGGCCGCCGGGTGCGGCCGGGCGTCGGCCCGTGGCGGCGGATCCCCTACGGCGGCCGCCGTACGGTCCGGCTCGTCCTTCACCAGCGTGATACCGCCCACCACGTAACGCTCCCCTTCGTCGCACCTGCGCCGCCCTTTCTCGCATCGCGTGGCAAGGCGGGGCAAACGGGATGAGGGGGGCGCAGGGCGCGCACGAAGGGCTTATGCGCCGGTGGGAGCCGCTACGGCGCACAACCGGCCGCCCCGGAAAACCACCCGTTCCGGTGAGGCCGGGCGACCGGCGGGAGCCGGGCCGTTCGCGGGCCCGGCGTCCGTCAAGGGACCTACTTCTCGACCTCGGTGGCGAGGTTCTGGAGCAGCTCGTCGTAGATCCGGCCGAGGCCCTTGGGGGCGAAGGTCCGCTCGAAGAAGCCGCCGATGCCGCCGGCTCCGTCCCAGACGGTGGTGACGACGGCCTTGGACTTCCCCTCACCGGCCGGGGTGACGGTCCAGGTGGTGACCATGGAGGAGTTGCGGTCCTTCTCGACGAGCTGCCCGTCGGTCGGCTCGGTGACCTCCAGCAGGCAGTCGCGGACGCGCTTGCTGGTCGCCTGGAGCTTCCAGTGGACGAGGGTGCCCTCGCCGTCGCCGCCCTCCCGGACCTCGTACTCGCTGTAGTGCGGGGTCAGCACCTTGCCGCGGACGTCCTTGTAGTCGGCCAGCGCGTCGAACACCGCCTCTGCGTCCGCCGCGATGATCCGCTCCGTGGTGGCCTCGACCTGCGCCATGGCTGTTCCTCCAGCAGTCCGTAATTCCGGGGGGTGAGCTGAGCCAACCACCTCGGGTGCGCCGTTCAAAATCGGGCCCGGCGGACCGGTCCGCACGATCAAGGGAACAAGTGTTCTATTCTGTGGCCAGTGCTACCGAGGAGGCGTCCATGCGCTGGGATAATCTGGTCGAAAACCGCCCCATGACCGGCAACAGCGCGCTCTTCGCCGCGGACGCGGTGACCACGCGCACCTTCGACACCCCGGAATTCCGGGGCATCACGTTCCACGAGATCCGGGCCCGTTCGATCCTGAACCGGGTGCCCGGGGCCTCGCGGATGCCGTTCGAATGGACGGTGAACCCCTACCGGGGCTGCTCGCACGCCTGCGTGTACTGCTTCGCCCGCAAGACGCACAGCTATCTGGACCTGGACACCGGCATCGGGTTCGACTCCCAGATCGTCGTCAAGATCAACGCCGCCGAGCTGCTCCAGCGGGAGCTGGCCTCCCGGCACTGGCAGGGCGAGCACATCGCGATGGGCACCAATGTCGACTGCTACCAGCGGGCGGAGGGCCGCTACCGGCTCATGCCCGGCATCATCACCGCCCTGCGGGACCGGGCGAACCCCTTCTCGATCCTGACGAAGGGCACCCTGATCCTGCGGGACCTGGAGCTGCTGCGGCAGGCCGCCGAGGTCACCGAGGTCGGCGTCTCGGTCTCCGTCGGCTTCACCGACCGCGAGCTGTGGCGCACGGTCGAACCCGGCACCCCCTCCCCCGGGCGCCGCCTCGACGTCGTCCACGCCCTCACCGAGAACGGGATCGGCTGCTCGGTCCTGATGGCCCCGGTCATCCCGTTCCTCGGCGACAGCCCGGAGCAGCTACGCGCCACCGTCTCGGCCATCGCGGCGGCCGGGGCGACCTCGGTGACCCCGCTGGTCCTGCATCTGCGCCCCGGTGCGCGCGAGTGGTACCTGCGGTGGCTCGGCCTCCACCATCCGCATCTGGTGCCACGGTACGAACGGATGTACGCGGACGGGGCGTACGCCCCCACCTGGTACCAGCGCCGGATCACCCGTCAGGTGCACGAACTGGCGGACGAGTTCGGAATCGGCCCGGCGCACCGGGGCGAGGCCCGCCGGATCACCCCGGAACGGACACCTCAGGAGCCGGAGCCGGGACCCACCCAGCTCACCCTGCTCTGACATCCCGAGGAGAACCTGACGCCTCCCGCAGACCCGATCGCGTGACCGTACGGGTCAACTCCGCGCGGAAACGGCCCCCAGCCCGTGGATCTCGGGGACCATGCGGCGGGGACCGGCCGACCGCCGCCGCGTCCCCTCCACCTCGGGAGGCCCCATGACGAAACGTGCAGGAATTCTGTTCGCCGCCGGTGCGACGGTCGCCGGCCTGCTGGCCGCCGCTCCGGCCCCGGCCGCCGCCTCACAGGCGGGCGCGCCGCCCGCCCCGAAGCTCGCGTGGACCGACTGTCCGACGGAGAACCATCCGACGCTCCAGTGCGCCAAGGTCCGCGCGCCGCTGGACCACACCGACCCCGCCGGCCGCCAGGTCACCCTCGCCCTGTCCCGGATCCCGCACACCGCGAAGACCTTCCAGGGCCCGCTGCTGGTCAACCCGGGCGGGCCGGGCGGCAGCGGCCTGTCGATGGCCGGGTTCGTGGCCTCGGCGCTGCCGAAGAAGGTGGCGTCCCAGTACGACGTGATCGGGTTCGACCCGCGCGGCGTCGGGAAGAGCAGCCCGCGCCTGGACTGTCTGCCCGGCCACTCCGACCCGGTGCGCCCGGACTCGGTGCCCGCCTCCTACCGGGACGAGCGGATCAACCGCGACCGGGCCGCCGCCTTCGCCCGCGCCTGCGGCGAGAAGCACGGCGACGTGCTGCCGTACATGGACACCGTCAGCGCCGCCAAGGATCTCGATGTGATCCGCCGGGCGCTGGGCTCGGAGCGCATCAACTACTTCGGCTACTCGTACGGCACCTACCTCGGCGCGGTCTACGCGAAGCTGCACCCGGAGCGGGTGCGGCGCCTGGTCCTGGACTCGGTCGTCGGCCCCGACGACGTCTGGTACCAGGGCAACCTCAACCAGGACTACGCCTTCGACGACCGCCACAAGGCGTTCGCGGCCTGGGTGGCGAAGCACGACACGACGTACGGGCTCGGCACGGACCCGGCGGAGGTCGAGGCCGCCTGGTACCGGATGCGGGCGGCCGTCGCGGCGGAGCCGGTGGACGGCAAGGTCGGGTCGAGCGAGCTGGAGGACACCTTCCTGCCCGGCGGGTACTACAACGGCTACTGGCCCTACCTCGCCGAGGCGTTCGCCGCGTACGTGAACGACCAGGACACCGGGGCGCTGGCCGAGGCGTACGAGAACTTCGGCGCGACCGGCACGGGCGGCGGCAACAGCTACTCCGTCTACACCGCCGTCCAGTGCCGCGACGCCGGCTGGCCCCGGCACTGGTCCACCTGGCGCAACGACACCCGCCGGATCCACGACAAGGCGCCCTTCATGGCGTGGAACAACACCTGGTACAACGCGCCGTGTGCCGACTGGCCGGTGGCGCCGCTCACCCCGGTCCAGGTGACCAACGACCGCATCCCGGCGGCCCTGATCCTCCAGGCGACGGGCGACGCCGCGACCCCGTACGCGGGAGCGGTCTCCATGCACCGCAAGCTGAAGGGGTCCAGCTTCGTGGTCGAGGAGGGCGGCGGCAACCACGGCATCACGCTCAGCGGCAACGCCTGCCTCGACAAGCACCTGACGGCCTATCTGACCGACGGGACCGTCCCGCGCGGCCGGGGCGAGGGCGAGGCGGACGCGGTCTGCGCGGCGCTCCCCGACCCGAAGCCGCTGCCGGCGGCGAAGGCGGCGGCCCAGTCGGTGGACAACAGCGCGGGCAGCCGCCTGCACGGACTGCTGGGGCCGCGCCACTGATAAAACCTCCCGGCCCTTACCGCAGCCGTCCCAGCGCCTGCGCCGCCGCCGTCCCCAGGCGCGGGTGCGGGAGGGCCGCCGTGAGGACCGGGCGGGCCCGCCGGTCGCCGAGCTGGCCGAGGCCCTCGACGCAGGCGAGCGCCACCGGCCAGTGCGGGTCGCCCGGGGCCAGGAGGCGGTGGAGGGTGGCGACCAGGGCGGGGACCGCCTCCGGGGCCCGCAGGATGGTGAGCAGCCGCACCGGGTGCACGGCGTACGCGGTGCGCAGGGTGTTGGTGGCGAGCGTGGCGGCGGCCCGGGGCGTGCGGGGGTCGTTCAGCTCGGCCAGGGCGTGGCAGGCGGAGACGCAGCGCTCGGGGTCGCGGTGGTTGAGCAGGAGCACCAGCGCCTCGAAGGCCCGCCGGTCGCCCGCGCAGCCGAGCCGGAAGGCGGCGATCTCGCGGGCCCACAGCGGGCGCCCGGGCTCCACCAGGACCCGGGCCAGCACCTCGTTGTCGTCGGTCGCCACGAGCAGGTCGTACGCGGCCGACCCGGCCGCCTCGCCCCGTAACCGGTCCACGAGCGAACGGAGTTCCTCATCCATAACGCTCAGCGTATCCATGGACACGCTGCGTGTGGGGCGGGCCGGAGGAGTCGATGTGGTCCAGCACACAAAGACCCAGGGGTGGCGCGCTCGTTACCGGCCGGTTAATCTCATCTGAGCGGGAACACACTCCCCGCGACTCCGGTGGCCTGGTGACGCAGCCACCCGGAGTGCTTGTCGGTTCGGCAGTTTTCCAGTGCGACGCGACTCCGGGACAGAGTCGCTCACCCCTGACGGCCGGGCGTGCTTCCAGCGCCCCGCCACCGCGCTTCACGACACGCATCCGCGCATGCCCACGCGCCGCTCCCTCATCGCCGCGCGCGCCTGCTCCCACAGTCGTCACTCACCCTGGAGTCCCGTGATGGACACCCCGCTCTCCACCATCGCCGTCGTCGGCCTCGGCACCATGGGCACCGGCATCGCCGAGGTCCTGGCTCTCGCCGGCCGCGAAGTCATCGGTATCGACATCAGCGAGGCGGCCGCCCGCCAGGCCGTCACCTCCCTCGAAGCCTCCACCGCACGGGCCGTCGGGCGCGGGCGGATCACCGAGCAGGAGCGGGCCGACGCGCTCGCCCGGTTCCGTACCCACGACACCCTCCAGGCCGCCGCCGAGGCGGAGCTGGTCATCGAGGTCGTGCCGGAGACGTACGAGATCAAGCAGCAGGTGTTCCGGGAGCTGGACGCCGTCGTCTCCCCCACCGCGATCCTCGCCACCGGGACGAACGCCCTGTCGGTGACCCGGCTCGCCGCCGAGTCGCAGCGCCCCGAGCGGGTGCTCGGCCTGCACTTCTTCAACCCGGCGCCCGCGATGAAGCTGGTCGAGGTGGTCTCCTCGGTGCTGACCGCGCCGCCGGCCGTCGAGGCGGTCACCAAGCTGGCGCGCGAGCTCGGCAAGGAGCCGGTCGCGGTCGGCGACCGGCCCGGGTTCGTCGCGGACGGGCTGCTTTTCGGCTATCTGAACCAGGCCGCCGCGATGTACGAGGCGAACTACGCCTCCCGCGAGGACATCGACGCCGCGATGAAGCTCGGCTGCGGACTGCCCATGGGGCCCCTCGCCCTGCTGGACCTGATCGGGATCGACACCGCCCGCACCGTCCTGGAGGCCATGTACGCCGCCTCCCACGACCGCCTCCACGCCCCCGCCCCCGTCCTCGGCCAGCTCAGCGAGGCGGGCCTGACCGGGCGCAAGGCCGGGCGCGGCTTCTACACGTACGACGCCCCGGGCGGCCAGGCCGTCGTGCCCGACGCGCTGACCCCCTCCGCCGGGGCGGCGGCCGGTGACGGGCGTTCCATCGCCTCCGTCGGGGTCGCCGGCTCCGGAACCATGGCCTCCGGCATCGCGGAGGTCTTCGCCAAGGCCGGGTACACCGTGGTCCTGGCGGCACGCGGTCAGGAGAAGGCGGACCTCGCCAAGGCCCGGATTGCGAAGTCGCTGGAGCGGTCGGTCAGCAAGGGGCGGCTCACCGCCGAGGCGCGGGACGAGACGCTCGGCCGGATCACGGCCGCCGGGTCGCTGGACGCGTTCGCCGAGGTCGACCTCGCCGTGGAGGCGGTCGCCGAGGACCTGGAGATCAAGCGGCAGCTCTTCGCCACCCTGGACAAGGTCTGCCGCCCCGGCGCGGTCCTCGCCACCACCACCTCCTCCCTGCCGGTCATCGCCATCGCCCGGGCGACCGGGCGGCCCGAGGACGTCATCGGGATGCACTTCTTCAACCCGGCGCCCGCGATGAAGCTGGTCGAGGTCGTCCGTACGGTCCTGACCGCCGACGACGTGCACGCCACGGTCCGCGCGGTCTGCACGAAGATCCGCAAGCACCCGGTGGACTGCGGGGACCGGGCCGGGTTCATCGTGAACGCGCTGCTCTTCCCGTACCTCAACAACGCGATCAAGATGGTCGAGGAGCACTACGCCTCCCTCGACGACATCGACGCGGCGATGAAGCTGGGCGGCGGCTACCCGATGGGCCCGTTCGAACTGCTGGACGTCGTCGGGCTGGACGTCTCGCTCGCCATCGAGAAGGTGCTGCACAAGGAGTTCCGTGACCCGGGGCTCGCTCCGGCACCGCTGCTGGAGCACCTGGTGGCCGCGGGCTGCCTCGGCCGCAAGACGGGCCGGGGCTTCCGCGAATATGCCCGTCGCTGATCCGGGAGCCGGGTGGGGCGGGCTGCTGGGACCCTCCGGCTCCCCGCCCCCGAAGGCGCGCTCTCCTGCACGGATGCGTTACGTTCATGCCATGTCCCAGCCCGCCAAGTCACCCCGTGCCACCGCCGCGTCCGACGCCCCGGAGACCCCCGCGGGAACGCGCGCGGCCGCCCAGCGGCTCAAGATGCGCCGCGAACTGGCCGCAGCCGCGATGGAGCTCTTCGCCACGAAGGGGTACGAGGCGACGACCGTCGACGAGATCGCGGGCGCCGCGGGCGTGGCCCGGCGGACCTTCTTCCGGCACTTCCGCTCCAAGGAAGAGGCCATCTTCCCGGACCACGACGACACCCTCGTCAGGGCCGAGGCCGTCCTGAACGCCGCACCCGCGCACGAGCACCCCCTCGACACGGTCTGCCGCGGCATCAAGGAAGTCATGAAGATGTACGCGGCCAAGCCCGCCGTCTCCGTGGCCCGCTACAAACTGACCCGCGAGGTACCGACCCTCCGCGAGGCCGAGATCGCGTCGGTGGCCCGCTACGAGCGGCTGTTCACCCGCTATCTGCTGGGCCACTTCGACGAGCGCGACCACCACGTGGGCAACGACGACCCGCTGCTGGCGGAGGTGGCCGCGTCCGCCGTGGTCACCGCGCACAACCACGTGCTGCGGCGCTGGCTCCGGGCGGACGGCCAGGGCGATGTGGAGGCCCAGCTCGACCGGGCCTTCGCCATCGTGCGCGACACCTTCGGCACCGGCATCGGGGCCGGCCGCACCGCCCCGTCCGAGCCCGCCGCCACCCCGGCGGCGACGGTGGCCGCGGAGGGCGAAGTGCTCGTCGCGGTGGCGCGTACGGACGCCCCGCTGGACGAGGTCATGCGGACGATCCAGCAGGCGCTCAAGGAGCGCTGACCCCGACGGCCGGCTCCTCGGCGAAGACCCACGGCGGCGGTGCGCCGCCCTCGCTCCAGGCGGCCAGCTCCTCGGGGCCGTAGCAGAGGATGGCGCACTGCTCGGCGTAGTCGAGCGCGGGTTCGGTGAAGCCGCCGGTGCTCACGACCAGCGCGATGTCCGCCTCGTGGACGGCGTAGCAGGTGCCGCCGAAGCGCTGGAGGTCCTGGGATCCGGCCCGGTTGTCCGGCCCGTACCGCTTGCACTGGACGACGAGGCGGCGTCCGTCCGGTGTGGTGCCCACGACGTCGGCGCCCAGGTCCCCCGCGCCGCCCACCACCTCGGCGTCCGCGCAGCCGTCGCGCCGGCAGAGTTCGGCCACGGCCTCCTCGAAGGCGTACGGGTCCAGTTGGGCGTAGTCGACCGGGTGGGCGGCCGACGGGGGCTCGGGATACGCGGCTCCGGCGGCGCCCAGGGGCTCCGGGCGCGCGGCCTCGGAGGCGGCGTCCAACTCGGCGATTCCGGCGTCGACGATCCCGTACGCGGCATCCGTGACGGTCTCCGCGATCCGCCGGGCCCGTCGGCGGCGGCGCAGCACCAGAAGGGCCGCGACGAGGAGCAGGGCGATCACGAGCCCGGCGGCGACCGGGTTGTCGGCGGTACTCCGCCAGGCGGCCCGCAGGGCCACCCCGCCGCCCGCGAGGACCAGCGCGATCAGGGCGAAGCCGAAGGTGGTGCGGCGGATGTCGAAGGGGCCCCGGCGCTCGTGGACGCTTCTTCTGCGGATCGGTATGCCCATCGGTGTCCCACCCCTGCTTCCTGACCACTTCAAGATCACTTGGTTCCGCACATCTGCCCCGCGCCGGTCTTCCAACGCGCGCGAAGGCCGAAAACCGCTGGTCCGCCGGTCGCCACTGTGCTGAGGTGCGCGGATGCGATCATCTGAGAACGTCATCGAGACACGTGACCTGTTCGACCGGGAGATGCGGGAGCACGCCCGCCCCGACGGGCCCGGCGTACGCGTCGAGCGCGCCGGCCCCGTCGTCCGCCAGGTGGGCGGCGCCGACGACTGGAACGGGGTGGTGTGGTCGGACTCGGAGCTGGACGCGGCCGGGGCCGACGCCGCCATCGCGGAGCAGATCGAGCACTGCGCGGCGCTCGGCCTGCCGGATTTCGAGTGGAAGCTGTACGCCCACGACCGCCCCGCCGACCTGGGCGACCGGCTGCGGGCGGCCGGGTTCGAGCCGGAGGAGCCGGAGACCCTGCTGGTGGCGCCGACCGGGCTGCTGGGCGGGCGGGTCGAGCTGCCGGAGGGGCTCACGCTGGTGCCGGTGACGGACGCGGCGGGGGCCGAGCTGATGGCCCGGGCCCATGAGCGGGCGTTCGGAACGGACGGGGCCCGCCTCCTCCACCAGGTGGTGCGACGGCTGGAGGAGGCGCCCGAGGACTTCGTGGCGGTGATGGCGGTGGACGCCGACGGGGAGCCGGTCTGCTCCGGGCGGATGGAGCTGTACCCGGGGACGGGCTTCGCGGGGCTCTGGGGCGGCGGGACGGTGACCGCCTGGCGCGGGAAGGGCGTCTACCGGGCGCTGGTGGCGTACCGGGCCCGGATCGCCGCCGAGCGCGGCTACCGCCACCTCCAGGTCGACGCGACCGACATGTCCGCGCCGATCCTGCGTCGGCTCGGCTTCACGGAGCTGGGGACGACGACGCCGTATGTGTACCGACCGGTGCGGTAACCGCCCGCCAGCAGGACAGAACGTCTCGTAACGCCCATCGTGTTGCTCATGCGTGCCTACGAGATGACAAGTGAGAGAAATTGTTGGCACTGGGTGCCTTGTCAGGTGTCACGGAGTGCCATACGTTGAAGGTGTCCGGGCGGCCGGCGTGCTGGGATCTCACGTACGCCGGCTGTCCCCGCAACCACCGTGCTGCGCGCCCGGACGCCTGCGTCACAGGCACCCTTCTGCTCCACCCGAGCAAAGCCGAAGCTCCACCCGCCGAACCGACGGCAAACACCTCCACACCGCACCGCTCCCCTGCCAGCAGGGCCCCTCAAGCGTTCCCTCGACGCCGCATCACCGGAGGCAACACCGTGAAGGAAATCCTGGACGCGATTCAGTCGCAGGACAGCACCGCCGCGGACTTCGCGGCCCTGTCCCTCCCCGAGTCCTACCGCGCGATCACCGTGCACAAGGACGAGGCGGAGATGTTCGCCGGGCTCGAGTCCCGCGACAAGGACCCCCGCAAGTCGCTCCACCTGGACGAGGTCCCGGTCCCCGAACTCGGCCCCGGCGAGGCCCTCGTCGCCGTGATGGCCAGCTCGGTGAATTACAACTCCGTCTGGACCTCCATCTTCGAGCCGGTGTCCACCTTCGGCTTCCTGGAGCGGTACGGGCGGCTCAGCGAGCTCACCAAGCGCCACGACCTGCCGTACCACGTCATCGGCTCGGACCTGGCGGGCGTCGTCCTGCGCACCGGTCCCGGCGTGAACGCCTGGAACCCGGGCGACGAGGTCGTCGCGCACTGCCTCTCCGTCGAGCTGGAGTCCTCCGACGGCCACAACGACACGATGCTCGACCCCGAGCAGCGCATCTGGGGCTTCGAGACCAACTTCGGCGGCCTGGCGGAGATCGCGCTCGTCAAGTCCAACCAGTTGATGCCCAAGCCCCAGCACCTCAGCTGGGAGGAGGCCGCCTCTCCCGGCCTGGTCAACTCCACCGCGTACCGCCAGCTCGTCTCGCGCAACGGCGCCGGCATGAAGCAGGGCGACAACGTGCTGATCTGGGGCGCCAGCGGCGGCCTCGGCTCCTACGCCACGCAGTTCGCGCTGGCCGGCGGCGCCAACCCGATCTGTGTCGTCTCCAGCCCCGAGAAGGCCGACATCTGCCGGTCGATGGGCGCCGAGGCGGTCATCGACCGCAACGCCGAGGGCTACAAGTTCTGGAAGGACGAGCGCACCCAGGACCCCAAGGAGTGGAAGCGCTTCGGCAAGCGCATCCGCGAGTTCACCGGCGGCGAGGACATCGACATCGTCTTCGAGCACCCGGGCCGCGAGACCTTCGGCGCCTCGGTCTACGTCACCCGCAAGGGCGGCACGATCACCACCTGCGCCTCCACCTCGGGCTACATGCACGAGTACGACAACCGCTACCTGTGGATGTCCCTCAAGCGGATCATCGGCTCGCACTTCGCCAACTACCGCGAGGCGTGGGAGGCCAACCGCCTGATCGCCAAGGGCAAGATCCACCCGACGCTCTCCAAGGTCTACTCCCTGGAGGACACCGGCCAGGCCGCCCACGACGTCCACCGCAACGCCCACCAGGGCAAGGTCGGCGTCCTGGCCCTGGCCCCCCGCGAGGGTCTGGGCGTCCGCAACCAGGAAATGCGCGAGCAGCACATCGACGCCATCAACCGCTTCCGCAACGTCTGAGGTTCTCCCATGACCGAACGTCAGAAGGACCGGCCCTGGCTCATGCGGACGTACGCGGGTCACTCGACCGCCGAGGCGTCCAACGAGCTGTACCGCCGCAACCTCGCCAAGGGCCAGACGGGTCTCTCGGTCGCCTTCGATCTGCCGACGCAGACCGGATACGACCCGGACCACATTCTCGCCCGCGGCGAGGTGGGCCGTGTCGGTGTGCCCGTCTCGCACCTCGGTGACATGCGCCGGCTGTTCCAGGACATCCCCCTGGAGCAGATGAACACCTCGATGACGATCAACGCGACCGCCATGTGGCTGCTGGCGCTCTACCAGGTGGTCGCGGAGGAGCAGGGGGCCGACCCCCACAAGCTCCAGGGGACCACGCAGAACGACATCGTGAAGGAGTACCTCTCGCGCGGGACGCACGTCTTCCCGCCGGTGCCCTCGCTGCGGCTGACCACGGACATGATCACGTACACGGTCAACCGCATCCCCAAGTGGAACCCGATCAACATCTGCAGCTACCACCTCCAGGAGGCGGGGGCCACCCCGGTCCAGGAGATCGCGTACGCCATGTCGACCGCCATCGCGGTGCTCGACGCGGTCCGCGGCTCGGGCCAGGTGCCCGAGGAGAAGTTCGGTGACGTGGTCGCCCGGATCTCGTTCTTCGTGAACGCGGGCGTCCGCTTCATCGAGGAGATGTGCAAGATGCGCGCCTTCAGCCGCATCTGGGACCGCGTCACGCGTGAGCGGTACGGCATCACCGACGCCAAGCAGCGCCGCTTCCGCTACGGGGTCCAGGTCAACTCCCTCGGCCTGACCGAGGCACAGCCGGAGAACAACGTCCAGCGCATCGTCCTGGAGATGCTGGCCGTCACCCTCTCCAAGGACGCCCGCGCCCGCGCCGTACAACTCCCGGCCTGGAACGAGGCGCTGGGCCTGCCCCGGCCCTGGGACCAGCAGTGGTCCCTGCGGATCCAGCAGGTGCTGGCGCACGAGAGCGATCTGCTGGAGTACGAGGACATCTTCGCCGGTTCGCACGTCATCGAGGCCAAGGTGGAGTCCCTGGTCGAGGAGTCGCTCGCGGAGATCGACCGGATCCAGCAGATGGGCGGCGCGATGGCGGCCGTCGAGTCCGGCTACCTCAAGTCCGAGCTGGTCTCCTCGCACGCGGCGCGGCGGGCCCGGATCGAGGGCGGCCAGGAGAAGATCGTCGGCGTCAACATCTACGAGACGACCGAGCCCAACCCGCTCACCTCCGACCTCGACGGCGCGATCATGACCGTCGACCCGGCGAACGAGGCCCGGGTCGTCGCCGCCCTCCACGAGTGGCGGGACAACCGCGACGAGGCCCGGGCGACGGAGGCCCTGGCCGCGCTCAAGAAGGCCGCCGCGGGCACCGAGAACATGATGGAAGCCACCGTCGAGTGCGCCCGCGCGGGCGTCACCACCGGCGAGTGGTCCTGGGCGCTGCGGGACGTCTTCGGCGAGTTCCGCGCGCCCACCGGGGTCTCATCGGCCCCGGTCGCGGTCACCGCCGAGCCGGGCAGCACGCTCGCGCTGGTCCGCGAGAAGGTCACCCGGACCGCCGGAGACCTGGGTGTCGGGCGACTGCGTCTGCTGGTCGGCAAGCCGGGCCTGGACGGGCACTCCAACGGGGCCGAGCAGATCGCCGTACGGGCGCGGGACGCCGGGTTCGAGGTGGTCTACCAGGGGATCCGGCTGACCCCCGAGCAGATCACCGACGCGGCGCTCGCCGAGGACGTGCACTGCGTGGGGCTCTCCATCCTCTCCGGCTCGCACGCGGAGCTGGTGCCCGACGTCCTGCACCGGCTGCGCGAGGCCGGGGCGCCGGACATCCCGGTGATCGCGGGCGGCATCATCCCGCCGGCCGACGCCGCGGCGCTCATCGAAGCCGGTGTGGCCGCCGTCTTCACCCCGAAGGACTTCGGTATCACGGAGATCATCGGCCGTATCGTCGACGAGATCCGGAAAGCGAACAAGCTCGACCCTCTGGAGGTCTCCGCATGACCACGCCCACCACCCCCGTGAACCGGCTGCGCCCCCGGCGTTCGTGTCTGGCCGTGCCGGGCTCCAACCCGCGCTTCCTGGAGAAGGCCCAGGGCCTCCCGGCCGACCAGGTCTTCCTCGACCTGGAGGACGCCTGCGCGCCGCTCGCCAAGGAGGGCGCCCGCCACACCATCGTGGACGCGCTGAACAACGGTGACTGGAGCGGCAAGACCCGGGTCGTGCGGGTCAACGACTGGACGACGCACTGGACGTACCGGGACGTCATCACGGTCGTCGAGGGCGCGGGCCCGAACCTCGACTGCATCATGCTGCCGAAGGTCCAGGACGCCCAGCAGGTCGTGGCGCTGGACCTGCTGTTGACCCAGATCGAGAAGACGATGGGCTTCGAGGTCGGGAGGATCGGCATCGAGGCGCAGATCGAGAACGCCAAGGGCCTGGTGAACATCGACGAGATCGCCGCCGCGTCGCCGCGCCTGGAGACGCTGATCTTCGGCCCGGCCGACTTCATGGCGTCGATCAACATGAAGACCCTGGTGGTCGGCCAGCAGCCGCCCGGCTACCCGGCGGACGCGTACCACTACATCCTGATGCGCATCCTGATGGCGGCCCGTACGCACGACCTCCAGGCGATCGACGGCCCGTTCCTCCAGATCCGTGACGTGGACGCCTACCGCGAGGTGGCCGGCCGTGCCGCCGCCCTCGGGTTCGACGGCAAGTGGGTGCTGCACCCCGGCCAGGTGGACGCGGCCAACGAGGTGTTCTCGCCCTCGCAGGAGGACTACGACCACGCCGAGCTGATCCTCGACGCCTACGACTGGTGCACCTCCGAGGAGGGCGGCAAGAAGGGCTCCGCGATGCTCGGCGACGAGATGATCGACGAGGCCAGCCGCAAGATGGCGCTGGTCATCGCGGGCAAGGGCCGGGCCGCCGGAATGCAGCGCACCTCCAAGTTCGAAGCCCCGGAGGCCTGATCATGCAGTTCGGACGCACTTTTGAGGAGTTCGAGGTCGGTGCCGTCTACAAGCACTGGCCCGGAAAGACGGTCACGGAATACGACGACCACCTCTTCTGCCTGCTGACCATGAATCACCACCCGCTGCACATGGACAGCAACTACGCCGAGCAGACGACCGACTTCGGGAAGAACGTCGTGGTCGGCAACTACATCTACTCGCTGCTGCTCGGCATGTCGGTGCCGGACGTCTCCGGAAAGGCCATCGCCAACCTGGAGGTCGAATCGCTCAAGCACATCGCGCCGACCTTCCACGGGGACACGATCTACGGCGAGACGACGGTCCTGGACAAGACCCCGTCGAAGTCCAAGAACGACCGCGGGATCGTGTACGTGGAGACCAAGGGCTACAAGCAGGACGGCACCGTGGTCTGCGTGTTCCGGCGCAAGGTGATGGTCCCCACCGAGACGTACATCAAGGAGCGCGGCGGAGAGCAGCCCGGCCGCCCGACACCCGCCAAGTAACCGTGTGAAGCCTTAAGGCCATCCGCGTGAAGCCACAGGAGAAGCAGCCATGACGCGACTCGCCCAGACCGCCGGTCTGAACGACATCCAGCGGGAAATCCTTTCCACGGTCCGGGATTTCGTCGACAAGGAGATCATTCCGGTCGCGACCCAGCTGGAGCACCGCGACGAGTACCCCACGGAGATCGTGGAGGGGCTCAAGGAACTCGGCCTGTTCGGGCTGATGATCCCCGAGGAGTACGGGGGTCTGGGAGAGTCGCTGCTCACCTACGCGCTGTGCGTGGAGGAGATCGCCCGCGGCTGGATGAGCGTGTCCGGCATCATCAACACGCATTTCATCGTGGCCTACATGCTCAAGCAGCACGGCACCCAGGAGCAGAGGGACACGTTCCTGCCGCGCATGGCGCTCGGTGAGGTGCGGGGCGCGTTCTCGATGTCGGAGCCGGCGCTCGGCTCCGATGTCTCGGCGATCACGTCGAAGGGCGTCAGGGACGGCGACGAGTATGTTCTCAACGGCCAGAAGATGTGGCTGACGAACGGCGGAACGTCGACGCTCGTCGCCGTTCTGGCCCGAAGTGACGAAGGCCACCCCGAGGGCACCGCGCCCCACAAGTCGATGACGACCTTCCTGATCGAGAAGGAGCCGGGCTTCGGAGAGGTCCGGCCCGGCCTGACCATCCCCGGGAAGATCGACAAGATGGGCTACAAGGGCGTCGACACGACCGAGCTCATCATGGACGACCTGCGCATTCCGGCCAATCGTGTCCTGGGCGGCACGACCGGCCGAGGCTTTTACCAAATGATGGACGGTGTCGAGGTCGGCCGGGTGAATGTCGCGGCGCGTGGTTGCGGTGTCGCTCAGCGTGCATTCGAGCTGGGTGTTTCGTACGCTCAGCAGCGCCACACCTTCGGCAAGCCGATCGCGCAGCACCAGGCGATCCAGTTCAAATTGGCTGAAATGGCCACCAAGGTCGAAGCCGCCCATGCGATGATGGTGAACGCAGCTCGCAAAAAGGACTCCGGGGAGCGCAACGACCTGGAGGCAGGGATGGCGAAGTACCTCGCCTCCGAGTACTGCAAGGAAGTCGTCGAGGACGCCTTCCGTATCCACGGCGGCTACGGCTTCTCCAAGGAGTACGAGATCGAGCGCCTCTACCGCGAGGCGCCGATGCTGCTGATCGGTGAAGGTACCGCCGAGATCCAGAAAATGATCATTGGCCGGCGACTCCTGGAGGAGTACCGATTCCAGGGCTGATTGTCCGATTCAGGGTGATTTGGTGGCGAAGAACATCACACCAGGTCACCCTCGACGGGCGGCGTTCGACAGTCCGACTCGGCTGCTGGCTTGCCCAGTTGCGCCCGGCAACCGATAGCATCTTCGGAAAGCCGCCGTCCCCCGTTGCCAGCGCGGCATCATCCGCTACGAAGGTCATTCATGCCCGACAGCCCTACCTCCGCAAACCGCGGCGGGGTCCGCATCGCCCGCGGAGCATCGCCGTGGCTCCTCCCGACCGTCGCCACCGCGGCCCTCAGCCTGGCCCGCGCCCGCAAGTCCGGGCGCTGGGCGGCAGTGGCCGTGCCCACCACCGCGCTCGCGGCGGGCATGCTGTGGTTCTTCCGTGACCCCGAGCGCGAGATCGCCGAAGGCCGGGTCATCTCCCCGGCCGACGGTGTGGTGCAGAGCATCATGCCGTGGAAGGACGGGCGCACCCGGGTCGCGATCTTCATGAGCCCGCTCAACGTCCACGTCAACCGCGCGCCGCTGGCGGGCACCGTGACGTCGGTCGAGCACATCCCGGGCGGGTTCGTTCCGGCGTTCAACAAGGAGAGCGAGAACAACGAGCGCGTTGTCTGGCACTTCGACACCGAGCTCGGCGACATCGAGATGGTGCAGATCGCGGGAGCGGTCGCCCGTCGGATCGTGCCGTACCTCCCCCAGGGCACGAAGGTGGAGCAGGGCGAGCGCATCGGCCTGATCCGCTTCGGCTCGCGCGTCGACATCTACCTTCCGGAAGGTATCGATGTCGCGGTCGAGGTCGGCCAGGCCACTACCGCGGGGGTGACTCGAATTGACCGTAGTTGATCCCAATACCCAGGCCGACTGGGTTCCGGAAGCCGAGGATGCGGGCGAGACCGACGCTGAGGACATGCCGCTGTCGATGCGGCTGTCGATAGCGGACACGCTCACCCTCGGTAACGCCACGTGCGGATTCATGGCGGTGTACTTCACCACCACCGGAATCCTCATCCCGCACCTCACGGGCAGCGAGGAGACGGGCATGGCCCGCCACTCGGCGGCCACCGCGGTCATCCTCATGCTGATGGCGGCGATCTTCGACCTCTTCGACGGGCTCGTGGCACGCAAGCTGCGCTCCTCGCCGATGGGGGCCGAGCTGGACAACCTCTCCGACCTCATCAGCTTCGGGCTCGCCCCGGCCTACTTCGTGCTCGTGTACGGGATGGTCGCGGACGACGCCCATCAGCGGGTGTCGGCGTTGGCGGCGATCGTCGTGCTGCTCGCGGTGGTGCTCAGGCTGGCCAGATTCTCCTGTGTGACCTTGAAGGACGGCATGTTCCAGGGCATGCCGAGCCCCTTCGGAGCGCTGACGGTCGTCTCGATCGTGCTCCTGGAGCTGCCCTTCGTCCCGACGCTGCTGGCGATCATCGGGGTGGCGTGGCTGATGGTGAGCCGGGTCGAGTACCCCAAGCCGCGGGGCATCCTCGCGGTGGCGATGCTCAGCTGGATCGTCGGCGCGATGGGGCTGCTGGCGGCGTGGGCGTTCGACGCGCCGGGCGGTCAGTTGCTGCTCCAGACCGGCTGTGCGCTGCAGGTCGTGCTCGGTGCGGTGATCCCGCTCTTCGCCACGGCGCGACGGGTCAACACGTTCCGTGACAACCGGCGCGAGGCGCGGGCGGCGCAGCACCCGTAGCGGTACGGACACAGCGTTACGGATACAGCGGTACGGACACGGACAGGGCGAAGGCCCGGATGCTTCCCGGCATCCGGGCCTTCGTGCGTTTCCGGGATGCTCGCGTCAGGCGGTGCCGTGGGGCTCCAGGCTCCAGATCAGTTCGGCGCGCAGGGGGCCGGTGCGGGCGAGGAAGGTGCCGTGGTCGGGGGCAAGGGCGGCGAGCTGGGAGGCGTGGCTGAGGACGGCCGCGCGTTTGGCCGCCCACTGCTCGTCGGAGAGCACCAGCTCGTGTTCGACGGTGACCCGGTGGCGGCGGGTGAGCGCCTGGTAGGCGGTCCCCCACTTCTGGCTGGCGGCCAGCGCCCCGGACGCCTCGGGCGTGCCCCACTCCGGCAGGTGCCCGGTGTAGGGCAGGTCGGCGTAGACCCAGGGGGCGGGGGCGCCGGCCGCCGTGAGGGCGCGTTCGGCGCGGAGGCGTACGGCCTCGTGGTCGGGCTGGTTGGTGCCGAGCGGGAGAAGGACCCGGGTGGTGGGGGCGAGGGTGCCCAGGAGGGCGTCCAGGGCGTCCGGGCCCTCGCCCTCGGTGACGTACGGGCCGTCGGGGTGGTCGATCAGGACCTGCTCGGCGCCCAGCAGCTCGCAGGCGCGGGCGTCCTCGGCGCTGCGGACCCGGTGGGCCTCGGCGGCGGTGGTGAAGCCGCAGACGCTGTCCCACCAGGAGACGGGGGCGCCGGGCGGCGGGGGCCCACCGTGGACGGTGACGACGGCGAGGGGGCCGGGCAGGGTGGGCAGGAGCCCGGCGAGGGAGAGCGCGGCGTCGTCGAAGTGCGGGGAGACGACGAGGGTGCGCCAGGGGGGCGGTACGGGCACGGTTCCTCCGGAGGGAAGCGGGTCAGGGTGCGGCGGAGGCCCTGGGGATGTCCAGGGCGGCGAGAGCGGCGTCCCAGGCCGTGTCGCTGCCCTCCCAGCGGCCGGGCTGGGCGGCGACGGTGGACCAGGTGACCCCGGGCGGGAGGGCGGCGGTGGTGGTGTCCTCCGGGGGCGTACGGCGGAGCCAGAGCAGGTCAAAGGCGTGGTCCGGGTAGCGGGAGCGCAGGAGGGCGTGCAGGGCCGCCAGGTCGCCCGGGCCGCTCTCGTCGAACGCGTCGTGGTGGACGTACAGGACGCGGGAGCGGGAGGCCGTCAGGGCCCGCCAGCGGTCGGCGAGGTACGCGAACTTCTCCCGGACCGCCGGATGCTGCTCCGCGATGAGGGCCGGGGTCAGCGGGGTGCCGTCCGGGGCGTGGAAGTCGTGGAAGAAGCGGATGTCCGAGCCCCGGTCCCGTACGCAGAGGCCGTTGCTGAAGGGTTCGCTGAGGCCCGGGCGGAGCACGTTGGCGAAGTCGTTCTCGATGATCTCCCGTACGGCGACGAGGTCGAGGTCGAGCCAGTCGAAGAAGTGGGCCCGGTCCTGGCCGGTGATGCGGCGGAGCTGGTAGGTGGACTCGCAGTGGTAGCCGAGCCCGACGCAGACGTCGTACATGGCGGACTCCGTCAGGCGCCGGTGCGGCGCAGCAGGACGCCGACGCTGCCGCGTTTGCTGAGGTAGGCGCGGCCGCCGCAGACGGTCTCCAGCGCGGGGGCGACGAGCGGGGTCGCGTCGCCGGCCCGCTCCCAGTGCGGGGTGCTCTCCAGCCAGGGGGTGAGCCGGGTGGCGAGCGTCTCGGGTTCCAGGGCGACGAAGACCAGGTCGGCCGGGAGCCGGTCCAGGAGGGCGAGGTCCTGGCCGTAGTAGAGCATCTCGATCAGGAGGTAGGCCGCCCCGGGCAGCTCCGGCCGGGCGGCCAGCTCCTCCAGGGAGGCGGGGTGGACCTGGGCGGTGTCGCCGACGGCCTCGGTCAGCCGGCGGCGGAAGACGGGGTTGGGTTCGGTCGCGTGGACGGTGAAGCCCTTCTCCGCGAGCCGGGTGGTGAGCGCCCCTTCGCAGGCGCCGACCTCGACGAGGGGACCGCCGCCGGGCGGACAGTGCTCCGCGATCCAGGCGACGGTGCGGTCCAGCCGCTCCCCCTCGTACGCGGAGGTGGCGAACTCCCACGGGTCGGGCACGGTGGCCGCGTCCTCGTCGAGGCTGGCGAGGAGCGCGAACAGCCGCTCTCGCTCCTCCGCCGACCCGGCGGCGAAGAACCGCTCGGTGGCATGGACCCGGCCGGTCCGGATCACGTACTCGGCGGAGTCGGTGCGCAGCAGATGGCCGCAGTGCCGGTTGACGAAGGCGAGCTTGGCCTCGGCCTCGGTGCGGTCCAGCGGCAGGTCGAGGTCGCTGATGAACTGGAGGTACGGGGAGTGGCCGACGGCGTGCAGGACGGCCGGCCCGCCCGGCAGAGGCACGGTGGCGACGGCAGCGGCGGCGTCCCGGCCGAGTCGGCCCCTGCTGCGGCGGGTGTCGGCGGGCGAGTGGGTCCAGAGCCGGGCCTCCGCTCCCCGGGCCGCGGCCTCGACCAGCGCGGCCAGCGCCTGCGGCCCCGGTGAGGCCGCGCTCTCGTCGACGGGCCGGATGTGCCGGGCGACGGCGGCGAGGCGCTCGGTGAGCGGCAGGTCCGCCGGGAGCACCAGGTGTTCGGCGGTGTCGCCGAGCAGGACGTGGATCTCGCGGCTCTGCTCCTGCCGGCCGGCGGGCCCGGAGTCGGTGAGCACGGAGAGGAAGTCGAGTACGGCGTCCTCGGCCCTGAGTACGGCCACGATGTCGATCAAGGGATGGATCTCCTCAGCGGGACGCGGGAAAGCGGCGGATACGCGGACCTGAACGGAGCGGGCCGCGACGCGGCGGCCCCTCGTCCGGAGTCGAGCCAACCACCTCCACCCCAGGTGGTCCAGACCAATTTTCCGCCGAACACGGAATCCGTGCAGGGTGGTTACGCGGCGTCCGAGCGCCCGCTGCCGCCCCTGCCGTACGGGGGTTCCGCCCGCCTGCCATGGCCTGATTTCAGCCACCCGGGGCCCGCTCATACCACGTCGCGCCGCGCCGCACCAGAGGCGAACCCCTCCCGGTGGCTGAGAAGTTCCGGCAGGGGGATGAGTACCGGGTTCCCGTCAACCCGGCGCGCCGGGCTTCTAGAATCACGTCGCATCCGACGCCCCGACGACTCGGGCGGGGCGCGGGGCAGGGGGACGACGGGGGTCCGATGATGACGGAGCACAGGCGCCGCGGGGCACGTGTGGTGGCGGTCGCGGCGGCGGGGGTCCTGCTGGCGGGCTGCGGGAGTTCGGGGGCGAAGTCCGGGGAGGACCCGGATCCGAAGCCGTCCGCGTCGGCGCGGCCGGCCGGTGGGTCCACGGAGCCGTCCGGGTCGCCGGAGCCGCAGGGGACCAAGGAGCCGGGTGCTCTGCCGAGCGCGTACGAGTTCACTCCGGACCCGGCCCGGGTGCCGAGGACGGCGGCACAGGCCCGCAGGCTGACGCGTAACGCCGCGCTCGGGGAGGCCGACTGGACGGCGGGCATGGTGCGCGGGACGCCGTACGAGACCGCCGGGACCTGGACCGTACTGGCCGATTCCTGTGTCTGGAGCCGGAGCGCGCTGCCCGACGGAGTGCTCGACTCCTTCACCCGGCGGCTCGACATCCCGGCACAGGACGGCAAGGGGCGGGTGCGGGGGTCGGTGACCGTGACGGTGCACAGGACCGTCGGGGGCGCCGACCGGGAGATCAAGGACACCGTCCAGGAGAGCTTCCGCTGCCCGGCGCAGGAGCTGGGCGGCGGGCAGCGGCTGAGCGGGCTGATGTCGTTGCAGTTCGACCAGAAGGACGTGCGCAACGCGGACGCCTCGCTCTTCGAGGCGGGCAAGTACACCGGTCCCGGTTCGGGCGGCACCCAGGACTACGTCTGGTCCAAATCCCGGATCGGGCCGGTCACCACGGCCGTCTCGGTCAAGGGCGCGAAGGGCTACCAGAACTCCGACCTGCTGCGGATCGCCGCCGAGGGCGGCGCCAAGGTGCTCTACCGCGTCGAGCTGGAACTCAAGTAGGCCCGGAGCGCCTCCGGACGTACGACACGATCACGACGCAGGGACGTAACCGCTGATGGAACCGCTCCGCTCCACCGACCCGGCGCGGATCGCCGGGTACCGCATCCTCGGCCGGCTCGGCGCCGGGGGCATGGGCGTGGTGCTGCTGGGCCGGTCGCCCGGCGGCGCGCTGGTGGCCATCAAGCTGATCCGCGCCGAGTACGCGGACGACACCGGGTTCCGCACCCGGTTCCGGCGTGAGGTGGCGATCGCCCGGCAGGTGCGCAACCGGTGGGCGGTGCCGGTGGTCGACGCCGACACCGAGGCGGCGGCGCCCTGGCTGGCCACCGAGTTCGTGCCGGGTCCCGCCCTGAGCGAGGCCGTGGGCGGCGGGGCGCCGCTGCCCGAGCGCAGCGTTCGGGCGCTCGGCTCGATGCTGGCGGAGGCGCTGGAAGCCGTCCACGGGGCGGGGCTCGTCCACCGGGACGTGAAGCCCGGGAACGTCCTGCTCGGCCTCGACGGTCCCCGGCTGATCGACTTCGGGATCGCGCGGGCCCTGGACGACACGGTCCTCACAGCGACGGACGCGATCGTCGGATCGCCGGGCTTCCTCTCGCCGGAGCAGGCGCAGGGGCGGCGGATCGGCCCGCCGAGCGACCTCTTCTCGCTGGGCTGTGTCCTGGTGTACGCGGCGACCGGCGGGCGGCCGTTCGGCAGCGGCCCGGTCGAGGCGATGCTCTTCCGTACGGTGCACGACCTGGCGGATCTGGGTGCTCTGCCGCCGGGGCTGCGGCCGGTGGTGGAGGGGTGCCTGTCGAAGGAGCCGGAGGGGCGGCCGACCGCCGGGGACATCCGGCGGGCGTTCGCCGAGGACACGGCGGGCGGTAGCTGGCTGCCCGGCCCGGTGACCCACCTGATCGCCGAGCGCTCGGCACGGATGCTCGCCCTGCCCGACATCGAGGCGACCAGCCTGGACGCCGGTTCCACCGTGGAGACGGATGCCGGGACCCGGGACACCACCGCCGTCCCCGCCTCCCCCGGGCGCCGGCGCTTCCTCGCGTACGTCACCGGCGGCGCGGTCCTCGCGGCGGCGGGCGGGACCACCGCCTGGCTGGCCACGGGGTTCGGGGACGAGAAGGACCCGGACGGGAACGGCAAGGGGGACGGCGACAAGGCGGCGGCCGCCCGGCCGGAGCTGCACATCGGGCTGCAGGCCGACCTCAGCGGACCGTCGGCGGCGATCGGCAAGGGCCAGGAGCGGGCGGCCCTGCTGGCGGTCGAGGAGCACAACGCCCGCGAGGACGCGCCGTTCACGCTGCGCCTGGTCGCGGCCGACGACGGCGGCGTGGCGGCGCGGGCCACGGCGGCGGTGCGGCGGTTCGCCCAGGACCCGCTGCTGGTGGCGGCGATCGGGGCGACCGGCGCGGACGCGGCGCGCGAGGCGCTGGTGGCGTACGACGAGGCGGCGCTGCCGCTGCTCAGCGTGGTGGACGGCGACACGCGGAACCTGAACCGGATCTTCCTGTGCGCCCGGCCGCGCAACGACATGCAGATGCTGCCGGTGGCGCAGTTCCTGGGTGCGTACGAGATCGACGCCGTGGCGCTGGTGGACGACGGGACCGAGTACGGGCGCCAGACCACGCGCTTCCTGGACGCGGGGCTGCGGGGCAACGGCCGGACGGTCCTCCCGGAGACGGTGCGGGAGGGCACCCGCGACCTGGACGCCGAGGCGGAGCGGATCGTCGCGAAGAAGCCGGGGGCGGTGGTGTACGGCGGCGGGTGGCGGGATGCCGGCCGGTTCGCGCGGGCGCTGACGAAGGCGGGGTTCCTGGGGCCGAAGATCGGCACCCAGGCCGTGCACGATCCCCGGTTCCTGGCGGAGGCGGGCGAGGACGCGGCGGGGTGGCTCGTCGTGTCGACGGCCGCCGACCCCGCCTCCGTACCGTCGGTGCACCCCTTCGCCGCCGCGTACCGCAAGCGCTTCGACGGTGCGCCGCCGCTGCTGGCCGCCGAGGCGTACGACGCGGTCGGGCTGATCGCGGCCTGCGCGGAGGGGTTGGGCCGGGAGAGCGTGACGCGGCAGGACATGCTGCCCGTGCTGCGGACGACGCGGTACAAGGGCGTGTCCAAGAGCTATGCGTTCGAGCCCGCCAACGGGATGTACGCGGGCACCGGGGTCTTCATCTACCGCGTGGAGCGGGGGCATTTCCGGTACATCGGGATGGACGGCCGGGAGGTGTGATCACGTCGGCCTCGTCCGGGGCGGGTTGGTGCCTGCCTCGGGTTGAGAGCACGTCACATCCCGTCCCGAGTCGCTAATTTGAGCTTCCAGGGCGGTATTTTGCGCAGCGGCATAGACGTCCTTGCGGGATCTCTCCTAGCCTCAGGTCGTCCGCAGAGCCCCCGAGCCGCAAGGACGGACCTCCCGTGACCCCTCCCCCACCACCCCCACGCCGCGGCCGCATCCTGCGGCGCTCCCTCTCCGCCTCCCTGGCGCTGGCCCTCACCGCGCTGGCCGCCGCCACCTCGCTCGTGGTGGCCGGTGCGCCACCCGCCGCTGCCGCCGCCGTCCCCGCACCCTCCCCGTTGAACGTCCCCGGACGCGGGGCGACCGTTCCGTTCAAGGAGCAGGAGGCCGAGTACGCCGCGACCAACGGCACGCTCATCGGCCCGAACCGGCTCTACGGCTCGCTGCCCTCGGAGGCCTCGGGCCGCCAGGCCGTCACGCTCGACGCGGTCGGCGAGTACGTGGAGTTCACGCTCACCGCACCGGCGAACGCGATGACCTTCCGCTACTCGCTGCCGGACAACGCCGCCGGGACGGGCCGGGACGCCTCGATCGACGTGCGGGTCAACGGGACGCAGCTCAAGAGCGTGCCGGTGACCTCGAAGTACGGCTGGTACTACGGGGGTTACCCCTTCAACAACAACCCCGGCGACACCAACCCGCACCACTTCTACGACGAGACCCGGACCATGTTCGGCTCCACCCTGGCGGCCGGTACGAAGGTCCGCCTCCAGGTCTCCTCCACCGCCCAGTCCCCCACCTTCACCATCGACCTGGCCGACTTCGAGCAGGTCGCCGCGCCGATCGGCAGGCCCTCCGGGGCGCTGGACGTGGTGAGCGACTTCGGCGCCGACCCGAGCGGCGCGGCGGACTCCACGGCGAAGATCCAGGCGGCGGTGGACGCGGGCCGCACCCAGGGCCGGGAGGTGTACATCCCGCAGGGCACGTTCAAGGTCCAGGACCACATCATCGTCGACAAGGTGACGCTGCGCGGGGCGGGCCCCTGGTACAGCGTGCTGACCGGCCGGCACCCCACGGAGCGCCACAAGGCCGTCGGCGTATACGGCAAGTACGCCTCTCAGGGCGGCAGTTCGAACGTCACTTTGAAGGACTTCGCGATCTTCGGCGACATCCGCGAGCGGATCGACGACGACCAGGTGAACGCCATCGGCGGATCGCTCTCGGACTCGGTGGTCGACAACCTCTGGCTCCAGCACACCAAGTGCGGCGCCTGGCTGACCGGTCCGATGAACAACTTCACCATGAGGAACACCCGGATCCTGGACCAGACGGCCGACGGGGTGAACTTCCACTACGGCGTCACCAACTCCACCGTCACCAACACCTTCGTCCGCAACAGCGGTGATGACGGCCTCGCCATGTGGGCGGAGAACATCCCGAACGTGAACAACAAGTTCACGTTCAACACCGTCGTCCTGCCGATCCTGGCGAACAACATCGTGACGTACGGCGGCAAGGACATCACGATCTCCGACAACGTCATGGCGGACACCATCACCAACGGCGGCGGCCTGCACATCGCCAACCGTTACCCCGGGGTCAACTCCGTTCGTGGCACCGCTGTCTCGGGTACGCACACCGCAGCCCGCAACACCCTCATCCGGACCGGGAACAATGACTTCAACTGGCAGTTCGGGGTCGGGGCGGTCTGGTTCAGCGGTCTCAACGAACCGATCCAGGGCGCGACGGTCAACGTCACCGACACGGAGATCCTGGACAGCTCCTACGCCGCGATCCACCTCATCGAGGGAGCGAGCAACGGGCTGAACTTCAACCGGGTGAAGATCGACGGGGCCGGAACCTACGCGCTCCAGATCCAGTCGCCGGGCCGGGCCACGTTCACCGATGTCGTGGCCACGAACATCGCCCAGTCCAACCCGATCCACAACTGCGTCGGCGCGGGCTTCCAGATCACCCGGGGCTCCGGCAACTCCGGCTGGTACGCCGATCCGCCCGCCTGCACGGGCGTCTGGCCGGATCCGGTGTGGACCAACGGCGGGGTGCCGGGAGGCGGCGGCCCCGGCGGACCGACCGACCCGCCGGGCCCCACGGACCCGCCGGAGGAGACCGGCAATCTCGCGCAGGGGCGCCCGGTGAGTGCGAGCAGCCATGTCGACGTGTACGGCGCCGGGAACGCGGTGGACGGGAACCCGAACACGTACTGGGAGAGCCGTAACAACGCCTTCCCGCAGTCCCTGACCGTGGATCTGGGCTCGGCGAAGGCCGTGAAGCGGGTGGTGCTGAAGCTGCCTCCGGCGGCCGCCTGGGCCACGCGCACCCAGACCCTGAGCGTGCTGGGGTCCACCGACAACTCCACGTACAACACCCTGAAGGCGTCGGCGGGTTACACCTTCAACCCGTCGAGCGGCAACACGGCCACCGTCACCCTGCCCGGGACCTCGGCCCGCTATCTGCGGCTGGCGGTCACCGGCAACACCGGCTGGCCGGCCGCGCAGCTCTCGGAGGTGGAGGCGTACACGAGCTGAGCAGCCGTGCGGGGTCGGGCCTGGCCGCAGTTCCTCGCGGCCGGGCCCGACTCCGTTACTCAGTGCGTCACTTCACCGTGTAGGACTTCGCCGCATCGGAGACCGAGGCCGGGCTGATGACCTTCAGACCGCCGGGGACCGAGGCGTCCGGCTTCATGATGACGCTCTCCCGGGTGGACGGCGCCGCCGGGTCGGAGAAGTCGTGGGTGACCCCGAACTCGGTTCCGTACCCCTTGATCGTCAGCAGCGCCTTGTCGACGCCCTCCCGGGTGAGGTCCTTGTTGTCGCACGCCTTGTCCAGCGCCTCGCCGAAGATGGAGGCCGCCGTCCAGCCCGCGACGACGCCGTTGTCGAGGACGTCGTTCGGGTACTGCGAGGCGTACTCCTTCGCCAGCAGCGACGGGCCGTCGCCGGGGTCGCCGATGGGCAGGGTGGAGGAGGCGATGTAGTAGTCCTTCAGCAGGGCCGGGCCCGCCTGGGTCTTCAACAACTGCGGCGCGTAGGCGGAGTTGTTGCCGACGACGGGGATGTCGAAGCCGGTGGCGGCCGCGACGCCCACCAGCGAGGCCGCCTGGCGCGGGCCCGCGCTGACGACGACGGCCTTCACCCCGGCCTGCTTGAGGGCGGCGACCTGGGCCGTCATGTCGTTGTCGGTCGGCTTGATCTTCTGCTCGACGACCGTGAGCCCGGCCTCCTCGGCCGCGTGCTTCGAGCCGGCGAGCGCGTTCTCGCCGTAGTCGCCCTCGAAGTACACATGACCGATCTTGTCGCCCTTGGCGATCCGCTTCTCCTTGAGCAGGTGGTCGATCAGGTTGATGGTCTCGACGTCATAAGTGGCGCCGACGACGCGGATGTACGGGGAGCCGAGCAGGTTGGCCGACCAGGCCTGCGGCAGCACGAGCCCCTTGTCCTTGCCGTCGATGCGCTGCTCGACGGCGGCGACGAACGGGGAGCCGATGAACTGGGCGAAGCCGAGCACCTTCGGCTCCAGCTCGGTGTAGCCGGCGATCGCCTTCTGCGGGTCGTAGCCGTGGTCCCGTACGGTCAGTTCGATCTTCCGGTCGCAGATGCCGCCCTTGGCGTTGATCTGCTTCGCCCAGAGCTGCTGGGCCTGGGTGACGCTCTTGCCGAGCGAGGCGTAGACACCGGTCATGTCGGTGAGGACGCCGAGCGAGATCGTGGAGGAGGAGACACCCGGGCCGGTCTTGATCCCGGCCTTGTCCTGCTCGTCGCCCTTCCCCTCGGTCGCCTTGCCGCTGCACCCGACGAGGGTGACGGTGAGGGCCGCGACCACGGCCGTGAGCGCTCTGCGTTTCATTTCTTCTCCCCTGACTTCTTCGGACGGTTGACGCGCGGGAGTGCGATGCCGAGGCGGGCGAGGCCGCCGGGCAGGAACAGGACCACCGCGACCACCGCGGCGCCGTACAGGTAGCGGGACGCCTCACCGGGTGCCAGACCGCCCGTACCGGGGGCGGAGACCAGCGGGAGGGAGTCGCTGTAGTGCGTGAGCACCTGCGGGAGCAGGGAGACGAAGAAGGCGCCGACGACGGCCCCCGCGACGCTGCCGAGCCCGCCGATGACGATCATGGCGAGGTATTCGAGGGAGAGGATCATGCCGAAGTACTCGGGCACGGTCCGCTGGAAGACCAGCGCGAGCAGGACGCCCGCGAGACCGGCGTACATGGAGGACAGGACGAAGACCCCGGCCCGGTAGCGCGCCACCGGTACGCCCATGACACCGGCCGCGATCCGGTGGTCGCGGATGGCGTTCATCGCCCGGCCCGGCCTGCCGCGCAGGATGCCGCGGGCGAACAGGGCACTGAGCAGCAGGGCGGCCAGGCCCACGTACCAGAGCTTCTCCGAGGATCCGAACGGGACGGCGGCGACGACGACTTCGGTGTCGTCGAAGGTGATCCCGAAGAGGGAGAGCGGTGGTACGGCGCGCCCGTTGTAACCCCCGGTCAGGGAGCCCGCGTTGAACAGGACGTGCTGTCCGATGAAGATCAGCGCGAGGGTCGCGATGCCGAGGTAGGCGCCGCGCAGCCGACCGGCGATCGGGCTGAACAGCCCTCCGGCGGCGCCGGCGAGCAGGACGGCGAGGATCGCGGCCAGCCAGGTGGGCAGCCCGAGGCCGGTCAGGGTGTGGCCGTTCTCGGTGCTGGACTCCCCCGCCAGGATGCAGTAGCCGTACGCGCCGACGGCGAGGAAGAAGGCGTGTCCCATGGAGAGTTGGCCGGTGGCGCCGGTGAGCATGTTGAGCCCGATAGCACCGATCGCCGCCGCCATCGCGAACAGCCCGGCCTGGAGCCAGAAGCGGTCCAGGTGGAACGGGAGGGCCAGGAGCAGGACGGAGGCGATGAGGACGGCGTACGTACGGGGCCGGCGCAGCCGGTCGGTGAGGCTCGAAGCGCCAACCGGTGCGGGCGTGCGGGTGGTTGTCGCCTCGGGGACGGCTTCGGCGGTGGTGTCAGACACGGGCCAGCTCCTTCGTGCCGAAGAGTCCGGCCGGCCGGATGAGCAGGACCGCGACCATCACCAGATAGGGCGCCAGGTCGCCGATGCCCCGGCCGAGGAAGGAGAGGTCGCTCTGGTAGCCGGTGGCGAGCGACTCGGTGACGCCGACGATGAGCCCGCCGGCCAACGCCCCGGTGGTGGAGTCGAGTCCGCCGAGGATTGCCGCGGGGAACGCCTTGAGCGCGGCGAGGGAGGTGGCCCGTTCCAGGCCGGGGGTCGGGAAGACGGTGAGGAAGAGGGCGGCGACGGCGGCGAGGGCTCCGGCGACGGCCCAGGCGGCGAGCGAGACCCTGCCGAGCTTGATGCCCATGAGGGCGGCGGTCTGCGGGTTCTCGGCGGCGGCCCGCATGGAGACGCCCCACGAGGTGTAGCGGAAGGCCAGCAGGAAGACGGTGATGAGGAGCCCGGCGGCGAGGAACGCGGCGATCCGGGTCTGGGCGAGGGTGATGCCGCCGATGTTCACCACCTGGTTGCCCCACGGGTCGCCGAGCGCGAGGACGTCCGTGCCCATACGGCGGGTGAGTTCGGTGATGAGGAGGATGTCGACGCCGATGGTGACGATGGCCAGGACGCTGTGGTCGCTCCCCCGGTAGCGGCGCATCACGAAGAACTCGATGGCCGCCCCGACGGTCGCGGCCCCGGCGATCCCGACGAGCAGCGCGGGCCAGAACCCGATGTCGTCGTGGAGGACGGCGGTGACATAGCCGCCCGCCAACAGCAGTGAGGCGTGGGCAAAGTTGACGACCTCGGTGGCCTTGAAGATGACGACGAAGCCGAGCGCGATCAGTGCGTAGACCGAACCGATCGACAGGCCGCCGAGGAGGAGTTCGATGAACGTGGTCATTCCGGTGCTCCCAAGTAGGCCTGGACGACGGCCGGGTCGTTCTGGACCTCGGCGGGGGTGCCGCCCGCGATCCTGCGTCCGAAGTCGAGTACGGTCACCGCGTCCGCCAACCGCATGACCACCCCCATGTCGTGCTCGACCAGCACGATGGAGATGCCGAGACTGTCGCGGACGTTGGCGACGACGGCCGCGGTACGGCGGCGTTCGTCGGCGGTCATCCCCGCGATCGGCTCGTCGAGCAGCAGGACCCGGGGCTCCATGCACAGCGCCCGGCCCAGCTCGACGAGCTTCTGCTGCCCGTACGGCAGGGAGCCCGCCGGGCGTTCCAGCGCGGCTTCCAGACCGATGAACGCGGCGATCTCGCGGACCCGGTCCCGATGGCGCCGCTCCTCGCGGGCGGCGGACGGCAGCCTGAGGCCGGTGGCGAGGAAGCCGGAGCGGGTGAGCCGGTGGCGGCCGAGCAGCAGGCTGTCGGCGACGGTCGCGCGCGGCGGGAGCGCGATGTTCTGGAAGGTGCGGGCGACGCCGAGGGCGGCGATGGCGTGCGGCGCGCGTCCGGTGAGCTCGGTGGTGCCGAGGTGGACGGTGCCGGCGGAGGCGCGGTAGACGCCGGAGAGGACGTTGAAGCAGGTGGACTTGCCGGCGCCGTTGGGGCCGATGACGGCGTGGACGCTGCCGGGTTCCACGGTGAAGGAGACGGCGTCGAGGGCGGTGAGCCCGGCGAACCGTACGGTCACGTCGGAGACGGTGAGGGCGGCCGGTTCGGTGGTGGCGGCGCCGGTCGCGGGTGCCGGTGCGGTCGTCACGCGGACCACCTGCTCAGGGTGCGCCGGTTCTCGGAGGCCGCGTCCGCGTCGGCGGCGGCCTCCTCGTCGACCACGCCGAGATAGCGGCGGCGCACCTCGTCGGAGGCGGCCAGTTCGTCGGCGGGCCCGTGCAGGGCGACCTCGCCGACATCGAGGACGTACGCCGTCGAGGCCAGGCGCAGCGCGATGGCCGCGTTCTGCTCGACGAGCATGACGGAGGTGCCGCTCGCGTTGATCTCCTGCACGGTCTCCGCGATCCGGGCCGCCATCAGCGGGGCGAGGCCGAGCGAGGGCTCGTCCAGCAGGAGCAGCCGGGGCCCGGCCATCAAAGCGCGGCCCATCGCCAGCATCTGCTGCTCGCCGCCGGACAGGAGCCCGGCCCGCTGGTGCGCCCGGTCGGAGAGGACCGGGAACAGCTCGTGGACGCGGGCCAGGGCGGCGCTCGTCCGCTTGCGCCCGCCGCGCGCCCCGAGGGCGCCCGCGCGCAGGTTGTCGGCCACCGTCATCCGGGCGAAGACCTGCCGGCCCTCCGGTACCTGGACCACTCCCGCGGCCACCACCTGGGCGGGCCGCAGCCCCTCCAGGGGACGGCCGTCGAACCGGATGGTGCCGGTGCCCGTACCGCGGTGGAAGCCGAGGGTCCGCGACACGGCCCGCAGCAGCGTGGTCTTGCCCGCGCCGTTGCCGCCGAGTACGGCGGTGATCGCGCCGTCCGGCACATCGACGGAGATGTCGCGCAGCGCGCGGACCGGGCCGTAGCCGACGGACAGTGCGCGGATCTCTAGCGTTGCCATGCGTCCTCCTCCTTCCGCCTTCTCGTGTCGTGCTCATGGGTCGTGCTACTGGGTCGTGCTCATCTGTGGGGGGTGTGGCTTCGTGTGGTGCCACAGACCAGCACCGGGCGGAGCGCGCGTCCACGGGGCGGGGCGGAGTCGATGCGGGTGACCAGCGATCGAAGGGCCTCGTTGTGCACGCGCACAGAGGCGGTGACGGGCGGGGTCCCGCCCGCGCGGCCGGTGGCATCCTCGTCGGTCACCGGGGAGACCGGTCCAGCGGAGGGAGGCGGGGATGCGGCGGGAAACGGGGGCCGTGGCGCTGCTCGGCCCGCTGCTGGCCGGGTCCGCCCAGCCGCACCAGGTGCGGCGCGCGGCGCAGGGCCTCGGGCTGCCCGAGCGGGGGTCTTACGCGGTGGTGGTGCTGGCCGCGCCCACCGCCGGCCCGGAAACGGAAGCGGACACGGATGCGGATGCGGATGCGGACGGGGTGCGGTGGTGCTGGTGCGGGGAGGCGGGGGTCGTCCTGCTGGGCCCGGGAGGCCTCGCCGGACCGGTCGCGCGGCTCGGGGAGGCGGGGGCGGGGCCGGGTGGAGTGAGTCCGGTGGTGGGCGGTCTGGCGGAGCTGGGGCGCGCCCGTCGGCTGGCGGGGGCGGCGCTGCTGGCCTGCGGTCCGGGGGCGCGCGAGATCGTGGCGCTGGACGAGCGGTTGCCGACGGCCCTGGTGGCGAGCGTGCCGGAGCTGTCCGCCCGGCTGGTCGCGGAGGTGTTCGGCCCGCTGCTGGTGCTGGCTCCGGCGGAACGGGCGCTGCTGGTGGGGACGTTGGAGGCGTGGCTGGAGTGCGGGGGTTCGGTGGGGCGGGCCGCGGTGCGGCTGCGGTGCCACCGGAACACGGTGTTCAACCGGCTGCGGCGGCTGGAACGGCTGACCTCACGGTCGTTGTCGCACCCGCGCGAGCTGGTCGAGACGGTGCTGGCACTGGACGCGCTGCGGCTGCCGGCGGCGCGGGGTGAGCGACGGTGAGCCCCCGGCGCAGGAGGAGCCAGGGCCGGCCGTACGTTGTGTACGACCGGCCCTGATCCAGTTGCACGACCGGCCCCTGGTGCGGTTGCACGACGGCTCTGGTGCGGTTGTACGACCGGCCCTGATCCGACGCTCAGCTCAGGAAGTCCCGGGCGATCGACTCGGCCGCCCGCTCCAGCAGCGGCCCGGCCTGGGCCATCGAGACGGCCGGGTCCGGTTCCAGCTCGGCCAGGGCGTAGGCGCGCGCGATGCCCGCCCCGCTCAGGGCCTCCGGCGACAGCGCGAGCCGGCCGCAGACCGCGACGACCTCGATCCCGGCCTCCCGGGCGGCCGCGGCGACCCCCGCCGGGGCCTTGCCGTGCAGGGTCTGCTCGTCCAGCGAGCCCTCGCCCGTGATGACCAGCGTGGCGCGGGCGAGCGCCGGGGCGAAGCCGAGGACGTCGAGCATGACCTCGATGCCGGGCCGGAAGCGGGCGCCGAGGGCGACGAGCGCCCCGTAGCCGATACCTCCGGCCGCTCCCGCGCCGGGCAGGGCCGACGTCTCCGGCCCCAGGACGGAGGAGTAATGGCTCAGGGCCGCGTCGAGGACCGCGATGTCCTCCTCGCTCGCTCCCTTCTGCCGCCCGTACACCTCGGGGGCGCCCTTGGGCCCGGTCAGCGGGTTGTCCACATCGCTGGCCAGGACCAGGTCGACGTCCTTCAGACGCGGGTCGAGCCCGGAGAGGTCGGCCTCGGCCAGCTCGGCGAGCCCCCCGCCGCCGGGGCCGACGGGCTTGCCGTCCGCGTCCAGGAAGCGGGCCCCGAGCGCGGCGAGCATGCCCGCGCCGCCGTCCGTGGTGGCGCTGCCGCCGACCCCGAAAACGATGGTCGTCGCCCCGGCCTCCAGCGCGGCCGCCAGCAGTTCGCCCGAGCCGTACGTGGTGGCCGTGAGCGGGGCGAACACCCCGTCGGGCAGGTGCTGGAGGCCCGAGGCCTCGGCCATCTCCACCACGGCGGTGGACCCGCGCAGCGCGTACGCCGCCGTCACCGGGTCTCCGAGGGGTCCGGTCACCCGCGCCTCGCGGCGCTCGAACCCGGCGGCCACCGCGGCCGCGACCGTGCCGTCGCCGCCGTCCGCGACGGGCAGGGTCTCCACCCGCACGCCGGGCACGACGCGCCGCAGCCCGGCCGTCACCCGCTCCGCGACCTGTACGGCCGTGAGCGAGCCCTTGAACTTGTCCGCCGCGACGAGCACGCGGGCGGTCTCCACATCTGCTCCGTCCGTCACCTTGCATCCCTTGCCTTCGAACAGAGTCGCGCCGCCCCGACCCTATCCGCACACCCCCTGATCTGCCCATGGCCGTCCGGAACCGCCGCCGACCCGTCCCCCACTACGCTGTCGCCCGTGACGACTACCGATCCGCACTACGCCACGTACATCGCCGGGCTCCCCAAGGTCCTGGCCGGAGCCGCGTGCCTCTTCCGCGACGCCGAGGGCCGGGTCCTGCTCGTCGAGCCGAACTACCGCGAGGGCTGGGCGCTGCCCGGCGGGACGGTCGAGTCTCAGGCGGGCGAAGGCCCCCGGCAGGGCGCCCGGCGCGAGACGGTGGAGGAGATCGGGCTCGACGTGGCACCGGGCCGGCTGCTCGCCGTCGACTGGGTGCGTGGCCCTGGCCGGCCGCCGATCGTGGCGTACCTGTACGACGGCGGGGTGCTCGCCCCGGAGCAGCTCGCGGCGATCCGGCTCCAGGAGGAGGAGCTGCTCTCCTGGAAGCTGGTCGCCCGGGACGACCTGGGCGACCATCTGCTCGGAAAGCTGGAGGGTCGGGTGCGGGCGGCCTTGGGCGCGCTGGAGTCCGGCGAGGGCGTGGTGGAACTGGAGGACGGAGAACCGGTGGCGTAGGGGGGCGTCGGCCCTCCTGGGCCTCGGGCCCGGACCCCTCCTGGGCCTCAACCCCGGGTACCGGCTGGGCCTCAGGCCCGGGTCCCCCCTGGGCCTCACCCTCGGGCCCGCAAACCGTCAGCCCTGCTGAGCCTGCGGCTTGGGTTCCACGTCCCGTACCGACTCCTCGCGCTCGGCGACCAGCGCCTCCGTGCGGTGGCCGCGGGCGATGTAGTCGCGCACCACGAGTTCCACCGCGTCCTGCGGGCTGCCCACGCCCGCCAGCACCATGACTTCGACGACGAGTTCGGCGTCCAGACTGACGCTCACCTTGGCCATGGCCGGACTGTACCCCGGTGAAATGCGCTCGCGGGGCGCGTTCCCGCATCCGTACGCTCGGCGCATGACCCTTGTCGCGATCCTCAGTGGCGCCGGTGTCTCCACGGACTCCGGCATCCCCGACTACCGGGGCCCGAACGGGGTGTGGCGCAAGGATCCGGAGGCCGAGAAGCTCGTCACGTACGACTTCTACCTGGCCGATCCGGAGATCCGCCGCCGCTCCTGGCAGATGCGCCGCACCGCCTCCCTCTGGAACGCCGAGCCGAACGCGGCCCACCGGGCGGTCGTGGAGCTGGAGCGGTCCGGCACCCCGGTCCGGGTGATCACCCAGAACGTGGACGGGCTGCACCAGCGGGCCGGGCTGCCCGCCCGCAAGGTCCTCGAACTCCACGGCACCGCCCACGAGGTGGCCTGCACCCGATGCCACGCCCGCTCCTCGATGGCCGAGGCACTGGAGCGCGTCGAGGCGGGCGAGCCGGACCCCGCGTGCGCGCTCTGCGGCGGGATCCTGAAGGCGGCGACGGTGATGTTCGGGCAACGGCTGGACCCGCGGGTGCTGGCGGACGCGATGACGGTCGCCAAGGCGTGCGAGGTCTTCGTGGCGGTCGGCTCGACGCTCCAGGTGCAGCCCGCCGCCTCGCTCGCCGGGATCGCGGCCGAACACGGGGCGCGGCTGATCGTGGTGAACGCGGAGCCGACCCCGTACGACGCCCTCGCGGACGAGGTCGTCCGGGAGCCGATCGGTACGGCGCTGCCGAAGCTGCTGGCGGGACTGGAAGCGAGCTGACCTGCGGCTTCAGCCGTCCAGCCCCGCCCGGACCCGGCGCGAGGGCTGGAAGACGTACAGGTCGAGGATGTCGGGGGCGTCCGCGAGGCCGGGGCCGCCGGCCGAGGCCCAGGTGATGACGTCCCGCTCCGCGTACTCGTCGTTGACCAGGCCCAGCCAGACCGGGCGGCCCCCCGCGCGGCGGCCCTCGGCGGAGGGCTGGACCACGATCACGTTGCCCTGCTCGCAGGCGTCCAGGCACTCGACGGCCCGGACGGTGGCGGCGCCCTCCAGGCCGGCCCGGAGCCGGCTGAGCTGGGCGGCGTGGTCGACGCCCGGGATCTTCTCCGTGCCGCAGCAGCAGCCCCGGCAGACGCTCACGGTGGGCCGGGGAACGCTCTGGGCGGGCACGTCCTTGCGGGGGCGGCGGCTCATGCGGCACTTCCGGTCGGTGGGAGGAGGGGGAGGGACGGGAGGGAGGAGGGCGACGACCAGCGCTGGTGCGGGTGATCACGGCGACTCTACCCAGGCCACCCCGCTTCGAACACCTGCCCTCCCGCCGGGCCCGGTGGGGTAGTGTTGACGGCTGCGAAGGGGAGTAGCCCCGCAAACCGGTCGTCGACACACTGGAGCCTTCGGGTTCCCGGTGGCCGGGCTCGTGGACCCTTGAGGGGATCATGATCACGGGCGGGCGAGACCTTCGGTCCTGTATGACACGTCCACGCCCTGTGGGCGCTGCCGTCATGCCGGGCCGAGTGGTCCTCCGAACAGCCCGAGCGGCGCTTCGCGAAGATCCGGGGCCCGGCTCGCACAGAAAGCCACCCGGAATGCACCTCGACCCTCTGGCGGTCATCACCGCCTTCGGGCTGATCTTCCTCGCGGAACTCCCCGACAAGACGATGTTCGCGTCGCTGGCCATGGGCACGCGGATGCGCCCGCTCTACGTGTGGTTCGGCACGTCGTCCGCGTTCATCGTGCATGTCGCCATCGCCGTGGGCGCGGGCAGCCTGATCGGGCTGCTGCCCGACTGGACCGTCAAGCTCGTCTCGGCCTCGCTCTTCGCGTTCGGCGCGTTCATCCTGCTGCGCGGCAGCGCCGGTGACGACGATGACGACACCGAGGTGAAGACCGTGACCGGCTTCTGGCCGGTCTACTCGACCGCGTTCATGGCGGTCTTCATCAGCGAGTGGGGCGACCTGACCCAGATCACCACCGCCAACCTGGCGGCGAGCAACGGCACCTGGTCCACCGCGATCGGGTCGGCCGCCGCCCTGATGTCCGTCTCGGCGCTGGCGCTGCTCGCGGGGAAGTTCATCGCCAAGCGCGTACCGCTGAAGACCGTGCAGCGTATCGGCGGTATCTGCATGCTGGGCCTCGCGCTCTGGACGGCTGTGGAGATCTTCACCGGCTGACGGCGGTGAAGCCGCTCGGGGGCGTGCCGGTGCAGGTGCCGGCAGGCCCCCGGGAGCCATGCTCCCAGGTGCCGGCGCGCCCCAGCCCTTTCCGTCTCAGAACAGCGCCTGCACCCCGTCGCTCCGCCGGCCGCCGCTCTCGAAGGCGAGCAGCCGCTGCTTGCGGTCCAGGCCGCCGCCGTATCCGGTGAGGCTGCCCGAGGCTCCGATGACCCGGTGGCACGGCACGATGATGCCGACCGGGTTCTTGCCGTTGGCCAGGCCGACCGCCCTCGAAGCGCCCGGCTTGCCGAGCTCCTCGGCCAGTTCGCCGTACGTACGCGTCTCGCCGTACGGGATCCTGCTCAGCTCCGCCCAGACGCTCCGCTGGAACGGGGTGCCGTGCAGGTCGAGCGGGAGGTCGAAGGTGGTGAGCTCGCCGGCGAAGTACGCCGTGAGCTGGCGGATCACCTCGGGGAAGGGTTCCGGGTCCGGGACGCCGAAGGTCTCCTCGGGCGGGCGGTGGCGCTGGTCGGTCATGTAGAGGGCCGAGAGGACGCCGTCGGTGGCGATGAGCGTCAGCGGGCCGTAGGGGCTGTCGACGACCGTGTGCTGCTTGGCAGGCATGGGGAGCTTCCTCCGTCAGGCGGGCAGGTGGTTGATGGGGTGGTCGTCCACGGTCCAGAGGTACTGGACGGCGTACGCGCGCCAGGGGCGCCAGTCGGCGGCCCGTGCGGTGAGGGCGGCGGGGGTGGCCGGGAGGCCGAGGCGTTCGGCCGCGCGGCGGATGCCGAGGTCGGTGGGGAGGAAGGCGTCGGGGTCGCCGAGCGCCCGCATGGCGATCACCTCGACCGTCCAGGGGCCGAAGCCCGGGAGTGCGGAGAGTTCGGCGCGGGTCCGCTCCCAGTCGGTGTCGGGGCCCAGGCGGAGCGTGCCGTCGGCGAGGGCGGCGACCAGGGTGGTGAGCGTGGTGCGGCGGGTGCGCGGCAGGGCCAGCGACTCCGGGTCGAGTCCGGCCAGCGCCTCGGGGGTCGGGAAGAGGTGGGTGAGCCCGCCCTCGGGGTCCTCGACGGGCACGCCGTGCGCGGTGACCAGGCGGGCCGCGTGGGTGCGGGCGGCGGCGGTGGAGACCTGCTGGCCGAGGACCGCGCGTACGGCGAACTCGGCGCCGTCCACCGTACGCGGCACCCGGCGGCCGGGTCCCGCCTCGACGAGGGGGGCGAGCAGCGGGTCGGTACGCAGCCGGTCGTCCACGGCGACCGGGTCCGCGTCCAGGTCCAGGAGCCAGCGGCAGCGGCTGATGGCCTGGGTGAGGTCGCGGGGGTCGGTGAGGGAGAGCCGGGCGGCGATGTGGCCGGGCTGCGGGGTGAGGGCGACGGTGCCGCGGCCGTACGGGAGGGTCAGCGTGCGGCGGTAGGCGCCGTCCCGCCACTCCTCGACGCCGGGGACGGCGGTCGCGGCGAGGTGGCCGAAGAGGTTGCTGGGGTTGAGCGGGGCCCGGTACGGGAGGCGGAGCGCGATCACGCCGGGGGTGGCGGGGGCGAGGGGGCCGCGGGCGGCTCGGGTGCGCAGTTCGCCGGGGGCCAGGGCGAAGACCTCGCGGACGGTCTCGTTGAAGGTCCGGATCGAGGAGAACCCGGCGGCGAACGCCACCTCGGCCAGGGGCAGGGTGGTGGTCTCGATGAGGACGCGGGCGGTCTGGGCGCGTTGGGCGCGGGCCAGGGCCAGCGGTCCGGCGCCCAGCTCGGCGAGGAGCTGGCGTTCGATCTGGCGGGCGGAGTAGCCGAGGCGGGCGGCGAGGCCCGGGACGCCCTCGCGGTCGACGACCCCGTCCCGGATGAGCCGCATGGCGCGGGCCACCGAGTCGGCGCGGGCGTTCCACTCGGGGGAACCGGGGCTGGTGTCGGGGCGGCACCGCTTGCAGGCCCGGAATCCGGCCTGCTGGCAGGCGGCGGCGCTCGGGTAGAACGTCATGTTGCGGACCTTGGGCGGCACGACGGGGCAGCTGGGGCGGCAGTAGATCCGGGTGGTGAGGACCGCGGTGAAGAACCAGCCGTCGAAGCGGGCGTCCTTGGACTGGACGGCCCGCACGCAGCGCTCGGTGTCGGTGTGCATGGTTCCAGGATGGGTCACCGGTCAGCGGCCTGGCTGGCGGAAATCCGACATGGGCCTCGGGGGCCGCAGACCGTGGGCTCGCAGACCGTGGTGGGCCCGTGGAGCCGCCGCCGCGGCCACCGGGTGTCAGCCGCGCATCGCGAGGACTTCCTCGAACTCCACGTACGCGTGCGCGTCGAAGAGCACGAACCGCACCTCCTCGACCGGGGCCACGGTCTCGGCGAGCACCGTACGCACGGCGATCCGCGCGCCGTCGTCCATCGGCCAGCCGTAGATGCCCGTCGAGATCGCCGGGAACGCGACGGTCCGGGCGCCCAGCTCGGCGGCCAGGTGCAGGGATTCGCGGTAACAGGAGGCGAGCAGCGCGGAGCGGTCCTGGGCTCCGGAGAAGACCGGGCCGACCGTGTGGACCACCCAGCGCGCGGCCAGGCGGCCGGCGGTGGTGGCGACGGCCCGGCCGGTGGCCAGGCCCTTGCCGTACTGCGAGGCGCGCAGCTCCCGGCAGGCGGCGAGGATCTCGGGGCCGCCGCGCCGGTGGATGGCCCCGTCGACCCCGCCGCCGCCGAGGAGCGAGGAGTTCGCGGCGTTGACGATGACGTCGGCGGACTGGTCGGTGATGTCACCGCGGACCAGGCGGACCGCGGGCGTGACGGAGGTGCTCATGCGGACATCATGCCGCGCTCCGCGTGCCCGCGCCGCCCGCTCGCGCGGACCGGGCCCGGCGACGGCACCGCGCCGCTCACGGCGGTTGATTCAGGCGGCGCGCAGGTGACGCCATACGGCCTTGGCGGCGTGGTGGCCGGACATGCCGTGGACACCGGGTCCGGGCGGGGTCGCCGAGGAGCAGAGGAAGACCGCCGGGTGCGTGGTCGCGTACGGGACGCGGGCGAGCTTGGGGCGGATCAGGGTCTGGAGGCCGGAGAAGGCTCCGCAGGCGATGTCGCCGCCGACGTAATTGGCGTTGCGGGCGGCGAGTCGGGGCGGGCCGGAGACCGCGCGGGCCAGCACCAGGTCGCGGAATCCGGGGGCGAAGCGCTCCAGCTGGCGTTCGATCACGTCGGTGGCGTCGCCCTCCCAGCCGGCCGGGACATGGCCGTACACCCAGAAGACGTGGCGCCCTTCGGGGGCGCGGGAGGGGTCGGTGAGGCTCGGCTGGGCGGTGATGAGGAAGGGGACGGCGGGGTCGCGGCCCTCGACGGCGGCCCGCAGCGCGGTGTCGATGGTGCGGGCGTCGGGGCCGATGTGGACGGTGCCGGCGCGGCGGGCGGCCTCGGCGGTCCAGGGGACGGGGCCGGAGAGCGCGTAGTCGATCTTGAAGGCGGAGGCGCCGTAGCGGTAGTGGCTGTAGGCGGAGCCGAGGCCGGCGATGCGGGCGAGCGCGGAGGGCGAGGTGTCGAAGATGTAGGCGCGAGCGGGCGGGAGTTCGTCCAGCCGCTTGACCTCGCTGCCGGTGCGGATCGTGCCGCCCTGTTCGCGGAGGTAGGAGGCGAGGGCGTCGGAGATGGCCTGCGAACCGCCGCGCGGGATGGGCCAGCCGTTCTCGTGGGCGGCGAGCGCGAAGACGAGGGCGATGGCGGAGGTGGCGAAGCCGCTGGTGGGAGCTATGGCGTGGGCGGCGAGCCCGGCGAAGAGGCCGCGCGCCTTCTCGCCCTGGAAGCGCCGGGAGACCCAGGAGGCGGGCTGGAGGCCGAGCAGCCCGAAGCGGGCCAGTCGGTACGGATCTCGGGGCAGGCCGTCCCAGGGGGTGCGCAGGAAGTCGGCGGCCAGGGTGTCCCAGCGGCCGGTGAAGGGGGCGACGAGGCGGCGGTAGGCGCCCGCGTCGGCGGGGCCCAGCGTCATCGCGCTCGCGCCGACGGAGCGGGTGAGCGCGGCGGCGGTGCCGTCGGGGAAGGGGTGGGCGAGGTCGACCTCGGGGTGCAGCCACTCAAGGCCGTGCCGGGCCAGGGGCATCGCGCGGAACGCGGGCGAGCCGATGCCGAGCGGGTGCACGGCGGAGCAGGGGTCGTGCCGGAACCCCGGCAGCGTCAGCTCCTCGGTGCGGGCGCCTCCGCCGACGGTGTCGTGCGCCTCGTGGACCTCCACGGCGAAGCCCCTGCGGGCCAGTTCGGCGGCGGCGGTCAGCCCGTTGGGCCCGGCCCCCACGACGACCGCATCGAGCATCGAGGTCACCTTGGGACTCCTTCGTCGGCCGGCAGGCGGAACCCCAGGGTATTCGGGCCCACCGACAGCGCGGACCCGGGGACCCCGGAGCCCGGAGCCCGGCCGGGACACGGGCCGGCCGGACCGCCCGGGGCGGGTCAGCCGACCGGGGTCGGTCAACCGCCCGGGGTGGGTCAGCCGACCGGGGCGGGTACGCCGCCCGGGACGGGTCAGCCGACCGGAACAGATCCGCCGACCCGGGCGGGTCAGCCACCCGGAGCGGATCAGCCGCCCGCCCTCAGGGCGGCCAGGACGCGCTGGGCGGTGGCCTCGTCGCGGGCGGCCGTGAACGGCAGGTCGTTGCCGCCCGCGATGCGGTACGGGGCGCCGGACAGGGTCGCCTGGGCGCCGCCCGCCTCGGTGACCAGGAGCAGGCCCGCCGCGTGGTCCCAGGCCAGCTCCCAGTTGAAGGCCACGGCGTCCTGGTCGCCACGGGCGACCGCCAGGTATTCGAGCCCGGCCGAGCCGCAGGGGCGGGGGGCGATGCCTTCGGTGCGCAGGCCGAGCAGGGCCCGCTTCTGCGCCTCGGTGGTGTAGTCCGGGTGCGACATCGCCACGGTCAGCACGTCGCCGGGCGCGGGCGAACCGGACCGTATCGGCGCGCCGTTCAGCGTGGCGCCACGGCCGCGTACGGCGACGGCCATCTCGCCGAGCACCGGTGCGTACGTCCAGGAGGCGTGGACCTCGCCGTGCAGGGCGAGGGCGACCAGGGTGCAGAAACCGGCCTCGCCCCGGACGAACTGGCGGGTGCCGTCGACCGGGTCGACGATCCAGACGGGGGCGTCGCCGCCGAGGGCGTCGTAGACCGCCGGGTCGGCGTGGACGGCCTCCTCGCCGACGACGACCGAACCGGGCAGCAGCTTGGTGAGGGCGGCGGTGAGGTGCTCCTCGGCCAGCCGGTCCGCGGCGGTGACCAGGTCGTGCGGGCCGCTCTTCTCGATGATCTCGTGGGCGGCGAGCTTCCGGTGGCGCGGCATGATCTCGGCCGCGGCCGCGGCGCGCACGGCCGCCTCGACCTCGGCGAGCGGTCCGGTGTGCCCGGCGGTCCCGTACAGGAAGTCATCGATCATGGCTCCAGCTAAGCACGGTCCGCCAGGCGCCCTCACCCCGGGTGAAACCTGACATATCCGGCGCAGGACCGAATGTCGGACAGCGGCCGCAAAATGCGCACAGGCACAAAGGACGCGTCAATTTCCCCGGCATATTCTTGACCCCCGGGTAAAAATCCGCTGCGTGACAAATGGAGGCACTGCGGTTACTGTTGGCCCGGATTCGGGGTGGAGCTCACGCAATGATTCACCCTCGTACGGCCTTGAGTAGCCACCAGACTGGAACGCACATACATGGCGGCGCCCCGGGTCGCCACTAGCCACCGTGTCGCCCTCCGTGCGGCTCGGGCCCACTGTTCCCGCGGATTTCACAGCGCCTTAACGTGCGCACCGAAGCCTGGTCCCGGGCGGGAAATCCCATTCTCGCGCGAACTGTCTACGCGCCAGAGTAGCTGTCGTAAGAAGAAGGAATTCCGCCTGAGCCCCGCCTTCGATCGCCCGGACCCACACCGGGAGTGAACGCCCGCCCGGCGGGGCAGGCGCGCTCCGATCACATGGTTCAGTACATTCACAGCCTCACCTTTGATACGCAAGGCGATTGTCGATCTGTTCCGGGGCGATCCGAGCGTCACCGTACCGGGCGGCTGCCCGCATCCGACCGCCGTGGGCAGCCTTTCCGGGCTTCGGCCGGACGTGGCGCTGGTGGAGTACGAGCAGGGGCAGAGCGTGCGCGGCAATCAGGCGTACTGGAGCGGCACCCGGGTCATCCTCCACAGCAGGGACAACACCCCCCGCAGCGTGGTGGATTGCATCAGGGGCGGGGCGGCCGGGGTGGCGGGTCTACCTCAACCGGCTGGGCGAGAACGCTCCCGAGTACCTGGACGTCTTCTCCGCCTCGTTCTGCCGGTATTTCGGCGCCTCGCACACCGCGTACCGCTACGCCCTCACCCGGCGCCGGCAGGACGCGGTCGATGTGCTCCTGCCACCCGGCCGACCCCACCGGTCACCACTTCGCCCGCAGCCATCCCAGCGGCCCGGACAGTTGGCGCACGGTCGAGGCGCTGGCGGGCCGCCACCGCGAGCTGCTGCTGGTCGCCGGGCACGCGGGCTGGCCCGATGTGCGGGAGATGCTGCTCACCGCCGCCCGGCACCCGGGGGTCTAGCTGGAGTTCTCCTCACACCGGCCCCGCCACCTGCCCAAGCCCGGATCGGGCGGGGAGCCGCTGCTCCACCACGCCCGGGGCATGGCCCGCGACCGGGTCCTGTTCGGCACCTCGACCTGGGTCAATCCGGGCCCGACCGGTGCGCTGGCCGACGAGCACCCTCGCGGGCTGAGCCACCCGGAAGCCTCCGGGTGATTCGCCGGAAGCCTCCGGATGATTCGGACGGGCTGCGGCGGGCAGGCGATCCGCCGTCCGGCCGATCACCGCCGACCCGTCGGAACCCACTTTCCGGCACACGTCGGCCGGACGCGGATCCTGGCCGGACCGGGCCTACGGTCGGCCAGGTCAGCCCACCCCGACCGACGGAGATGTACGACATGGCAAAGATCCTTTTCGTGGTGACCGGCGCGGACCACTGGACCCTCGCGGACGGCACGGCCCATCCGACGGGCTTCTGGGCCGAGGAGGCCGTGGCCCCGTACCAGGTGTTCACCGGCGCCGGTCACGAGGTGGTCGTCGCCACCCCGGGCGGCGTCGTCCCGACCGTGGACCGCGGCAGCCTGGCCCCCGACGTCAACGGCGGCCAGGAGGGCGCCGACAAGGTGGCGGCCGGGCTGGAGGCGTTCGAGGAGCTGCGGCGGCCGGTCGCGCTGGAGGACGTGGACCTGGACGCGTACGACGCCGTCTTCTACCCGGGCGGCCACGGCCCGATGGAGGACCTCGCGGTGGACCCGGCCTCCGGGCGGCTGCTCACCGAGACCCTGGCGTCGGGCAAGCCGCTCGGCGTCGTCTGCCACGCCCCGGCGGCGCTGCTGGCCGCCACCGGCGCCGACGGCACCAACGCGTTCGCCGGCTACCGGCTGACCGGCTTCACCAACACCGAGGAGACCCAGGCGGGCTTCGCGGACAAGGCCAAGTGGCTGCTCCAGGACCGGCTGGTGGCACTCGGTGCGGACTTCCAGGAGGGTGAGCCCTGGGCACCGTTCGTGATCACCGACCGGAACCTGGTCACCGGTCAGAACCCGGCGTCCGCCACACCGCTGGCCGAGGAGCTGCTCAAGCGGATCGGCTGAAGCAAGCAGATCGGCGGCTGACCGAGACGCTCCGGTCACACCCGCGCCCCGGCCGGCCCGTGAACGGCTGACGTGCGCGGGTGTCACCAGTCCCGCTGCCCCGGCGGCTCGCAGAGCTCCAGGACCACGGCGCCCGAGTCCGGCTCCTCCCCCGCGAGGGGCTTCACCCGGGCGCCGACCGTCACCATCTGCGGTGCGGCGCCGACGACCTGGCAGCGGAAGACGAAGCCCTCGGCGAAGCGGACCAGGGATTCGTTGCGCGCCGCCTCGGTGTAGCGGTGCACCACGGCGGTCCGTACGACCACCCCGTGGCCGGTGGTGCGTTCCGGCTCCAGTTCGCTCGACGCGCACACCGGGCAGAGCAACCGCCGGAAGGAGGCGGTGCCGCACCAGCGGCAGCGGTTGTAGGAGAGGCCGCACTCCTCGTGCGCCTTCTGGACGGTGCCCATTGCTGCCTGAGACACGGATCGACCCCCTGCGCTCGACTTGGACGCGCCGCACCTGGCTGACGGCGCGTCCGCACCATATGGCACTGAGTGCCGAAGAGTAAAGGCACTGAGTGCCGATTATTACCGAGTTCTTGCCGCGCGCTCGCCGCTCACGCGCCGAGGACGCGGCTCGGTCCCGCCGCCGATACCGCTCAGCTCTCGCCGACGGCCGCCTCGATCTGCTGCACGACGCGCCACATGGGGGTGCCTTTGGCGGCCACCATGACGATGACCTCGTTGTCGCCGGATCCGGCGGTGATGCCGCCGGCAGGCACCGGTTCCTCCGCCTGTTTCCCCGCCTGTTTCCCCACCCGTTTCTCCAGCGCGGGCGAGGGCTCGGCGGGCCGGTCCCACACGTCCCGCACCAGGTCGAGGGCATGGTCCACGGCCGCCTCGGGGTCCCCCGCCCCGCCCGAACGCAGCCACAGCCGCAGCCCGTTGTTGTGCGCGGCGACCACGGAGGCGGCGATCACCTCGGCCCGCAGCTCCCCGTCACCGTCCGCCCCGAAGCTGCGCCGGAGGTGACCGGCGAGCGTCTGTTCGTAGCGGCGCACCACGGAGAGTTCGTACGTCCGCAGTCCGGGCACCTCCCGAGTAAGCCGGTAGCGCTGTACGGAGAACTCGGGGTCGGCCGCATACATCCGGAGCACGATCCGCGCCGCGTCGCACACCGCACCCACCGGATCGGCGTCGTCCACGGCGGCGAGGAACTCCGTCATCTCGGCGAGACAGCGCTCATGATCCGGGAAGACCACGTCCTCCTTGGAGGGGAAGTACCGGAAGAAGGAGCGCCGCCCCACCCCGGCCCGCGCCACGATGTCGTCGACCGTCGTCCGTTCGAAGCCCCGCTCCAGGAAGAGCTGGAAGGCCGCCTGGGCGAGCACCTCCCGCATGGGTGCCTTCTTCTCGGGTCCGCGTGCCTCGCTCATGCGGCGAAACGTAACACCGGAAGGAGGATTTTGGCACTGGGTACCTTTACAGAGGGTACTGAGTACCATAAGGTCACCCTTAGAAACCACACCCAGGTGGGACCCGATCGGCAGGGAACCACACCCAGGTAGGCAGGAGAGCCGGCGTGAGCTTGAGGATCGTTGTCTGTGTGAAGTACGTGCCCGACGCGACCGGTGACCGGCATTTCGCCGATGACCTGACGCTGGA
>NZ_JBHXOX010000030.1:0-121916 GCF_042718795.1 Streptomyces cyaneofuscatus
GCATCCGAGCCCGGTCCGGGGCAGCGCCCCGGGGGCTCCGCCTCCAGACCCCCGCTGCTCAATCGCCGCAGGGGCTGGTGGTTCGGGCCCCGCTCCTCCAACGCCGGAGGGGCTGGAGTTGCCCCGAGCGCCGAAGCGGCTGAACGAGAGGGGGCGGGGCCCGTAATAACCACCGGACCCCGCCCCCTCACCCCTACAGGCACACACCCACGCGCACCGTCAGCGCCGAGCCACACCCTCCGCCCGCGCCGCCGCGGCCACAGCCGCGGTGACCGCCGGCGCGACCCGCTCGTCGAACGGCGACGGGATCACGTAGTCCGCCGCCAGCTCATCGCCGACCACGTCGGCCAACGCGTTCGCCGCGGCGATCTTCATGCCCTCCGTGATCCGGGAGGCCCGCACCTGGAGTGCCCCCGCGAAGATCCCCGGGAACGCCAGCACGTTGTTGATCTGGTTCGGGAAGTCGGACCGCCCGGTCGCCACCACGGCCGCGTACTTGTGCGCGATCTCGGGGTGGACCTCCGGGTTCGGGTTGGCCATGGCGAAGACGTACGCGCCCGGCGCCATCGACGCCACCGCCGCCTCCGGAACCGTACCGCCGGAGACACCGATGAAGACGTCCGCACCGGCGAGCGCCTTCTCCAGCGAACCGGAGATCCCTGCCCGGTTGGTGAGTTCGGCCAGCTCGCGCTTGACGTCGGTCAGGTCGTCCCGGTCCCGGCTGACGATGCCCTTGCGGTCGGCGACCGCGACATCGCCGATGCCGGCCTCCAGCAGGAACTTGGCGATGGCCACGCCCGCCGCGCCCGCGCCGGAGATGACGCCGCGCAGGTCACCGAGCGTCCGCCCGGAGAGCTTGGCTGCGTTGCGCAGGGCGGCGAGGGTGACGACGGCGGTGCCGTGCTGGTCGTCGTGGAAGACCGGGATGTCCAGCCGCTCCTGGAGCTTGCGCTCGATCTCGAAGCACCGGGGCGCCGAGATGTCCTCCAGGTTCACCCCGCCGAAGGAGGGGGCGAGCCGGACGACGGTGTCGACGATCTCCTCCACACTCGTGGTCGCGAGCGCGATCGGCACCGCGTCCACGCCGCCGAACTGCTTGAAGAGGATGGCCTTGCCCTCCATCACGGGGAGGGACGCCTCGGGCCCGATGTCACCGAGGCCGAGCACGGCGGTGCCGTCCGTCACGACGGCCACGACCTGGGACTTCCAGGTGTAGTCGTGGACGAGCTCCGGATTGTCGGCGATGGCGCTGCAGACCTTCGCCACGCCCGGCGTGTACGCCAGGGAAAGGTCGTCCTTGTCCCGGATCGGGACGGTGGACTGCACGGCCATCTTCCCTCCCCGGTGGAGGGCGAAGGCCGGATCGAAGGGCTCGTCGGCCCCGGTCTCCGTATCCGCGGCGCTCACGCGCCGGATGTCGCTGTCGGTGGTGCTGTCGCTGCGAGGATTGACGATCTCCGCTGCCATGGTGTTGACCCCTTAAGTCTTCATCGTTCGAGGGTGGCCACTCCTGGTTGAGGAGGGGTGGGCGGGCACCGCGTACGTGCCCTGCGCCGAGCGGTTGGCCCGCCCCGGCAGGGTGAGGTACATACGCGCGGGCGCGCCGCACACGCGCCCTGAGCCCCGGATGAGGGGTGTAAACGTCTTTCTTACCGGACCAACCCTGTTACGCACGAGTCCATTCCGATGCGGTGACGTGACTCATAGTCGAATATCTGGACAAGTCGGCAAACCGGCATAAATGCCACCCTTCCTCAGGGCGCGCCGGAGATTCTCCGGTGGCGGGAAGGGTTCGCGACAGATGGTCCGGCCCCGAGGTACCGGCCGCGCGAGTTCGGGGGTCGCCCGTTATCCGATTTTGACATGGCTGGGCCCCTGAATGGGCCTGTCCAAATGGCAGGATGCCGTAATCAAACGAGGTGACGACACTCGAAGGTGCGTGCCAAGCCTCCCCGAAAGCACCCTCACCCTCACCCTCACCCTCACCTGCCGGAGGATCCCGACATGACCGCAAGCATCATGCGTCGTAAGACCGCGAAGTCCCGGATTGCGGCGGTCGGCGCCATCGCGGTCGCCGGCACCCTGCTGCTCACCGCCTGCGGCGACCAGACCGAGAGCGCCTCCTCGGACGGCGGCGACAGCACGGCCACCAAGGCCGGCGCCCCGCTCTTCGCCAAGCTGCCGGCGAAGTACCAGAAGTCGGGTGTCATCAAGGTCGGCACGAACGCCGAGTACGCCCCGATGGAGTCCGTCGAGAACGGCAAGATCGTGGGCGTCGACCCCGACATCGCCGAGGCCCTCGGCAAGCAGCTGGGCGTGAAGTTCGAGTTCACCTCCGGCTCCTTCGACGGGCTGATCACCGCCCTGAACTCCGGCCGCCACGACATCGCCATGTCGTCCATCACGGACAACAAGCAGCGCCAGGAGGGCCTGGACGACTCCGGCAAGAAGCTGGGCGAGGGCGTCGACTTCGTCGACTACTTCCTGGCCGGCACCGCCGTGTACACGAAGAAGGGCAACCCGCAGAACATCAAGTCCATCGAGGACCTCTGCGGGAAGACCGCCGCCGTCCAGCGCGGCACCACGTACGAGGAAGCCCTCAAGAAGCAGTCCAAGGCATGTACGGACGGCGGCAGGAAGGCAGTCAAGATCGAGTCGTTCGAGAACGACACCGAGGCCCAGACCCGGGTCAAGTCCGGCGGTGCGGTCGCCGGTGTCAACGACTACCCGGTCGCGGTCGACCTGGCCCGCAAGGCCGACGGCGGCAACGCGTTCGAGGTCGTCGGCGAGCAGATCGACGCGGGCCCGTTCGGCATCGCCGTCAAGAAGGACAACACCGGTCTCCGGGACGCCCTGAAGGAGGCCGTCGACGCGATCATCGCCGACGGTTCGTACAAGAAGGTGCTCGACAAGTGGGGCGCCGGCACGGGAGCGATCGACAAGGCCGCCATCAACGGCGGCAAGTGACCGGACGCTTCACCGAAGGGCAGTCACCATGACTGACAAGTTCGACAAGACACCCGCCGGCGCACCGGCCGGCCAGGTGTCCGTCTCCAAGGGCGCCACCACGGCCCCGGAGAACATCAAGGCCATCCCGGTCCGCCATGTCGGCCGCTGGATCAGCGGCATCGTGGTCATCGGCCTCCTCGTGGCCCTCGGGTACGCCTTCTCGCAGGGCAACATCCAGTGGCAGGCCGTCGGCGACAAGCTGTTCGACAAGAACGTCGTCGCCGGAGCCGGCCGCACCCTGCTGATCAGCGTCCTCGCCATGGTGCTCGGCGTGATCCTCGGTGTGATCCTGGCCGTGATGCGGCTCTCGAAGAACCCGGTCACCAGTTGGGTCGCCTGGCTGTACATCTGGTTCTTCCGGGGCACTCCGGTCTACGTCCAGCTGCTGCTCTGGTTCAACCTGGCGCTGATCTTCCCGGTCCTGAACATCCCGTTCATCTACAAGGACGAGATGACGGACGTCATGACCCCGTTCATGTGCGCCCTGCTGGGGCTCGCCCTGAACGAGGCCGCCTACATGGCGGAGATCTGCCGCGCCGGCATCCAGTCGGTGGACGAGGGCCAGACCGAGGCGTCCCACGCACTCGGTATGACCCAGGCGAAGACCATGCGCCGCGTGGTCCTGCCGCAGGCGCTGCGGGTGATCATCCCGCCGACCGGCAACGAGTTCATCAACATGCTGAAGACCTCCTCCCTGGTCTACGCGGTCACCTACAACGAGCTGCTCCGCTCCACCTCGCAGATCGGCTCCACGTCGTACGCGGTCATGGAGATGCTGTTCGTCGCGTCCATCTGGTACATCGTGATGACCAGTGTGTTCAGCGTCGGCCAGTACTACCTGGAGCGCCGCTACGCCCGCGGCTCGCTGCGCTCGCTGCCGCTCACGCCGCTGCAGCGCATCAAGGTGAACCTCGCCTCCTTCAGCAACCGGCCCTCCGGAGGTGTCTCCGCATGACCACCCCCATGGTGAAGGCCGAGGGCGTCCACAAGTCCTTCGGCGCCGCCCACATCCTCAAGGGCATCGACCTGGAGGTCGCCCCGCGTGAGGTGTTCTGCCTGATCGGCCCGTCCGGCTCCGGCAAGTCCACCTTCCTGCGGTGCATCAACCACCTGGAGCAGATCAACGCCGGCCGGCTCTCGGTCGACGGCGAGCTGGTCGGCTACCGGCAGAAGGGCGACAAGCTCTACGAGCTCAAGGACAGCGAGGTCGCCCTCCAGCGCCGCGAGATCGGCATGGTCTTCCAGCGCTTCAACCTGTTCCCGCACATGACGGCGCTCGAGAACGTCATGGAGGCACCGATCCAGGTCAAGGGCGAGGCCAAGGCCGTGGCCCGGGCCCGCGCCGAGAAGCTGCTGGACCGGGTGGGCCTCGCCGACAAGGCGAAGAACTACCCCACCCAGCTCTCCGGCGGTCAGCAGCAGCGCGTCGCCATCGCCCGCGCGCTGGCGATGGAGCCGAAGCTGATGCTCTTCGACGAGCCGACCTCGGCGCTCGACCCGGAGCTGGTGGGTGACGTCCTGGACGTCATGCGCGGTCTGGCCGAGGACGGCATGACGATGATCGTCGTCACCCACGAGATGGGCTTCGCCCGCGAGGTCGGTGACGCGCTGGTCTTCATGGACGACGGCGTGGTGGTCGAGTCCGGCCACCCGCGCGACGTGCTGGGCAACCCGCAGCAGGACCGGACGAAGTCGTTCCTGTCGAAGGTGCTGTAGCAGGCTCGACCTGAGCTCTTCCTTCGGAGCTCTTCCTCTGGGGCTCTTCCTTCGGGGCTCCTCCTTCGGGGCTCCTCCTTCGGGGCTCTACCTGTCGGGCTCTTCCTTTCGGAGAGGGCGGTACGGACACGACGTCCGTGCCGCCCTCTCGGGCGTCCGGGACCCGGGACGTGTTCAGGGCTTCTCCGGCAGCACCTCCGGACCGGTCAGCAGCGCCTTCAGCCGCTCCCGGGAGACCGGGGGCTCATCGAGCAGGGGTCCCTGGGTGCCGGTGCTCTCGAAGCCGGTGCTGGAGCGGACGAGGAGCTGGGAGCCGTCGCGCTGGACGAGCTGCCCGGTCAGTTCGGGCCCCCAGCGGACGTCGTCGCCGCCCCGGAACGGCATCGCGCTGTTCCACAGGGTCAGCACTCGGCCGTCGGGAAGCACCTCCCGTACGCACCCCGTACGGTTCGTCTCCTGGCCTGGTTCGGGGCAGAGGTCGACGTCCGGATCGGCCGGACGGCCCTCCTTCTCCGTCACCGCCTCCCGGTCCTCGTAGGTGAGGACGAGGTAGCCCACGCCGCCGTCCTTGCGGAATGCGTACTGCCCGTCCAGCGGCCCGAGAAGGGGCCCCTGCGCCTGCTCGGGCGGGATCCCCTTGATAAGGGCGAGCAGCAGGACCTCCTCGATCTGCCCCGCGTCCGGGGGCAGGAGTGCGGCCAGCCGCTCGGTCTTGGTGAGCGTGGGTGCGGAGCTCGTCGGGGAGCCGCTCGGCCGGGGCGTCGTCGCCACCGAGGAGTGGGCGGTGTCCCCCCGGTCACCGGCCCGGGCCACCGTGAGCGCCCCGGCCGCGACCGCGGTGAGCGCCGCCGCCGAGACGAGGGCCCGGCGGCGCCGGCGTATCCGGGCGGCCCTCGCGTACACCGTGCCGGTGGAGAGCGCGGGGGTGCCCGCGTCGTCGGCGGCGCGGCCGAGCAGTTCGTGGACGTCGTTCATACGAGTTCCTCCGCCATCCCGGCGCGCAGCGCCGCCAGACCCCGAGCCGCGTGGCTCTTGACCGTGTTCGTCCGCATCCCCAGCGCCTCGGCCGTGGCCTCCACGCTCAGGTCCTCCCAGTAGCGCAGGACCAGCACCGCTCGTTGCCTGGGCGTGAGCCGGGCGAGGGCCGCCCGGACCACCAGGCCGGTGTCCGTGTCGGACACGGGCCCCTGGCGGTCGGGCAGCTCGCCGTACGCCTGTTCGCGCCGCCAGAACCTCCGGCGGCTCGCGATGAAGGTGTTGACCAGCGTCTTGCGGGCGTACGCCTCGATGTTGTCGAGCCGTCCGAGCCGGCGGCCGCCGAGGACGACCTTGACCAGCGTGCTCTGGACCAGGTCCTCGGCATCGTGCCGGTCGCCGCACAGCAGATAGGCGCTGCGGAACAGCGCGGTGCGCCTGCCCTCCACGAAGTCGTGCAGCGCGGCCTCGTCATCGGTCCGCATCCCGGCCCCTTTCCCGGATCCGCATGGACCGCCCCCTCTCCCCCGGGCCCGCCGACGCGGACCGTCTCACCCTTCCAGTGCGTCGGGAGGGGCAGGAGGTTGCAGCGGAAACGCGGGAGGGGCGGTACGGGCCATCGGCCCCGTACCGCCCCTCCCTCACCCGGCTCCGCCTACTTCACGGCGAGGATCAGGCTGTCCGAGGGCGATGCCCAGACCGCGCGGGCCTCGCCGAAGCCGGAGGCGAGCAGGGTGCGGGCGTGCCAGTCGGCGGAGGGCATGTCGCCGTCCGCGTGCTCGCCGTAGATCGCGAACCGTTCGGCGGTGGGCCCGGCGAGAACCGGGTCCTTGGCGGCGAGCGCCCACCACTCGGCCCAGTCCAGGGCGCCCGCGGCCTTGGCCCGGTCCATGGCGGCGTGCCGGTGGGCGCGCTCGGCGGCGTTGATGCGCGGGGTCTCCGGGTCGATGGTGCGGTCGGCGTTCATGAAGACCCCGCCCTCCCGGACGAGCCCGCCGAGCTGCCCGTACAGCGTGGCGAGCGGCTCGCTGTGGAACCAGTGCAGGGCGGTGGCGGTGAGGACGGCGTCGTACGAGGTGTGGGGCAGCCCGGTCGTCCACTCCGGGTCCTTGAGGTCGGCGGTCACGAAGGTGACCCGGTCGTCGCCCTCGAAGGTGCCGCGGGCTATGGCCAGCAGCGCGGGGTCGAGGTCGACGCCGGTGCTCGTGGCGTCCGGGAACCGCTTGAGGAGCCGGTCCGTAATACTTCCCGTACCGCACGCGAGGTCCAGGACCCGGGGCGCGGGGCCGACGACCGCCTCGACCATGTCCAGCATCACCCGGAACCGCTCCTCGCGGTCGGGCATGTACCACTCCTGCTGCCGGTCCCAGCTCTCCTGCCAGGACTGCCAGTCGGTGCTCGTCCCCGTCTCCGTCACGCCAACCTCCCAGTAAGCCTCATGAATGTCGGCCACCTATTACACTGACCGGCACACCGACCCTAGACCGACCCGGTAAGGACTACAAGTGGAACTGGCCTATTACTCGGACTACGCCGTGCGCCTGGTCAACACCGAGGAGCCGGCCCGCAACAAGGACGCCCTCACCTCGGTCGAGGCGGTACGGGAGCTGTTCGGCGCCAACCAGCAGGCGGCGCGGCGGACGGCGGAGGCGGACGTGACCCGCTTCCGTTCCGTACGGGCCCGGCTGCGGTCGGTCTTCGAGGCGGCCGACGGCGGCGACGAGACGCTCGCGGTCGACCTGCTGAACTCGCTGCTGCTGGAGTTCCCGGTGAGCCCTCAGATCTCCGGACACGACACCCGGGACGAGGACGGCAGGCCGGACTGGCACATGCACCTGGCCGACCACCCGTCGAACGCGACCGCCGGATACGCCGCCATCGCGGCCATGGGGCTCGCCTTCCACCTGACCTCGCACGGCGTGGACCGGCTCGGCCTGTGCGAGGCGGCCCCGTGCCGCAACGCCTACCTCGACACCTCCACCAACCGGTCCCGGCGCTACTGCTCGGACCGCTGCGCGACGCGGGCCAACGTGGCCGCCTACCGGGCCCGCAAGCGCGCGGAATCGGACCGGACGGCCCTCACCGCCGAGGCGGCCCAGCCGAGCAGCTCGGTCACCGACCGCTGACCCTTCGCCGTCCGCGCCGGGGGCCGGTAACGAGCGCGCACCCGGGCCAGTACGAGCTCGTCGGGGACCACCCCGTAATCCGTGCTGTCCCCGCCCGCGAAGGTGTTGTCGCCCCGTACCCACCAGCCGCCCGGCCGCCGTTCGACCGCCCGCTTCACCACCAGCAGGTCCTGCTGGAAGGGGTGACGCAGGATCACCACGTCACCGGGGCGCACCGGAGCGCCGTACTGCACCAGCAGCAGGTCCCCGTGGTAGAGCGTCGGCACCATCGAAGGCCCCGTCACCTCCACGACCCGCAACGGCCGCCGGCGGCCGGCCCGCCCGCCTCCGGACACCCGTCCCCACTCCGGCACCTCGGCCACCTCCCGGTCCTCCTCCGGCACACCGTCCCGCGTACCGCGTTCCGCTCCGTACATTCGGCCGACGGTCCGAATCCCACCCCGGACTTTTGACCTAAGCCCCTGGGGCAGCCACGGAAAGCGGCGCTCCACGGAGTAATGTCCCACCTGAGAAGACGATCACGAGGAGGACAGCTCCATGCTTTCCCGCCTGTTTGCCCCCAAGGTGAAGGTCAGCGCCCACTGCGACCTGCCCTGCGGCGTCTACGACCCGGCCCAGGCCCGCATCGAGGCTGAGTCGGTCAAGGCCGTCCAGGAGAAGTACCAGGCCAACGAGGACGCGGACTTCCGCACCCGCGCCATCCTGATCAAGGAACAGCGCGCCGAGCTCGCGAAGCACCACGTGTCGGTGCTCTGGAGCGACTACTTCAAGCCCCCGCACTTCGAGAAGTACCCGGAGCTGCACCAGCTCATCAACGACACCCTGAAGGCGCTCTCCGCGGCCAAGGGCTCGAACGACCCGAAGACGGGTCAGACGGCTCTTGACCTGATCGCCGAGGTCGACCGGATCTTCTGGGAGACCAAGAAGGCTTGATCTTCCCCGGGCCGTCCGACCGCGCGCGAGCGCGGGCCGGACGCCCCGAACGACCGCACCCGGTCCGCAGGCCGCCACAACGGCGTCCATCGCGGGCCGGGTGCGGTCGTTCGCGCCGGGTCACCGGGGTTCTTCTTCGGGACGCCCGGGCTTTCCGAAGCCGGGGCACCCAGGGGCAGTCTTTCAGGCGGCCGCGCGTTCGGCGAGCGGGCGGCGGCGCAGGGTCGGCTCGGTCAGGGACCGTGGGGGGAGCGAGGCGGCGGGGTTGTAGAGGTTCGCGCCGGGCCGGACGATCTTGTCGATCCGGTCGAGGGTCGTGTCGTCCAGGGTGACCGGGGCGCCCTTGAGCAGGCCCCCCAACTGTTCCATGGTCCGCGGCCCGATGATCGCCGAGGTGACGGCGGGGTGGGCCACCGTGAAGGCCACGGCGAGCTGCGGCGGGGTACAGCCGATGCTCGTCGCGAGTTCGACGAGTTGTTCGACCGCGTCGAGCTTGGCCGCGTTCTCGGCGATCGCGGGATCGAAGAAGGCCGGCCGGATCGCGGCCCGGCCGGCTTCCAGGTCGATGGGCCGCCCCTTGCGGTGGTTGCCGGTGAGGAATCCGAAGGCGAGCGGGGACCAGACCAGGACGCCCATCCCGTAGCGCTCGCAGGCGGGCAGCAGCGAGCCCTCGATCCCGCGGGCCAGGATCGAGTAGGGCGGCTGGGCGGTACGGAAGCGGCCGAGAGCGCGACGCTCGGAGACGTGGTGCGCCTCGACGATCTCGTCGGCCTGGAAGTTCGAGCAGCCGAAGGCGCGGATCTTCCCGTCCCGCACGAGGACGCCGAGGACCGAGAGCGTCTCCTCGATGTCGGTGGTGTGGCCGGGGAAGTGGACCTGATAGAGGTCGATCCACTCCGTGTCCAGGCGCCGGAGGCTGTCCTCGACCGCCTTGAGGATCCAACGCCGCGAGTTGCCCCCGCGGTTGGGTCCCTCGCCCGTCGCGAAGTGCACCTCGGTGGCGAGCACGACGTCGTCACGGCGCCCCCGCAGCGCCTTGCGCACGATCCCCTCGGACTCGCCCTGCCCGTACATGTCGGCGGTGTCGACGAAGTTGATCGCCTGGTCCAGGGCCGCGTGGATGATGCGGACGCAGTCGTCGTGATCGGGGTTGAAGCCTGCCTGGAACATCATGGTCCCGAGGCAGTGGGTACTGACCTCGATACCGGTTCTGCCGAGCGTGCGACAGCGCATGGTGATGTCCCTTACCGAGTGACCGTCGATGCCGGGCGACGGAGGACTCGGCCGGCACGGGGGACCCTGGGATCTAGACCCGACTTCGGGTCAACTCCCTTCTACGCCGACCGCCATGGCCGAGATCACCCCACCTCTGAGCATCGGACAGGTCGCCGAACGCACCGGCCTGAGTGCGCACGCGCTGCGCTTCTACGAGAACGAGGGCCTGTTCCTCACCCCCGTACGCCGCGGAGCCGGCGGCCGCCGCGTCTACGGCGAGGACGAGTCGCTGGACCTGATCAGGTTCAAGGCGGCGGTGTACGAGGACCTCATCGACCGGGGCAGCGCGGCCGCCCACCCATGTCACGGCCCGTCCGTCGCCGAGGGGGAAGAGCACTCGCCGGTGCCGCGCCGCGAGGCGCCGGCCGCATAGGGGGCACCGCTCCACCTGCCGATTCCCCTCGCCTGCCGTCCGCGTGCCCGCTACCATGAAGACGAAACGATACGTCTCGTCTCATAGGGCGGTGAGGTTTGCCATGGAAAGCTTCGTCGATGTCGCCCCCGGTGTCCGCCTCTGGGTGGAGGATCGCGGCGCCCGCGACGCCCCCGCCCTGCTGCTGGTCATGGGCGCGCTGGCGTCCGGGCTCGGGTGGCCGGACGAGCTGGTGGAGTCGCTCGCCGAACGGCACCGCGTGATCCGCTACGACCATCGCGACACCGGGCGCTCCACCTGGTCCTTCGACGAACAGCCCTATCCGCTCACCGCACTTGCCGAGGACAGCGTGGCGGTGCTGGACGCCCTCGGGGTGGAGCGGGCGCATCTGGTGGGGATGTCGCTCGGCGGGATGCTGGTCCAGCTCACCGTCGCGGACCGGCCCGAGCGGGTGCTCAGCGCGACGCTGATCGGGACCGGTGCGCTCAGTTCCGTACCGTACGAGCGTCCGGACGGGACCCGGATCCCGGCGGATGAGCTGCCCGGCGCGTCGCCCGCTCTCCTGGAGATGTGGAGCGGGCCCGTCGAGGATCTCGGGCCGGAGGCGGAGCTGGAGCGGCGGGTCGAGCACTGGCGGGCGCTCGGTGGCGACCGGATTCCCTTCGACGCCTCCTACGCCCGCGAGCAGGAGCGCCGGATCATCGCGCACACCGGGCACCACCACGCCGGTACCGCGCACGCCCGGGCCGACACCTCCGGCATGGACCGGACGGAAGCCCTGGCACGTACCGAGGTCCCCACCCTCGTCGTCTCCGCGCCCGCCGAACCCGTCTTCCCGCCGCCCCACGCCCATCACATCACCCAGGCGGTCCGCGGCGCGCGGCTAGTCGAGATTCCCGGCATGGGGCACGCGCTGCCCCGTGAGGTGCAGGCATCGCTCGCCGACGCGATCCTGGAGCACACCGGGCGGACGGACCACACCGGATGGATGGACCGCACCGGATGGGCGGACCGTCCTGGACGGACCACACCGGGCGGAGTTGACGCCGCTTCCCGTACGCCGCGTCATACCTGAGAGCTACCTCGGAGATCCACTCCTCAGCGGGACGGCAACTACCCGTCGCTCTCCGTAACTTCTGTATCGGAAACAGGAAGAACTCCCGGTACGGAAGGACCTCACCCCCATGGCGGACCGCCCGCGCAGACACCGTCTGCGCCGTACCCTGCTCGCCGCTCTCGTCACCTTCTCGGTGGCCGTTCCGGTGTCCGGGGCGGCCCGGCCCGCCGCTGTGCCCGCCCCCGCGCCGACCGTGCTCGGGCCGCCGCGGGACGCGAGCGCGGCGGCGTTGGAGGAGCGGTACGGGGTGAGCCGGGCCGATATCCGGGCGGCCGGGCGGGCGGCCTCCGGGCACGGGGACCTCAGGCGGGCGGCCTCCCTGCGGGCGATGGCCGCGCCCGGGCGGCAGTTCCTCTCCTTCGACGGGCGGGACGGGGGCCGGAGCGTGGAGGTCGTCGGAGAGCTGTCCGGGGCCCGGCGCGTCGCGGTGCTGGTGCCGGGGGCCGGTGTCGGGCTCGACGCGTACGGGCGGCTGCGGCGCGGGGCGGTGGCGCTCCAGCGGGAGTTGGGGGAGAGCGGGGCGGTCGTCGCCTGGCTGGGGTATCGATCACCCGCCACCGTCGGCCCGGCCTCGGTGACCGACGACCGGGCCGCCGAGGCCGCGCCGAGGCTGCGGCAGTTGGTGGACCGGCTCGGTGCCGCGCTGCCGGGGGCCAGGATCACGCTGCTCTGCCACTCCTACGGCTCCGTGATCTGTGCCCGGGCCGCCGCCTCGGGGACCGCCGCCGACGCCATCGTCCTCTACGGCAGCCCTGGGACCGGCTTCGAGGATGTCGCCGCCCTGCGGACCGGGGCGCGCGTGTGGGCCGGGCGGGGCGGGGACGACTGGATCGCCCGGGTGCCCCATGTGCGGGTGCGGGTGCCGTTCGTCGGGGCTGTGGGGTTCGGGACGGACCCGGTGGCGGAGCGGTTCGGGGCCGAGGTGTTCGACGCGGGCGGCGGGGGCCACAGCGACTATCTGCTGCCCCGGTCGCGCTCGCTGACGAATCTGGCCCGGATAGCCTCCGGCCGCGCCCCGTTGGAGGCCGGCCGTGGCTGACGACGTACGTGGACCGGTGCGCCGCCTCGTCGCGCTCATCGAGGCCGCCACCCCGCCCGGACGCGACCGGGCCGTGGACGCCCTGCGGGCCTTGGCCATCATGGGCGTGGTGGGCGGCCACTGGCTGGTGACCGCGCTGGTCGCCGACAGCGGGACCGTGCGTGGGGCGAGCCCGTTGACGTATCTGCCGGAACTGGCCCCGGTCTCCTGGGTGTTCCAGACCCTGGCGGTGTTCTTCCTGATCGGCGGGCAGGTGGCGGCCCGGAGTTGGGCCTCGGCGCGTGAGCGGGGCGTGCCGTACGGAGGGTGGGTGGGCGGCCGGCTGACGCGGCTGTTCCGGCCGGTGGCGGCGTTGGTCGTGGTGTGGTCGGTGGCGGCGGGCGTGATGCTGGTGGCCGGGGTGGGCGAGCCGACGGTGATGGCGCTGGCCAAGCTGGTCTGGTCGCCGCTGTGGTTCCTGCTCGTCTTCGCCGCGCTGACCGCGCTGACGCCGCTGGTGGTCCGGCTCCACCCGCTGTGGCCGCTCGTGGTGGTGCTGCACGTCGACCTCGTACGGTTCGGGCTCGGCGGTCCGCGGGAGCTGGGGTGGGTCAACGTGGTCGCGGGGTGGCTGGTGCCGTACTGCCTCGGGGCGCTGGTCGCCCGGGGCGGGCTGCGTGGCCGGGGGAACCGCTGGGCGCTGGTGGTCTGCGGGGGCGCGGCGGCTGGCGCGCTGGTGCTGTGGGCCGGGTATCCGGCCGCCATGGTCGGCGTTCCCGGCGGCCGGATATCCAATCTGGACCCGCCGAGCCTCGCCGCCGTGGTCTTCGGACTGGCGCAGTGCGGGGCGGCGCTGCTGCTGCTCGGGCCGCTGCGCCGGGCGCTGCGCAGGCCCGTCGCGTGGGCGGCGGTGGCTGTGGTGAACCTGGCGGCGATGACTGTGTTCCTCTGGCACCAGACGGCGATGATCGTCGTGACGGCGAGCGCGCTGCTGATCGCCGGTGGCCCGCTGCCGGGGCTGCACACCGTGCCCGACGGCGCCGGCTGGGTGGCCGCCCGGCTGCTCTGGCTGCCGGTGTTCGCGCTGGCGCTGGTGGTGTGCGGGGCGGCGTTCCGGGGTCACGAGCAGGGCGGGCGGAGGGAGGGCACACGCTCCCTCCTCGTACGGGAGTCGCTCACCGAGCGCTCCCCCGGGCGAAAGCAGGAGGTGCGTCGTGCCTAATCTGAACGCGGGTGAGACCGGAGGGGCAGTGGGGGACGTGAAGGCAGCGTGGGGCGTGCGGCTGCGGGCCGCGGTGCGCCGGGCGCCGCGCGTCCTGTACGAGGACCTGTGGGCGGCGCCCGCCGACCGGGTGCCGCGGATGGGAGAGGCCGGTGCCCCGGTGTGGCGGCCGGTTTTCCTGGTGATGCTGGTGATCACCGCGGTCGGCGTCACGGTGATCCGTACCTTCGAACTCGCTCCGCACGGAGCCTCGGTCAACGGGCCGACGGTGCTGCTGGCCGTCGCGCAGTCCGCGGTGCTGGTGGCCGGTATGGGCCGTCCCGTGGGGGCGTGGTGGGCGGCGACCGCGCTGACCGTCGTGTCGGTGCTGGTCGTCGTGGCCCAAGCTCCGTCGGAACTGCCGTACCCGCTGGTGAGCATGGTCCCGTTGAGTCCCCAAGTCCTCTACCCCTCCCCCTTCGCGGGGGCGGCGCTGCAAGGCGGTGCCCTGTTCCTGCTGGCGCTGCGGGTGCGGCCCCGCCGGGCGGTGGCCGCGCTGGTGCTCTCGATGGCCCTGGCGCTCTTCCTGGCCCTGCGCACGCCACCGGTGCCTCATATCGGCCTGGCCGCGTCCGTGCTCGTGTTCTCCACGGCGTTCGTGCTCGGTACCGCGCTGCGCAGCCTGCGCCTGGCCCGTCAGGACCTCGTCGACCAGGTCGAGCTGACCGCAGACGAGCGGGCCCGGCGGACCCTGCTGGAAGAGCGCCACCGGATAGCCCGCGAGCTGCACGACGTGGTGGCCCACCACATGTCGGTGATCTCCATCCAGGCGCAGGTGGCCCCGCACCTGGTGCAGGACCCCTCCGACGAGCTCAAGGAGAACCTCACCGGCATCCGCGAGAATGCCCTGGAGGCCCTCGCCGAACTGCGCCGGGTGCTGGGCGTCCTGCGCTCGGAGGAGGCGCCCGCGCAGAGCGCCCGGCACACCCCGCAGCCCAGCCTCGACCGGCTCGGCGCGCTCGTCGCCTCCGTGCGCTCCGCCGGTATGGCCGTCACCCTCGCCACCACCGGCGAGCCGCGCCCGCTGCCGCCGGGCGTCGAGCTGTCGGCGTACCGCATCGTCCAGGAGGCGCTGAGCAACGTGATGCGGCATGCCCCCGGGGCGAGTGCGCGGGTCGAGATCGGTCATCGGGCCGCCGGGCTGATCGTCCGCGTCACCAACACCGCGCCGCTGCGCCCCGCCCACGCCTCCCACGGGGTCCGGCACGGCCTGCTCGGGATGCGCGAGCGCACGACGATGCTCGGCGGCGACCTGGCCACGGGCCCCGCGCCCGGCGGCGGCTGGGAAGTCACCGCCATCCTGCCCGTCACCGGAGACACCGAGGACCTGCCATGACGCCACCCATCCGCGCAGTGATCGCCGACGACCAGATGATGGTCCGCCAGGGCTTCACGGTCCTGCTGAACGCCGAGCCGGACATCGAGGTCGTCGGGCAGGCAGTCAACGGGCTCGACGCCGTGACCAAGGCCGGGGAACTCGCCCCGGACGTCGTGCTGATGGACATCCGGATGCCCGAGCTCGGCGGTATCGAGGCGACCCGCCGGATCACCGCGTGCGAGGACTCGACGGTGAAGGTGCTGATCCTGACCACCTTCGACCTCGACGAGTACGTGTACGAGGCGCTGCGCGCGGGCGCCTCCGGCTTCCTGCTGAAGGACGCCTCGGCCGACGAACTCGCCAATGCCGTACGGGTGGTGGCGGCGGGCGACGCGCTGCTCTCGCCCAACATCACCAAGCGGCTGATCACGGAGTTCTCCCGGACGGCCGGGACCCCGCGCGCCCCGCTGAAGGAGCGGATCGGGGATCTGACGGAGCGGGAGACGGAGGTGCTGTCCCTGATCGCGGCGGGCCTGTCGAACGCGGAGATCGCCGGGCGGCTGATCCTCGCGGAGCAGACGGTGAAGACCCATGTGGGCCGCATCCTGGTCAAGTTGGGCATCCGCGACCGGACCCAGGCGGCGGTCTTCGCGTACGAGTCGGGGCTGGTGCGCCCGGGCGGCCTCTGACCACCCGGCCGGGCGCGTGGTTGACCACGAGAACAGGCTCCGGGCCGACGGCGCGCTCGCCCCGGACGGCCGCGTCGACACCCTGGCCGCCTTCGACCTCGGCCGGGCGGTCAACGTCGTACGGCTCGCGCTCGGCGCCCGGTACGGCGATCCGCACGAGGCCGAGCAGGACGTCCTGCGGCTCGGCGAACTCGCCCGGGAGGCCTACACCTCATGGGCGGACTTCTCCCTCGGCTACCTCATGGCCCACATCGTTCACCGGGCCGAGGACGACGGCCCGGAGGCCGCGGAGCACACGTACCGGCAGTCGCTCGCCGAGCACCGCCTCCTCACGCAAGACCCCACCAGCCCCGACCGGAACATCCCCTGGTCATGAACCCGATCCCCCACCCGAACCACGCGAGCCACCCGAACCCGACAACTCACCCGACCGCGCCGCCGGCTCCCTGGATCCCGCCCGGCGAGACCGAGCAGTTCCTCCACGAGGCGACGCTGCGCGGTGACGCCCGGGCCCAACTGGCCGCGCTGGCCGGGGCCGAGCTGTACATCCCGGCTCCGCGCGCCGAGGTGGACGCGAGGCCGGACAACGTCACCTGGCGCGCGCACCACGACCCGTCGGGCTTCGTCTGCCGGCCCGTGCTCACCCGGGGCATGCTGCCCGCCTGGCACGCGGACTGGGTCTTCCACGGGGTCTCGCTGCGCTGGGTCGCCGAGTTCGGCTGGCCGGAGGCGGGGATGTTCCTGGGGGTGAACGTGGGGACGCCCGGCCAGTTGCTGCTGCCGGCGACCCCGACGGAGCGGGCGCTGTGGCAGCGGGCGTACGCGGAGAACGACCGCCTCCAGGAGGACCGGCTGCTCGCGCTGCGCCACGGCGCGCTGCACGGGCCCTGGCGTACGGGCTGGCCTGCGGGGCGCACCTGGCGATCGCGGCCGCGGTGCCGTGGAACGAGGTCGGCACGGTCTGTCGCGAGTACGAGAGGGAGCGCGCGCAGCTCCGCGACTCCTGGGGCATCACCGACCACCCCGGGTGGCGCAGGCAACTGGACATCCTCCTCGACGCCCGCAACAGCCCGCCGGAGCCGGACTTCGTGCTGCGCGCCCGCGAACAGCTGGCGGCCGGCCTCGGCGAGCTGCCATCGGCCGACCTGTGGCGGGAGACGGCCGCCGGCCACGCCCAGGACCTCGGGGCCGACGCCGGGACGGTGAAGGGCATCGAGGACCTCGTACGCCGGATCATGCGGTACGAGGCCCGGTTCCGCGCGGACGGCCTGTTGGAGCCGGACGGGCGGGTGCGCACCGCGGTCGCGTACGACTACGGGCGGGCGGTGAACCTGGCGCGGTGGGGGCTGTCGGCCCGCTACTGCGCCCCGGCCGAGGCCGAGCAGGCGATCGTCTACGCCGGGGCGCTGAGCAAGTCGGCCTACCGGTCGTGGGAGGAGTTCTCGGCGTCGTACGCGCTCGGGCGGGTGCTGCGGTTCGACGGGGAGTCGTACGGCCCGTTCTACGAACAGAACGTCATCGCCCACCGTCTGCTGGCGGAGAGCGAGGACAGTCCGTGGCGGTGAGCCGGGGACTGCCCCCTCAGACCCCTCAGACCTCTCAGACTCCTCGGCCGCCGGGCAGCAGGTGGCGGTAGCTCTCCGGATTCTCCGCGAGGAACGCGGCGAAGCTCTTGGCCGGGTGGCCGGTGAGGGTGGGCACGGCGTCGGAGACGGCGGCCAGTTCGCCGGCCGCGATCGCCTCGTACGAGGTGACCCAGCCGGCCACCTCCCACTCCTCGGCCCCGTATCCGGCCCGGGACGCGTAGGCCTCCTCGACGGTCTCGGGGACGTAGCGGACCGGGTGTCCGGTGACCCGGCTCAGCTCCTCGGCGGCCTCGGCGAGGGTGAACGCCTCGGGGCCGGTGAGGTCGTAGCCCCGGTCGTCGTGGTCGGTTCCCTCGTCCAGCAGTACGGCGGCCGCCGCGTCCGCGATGTCCTCATGGGCGACGGCCGCGACCCGGCCGTCCCCGCCCGGACCGCGCAGCACCCCGTCGGCGCCGGTCATCGCGGGCAGCCCCGCCAGGTACCAGTTGTCCCGCAGAAACGTGTGGCGCACGTCGGCCGTGCGGATGTGGGCCTCGGTGTGCCAGTGGTCGCGGGCGAAGGTGAACGTGGCGTCGGGCGCGGCGCCCTGGAAGGACACGTACACGATCCGCTCCACGCCCACCGCCACGGCCGCGTCCACGGCGGTGATGTGCTCGCGCACCCGATAGGGGCTCTCGTGGGCGGAGACCAGGAACAGGGTGTGCGCCCCGTCCAGGGCCCGGCGCATGGCCTCCCCGTCGCCGTAGGGGGCGGCGGGCGCGCGGTCGGCGCCGGGCAGGTCGGGCAGGCGGGCCGGGTCGCGGCCGAGGAGGCGTACGGGGACTCCGGTACGGGCGAGCCGCTCGGCGACCCGGCCGCCGACGGCTCCGCTCGCTCCGGTCACCGCGGTGAGGGGGCCGTTCACTGGGGTTCGTCTTCCTCTCGTCGTGCCTGGTGCCAGTCCTCGTAGCGCCGCACCTCCACGACCGCCTCCACCGGGAGCGGTCCGTACAGGTGCGGGAACTCCTCGCCGCCGGGCTTCATCGCCTCGTACCGGACGGGGGCGGTGAGGCGGGCGGGGTCGACGACCAGGACCACCAGGTCATGGCCGCCGGCCCCGCTTCCGCCCTCGCTTCCGCCCTTGCCCCCGCCCCCGCCCCCGTCCCCGTACAGCATCCTTGCCACGCCCGGGAGTTGGTGGGGCAGGGAGAGGTGGATGAAGCCCTCCTCCTGGAGAGTGCGGCCGCGGGTGGACATCTCGTACGTCCCGGTCCCGCGGGCCGCCTCCCAGAGAGGTGCTTCGGCGAGGTGCAGCAGCGCTTCGGTCATCGCACCACGCTAGCGGGCGCTGCTAGTAGGTACGACGACGCGCCCTGCGGGTGGCGACGAGGACCGTACCGCCGGCGGCCACCAGCGCCGCCGCGATGGAGCCGATGATCCACTCGCCGCCCCGCGATCCGGTGTCGGGCAGTTCACCCGGGTGGGACGGGGAGGGGGTCGGCTTCCACGTCGGCGTGGGGTCGGTGGGATCCGGCGTGGGGTGGGTGGGAGTGGGGTCGGTGGGCGTCGGCGTCGGGTCCGTGGGGGTCGGGGTGGGATCCGTCGGGGTCGGCGTCGGGTCTGTCGGCGTGGGCGTCGGATCCGTCGGCGTCGGGGTGGGGTCTGTCGGGGTCGGCGTCGGATCCGTCGGCGTCGGGGTCGGATCCGTAGGCGTGGGCGTCGGGGTCGGATCCGTCGGCGTCGGGGTGGGGGTCGGTGTTGGGGTGGGGGTCGGCGTCGGGGTCGGGGTCGGGTCCGGGCCGCAGGTCGGGAGGTCGCCGTCGAACGGGTACGAGTGGATCTCCTGGCCGCCCGAAGCGCCCGACGAGGTGTGGGTGAGCGAACCGGCGGTGTAGAAACGGCCGTTGGTTCCACTCATGGAGAGCGTGGTCGCGCTGGCCGGCTGCCCGATCAGCACGCTCCCCTGGAACTGGGCCGGCCCGGTCAGCGTCAGGTCCGTCGCGTCCGGGAAGTTCCACAGCAGGCGCTCGCGGAGCCCCGGGTTGGGGAGGGTGCCCATGAACGTGGCGACCGTGCGGGCGTCCCCGTAGACGTTGACGAGGACGGTCGCACCGGCGGGGATGCCGTTGAAGGTGAACCCGGCGTTGCCGCCCGTCGAGGAGACCAGGTCCGCGTCCACGTCGAAGACCTGGATCGGCGAGGCGTTGTCCCCGGTGAAGGTGAACGTGTCGCCGGCCCGCGTCCAACTGCCGGTCGTCGCGCGGTGCTCGTCACCCTCGTACGCGTAGCACCGGCTGGCCTCGGTGAGCTGCGGGCGCAGTCCGGTGAACGGGGCGGTGGCCGCCGGATCGGGGCGCGGGGCCGTCAGCGGGTTCACCGTGCCGGTGAGGCTCCCCGCGTAGGCGACCCGGCCCGAGTGTTCACCCTCCTCCGCGAGGAGGCGCTTGCCGGGGGCGATGAGGATGTCCCCGCCCACCGTCAGGTAGTCGGATCCGTCCGGCGGCGGGACCCGCGAACCGACCCCCGCGACCCCGACGTTGTAGATCTGCGAGGCCCCGTCCCGCTTGTCCATGTCGAACCGGCCGAGGGTGACGACCTTCCCCTCGGCCTCGGAGGCGGCCTCCCGGACCAGGAAGTCCCCGCCGACGTAGATGTTGATGTTCTCGTCGAAGCCGACGACCGGCCCGTTGTTGGGTTCGTTCCACGTGTCCGGGCACGCGCTGCCGAGGCAGGGGCCCAGTCCCCCCGGCAACGGATCGGCGGCGGCGGCCGGGGCCAGCATGCCCACCATCGCCGCGGCCGTGGCCACTGTCACTGCTGCCCGGATTGCGTTGCCGCGCCTGCGCGCCTGTTGTTCCATGCCGCGCAATATGCATCTTAAATGCTAGTCATTTGTTATGACACGCCGCATTTGCCCCCATGCGTCGACCTATAGGCGGGCGTCGGCCCGGAGACGGGCGTCGGCCCGGAGGAGGGCGTCGGCCCGGAGGAGGGCGTCGGCCCGGAGGAGGGTTCAGAGAGCCAGTAGCTTCTCCTCCAGCCGGGGATCGAGCCCGACCGCCGGCCGGTCCGGCCGCTGGGGCGCGGTGCCGCCCCGCTCGCGCAGCCAGGTCCAGGTGTCCGCGACGGTCTCGCCGACCGGCCGGCAGCGCAGTCCGGCGGCCTCGGCCCTGGCATGGCCGCCCTGGTGCAGCGCGTCGTACAGCTCACCCTCCGGCAGCCAGACCGGCAGCCCGCTCCAGGGCTCGACCCCGGCGGCCAGCAGCGTGCCCGGGTCCGTCCAGCGCAGTTCGGCACCGGACCCGGTGACCCGGACGCAGGCGTCGAGCAGTTCGCCCATGGTGGTGTGGCCGGGGCGGCTGACGGTGTTGTACGGGCCGTGCAGCCCGGCCGCCGCGGCGTCCAGGATCCAGCGCGCCAGGTCGCGCGCGTCGACGTACTGGAGCTGAGCGGTACGCGGGCCGGGGGCGATCACCGGGCCGCCGCGGGCGATCCGCGTGAGCCACCAGGGCAGCCGCCCGATGTTCTCCCCGGGGCCGAGGATCAGCCCCGCCCTTGCCAGCAGGGCCCGGTCCCCGAACGCGTCGAGGGCCGCCAGCTCGCCGCCGCGCTTGGCCCGGTCGTACGGCACGTCCCCCTGCTCGTCGGGAGAGGCGCCGCCCACCAGCGGCCCGCCCTCGTCCAGACCGGCCGGTGCCGGGTAGGCGTACACGGAACGGCTGGAGACGTACGTGAAGTGGCCCGCGCGGTCCGCCAGCAGCCGGGCGGCGTCCCGTACGGCGGTGGGCGCCCCGCTCCAGGTGTCGACCACGAGGTCCCAGTCGCCCGCGTGGTCCGCGAGCGCGGCGAGGCCCCGCTCCCCTCCCGTACGGTCGCCCGTCAGCGCGCGCACGGCCGGCGGCGGCGCGTGGTGGCCCCGGTGGAAGACGGTGACCTCCCAGTCCCGCTCCAGCGCGGCCTCGGTGACGGCCCGTCCGACGAACTCCGTACCGCCCAGCATCAGCAGCTTCATGGACCGAGCCTGCCCGCTGCGGCCGCCCCCGGGAACATCCGCACGCCGTCAGCAGAGCGGGGAACTCCCGGCGGGCTCAGGGCGTACGCGCGAGGGGGCTGCGGTGGCGCAGCAGCCAGGCGTAGTAGCCGCTGGAGCGCCGGGCCGCCTCCACATAGGCCGCCTCCAGCTCCCCGTACACCACCGAGATGTCCGTCTCCGGCCGGGAGACCAGGAGCAGCCGCACCGCGAGGGGGTCGCCGCGCAGCGGGCGGATCGCCATGTCGTGGCGCGGCCCCGAGGTGGGCTGGCAGGGCGCGACGGCCTCACCGAGCACGACGAGGGAGGCGGCGGTGAGGTAGTCCCCGTGCAGGACGGGCGGGTCGATCCCGGCCGCGCCCAGCACCCGGCGCACCCCGTCCCACTCACCGTCCACCGTCGGATCGACCATCCACCGGTCGCCGGCCAGGTCCCCGAGCTCCACGACCCGGCGGCGGGCGGCGGGGTGGTCCCGGGAGAGGGAGATGAACTGCGGTTCGCGGTCCAGGAGTACGCGGTGGACCAGGCCGTCGGGGAGGGTCAGCGGGGAGCCCTCCACCTCGTGCACGAAGGCGACGTCCAGCCGGCCCGCCTCGACCGAGCGCAGGAGGGCGTGGGCCGAGACGTCGACCCGCAGGGAGATCTCCGTACCGGGCAGAGCACCCCGCAGCCGGCGGAGCCAGCTCCCCACGACCCGGCTCGCGGTGGAACCGACGCGCAGCCGGGGCCCCCGGGACGCGTCGGCCTCCGCGAGGGCGTGGGTGACCAGGGCGCTCATCCCCTCGACGAGCGGCCGGGCCCGGCTCAGGACGGCCCGGCCGAGGGGGGTCGGGCGGCAGCCGGTGCGGTCGCGGCGGAACAGCTCGGCGCCGAGCGAGTTCTCGATCCGCCGCAGCTGGGTGGTCAGAGAGGGCTGGCTCACGCCGAGACGACGGGCGGCCTGGTGCAGACTGCCCGCGTCGGCGATGGCGCACAGCGCCCTGAGGTGCCTCACCTCAAGCTCCATGGAGCGGAGACTACGACCGGTCATGCCCCTGACACCAGCGGCCTCAACCCCATCAAAGGGAGTTAATTCAGCGGGTGTTGGGCGGAGCTTCAGGAAGCGATGACAGGGTGGCGCGGCCCGGCCGGGCGGTGGGCGGGCACGGGGGATAGGTCCGCGCTATCCCCGGTTGGCATCATCCCCGGCGGCCGTCCGCTCCCCCACACTCTCCCCGTACCGCCCCGCGCCCCGTCCGTTCAGCGGACAACCCCCACGGCGCGGGTTCACCGGACCGTAGGAGAAATCCCCCATGAGACACCTCAGGACCGCCATCGCCTCCGCCATCGCCGGTCTCGGCCTCGTCGCCACGCTCGGCACGGCCCCCGCGGTCTCCGCCGCTCCTGCCCCTGCCGTCTCCACCCCCGCCACCATCGCCGCGTACAACGGGTCGGGCGAGAACGCCGCCGCCAACCGGGCCTTCTTCGACGCGGTCATGAAGTCCGTCGCCGAGAAGCGCGCCGCCAACCCGCGCGCCCTTGCCGTCACGGTGACGTACAGCGCCGCCTCCGCTCCGAGCTTCCGCACCCAGATAGCCAACAGCACGCGGATCTGGAACAGCTCGGTCTCCAACGTCCGGCTCCAGGAAGGCTCCAACGCCGACTTCACCTACCGCGAGGGCAACGACCCGCGCGGTTCGTACGCCTCGACCAACGGGCACGGCCGGGGCTTCATCTTCCTGGACTACCGGCAGAACCAGCAGTACAACTCGACCCGGGTCACCACGCACGAGACCGGGCACGTGCTCGGCCTGCCGGACACCTACTCGGGTCCGTGCAGCCAGCTGATGTCCGGCGGCGGCCCCGGCCCGTCCTGCACCAACGCCCAGCCCGACGCCAACGAGCGGGCGCGCGTGAACTACCTCTGGCAGAACGGCTTCGCCGCCGCTCTGGCGGGCACCGCCTCCTGACCCGCAGCACAACGCAAAGAGGGCCGTTCCGGACGCGGAACGGCCCTCAGCCGTGGGCCCTCTGTGTCGGGGGCCCTCTGTGTCGGGGCCCTCTCTGTCGGGGGCCTCTCCGTGGTGGGCTCGCTGTGATCGGTGAGCTGCTGTCGTACGCCGGTGGCGGCGGCCTCAGGTGCCCAGCTCGGCGCGGACCAGCGTCAGCAGTTCCTCCTCCGTCAGGCCCAGCTCCCGTGCGTCCGCGACCACTTCGCGGATCCGCTCCTGGAGTTGGGCCCGGCGCGGTGAGGCGCCTTCGGTGACCACCGCTCCGCGGCCGCGGCGCAGCTCGATCAGCCCCTCCTCGCGCAGCCGCTGGTAGCCGCGCAGCACCGTGTGGACGTTCACCCCGAGGGAGTCGGCGAGCACCCGGGCGGCGGGGAGCCGCTCGCCCGGGGTCACCGCGCCGTCGGCGACCGCGCGGCGCACCGAGGCCGCGATCTGGTCGCCGAGCGGCACGGTGGAGGTGGGATCGACCCGGAAGAGCATGGTCAGCGCCCTGCCCGGTTCCGGTCGACGAGGGTGTTGAGCAGGGCGGCGCCGGTACCGGAGTCCTCGACGGTGACCGCGAACTCACGGCCGCTCCGCTGCCGGGCCACGATGGCCTCGCCCGAGCGGACGATGAAGCCGGTGCGGCCCGGGCGGATGCGGTAGCCCCAGCCGCCGAACTCCGCGACCGCGTCGACCCGCCGGCTGTCCGCCGCCTCGATGCGCTCCAGCGGGACCTGGACCCGGGGCCAGGGCAGCAGGCCGGAGACGGTGAGGCCGCGCCGATCCACGGTGACGTGGGCGCGGCTGAAGGTGAGCGCCGCCAGGCCGAGGAGCAACAGCGGTGCGCCGATGAACCAGGTGATCCCGTAGCCGACCCCCGCCCCGAGGCCCACGAGCACCAGGGCGCTCAGCGGCAGCCACCAGGAGCCGGTGGTGCGCGCCCAGCCGGCCACCTCGCCGTCGGCGAGCGCGATCCGCTCGCGCTCGGCGGGGCTCCTCCCGGCGCGGGGGTCCTCCGGCGCGGGGACCAGCCGGGCCAGCAACAGCCCGATCCCGCCGGCGAGGACGGCGGTGCCGGTGGCCGCGGCGAGGTGCCACAGCGGGAAGCGGCCGGCCGCGGCTCCGTCGGTGGCGTCCAGGTTGACGATCAGGGCGGCGCCCAGCACGTACTGGAGGAAGGCGGCCACGGCCCAGCCGCCGCCGATGAGCAGGCGGTGGGCCCGCCCGTAGAACTTTCCGCCGGCCGCCATGAGCACCCACAGGGCGCCGAGCACGGGCAGCACCGGGGCGGCGACCAGGACGTAGGTGGTGCGGTCGACATAGCCGTTCACGTCGCCGGAGACGTCGAAGTGGCCGGCCAGCCGGGTGGGGAGACGGTCCTTGAGGACGAGGAAGAGGATCAGGCCGACGAGGAAGGAGAGGGCAAAGGGCAGGGCCGCGAGCGTGGCGCGGCCAAGGTTCTTGCGTGTCATGAAAACCTCCGTTGTTTGCATGTTAGTAGAACAATTAGAGGAAGGGCAATGCGGAAGGGCAATGCGGTAGCGGCCACCGACTTCCGGGAACAGCTCTGCCCCGTACCGGAGTTGCGGTACGGGGCAGAGGAGGCGTCCGTCAGGAACGGCGTGACCGTCAGGCGGGTTCGAGGGGCCCCAAAGGTTCTAGAGGTTCGAGGGATTCCAGGGGCTCCAGAGGTACCGGCGGCTCCAGGGGGAAGGCTCCCCGGTGGCCGGTTCCGGCGCCCCGGGACGGGCGCACCTCGAACTCCTCGCAGCTCCAGATCTCCTGGACGAAGCCGGTCCGCCGGTCCCACAGGCCCAGCACCGCGGCCTCGCCCTCCGCGTCCCGGTAGGCCTCCTTGGCACCGCGGAAGCAGGCGAGACCGCCGGAGAGGCCGCCGGAGAGGCCTCGGCCGGGGGCCGGGAAGTAGTCGGAGAAGGCGCAGGCGATACAGGTCTGGAGCTGGACGCCGTCCGGGAGGATGCGCTGGATCGCCGTCAGCGCGCCGGCGAAGTCGCTCTCGGCCCGGGCGGATTCGTAGGCCGCGCCGTCCAGATGGAGGGTGAGGTAGAGGTCCGGGTCGACCCGGCGCAGGGAGAGCAGGCAGGCGAGGGTGGCCTGGCGCAGAGCGCCGTCGACGAGGACGGGCAGCGGGAGGTCCCACTCCAGTACGCAGTCGGCGAGGGCGCCGTCCGCCAGGGCGAACATCCCGTTCTCCAGAGGTGTGCCCGACACCGGCGCCAGGTCGTCGAAGCTCTCGCCCTCGAAGTCGACGCCTCTGATCCGGATCCGGAGCTGCTGTCCGTCCGTGGTGAGAACGACGGCATCGGAACCGCCCCGGTCCCGGTACCAGCCGGCCCACGACTCATCTGTCATGAGCAGGGACTGTAGCCCCTGCCCGGCCCGGCTCCGGTGCCGCCCTCCCGCTACGCGGAGAGGCCGGACGAGGCGTCAACCCGTATGCGGTTCACGCCACATGGGCCACATCGACGGGCCGTCCGGCAGCTCGACGGCCCGGCCCAGGAAACGGAAGCCGAGCCGCTCGTAGAGCGTACGGCTGCGGGCGCTGCTCGCCTCCAGATAGGCGGGTACGCCGTCGCGGTCGCAGCGGTCCAGCTCGGCTCGGATGAGCTCGGCCCCGACGCCCTCGCCTTGGCGCTGCGGGGTGACTCCGATCATGAGCAGGTAGGCGTGGGCGCGGTCGTGCGGGTGCACCTTCCCGGTCAGCCTCCCGACCAGTTCGCACCGCTCGTTGTCGGGGTCGGCGGTCTGCCGCATCAGGGCCGGCGTGGGGTCCTCCTCCTCGGGCGCACCGGCGGGCACCGGCAGCCACAGGGCCACCGCGGCGCCGTCGTCCGCGATGTCGATACGGCCTTCGGCGAGGGTGATGTCGGCGAAGACGCCGAGGAACCTGCCGTGCACCGCCAGCCGATGCACCTCGTCGGGGAAGACCCAACTGCTGACCGGGTCGTGGTGGAAGGCCTCCTCCAGGACCGAGACGACCAGCCCCCTGTCGTCCTGGCCCGCCTGCTGAATCCGTATACCCATGACCGGCTTCCACCCCTTCGCCCGCTGCTCCCGACGCACTTTCTCTCAACCGACCTCCGGAATACTAGAGTTGATGGGTCCTGGACCGACCGGATCCGGCCGGTCAGCTGGTGGGGCGGATGACTGCCGGGATCCGGCCGGTCAGCCGGTGCGGCGGATGACCGGCCGAATCAGGCCGGTCAGCTGGCGCGGCGGGTGACGAATTCGGCCAAGGCCAGCAGGTCACCGGCTCCGTCGGGGTCGGGGACCGCCCGGGAGAGGTGGTGCACCGCCCGGGCCATCCGGTCGGCCGCGCAGACCTGCGCCCAGTCGCGGCCGCCGGCCCGGTCCACCGCGTCGGCGGCGCGGTCCACCTCCGTGGAGGTGGTCATGGGTCCCCGGTAGAGCGCGGCGAGCTCGGCGGCGGCCGGGGTGCCGGAGGTCAGGGCCGCCACCACGGGCAGCGACTTCTTGCGGGCGGCTAGGTCGGCGCCGACGGGCTTGCCGGTGCGGGCCGGGTCGCCCCAGATGCCGATCAGGTCGTCGATGAGCTGGAAGGACAGCCCGGCCTCCCTTCCGAAGCCGTCCATGGCGCGGACCGCCCGGTCCTCCGCCCCGGCGTAGAGGGCGCCGAGCGCGCAGGCGCAGCCGAGCAGGGCGCCGGTCTTGGCGGTCGCCATGGTCAGGCATTCGTCCAGCGTGACCTCGTCCGGGCCGCGCTCCTCGAAGGCGCAGTCGGCCTGCTGCCCCGCGCAGAGCTCGATGACGCAGGTGGAGAGGCGGGCGGACGCCTGCTGGGCAGCCGGGTGGGTGTCCTCGGCCAGCAGGCGCTGGGCGAGGGCCAGCATGGCGTCGCCGGTGATGATCGCGTCCGGGACGCCGAAGACCGCCCAGGCGGTGGGCCGGTGTCTGCGGGTGGTGTCCTCGTCGATGACGTCGTCGTGGAGGAGGGTGAAGTTGTGCGCCAGCTCGACGGCGACGGCGGCGCGCACGGCGCGTTCCGGATCGCCGCCCAGCGCCTGGGCGGCGGCCAGCACGAGCGCGGGGCGGATGGCCTTGCCCGCCTGTCCGGCGGCGGGCGTTCCGTCGGCGTTCTCCCAGCCGAAGTGGTACATGGCGATCCGGCGTATGCCACCGGGCAGCGATTCCACGGCCGATCGCAGATGGGGGTCGACGAGTCGGCGGGTGCGCTCCAGCAGCGCCGCGGCCTCGTGCCCTTCCGTCGCTGCGTCCGTACTGGTCATGGTCACGGTCACTCCCTGGGGCGGTGCGATGGGGCGGGGCCCCGGCGGCCCGGCCGGTGTCGGCCGACCGGGCCGCCGGGGGTGACACGGGGTCAGCGCCAGCGGCTCACCTCCACGTTCTCCAGCACGCCGAGGGCGTCCGGTACCAGGATGGCGGCGGAGTAGTAGGCAGTCACCAGGTAGGAGATGATCGCCTGCTCGTCGATGCCCATGAAGCGGACCGAGAGGCTCGGCTCGATCTCGTCCGGGATGCCGGTCTGCTGGAGGCCGATGACGCCCTGCTCGGCCTCACCGGTCCTCATGCAGATGATGGAGGTGGTGCGGGCGTCGGTGACCGGGATCTTGTTGGACGGGAAGATCGGCACCCCGCGCCAGGCCGGCACGTGGTGACCGCCGATGTCCACGCTCTCGGGGACGAGTCCGCGCCGGTTGCACTCGCGGCCGAAGGCGGCGATGGCGCGCGGGTGGGCGAGGAAGAGCTTCGATCCGCGCCGCCGCGAGAGCAGCTCGTCCATGTCGTCGGGGCTGGGCACCCCGTCGTGCGGCTGGATCCGCTGGCCGTAGTCGCAGTTGTTGAGGAGGCCGAACTCCCGGTTGTTGATCAGCTCGTGCTCCTGGCGCTCCCGCAGCGCCTCGACCGTGAGCCGCAACTGCTGCTCGGTCTGGTTCATCGGCTGGTTGTAGAGGTCGGCGACCCGGCTGTGCACCTTGAGCACGGTCTGCGCGACGCTCAGCTCGTACTCGCGGGGCGCGGCGTCGTAGTCGACGAAGGTGTGCGGGACGACGGCCTCGCCGACATGGCCGGCGGAGAGGTCGATGGCCGCCTCGCCGTACTTGTTGGTCCGCTGATGCGGGATGGAGAGCAGACCGGCGAGATGGGCGCGGAGCGGCTCCGCGCGCTCCGCGAGGTTGAACACGTCCGCGCGGCTGAGCGTCAGCAGCGTGCACGCGGTGACGGCCCGGGCGGTGTACTCCCAGACGGCGTCGCCGTCGACCAGGCTCTGGTCACCGAAGTACGCGCCGTCGGCGAGGACTTCGAGCTCCGTCTCGTCCCCGTAGAGACCGGAGCCGATCTTCTCGACCTTGCCGTGCGCCAGCAGGAAGACCCGGTCCGCCGCGTCCCCCGAGGCGGCGAGCACCTCCCCCGCGGCCACGTCCCGCTGCTCGCACCTGCGGGCGAGCTCGGCGAGGACCTCCTCGTCCCCGAAATTACGCAGAGCGGGCAGCTCCCCCAGCTCGGCGGGGATCACGGTCACCCGGTCCCCGGTCTGGACGAAGGTCACCCGGCCGTCACCGACCGAATAGCTGAGCCGACGGTTCACCCGGTACGTACCGCCCTGTACCTGCACCCACGGCAGCATCCTCAGCAGCCACCGTGAGGTGATCTCCTGCATCTGCGGCGCGGATTTGGTGGTCGTCGCGAGGTTCCGCGCAGCCGCCGTCCCCAGACTCTGCTGCGGCGGCGCCTGCGTGTCGCGAACCTCTTCACCAACGGACATCTGACGTCCTTTCCATCATGGGCTGACCTGCTGGAGAAGCCTTTCAGCGGAGGACGCCGCCCGCCATTACACAAAAGAGTGTGACTAATCGGCCTTCGGTCGGGGCACATTGCTCCTCGTCGCCCTGCGGAGCGTAAAAGTTGCATCTCATATGCCATTTATCTACGGTGGAGTCATGCGGCTGACCAGATTCACCGATGTGGCGCTCCGCGTGCTCATGCGGCTGGCGGTCGCGGAGGGCGCGGACCCGCCCACCACTCGCCATGTGGCGGACACCATGCGGGTGCCGTACACGCACACGGCCAAGGTCGTCGCCCGCCTCCAGCACCTGGGCCTGCTCGACGCCCGCCGCGGCCGGGGCGGTGGCCTCACCCTCACCACGGCCGGGCACTCCGCCTCGATCGGCGCTCTCGTGCGGGAGCTGGAGGGGACGGACGACGTCGTGGAGTGCGAGGGCGACACCCCCTGCCCCCTGCGCTCCGACTGCCGGCTGCGCGGGGCCCTGCGTAAGGCCCAGGAGGCCTTCTACGCCTCGCTCGATCCGATCACCGTCACCGATCTCGTCGCCTCCCCCACCGGCCCCCTGCTGCTGGGCATCGGCAGCGGCCCGCCGCAGGACTGATGCGGGCTCCGGCCTTCCCGGCACACCCGCCCGAGCCACGGGTGGGTTCCCTTCCGCCCAAAAATAGGCATCCAGAATACCAATTAACAGAGGAGCTTCTCCTTCATGCTCTCCGACCGGTCCACCGCCACCGTCCGTGCCACCCTCCCCGCCGTCGGCGCTGCCATCGACGACATCGCCGGCCTCTTCTACAAGAAGCTTTTCGCCGCCCACCCCGAGCTGCTGCGCGACCTGTTCAACCGGGGCAACCAGGCCTCCGGCGACCAGCGCAAAGCCCTCGCCGGATCCATCGCCGCGTTCGCCACCGCGCTGGTCGAGCACCCCGGCACCCGGCCCGACGTGATGCTGAACCGGATCGCCCACAAGCACGCCTCGCTGGGGGTGGCCCCCGAGCAGTACGAGGTGGTGCACACCCACCTCTTCGCCGCGATCGCCGACGTCCTGGGAGACGCGGTCACCCCTGAGGTCGCCGCGGCCTGGGACGAGGTCTACTGGCTGATGGCGAACGCCCTCATCGCCATGGAGGCGCGGCTCTACGCCCAGCAGGGCGTGGTCGCGGGCGACGTGTGGCGGGAGTGGGAGGTCGCCGCCCGGATCGAGGAGACCGAGGACGTGGCCTCGTTCCACCTCCGCCCGGCGGACGGCGGTGAGGCGCCCGCCTTCCGGCCCGGCCAGTACGTCTCCGTCCAGGTCGAACTGGCGGACGGGGCCCGGCAGATACGCCAGTACAGCCTCTCCTCCTCCCCCGGCTCCCGGCTGCGCTCCCTCACCGTGAAGCGGGTGCGCGGGGAGGCGGCCCCCGACGGCGAGGTCTCCCGCCACCTCCACGAGCACACCCGCGCGGGCGACCGGCTGCGCGTCTCCGTCCCCTACGGGGACCTGGTCCTGGACCACCTGGACGCACCCCTGCTGCTGGCCTCGGCGGGGATCGGCTGCACGCCCGTGCTGTCGATGCTGGAGTACCTGGCCGAGCACGGCCACGACCGCCCCGTCACCGTGGTGCACGGCGACCGCTCCCCCGCCGACCACGCCCTGCGCGCCCACCACGTCCGGCTGACGGAGAAGCTCCCGGAGGCCGAGCCGCACTTCTGGTACGAGTCCCCGGAGGCCGGCCACCCCGCCCACCGCACCGGCCTCGTCGACCTGAACGGCATCACCGTGCTGCCCGGCACCCACGCCTATCTGTGCGGCCCGCTCCCCTTCATGCGCACGGTCCGCACCCGGCTGCTGGAGGCGGGGGTGCGCCCGGCCGACATCCACTACGAGGTGTTCGGCCCGGACCTCTGGCTGGCGAGCACCTGAGAGAGGCCGGACCGGGGCGGGCCACAATAGGGCACGTGAACCGCCCCGAGACCCTCCTGCGCCCCCGGGTGCCGTCCCCGCTCCAGGAGGTCCGGGACGACCGCTTCGCCCGGCACGGGATCACGCTGCTCCTCAAGCGGGACGACCTGATCCACCCCGACCTGCCGGGCAACAAATGGCGCAAGCTCGTCCTCAACCTGGAGGCGGCCGCCGGGCGGACCGTGCTGACGTTCGGCGGCGCCTACTCCAACCACCTCCGGGCCACCGCCGCGGCCGGCCGGCTGCTGGGCTTTGCCACCGTCGGAGTCGTACGCGGCGACGAACTGGCGCACCGACCGCTCAACCCCTCGCTCGCCCGGTGCGCCGCCGACGGCATGCGGCTGCACTTCGTGGACCGTACGACCTACCGCGCGAAGGCCTCACCCGAGGTCCTGGAGGGACTGCTGAGCCTCTTCGGGGACGTGGAGGTGATCCCGGAGGGCGGCAGCAACGCCCTGGCCGCACAGGGCTGCGCAGCGCTGGGACACGAGTTGCGCGGGCACACCGATGTGGCGGCCGTGGCCTGTGGGACCGGCGGCACCCTGGCCGGGCTGGCGGCCGGACTGGACGGCGGGCAGCGTGCCCTCGGCGTACCGGTGCTGCGCGGCGGCTTCCTCGGGGCGGCCGTCACCGCTCTCCAGCGGGAGGCGTTCGGCGGTCCGGCCGGGAACTGGTCCCTGGACGAGCGCTTCACCTTCGGCGGCTACGCCCGTACGACCCCGGAGCTGGACGCCTTCGCCGCGGACTTCGAGGACCGGCACGGGCTGCCGGTGGAGCGGGTCTACGTCGCCAAGCTGCTGTTCGCGCTGACGGCCCTGGCCGAGGAGGGCGCGTTCGCGCCGGGCAGCCGGGTGAGCGCGGTGATCACGGGCACGCCCGATGCGCCGGGCCCTCAGGATTCGTCCGTCTCCCGGTAGGCGGCCGCCTCCTCCAGGTCCAGCCGGCGCAGCAGCGTACGCATCATCTCGTCGTCGATCCGCCGCTCGTCCCGGAGCCGGACGAAGACCTCGCGTTCGGCTTCGATCATCCGGCGGGAGAGCCGGCGGTAGGTGTCGTCCGCCGACTCCCCCGTGACCGGGTCGGCCGCCCCCAGCCGCTCCCAGACGGAGTTGCGGCGCCGCTCCAGCACGTTGCGCAGCCGGTCGGCCAGCGGGGGCGGCAGGCTGTTGTGCGGGTCGGCGAGCAGCTCCTCCAGGCGGGCCTCGGCGGCCACCGACGCCTCGCTCTGGGCCTGCGCCTCGATGAGCGTCTCGGTCTGCGGGTCGCGCCCCGGCAGCTTCAGTACGCGGACGAGGACGGGCAGGGTCAGCCCCTGGATCACCAGCGTGGCGATGACGGTGGTGAAGGTCAGGAACAGCACCAGGTTGCGGGCCGGGAACGGCTCACCGTCGTGCGTGGCCAGCGGGATGGAGAAGGCGACGGCGAGCGAGACGACCCCGCGCATCCCGGCCCAGCCGACGATCAGGGGCGCGGTCCAGTCGGTGCCCGGCTCCCGTTCCCGTACCCGCTTCGACAGCCATCGGGGCAGGTAGGTGGCCGGGTAGACCCAGATGAAGCGGACCACGACGACCGCGACGAAGATGATCGCCGCGTAGCCGAGCGCCTCTGTCGCGCCGCCCGCTTCGAGCCCCTTCAGGACGAAGGGCAACTGGAGCCCGATCAGAGCGAAGACCGTGGACTCCAGGATGAAGGCGACCATCTTCCAGACGGCGGCCTCCTGGAGGCGGGTGGCGAAGTCGACCTGCCAGGAACGGTGTCCCAGATAGAGGGCGACGACGACCACCGCGAGGACGCCGGAGGCGTGCACCCGCTCGGCCGCCGCGTACGCCACGAACGGGATCAGAAGGGAGAGCGTGTTCTGGAGAAGGGCCTCCTTCAGATGCGTGCGCAACCAGTGCAGCGGCACCATCAGCAGCAGACCGACCCCGACCCCGCCGACCGCGGCCAGCAGGAACTCGGCGATCCCGGCGGCCCACGTCATCCCCTCCCCCACCGCGGCGGCCAGCGCCACCCGGAAGGCGGTGATCGCGGTGGCGTCGTTCACCAGCGACTCACCCTGGAGGATGGTCGTCACCCGGGCGGGCAGCCCGACCCGGCGGGCGATCGCCGCGGCCGTCACGGCGTCCGGCGGCGCGATCACGGCCCCCAGGACGAGTGCGGCGGTCAGCGGCAGCTCCGGGATCACGAGGTACGCCAGCCAGCCCACGGCGAGGGTGGCGAAGAGGGTGTAGCCCACGGAGAGCAGCGCGACCGGCCGGATGTTGGCCCGCAGATCGAGGTAGGAGCTGTCGACGGCGGCCGTGTAGAGCAGCGGGGGAAGCAGCAGCGGGAGCACGATGTGCGCGTCCAGGTGGTACGTCGGAACGCCCGGCACCAGGCCCGCGATCAGGCCCACGGCCACCAGGACGAGCGGCGCGGGAACGGGCGTGCGGCGCGCCGCTCCGGCGACCGCCGCACTGGCCGCGACCAGCGCCACCAGCGGCAGCGCGTCCATCTCACCGTCCTCGGATCCGTCGTAACCTGCCCATCATGATCGAGTGTGCGCATGTAGCGGAACTGCCACGCCCCGAGCCGGTCCCGCTCGGGGAGACCTGCCCCGAGTGCCTGGCGGCCGGGACCCATCCCGTACAGCTGCGGCTCTGCCTGACCTGCGGGCACGTCGGCTGCTGCGATTCCTCACCCCTGCGGCACGCCACCGGGCACTTCCGGGAGACCGGTCACCCGGTGATGCGGAGCTTCGAGCCGGGCGAGAGCTGGCGCTGGTGCTTCGAGGACGGTTCGATCGTCTGACGTCTGGGTACGTCAATCCGGCGCCGGTTCTTCGTAATTGGACGCCGCAGACCCCTAGCCACTGTGTGTACTCATGGGTTTACTATGAGTGATGGCCGGGGGATGGGGTGCGGGCGACACTGCATCATGGATCCGATAGCGTCGCCGAGCTGAGAACCGTCGACCGACCGCATGGCTCCGGGCCACCCTTCCCGGAACCTCGAAAGAGTTTGTGCCACCTTGGAGGTGAGGGTGTCCCAGATCGCAGGCGAGCCCGGGAATCAGGACTTCGTAGAGGTCCGGCTGCCCGCTGCGGGTGCCTACCTGTCGGTGCTGCGAACGGCCACGGCCGGTCTCGCAGCGCGTTTGGACTTCACTCTCGACGAGATCGAGGATCTTCGCATCGCGGTCGACGAGGCCTGCGCGATCCTGCTTCAGCAGGCCGTGCCCGGCTCCGTCCTCAGCTGCGTGTTCCGGCTCATCGACGACTCTCTCGAGGTGACGGTGTCGGCCCCCACGACGGACGGCCGCGCACCCGAGCGTGACACCTTCGCCTGGACGGTGCTCTCCGCACTGGCCGGCAAGGTCGAGTCGACGGTCGCCGACGACCGTACGGTCAGCATCAGCCTCTACAAACAGCGCGGCGCGGGCCCCGGGCCGGCGTGAGCGACGGGAACGGGGACGATCCTGTGCGGGACGAGACGATCCGACCCGGGGTGGTGCGCCCAGCAGGCATCCCGGAGCAACAGGCCCGGCCGCATCCGGTGGACGGAGCGGACGGGCCCCAGGGGCTCAACGTCGCGGTGGAGCAGTCGCAGGAGCGGGCGGGCCAGATGAGCGAGCACGGGCACCACGATCCACACGACCGCAGCGGGGCCCGGGCCCTGTTCATCGAGTTGCGGGAGCTTCCCGACGGCTCCGCGGAGAAGGCGGAGCTGCGCAACCGGCTGGTACGGATGCATCTGCCGCTGGTGGAGCACCTGGCCCGGCGCTTCCGCAACCGCGGGGAGCCGCTGGACGACCTGACGCAGGTCGCCACGATCGGGCTGATCAAGTCGGTGGACCGGTTCGACCCGGACCGGGGCGTGGAGTTCTCGACGTACGCGACCCCCACGGTCGTCGGCGAGATCAAGCGCCACTTCCGGGACAAGGGCTGGGCGGTGCGGGTGCCCCGCCGCCTCCAGGAGCTGCGGCTCTCACTGACCACGGCCACCGCCGAGCTCTCCCAGCAGCACGGCCGCTCGCCGACCGTGCACGAGCTGGCCGAGCGGCTCGGCATCTCCGAGGAGGAGGTGCTGGAGGGCCTGGAGTCCGCCAACGCGTACAGCACGCTCTCGCTGGACGTGCCGGACACGGACGACGAGTCCCCCGCCGTCGCGGACACGCTGGGCTCCGAGGACGAGGCGCTGGAGGGCGTGGAGTACCGGGAGTCGCTCAAGCCGCTCCTGGAGGACCTGCCGCCGCGCGAGAAGCGGATCCTGCTGCTGCGGTTCTTCGGCAACATGACCCAGTCGCAGATCGCCCAGGAGGTCGGCATCTCGCAGATGCACGTCTCCCGGCTGCTGGCCCGCACGCTGGCCCAGCTCCGAGAGCGCCTGCTCGTCGAGGAGTAGAACGGCCGACCGGCCCTCCGCAGGGCACGCGCCGGTCTGGGGGGCTCAGGCCTCCAGGTCCGCTCCGGCCTCCAGGTCCGCTCCGGCCTCCGGGTCCGCTCAGGCTTCCGGATCCGCTCCGGCGCCCCTGCGCAGGCCCAGGATCTGGGTGGTCGCCGGGTTCAGGACGAGCACCAGACCGGTCACGGCGACCGCCGCCAGGACGATCCCGGCCGGGATCAGCGCGCCCTGGGAGCGCAGCAGCGTCCACGCCACCGGCAGCGCCATGATCTGGGTGATCAGCGCCGGCCCCCGGCTCCAGCTCCGCAGCAGCATCAGGCCGCGGGCGGCGATGAGCGGGATGGCACCCAGCGCGATCAGCGTGATGCCGACCGTCTCCGCCTGCTGCGGGCTCTCGGGGCGCCCGAGCACCCCCATGACCAGCAGGTAGAGCCCGCTGACGGCGAGCGCGGCGCCTTCGAGGGCGTTGATCCCGGCGAGGGCGGTGATCCTTCGCGGGCGCTCCGTCGCAGCGGGCGAGGGGGTGGAGGGGGTCGCTTCAGTGCTCACGCCGTTCAGGTTGGCATCCCCGGGCCCCGGAAGTGAAGCCGGGGTGCGCGGGCGCGGCGCATGTCACGTACGAGGGACGGAGACGCGGAGTGCGCACGGTGGAGGATCACGGAACGTGACCGGTCCTGAGCTGAGCGAACCGCGACTTCGGTACCGAACCACCCGGTAGGTACTCTGGCGGGCATGCGCGCACTCCTCGTGGTCAACCCGGCAGCCACCACCACCAGTGCACGCACCCGTGACGTCCTCATCCACGCCCTGGCCAGCGAGATGAAGCTGGAGGCGGTGACCACGGAGTACCGGGGTCACGCGCGGGACCTGGGGCGGCGGGCGGCCGACAGCGACGACATCGACCTGGTGGTCGCCCTCGGCGGTGACGGCACGGTGAACGAGGTCGTGAACGGGCTGCTGCACCGGGGCCCGGATCCCGAGGGCCTGCCGAAGCTCGCCGTGGTTCCCGGCGGCTCCACCAATGTCTTCGCGCGCGCCCTGGGACTGCCCAACGACGCGGTGGAGGCGACCGGCGCGATCCTGGACGCCCTGGAGCACCGGACCGAACGCACGGTCGGTCTGGGCCTGGCCGCCGGCACTCCGGGCACCGAGGACGAGTCCGTACCCGAACGCTGGTTCACTTTCTGTGCCGGTCTCGGTTTCGACGCCGGAGTGGTCGGCCGGGTCGAACAGAAACGCGAGCACGGCAAGCGGTCGACGCACGCGCTGTACGTCCGCCAGGTGGTGCGGCAGTTTCTGAACGAGGCCCACCGCAGACACGGGACGATCACGCTCGACGTGCCCGGCCAGGACCCCGTCACCGACCTCGCGCTCTCCATAATCTGCAACACCGCCCCCTGGACCTACCTGGGGAATCGTCCGGTGTACGCCTCCCCGAAGGCCTCCTTCGACACCGCCCTGGACGTCCTCGGGCTGAAGCGTCTGTCGACCTCGGCGGTGGCCCTGTACGGCACCCAACTGCTCACTTCGAGCCCTGACAGAGGGCCGCGCGGGAAGCATGCCGTTTCACTGCATGACCTTACGGACTTCACCTTGCATTCAAAGGTTCCACTGCCCTTCCAGATGGACGGCGACCACCTGGGACTGCGTACGAGCGTGACGTTCACAGGCGTACGCCGTGCACTGCGTGTGATTGTGTGAGTGGAAGCGCCTAAAGTCCTTTAACTCGAACGTTTGGCCTGGCCCCCACCCCTTAGAAGTGCGGCTGTGACCTAGTCGACACCGAGGAATCAAAAAAAACTTTCCAGAAGGGGTTGTATCCGCCGCCGAGGTTTGCGAATCTCTACATGGCGATCGGGACGGCCCGCAACACCGGCCTCCATGAGAGCCAGAACCCCTCCTCACCATCACAGACCACACCCAGTGCTTCTGGGAGTCGGCCCGTCATCTGTGGGGGGATTCGTGAAAGCGTTCACATTCACAAGCAACAAGCGTGTAATACCAAGGAGAGGTAGCAGCCATGGACTGGCGTCACAACGCCGTTTGTCGTGAGGAAGACCCCGAGCTGTTCTTCCCCATCGGCAACACCGGTCCTGCGCTGCTGCAGATCGAGGAAGCCAAGGCCGTCTGCCGTCGCTGCCCCGTCATGGAGCAGTGCCTGCAGTGGGCGCTCGAGTCCGGCCAGGACTCCGGCGTCTGGGGTGGCCTCAGCGAGGACGAGCGCCGCGCGATGAAGCGCCGTGCCGCTCGCAACCGGGCGCGTAACGCCAGCGCCTGACCGACGCCCCCCACGAACACGCCTCAGCCCGGCGGCGCGTACAGAGCGTACGCACAGCCCCGCCTTCGAGTCGCAGCGCGCAGTACCCCGAAGCGCATCGCAACGTGAGCATCACGGAGCGGGCCCGGACCGTCACCACGGTCCGGGCCCGCTCTGTTTACTTGTACGTGCTCCTATTTGTCGCCGCGCACCGGCAGGTCCAGCACCACCTGGGTGCCGCGCTCCGGCGCCGGGACCATGCCGAACGTGCCGCCCAACTCCCCCTCCACCAGCGTCCGTACGATCTGGAGCCCCAGATTGCCGGCTCGCTGCGGGTCGAACCCCTCGGGCAGACCGCGCCCGTCGTCGGTCACCGTGATGAGCAGCCGGCCCTCGGTCGGCGAGCCGCCGCGTACGGCCGAGACCTCCACCGTGCCGTGATCGGCCACCGTGAATGCGTGTTCCAGGGCGTTCTGCAGGACTTCGGTCAGCACCATGGAGAGCGGGGTGGCGACCTCGGCGTCCAGGATGCCGAAGCGTCCGATACGCCGGCAGGTCACCTTGCCGGGCGAGATCTCGGAGACCATCGCGATGACGCGGTCGGCGATCTCGTCGAACTGGACGCGCTCGTCCAGGTTCTGCGAGAGCGTCTCGTGGACGATCGCGATCGAACCGACGCGCCGCACCGCCTCGTTGAGCGCCTCGCGCCCCTGTTCGGAATCCATCCGGCGGGCCTGGAGGCGCAACAGGGCGGCCACCGTCTGGAGGTTGTTCTTCACCCGGTGGTGGATCTCCCGGATGGTCGCGTCCTTGGTGATCAATTCGCGTTCGCGGCGACGGAGTTCGGTGACGTCGCGGAGCAGGACCAGCGAGCCGATGCGGACGCCCTTGGGCTTGAGCGGGATGGCCCGTAGCTGGATCACCCCGCCCTCGCCCTCCACCTCGAACTCGCGCGGGGCGTACCCGCTGGCCACCTTGACCAGGGCCTCGTCCACCGGGCCCCGGGAGGGCGCCAGTTCGGCGGTGGTGGTGCCGAGGTGGTGGCCGACCAGGTCGGAGGCGAGGCCGAGGCGGTGGTAGGCGGAGAGGCCGTTGGGGCTGGCGTACTGCACGACCCCGTCCGCGTCCAGCCGGATCAGGCCGTCGCCGACGCGCGGGGAGGCGTCCATGTCGACCTGCTGGCCGGGGAAGGGGAAGGACCCGGCGGCGATCATCTGGGCCAGGTCGGAGGCGGACTGGAGGTAGGTGAGCTCCAGCCGGGAGGGGGTGCGCACGGTGAGCAGGTTGGTGTTGCGGGCGATGACGCCGAGGACCCGGCCCTCACGGCGTACGGGGATGGACTCGACCCGTACGGGAACCTCCTCGCGCCACTCCGGGTCGCCCTCGCGCACGATCCGGCCCTCGTCCAGGGCGGCGTCCAGCAGCGGGCGGCGGCCGCGCGGCACCAGGTGGCCGACCATGTCGTCCTGGTAGGAGGTGGGGCCGGTGTTGGGCCGCATCTGGGCGACCGAGACGTACCGCGTGCCGTCGCGGGTGGGGACCCAGAGCACGAGGTCGGCGAAGGACAGGTCGGAGAGCAGTTGCCACTCCGAGACCAGCAGATGGAGCCACTCGAGGTCGGTGTCGCTCAGAGCGGTGTGCTGGCGGACGAGATCGTTCATGGAGGGCACCTGTGGAGCGTACCCGGGGTTAACGGACGTGTTCGAACCGATCGGCCCGGCGGGCCGTGCGACAGGGTGGGGCGGCGGAAGGCGATGGACAGCGTGCCGTACGCGGCCGGAGAATGTCGTGCACATGGATGGACACGGGCAATTGGTCTAGTCCACAATAGTCCTACCAAGACCTCCGCTCTCCCCGCACAGGAGAGCGGACCGAGGCACCCGGCGCTCTCTGCCCTGACCGCGCCGGTGCCTCATGTGGCCGGAGGCACCGCACACCGCCGGCCAGGTGGCTCCGGGCTGCGGTGCCGGGCGGGCTGAGGGTCCCGCCCTGGCGCCGCGGCCCGCGGGTGTTTCCGGCGCCCGTTCCGGCTTCAGCTCGTCTCCGTGACCTTCGCCAGGGCGCGCGGCGAGTCCGGGTCCTGGCCGCGCGCGATGGTGACCTCGTACGCGAGCATCTGGAGCGGCAGGATCTCCAGGATCGGCTGCAACTCCTCCGGGACGCCCGAGGTCGGCAGTGAGAAGCCCGCCGACGCCGCCTCCACTTGCACCTTTGGTCCGACCACAAAGAGGTCCGCGCCGCGCCCGCGCAACCGGTCCAGCACCGGCTGGAGGGCCTCGCCGCCCCGACCGTCGGTGACCACGGCGATCACCGGGGAGATGTTGTCGACCATGGCCAGCGGGCCGTGGAGGAGGTCGGCGCCGGAATAGGAGAGAGCGGGGATGTAGCTGGTCTCCATGAGCTTCAGGGCCGCTTCCTTGGCCGTGGGGTAGCCGTAGCCGCGCGAGGTGATCACCATGCGTTCGGCGAAGCGGTAGCGGGAGGCCAGCGCCTTGACCTCGGCCCGGCGGCCCAGGATCGCGCCCGCCAGGTCGGGCAGGGCCGACGCCTCCTCCGTACCGTCCTCGCCCGCCAGGCCCGCCACGAAGAGGTAGAGGGAGAGCAGGGAGGCCGTGTACGTCTTGGTGGCCGGGAGCGCCTTCTCCGGGCCCGCCAGGATGTCGATGTGGAACTCGGATACGGCGGCGAGCGCGGAGTCCGGGTTGTTGGTGACCGCCAGGGTGACCGCGCCGGCCTCCCGGGCCGCCCGCGTGGAGGCCACCAGGTCCGGTGAGCCGCCCGACTGGCTGACGGTGATCACCAGGACGTCCCGCAGATCGGGCTTGGCCCCGTACGCCGTCGTGGTGGACATGGAGGCGAGGCCGCAGGGCAGGCCGAGCCGGATCTCCAGCAGGTACTTCGCGTAGAGCGCGGCGTTGTCGGAGGTGCCGCGCGCGGTGAGCAGGACGAAGCGGGGGTTCCTGGCGGCGATCTCGGCGGCCACCGCGCGGATGCGGGGCGCGCCCTGGTCCAGGATGCGCCGCAGCATCGCGGGCTGCTCGGCCATCTCGCCGGACATGATGCGGCCGGGCACGTCGCGCTGGTCGTCGGAGCCGGGCGGAGGGGTGGCTGACATGGAGGGTGCCTCCCGATGCGGTGTCGTACCGGACAAGTCGACCAGGCGAACGCGGGGTCCGCCAGCGGGCGGGGCGGGTGGGCCGAACCGCGGGCCGTTCACCGCACAGACGGCCGATTCTGCTAGATTGGACCCTTGATTGGTCTATACCACAGGGTCCCCTCATCAGATCGGCAGGCACAGCGTGGAAGTTGTCATCGTCCCGGACGCCACGGCAGGCGGCGAACTGATCGCGGAGGCCATCGCCTCCCTGCTCAGCCGCAAGCCCGACGCCCTGCTCGGCGTTGCCACCGGCTCTACCCCGCTGCCCGTCTACCGTGCGCTGGCGGCCAAGGTCGCCGCCGGGGCTGTTGACGCCTCGCGCGCCCGCATCTGCCAGCTCGACGAGTACGTCGGGCTGCCCGCGGGCCACCCGGAGTCGTACCGCTCCGTGGTCCTGCGTGAGGTCGTCGAGCCGCTCGGGCTCTCCGAGGCGTCCTTCATGGGCCCGGACGGCTCGGCCGAGGACGTCCAGGCCGCCTGTGAGGCGTACGACCGGGCGCTGGCGGAGGCAGGCGGGGTCGACCTCCAGCTTCTCGGCATCGGCACCGACGGGCACATCGGCTTCAACGAGCCGTGCTCCTCGCTCGCCTCGCGCACCCGGATCAAGACGCTGACCGAGCAGACCCGGGTGGACAACGCGCGCTTCTTCGACGACGACATCGACAAGGTGCCGCACCACGTGATCACCCAGGGCATCGGGACGATCCTGGACGCCCGGCATCCGATCCTGCTCGCCACGGGTGAGGGAAAGGCGGAGGCCGTCGCCCAGACCGTGGAGGGGCCGGTCGCCTCGATCGTGCCGGCGTCGGCGCTCCAGTTGCATCCGCATGCGACGGTGGTGGTGGACGAGGCCGCCGCGTCGAAGCTGAAGCTGGCGGACTACTTCCGCGCCACGTATGCGGCGAAGCCGGCGTGGCAGGGGCTGTAGGTCGTCGTACGACTGTACGAGCGGGAAGGGCCAGGACACCGTGAGGCGTCCTGGCCCTTCCCGTTGTGCCGCCCGTCCGACGAGAGGCTTCTCCTCGATCGCCGGACGGGCTCGTTTTTCGGCCTTGCGGCCTCGTCCTCAAACGCCGGACGGGCTGGAAGTCACCGCTTCCGCCGCCGCCTGGCCGCAGACCTTGGACGCGCCGTGGGTCGCTATGTGGAGGGAGCCCCTCGGCGTGGACGCCGGGACGCCCATCTCGACCACGATCGTGTCCGGGCGGGCCGCCAGCAGGGCGTCCAGCGCCGCGCCCATCCAGGCGTGGCGGTGCTCGTCGCGGACGACGGCGACGATGCGCCGCTCCCCCGCCGCCGCGACCGCCTCGGCCGCCGGGTCGGCGCTCTCGTCGGTGTACCGGGCCGACTCCGTGCCCGGCAGCAGCCGGGTGAGTCCGGCCGCGATGCCCCAGGGGGTCTCGTCGCCGACCGCGATGTTGGCCACCGCGGAGAACTCCGCGACGTAGGCCGGCTCGGTCAGCCGGGCGCCGGTGCCGGTGACCTTCACCGCGCGGCGCGCGGCCACCAGGCCGATGTCGGAGCTGACTCCGGTGCCGGGCGCGGTCCCCTCCTGCACTTCCGCGCCCGGCTCCGGGACGTCCCCCCGGGCCCCCTGCGTCCAGGACGCGAGGGCTCGTACACGGGCGGCCGCGTCCGCGAGCCGCTCCTCGGTCAGGTCTCCGCTGTGCACGGCCGCCACCAGGGCGTCGCGCAGGCGCAGCACCGTCTCCTCGTCGGCCAGCCCGCCGCCGACGCAGATCGCGTCGGCGCCCGCGGCGATCGCGAGGACCGATCCACGCTCGATGCCGTAGGTCCTGGAGATGGCTTCCATCTCCACGCCGTCGGTGACGATCAGGCCGTCGTAGCCCAGTTCCTGACGGAGCAGACCGGTGAGGATCCGCGGACTCAGGGTGGCCGGGCGGTCCGGGTCGAGTGCGGGAAGCAGGATATGCGCGCTCATCACCGATTTGGAACCCGCTGCGATGGCCGCCCGGAAGGGCAGCAGCTCACGGGCGTGCAGGGTGTCGAGATCCACATCGATGCGGGGCGTCGCCAGGTGCGAGTCGACCGCGGTGTCGCCGTGGCCGGGGAAGTGCTTGGTGCAGGCGGCGACGCCGGCGGCCTGGAGCCCCTCGATGTACGCGGCGGTGTGCCGGGCGACCAGGGCGGTGTCGGCGCCGAATGAGCGTACGCCGATGACCGGGTTGTCCGGGTTCGAGTTGACGTCGGCGGACGGCGCCCAGTTCAGGTTGACGCCGCACGCGGCGAGCCGTCGGCCCAGCTCGTGGGCGACGGCCCGGGTCAGGTCGACGTCGTCGACGGAGCCGAGGGCGAAGTTGCCCGGGAACGAGGAGCCGTCCCTGACCTCCAGGCGGGTCACGTCCCCGCCCTCCTCGTCGATGGCGACGAGGACATCGTCCCGCTCGGAGCGCAGCCGTGCGGTGAGGGCGGCGAGCTGCTCGGGCGAAGCGATGTTGCGGCCGAACAGCCCGACGGAGGTGAGCCCTTCACCGACGCGGCGCAGCAGCCAGTCCGGTGCGGTGGTTCCGGTGAATCCGGGCTGGAGCACCGCGAGCGCGTCACGCGTCAGGGTGTCCGTGGTGGAAACGAGGGTGGTCATGGGCCCGCACTATCCCTTCACAGCGCCGGAGGTGAGCCCAGCGGCCATCTTCTTCTGGATGATCATGAAGAAGATGACGACGGGCAGGGCGATCATGGTGGAGGCCGCCATGAGTGCGCCGTAGTCCGTTCCGCGCTCGGTGGTGAAGGTCATCAGCCACACGTTGAGCGTGTACTTGGAGTTGTCGTTGATCAGGATGTACGCGAAGAGGTACTCGTTCCACGCGTTCACCAGGGCGAAGATCGACGCGGCGGCGAGCCCGGGGGCGAGCAGCGGGAAGATCACGCGGCGGAAGGCCTGGAAGCGGGTGCAGCCGTCCACCATCGCGGACTCCTCCAGCTCCACCGGGATGTTCACGACGAAGCCGCGGATCATGATGGTGGCGAAGGGCAGCGTGGAGACCAGGTAGACGACGATCAGGCCCCAGTACTCGTCGATTCCGCCCATGGCGTTGAGCTGGGCGTAGATCGGGATGAGCATCGCCGTCGGCGGCAGCATCTGGACCAGGATCATGATCAGGATCAGGGCCTTGCGGCCGAAGAACTTGAACCGGCCGATGGCCAGGGCCGCCAGGGTCGCGATGATCATGCCGCCGAGCACGGCGGTGACGGCGACGATCAGGCTGGACTGGATGGCGGTGGTGAAGTTCGGCTGCTCGGTGGCCCGTACGAAGTTGTCGAAGGTGATCGACGTGGGCCACAGGGTCTGGTCGTAGCTGCGGATCTCGCGGTTGGGCCGCAGGGCGCTGATGACCAGCCAGTAGACCGGGAAGATCATGACGACGGCGATGCCGAGGCCGAGCAGGTCGAAGTGGAGCCGGCTCTTCTTGCGGTCGGGGCGCAGCACCTGTGTTTCGGTCGTACTGCTCATTCGACCTCTCCCGTCTTCATGAGCTGGCGCAGGTAGTACACGGCCACGCCGGACAGCAGCAGCACCGTGATGAGGGCGATCGCGGTGCCCTGGCTAAAGGAGGTGGACTCGAACGCCTTGGAGTAGGAGTAGAGGCCGAGGGTCTCGTACTCCGGCTCGGGCTTGTTGCCACGCAGCAGCCAGATCTGGCCGAAGACGTTGAAGTCCCAGATCACCGAGAGGGTGGCGACCATGGTGAAGACCGGCTTGATGACCGGCCAGGTGACGAACTTGTAGATGCCGTACGCGCTGGCGCCGTCGAGCGCCGCGGCCTCCTCCAGCTCCTGCGGGACCTGGGTGAGGGCGGCGTACAGGGTGACGACCACGAACGGGATGGCGCCCCAGACGACCAGCAGGGTGATGATGCCGAAGCCCTGGATCGGGTTGAGGTACCAGTTGTGGCCGAGCCAGTCCTCGCCGACGACCTTGGCGATCAGCGTGTTGATCAAGCCGTAGTCGGAGTCGGCCATGAACCGGAAGATCGAGGCGGCGACCATCAGCGGCATCGACCAGGCGGCGATGAGGGCGACCGTCAGGACGAGCCGGACCCAGGTGGAGAGCTTGCGCATGAGCAGGGCGACCAGCAGCCCGATGCCCATCGTCAGCGTCACACAGATGGCCATGAAGACGATCGTGCGGAAGGTGACCCACCAGAACTCGGGGTCGCCGAGGATGTTGGTGAACTGTTCGAAGCCCACCCAGGGGGCGGGCTCTCCGGACCACAGTTCGCGCCGGCCCATGTCCTGGAAGGACATGACTACGGTCTTGCCGAGCGGGTAGAGGTAGACGGCGGCGATCGCCACGATCGCCGGGAGGATCAGGAAGTAGGGGAGGAGTTCGCCCTTCTTCCGCTTCCTCTTCTGTACCCGGGGCGCGTCGTCGTCGGAGGACGACTTCCGGGTCGGCTGCGGGTCGGGTGGTACGGGGACCGGCGGCCCGACGGCCTTGGTATCAGCGGCAGACACGTGGCTGACCTTCCATCGCGGGTCCGGGGCGAGCCCCGGAATTCACGGCGTTCACTTACGAGAAGAGGGCGGGGGCCCGGCATCTCTGCCGGGCCCCCGCCTGGCGACCGGAAGGTCAGGACTTCTTGTTGATCAGGGCGTTGATCTTGTCGTCGGCCTTCTTGGAGGCGTCGGCGACGGAGGCACCCTTGAGGATCTCCAGGAGGACGTTCTCCAGGATCTCCTCCTTCTCGACGGAGGCCCAGCCCGGCGCGATCGGCGTGAACCAGGCGTCCGGCACCGCGTTGGCGATGGCCGCGGTCTCCGGCTTCGTCTTCAGCGGCTCGAGCTGCTTCTCGTTGTTCGGGAGGACGTTCTTCGACGCGAGGACGTCGCCGCCCTTGGCGTTGGTGAAGAGGGCGATCCAGTCCTGGCCGAGGTCCTGGACCTTGGACTTGGAGACCGTCGCGAGGTCCGAGCCGCCGATGAAGGAGGGGAGGGCCTTGCCCTCGGGGCCGGGGATACCGGCCGTGGCGATCTTGCCCTCGAGCTTCGGGTTGCCGTTCTCGCCCGTGGTGACGCTGCCGGCCTCCCAGGCCTGGCCGTAGATCACGGCGGCCTTCTCGTTGGCCATGACGTTGGCGTGGTCCTGCTCGTCCTTCGTCTGGTCGGCCTTGTTGTACTTCTTGACCAGGTTGACGAAGTGCTCCAGGCCCTTCTGCGACTCGGGGGAGGAGAGCGAGCCCTTCCACTCCTTGGAGCCCTCGTCGTACGTGGCTATCTGGCCACCGTAGGCGGCGACGTAGGACATCGCGGCGTACCAGTAGCGGCCCGGGAAGTAGAGCGAGGAGGCGCGCTTGTCCTTCTTGCCGAGGGAGGCGGAGACCTTGTCCATCGCCTTGAGGAACTCGTCCTCGGTCTGCGGGAGCTCGTCGCTGCCGGTGCCGGCCTTCAGCATGTCCTTGTTGTAGACGGCCAGACGGGCACTGGCGTAGTAAGGAACGCAGTACGTCTTGCCCTCGAAGGTGCAGGTGTCCTTCAGACCCTTGATCCAGGTGTCCGAGTTCTCGTACTTCTTGGGGTCGATTTCCCCGAGTGCACCATTGAGGATGTACTGCATCGTCTCGGTGTTGCCGAGTTCGACAACGTCCGGGAATTTGTCGCCACCGAGGGAGGTGTCAAGCTTCTTGACCTTGTCGGCCCACTGCTGGTACTGAACCTTGACCGTGACGCCGGGGTACTTCTTCTTGAACTCGGCGTTGGTGTCCTTGACCAGCTCGGGCCAGGTCGACTGGGCCTCGCCCATGAGCCAGACGGTCAGGGTCTCCTTGCGGTCCTTGGGGTCCTGCGACGATGCCTTGTCGTCGGAACCACACGCCGCGACCGAAACCAACATGCCCGCGACACCGATAGCCGCGATGAGCTTGCGCTTCACGTCAAACCCTCCTCAGGGATGCTGCAACCCCACCCACCGCGAAGACATTCGACGAGTTCTGCTGGGGCTGGACCTGGTCTTTAATGGTTTAGACCAGTACCGGGAGCTTGGCCTAGACCTTTAGGGGTGTCAAGGGTGTATAAGAAGTGCACTCGCGTCCGTTATAGGACCGACACCTAAGGGAGGGCGACGACCCGTGACCGGACCGTGCCACCATGTGAGCCGCGACAGACGGAGGAGCCGGTGACGGCAGCAACGCAAGCGTCGGAGAGGCGGGCCATGGGTGCCGACGGCGGCAGTTCGGGGAGCGAGACCGGCAACGGTACGCGCACCGCGCGCGTACCGAAGTACTACCGGCTCAAGCGGCATCTCCTCGACATGACCGATACCTTGCCGCCCGGCACCCCCGTGCCGCCAGAGCGCACCCTGGCGGCCGAGTTCGACACCTCGCGCACCACCGTGCGCCAGGCCCTGCAGGAGCTGGTCGTCGAGGGGCGGCTCGAACGGATCCAGGGCAAGGGGACGTTCGTCGCCAAGCCCAAGGTCTCCCAGGCGCTCCAGCTGACCTCGTACACCGAGGACATGCGCGCCCAGGGGCTTGAGCCGACGTCCCAACTGCTCGACATCGGCTATGTGACGGCGGACGACACGCTCGCCGGACTGCTGGACATCTCGACGGGCGGCCGCGTGCTGCGCATCGAGCGGCTGCGCCTCGCCAGCGGGGAGCCGATGGCCATCGAGACCACGCATCTTTCGGCCAAACGCTTCCCGGCGCTGCGCCGCTCGCTGGTGAAGTACACCTCGCTCTACACCGCGCTCGCCGAGGTGTACGACGTCCGCCTCGCCGAGGCCGAGGAGACCATCGAGACCTCGCTCGCCACGCCGCGCGAGGCGGGTCTGCTGGGGACGGACGTGGGGCTGCCGATGCTGATGCTCTCCCGCCATTCCATCGATGGCCAGGGCGAACCCGTGGAGTGGGTGCGATCCGTGTACCGGGGCGACCGGTACAAGTTCGTGGCCCGCCTGAAGCGGCCGGTGGACTGAGAACCAGGAACAGGCGAACAGGCGGTGGCCCGGGGAGGAGTTCCCCGGGCCACCGCCTGTTTTCGGTCATTTCCGCTACCGCCCGGACCGGGTGAACCGACCCCCCCTTCCGTCCGTGTCCTTACTGCGGAACTTCGGTGGAGACATCGGTGATACGCGACCGGTATGCGGACAGGGGTTCCGGACAGCGGCCGTACCACCTAGATTTCGCGCACGTTACGAACAGTGATCACGCGAGGGGACGGATCGACATGCCGGAATCGCCCACACCAGCACCACCGGTTCCACAAGCACCGGGACGGCGGGCACCGTCCCCCAAGTCCATAGTCGTCTGGAGCCTGGTCGCCCTGGCCGGCGCCATCGGCTGGGCCACCCTCGCGCTCTCGCGCGGTGAAGAGGTCTCCGCCGCCTGGATGCTGGCGGCGGCGCTGGGCTCGTACGCCATCGCGTACCGCTTCTACTCCCGGTTCATCGCCAACCGGGTGCTGAAGGTCGACAAGAACCGCGCGACCCCCGCCGAGCGGCTGGACAACGGTGTCGACTTCCACCCCACCGACCGCCGGGTCCTGTTCGGCCACCACTTCGCCGCCATCGCGGGGGCGGGGCCGCTGGTCGGCCCGGTGCTCGCGGCGCAGATGGGCTATCTGCCCGGCACGATCTGGCTTGTCGTCGGCGTCATCTTCGCCGGTGCCGTCCAGGACATGGTGACGCTCTTCTTCTCGACCCGCCGCAACGGCCGTTCGCTCGGTCAGATGGCGCGCGACGAGATAGGGCCGGTCGGCGGGATCGCCGCCCTGGTCGCGGTCTTCATCATCATGATCATCCTGCTCGCGGTCCTCGCGCTGGTCATCGTGAACGCGCTCGCCCACTCACCGTGGGGCGTCTTCTCCATCGGCATGACGATCCCGATCGCCCTCTTCATGGGTGTCTATCTGCGCATCCTGCGGCCCGGCAAGGTCAGTGAGGTCTCCCTCATCGGCGTCGCGCTGCTGCTCCTCGCGATCGTCTCCGGCGGCTGGGTCGCCGAGTCGTCGTGGGCGGACTTCTTCACGCTGGAGCCGGGCACGCTGGTCATCTGGATGATCGTGTACGGGTTCCTCGCCTCCGTGCTCCCCGTGTGGCTGCTGCTGGCCCCGCGCGACTACCTCTCCACCTTCATGAAGGTCGGCACGATCGGGCTGCTGGCCCTCGGCGTCGTCGTCGCGCTGCCGACCCTGAAGATGCCGGCCGTCACCGACTTCGCCACCAGCGGCTCGGGGCCGGTCTTCGCCGGTTCGATGTTCCCGTTCGTGTTCATCACCATCGCCTGCGGCGCGCTCTCCGGCTTCCACTCCCTGGTCTCCTCCGGCACCACGCCGAAGATGGTCCAGAAGGAGACGCAGATCCGCGTGATCGGCTACGGCGCGATGCTGGTCGAGTCGTTCGTGGCGATCATGGCGATGATCGCGGCCTGCATCATCGACCCGGGCCTGTACTTCGCCATCAACGCGCCCGTCGGCGTCATCGGCGACAGCGTCCAGTCCGCCTCCCAGGCCGTCGCCAACTTCGGCTTCACCATCAGCCCGGACGCCCTGGCGCAGGCCGCCAAGGACGTCGAGGAGACGAGTCTGCTCTCCCGGACCGGCGGCGCGCCGACCTTCGCGCTCGGCATGGCGGAGATCTTCTCCGCGGTGATCGGCGGAACGGCGATGAAGGCGTTCTGGTACCACTTCGCCATCATGTTCGAGGCGCTCTTCATCCTCACCACCGTCGACGCCGGCACCCGCGTCGGGCGCTTCATGCTCCAGGACATGCTGGGCAACGCCTACAAGCCGTTCCGCGAGGTGAGCTGGAAGCCCGGTGTCTGGTTCGCCAGCGCCGTCGTGGTCGGCGGCTGGGGCTACTTCCTCTGGGTCGGCGTGCACGACCCGCTGGGCGGCATCAACCAGCTCTTCCCGCTCTTCGGCATCGCCAACCAGTTGCTGGCCGCCGTCGCGCTGGCCGTCTGCACCACCCTGCTCGTCAAGTCCGGCCGCCTGAAGTGGGCGTGGGTCACCGCGGTCCCGCTCGCCTGGGACGTGGCGGTCACCCTCACCGCGAGCTGGCAGAAGATCTTCTCGCCGGACGTGAAGGTCGGCTTCTTCGCGCAGCGCGACAAGTACCAGGCGGGCATCGACGCGGGCGAGGTGCTGCCGCCGGCCAAGTCCATGGACGACATGCGGACCGTCGTCACCAACTCCACCGTCGACGGGGTGCTCTGCGCGCTCTTCGCGCTCCTCATCATCGTGGTGCTCGTGGACGCCGGCCGGGTCTGCTACAAGGCCATCCGCGACCCGGAGACCGTCAAGCTCCACGAGGCGCCGTACGTCGAGTCCAAGCTCGTCGCCCCCGCATCGCTCCTCGCGACCAAGGAGGAGAAGGCCGAGCTGCTCGCCGCCGGTGTCGGCCCCGAGGGCGGCCTCCGCAAGGAGGCGGCGGGAACGGGGAGCCGGACATGACCCTCGCGGACGTACGGCGGGTGGCCGGGCGGATCCGCTGGTACGTCCGTGAGCTGACCGGCGAGTCGACGTACGACCGCTATGTGGCGCACGCGAGGGTCCACGATCCGGACACGCCGGTGATGACCCGCCGCGCCTTCGAACACAGCCGCATGGACGCCCGCGAGGCGGATCCCCGCGAGGGCTTCCGCTGCTGCTGACCACCACCGGCCGATCGGGGCCGTCGCACCCCTCCCAGGGGCGCGGCGGCCCCTTTTCGCGCCCTCGCAAGAGGGCCCGTGCACCCGGCCGATACGGAAAAAGCCGGGCGAAGAAGCCAGACCGCCATACCGACATCTGTTCACGCCGACACAACATGTGGGGGCTTCCTCATCGAGCGCCCCCCACATGTATGCTCGACCTCGCTGTCGCCGCAGGGGAATCCGGTGCGAATCCGGAACTGTCCCGCAACGGTGTGATCAGTGTGCTTTTGCACACCCGAAGTCCGACGACCTGTCGACAGCGCGTCCGGCTCGACCGAACCGGATGCCAGACGTCCGGGCCTCGCGGATGGGCCGGTGGACGCCGCAAGCAGTGCTGCCTTCACGGGCATCGTGCTGCCCGGCTCCCCCGCTCGCCGCCGGCCCCCAGCCGAGCGAGGGAAAGCCCCGTGACCATCGCGCCCGCCGATCCGGTTTCAGCCACCGAATCCGCTGCCTCCACCACGCCCGGAGCAGGCCAGAACGACGGACCCGGGACCGCCCTCCTGCGGACCCTCACCGACCTCACCGTCGATCTGCCCGACACCGACCCCGGACGGGTCGCCGCCTCCGCGCTGCGCGGGCGCAACGCCCGCTCCGACGAGGCCGAGCTGCGCTCGCTGGCCACCGAGGCGTCGGCGGGCCTGATCTCCGAGGACCCGGCGTACTCCAAACTCGCCGCCCGGCTGCTGACCCGTACGATCGCCGACGAGGCCGCGGGCCAGGGCGCCACGTCGTTCTCCGCCTCGGTCGCCGTCGGCCACCGCGAGGGTCTGATCGCGGACCGCACCGCCGCCTTCGTGGAGCTGCACGCCGAGGCGCTGGACGCGCTGGTGGAGCGGACGCTGGCGGAGGGCGCGGACGACCGTTTCGGCTACTTCGGTCTCCGTACGCTGCACAGCCGTTACCTGCTGCGCCACCCGATCACCCGCCAGGTCATCGAGACCCCGCAGCACTTCATGCTGCGCGTGGCCGCGGGCCTCGCCGAGGACGAGTCGGTGCGCGCGCTGGACGAGGTCGCCGCGCTCTACGGGCTGATGAGCAAGCTGGACTACCTCCCCTCCTCCCCCACGCTCTTCAACTCCGGCACCCGGCACCCGCAGATGTCCTCCTGCTACCTGCTGGACTCGCCCAAGGACGAGCTGGACTCGATCTACGACCGCTACCACCAGGTGGCGCGCCTCTCGAAGCACGCGGGCGGCATCGGCCTCTCCTACTCCCGTATCCGCGCGCGTGGTTCGCTGATCCGGGGCACCAACGGGCACTCCAACGGCATCGTGCCGTTCCTCAAGACGCTGGACGCCTCCGTGGCGGCGGTGAACCAGGGCGGCCGGCGCAAGGGCGCGGCGGCGGTCTACCTGGAGACCTGGCACGCGGACATCGAGGAGTTCCTGGAGCTCCGCGACAACACCGGCGAGGACCAGCGGCGTACGCACAACCTGAACCTGGCGCACTGGATCCCGGACGAGTTCATGCGCCGCGTCGACGCGGACACCGAGTGGTCGCTCTTCTCCCCCGCCGAGGTCCCCGAGCTGGTCGACCTGTGGGGCGACGACTTCGACGCGGCCTACCGCGCGGCCGAGGCCAAGGGCCTGGCCCGCAAGACGATGCCGGCGCGTGAGCTGTACGGCCGGATGATGCGGACCCTCGCGCAGACCGGCCAGGGCTGGATGACGTTCAAGGACGCCTCCAACCGGACCGCGAACCAGACCGCCGAGCCGGGCCGGGTCGTGCACTCCTCGAACCTGTGCACGGAGATCCTGGAGGTCACCAACGACGGCGAGACGGCCGTCTGCAACCTCGGTTCGGTCAACCTGGGCGCCTTCGTCGCGAACGGCTCGATCGACTGGGACCGCCTGGACTCCACGGTCCGTACGGCCGTGACCTTCCTCGACCGGGTCGTCGACATCAACTTCTACCCCACCGAGCAGGCCGGGAACTCCAACTCCCGCTGGCGGCCGGTCGGCCTGGGCGCCATGGGCCTCCAGGACGTCTTCTTCCAGCTGCGCCTGCCCTTCGACTCGCCGCAGGCCCGCGCGCTCTCCACGAAGATCTCCGAGCGCATCATGCTCGCCGCGTACGAGGCGTCCTGCGACCTCGCCGAGCGCTCGGGCCCGCTGCCCGCGTGGTCCGAGACGCGGGCCGCGCGCGGTGTGCTGCACCCGGACCACTACGACACCGAGCTGAACTGGCCGGAGCGCTGGGACGCGCTGCGCGCCCGGGTCGCGAAGACCGGGATGCGCAACTCGCTGCTGCTCGCCATCGCGCCGACCGCCACGATCGCCTCGATCGCCGGTGTGTACGAGTGCATCGAGCCGCAGGTCTCCAACCTGTTCAAGCGCGAGACGCTCAGCGGTGAGTTCCTCCAGGTCAACGGCTACCTGGTGGACGAGCTGAAGAAGCTCGGCGTGTGGGACGCCCGCACCCGCGAGGCGCTGCGCGAGGCCAGCGGCTCCGTGCAGGGCTTCGCCTGGATCCCCGACGACGTGCGGGCGCTGTACCGCACGGCGTGGGAGATCCCGCAGCGCGGCCTGATCGACATGGCGGCGGCCCGTACGCCGTTCCTCGACCAGAGCCAGTCGCTCAACCTGTTCCTGGAGACGCCGACGATCGGCAAGCTCTCCTCGATGTACGCGTACGCCTGGAAGCAGGGGCTGAAGACGACGTACTACCTGCGTTCGCGCCCGGCGACCCGGATCGCCCGTGCCGCGTCCGGCCAGGTGTCGGCCGCCGCCCCCATTCCCGTACAGCAGGCGTCGGCTCCCGACGCGGACGCCATCGCCTGCTCTCTTGAGAACCCCGAGTCCTGCGAGGCCTGCCAGTAATGAGCACCACGAACAACGAGAAGAACCTGCTCGACCCGGGCTTCGAGCTGACCCTGCGCCCCATGCGCTACCCCGACTTCTACGAGCGGTACCGGGACGCGATCAAGAACACCTGGACCGTGGAGGAGGTCGACCTCCACTCGGACGTCGCCGACCTCGCGAAGCTGTCGCCGGGTGAGCAGCACATGATCGGCCGCCTCGTCGCCTTCTTCGCGACGGGCGACTCGATCGTCTCGAACAACCTCGTGCTGACGCTGTACAAGCACATCAACTCCCCCGAGGCGCGCCTCTACCTGTCGCGGCAGCTCTTCGAGGAGGCCGTGCACGTCCAGTTCTATCTGACGCTGCTCGACACCTACCTGCCCGACCCGGACGACCGGGCGGCGGCGTTCGACGCGGTCGAGGAGATCCCCTCGATCCGCGAGAAGGCCCAGTTCTGCTTCAAGTGGATGGACTCGGTCGAGAAGATCGAGCGGCTGGAGACGAAGGCCGACCGCCGCCGCTTCCTGCTGAACCTGATCTGCTTCGCGGCGTGCATCGAGGGGCTGTTCTTCTACGGCGCCTTCGCGTACGTGTACTGGTTCCGCTCGCGCGGCCTGCTGCACGGCCTCGCCACGGGCACCAACTGGGTGTTCCGTGACGAGACGATGCACATGAACTTCGCGTTCGAGGTCGTGGACACCGTCCGCAAGGAGGAGCCGGAGCTCTTCGACGACGCGCTCCAGCAGCAGGTCACCGACATGCTGAAGGAGGCCGTCGAGGCGGAGCTCCAGTTCGGCCGCGACCTGTGCGGCGAGGGCCTGCCGGGCATGAACACCGAGTCGATGCGCCAGTACCTGGAGTGCGTCGCCGACCAGCGCCTCGCCCGCCTGGGCTTCCCGACGGTGTACGGCTCGGAGAACCCGTTCTCCTTCATGGAGCTCCAGGGCGTCCAGGAGCTGACGAACTTCTTCGAGCGCCGCCCGTCCGCCTACCAGGTGGCGGTGGAGGGCTCGGTCGGGTTCGACGACGACTTCTAGGCCTCGGCTCAAGCTCTTGTGGTGAGGATGTCCGGCGAGCGGCATCCTCACCACAAGAGCTTTCCTGTCTCGCTCGGCGTGCGTGCAGCGCCCGTCGAGCTACTGCTTATCGCGCGAGGAAGTCGAGCACGCGCTCATCGAGCTCCGCGGCACAGCGCACCCCGCGAGCGCGGAACCGCGCGAGGTCCTTGCGCATGTTCTTGACAGCTTTGCGTGTACGCATCGACTGCACGCCATCCATATGGTCGATGGCCCGGTTCCAGGTCTCACACGCCTCCTCGATCCGGCCACGCTTGAGCTGCATCTCCGCGCCGGCCACGAGGTCGAGCGAGACGATCCGCGCGTAGGTCGTGGCGGGGCGGGCGGTCGCCGCCCGGGCGTAATGACTCGCGGCGGCGCTGAAATCCCCCAGTGTCTCGTGCACCTTGGCCGTCCGGGAGTAGACGGAGGCGGCGGGTGGTCCCCAGGCCAGAGCCCAGAAAGGGGTCTCGTCGCCCTTGTCGGCGACGAGGAGTTCACGAGCGCGGTCGACCTCGAGGACAGCGGCTCGCTGTTGCCCGCTTTTGGCGAGCGTATGGGCGTGGACGACACGGAACAGAGCCATGGTCGCGTTGTCGACCTTGCCCTTGGCTCGGTTCAGTCCGGTTTCCGCGAGGCCCTGGCAGTGCTCGGGGCGGTGAAGCTTCAAACCCTGCATGGCCATGGTGCGCATGACGAACCCGTCTTGCCCGGTGATGCCGGACTCAACAGCCAGTGCGTAGGACTGAAGGTAGTAGCGCTGGGCGAGTCCCTGCTGTCCCGCGTCGTAGGACTTCCAGCCCAGGAGGTGCACACCCCGGCTGGCGGCGGAGAGCATGTACCGACGCATCTCCTCGTTGTGGAAGCGGGCACGGCACAGCGGTGCGACGTCGTCGCGGAGGTATTGGACAAGGGCGGAGCGCCCGTGCCGACCGCCATGGCGTTCGTCCATCTCGGAAAACATCCTCACCATGTCCCTCACCGCACGTACCTCGGCCATTCCGACGATGTGTCCGGTGCGAGCTGCAGCCGACCTGTCGGCCACCTCCTGCACGTAGTCGAGAGGCAGTGCGGCAGCGGCAACGGAGTAGGCGGAACTGGTCAGGAAGGTTCGCCGGTCCAATTCGGCCCTCCACATCGGCACCAGGGCATCGATCGGGTCCGCCCCGAGGGACAGGCCCATGGTGTCATCCTCTGACACATCCGGGCTCGGCAGGCCTAGGTCGGCCGGCGTGAGCAGACGGCCGAGGTGCCGGGACAGAGCGGCGGCCAAGAACCGAGCGGTCGTCTCCTGCGGTACGACACCGTTGAGCCAGTGCCGGATCATGCCCTTGTTCGTGGCCAACTCGATGCCGCACTCGGCAGCGACCCGCCGGACGGCCTTAGCGAGTGCTTCATAGGTGAGACCTGACTCGGAGATGAGATCCCGCAACCGCTGGTTCGGTGCGCTCATGATCGTTCCCGCCCCCGTGATACCCGTGATACCGCATGGCCTCCCTGTCACCGTACCGCCATACCCCTACTGCGGGTTGACTGTTCATCACGCATGGCGACGCCCCCACAGGGAGTTCCGGTGACACGTCGCCTCACCGAGCCGAGTCAGCGTCAGTTCCGAGCGTCCGGAGATCGTGCCCAGGAGGTAGTCGTCATGGACCAGATCGTCCCGGGCACAGCGACCCCGTCGTTCTGGACGCCTGTCAGGTCGTCGCCGTGCCCCTCGGAACGAATCAGTTCAGCACGGCCGACGACACCGAGTACAAGAACGCCTGATCACGTTCCACCGGGCGAGACAGCACCCCAAGGCTGACCGGGCACCGGGCCGCGAAGGGCCGTGCTGCGAGTACGGCTTCCGGCGGCCCCGTGCCCGATCTTGTACCGGCGATCGGCATACCCACGTAGAGAAAGGAACAAGTGCGAGTGGAAATGGCGTCGCTGCCACCCACCCTGGGTGCGCTCCTGGTCGACACCAGCCGCAACAACCGCGTGGGCGAGTTCCGAGGGGTCGCCGGCCTCTACTGGTCGCTACGCCCCGTCGGCGGCGGGCGCGAGTGGGAGGTCGAGCCCCGGCACGTACGCCCCGCGCTGCCCATAGAGCAGCTCCGCGCCCTTACCGCACGCGCCAACGCCCGCAGTCGGGGCGAGGTGCTGTGAACAGCCCCCTCACCCGGCTAGGGGTCCGGCTCGCCCTCGCCCTGGGGGCCGCCGAAATCCGCCTACGGCTCCGACTCCCCCGCCTCATGTGGGCGCTCACCCGGCGCCCGGCCGATCGCGAGAGCCCGTTCGCCGAACTCGTACGCATCGAAGCCGATCCCGCCTACCGAGCTCTGTTCTTCGCAGGGCTGGACGCCGCCCTGGAAGACCGACTGGCCACCCGCACCGCCGTCGCGGCGGAGATCGAAGCGGCGGCCGAGCAGCTCCGGGACCTGGTCCAGCGCAGCGACCACGGGCGTGCCGCATGATGCGCGCCAGTTACGCGGCCGAGGTCACCGTGACCGACGGGCAGCGGTTCGCCTCGCTCGGCGGGGTCACCGTACGCAACCGGCGCCTCGCCCTCCTCTGGCTCCGCCGCCAGGCCCTCCGCCTCGCCAACGGGCACGGGAGTGCCGTACGGGACGAGTCGCCCGGCGACGTACGGCCCGTCCTCTTCCACGGCTCCGACGCTCCCGAAGGGCTTCGGTTCTGGGCCACCGACCACCGCCGCCAGGACGACGCGATAAGGACTTTGGAAGCGGGCTTTCACCTTCAGTTCACCGTCCTCGACCCAGCCGTCGGGCTCAGTCTCACTCTCGCCGGGTGGCGCACCTGCCCGGCCGACCGCCCGTAGCCCTTCCACAGAAAAGACCTCACGTGCTGCAGTGCACCGCCGTGACCCGGATCCCTCTCGGCGAGGTGACCGTCGCCCTCGTCACCATGGCCGGCGGACCCGGCACCCCGCCCGACGACTTCACCCTCGACCACTACGTCCTGTGCGAACTCGGTGAACACGACGTCCTCACCGAGCACGCCGCACTCCTCAGTGCCGCCGACGCTCCCGACCGGCCCGCGCTCTGGTTCTTCTGGAGCGGCACCGACACCGACCGCACCCACAGCATCCGGACCAGGCCCTGGTGCCCCGCCATCCTGCGCAACCTCGACACCGACACCGCATTGAAGTGTTCGTTCTTCCACCGCCACGCCACCGGGCACTCCTGGGACGTCACCGACCCGCTCGGGGACCTCATCGCCGGACCGCTCAGCACCGACGACACCTCCGACGATCCACGGGAGCGGCCCCAACCATGAACCAGTGCGCCGCCGTCGCTCTGCTCCCGCCTCCGGACCACATCATCGCCCTGTCGCCCGCCGGACACCGTCCCGAAGCCGGGCACGTCCTGTGCGAACTCGGCAAGGACCATGACGACCAGCACGCCGCGATGCTCTGGGACGAAGGCGGACGGCCCGGAAGCGCCGTCTGGGTCCGGTGGAAGGGCTCAGGGCTCGCCAAGCTCGTGCCGCTCCCTTGGTGTCCCGCGCTCGACCCCCGTAACGAAGCTTGCGAACTCTTCGCCGCACACCCTTCCGCGCACAGCTGGGGCATCACGGACCCCACCGACCAAGCGATCACGCGAATCCTCGTCCGCCAACACCCTCACCTGTTCCCCGAGTACCGTGACAAGGACGGAAGCTGACGCCTCTTAGGAGAATGCGCCGGAAACGCCTCCTACACGGCTCTCCAGATCGTCATCCACCACAACGGCAGCGACATGTCGACTCTGGCGAGCTGTCGCAGCCCCATCACCGTCTTCACCACTCTGGAGGACCAACTGAGCGCGGCGGGCGTCGCCGCGGACCTGCTGCCCAGCCAGTGAGCCCTTACGGTGACGTCTCGTGACGGTTCGTGATCTTCGACCAGGTGGTGCGGCCGTGCTTCAGCTGGAGCAGGGGCGGCCTTACCGAACGTCTGCTGCTCGGTCGCGAGTTGGCCGCCTCGCGGCGCGAGTCAACTCTTCCGCTTCGAGATGAGTACGTGTACTCAGGGCCACGTCGCCGGGCGACTCTAAGTTGACGTCATGTCCCGAATAGCACACACCGCAGCCGCCCTCGCTCTGGGCGCGTTCACCCTCACCGCCTGCTCCAGCAGCCCCTCGGCTGCCACCCTTGAGACGGACAAGGTCGTCTCCGTACCCGAGGGCGGGGACGCCGACAAGCCGTTGCTCGACTTCATGAAGCTGTCCCTCAAGCTCACCGCCGGCTGTCCGCCGCTGGACGGCACCAAGACCGGCAAGACCCTCGGCCCCAGCGACGTCCCCGACGTCCCCGGCGTCCCCCAAGGCCCCTCCAGCAGGCCCCTCGGCAAGCCCGGCGACCGCGTCCCCCTGCCCGCCGACCCCGACGACCCGCCCGCCACCGACGACCTCTTGCCGCCCGTGCCCGACAGCAACCTCCTGGAGCCGGTCACGCTCACCAGGCCCGAGAACTGCTACGCGGACAAGTTCGCCGCGCACGTCACCACCGCCCTCAAGGGCACGGGCGAGAACGCCGCCGAGGTGCGTACCGCACTCAAGCGCGCCGGATACCCCGATGAGCTGATCGTGGACATGAAGCCCGAAAGCGGGTCCCCTCGCGTCCGGATCGACCTGCGCGAACAGGACACTCGCGTCGCCCTCCAGGTCGTGCACGTCGGCACCCGCGGCACCGTCGTGGAGAAGTTCGGCGCACAGCCCACAGCGCCCCTCAAGGACGTCCGGTACATCCCGGAGCCGGCCGAACCCCTGAGCTGAGACCCCCGTGAACAGACTGATCGTCGGGGACGGAGGGGAATCGACGAAGTGACGTGCACGGCCAGAACCTAGATCACCTTCCGGACACCAAGAGGCTCCCCACGTGGTCCCCACCGCCTACCGCTACCTAGACAAAGGGCTGACCGCACTCTCGGACCACGCCCCGGGTTTGTCCGCCGCACCGGAGCGCGCGGCCGGCTCCATCCATCTCAACCTGGACGGCACCGTCATCCGCGCCGACCGCGTCGCCGCCCCAGGACCGAACGGTGATCCCTGCCATCCACGGCGTCTCCGAGCGCGCCAACACCCTGCCCAAGGTCACCTTCAAGGCCCTGCGCCGGATCAGCCTCGACCTCGGCGGCATCACCCCAATCGCCCGAGCCGCCCTCACCCTGCTCCAGTTGGAGCAGGGCCGCAACACCTGACCGAAGATCACGAACCGTCACGAGACGATACCGAGACGGCTCAGTGCTTCTTCAGCGGTTCGCCGTCCGAGATCACGATCCACATTCCCCCGCCCGTGGAGGGGTCACCGGAGATCGGGCGCCGGCCGATGCAGCAGGCCGGGCCCGCCATCAAGGCGTACCGCGAGGTGCTGGACCGGATCGACCCCGACCTCCGGTACGAGCTGAACGAGCTGATCGAAGCCCTGGACGGCTGGTATTCCGAATGGGCCGACGGCGAAGGATCGTTCTGGTGGGCCGAGGACACCTCGGTCTTCTTCTCCGTCGTCGGCTGATCCGGCGCCATCCGGCCGTAGCCGGCATCGGCAAGGCGCTCTCCTAGGCCTCTAGGCCTTCGCCCAACCCTTCGGGTAGGAGTGCCGCGTGACCTTATAGGGTCGCGCGGCGCTTCGCGTCTCCGTGGGCTCCACCTCCCTCCGTTCCGCGTCGCGGAGCTGGCGGTCGATACGGCGCTCACGGATGAGGCCGACGGCGGCCGGAAGGGCGACGAAGGCGAAGAGGGCGGTCACGGTCAGGTAGTCCAGGAAGAGGTTCATGGCTCTACCTTCGTCCGCCGGGACAGATTTGGTCAGTGGCAGCACTGCCACACAGCGTCGAATTACTGCCACACTGTCTCCATGCTGAAAAACGTCGCCGTCCTGCTGCTCGACGAGGTCCACCCCTTCGAACTCGGCGTGCTCTGCGAAGTGTTCGGGCTCGACCGCAGCGAAGAGGGTCTGCCGGTCCACGACTTCGCCGTCGTCTCCGCCCAGGGGCCGGTGCTCCAGACCCATGCCGGCTTCACCATCAGTACGCCGTACGGCCTCGACCGGCTGGAGGAGGCCGACCTCGTCGCCGTACCGGCGAGCAGCCATGTCGCGGACCGGGAGTACCCGGAGGAGGCCCTGTCGGCGCTGCGGCGGGCCGTGGAGCGCGGGGCGCGGGTGCTGAGCGTCTGCTCCGGGGCGTACGTCCTCGGGGCGGCGGGCCTGCTGGACGGCCGCCGCTGCACCACCCACTGGCGCCACGCCGCGGAGCTGGCCCGCCGCTACCCGAAGGCCATCGTGGAGCCGGACGTGCTGTACGTGGACGAGGGGTCCGTCATCACCTCGGCCGGCACCGCCTCGGGCATCGACGCCTGCCTCCACCTGGTCCGCCAGGAGTACGGCCAGGACGCGGCCAACACCATCGCCCGGCGCATGGTGGTGCCGCCGCACCGGGACGGCGGCCAGGCGCAGTACATCAGCCGCCCGCTCCCCCGGAACGCCTGCGACACCGTCGGCTCCACGCTGGCGTGGATGGAGCACCACCTGGACCAGGAGATGTCGGTGGAGCGACTGGCGGCGCTGGCGCACATGTCGCCGCGCACCTTCGCCCGCCGCTTCCAGCAGGAGACCGGGACGACGCCGTACCGCTGGCTGCTGCGGCAGCGGGTGCTCCTGGCCCAGCACCTGCTGGAGACCTCCGACCGGACGGTCGACACGATCGCCGGACAGACGGGGTTCGGTACGGCGGCGACCCTGCGCCACCAGTTCGTACGGACGCTGAGCACGACCCCGAACGCCTATCGCCGGACCTTCCGGGGGCCGGGGCAGGGGCCGGGGGCGGGGCCGGTTCCGTCGGGCACCGTGCCCGACGTCGCCTGAGGACGGACGCCGGGCCCGATCAGATGCCGGTGGTCAGATACCGCACTGCGACGCCGACCAGAAGCGGTTCGGCCCCTGGTTGACGTGCACGTGGTCACCATGGCCCGCGTAGCCCGGGCCGAGGATCCCGCGGAAGCCGTGGTAGCGGGCCTGCTTGGCCAGCGTGCACAGGGAGTGCGGCGAGACGCCGAGGTCGACCGCGTCGCCGTACAGGTGGCGGCTGTTGGTCGCGCCGCCCACGGCCGCGTTGCAGGAGGTGGAGCGGAAGCCGCTGGTGACGCGGATGGACTTGTCCCCGAGCGCGTGGCGCAGCGCCTCCAGCTTCCACATGCTGCTCAGCGCGTTGGCCTTGGCCGTGCCCGCCGCGACCGCGCCGCCCGCCCAGGTGCTGTTGCACGTGTTGAGCTCGGGGTACGTGAAGTGGATCGGCGTGCAGTCGTTGTCCTGCAGCGCGTAGATCTTGGCCTGGGTCGCCGGGCCCGCGACCCCGTCGGCGGCCAGGCCGTAGGCCGCCTGGAACCGCTTGACGGCGGCGGTGGTGGCCGGGCCGTAGGAGCCGTCGACGGCGAGGACCGAGTCGTAGCCGGGCCAGCCGGCCACCCGGATCTGGAGCTGGGTGACGTCGTTCCCGGTGGCTCCGGGCGCGAGCGTGCGGGTCCAGGTGTAGCAGCCGTCGGCCTGCGCGGGACCGGCGGTCAGTACCGCCCCGCCCAGCGCGAAGGTAATGGTCATGACAAGTCCGAGCAGAACGCGTGCGGCGCGTTTCGGCATGGGGCTCCCTCTCGGTCACGGACGCTGTGCGGGCGAGCCTGGCGCAGGCGGTCTACTCGCGTCAACTACCGCTAGGGAAACGGCAGTTATCTGCCACGGGTACGCGAAAGCCCGGCACCGGTCACCCGTGCCGGGCCCTTCACACGTACGACGCCGTCAGTCGTTCGGGACCGTCTCGTAGCGCGGCGTGCCCTCTTCCATCTGCCGGAGCGCGTCCTTGCGGTCGCGCTTGGAGAGCCGGTCGATGTACAGGTAGCCGTACAGGTGGTCCGTCTCGTGCTGGAGGCAGCGCGCGAAGTAGCCGCTGCCGCGCACCTTGATCGGTTTGCCCTGGGCGTCCTGGCCGCGCACCACCGCGTAGTCGGGGCGGGCGAGGGAGGCGTACGCGGTCGGGACGGAGAGGCAGCCCTCGTTGGAGTCGTCCAGCACCCGCGCCTCGGGGGCCAGTTCCTCCAGGACCGGGTTGCAGACCACGCCGGTGTGCCGGTTGCCGTCGTCGTCCGGGCAGTCGTAGACGAAGACCTTGAGGTCCACGCCGATCTGGTTGGCCGCCAGGCCCACGCCCTCGGCCGTCTTCTGGCTGGCGAACATGTCGTCGATCAACTGGGCCAGCTCGTCGCCGAACTCGGTGACGTCCTTGCACTCCTTGTGCAGCACCGGGTTGCCCACGACCGTGATCGGACGCGACGTGCCGCGCGCCCGGTACGCGGCCTCGCGCTCCTCGCACTCCTCGGTGTCGACGATGAACCCCTCGTCGTCCACGCCGATCCGCCCGTCCGTCTCCTGCTGCGACATGTCCGCCGTACGCCTTCCTGCAAAACCTGAACTCGGTGACCCCGCCGGACCCGGCCGGATGCCGGGATGCGCGGGAGGAACAGCACCGCGATCGGTGCGCGTACAGCCTACGGGCAGCGGTCAGCAGACTTCTTCGAGATCCCGCCACTCGCGGCTGTCCGGGCTGTCGGCGACCCAGCCGTCCAGCAGCCCGCGCACCAGCCCGGCCGGGGCCGCGAGACCGCACTCGCGCTCGGGGACCCACAGGTCACCGGCGCCCGCCGTGCGGTGGCCGAGCGGCCCGGGGTGGCCCGGCTCGCTGTGGTCGTGCGGGTCCAGGTGCTCCCCGTCGCCCTCGTCGCTCTCCATCCGGCTCTCCGAACAGGCCCGGCAGAGCAGCCGTACGGAGGAGGACCAGTCCTCGGCGGCGAACCCGGCGTCCGAGGCGAGCTTCTCCAGGGCGTCCCGGTCCTCCTCGGTGGCCGCCTCCAGCAGCACCACCCAGGTCGGCACCGGGGAGGGCGCCCACAGCTCGATCTCGTCGAACACCGGATACGAGGGTCCGGCGGCGGTGACCCGCTCGCCGTTGGGCACCCCGTCGTGCAGCACGACCTCGCCCCAGCGCCGCCCGGACGACGGCAGCGGGATGGAGAGGACCTCCATCCGGGCCGGGTCGAGCCGGCGCCCCCAGACCACCTCGGCCTCGCCCTCGGGCGAGAGCCGGACAGCGGCGCTGCCCAGCTCCATGCCGGTGGGCTCGGTGGTGGCCGCGCTGTTCAGCCCGGAGCCGGGCACCTTGAGGCCGTACGCCTGCCAGGCCCGGCGCGCCAGCGGCCAGTCCTGGAGCGCGGTGGCGGCGATGCCGACGTTCCACCAGTCCGGGGCGCCGGACTCACGGTCCAGCAGCGCGACCGCCCGCAGGCCCGCCGCGCGCGCCTGCTCCCAGTCGTGCCGGAACTTGTGCAGCAGCGCCAGATTGAACCAGGACTCCGAGAGCCAGGGCTCCAGATCCGCCGCGCGCGTCAGCAGCGCCCCCGCGTCCTCGTACCGGCCGTCGCCGATCAGCGTGAACGCGCGGTCCGTGGCCTGCCGCCAAGAGGCGGACGGCCGATGCCGTACCTTCCCGAAGATCCTCACGATTCCCGCCTGTCCCGACTGGACACCCTCGTCTTCCGCTCTGCTTCGCATCCAACCATGCCCGGCCGGACGCCCGCTCATTACCCATGGGTTACCCAGCCCCGGCCCGGGTCAGACCGCCCCGGTCGAGGACTCTGGCGGGGATCTCGGCGACCGGCGGCGGGTGAGGGCGCACCCAGGGGGTGCGGGCGTGCGCGGTGAGGACGAATGGAGCGCGTGCGGGGCCCCAGGGATACTCGCGCGCCGGCGCCGACTGGTCCGTGCCGGCGCGTGCGGGGCCCGCAGGCTATTCACGCGCCGTCGCGGCCTGTCCGTGCCGGCGCGTGCTCCGACTATTCGCGCGCGGACGCGGCCTGATCCGTGCCGCTGACGGTGATGTCCTGCTCGGGCACGGCCTCACCGGCCCTGATCAGGTCGATCCTGCCCATCACCTTGGAGCGCAGGTCGGTCGGGACCTCGTCCTGACCGCAGCAGCGCTTGACCAGCTTCTTCACGGCCTGCTCCAGGCCGTACTTCTCCAGGCACGGGGAGCACTCCTCGAAGTGCACCTCGAACTTGGTGCAGTCGCCCTCGGGCATCTCCCGGTCGAGGAACTCGTAGAGATGGTCGAGGACCTCCGAGCAATCCGTCTCGTGCGGCTCTCCGCAGCTCATGAGGTCGGGCCCTTCCGATCGTCCGAGTCACCGGCACCGGCCGCGACGAGCCCGCGCTCACGGGCGTAGTCCTCCAGCATGCCGCGCAGCTGACGACGGCCGCGGTGCAGCCGGGACATCACCGTACCGATGGGTGTCCCCATGATGTCCGCGATCTCCTTGTAGGCAAAGCCCTCGACATCGGCGAGATAGACGGCGATGCGGAACTCTTCGGGAATCGCCTGGAGCGCCGACTTCACATCGGAGTCCGGCAGGTGGTCGAGGGCCTGGGACTCGGCGGAGCGCAGACCGGTCGACATGTGCGACTCCGCGCGCGCGAGCTGCCAGTCCTCGATCTCCTCGGCGGCGCTGCGCTGGGGCTCACGCTGCTTCTTGCGGTACGAGTTGATGAAGGTGTTGGTGAGGATGCGGTACATCCACGCCTTGAGGTTCGTGCCCTCACGGAACTGGTGGAAGGAGCCGTACGCCTTCGCGTAGGTCTCCTGGACCAGGTCCTCGGCATCGGCGGGGTTGCGCGTCATGCGCAGCGCGGCCGAGTACATCTGGTCGAGAAAGCCGAGGGCGTCCCGCTCGAAGCGCGCGTTGCGCTCGGCGGTCGTCTCCGGTGCACGGCCGTCGTCGGTCCCTGTGTCGGTCCCAGTGACCGGACCCACCTCCTCCAACGATGTGGCGGAGCCGAAACCGGACCCGCTCGCCTCGGAGAATAGTCGACCTTGCTTCCGGACGGGCTGTCGATCGACGCCGCCCGTCGTCCGCTCACGAGTGGTCTTCGCCGCGGGCAGCACGGTCCACTCCAGGTCAGCGGCGTTCGAGCGGCTGGGGCAGATGGTCGAACCCATGCGACGGACTCCCTCTCCACGTACGACGTTGTTGTACCGACGTCCCGAACAACAGCGCCCCCGTACACCGCATTCCCGTGGTCCGGGTCACCCGAGGGAGGTGATCCATCCGGTGACCGCCCCGGTGAGAACCTCCATCGCCTGGGCCTCGGTCAGCCCGGACCTCTTCGGTACGGCGAAGCCGTGGTCGCCGTACGGCACCTCCGCCAACTCGTGACGGCCGGGCGGGAACTCCTCCGGTCGCCCGAACGGGTCGTTGCCGCCCTGGACCACCAGGGTGGGGACGCCCGTGCCGAGCAGCTCGTCGGCCCGGGACTTCTCCGGCTTGCCCGGCGGGTGCAGCGGGAAGCTGAGGGCGAGGACGGCCGCCGCGCCCAGCTCGGCGGCGGTCCGGCAGGCGACCCGGGCGCCGGCGCTGCGGCCCCCGGCGACGACCGGCAGTCCGGGGGCGGCCAGAGCCGGCCAGAGGCCGCGCCACCCGGTGTCCAGGGTCTTCGGGGCGGGAGCCAGCTTCTTGCCGGCCACCCGCCAGGGCTGCTCCACCAGGGCGACGGTGACCCCGTGGGCGGGCAGGGCGGCGGCCAGGGCCTTCAGGTCGCGGGCCTCGATGCCGCCGCCGGCCCCGTGGCTCACGGCGAGCACAAGGCGGGGCGCGGTCGTGGCGGGGACCCAGGTGATCCGGGCCTCACCGGCGTCGGTGGTGACGTTCTGCGTACGTGGTCGGCTCACCGCGCCATCCTCCCCCGCGCACCCCTCGGAACGGCCGCGCGCCCCTCAGGACAGCCGCGTGCCCCTCGGAACAGCCCCTCAGAACAGCGTCGACTCCTCCGGCGCCGCCAGCTCCTCCAGCAGTTCCGGCCCGTTGTTGCGGACGTTGCTGACGGCGGTGGCGACCGGGTACGCGCGCATCAGCCCGCCGGGCGGCGGCTCAAGCAGCGCGCGCAGCTCGTCCAGGCCCGTGTGCGTGGGGTCCAGCCAGGTGTCCCAGCGGTCCGGGGTGAGCATCAGCGGCATCCTGGGGTGGATGTCGGCGAGCGCGCCGGGGCCCTCGGCGGGGGCGACGGCCAGGGGGGTGGTCTCGGCCTCGGTGGTGATCACCGAGCACGTCACCCACCAGGCGTTCTCGTGGTCGCCGGGGAGGGTCGGGTCGCGCCAGAACTCGTACAGCCCGGCCATCGCGAAGACCGAGCCGTCGGCGGGAGTCACGAAGTAGGGCTGCTTGCGCGCCCGCTTCTTTCCCTTCTTCTCCTCAAGCTGCCGCTCCTGAGCCCCGGTGACCCACTCGTAATAGCCGTCGGCGGGCAGGATGCAGCGGCGCTGGGCGAAGGCGCGGCGGAAGGACGGCTTCTCGTGCACGGTCTCCGCGCGGGCGTTGATCATCCGGGCCGCGCCCTCGGGGGTCTTGGACCAGGAGGGCACGAGCCCCCACTTCAGGGTCCGCATCTGGCGAACCGGACGCTGGTCGTCCGCGTCCTTAACAGGACGCTCCAGAACCGCGTAGACCTCTTTGGTCGGCGCCACGTTCCAGTCCGGCTCCAGGGTCTCGGTGGGTTCCCACTTCTCGACCCCGAAAAGTCCGGTCAGGTCCTCGGGCCGCCGACTCGCTGCATACCGTCCGCACATAAGTGCCAGACTGCCACGACCGCCCACCCCTGCCGCAAGGAGTCGCCCGGCCGATGAACAGCACCGAACTGGGCGATCTGTGGGATCGCCTCACCGGTACCCAGCCCGCACCCGAGCAGTGGCTGGTGGTGGTGACGGCCGCGCTGGCGCTGATCGCCGTCGTGCCGAATCCGATATGGCGCCTCGCGCGCAACACCATCACCATCGCGCACGAGGGCGGCCACGGCCTGGTGGCCCTGGTCACCGGGCGCCAGCTCTCCGGTATCCGGCTGCACTCGGACACCAGCGGGCTGACCGTGAGCCGGGGCAAGCCGACGGGGATCGGCATGATCCTCACGGCGGCGGCCGGCTACACGGCCCCCTCGCTGCTGGGTCTGGGCGGCGCCTGGCTGCTGACCAACGGCCGGATCACGCTGCTCCTGTGGGTCTCCACCGCGCTGCTCGCCGCGATGCTGGTGATGATCCGCAATGTGTACGGGGCGCTCACCGTCATCCTGACCGGTACGGCGTTCCTGCTGGTGTCCTGGCTGACCTCGTCGGACGTGCAGTCGGCGTTCGCGTACACGGTGGTCTGGTTCCTGCTGCTGGGCGGGGTGCGGCCGCCCTTCGAGCTCCAGTCCAAGCGGCGCTTCGGGGGCGCCCCGGACTCCGACGCGGACCAGTTGGCCCGGCTGACCCACGCCCCGGCGGTGCTGTGGCTCTTCCTCTTCCACGCGGTGTCGCTGTGCTCGCTGATCGGCGGCGGGCGCTGGCTGCTGGGCTGGTGAGGACCTGGGGGCGGCTCCGGTCCGTACCAGTCTTTCGTTACGAGCCGGTTTCCGCCCTTTTCCGCAGGATCCAGGTTCACCCGGAACCACTAAAGTGATGGCCATGACCGAGAGTTCCGTGCACCCTGCCCTCTGGCCCGCCCCTCATGCGAGCGGAGCCGTCGACGCGACCGTCACCGTGCCCGGATCGAAATCGGTCACCAACCGGGCGCTCGTGCTGGCTTCGCTGGCCTCCGAGCCGGGCTGGCTCCGCCGCCCGCTGCGCTCCCGCGACACCCTCCTGATGGCCGGGGCGCTGCGCGCGATGGGCGTCCGCATCGAGGAGACCATCTCCTCCAGCTCCACCGTGGCGGGCGAGCCCGACGGCACCGGCGAGGCCTGGCGGGTCATCCCGGCGGGGCTGCACGGCCCGGTCACCGTCGACGTCGGCAACGCCGGCACCGTCATGCGCTTCCTGCCGCCCGTCGCCACGCTGGCCGACGGCCCGGTCCACTTCGACGGCGACCCCCGTTCCTACGAGCGGCCGCTGACCGGTGTGATCGAGGGGCTGCGGGCGCTGGGCGCGCGGATCGAGGACGACGGGCGCGGCGCGCTTCCGCTGACCGTGCACGGCGGGGGGGCGCTGGACGGCGGCCCGGTGGCGATCGACGCGTCGTCGTCCTCGCAGTTCGTCTCGGCGCTGCTGCTGTCGGGGGCGCGCTTCAACCAGGGTGTGGAGGTCCGGCACACCGGCTCCGTCCTGCCCTCGATGCCGCACATCCGGATGACCGTGGACATGCTGCGGGCCGTCGGCGCGCAGGTGGACGAGCCGGAGACGGGCGGCGAGCCGAACGTGTGGCGGGTCTCCCCCTCCGCGCTGCTCGGCCGGGACCTGACCATCGAGCCGGACCTCTCCAACGCGCAGCCGTTCCTGGCCGCCGCGCTGGTGACCGGGGGCAAGGTCACCATCCCCGACTGGCCCGAGCGGACCACCCAGCCGGGTGACGCGCTGCGCGAGATCTTCACCGCGATGGGCGGCAGCTGCGAGCTGACCGAGCGCGGCCTGACCTTCACCGGTACGGGCCGGATCCACGGCATCGACGTGGACCTCGGCGAGGTCGGCGAGCTGACCCCGGGCATCGCGGCCGTCGCGGCGCTGGCCGACTCCCCCTCCACGCTGAGCGGCGTCGCCCACCTCCGGCTCCACGAGACGGACCGGCTGGCCGCGCTCACCAAGGAGATCAACGAGCTGGGCGGCGACGTCACCGAGACGGCCGACGGGCTGCACATCCGCCCGCGCCCGCTGCACGGCGGCGTCTTCCACACGTACGACGACCACCGCATGGCCACCGCCGGGGCGATCATCGGCCTCGCGGTCAAGGGCGTGGAGATCGAGAACGTGGGGACGACCGCCAAGACCCTGCCGGACTTCCCGGACATGTGGACCGGAATGCTCGGGATCTAGATCATGCGCCGCTACGGGAAGAACCCCGACGAGGACGACATCCGCGTCCGCCCCAACCGCAAGGGCAACCGGCCGCGTACGCACATCCGGCCCAAGCACGAGGACGCCGAGGACGGCATGGTCCTCACCGTCGACCGGGGCCGGCTCACCTGCCTCGTCGACGGCCGGACCGTGGTGGCGATGAAGGCCCGCGAGCTGGGGCGCAAGGCCGCCGTGGTCGGCGACACCGTCTCCATCGTCGGGGACCTGTCCGGCGAGAAGGACACCCTGGCCCGGATCGTGCGCATCGCCTCACGCCGTACGGTGCTGCGCCGCACGGCCGACGACGACGATCCGTACGAGCGGGTGGTCGTCGCCAACGCCGACCAGCTCGCGATCGTCACCGCGCTGGCCGACCCGGAGCCGCGCCCGCGCATGATCGACCGCTGTCTGGTCGCGGCGTACGACGGCGGCCTCACCCCGCTGCTGGTGCTGACCAAGTCCGACCTGGCGTCGCCGGACAAGCTGCTGGAGGCGTACACCCCGCTCGGCGTCCCGTACATCGTGACCAGCCGCGAGGAGCTGGAGAACGGCGGCGCGGCGGAGCGGGTGCGCGAGCAGCTCGACGGCAGGATCACCGCGTTCGTCGGGCACTCCGGGGTCGGCAAGACGACGCTGGTCAACGCGCTCGTCCCGAAGGACCGGCGGCGGACCACCGGCATCGTCAACGCGGTCACCGGCCGCGGCCGGCACACCACCACCTCCGCGCTCGCCCTGCCGCTGCCCGACGGCCGCGGCTGGGTCGTCGACACCCCCGGCGTACGGTCGTTCGGGCTGCACCACGTCGATCCGTCGCGCGTCATCCACGCCTTCCCCGACCTGGAGCCGGGCACGGAGAACTGCCCGCGCGGCTGCACCCACGACGAGAACCAGCCGGAGTGCGCGCTGGACGCCTGGGTGGCGGAGGGACACGCGGACCCGGCACGGCTCGACTCGCTGCGCCGGCTGCTCTCGACCCGCGAACGGCGCGAGGGCGACTGAGCCGGAGCGCATTCGGACCGTGCGCCCCGGGCATGTTCGACGGATTGAACGATCGGTAAAGGCATAATCGCACCGTGCCGGACCGATCGGTCCGACCCGTCACCTACGCAGGAGGCAACGGACGATGGCATGGCTGCTGGTCGTGGTCGCCGGGCTGCTGGAGACCGGTTTCGCCGTCTGTCTGAAGCTCTCGCACGGCTTCACCCGGATCTGGCCGACCATCGCGTTCGCCGCGTTCGCCCTGAGCAGCTTCGGCCTGCTGACGATGGCCCTGAAGAAGCTGGACGTCGGACCGGCGTACGCGGTGTGGACCGGCATCGGCGCGGCGGGGACGGCGATCTACGGCATGGTCTTCCTCGGTGACGTCGTCTCGACGCTGAAGCTGGTGTCGATCTCGCTGGTGATCATCGGAGTGATCGGGCTCCAACTGTCCGGCTCCGCCCACTGAGTCCCGGCACCACCGGGCGGGCACGGCACGATCACGTACGAGAGCGCCAGCCGCAGGGCCCTCTCGCAGCGCACCGGTGACCTCGGGTGCGACGCGGCCGCCATCCGGTCCCTGGCCAGCCCGAACAGCTCCGCCGGGCCCGGCACATCGCGGTCCGGCTCGGGCAGCCCCTCGCTCCAGAGCCCGGTGAGCAGCCCCTTGACCAGCGGATCCGCGTCGGCGGCCCGAACGGTCCAGCGCGCCACGGCGGCCGGACGCTCCGGCGCGGGAGCCGTCAGTGCGCGGTCCACGCCGGTCAGATAGCCGTCGGCGGCCTGGCGTATCAGGGCGGTGGCCAGGCCGCCCTTGGTGCCGAACTCGTTGTAGAGGGTCTGCCGGGAGACACCGGCCAGCGCGGCGACGTCGACCATCCGCACCGTGCGCCAGGGCCGGTCCGCGAGCGCCCTGAGGGCGGCGTCCAGCAGGGCTTCTCGCGCTGTCGGCATCGCCGCCTCCCACGCCCGGGGCCGTGCCGGGGGCCCGCGGTTCAGAGTTGAGGCGCCGACAGCGACTGTCAAGGGTCCGCGCGTACGGGGCCGGTGGCCCCGGCCCCGTACCGCTGGATACTGTGACGGCATGTCCGACTATCACGATGATCTGCGCCTCGCCCATGTCCTGGCGGACGCCGCCGACGCGGCGACCATGGACCGGTTCAAGGCTCTCGACCTGAAGGTGGAGACCAAGCCGGACATGACGCCGGTGAGCGAGGCCGACAAGGCCGCCGAGGAACTGATCCGCGGCCATCTGCATCGGGCCCGCCCGCGCGACGCGATTCTGGGCGAGGAGTACGGGGTCGAGGGCACCGGGCCGCGACGCTGGGTGATCGACCCGATCGACGGCACCAAGAACTACGTCCGCGGCGTTCCGGTGTGGGCGACGCTGATCTCGCTGATGGAGGCCGGGGAGAACGGGTTCCAGCCGGTGGTGGGTGTGGTCTCCGCTCCGGCGCTGAACCGGCGCTGGTGGGCGGCGAAGGGCGCCGGCGCGTACTCCGGGCGCAGCCTCACCTCCGCGACCCGGCTGCAGGTGTCGAAGGTGGACACGATCGCGGACTCCTCGTTCGCGTTCTCCTCGCTGAGCGGCTGGGAGGAGCAGGGCCGCCTGGACGGCTTCCTCGACCTGACCCGGGCCTGCTGGCGGACACGGGGGTACGGGGACTTCTGGCCGTACATGATGGTCGCCGAGGGTTCCGTGGACATCTGCGCGGAGCCGGAGCTCTCGCTCTGGGACATGGCGGCGAACGCGATCATCGTCCAGGAGGCGGGCGGCCGGTTCACCGACCTGGAGGGGACCGACGGGCCCGGCGGCGCCAACGGGGCCGCGTCGAACGGCCTGCTCCACGACGAGCTGCTGGGCTACCTCAACCAGCGCTACTGAGACCGCTGCCGGTCGCTGTCGTCCCGGGGAGTGCGGCGCGTGATCGCGCACTCCCCCGGTGTGCGCCCGGTCCACCCCTTGTCGGCCCGCTCCAAGGGTGCAACTCTGAGAGTCCCCCCACTTGTGAACTTGTGAATCGACTCACAGAGTCGGCGCACCGAGGAGGTGGCTCGTTTCATGCTCGTCCGTGACGCCATGAGCACGGTGATCCTCACCATCGGCCCCACCCACACGCTCCGCCAGGCGGCCCGGCTGATGTCGGCCCGCCGTATCGGGGCGGCCGTCGTCCACGACCCGGACACCTGCGGGCTCGGGATCATCACCGAGCGCGACATCCTCAACGCGATCGGATCGGGCCAGAACCCCGATCGGGAGACCGCGTCCGCCCACACCACCACCGACGTGGTGTTCGCCGCCCCGGCCTGGACCCTGGAGGAGGCCGCGGAAGCCATGACGCACGGCGGGTTCCGGCATCTGATCGTGCTGGACGACAACGGGCCGGTGGGCATCGTGTCGGTGCGCGACATCATCCGCTGCTGGGCGCCGGCCCGTCGCCGTACGGTGGCGGCCGCAGGGTCGGTCTAATCCTCCAGCAACGCCCGATGGGCCGGATCCCCGCGAGGGAAGCCGGCCCACCGTCGACGGCAAGCGTCCGGTCAGCCGCGAAGGGCCTGGACCGCGGCTTCCAGCCGCTTGCCGAAGTCACCGTCCGCCTGGCGGAAGTTGTCGATCGCGCGCCCGGCGATCTCGTCGCGCGAGACCTGGGAGATGAACCCGGCGAGGTTGTCGATCAGCCGGCCCTTCTCGTCCTCCGACATCAGCCGGTAGAGGGTGCCGGCCTGCACGAAGTCGTCGTCCTCGGCATGGGCGGGAGCCTCGGTGTTGCCGGTGGTACCGCTGACCGGCACGGGCTGCCAGAGCGGGCGGTCGGTCTGGACGGGGCCGCCGAAGCTGTTCGGCTCGTAGTTCTTGGTGCCCTTGTGGCGGCCGTCGTAGAGGTAGCCGTCCCGGCTGTTGGTGCGCGCCTCGGTGGCGTGCGGGCGGTTCACCGGCAGGTGGTCGGCGTTGATGCCGACGCGGTAGCGGTGGGCGTCGCCGTACGCGAAGAGACGGCCCTGGAGCATCTTGTCCGGGGACGGGCCGATGCCCGGCACGAAGTGCGCGGGGCTGAAGATCGACTGCTCGACCTCGGCGAAGATGTTCTCCGGGTTGCGGTTGAGCTCCAGCGTGCCGATCTCGATCGGCGGGTAGTCCGCGTGCGGCCACACCTTGGTGAGGTCGAACGGGTTGAAGCGGTACGCCGCCGCGTCCGCCGCCGGCATGATCTGGACCTGCACCGTCCAGGACGGGAAGTCACCGCGCTCGATCGACTCGCGCAGGTCGCGCTGGTGCGAGTCCGGGTCGACACCGGAGAGGCGGACGGCCTCCTCGGTGGTGAGGTTCTTGATCCCCTGGTCGGTCTTGAAGTGGTACTTGACCCAGAAGACCTCGCCGGCCTCGTTGTTCCACTGGAAGGTGTGCGAGCCGTACCCGTTCATGTGGCGCAGCGTGGCCGGGATGCCCCGGTCGCCGAAGAGCCAGGTCACCTGGTGCGTCGACTCGGGCGAGAGCCCCCAGAAGTCCCAGACGTTGTCCGCCTCCTGCGAGCCGGTGTACGGGTCGCGCTTCTGGGTGTGGATGAAGTCGGGGAACTTGATGGCGTCCTTGATGAAGAACACCGGGGTGTTGTTGCCGACGAGGTCGTAGTTGCCCTCCTCGGTGTAGAACTTCAGCGCGAAACCGCGCGGGTCGCGCGCGGCGTCGGCGGAGCCGAGGTTGCCGGCGACGGTGGAGAAGCGCAGGAACGTCTCGGTCTGCTTGCCGACCTCGGAGAGGAACTTCGCCCGGGTCCACTGCGACACGTCGCGGGTGACGGTGAAGGTGCCGTACGCGCCGGCGCCGCGGGCGTGCACGACGCGCTCGGGAATGCGCTCCCGGTTGAAGTGGGCGAGCTTCTCCAGCAGCGCCTGGTCCTGGACGAGAACCGGACCGCCGACGCCCGCGGTCTCGCTGTTCTGGTTGTCCGCGACCGGAGCCCCGGCCTCCGTGGTGAGCGGTCCCTGCGTCACGTGCGCCTCCTGCGTCATGTCCTGCACAGCCTTCTGTTTTCTGTACAGCCCTGTCCCTTGGCCAATGCCGTTGCCGATCCTACAATGGACAATGTCTAAGTCAAGTGACCATCCAAAGTCACACCCGATCGGGACTCGTTCCCTCCACTGTTAGGCTGGGCCCCATGAGCGACCTGCTGGAACGACTCCGTGGACGCGGCTGGCGCATGACGGCGCAGCGGCGTGTCGTGGCCGAGGTCCTCGACGGGGACCACGTGCATCTGACTGCTGACGAGGTCCACGCGAGGGCCGTCGACAGGCTGCCCGAGATCTCACGCGCCACCGTCTACAACACCCTCGGCGAGATGGTGTCCCTCGGCGAGGTGCTGGAGGTCTCCACCGACCGCCGCGCGAAGCGGTACGACCCGAACGCGCACCGCCCGCACCACCACCTGATCTGCGGCCGGTGCGGCGCCATCAGGGATGTGCACCCGGCGGGCAACCCGCTGGCGGACCTGCCGGCGGAGGAGCGCTACGGCTTCACGGTCTCCGGCGTCGAGGTGACGTATCGGGGGCTCTGTCCGAACTGCGCCGCGTCTGCGTGAGCCCGTGCCGGGCCCGTCTCCCTCGTGGGGCGGGCCCGGCTTTTTCGTTTCCCGGGTTCCCGGACATTTTCCCGGGTTCCCGGACATGACGAAGGCCCGGATCTCTTCTCGAGATCCGGGCCTTCGTTCCTCAGTAGCGGGGACAGGATTTGAACCTGCGACCTCTGGGTTATGAGCCCAGCGAGCTACCGAGCTGCTCCACCCCGCGTCGGTGAATGCAACATTACGTCAACGGGTTGGACGGCGCAAATTCCTTCACACCGGCCCCCGGGCGGCCGTTCCGGCGTTACGCGGTCAGCTCCTGGTGCAGCGCGTCACGCAGCCGGGCCGCCCGCTCGGCCACCTCGGCCGGGCCCAGCTCCACGGCCCGCGCACACCAGCGCTGGCCCTCGGTGAGCTCGCCCCGGCGTGCGGCGAGCAGGGCCAGGCGCAGCGCGGCCCGGCCGTGACCGGCGTTGGCGGCGCGGCTCCACCACAGGGCGGCCTCGCGCTCGCTGCCCTCACGGGCCAGGAGCAGCCCCAGGTTGAAGGCGCCGTTGCGGCTGCCCGCCTCGGCGGCCTCCCGGTACCAGTGGGCGGCGCTCTCCACGTCCCCGCGCGCGGCGGCGAGCATGCCGACCCGGACCTGGGCGCGGCGGTGGCCCTGCTGGGCGGCCCGCTCGTACCACTCCTCGCACTCGGTCTTCTCCGGCATCGGCTCGCCCAGCGCGGGCGGGCCAGGCGGCGGCTGGCGCGCGTCGAGCACCCCGGCCAGCCGGAACGCCGCCTCGGCGCTGCCGCCGCCCGCGGCGCAGCGCAGATGGCGCTCGGCCTCCTGGTCCTCACCGTCGCGGAGCAGGGCCATGGCGACCTGGAGGGCGGCGTCGGTGTGCCCGGCCGCCGCGGCCCGCTCGTACCAGCCCAGCGCCGTACGGTCCTCGTCGCGCCCGGCGTGCAGGATGCCGAGGTTGAAGGCGGCGTCCACGCTGCCCGCCTCGGCCGCCTTGGAGAACCAGGGCTCGGCGCCGGTGTGGTCGCCGGCCTGGAGGAGCAGCACGGCGAGCGCGTTGGCGGCCTCGCGGTGTCCGGCGTAGGCGGCGCGGCGGTACCACTGCTCAGCCTGGGGCGTACGGTCCTGGGCGGCGCAGAGCAGCCCGAGGTTGTACGCGCCGTTGACGTCACCGGCGTCCATGGCGGCCCGGTACCAGCGCTCGGCGGTCTGCTGCTCGCCGCGCGCCGCGTGCAGGGCGCCCAGCGCGTTGGCCGCGTTGCCGTCGCCGTCCTGGGCGGCGCGCAGCCACCACACGGCGGCGCTCTCCTCGTCGCCCGCGTCGCGCAGCAGGAAGCCCAGCGCGCAGGCGGCGCGGGCCTCGCCGTCCTTGGCTGCGGTGAGGTACCAGCGGCCCGCCTCCTTGAGCTCGCCGCGCTGCTCCAGGATCGCGCCGAGGTGCAGGGCGGCACGGCGGTGCCCCCTCGCGGCGGCACGGCGGTACCACTGCTCGGCCTCGCCGACCCGGCCCGCGGCGGGACCGGCCACGGGGCTGTCCCCGACGGCTCCGCTCTTCGCGCCCTTCGCGTCGCTCTTCACATCGGTCTTCGCGCCCTGCTCGCCCTTCGTCAGGGCGTCGGGGACGGCCGGGTCGGCAGGGAGGCCCAGACCGCTCCGGCCGGCGCCCCGGCCCAGGCCGAAGGCCTCGTGCGGGTCCTCGACCGCGTTCCGCTCCAGGGTGCGGGCCAGCCGGTAGGCGGCCTCCCGGTGGCCCTGCCCGGCGGCGGCGCGCAGCCAGCGCTCGGCGCCGATGTCGCCGCGGTGCTCCAGGAGGTCGGCCAGCGCGTAGGCGCCCAGCGCGTGGCCCTGCTCGGCGGACTGGCGCAGCCAGTACTCCGCGCCGGGCTCGTCGCCGCGCTCGCGGAAGTGGCGGCCCAGCGCATGCGCGGCGGCGGCGGAACCGGCCACCGCGGCGATGCGCCACCAGCCGGCGGCCTCGTCCGGGTAGCCCCGCTGGTGGAGCAGGACGCCCAGGTTGTTGGCGGCGGCCCGGTCGCCGTCGGCGGTGGCGGCGCGGAGGTAGGTCTCGGCGCCGTCCAGCTCGCCCCGGCGCAGCAGCAGCGCGCCCAGCACGCTCATGGACGCGGTGTCCCCGGCCTCGGCGGCCCGGCGGTGGCGCGCCTCACTCTCGGCGCTGTCCGCCGCGTCGACGGCGTCCGTGGTTCCCGCGTCGGCGTCCGTGGTGCCGGCGCCCGGCGTGGTCACGCCCGTGGCGCCCGTGACGTCGGCGGCATGTACGGCGTCCGCGTCCACGTTTCCCACCTCACCGGCGGTGGTGGCGTCCCGTGGTCCGGGTGTGCTCGCGCTCGCTCCGGCAGCCCCGGCGATGACGGCAGCGAAGGCCGCATCTGCCACCTTGTCCGCCTTCTGGCCGCGCCGCTGCACAAACCGCCCTGTCTCCAACAGAGTTGCCCTGTCCCCCATAAATACCATCGTCGCACCACCTGTAACCCGCGTACACCTGGTATATCGCGGCCAGTGAGGTCACTTCAGCGTTTTGTCGACATGCCCACAGAGAGACAAGTCAAACACGTCGGAACCCAACTGGTGCCCAGCGAACCGCACTTCACGCCCACGGAACAAGAAAGACACGAGAACATGACGAAGGCCCGGATCCATAGGATCCGGGCCTTCGTCTTCAGTAGCGGGGACAGGATTTGAACCTGCGACCTCTGGGTTATGAGCCCAGCGAGCTACCGAGCTGCTCCACCCCGCGTCGTTGTGTTCAAACCGTACCACGACGCGGGGTGGTGCTTTCTCAGGTGCCCTGGTCGCCGGCCTGCTCGGCCCCGCCGCCCTCATCGGGCTTCTCGTCGGGCTTCTTGGCCGGGTCGGCTCCGTCGTCCTTCTCCGGAGCATCGGCCTTGTCGCCCTCGGCACCGCCCGTGGGCTGCGCCTTGGCCGCCCGCTCCAGAGCCTCCTGGAGCGCGTCCTGGGCCTTGCCGTAGGCGGGCCAGTCCTGCTCCTTCAGCGCCGCCTCACCGTCCTCGTACGCCTTCTGGGCGTCCGCGATGGCCTTCTTGAGCGCGTCGCTTCCGGTGGCCGGCGGCTCGGTGGTGTCGCCCGGCGGCTCACTGGGGTCGGGCGGTGTGGTCTCGGCGTCGCCGTCGACCCCGAAGACCGCGTTGAGCGCGTCTCCCAGGCTGTCCTCGAAGACGATCTTCGAACCGTAGGAGGCGGCCACCTTGCGCAGCAGCGGGTAGTTCTGCGTACCACCGCGGGTGTAGACGGGCTCGATGTAGAGGAAGCCGCCTTCGAGCGGCACCGTCAGGAGGTTGCCGTACTCGATGTCGGAGTCCGAGCCCCTGAGGTCCCGCACGAACGTGGCGACGTCCTCGTTGCCGTTGAGCTCACTCTGTACCTGGCCCGGGCCCTTCACCGTGGAGGTGACCCGGAGCAGTCTCATCGTGCCGTATTCCTTGCTGGACGCGTCCGCGTTCACCGCCATGAAGGCGCCGAGGTTCGGGCGCCCCCTCGGGGTGAACGTGGTGGTCAGCGAGAACGCCTGCTGGTCCTGGCCCGGCATCTTCATGGACAGGTAGTACGGCGGGACGGAACCCGGCTCCTTGTTGGTCGGGTCGTCCGGCACCTGCCACGCGTCGGAACCGCTGTAGAACTGCGCGGGGTCCTCGACGTGGTAGCGGGTGAGCAGCTCGCGCTGGACCTTGAAGAGGTCCTGCGGGTAGCGCAGGTGGTCCATGAGCGTCTGCGGGATCTTCGAGCGGTCCTCCACCGTGCCCGGGAACGCCTTGCGCCAGGTCTTGAGGACCGGGTCCTTGGTGTCCCACTCGTAGAGCTTGACCTTGCCGTCGTACGCGTCGACGGTGGCCTTCACGGAGTTGCGGATGTAGTTGACCTGGTTCTGCTGGGCGACGACCGCGCGCTGGTTGGTGGTCAGCGAGTCGGCCGTGGTGTCGCCGAGCGTCGTCCGCGAAGCGTACGGGTAGCCGTTCGTCGTGGTGTAGGCGTCGACGATCCACTGGATCCGGCCGTCGACGACCGCCGGGTAGGCGTCGCCGTCAATGGTCAGCCACGGGGCGACCGCCTCGACGCGCTCCTTGGGCGTGCGGTTGTACAGGATCCGCGAGCCGTCACCGATGGCTCCCGAGTACATGATCTGCGGCTCGCTGAACGAGACCGCGTACGCGGCGCGGTTGAAGGTGTTGGAGAGGCTGACCCCGCTGTCGCCCTCGTAGCTGGTGGTCTTCTCGCCGTCCTCCTCGTAGTCGAGCTCCTTCTGGGGCCCGCCGACGATGGAGTACTGCTCGGTCTTCTCGCCGTAGTAGATCCGCTGCTCGTACTTCCCGAACTCACCGGTGGACGGCAGACCCGATTCGGTGAAGTCCGGGGACCCCGTCGGGTTGGTGCCGGTGGTGGTGCCGCGGGCCGCGATGGCGCCGTAGCCGTGGGTGTACGTGAAGTGGTCGTTGATCCAGTTCCGCTTGGGCAGGCCCTGGATGTTCAGCTCACGCAGACCGATGACGGTGTCCTGCTCCTTGCCGTCCTCGCCCTTGTAGCGGTCGACGTCCAGCGTCTTGGGGAACTGGTAGTAGTTCCTGCGCTGCTGGAGCTGCTGGAAGGCCGGGGAGACGACGTTGGGATCCATCACCCGGTAGCTGGCGGCCGTGTTGGCGGCGGCCCTCAGCTTGGTGTCGTCACCCGTGGTGGCCTGGCCCGAGTAGTCCTCCATCACCGCGTCGTCGATGTCGTACGCATCGCGGGTCGCGTCGATGTTCTTCTGGATGAACGGCGCTTCCTTGGCCTGCTCGTTCGGCTGGACCTGGAACTTCTGCACGATCGCCGGATAGAGCCCGCCGATCAGGATCGCCGAGAGCACCATCAGGCCGAAGCCGATGACCGGCAGCTGCCAGGTGCGGCGCCACAGCGTCGCGAAGAACAGCACGGCACAGATCGCCGCGATGAAGAACAGGATGGTCTTCGCCGGGAGATAGGCGTTCGCGTCGACGAACCGCAGTCCGGTCCAGTTGTCCGCGGCCTTGAAGTCACTGGACTTCACCGCGAGACCGTACCGGTCGAGCCAGTAGGCCACGGCCTTCAGGGAGACGAAGATGCCGAGCAGCACCGAGAGATGGCCGGTGGCCGCGGCGGTGGCGCGGGCGCCGGGGCTGGTGATGCGCAGCCCGCCGTACAGGTAGTGCGTCAGGGCGGCGGCGATCAGCGAGAGCACGGTCGCCGCGAAGCCGAAGCCCAGCAGGAAGCGGTACCACGGCAGGTCGAAGGCGTAGAAGGCGACGTCCAGCTTGAACTGGGGGTCCTTCGTGCCGAACGGCACCCCGTTGACGTACATCAGCCAGGTGCGCCACTGGCCGGAGGCGGATGCTCCGGCGATCAGTCCGACGAGCGCGGTGACGGCGAGCAGCACCCACTTCTTGAAGGGGGCGACGCTCATCCGGTAGCGGTCCAGGCTCTGCTGCTCCAGCGACATCGCGCTCAATGGCGGCCGGAGCCGGTGCGCGAGCCAGATGTTCACGCCGATGGCCAGGGCCATCAGCAGTCCGAAGACGAGGAACAGTCCGATCTTGGTCCACAGGGTGGTGGTGAAGACGGAGGAATACGCGACCGACCGATACCAGAGCCAGTCCGTCCAGAACCCGGCGAACATGACGAAGGCCATGGCGAGAACCGCCAGGACCCCCAAGGTCATGAGCAGGGTGCGGACGCGCCGGGACGGGCGGCCGACACTGATCCGTGGCCCGGTCGGGCCTCCGCCGCGGTCCGGCATCTGGAAAGCCAACGTGCGCACCTCGAAGTTCGCGGTCGTGTGGAGCGGGCCCAGCGGTCCTAGAACCCACCTATGCAACTTACTGAAGCTTTACCTAGTTCCCGATACCGGGGCCGAAGGAGGCAGGATATTGCCCATGCCCAACGTTTCCCCCGCAGGACCCCCGATGGCAGCGAGCCCGCTCACCGTCGCCGTCCTCGAAATCGACGCCTATGCCTCCACCCTCGGCTGGGACCAGCCCGCCCGGCTGTTCGCCCTGGTCGACACCGCCCGGCTGCGGGTCCAGGAGCCGGGTCTCGCCGCTCAGCTCGGGCTGGACGACGCTGCCTCCACGACCGCTTCCCTCACCCCGATCGAGCAGGAGGAGCTGCCCGCCGGTACCGCCCTGGACGATTTCCTCGGCACCATCGCCTGGCCCGACTCCGTGGCCGGCTGCGCCATGACCGTGGAGCGGCTGATGCTGCCGCCGTCCGCCGAGGCCTCCGTACCGGAAGGGCTCAGCGACAAGAAGCTCACCCAGTGGGTCGCCAAGCACCCCGACCGGCAGGAGGTGCGGATGACGGTGGCCGTGCTGCGGGACGGGGCGCGTGAGTCCGCCGTGCGGCTGCGCGAGAAGGACTCCCCCACGGAGGTGCTGACCGGTGCGGGTCTGGTGCCGGGGCTGGCCGAGGCCCTCGCGGCGACGTTCGAGTCCTGACCGGGCCGACTTTCGAGTCCTGACCGGGCCGATGTCCGAGCCCTGACCGGCCGGGCCTCCGAGCCCTGACCGGCCGGACGTCCGAGCCCTGACCGGGCCCGCCCTCCGCCTCCCGACGCGCTGTCAGCCTGCCGAGCAGCTCGGCAGCGCGTCGGTCTTCCCGGCGCTGATCTGCTCCATCGACCTCCTGGCGTCGTCGATGGTCTTGACCCGGACCAGGGTCAGCCCGTCCGGGGTGTCCGAGGCGGCCGCCGAGCAGTTGTCGTCGGGCGTGAGGAAGTAGCGGGCGCCCGCTTCGCGGGCCCCGACGAGCTTCATGTTGATCCCGCCGATCGGGCCGACCTTGCCCGCGTCGTCGATGGTTCCGGTGCCCGCGACGAACTTCCCGCCGGTCAGATTGCCCGGGGTGAGCTTGTCGATGATGCCCAGGGAGAACATCAGCCCGGCGCTGGGGCCGCCGACGTCCGCGAGCTCGATGTCGATCTCGAACGGGAACGTATGGTCGGTCCCGGCCCTGATCCCGACGACGGCCCGCTCCTTGCCGCCCTCCTCCGCGGGGGGCGCCTTCTCGGTGGTGATGGTGATCTTCCGGCTTCCCTCGGGGGCCCGGCCGGCCTTCTCGGCGGCGGCCGCCTCCTTCGCCGGGACGATGGAGAAGGTGACGTTCTCGCCGGGCTGGTGCTTGGTCACGAGCTCGGCGACGTCACCGGGCTCCTTGACCGGGGTGCCGTCCACGGCCTTGATCACGTCACCCGCGTGCAGCTTGCCCTCGGAAGGGGTGCCCTTGACGACGGTGGAGACCACGACCTGGGTGGCGACCGGGATGTCCAGCTCCTTCAGGGCGGCGACCTTGGCGCTCTCCTGGGACTGGCTGAACTCCTCGGCGTTCTCCTGGGTGGACTGCTCCTCGGTCTTGCCGTCCGGGTAGAGCGTGTCGTGCGGTACGACGATGCTGTCGTGGGCCAGCCAGCCCCAGACGGCCTGGCCCAGGTTCATCCGGTAGTCCGCCCCGGTGACGCGGACCGTCGTCATGTTGAGGTGCCCGGAGGTCGGGTAGGTCTTGCGACCGGTGATCCGCAGGACCGGTTCGCCACGCGCGTCACCCAGGGTGTTGACCGTCGGTCCGGGAGACATCTCCGAGTACGGGACTTTGATCAGCAGGCCTGCGCAGAACAGCACGATGAGGATGAGTGCGGAGGCGAGCATCGTCGCGGTGCGGCGTGGCATGGAACGACAGTACGGGAAGGGCCTGTCCGTCCACCCTCGGGGCCGGTCCGTCCGAGGATGGGCGCAAGCGCGGCGGAAAGGTGGTCACGCGGCGTTCGACGGCCTCAGAGAGCCTCGGAACCGGAGTGCGATTTCTCCATCGCGTCACGGAACCTGGCGTACCCGGCGAGTTCGGTGACGTCGCCGGTCGTGCGATTGCGAGCAGCCCAAGAAGCCCATATCGCACCGCCGACAGCAGCGAAAAGTGGAATCAACAGCCAAGCGAGTGCCGCCATCACGACCTCCCTACCACGTGAGCGATCGAATGATCGATCTGCAGATTAACGATCCGGAAGACCAACGCTCACGGCAGGGGTGCGGTTACGCAAATCGGGGCTGATGCGCTCCGGTCCGGTTTGCGCTCAGCAGGCCCCGACCCACTCCTCCGTGCCGTCGGAGAAACGCTGGTGCTTCCAGATCGGAACCTCGTGCTTGAGGTCGTCGATGAGCTTGCGGCAGGCGGCGAAGGCCTCCGCGCGGTGCGGACACGCGACGGCGACGACCACCGCCAGATCGCCCACCTCCAGTTCACCCACCCGGTGGACGGCGGCGAGGCCGCGGACCGGGAAGTCGGCGACGACCTTCTCCGCCACTCGGCGCAGCTCGTCCTCGGCCGAGGGATGGCAGGAGTAGCCGAGCGCCCCGACGTCCTGTCCGGCGTCGTGATTGCGCACTGTGCCGACAAAGAGGGCGATGCCGCCCGCGGCGTCGTCCCCGACGGCACGGAAGACCTCGTCGACGGAGAGTGCGCTCTCCCGGATCGCCAGCAGCCGGATCGGGTCCGAAGCCGCCTGCTCGCCGGGGTGGTCCTGGGTACGTGCCATGCCCCCATCGTGCCGTACGGCACCGACATCGCGGAATTGCCTGTTCGACCGGCGGACGCACGGCCGCCTTGGAGCCTCCTACAGACACCCGCCGGACCCGGTGGACACGGTCAGATGCGGCGGCGGGCCTTGCGGGCCCGGCGGACCAGGGCGGCCGTGCCGAGCAGGGCGACGGTGGCTCCGGCGGCGGTGGCGGAGACGGCGGTGGCGTCCTTGCGGCCGAGGCGGCGTCCGGCGACGGTGTGGCGTCCCTCGACCTCCTCCAGGAGCGCGCCCAGGACTTCCTCATTGGTCCACTGCGGCCGCCATCCCACGTCGTGCAGCCGGCTCACGCTGACCACCCAGGGGTGCATCGTGTACGCCAGGTCACCGGCCGGTGACGGGGTGAGCCCGATGCGGTGCAGCCGGGCGGCCGCCCCCAGGGCGACGGCGGAGGGCAGCTCCATCCGGCGTACGCCGCTGAGCTCCTCGACCTCCTCCTGTTCGAGCCAGCCGTCGCAGCCGACCGCGAACTCCCCGTCGATCTTCTCCAGGGCGGCGTACTCCAGGGCCGTCACCAGGTCGTCGACATGGCAGAACTGCCAGGTGGGGCGGGAACCGGCGACAACCAGGAGACGCGGTGACTCGAAGTAGCGGGTCAGCGCGGTGTCCGTGCCGCCGACCAGGACGGTGGGGCGTACGACCGTGACGTTGAGCCCGGGATGGGCGCGGGGGGCGCGGCGGCCGAGCCGTTCGATCTCCAGGAGGTCGCCGACGCCGGTGGCCTCGGCGGTGGCGCGCAGTTCGGCATCCTCGGAGAGCGGCACGTCGTTGTCGGGGAGCGCCCCGTAGACCATGGCCGAGGTGCACAGCACGACCCGGTGGACCCCGGCGGCGGCCGCGGCGGTGAGCACGGTCTGGGTGCCCCGTACGTTGTACGCGGTACGGGCGGCGGGGTCGGTCTCCAGATCGAGGTCGAGCGCCAGGTGGACGACGACGTCCGCGCCGCGCAGCTTCTCCGCGATGGCCGGATCGCGTACGTCCAGGATGTGCCAGGTCGCCTCGGAGACCTCTCCGCGGCGTTCGTCGATCGCGATGACCTGCTTGATCTCGTCGGATGCGGCGAGGCGGGCGGTCAGCAGCTCACCGACGCCGGTCGCGGCACCGGTGACCGCGACGACGGGGCCCCGGTTCCTGGGGGACCTGGGGCGTTTCTTCTCGGGTGTGCTCTCGGGCGAGGGGTCGGTCAGGTTTCGCGCTGCGCGAACCTGTGGATCTGGGGAACTCACCGGGCGTCTCCAGCGGTTGTCTTCAGTACGTACCCGAATGACGCGTACGTACCAGGTGGCGTCCATCCTGCCGCAGGCCGGGAGTCGGCGGAGCACCGAGGCCCGAAGCGGGCGTGGTGTCTACGCTGGATGGTGATGTCGGGCAGTCGCCGTCGGTTCGAGCCGGCGGCCCTACGAGCCGAGGAAACCCGTGAGTGACACCCCATTCGGATTCGGCCTTCCGCCGGAGGAGCCGGAGAACGGCGACGAGGGCAAGAAGAAGGACCCCACCGAAGGTGGGCAGAGCGCGGGCGGGCCGGGAAACCCGTTCGGTTTCGGGCCGGGGGCGGGCGGGGACAACCCGTTCGCCGCAATGTTCGGCTCCATGAATCCGAACGATCTCGGTGCGGCCTTCCAGCAGCTCGGCCAGATGCTGAGCTATGAGGGCGGTCCCGTGAACTGGGACATGGCCAAGCAGATCGCCCGCCAGACCGTCTCTCAGGGGACGGCCGACGGCACCAAGGACGCGAGCGTCGGCCCCTCCGAGCGGACGGCGGTCGACGAGGCGCTGCGGCTGGCCGACCTCTGGCTGGACGGTGTGACGTCGCTGCCCTCCGGTTCGGTCTCCACCGTGGCGTGGAGCCGTGCGGAGTGGGTCGAGGCCTCTCTGCCGGCCTGGCAGCAGTTGGTCGACCCGGTGGCCGAGCGGGTGGGCCTGGCGATGGGCGATGTGCTGCCCGAGGAGATGCAGGCCATGGCGGGCCCGCTGATCGGCATGATGCGGTCGATGGGCGGCGCCATGTTCGGCCAGCAGATCGGGCAGGCCGTGGGCACGCTCGCCGGTGAGGTGGTCGGTTCCACGGACATCGGGCTCCCGCTGGGCCCGGCGGGCAAGGCCGCGCTGCTCCCGCTGAACGTGGCGCGGTTCGGCAAGGACCTCAGCGTCCCGCAGGACGAGGTACGGCTGTACCTGGCCCTGCGCGAGGCCGCCCACCAGCGGCTCTTCGCCCATGTGCCGTGGCTGCGCTCGCACCTGTTCGGTGCCGTCGAGGCGTACGCACGCGGGATCAAGGTCGACACCAGCAAGCTGGAGGACGTCGTCGGCCAGTTCGACCCCTCGAACCCCGAGCAGCTGCAGGACGCCCTTCAGCAGGGCATGTTCCAGCCCGAGGACACACCGGAGCAGAAGGCCTCCCTGGCCCGTCTGGAGACCGCTCTGGCGCTCGTCGAGGGCTGGGTGGACGCGGTGGTCCACGAGGCCGCGAAGTCCCGGCTGACCTCGTCGGACGCCCTGCGCGAGACGATGCGCAGGCGCCGTGCCTCCGGTGGCCCGGCCGAGCAGACCTTCGCCACGCTCATCGGTCTCCAGTTGCGCCCGCGCCGGCTGCGGGACGCCTCGCGCCTGTGGGCCTCGCTCACCGACGCCCGGGGCCTGGAGGGGCGCGACGCCCTGTGGTCGCACCCGGACATGCTGCCGACGGCGCACGACCTGGACGACCCGGACGGCTTCGTCCACCACGAGCAGGCCGACTTCTCCGAGCTGGACAAGATGCTCGGCGAGGCCGCGAAGGGCCCGCAGAAGCCCTCCGAGACCAAGGAGAGCGACGAGGACAAGGGCGAGGGCGGCACGACGGAAGACGGCAAGGACGGCCGCGACCGGTGACCCTGCGCGACGACGCCACCCTCGTACTGAAGGGTTACGCCCCTGGGGACGAGGCGGGCGGTGACCAGGCCGGGCTGCGGCAGGTCTACCTCGACCACCTGGCACACCACCACGACGGCATGTGGAAGGCGTGCGGGGCCGGGCATCTGACGGCCAGCGCCCTGGTGATCGATCCGGAGCGGGAGAGGGTGCTGCTCACCCTGCACCGCAAGCTGCGGATGTGGCTCCAGATGGGCGGGCACTGCGAGGAGCAGGACGCCGGCCTGGAGGCGGCGGCGCTCCGTGAGGCGACGGAGGAGTCCGGCATCACGGGGCTCACCCTGCTGCCGGGCGGTCCGGTCCGGCTGGACCGGCACCCCATCCCGTCCCCCTGCAACTGGCACCTCGATGTGCAGTACGCCGCGCTGGCCCCGGCCGGGGCGGCGGAGCGGATCAGCGAGGAGTCCCTGGAGCTGCGCTGGTTCGGCTACGAGGACGTGGCGTCGGTGGCCGACGCCTCCGTCGTACGGCTGCTGGAAGCGACCCGCGCGCGGCTGTAGCGGATGAGTAGCAGTAAGGGGCGGCCTCTGTGGAGGCCGCCCCTTACTGCGTGGTGCGGGTGGAGGTCAGTTCCAGGCGTTGTTCTGGTTCTGGCCGTGGGAGCCCTGCTGGCCCATGCCGAACTGGGCGCGGGCGCCCTGGCCGATCTGGGCGTTCTGCGGGGGCATGACCTCGCTCGGCTGGACCAGGGCGAAGCCCTGGCCGAGGAAGCTGAGCTCCCAGCCCTCGCCGGTGTTGCCGCGGCGCCGGAAGACACCGCTGGAGTACGTCTGGGCCTGCATCTGCACCCGCAGGGAGCTGGACCAGGCCACGATGGCGTCGGCGTCCACGTTGACGTACTTCTCTGGCGTGACCTGCATCATCAGGGGCTGGCCGGAGGTCATGAGGGCGACCTTGCCGGTGCCGGAGATGTTGAGCTGGTACTTGCCGCTGCCGGAGATCCCGTACTGGCTGTCCACCGCGATGACCTCGGTGTGCAGCGAGGAGTCGAGCGCGAGGACGTAGGCGCTGTCCACGGTCATCCCCTCGCGGTCGACGTCCACGACGTGGATGTACTGGGCGAGGTTGGCGAAGTAGACCGTGCCCTGCCCGGAGACCCGCATCAGGTCGAGACCCTCACCGGTGCGCGCGCGGGCGCGCCGCTGGCCCTGCGACTGGTACTCGCCGTCGAAGTCCATCAGTCCCTGGTAGGCGACCATGGCGCCCTTACGGGCCAGGATGTCGTCCTGCCCGGTCAGTGCCACCCGCAGGAGCTGCGGGTTCTGGATCGTGTACCGGTCCTGGGACTGCTGCTCGGTGTAGTTGAAAAGCGGACTCTGCATGGTGTGTTCCCCTCCCCTCAGTTCCGGATCCGCAGGCGGTCCGTGCTGTCCTCGCTCGGCTGGACGACGACGATGCCCTCCCCGGAGAAGGCCATCTGATACGCCTCCCCGCTGCCACGGCCGATCAGCGCGCCGGCCTTGAAGCTGCGCTTGCCCTTCACCTTGAGGTTCGTGGACCAGGCGACGAGGGCGTCGGGGTCGACGTACGTCTCGTCGTCACCGCGTCCACAGTCGACGACGATCGGCGTGCCCCGGGAGGTGATGGCGACCCAGCCGGTGCCCTGGACGACGACGTTCCACAGGCCCTGTCCGGCGAACTTGGCCATCCCCTTGACCTTCTCGACACCCCAGGTGAGGTGCGCGTCGAAGGCCAGGAGGTTGGTGCCGTTGACCGAGATGGCCTCGTTGTTCAGGTTGATGACGACCACGTCGGCGCCGTAGTCGGCGAGGTAGAGCAGTCCGTCGCCGGAGCACTTCATGACGGGCGCGCCCTCACCGGTGATCCACTGGGAGGCGATCTGCCGGGCGGCGGGCGGGTTGGGCTCGTACTGGATGAACCCCTCGTACGCCACCATCGAGCCGGTGCGCGCGTAGAGGTCCTGCCCGGAGGCCATGGCGACCTTGAGCATGGCCGAGCCGTGGTTCTCCATCCGGGCCGTGACGGGGGTCGGGGCGAAGCCCGCGAGTTGCTGGTTCATGACGGGCTCCCTCAGACCTCGTAGGGCTGGACGACGATGAAGTTGCCGGGCGCTCCCCGGAACTGGAGGTTCACGGTCTCGCCGCTGTGTCCCGGGTACGCGTTGCGGCGCAGCCGGACCTGGCTGGAGACGATCACCTGGGAGGCGGCCGACCAGGCCACCACCGCGTTGCAGTCGGCGAACGTGGTGGGGGTGACCGGCAGGACGACCGGGGTGCCGTGGGTCTTGACGATCACGGTGCCGGTGCCCTGGAACTGCATGGTGAACAGGGCGCCGCCGGGGATGCCGTGTCCCTCGACGCGGCGGACCTCGTACTGGAGGGACTCGTCGAAGGCGAGGACGCTCTCGGCGGAGACGCAGATCGCGTCGCCCTGGAGTTCGATGGGGTGCAGGTACGAGCCCTCCTCGGCGAGGAAGACCTGGCCGCGGCCGGTACAGCGCATCAGCTGCATCTCCTGGCCGGTGGCGTTGCCGACGGCCCGTCCGACGAAGCCGGCGCTCTTGTAGCCGAAGTCGACCTTGCCCTGGTACATGACCATGCTGCCCTGGCGGGCCAGCACGCCGGCCCCGCCCATGGTCAGGTCGACCCGCATGAGCTGCTTGTTCTGCGGGGTCCAGCGCTGCCCGGTGGGGGTCTCCTTGTAGAGCTGGAGGGCGGCGTGGAGCCCGGCGCCGGCCGCCGGAGCGCCCTGGGGCACGCCTTGCGGTCCGCCGGGGGGCTGCTGACCGAAGGGGGCGGGCTGTCCGTACGGTGCCGGGGCCGACTGGCCGTAAGGAGCGGACGCGGGCTGGCCGTAGGGCGGCGTGGGCGGGGCGCCCTGGCCGGGGTGCTGGCCCGGGATCTGGCCGAACTGTGGCTGCGGGGGCTGGTGGCCGGGCTGGCCGTACGGGGCCGGGGCCGGGGGCGCCTGCGGGGTGAGCGGCGCCGCGATCGTGGGCGCGGCGTGCATCGGCTGCTGCGGTGCGGGGGCGGGGGCGCCGAAGGACGGCGCGGGCTGCGAGGCCTGGGGGGCGGGCGCTGCGGGCGGGGCGCCGAAGGCCGGGGGCGCGGTGGCCTGGGCCGGCGGGGCGAAGCCCGGGGCCGCCTGCGGGGCGGCCGGCGCCTCTTCCTCCTCGGCGACCTCGCCGCCGAAGTTCTTCAGGAGCGCGTCGAGACCGCCGTCGAAGCCCTGGCCGACGGCGGCGAAGCGCCAGACGTCCTTCAGGTAGAAGTCACCGAGCATCACCGCGCGCTCGGTGGTGAACTCCGACCCGGTGAAGGCGTATCTGACCACTTCCTCGCCGCCCGCGACGATCCGGATGTACCCGGGTCCGACCTGCGACATCTGTCCGGCACCGTCGAGCGTCGCGGTGAAGGAGAGCTTGTGGATGCCGGCCGGGATGCGGTCGAGCGTGACGCGGAAGGACTCGGTGTCGCCGGACTGCGCGCCGAGGAGCTGAATCGACTCCTCGGGCGATTTCGGCTGGTTGAAGAAGATGAAATACCGGTCGTCCGAGAGCTGTTCGTCGGCATCCAGGCCGAAGCAACTGATGTCGAAGGTCAGTCCAGGGGCGGCGATCTGCACACCTACGTACAGATCTGTCCCCGGTGTGAGATCACTGATCTTGGCCTTGTGGCCTCGTTGGAATTCCCTGGCCATACGTAACGACCGTCCCCCATCCCGAAGGTGAATGCGTCGCGTCAGGCTAACCGCAAACCGCGACATCCGGCCAAGCCGGTACAGACCCGGTACAGAACTGACGGGAACGGCCGACCGGGCTCACTCCTCGGGTTCGGCCGGCGTACGGGGCAGCTGATCGGCCGCCACCACTCCTTCGAGGTAGCCGCGGGCCCGCTCGGTGCGGGGATACGCCTCCAGCAGTCGCCAGAACCCCGGGCCGTGGCCGGGAACGAGCAGATGGGCCAGCTCATGGAGGAGTACGTAGTCGACGACGTACTCCGGCATGCCCTGGAGCCGGTGCGAGAGCCGGATGCTGCCCTCGGCGGGGGTGCACGAGCCCCAGCGGGTGTTCTGGTTGGTCACCCAGCGAACGGACGCGGGGCGGGCCCCGCCGTCGAAGTACTGGGCGGACAGCCGCTCGGCCCGCTCCGTGAGCTCGGCGTCCCCGAGGACCCGCTTGCTCTCCTGGGCGGCGAGCTTGTCGAGCATCACGCCCACCCAGCGCCGCTCCTCCGCCTCCGACATCCGGGCGGGGATGAGCACGATCGTTCGGCCGCCCTCCCGGTACGCGGAGACCGACTTCCTGCGCCGGGTGCTCCTGCGGACCTCGACCGCGCTCGTCGCCGGAGCGCGGGGCGCACGGGCGGCCGCGCCGGGCTGATGGCTCACGGCGCTGCGCATGGGGGTCTCCCCGGCGACGCCGGGTGACGGGTCTGCGGGCACGCCTCGACGTTACCCGCTGTCAGTGGGGGAAGTCCCGCCTCCGGGTCCGTTCGCCACCGATCCTCTCCACTCCCCGCACCTCGCTTCGCACCATGAGCCACATTATCGAATGACTAATCCCGCTACCTGTGGATAACTCCGCGCACGCTTCGCCGCGGGCGCGCATTCTGGCAATGGTTCGACGGGCAATGGCTCGACGCGGCCGGGAATCATCCCGAGCACGCGGTCACGACACCGATCGGGGGAAAGCCGTGCGTCTCGGGGAAGAAGTCCGGGGAGAAGTCCTGCATCCGATGTTGAAGCCCGCGCTGCGCCGGGCATGGCGCGGACGGAACACCGTGCAATTCGGGGTGACCCCCGCGCACGCCGTGACGCTGGGTCCGGTGGACATCGCGACCGGGAGCTTTCTGGAGCTGCTCGACGGGACGCGTGGCCTGCCGCTGCTGCGGGAGGAGGCCCGGATGCTGGACCTGTCGGACCGTCATGTGGACGTTCTGATAGGGCGGCTGGCGGAGGCGGGCCTTCTCGACGATCCGCGGGCGGCCGGCCCGCAGGCGGATGTCCTGCGCCACCGGGCCGAGGTGATGGAGCGTCAACGTCCCGATGTCGCCTCGCTCTCCGTGGTCCATCCCGGGCCGGGCGAGGGGCTGCGTCGGATGGCGGCCCGCCGGGCGATGCGGGTGCAGGTGCGGGGCGCCGGCCGGGTCGGCGCGTCGATCGCCGCGGTGCTGTCCGGCTCGGGGGTGGGCCAGGTGGAGGTGCTGGACGGGGGCCGGGCGGAGCCGGGGGACGTGGCGCCGGCCGGGCTTCCGGCGGCGGCCGTGGGGGAACGGCGCGATGTGGCGGCCCGCCGGCTCGTCCGCCGGGCCGCCGCCGGGCCCGCGCCCCGGTCGGCGGGGGCGGAGCGGGGCGCGGGCGACGGGCAGCCCGGCCTGTCGCTGATCGTCGTCGCACCCCGGGACGGCCTCTCGGTGTACGCGCCGGTCCCGGACATCGCGGCTCCCTGGATCGCGTCGGGCACCCCACATCTCTATGCGGGGGTCATCGAGGCCACCGGGGTGGTCGGGCCCCTCGTGCTTCCGGGCGGCACCGGGTGCGCGGGGTGTCTGGAGCTGCACCGCGCGGACCGGGATACGCAGTGGCCCCGGATGCTGGCGCAGTGGCGCTCGGGGCGGCGGGGTGTGGCGCCCGCCTGCGATCTGGGGCTGGCCACAGCGGTGGCCGGGCTCGCCGCGGCCCATGCCCTGTCGTTCCTGGACGGGGAACTGCCGGCCAGCACCGGGGCGCGCTGGGAGGCCGCGCTGCCCCTGCTGGACTGGCGGAGCGAGCGGATCGGCCCCCATGCCGACTGCTCGTGCGGGGCGGCCGAGCACGCCGAGGGGGAAGGGGCCTCCGGCTCCGTTCCGGCGCAGGACACAATGGCCGGGTGACCGCCGCCGCCGGAGAGACACCGGCGGCCCGAGCGGCACGGCAGTCTGGGAACTGGAGGGGCACATGTCTGATCTTCCCCGGAAGGCGGTTACGCGTACGGCCAAGCTGGCCGCGCTCCCGCTCGGCTTCGCCGGCCGTGCCACCTGGGGTCTGGGCAAGCGGATCGGCGGCAGGTCCGCCGAGCTGGTAGCCCGCGAGGTGCAGCAGCGCACGGCGGACCAGCTGTTCAAGACCCTGGGCGAGCTGAAGGGTGGGGCCATGAAGCTGGGCCAGGCCCTCTCCGTCTTCGAGTCGGCGCTGCCCGAGGAGGTCGCGGGCCCCTACCGGGCCGCGCTGACCAAGCTCCAGGAGGCCGCGCCGCCGCTGCCCGCCGCCACGGTCCACGCGGTGCTGGCCGAGCGGATCGGCGAGGACTGGCGGGAGTACTTCCTGGAGTTCGAGGACAAGCCGTCGGCAGCCGCCTCGATCGGGCAGGTGCACCGTGGGGTGTGGCACGACGGCCGGGAGGTCGCCGTGAAGGTGCAGTATCCCGGGGCGGGCGAGGCGCTGCTCTCGGACCTCACCCAGCTCAGCCGCTTCGCCCGGCTGCTCGGCCCGCTGGTCCCGGGGATGGACATCAAGCCGCTCATCAAGGAGATGCGCGACCGGGTGTCGGAGGAGCTGGACTACGAGCTGGAGGCGCAGGCCCAGCGGGTCCACGCGGAGGAGTTCGCGGACGATCCCGATGTGGTGATCCCGGGGGTGGTGCACCAGTCCGACCAGGTGCTGGTCACCGAGTGGATGGGCGGGGTGCCGCTGGCCGACGTGATCGCGGAGGGTACGGCGGAGCAGCGGGACCGGGCCGGGCAGTTGCTGGCCCGCTTCCTCTTCTCGGGCCCGGCCCGCACGGGCCTGCTCCACGCCGACCCGCACCCGGGCAACTTCCGGCTGCTGCCCCCGGCGGAGGACCCGGAGGCTCAGGACGGCCCGGAGGCTCAGGACGGCCCGGACGAAGGGGGTGCCGAGGCCGGTGCGTGGCGGTTGGGTGTGCTGGACTTCGGCACGGTGGACCGGCTGCCGGGCGGGCTGCCGGGGACCATCGGTGAGTCCCTGCGGATGACCCTGGAGGGCGACGCCGCCGGGGTGTACGGGCTGCTGCGCGACGAGGGCTTCGTCAAGGAGTCGATCGAGCTGGAGCCGGACGAGGTGCTCGACTATCTGCTCCCGATCATCGAACCGGCGCAGGTGGAGGACTTCGTCTTCTCCCGGGGCTGGCTGCGGGACCAGGCGGCCCGGATAGCCGATCCGCGCTCCCCCGCCCACCAGCTCGGTCGGCAGCTGAACCTCCCACCGTCCTACCTCCTGATACACCGGGTCACGCTCTCCACGATCGGGGTGCTGTGCCAGCTCGGTGCGGCGGTCCGGCTGCGGGACGAACTCGAAGCGTGGCTGCCGGGGTTCGTCGCGGAGACCGAGGAATCCGCAGAGCCCGAGGAAGCCACAGAATCCGCGGAGCCCGCGGAGCCGGCGGAGCCCGCAGAGCCCGCGTTCGCGTCGGGGAGCCAGGAGCCGGAGTCGGTCCCGGAGGGCGGCGCGTAGTCGGGTCACCACCAGAGGGAGTCGAGGCGGCTCTCGATCGCTCTGATGTGGAGGCGGGCGCAGGTCTCGCAGAAGTGGAGGCGGCGGCCGTCCTCCACGGAGGAGAGCCAGGTCACCGGCGCCGTATCGCCTTCGGCGGCCGTGCCGCAGCGGGCACAGACCACCGGTCCGGCAGCCGGTGGTTCGGGGGGATGCGTGTCCTCGTCCACCTCGTGACGATATCCCCGCGCGCGGGCCCCGGCAGCACAACGCACCGCGGGGCCGCCCTCGTTCGGACGGCCCCGCGGTGGCGGGTGGTGCTCCGGCGTGGAGCGGAGAGGCGGGGCCTCTCCGCGCATGACGGCCGGCTCAGTGCATGACGGTCAGGTCAGTGCATGACGGCCATGGCCAGCGCCCGGCGGGCGCGCAGCGAGGCGCGCTCCGCTCGGCGCTGCATCCTGCGGGCGGCGACGAGGCGCACCGCCTGGCGGTCCACCTCGGCCTCCCGCAGGCGGTCGTGCATATGCGCACGAGCCATGGCTTCTGGGATGAGTTGCATCTCGCGGGTCCTGTTCTGGCGCGAGTCGTTCGCGCCGATGATGGTGACGTCGGGGGTGGCGGAGCCGACGGGCTCCTTCGTGGGGGTGATCATTGGTGCCTGATTCCGGGGGTCATGGGTCTGGGGACGGTCGATGGTTCCGAGGCGCAGCCACCGCGTGGGGGCGGAGGCGCCGCATTCGGCGGTCACGCTGCGACCGGGTTCTTGCGCGGACGGCCACGCGGCCGCTTGCGGGCCACGACGACACCCTGGACGAAGAGCTCGCCACCCCAGACGCCCCACGGCTCGCGTCGCTCCTTGGCACCGGCGAGGCAGGCCTCGACGAGCGGGCAGGTACGGCAGAGCGACTTGGCGTACTCGACGTCGGCCGGGGACTCGGCGAAGAAGACCTCCGGGTCGTACGAGCGGCAGGGGACGGGTACGCCGAGGTTCTCGATGGCGTCGTCGAGCGCGGTGAGCGCGGTGAGGGGCAGCAAGGTGGAGTCCTCCGTGGAGCCGGGCGGGGAGATCGAGTCGGACTGCGGTACTGACGGGGCGTGCGCTTCGAGTTGCACGGTGGGTGGTGTCCTCGTCTGGTCGTGCCGGCCTGTTGGCCGATTGGCGGCTGGTACTGCTGGTCCGAGGCGCCTTGGGCATGTCCCGTCCGTCAGGACAAAACAAAAGGGCCGCGGATCCCGGGTGGGGTTCCGCGGCCCTGAGGCGCCGGCCTGATGCTGGATCAGGCTGGATCGCTCCAGGGTTCAGGCCCACGGAAGGCCCACATCGTGTGGTGCTGCTGCGTCTGCTTCTTGGCTCCGGCACCGGCTGCCGCAAAGGCATAGGCCTGAGCCTGTGCATCCTTCGCTACTGCTGCCGCCGGTGCCTCGATCGGTCGCTCATTGCGCTCCCGCATCACGGGGAGGCTCGCCAGGGACAGCGGGCTGACGGCGGAGATGCCGGACAGACCGGTGGCGCGGAGCGAAGCGACCGAGGAGCGGGTGAGGCCGAGCGAGCAGGCGGAGACGACCGAAAGACCGGTCATTTTCTGGGTTTCGATGATGCTGATCACTTCAATCGCCTCCTCTCGGCGTCTAGGGTGACCGGCCGGAGCCGGTCGCGCGTATTCGGATAAGTACAGCACGGGGTCAGGGCTTCAGAGAAGTCGCTGTTCCCGTGGTTAAGAACCTATGGTGACGACTGGTGCGGGCGCAAACTATTTTCTGGACGAGTTTTTCTCAGTCCTCGCCGTCGCCCTCCTCGGGCCCCTCACCGGCGGTCTCACCTGCGCAGATGGCGAGTACATCGGCCCCGAAACGGGTCAGCTTCCGGTTCCCGACGCCGGCGATGACGACCAGCTCCCCCTCGGTGGACGGCACCGCCTCGGCGATGGCCATCAGCGTCTTCTCGGTGAAGACGCAGTAGTCCGGCTGGCTCAGCCGGGCCGCCTGGTCGGCGCGCCAGTCCAGCAGCCGGCCGTACAGCGCCTCGTCCATGTCGGACGGGCACTCCTCGCACCGCATCAGCTTCATCTCGCCCGCGTCGGTGAGGGGCCGGCGGCAGACCCGGCACCGCGCCGTCTGCCGGGGCCTGGGCTCGACGGCCTCGGTCCGCCCCGCAGCCGCCGCCGGAGCCCGGCCGGTGCCCCGGTCGATCCCCCCGCCGCCTCCGGCCCCGCCCCGGGCGCCGAGCGCCGTGGAGCCCGGGCGCAGCCCGTTCAGGAAGCGGGTGGGCCTGCGGCTCGCCCGTCCGCCGGGGGACCGCGCCAGGGACCAGGAGAGCGAGAGGTGGCGGCGGGCGCGGGTGACGCCGACGTACAGCAGGCGGCGCTCCTCCTCGACCTGCTCGTCGGTCTTGGCGTACGCGATCGGCATCATGCCCTCGGTCAGCCCGACCAGGAACACCGCGTCCCACTCCAGGCCCTTCGCCGAGTGCAGCGAGGCCAGCGTCACCCCCTGGACCGTCGGAGCGTGCTGGGCGGCGGCCCGCTCGTCCAGCTCCCGGACCAGGTCGGTCAGGGTCGCCCCCGGCCTGGCCGCCTCGAAGTCCTCCGCCAGCCGCACCAGCGCGGCCAGCGACTCCCAGCGGTCGCGCACCGCCCCCGAACCGGCGGGCGGGCGGGTGGTCCAGCCCTTCGTGGAGAGCACCGCCCGCACCTGGGACGGCAGCCCCTCCGCCGCGTCGAGCAGGGAGTCGTTGCGCCCCGCGCGGGCCGCGCCGCGCAGAGCGGTGCCCGCCTCCCGGACCTCAGCCCGCTCGAAGAAGCGCTCGGCGCCGCGCAGCTGGTAGGGCACGCCCGCGTCCGCCAGGGCCTGCTCGTAGACCTCGGACTGGGAGTTGACCCGGTAGAGGACGGCGATCTCCCCGGCGGGAACGCCCGCCGCGATCAGGTCGCGGATGCGCCGGGCGGTGGCCTCGGCCTCGTGAGGCTCGTCGGGATACTCCGCGTAGGCCGGCTCGGGGCCCTTGTCGCGCTGCGAGACCAGCTCAAGGCGGTGTTCGGCGGCCCTGCCGCGGGCCTGGCTCAGCAGGCCGTTGGCGAGGTGGACGACCTGGGGGGTGGAGCGGTAGTCCCGGACCAGTTTGACGACCGTGGCGCCGGGGTGGCGGGTGCGGAAGTTCAGCAGGTGGTCGGGGGTGGCCCCGGTGAAGGAGTAGATCGTCTGACTGGCGTCGCCGACGACGCAGAGGTTGTCCCGGTCCCCGACCCAGAGGTCGAGCAGCCGCTGCTGGAGCGGGCTCACGTCCTGGTACTCGTCGACGACGAAGTGCTGGTACTGGCCGCGCACGTGGTCGGCGATGTCGTGCCGGTCCTGGAGGATGCCGACGGTGAGCAGCAGCACGTCCTCGAAGTCGATCACCGAACGGTCGCGCTTGAGCTGCTCGTACGTGGAGTAGATCTGGGAGAGGACCGCCGGGTCGCGCGGGGCGTCCCGCTGGGTCTTCGCGACGGCGGCCGGATAGTCGGCGGGGACGGTCTGGGTGACCTTGGCCCACTCGATCTCGCTGGTGACGTCCCGCAGCTCGTTGCGGTCGAGCCGGAGCTCGCAGCGGGCGGCGGCCTCGGCGACGAGCTGCACCTTCCGCTCCAGCAGCCGGGGCAGCTCACCACCGACTGCTTTCGGCCAGAAATACTGGAGCTGCCGGAGCGCCGCGGAGTGGAACGTCCGCGCCTGGACCCCGGTCGCGCCGAGCTGCCGGAGCCGTCCGCGCATCTCGCCCGCGGCCCGGTTGGTGAAGGTGACGGCGAGGATCGTGGCGGGCTGGAGGATGCCGGCCCGCACCCCGTACGCGATGCGGTGGGTGATCGCGCGGGTCTTGCCCGTCCCCGCTCCGGCCAGCACGCACACCGGTCCGTGCAGGGCGAGAGCCACCTCGCGCTGCTCCGGGTCGAGCCCGTCGAGCACGGCGTCCGGGGTCTCGGGAACCTGCGGGAAGAGAGTGGAGTGCGTTGCTGCTGTCACCCCGCCATGCTGCCAGGTCCCGAGGGGCGGATGCGGCGGTTGTCCACAGGGGTGAGGTATTCGTCGTACTGATGCGGGGGACGGCGGCTGCACTGATACGGGCGGGGCGACGGCTCCGGTGCGGTGGTGGGAATGGTGGCCGCCTCCCGTACGTTCCACTCGGTGCGGGAAGGCGGCGCAGGCCGCCGGGCCGCATGTGACGCTGCCGGCCGCGCAGCGGGACGGACGAGACAAGGGAGCGCCACCGACATGGCGGGCACTGTGACGATGTACAGCACGACCTGGTGCGGCTACTGCCGTCGGCTCAAGGGCCAGATGGACCGCGAGGGCATCGCGTACAACGAGGTCAACATCGAGCACGACGCGGACTCGGCGGCGTTCGTCGAGAAGGCGAATGGCGGAAACCAGACGGTCCCGACGCTGCTGATCGTCTCCGAAGCCGGCACCGAGTCCGTGATGACGAACCCGTCGCTCGCCCAGGTGAAGCAGGCCCTCGCCGCCTGACGCCGAGCGCTCGGCGCACCACGCTTCCACGTAGGCCCCCGGCTGATGCCGGGGGCCTACGTGTTTCCGCGTTCGGTCGATGCGGTCAGTTCGTACGGTTCAGGCTGCCCGGCCTCGGCAGCGGCTTCCCGTACCAGAGCTCGATCAGCCGGGCGGCGATCGAGATGCCGAACGGGGGCATCACCTCGCCGGACTCGAAGGCGGCGGTGAGGTCCTCGCGGGAGAACCAGCGGGCCTCCTCGATCTCCTCGCCGTCGACGGTGATCTCCGAGGAGGTCGCCCGGGCCATGAAGCCCAGCATCAGGCTGGAGGGGAAGGGCCACGGCTGGCTGGCGATGTACTCCACCTCGCCGACGGTGACGCCCGCCTCCTCGTACACCTCGCGGACCACGGACTGCTCGATCGACTCCCCCGGCTCGACGAATCCGGCGAGCGTGGAGAAGCGGCCCTCGGGCCAGTGCACCTGGCGGCCCAGCAGCGCGCGGTCCTGGTCGTCGGTGACGAGCATGATGACCGCCGGGTCGGTGCGCGGGTAGTGCTCGGCGCCGCAGGCCTGGCAGCGGCGGATATGCCCGGCCGCCGCGATGACGGTGCGCTCGCCGCAGCGGGAGCAGAAGCGGTGCAGGCGCTGCCAGTTCTCCAGGGCGACCGCGTGCACCATCAGGCCCGCGTCGCGGGGGCCGAGCAGCAGTCCGGCTTCACGGAGTCCGGCGGGGCGGGCCGACTGGTCCATACGGCCGGGCAGCGAGTCCTTCTGGAGCGCGAAGTAGCTGACGCCCTCCTCGTCGGTGCCGAGGAAGTACCGGTGGGTCTCGGTGACCGGGGCCTCGAAGGCCGGGGTCATCACGATGGAGGTGCCGCCCTCGGGGGTGTCGTCGATCAGCACCTGCCCGCCGGAGACGACGAAGACGCGGGTCGTCGGGTGGCTCCACGCCACGGCCAGCCACGCCTCGTCGAGGCGGTGGTGCGCCGCGCGGTCGATGCCGCTGGGCGCGGTGAGGCCGATCGGGCGGTCTGCGGTGGCGTTGTCGAAGGTGCTCACAGGTACTTCCTACTCCCCCTGGGTGGATCGGGTGTGCACAGGTTCGTGGAGGGTGTGCAGAGGATGTTCGTGGAGGTGTGCAGAGGATTCAGCGGAGTGCCGTGGCCAGCTCGCCCCACAGGTACGCGGTCGTCTCCACGCCCTTCAGCAGCAGGTCCAGCTCGACCTTCTCGTTCGGCGCGTGCCAGCCGTCGGAGGGTACGGAGATGCCGAGGAAGAGGACAGGGGCGCCGAGGACATCCCTGAGGTCGGCGGCCGGGCCCGAGCCTCCCTCGCGGGTGAAAAGGATCTTCTTGCCGAAGGCCCGGCCCATCGCGCGGGCCACCGCCTGGAGGGCGGGGTGGTCCAACGGGGTCAGACAGGGGCGGGTGGCGGGCTGGAAGGTGATCCGGTGGCGGATGCCCGCCGGAATACGGGACTCCACCCAGGCGCGGACGGTCTGCTGTACGCGGTCGGGGTCCTGGCCGTCGACCAGGCGGAAGCTGATCTTCGCCATCGCGGAGGACGGGATGATCGTCTTGCTTCCGGCGCCCTGGTAGCCGCCGCCGATGCCGTTGACCTCGGCGGTGGGGCGGGCCCAGACGCGCTCCAGGGTGGAGTACCCGGCCTCGCCGGATGCGGCCTGGGACTTCGCTGTACGGAGCCAGGTCGCCTCGTCGAAGGGGAGCTGGGCGAAGAGGGCCCGCTCGGTGTCGGTGAGGTCGGTGACGCCGTCGTAGAAGCCGGGGACGGCGACCTTGCCGTTCTCGTCGTGGAGGGCGGCGACCAGGCGGGCGATCTCGGTGGCCGGGTTGGGGACGGCTCCCCCGAACGAGCCGGAGTGGATGTCCTGGGCCGGGCCCCGCAGCTCGATCTCGCACTCGGCGAGGCCGCGCATGCCGGTGCAGACGGTCGGCGTCTCCTCGTCCCACATGCCGGTGTCCGAGACGATCACGGCGTCGGCGGCGAGGCGGGCGGCGTGCTGTTCGGCCAGGGCGCGGAAGTTCGGGGAGCCCGACTCCTCCTCGCCCTCGATCAGCAGCTTGAGGTGCACGGCGGGGGTGGTGCGGCCGGTCGCGGCGAGGTGGGCGCGGACCCCGAGGGTGTGGAAGAAGACCTGGCCCTTGTCGTCGGCGGCGCCGCGTCCGTACATCCGGCCGTCGCGGATCACCGGCTCGAACGGGTCGGTGTCCCAGCCGTCCTCACGGGCGGCGGGCTGCACGTCGTGGTGGCCGTAGACCAGGACCGTCGGAGCGTCCGGGTCCTCGCTGGGCCACTCGGCGAAGACCGCCGGGGCGCCGGGGGTCTCCCAGATCTCGGTGACCGGGAAGCCGGTCTCCTGGAGCTTGGCGCTCAGCCACTCGGCGCTGCGCCGTACGTCCCCGTCGTGCTCCGGCTGCGCGGATACGGACGGGATGCGCAGCCACTCGGCGAGGTCGTCGAGGAAGGCTGCGCGGTGCTGTTCGGTGTACGTACGGACGGCGCTGTCCGGGGTCTCGCTCATGCTCTTGAGCCTATCCGTCCTCGGGGGCCGGCTCGTCCAGCAGGATCCGCTCCAGCTCCGCCCGGCCCGGCAGCCCCTGGGGGTGGACGGTCTCCCCGCTGCGTACGTAGAGGAAGGTGGCGGTGACCGCGGTGAGCGGCAGGTCGTGCAGTTCGGCCCAGGCGAGACGGTAGACGGCGAGCTGGAGCGGGTCGGCGGTGCGGTGGCGGGTGGTCTTCCAGTCGACGATCTCGTAGGTGTCACCCGTGCGGTACACGGCGTCGATACGGCCCCGGATCACCCGGCCCGCGAGGGTGATCTGGAACGGGGTCTCCACCCGGTACGGCGTGCGCCGGGCGTACGCGGTGCGCTCGAACGCCTCCTTCAGCTCGGCCAGGTCCCGCTCGTCGGCGATCTCCGCGTCGCTCTCGTCGCCCCCGGGCAGCTCGTCGGGGCCGAGCATGGGCAGCGGCAGCTCCTCGTACCGGGACTCCACCCAGGCGTGGAACCGGGTGCCCCGGCGGGCGGCGGGCTGCGGCGGGCGGGGCATGGGCCGGGCCAGCTCCTTGGCGAAGGCGTCGGGGTCCTCGGCCAGGCGGAGGAGCTGGGTGGCGGAGAGCGAGGCGGGGACGAGGACGTCGTGCACGGTGGCGCGGGCGCGGCGGAGCTCCCCGGCCAGCGCGTCGAGATCGCGGTCCCAGGAGGCGAGGGTGCGGGCCTCCTCGGGGGTGAGTCGGTCCGCCGGGCCTTCTTGCGGTCCTTCCTGCGGTTCTTCCTGTGGGTGGCGGGCGGCGGGGATGTGCGGTGCCGGGGCCCGTACAGGCTCCGGGGCTTCCTGGGTGTCCGGCGTACCGGCGGGGCGTTCGGTGGGAAGCGCGTCCCAGTCCCAGTCCTCGTCGGCAGGGGGCTCGTCGAGCGGAAGCTCGTCGTCCCAGAGGTCGTGCGCCGGTATGCCGTCGGGTCCGGGGGCGTACGCCGGTGGCCGCTCGTCCCCTTGGAGAGCCAGGCGCTCCAGGTGGGCGAGCACCGTGTCCCGGGCGGCGCGGCGGCGGGCGAGGGCCGTGGCGTCCAGCGGGAGCGGCCAGGCCAGGTCGGTGTCGGGCGCCGCCAGGGCCGGGTTCTCCTCGTCCTCGGCGGGCTCGTCCGCCCAGGCCTCGATCTCGCCGTGGCCCGCCACGCAGTGCTCGTACAGCGCCTCCAGGAAGGCGGACGGGCCGCGCGTCCGCTTCTGGGACGGGCCCCACCAGTGGCCGGAGCCGAGGAGCAGGGAGCGGGGGCGGGTGAAGGTGACGTACCCCAGGCGCAGCTCCTCCGTGTGCTGGTGCTCCTTCATCTCCTCCTTGAACGCCTTCATGCCCTTGGCGTCGTACGCGTCCAGCACCGGGAGCGTCTCCGCGTCGCCGCGCAGGGCGTGCGGGAGCACCTTGGCCTGGGCGGTCCAGGCGTCCCGGGCCCGGTCGCTCGGGAACTGGCCGGTGACCAGTCCGGGCACGGCGACCACGTCCCACTCCAGGCCCTTGGACTTGTGCGCGGTAAGGACCTTGACGGTGTTCTCGCCGCCGGGCAGCGCGTTGTCGAGGCCCTTCTCGTACTGCGCCGCCGTCCGCAGGAAGCCGAGGAAGGCGAGGAGGGACGCCTCTCCGTCCAGGGCGGCGAAGGAGGCCGCTGTGTCGAGGAAGTTGGCGAGGGTCTCGCGGCGGCGGGCGGCCAGCGCCTGGGGGGATGCCGACAGCTCGACCTCCAGGCCGGTGGTGGCCAGGACCCGGTGCAGGACGTCCATCAGGGGGTCCGCGAGCGAGCGGCGCAGGTCGCGCAGCTCGCGGGCGAGGCGGGCGAAGCGCACCCGGGCCTCCGCCGAGAACGGCAGCCCGTCGTCCGCCGCGTCCGCCGCGATCAGGAAGGTGTCCAGGGCGTCCGCGAGCGATATCACCTCGGCCGGGTCGGTACCCTCGACGGCCTCCGCGAGCCGCCGGTCCGGGTCGGCACCGTCCCCCTGGGCGGCCCGGTGGACGAGGAGGCGGGCGCGGCGGCCCAGGAGCGCGAGGTCACGGGGGCCGATGCGCCAGCGCGGACCGGTGAGAAGACGGACCAGCGACGCGTTGGCGCCCGGGTCCTGGAGGACCTCGCAGACGGCGACCAGGTCCGCCACCTCGGGCAGGTGCAGCAGCCCGGCCAGGCCGACCACCTCGACCGGGATGTCCCGGGCGACCAGGGCCGCCTGGATCTGCCCGAAGTCCCCGGCGGTGCGGCACAGGACGGCGATCTCGCCGGGCGGGGTGCCGGTGCGCACGAGGTGGGCGAGGGAGTCCGCGAGCCAGTCGATCTCCTCGCTGTGGGTGGGCAGCAGGGCGCACCGGACCATCCCGTCGCGCTCGGCGCCGGGCGCGGGGCGCAGCGCCTCGACGCCCTCGTGCATCGCGCGCAGGGGTTCCGCGAGGCCGTTGGCGAGGTGGAGGAGGCGGCCGCCGCTGCGCCGGTTCTCGCTGAGGCTGTAGCGGGTGGCGGGGGTGCCGTCGGCGTGCGGGAAGTGCTCGGGGAAGTCGTCCAGGTTGGCGACGGAGGCGCCGCGCCAGCCGTAGATCGCCTGGCAGGGGTCACCGACGGCGGTCACCGCGTGGCCGGTGGGCTGCGACTCCGTGCCACTGCCGCTACCGCTGCCGAACAGCGCCGACAGCAGCAGCCGCTGGGCGACCGACGTGTCCTGGTACTCGTCGAGCAGCACCACCCGGAACTCGTCCCGCAGGATCTCCCCCACCTCGGGCCGGGTCAGGGCCAGCTCGGCGGAGAGGGCGATCTGGTCGCCGAAGTCCAGGAGGTCCCGGCTCCGCTTGGCGGTGCGGTACCGCTCGGTGAGGCCGAGGAGGGAGCGGCGGGCCTCGGCGGTCTCGGGGATCTTGCGCAGGTCGGCGTTGCTGAGCTTGGCGGTGGCCAGTCCGTGCAGCAGCTCGGTGTCGTACGCCTCCAGCGCCCCGGATCGTACGAGGTGTTCCGACAGCTCCCCGTCGAGCGCCAGGAGGTCGCTGACGAGGGTGGGGAACGAGCGGGTGAGCGCCGGATACGGCCCCGGGGCCTCCCGCAGCACCTTTGCCGCCAATTGGTAGCGCGTGGCGTCGGCGAGGAGGCGCGTGGAGGGCTCCAGGCCGATGCGCAGGCCGTGCTCGGTGAGGAGGCGGCCGGCGAACGCGTGGTACGTGGAGATGGTGGGCTCGCCCGGCGGGTTGTCCGGGTCGATGACCTCGGGGTCGGTGACCCCGGCGGCGATCAGCGCCTTGCGGACGCGCTCGGCCAGCTCGCCCGCCGCCTTGTTGGTGAAGGTGAGGCCGAGAACCTGCTCGGGGGCGACCTGGCCGGTGCCGACCAGCCAGACCACGCGGGCGGCCATCACCGTGGTCTTCCCCGACCCGGCTCCGGCCACGATCACCTGCGGGGCGGGCGGCGCGGTGATGCAGGCCGTCTGCTCCGGGGTGAAGGGGATCTTGAGGAGCTCCTTGAGCTGCTCGGGATCGGTGATGCGTGCGGACACGTGGGAAACGGTAACCGGAGCCACTGACAACCCGGGCCGATGCCCACGCGTGCCCTACTCCACCACCTGCCGCCCCTCCGGCTGCGCGCTGCACGAGGCGCGGAAGGTGCAGTGGGCGCAGTGGGTGCCGGTGGTGGGCGTGAACCGTTCGTCCAGGACCTTTCCGGCGGCCGTCGCGAGCAGGTCGGAGACCCACTCCCCGGCCAGCGGTTCCTGCGCCTGCACCTTGGGGAAGGCGTCGCCGCCCTCCTTCTTGGGGGCTGGCTGGCGGAGCTGGACCAGTTCGGCGCCGCCGGGTTCGGGCCGCCGGCCGTCGAAGACCTCGTCCACCGCACCCTCGCGGACGGCCAACTGGTAGACGGCGAGCTGGGGGTGGGCGGCCACCTCGTCCTTGGTGGGCGCGCCCTTGCCGGTCTTGAAGTCGACGACGTATGCCCTTCCCGCGGCGTCCTCCTCCACCCGGTCCATCGAGCCGCGGATGCGGACGGCGTACGCGCCCGCCTCCAAGGTCACGTCGAAGTCGTGCTCGCTGGCGGCGGGGGTGCGGCCGCCGCGGTCCAGGACGTGCCAGTGCAGGAAGCGTTCCAGGGCGGCGCGGGCCTGGTCCTTCTCCTGCTCGGACTTCCAGGGGGCGTCGAAGGCGAGGCCGTTCCAGACGGAGTCCAGGCGCTCCATGAGGACGTCGAGATCGGCCGGCGTACGGCTGGAGGCGACCTCGTCGGCGAGGACGTGGACGACGTTGCCGAACCCCTGGGCGGCGGTGGCCGGGGCGTCGGCCTTCACCTCGCGGCCCAGGAACCACTGGAGGGCGCAGGTGTTGGCGAGCTGGTCCAGGGCGGAGCCGGAGAGGGTGACGGGCTGGTCGCGGTCGCGCAGCGGGACGGCGGAGCGGGTCGGCTCCTCCAGGCCCCACCAGCGGGACGGGTGGGCGGCGGGCACGAGTGCCTGGCCCTCGTCGTCGGTGAGCGCGGCGAGCCGGGCGAGACGGTGGGCGGCGGCGTCGCGCAGGGCGTCGGAGGCCGCCGGGTCGACGGTGGTGGCCCGCAGCTCGGCGACGAGCGCGGCGACCGCGAGGGGGCGGCGCGGGCGGCCGGTGACATCGCGGGGTTCGACGCCCAGCTCGGTCAGGAAGCGGGAGGGCTGGTCGCCGTCGTCGGCGGGGGCCTTCACGGCGGTGACGACGAGGCGTTCGCGGGCGCGGGTGGCGGCGACGTAGAAGAGGCGGCGCTCCTCGGCGAGGAGGGCGCCGGGCGTGAGGGGTTCGGCGAGCCCGTCGCGGCCGATCCGGTCCGCCTCCAGGAGGGAGCCCCGGCGGCGCAGGTCGGGCCACAGTCCTTCCTGGACCCCGGCGACGACGACGAGCCGCCACTGAAGGCCCTTGGAGCGGTGGGCGGTCATCAGGCGTACGGCGTCGGGGCGGGCGGTCCGCCGGGAGAGGGTGTCGGCGGCGATGTCCTGGGCGTCGACCTCCTCCAGGAAGTTGAGCGCCCCGCGCCCGCCGGTGCGCTCCTCGGCGCGTGCCGCCGTCTCGAACAGGGCGCACACCGCGTCGAGGTCCCGGTCGGCGTTGCGTCCGCCCGCCCCGCCGCGCAGCGCGGCCCGCTCCAGCCTGCCCGGCCAGGGGGTGCCGTTCCACAGGGTCCACAGGGCCTCCTCGGCGGTCCCGCCGCCTTCGAGAAGCTCACGGGCCTTCCGCAGGAGCGCGCCGAGGCGCTGCGCGCCGTGGGCGTACGCCGGGTCGTGGGTGACCAGCCGCTCGGGCTCGGCCAGGGCGCGGGCGAGCAGCTCGTCGGAGGGGGCGGGGACCCGGATTCCGGCGGCGCGCTCCTCGTCGCGCAGGGCCCGGCCGAGGCGGCGGAGGTCGGCGGCGTCCATGGAGCCGAGGGGGGAGGTGAGGAGGGTGAGGGCGGTCTCGGTGGTGAGCCAGGGCGGCGTTCCGGCTTCACCCGGATCCTCCTCGGGGAGGTGGTGCAGCGCCGCCGTCGCCACCGTCCGCAGGGCCGTCAGCAGGGGGGCGACGGCCGGTTCGTGGCGGAGCGGGAGGTCGTCGCCGTCGACCTCCAGAGGGACGCCCGCCGAGGTGAGGGCGCGGCGGACGGCGGGCAGCGAGCGGCCTCCGGCCCGTACCAGCACGGCCATCTCACGCCACGGGACCCCGTCCTCCAGGTGGGCGCGGCGCAGCAGGTCCGCGATGTTGTCCAGCTCCGTGGAGGCGGTCGGATAGGTGTACGTCTCCACCCGGCCGCCGTCCCGGACGGCATGCAGGTCGCGGTGGGCGCGGACGGTGTCGGCGGGCAGCCGGGTCAGCGGCATACGGCGGGTGAGCAGCCGGGTCGCCGCGAGCAGTTCGGAGCCGGAGCGGCGGGAGGTGGTGAGGACGCCGACGGGGGCGGGGGTGCCGTCGGCCCGCCGGAAGGTGTCGGGAAATTCGAGGATGCCGTTCACATCGGCGCCCCGGAACGTGTAGATCGACTGGTCGGGGTCGCCGAAGGCCACCAGCGTGCGCCCGGCACTCGCGCCGCGCTCCTGGCGCCCGTCGCTGGCGCCGCGCACCAGGTTCCCTGCCCCGGCGTGCGCCGCGCGCCCGGAGCTCCGAGAGCCGCCCACCCGGTTCCCCGCCAGCGCGTGCAGCAGGCGTACCTGCGCCGGGTCGGTGTCCTGGTACTCGTCGACGTACACCGCGTCGTACGCACCCGCCAGCCGCGCCGAGACCTCGGGGCGCTCCGCGAGCAGCACCGCACGGTGGACCAGCTCCGCGTAGTCCAGCACCCCCTGGGCGTCGAGCACGTCCAGGTACTCGGCGAGGAACTGGGCCGCCGCGCTCCAGTCCGGGCGGCCCGTCCGGCGGGCGAAAGCGGCGAGCGCGTCCGGGCCGAGGCCCAGTTCGCGGCTGCGGGCGAGCACGGCGCGCACCTCGTCGGCGAAGCCACGGGTGGTCAGGCAGGCGCGCAGCTCGTCGGGCCAGCGGACGTGAGGCAGGCCCTCCTTCTCCAGGTCGAGCTGGCCGGCGAGCAGGTCGCGGACGGTGACGTCCTGCTCCGGCCCGGAGAGCAGCCGCAGCGGATCGGCGAAGAGATCGGCGCCCTGGTGGGCGCGGACCAGGGCGTAGCAGTACGAATGGAAGGTGGTGGCCTGCGGACCGCGCGCGGCGCCGAGCCGGGCCGCCATCCGGTCGCGCAGCTCGACGGCGGCCTTGCGGCTGAAGGTGAGGACGAGGATGCGGGTGGGGTCGGCGCCCCGGTTCACCCGGGCCGCCACGGACTCCACGAGCGTGGTGGTCTTGCCGGTGCCGGGCCCCGCGAGGACGAGCAGCGGTCCCTCGGCGTGATCAACCACAGCACGCTGGCCTGCGTCCAGGAGAGGAGGCTCCACGGAACCCGGCGGGGTGCGCACCAGGCGGTACGCGCCCGTGGTCCGCGGCCGTGGTTCACGGTGCGGACTGTGCCGGGTGGAAGAGGAGGAGCTCACGTGGATCGCCGGTCCTGGTGGGTTCACGGGCCGTACGGGTCGTACAGCCCGAAAAGGGTCGTTCACAAGAGTTTGTAGAGGGACGAGGAGAGGAGGCGCGGGTGAAGCGCGGTGACGACGCTACGCCAGCGGGCGCGCGGGAGGCGGCGGCTGCGCTGCGCCTCTCGTCACGCACCGGCGCGCGCCCGGCCGGACGCGGTCGTCGGCGGCCACCGTCAGGTGTGAGTTTCCTCGCCCTGGCCGACCGGACCGGAGGACTCACCTCCGCTCCCGTCCCAGCGCGCGCGGCGCATGTCGAGCCGCGGAAGGTGGCCGTCCGCCTGACGCGACGCCTCACGCAGCGGCGTCCCCTCCGCCCGGTAGTGGTCCATCGCCCGCAGCTCGTGGCCCGGGAGCAGCGCCCCGTCCGCCCGCACCACACGCCACCAGGGCACGGCGGAGCCGTACAGGGTCATCGCCCGGCCGACCTGCCGGGGCCCGCCGTCGCCCAGCCACTCCGCGACATCTCCGTACGTCATGACCCGGCCCGGCGGGATCAGGTCGGCGACGTCGAGGACCCGCTCCGCGTACTCCGGCAGCGCACCCGGCTGCCCGTCGTCCGTCTCGTCCCTCTCGTCCTGGTCCCTCTCGTCCTGGCTCATCCGCCCCATCCTGCCGTACGCCACCGACAGCGCGGCCGGAACCGTCTCGGTACGGTCACCGAGCGTGCGCGCAGGTGCAAAGGGGCGTATGTTGCGCATCCCGCGCCCGGGCGACGCACCCTGATGCCCCCCTCCGTCTCCGGGCCGTGCCACCATCATCCGGGCGGTGACCGGTGATACGAGACCACGAAGACGAACCAGAGGCGACGAAGGAGCAGGGCGTGCAGCCACCGAAGGCGGCGGACGCCTCCGATGCCGGAGAGCGCCCACCGAGTGCGCCGGGGTCCGCCGGGGAGCGCGCGGAGCGTACGCCTGAGCCCGCCGGGCAGCGCGCGCCGAGTGCGCCGAAGCCCGCCGGGGAGCACGCGCCGATCGCTCCGGAGCCCACCAGCACGCCGGAGTCCTCGGTCGCTCCGGCGCCTTCGAATGCCCCAGCGCCTTCGAACGCTCCGGCGCGCGCCGAGACGGTCCGGGCCGAAGGCCCCGCAGCGGCGACCACGTCCACCAGCGGCCACCTCACCGGCTCCACGCTCGCCTCCGCCGAGGCCGCTCTGAGCGACCGGGTCTCCGGTGACGAGCCGCTGCTCCCCGCCCGGGTGCACCGCCCCTCCGACCTGATGCGGCTGCTCATCGGCATCGCCGCCATCGCCGTACTGTTCGCGATCGCCGCGTTCGCCCAGGGCACCACCACCGGCCTCGAGGACGACATCTCCAAGGGCACCGAGCAGGCGCCCGATCTGCTGATCAAGATCGCCGGGCTGGTCTCCAGCATCGCCGTGCTGCTCGTCCCGGTCGCCTTCGCCATCGAACGGCTGATCAAGCGGGACGGGCTGCGCATCGCCGACGGCGTCCTCGCCGCCGTACTCGCCCACGGCGTCACCCTCGCCACCGACCTCTGGGTCTCCCGCACCGCGCCCGGCACCATCCAGGAGGCGCTGACGCAGCCCCAGCCGGGCGCCGGACTGACCGACCCGGTGCACGGCTACCTCGCACCCGTGATCGCGTACATGACCGCCGTCGGGATGGCGAGACGGCCGCGCTGGCGGGTCGTGCTCTGGGCGGTGCTGCTGCTCGACGCGTTCGCGATGCTCGTCGGCGGGTACACCACCCCCTTCTCGATCATCCTGACCGTCCTGATCGGCTGGACCGTGGCGTACGGAACGCTGTACGCGGTCGGCTCCCCGAACGTCCGCCCCACCGGCCAGCACCTGATGGCGGGGCTGCGGCACGTCGGCTTCCGGCCGGTCGCCGCGATGCGCACCGAGGACGCCGCCGACAGCGATACCGCCGACCCGAGCGACCGGGGCCGGCGGTATCTGGTCACCCTGGAGGACGGGCCCCCGCTGGATGTGACGGTCGTCGACCGGGAGCAGCAGGCCCAGGGGTTCTTCTACCGGGCCTGGCGCCGCCTCACGCTGCGCACGCTCACCCAGCGGCGCTCGATCCAGTCGCTGCGGCAGGCGCTGGAGCAGGAGGCGCTGCTCGCGTACGCGGCGATCGCCGCCGGGGCGAACGCGCCGAAGCTGATCGCCACCTCCGAGCTGGGCCCGGACGCGGTGATGCTCGTCTACGAGCACATCGGCGGCCGGTCGCTGGACCAGATGGAGGACGAGGAGATCACCGACGACCTGGTGCGCGGCGCCTGGCGTCAGGTGAAGGCCCTCCAGTCGCGCCGGATCGCGCACCGCAGGCTGACCGGTGACGCGCTGCTGGTGGATCGTTCCGGCAAGGTGTTCGTGACGGACCTGCGCGGCGGTGAGATCGCCGCCGGTGACCTGGTGCTCCGGATGGACGTGGCGCAACTGCTGACCACCCTGGGGCTGCGGGTGGGGGCCGAGCGTTCGGTCTCCGGCGCCCTGGCCGTACTCGGCCCGGACGCCGTCGCGGACTGCCTGCCGCTGCTCCAGCCGATCGCGCTGAGCCGCTCCACCCGGGCGACGCTGCGCCGGCTCGCGCGGGAGCGGTCGCAGCAGGAGCGGGACGCGGTGCTGGAGGCGTCGCGGGCGGCCAAGGAGGCGCGGGCGCGGGACGCGGCGGACGACGCGGCGCAGGCCGGGGCCGAGGCTCAGGTCGAGCCCAAGCCCGGCCCCAAGGCCGAGCGCAAGTCCCTGCGGACCGAGAAGCAGGCGGAGAAGCAGGCCGAGAAGCGGGCTGTGGACGACGCGATGGAGGAGGCCCGGGAGGGGGACCTGCTCGCGCAGATCCGCCGCCAGGTGCTGCTGATCCGCCCGCAGGCACCGGTCGAACCGGTCCGCCTGGAGCGGATCAAGCCGCGTACCCTCTTCAGCTTCATCGCCGGGGCCATCGCCGCGTACTTCCTGATCTCCCAGGTGACCCAGGCCGACTTCGGCGTGCTCGTGGAGCAGGCGGAGTGGGGCTGGGTGGCCGCCGCGCTCGGCTTCTCCGCGCTCAGTTACGTGGCGGCGGCGATGAGCCTGCTGGGCTTCGTGCCGGAGCGGGTGCCGTTCCTGAAGACCGTGCAGGCGCAGGTGGCCGGTTCGTTCGTGAAGATCGTCGCCCCGGCCGCCGTCGGAGGCGTGGCGCTGAACACCCGCTTCCTGCAACGCGCCGGAGTGCGCCCCGGTCTGGCCGTGGCGAGCGTCGGGGCATCGCAGCTCTTCGGGCTCGGCTGCCACATCCTCCTGCTGGCCCTCTTCGGCTACCTCACGGGCACGGAGAAGACCCCGGACTCGCTCACCCCCTCCCGTACGGTGATCGCCGGTCTGCTGACCGTCGCGGTGCTGGTGCTCGTGGTGACGGCCATCCCGTTCATGCGGAAGTTCGTGGTGACCCGGGTGCGCTCGCTCTTCGCCGGGGTCGTGCCGCGCATGCTGGACGTGGTGCAGCGGCCGCAGAAGCTGGTCACCGGGATCGGCGGGATGCTGCTGCTGACCGGCCTGTTCGTGCTCTGCCTGGACGCGTCGATCCGGGCGTTCAGCGGACCGGACGTCACCCAGCTGAGCTACGCGAGCATCGCGGTGGTCTTCCTCGCGGGCAACGCGCTCGGCTCCGCCGCACCCACCCCGGGCGGGATGGGCGCGGTCGAGGGCGCCCTGACGCTGGGCCTGATCGCGGTCGGGCTGCCGATGGAGGTCGCGGCGCCGGCGGTGCTGTTGTACCGCGTGATGACGCTGTGGCTGCCGGTGCTGCCGGGGTGGATCGCCTTCAACCAGCTCACCCGGAAGGGTGAGCTCTAGGTATCCGGGAAGGCGAGCTGTCAGCGTCCGGGAGGGCGCACCACCCGCATGGACCGCGCCCCAGCGCGCTCCCCGGCACCCCGCCGCACGATGGAGCCCATGAGGACTTCCCCCGCTCTGCGTGCCGCCGCCCTCGCCGCCACCGCCACCGTGCTGCTGCCCCTGGCCGGCTGCTCGGACGGCGGCGACGGGGGCGGAGAGGGCCGCTCCACGCCCTCCGGGGCCTCGACCGCCTCCCCCACGGCCACCGCCGAGGAGCTGGCGTCGCAGAAGCTGGAGTGGTCGCCGTGTCCGGCGCCGAACGTGGCGCAGGGCGGTGGTGAGTCTCCCTCGCCCCTGCCCGGCGGCGCGGTCTGGGAGTGCTCCTTCATGGACGTACCGCTGGATTACGCGGAGCCGGACGGCCGGACGATCGAGCTGGCGCTGATCCGGGGGAAGGCCAAGGACCAGAAGCGGCGGATCGGTTCGCTCGTGTTCAACTTCGGCGGGCCCGGCGCCTCCGGGGTCGCGACGCTGCCGGCCTTCGGCGCGGACTACGACCGGCTGCGCGGCCGGTACGACCTGGTGAGCTTCGACCCGCGCGGGGTGGGGCGCAGCAAGGGCGTGGAGTGCGCGGACGACGCCCAGTTGGACGCCCTGTACCAGGAGGACTCCACGCCGGACGACGCGGCGGAGGAGAAGGAGTTCGTGGAGGGCCAGAAGGACTTCATCGCCACCTGTAAGGACAACTCGGGCCCCGAGCTGCCCTATGTGGGCACCACGAACGCCGCCCGCGACATGGATCTGATGCGCACGGTGCTCGGCGACGACAAGCTGCACTACTTCGGCATCTCCTACGGCACCGAGCTCGGCGGCGTCTACGCCCACCTCTACCCGGACAAGGTGGGGCGGGCGGTCTTCGACGCGGTGGTCGACCCGACGAAGGACGCCGAGCAGTCCTCGCTCGGCCAGGCCCAGGGGTTCCAGCTCGCCTTCGACAACTTCACGAAGGACTGCGCGGACCGCGGCGACAAGTGCGCCCTGCCCGGCGCCACCGGCGAGGAGGTCGAGGAGTGGATCGCCGACCTCCTGGCGAACCTGGAGAAGGAGCCGATCGACGGGCTCGGCGACCGGGCGCTGACCCAGACGCTGGCCACCACCGGCATCGCCTCCGCGCTCTACTCCAAGGAGACCTGGCCGCTGCTGGAGCAGGGCCTGGACGAGGCCGACGGCGGCTCCGGCGCCCTGCTGCTCGCGCTGGCCGACTCGCTGAACGGCCGCTCGGAGGACGGGCGGTACGACAACTCCAACGCGGCCAACATCGCGATCAACTGCGCCGACGACAAGCAGCGCTTCACCCTGGAGCAGACCAAGGCGGCCCTGCCCGCCTTCCGCAAGGCGTCACCGCTGTTCGGCGAGTACCTCGGCTGGGGCCTGATGGGCTGCACCGGCTGGCCGGTCGCGGGCGCCTGGGTGACCCCCGACGTCAGCGCTCCCGGCTCCGCCCCGATCCTCGTCATCGGCAACACCGGTGACCCGGCGACCCCGTACGCGGGCGCGAAGGCGATGGTGGAGAAACTCGGCAAGGGAGTAGGCGTCGAGCTGACATACAAGGGCGAAGGCCACGGCGCGTACAACAGTAAGAACACGTGTGTCCAGGGGGCCGTCGACGGCTATCTCCTGAACGGTACGGTGCCGAAGTCGGGCACCGTCTGCGAGTGATCCGCACCCGCGCGGCAGCCTTTAGCATGACGGGACATCACAAGCGCCCGACGCGTCGTCATCACCGGCTTCGGGCCACGGGGAGGGATGCGGGATCATGCGTGCGCACCAAGGGGTTCTCCGGACCGGAGCGGCCCTCCTGACGGCGGGACTGCTCGCCGGCTGCGGCCTGCTGTCCACGGAACCGGAGCCGCGCGATCGGGCGGACGGCCGCCCCGGTGACACCTCCGCCTCCCCCTCACCGGGCCTGAAGGAGACCCCGAAGACGCCGCCCCTGCCCGCCGCCCTCACCTCCCAGCGCCCCGACTGGCAGCGCTGCGAGGCCCCGAGCGGCGGCAGCGCGCCCGGCTCCGACTGGCGCTGTACGAGCGTCGACGTGCCCCTGGACTACGCGAAGCCGTCCGGCGAGACCATCGCCGTCGCGCTGATCCGCAAGCAGGCCCGGGACAAGGACCGCCGGCTCGGCTCGATGCTCTTCAACTTCGGCGGCCCGGGCGGTTCGGGCGTGGAGATACTGCCGCGCGCGGCCTCCTCGTACGAGAAGCTCAACTCCCGCTACGACCTGGTGGGGTTCGATCCGCGCGGGGTCGCGGCCAGCTCCGGGGTGAACTGCCGCACCGACGAGGAGCAGGAGCAGGCTGCCCGGAGCGTCGACCTGACCCCGGACACGGCGGCCGAGGAGGCGGTGTTCATCAAGGACGGCGCGGACTTCGGCGCGGGCTGCCAGCGCCGCTCGGGCAAGGTCCTCCCGCACGTCGGCACGGCCAACGCCGCCCGTGACCTGGACCTGATCCGCGAGGTCCTCGGCGACGACAAGCTGTCGTACTTCGGCTTCTCCTACGGTACGGAGCTGGGCGGCACGTACGCGCACCTCTTCCCGCAGAACGTGGGGCGCACCGTCCTGGACGCGGTCATCGACCCGACGGCCGACGGCGTAGGGCACGCCCGCAACCAGGCGACCGGCTTCCAACGCGCCCTGGAGAACTACCTCAAGGACCGCGGCGAGAACCCGAAGGCGGGCTCGGAGCGCATCGCCCGGATGCTGGCCAGGATCGACCGGAAGCCGCTGCCGACCGCGTCCGGCCGCGAGCTGACCGAGTCCCTCGCCGTCACCGGCATCGTCACCCCGCTCTACTCGCAGTCCGGCTGGCCCGCGCTGACGGCCGCCCTGGACGAGGCGGAGAGCAAGGGCACGGGCGACGGGCTGCTCCAGCTCGCCGACTCGTACAACGGGCGGGACGAGGAAGGGCGTTACGACACCCAGGCCCACTCCCAGCGGGCCATCTCCTGCGCCGACTCCAAGGCCCGCCCCACCGTGGACGAGGCCCGCGCGCTGCTGCCGGAGTTCCGCAGGCTCTCCCCGGTGTTCGGGCCGTTCCTGGCCTGGGACACGGCCGGCTGGTGCGCCCAGTGGCCGGTCGACGGGGAGCACGAGACGCCGGAGACCAGCGCGCCGGGCGCGGGCCCGATCCTGGTGATCGGGACGACCGGCGACCCGGCCACCCCGTACGAGGGGGCGCAGCGGATGGCGGACGAGCTGGGCAAGGGCGTCGGCATCATGCTCACCAACAAGGGTGAGGGGCACGGGGCGTACGGCGAGGGCGACTGCGTGACGCGGGCCGTGGACGGCTACTTCCTGGACGGGAAGGTTCCGCAGGACGGCACGACCTGCGGGTGACGCGCACGGGGAACCGCACGGCCTGCGGGTGAACGCGTACGGGAAAAGGAAAGGGGCCGGTCCACACGAGGTGGACCGGCCCCTTTTCACCTGAACCGCGTGACGTTCTAGTAGATCGGCTTCTCCGGCTCGATCTGGTTGACCCAGCCGATCACGCCGCCGCCGACGTGCACCGAGTCGGCGAAGCCCGCCGACTTGAGGACCGCGAGGACCTCGGCGCTGCGGACACCCGTCTTGCAGTGCAGGACGATACGGCGGTCCTGCGGGAGGTCCTGGAGGGCGTTGCCCATGAGGAACTCGTTCTTCGGGATCAGCTTCGCGCCCGGGATCGAGACGATCTCGTACTCGTTCGGCTCGCGGACGTCGATGATCTCGATCTTCTCGTCGCCGTCGATCCACTCCTTGAGCTGCTTGGGAGTGATCGTGGAGCCGGCCGCCGCCTCCTGGGCCTCCTCGGACACGACGCCGCAGAAGGCCTCGTAGTCGATGAGTTCGGTGACGGTCGGGTTCTCGCCGCAGACCGCGCAGTCGGGGTCCTTGCGGACCTTGACCTGGCGGTACTGCATCTCCAGGGCGTCGTAGATCATCAGGCGGCCGACCAGCGGGTCACCGATGCCGGCGAGCAGCTTGATCGCCTCGGTGACCTGGATGGAGCCGACCGACGCGCACAGGACGCCCAGCACGCCGCCCTCGGCGCAGGAGGGGACCATGCCCGGCGGCGGGGGCTCCGGGTAGAGGCAGCGGTAGCAGGGGCCGTGCTCGGACCAGAACACGGAGGCCTGGCCGTCGAAGCGGTAGATCGAGCCCCATACGTACGGCTTGTTCAGCAGCACGGCCGCGTCGTTGACCAGATAGCGGGTGGCGAAGTTGTCCGTGCCGTCCACGATCAGGTCGTACTGGGCGAAGATCTCCTTCACGTTCTCGGCTTCGAGCCGCTCCTCGTGAAGGACCACGTTGACGTACGGGTTGATGCCCAGCACGGAGTCCTTGGCCGACTGCGCCTTGGACCGGCCGATGTCGGCCTGGCTGTGGATGATCTGGCGCTGCAGGTTCGACTCGTCGACCTCGTCGAACTCCACGATGCCCAGCGTGCCGACGCCGGCCGCGGCGAGATACATCAGGGCCGGCGAGCCGAGCCCGCCGGCGCCCACACAGAGCACCTTGGCGTTCTTCAGGCGCTTCTGCCCGTCCATCCCGACATCCGGGATGATGAGGTGGCGGGAGTACCTGCGAACCTCGTCGACGGTGAGCTCGGCGGCCGGCTCGACCAGGGGTGGCAGCGACACAGGAACCTCAACAATGCAGGTGGTCGGATTTACGTACGTCGACTGCGCGTACATCGACTACGTACGGTTGTTCTTCCGGTAACACTGCCACGCCCCTTCTCATTCCGAGATACCGGGTCCGATCCGCGAGACGATTTCGTCCCAGTACCTGGGCAGCGCCGCGAATGGGTCGCTTTGCCCGCTCCGTCCGTCGTCGCCTCGTCCGTCGCCGCTCCGGCCGCCCCGGTCCGTGAAAAAGATCGTCCCGGCGCCCTGCCAGCGGGCGACGCGCATCGCCTCGTCGAGATGGGTGCGCGGCACCCCGTGGACGAAGTGCGCGAACCGCTCCGGCGGATAGTCCGCCGTCCACTCGGCCACCTGTGACCAGCGGTAGTCGGTCCACGGGCCCTGGAAGGTGACCAGTTGGTCGGCCGCCTCCGCGTACCCGGGGTACGGGTGGGTGCCGTGGCCCAGCACCAGGCGGCCGCCGTTGTCCGCGCTGTCGCTCTCCGCGAGGAGCGCGTGGAGCGTGGCGGTGAGACGGCGTACGCCGGGGAGCTCGGACCGCTCGGCGGGGCAGCGGGCGAGGTAGAAGCCGCCGACCCGGTACCAGTCGATGAAGGCCCGGGCGTCCGCGATCAGCTCCTCGAACGGCCGGTTGCCGTGGGCGAGATCGAGGTGGCCGAGGAGCCGGCCGCCGCAGGCGCGTACGGAGTCGTCCGGGGCCTCGCCGTGCAGGGCGCGTTCCCGGGCGTTACGGAGTCTGCCGGCCACCTCCAGGCAGTGCGGGTCGGGCCGGGTGCCGGGGCCGTCCGCGATGTTGAGGACGGCCCAGTGCAGCGGGGTGCCGGGGCGGATCAGCTCGGCCCATTCGGCGGGGGCGAGCAGCGGGTGGGCGTAGCCGGGGACGCCGAAGCCGAGCTGCTCGCCGCCCGCGGTCCTGCGGGCGTCGGCGGGAGCGGTCAGATGCGGCACGCCGCCTCCATCCAGATGTCCGCGAGGGACTCCTCCAGGTTGATCCGCGGGCGCCAGCCGAGCCGGTCCCGCGCGGTGCGGACGTCGGCCTGCTGCCAGACGCCGCAGCCGTCCGGGTAGGGCGACGGGGTCGCCGAGAGGTGCTCCATGACCGACTCGGCGGAGGTGCGCGGAGCGCCGATGGGCAGGCGCGGGGGCGGGGAGTCCAGTTCGTGGAGTGCGCCCGCGTATCCGGCGACCCGCGCGAGGACGGCGGCGGCGTCGCGGAGGCGGACGGCGCGCCCGGTGCCGATGTTGACGACGCCCTGGGCGGCGGAGAGCGAGGCGGCGTGCACGGCCCGCGCCACGTCCCGTACGTCGACGAAGTCCCGCTGCACGCCGAGGCCGCTGAGCTTGAGCTCACCGTCCCCGGACTGCATGGCCCGGCGCATCGCTTCGGCGAGCCGGCCCAGCGGTGAGCCCGCCGGGGTGCCGGGGCCGACGGGTGAGAAGACCCGGAGCACGACGGCGTCGAGGCCGGAGCCGAGGACCAGTTCGGTGGCGGCGAGCTTGCTGACGCCGTACGGGCCGCCGGGGCGCGGGATGGCGTCCTCGGCGGTGGAGGAGCCGGGCTGCGAGGGGCCGTACTCGGAGGCGCAGCCGACCTGGACGAGCCGCGCCCCGCAGCCGCTGCGGCGCAGGGCCTCGCAGACGGTGGCGACGGCGACGGTGTTGTGGCGGGTGAGGTCGCGGGCGCCGCCGCGGGTGGCGCCCGCGCAGTTGACGACGACTCCGGGGTGGACGGCGTCCAGGAAGCGGGTGAGCGCTCCCGGGCTGCCGCCGGCGAGGTCGAACCGGACGTCGGCGTCGTCGCCGCGGCCAAGGGCCGTGAGGTGGACAGCGGGGTCGGCGAGCAGCCGGTCGGCGACGAAGCGGCCGAGGAATCCGTTGGCTCCGAGCAGCAGCACCCTCATCGCGCACCGCCTCGGTGCCGACGGCGGGCTGCCGGTGCGGGGGATTGGGGGGTCATGGCGGGTTACTCCTTGGTCGGTCAGTTCGTTCGAGGGGTCGGTTCGTGCGGTGGGTCGGTTCGTGCGGTGTCGGACAGGCCCGCGGCGTCGGCTCCGCGGGAGTGGGGCGGTGGTGCGGTGGGGCAATTGGGGGGGGTCCGGTGGTGGTACGTGGGTGGGCTCAGGCCCTGGTGTGGGCCGAGGCCCGGGAAAGCGCGGCGGAGGCGTGGACCAGGAGTCCGAGCGCCGCCGCCCCGCAGGCGAGGGCGGCGACGGCTCCGGGGCCGCCCGCCGCGACGAGGGCGTGGACGGGCCGGGCCAGCGGTTCGAGGCCGGGCAGCCGGCCGGCGAGGACGAGGGCGGGTGCGGCGGCCTCCAGGGCGCAGGCGGCGGCGAGGGCGACGGTGCCCGGCTCGGGCAGTCCGTGCGCGGCGAGCAGCCGGGCCAGGAAGAACAGCACCCCGAGGGCGGCGGCCGCGACCGGCATCCCGTCACCGCCGAAGCCGACGTCGGCCAGGAACAGCAGAGGCAGCAGGGCGCAGACGAAGAGCGCGACGGCCGCCAGGAGGAGGGGGCGCACGCCGGCGCCGAACTCCTCCAGTGCGCGGCTGCCGGTGAGTTTGCGGTGGGCCCGCACGGTGAAGAGGTGCGCGCACCAGGCCGCCGGGGCGAGGGCCGCGGTGAGCCCGAGCAGCGGAGCGGGGCCGGCCTCCCACGGGCCGTCCGGGCCGCCGCTGACGACCTGGGCGATCAGCCCCTCGCCGTACACCGCGAAGCTCAGGAGCCAGCAGGCGTACATCCCGGCGCGGCCCGCTCCTTCGGGGGCGCGCAGCGGGCCCCGGCGCAGGCACAGCCGGAGCGCCAGGCACGCCAGGAGTGCGCCGGTGACCGTCACGGCGGCCCGCACTCCCCCGCCGAGCACCCCTTCGGTGACCCGGAGCAGCCCGGCGGTGGCGAGGCAGGCGGCGCCGGGGAGCAGCGCGAGCAGCGTCCACCCGGCGCGGGCCTCGGTGTCGGGGCCCGGCGGCGGGGACGCGGCCACGGCGGGCCCGGCGGGCCGGGCCGGGGTGCGGGCGTACAGCTCCTCGGCGAGGGCGAACACATCGCGGTGGCGGTAGCGGGCGGCGGTGCGGTCGGTGAGGCCGTGGGCCTCCAGACCGGCGGCGATCTCCAGGGGGCTGACGGCCCGTTCGCACAGGTCGCGGTGGTGGTGCATGAGGGACTTCACGGGGTCGGCGGGGCCCCGGCGCGCGGGGGCGCCGGGCCTGCGCCGCTCGGCGCGCGCAGGAATCTCGGCCGCGCGGGACGGGACCTCGGTGGCGCGATCCGGTACGGCGGCGGCGCGGGTGCCGGGCGCGGGAGCCGAGGCGGACGCGGCGACGAGCTCGGCGAGAGGGGCGTCGGCCGTAGGAACGTCGGCGGGAGGGACGTCGGCGAGCTCGGCAGCCGCCGGGCGCACAGCGACCGGCACTGCGGCATCCAGATCGGCAGGGGCATCGGCCTCAGCGACGGCAGGGGTATCGGCCTGGATGTCGGCAGAGGTGTCCGCCTGCACGGCGGCGTCGTCCGGACAGGGCATCGGGGCGTCTTCTCCGTGGTCGGACCGGATCGGGTGGTCACGCATCGCCGTCCCCCGGTCCGCAGGCCGTCGCACAGACGCACTCGGGCTCCGAGGCCGGCCCGGGGTGCCGGGGGGCGACCGGCTCGGGCCGGGCGGAACGCTCCGGTCCGGGCTGCGGGGAGCGGCCCGGCCGCCCGGCGCGCCCGGGATGCCGGGCGGGGCGCGCATCCCCGGCGCGCTCCCCCTCAGGCACTCCCTCGGCCTCCCCCTCCGACTCCACCCCGCCGGCGGCCCAGCCAGCCACCCGGGCTCCGACGGCCGCCGGCTGCGGCTGGGTCCAGGGGCCGAGCAGCCGGGCCTCCGCCGGGGCGGCGAAGAGCAGGGGCTCGCCGTCGGCGTCCACGGCGTCGGCCTCCCGGCGCACCGGAGCGTGGGACATCAGCTCCAGGTAAATGCCGCGAAATGCCGCGAGGTTCTGTTCGACGGTGAAGAGTTCGAGCGCGCGGGCCCGGGCCGCCGCACCCAACCGCGCCCGGCGCTCGGGGTCGCGCAGCAGCGCGATATAGGCGTCCGCGAGCGCCCGCGGGTTGCGCGGGGGCACCACCAGCCCCGTGCCGCCGATGACTTCGACGACCGCTCCGACGTCGGTGGAGACGGTGGCGCGGCCGCAGAACATCGACTCGACGAGGCTGATCGGGAAGCCCTCGACCACGCTGGAGAGCACGATCACGCCGCCCGCCGCGTAGGCCTCGGCGAGGTCGGGGACCTCGGGGCCGCCGATCTCCTCGAAGGTGACCGGGCTGACGCCCTCGGTGTGGGCGCCGGTGGCCTCGTCCGGGAAGAGCTGGGCGGCCAGCGCCCGGCAGTGCGCCAGGTACGTGGTGGCCTCGCCGCCCTCCGCCGGGGCGCCGAAGATCCGCAGACGGGAGTCCGGTTCGGCGCGGCGGACCTCGGCGAAGGCGTGGAGCAGGGCGATCAGGTCCTTCGCGGGCTCGATCCGGCCGACCCAGACCAGGGTGTCCGGGCCGCCCGCGTCGTCGTCCTCGCCGACGGCGGAGAAGCGTTCGGCGGCCATGCCCGGATAGACCGTGCGCTGCGCGGCGGGGTCGGCGCCGCACCGCTGCTGCCAGCGGCGTACGTGGGTGTTGCCCGCGGTGACGAGCGCGGCCTGCCGGTAGACCTCGGCGGCCAGCAGGGTGTGGAAGCCGGCGAGGAGAGCGCGTACGGGAGCACTCAAGGGCGCGTCCGGCGCGGCCAGGTAGTGCGTACGGAGCTGCACGCCGTGCTCGGTGACGAGCAGCGGCACACCGAAGAAGCGTTTGGCCAGCAGCCCCGGGATGGCGGCCGCGCCGCCGGACGCCGCGTGGCAGAGGTCGACGGCGCCGAGGCTCTCGGGGTCGTACCAGTCGAGCGAGAGCGGGCGCAGGACGCGCTCCAGTTCGGCGGCGAAGGCGAGGTGGTCCACGACCGTGGCGCTCTGCACGGTCCGGCCGGCGCCCCGGGCGCGGGAGGCGGCCTCCAGGATCCGGACGGTGGCCTCGGAGCGCAGGGCGAGGTGGAGTCCGCCGCGCTCCCGGGCCAGTTCGGCCAGGCCGTAGAAGCCCTCGGTGAAGAGTCCGCCATCGGTGACCGGTTCCGCACCGGCCTCCTCGTCGGCGCAGATCGCGGTGGCCAGCGCCCGCACATGGGCGGCGAAGCGCCTGCGGTCGCGCCGCCCGTAGGACACGCCCCCGCCGGTCACCAGCCTGGCGAGCAGACGGGGTTCACCGCTGCCGCGCAGGGTGCCGTCCTCGGGGGTCCAGAGCGGCGCGGTGCGCACCCGGCTGACGTGGTGCGGCAACCGGACCCAGCCCTGCTCCTCCTGGTCGGCGGAGCGACTCAGTGCGAAGAGGTCGAACTCGTGCTGCGGCAGCCCGCGCACCAGCCGGTCGCACCAGAGCCTGGACTCACCGGTCGCATACGGATAGCCACCGTCGGTGAGCAGTCCGATCCGCACGAGTACACCCCCGATCTCCCTTGTGGGCGGCCGCCGTTGGAACGGCGACTCGCAGCGGGACGACCGTAAGCGGATACGCCGGTGGTGGGGGGGGGGGGGGGGGGCGGGAGCCCCCCACACGGGGTGAGCTAGGAAAAATAAAACACCCAGCGCGGGGAAGAGGGGAC
>NZ_JBHXOX010000031.1:0-120505 GCF_042718795.1 Streptomyces cyaneofuscatus
GCTCACTCCTTCGGCGCGGCGCACCGGTACCCCGGCAGGCCGACGGGACGGGCCACCACCCAAGCGCGATTGGTCTGGACCTGTCAAGACCCCCTCCGTGTCCCGTCAGGAGTCCTCCGTACCTGTCCGCACCTGTCCGCGCCGTGCCGACGCTGTTCATCGCCCGTGCACGTGAACTCGGTGCTGTCGGCCGCCCGGTGGCTGCCGAGCGGACACCTCCGCGGACCACGCTCACCCAGGATCTGACAGCCGCTCGAAGAGGAGACTCGCGTGACCCGCTCCACCATCGTCCGGGCGCTTGCGCTGACCGCGACGTCGGCCCTCGCGACTGCGACTCTCGCAGCGCCTGCCCACCCCCACGCCCACCCCCACGCCCATGCCGTCATCGACCTGCCGGCTATCACGCCTCGCGCGGAGACGCAGGTGCTGCACGACGACGAAGCGGGCGGCAACGCCGACGCGGATGACCCCGCCATCTGGCGGAACACCGCCGCACCCGGCCGCAGCCTCGTCATCGGGACCGCCAAGGAGGGCGGGCTGCGCGTCTACGACCTGAAGGCCCGGACACTCCAGTCCCTGTCCGCGCCACCGGCCGCCGGACCCGACGATGCCCCCGGCCGCTTCAACAACGTGGATCTCGTACACGGCCTGAGGCTGTCCTCGGTCCGGACGGATCTGGCCGTCGTCAGCGACCGGGGCCACGACCGGCTGCGCTTCTACCGCATCGACCGTGACCGCGTCGGTGGCCCGCTGACCGACGTGACCGATCCCGCCGCGCCGCCCGTGTTCTCGAAGAACCAGGATGAGATCAACGACCAGCGGACCGCATACGGTCTCGCGACCTGGACGGATCCCTCGTCCGGCACGTCCTTCGCCCTGGTCAGCCGTCGCGAACGAACCAGCATCGCGCTGCTGGAACTGCGTCCGACGAAGGGGGGAAAGATCACGTACCAGACGGTGCGGACCCTGGACCTTCCCTCCGCGTTCCGGCTGCCGAACGGCACATCGTGGTCTCCCTGCGGCGAGCCCGGCGAACTCCCGCAGGTCGAAGGCATGGTCGTCGACCCTGCCAACGGCACCCTCTACGCCGGTCAGGAGAACGTCGGGATCTGGCGCCTGCGCGCCGACCTGACCGGCGGCCGGCCGAAACTGATCGACAAGGTCCGCGAGTACGAAGTCCCGGGGCTCTACGACGAGGAGACCGAGGAGTGCACGCCGGGAGACGACCCCGGCTACGGCGGGTCCGAGCTCTCCGCGGACGTCGAGGGCCTGACGCTGGTCACCGAGTCCCACGGCGGCGGATACCTGCTCGCCTCCAGCCAGGGAGACAACACCTTCGCCGCTTACGAGCGGCAGGTGAAGGACGGCAACGCGTACGAGGGCGGGTTCCGTGTCGCGCCCGCGAACAGCAGGCTCGACGGCTCCGAGGAGTGCGACGGCGCGGCTGCGCTCAACGCGCCCCTCGGCTCCCGGTATCCGAACGGTCTGCTCGTCGTGCAGGACGGCCACGACGCACCGGGCGAGGGCGACCGTCCCGCGACCAACTTCAAGTTCGTCGACCTCGGCACGGTCATGAACGCCCTGCGCGACTGACGGCGCCGTGATCCGGGCTCCCCCGGAAGCCGCCACCACGCTCCTCACGAAGACGACCTCTACCTCGCGCTAGGAGGTCGTCCGGATCGGCTGTGTGCCCGCGTCACGGCGGCCAGGCCAGGCCAGGCCCAGCGCCAGGACTCAGGCGCTGGGCCTGCAGGCGCGACCTGCAACCGTGCGACACGGACGGGCCGGAGTGCCGACCCCGCCAGGACCAGGCTCGTACTGCTACGGTCTTCGGCCGTACGGGCCGCGAGCAGCCCTCGACGCGGGGTCGGAGCCGGTCGTCGTGGTCGAACTCGGACGTGATCACATCGGGGGCAGCGGCCACGACCGCTCCGAGATCCGCCGCATCACGGTCGCCACCGGTCCGTAACGTGATCTTCCCCGGCGCCTGCCAGGAGGTCCGGATGAAGCGCCGCCGCATCGACCGGCAGACCGGCAAGATCACCGTTGCCACCGTCCATGCGGTCACCAGCCGGCATGAGCTGCCCGGTGTGGAGGGTACGTACAGCGAGGTGACGATACCAATGGAGGAGCGGATCGTTGGGTATCTCCAGGAGGTGTGGGAGAAGGAAGCGGTGGGAGCCGGGCTGTGGACGCCGCCTTTTCTCATCCGTCTCCCAGACGATCACGCGAAATCCACTCCGCCGCTGGTCAGCGGCCTTCCCACCCTGGAGTACTAGTGATTGTCGTCTGGATCAACGGTGCGTTCGGCGCGGGCAAGACCAGCGTCGCGGGCGAACTGATCGATCTGATCCCGAACAGCACCTTGTACGATCCGGAGCTCACCGGAGCGGGGCTGCGCGGACTGCTGCCCCAGAAGAAGCTGGCCGAGGTGGGCGACTTCCAGGACCTGAGGATCTGGCGGCGGCTCGTGGTGGATACGGCGGCCGCGCTGCTGGCCGAGGCGCCCGGGGTGCTGGTGGTGCCGATGACCCTGCTGAGACAGGAGTACCGGGACGAGATGTTCGGCGGGCTCGCCTCGCGGCGCATCCCGGTCCGGCATGTGCTGCTCTCACCTGAGGAAACGATCCTGCGTAGCCGGATAGCGGGCCGGGTGGAGTACCCCGGCGACCGTGAGCAGAGCGAGCGGGTCAACCGGTGGGCGTACGACCACATCGGCCCCTACCAGGATGCCCTCGGCTGGATCACCGCGGACGCCCATGTGATCGACAACAGCGCCCTCACCCCGCGCGAGACCGCCGAACGGATCGCGGATGCCGTCCGCAGCGGTGCCGCCGGGGCGTGCGAGATCGTCCAGAGCCCCGAGCCGACCGCCGCGACCGTCGCCGCAGGCGTCCTGCTCTTCGACGAACAGGACCGGGTGCTCCTCGTCGACCCCACCTACAAACCCGGCTGGGAGTTCCCCGGCGGGGTCGTGGAGGAGGGCGAGGCCCCGGCGCAGGCCGGGATACGGGAGGTGGCCGAGGAGATAGGGCTCCGCCTCGACCGGCTCCCCACGCTCCTCCTCGTCGACTGGGAGCCGCCCGCCCCGCCCGGCTACGGCGGACTGCGCTTCCTCTTCGACGGGGGGCTGCTGCGGTCCGAGGACGCCGGCCGGCTGCTGCTCCCCGGCTCCGAGCTGCGCGGCTGGCGCTTCGTCACCGAGCAGGAGGCGGCGGAGATGCTGCCCCCCACCCGCTACGAGCGGCTGCGCTGGGCCCTGCGGGCGCGGGAGCGGTCCACGGTGCTCAACCTGGAGGCGGGCATCCCGGTGGGCTGACGGGCGGCCTCAGCCGGAGGGGACGCCCTGACGGACCGGCTCTTCGGCCGGAGCGCAACGCACTGTACGAAGCCCGGCCGGTCGCCGGCTCCGGCAGGGTGATCGAGGCCGTGGCGCCGTGTCCTGGGCCGCCGGACACGCCCTTGGGGGCGCCGCGGTGTCGGTTGGTCCGTTCGCGGTGCGCCGTCATGAAGTGACTGACCGCGCTTATGTGATGATCGGGCCGCTGCTGGCTCCGGCTCGGACGGGTCGTCGGGTTCGGGACCGGCAGCAGGTCCTCGGCGGGATCCTGCGGAGACTGTCCACGGGGGCGGCCTGGTGGGACCTGCCGGAACGAGAGTTCAGATGGCGGGGTGGTGGACGCGCGGAATCCCCAGATCCGGCAGGTCGAGATGGAGGCCGCGGCCGCGACCGCTCATGGTGCCGTCGTAGGAGAGGTCGGCCAGGTCGACGTCCAGTTGCCGCAGCTCCTCGACCAGCATGCGGGCCGCGGTGGCGGCGTGCGCGGGCTTGTCCCTGGCCTCGGGGAATCGGCGTTGCCAGATCGATCGGGAGAACTCCCAGCCGTTCTCCGCCATGCGGGCGGGGTCGGCCGCGTCCGGCCGGTGCAGGTGGCCGGTGGCTTCGACGGCGAGGCTCAGGTCCTGGCTCCAGCACTGGACGAAGTGCCGGGGATCGCGGGCGGATCCCAGGCGCAGGATGAAACGGCCAGGGAAGAACGGGGTGTCGTAGGCGAGGGACCGAAGGGTTTCGGACAGCCGCTTCTCGACCTGTTCCCACGTGGTGCCGGGCATGTTCGGTGAACCGACGGCAGGGACGGGCGGCAGGTCGGCGGGCTCGGCGGCACGCCAGCGGCCCCGGGAGCAGCCCCTCCCGGCGGCGTCGCTGTCCGCCGCGGCAGGCAGGAGCTCGAAGCTCACCTCGCCGCCGTCGTGCGAGTGCACGAGGATGCCGGCGCCGGGCCGTCGCCAGAGCATCCACGGCCCCGCGTCGCCTCCCCACAGGGCGGGCGGGCCAAGCTCCTCCTCCATGACCCACCATGCGGAACGGACGAAGCCGACGGCTGAGGCCAGGTCCTCGGGGGGCAGGTCGATGACTCTGACGTTCAGCTTGCGTACCTGATCGGGCTGCGAGACATCGGCGATGAGGGTGCCGTATCCCGCCGAAGGCCCCTTCCGGGGAGCGAACCTGTGCCATACCTGGCCCGCGACCTCCCTCGGCTCCCGAAGTTCCCACCCCAGCGCGGAGGTTGCGCGCTGGACGTCGGTCAGGCTCCAGGAGCCGAAGCGGACCGGGGTGACCTCTCTCACGAACGTACGGAAGAGTTCGTCGTCGAGCCAGTTGCCGCGAGGGATCATGTTCTCCATGCGCCGGACAGTAGCGGTCCGGTACGACAGAGGCTGATACCGGCCACCAGCTGTGAGCGCAGGGAGGCGGCCGCGTTTCTGGGAGCGGCCGGACCGGTCGCCCGCCGGCGCCGCCCCCTGGTGATCACGTACCGACTGCCCTCCGTCCGGCCGGGGGCGCCGCTCTCCGATGGCATGTCCTCGTGATGCGGCGGATCCGTGCGCGCGGGCGGAACGGCGAGCGCGGTGGGAGGTCGAGGTGTGCGCATCTGTCGGATGGGTACCTGAATGTCCGCCCGGTTGTCCTGCGGTCGCTGCTGTCTCGCACGGACCTCGTCCGGGGCCCCCACGGAAGGAAGTCATGAGTACGTACCGAGTCGTCAACCCTGCCACCGGTGAGACGGAACAGGAGTACCCCACCGCCACCGACGGCGAGCTGCGCGATGCGCTCGCCCTGGCGGACGACGCGCAGCGCGCCTGGTCCGCCCGGCCGGCGGCGGAGCGGGCCGAGGTTCTGCGGCGGGTCGCGGACCTCTATGAGGAGCGTAGGGACCAGCTCGCCGCCATCATCACCCGCGAGATGGGCAAGCCGGTCAAGCAGGCCCTCGGGGAGCTCCGCACCGTCGTGTCCATCTACCGCTACTACGCCGACCGGGGCGAGGGCTTCCTGGAGACGGAGGAGTTGGACGTCGCCTCCGGCGGCCGGGCCGTCATCCGGAAGGAGGCGGTCGGCACCCTGCTGGGGATCATGCCGTGGAACTTCCCGTACTACCAGGTGGCCCGGTTCGCCGCGCCCAACCTGATGCTGGGCAACGCGGTCCTGCTCAAGCACGCCCCGCAGTGCCCGGAGTCGGCGCTGGCGATGGAGCGGCTGTTCCTGGACGCGGGCCTCCCCAAGGGGGCGTACGTCAACATCTTCGCCACCAACGAGCAGATCGAGACCCTGATCGGCGACGACCGGATCCACGGGGTCTCGCTGACGGGCTCCGAGCGGGCGGGTGCGGCCGTCGCGGAGATCGCGGGCCGCAACCTGAAGAAGGTCGTGCTGGAGCTGGGCGGCTCCGACCCGTATCTGATCCTCGGCGCGTCGAACATGGAGCAGGTGGTGAAGAACGCGCTGATCGGCCGGATGGGCAACGCGGGCCAGGCCTGCAACGCCGCCAAGCGCATCATCGCCTTGGACGAGCACTACGACGGCTTCTCGACCGCCTTCACCGACGCGGTCCAGGGGATCACCGTTGGTGACCCCACCGACCCGAACACCTTCATGGGGCCTCTCTCGTCGGAGAAGGCGGTCGAGACCCTGGACGAGCAGGTCCAGGACGCGATCTCCAAGGGGGCCACGGTGCTGGCCGGCGGCAAGCGCATCGACCGCCCCGGCGCCTGGTACGAGCCCACCGTGCTCGCGGGCATCACCCCTGAGATGCGGGCCTACAAGGAGGAGCTGTTCGGGCCGGTGGCCCTGCTGTTCAGGGTCGGCTCCGAGGAGGAGGCCGTCGACTTCGCCAACAACTCACCGTACGGGCTCAGTGCCTCGATCCAGACCGACGACGACGCCCAGGCCGAGCGGGTGGCCCAGCGCCTGGAGACCGGCATGGTGTTCGTCGGCGCCCCGTCCGGCACCGAGGCGGAACTGCCGTTCGGAGGGGTCAAGCGGTCCGGTTTCGGCCGGGAGCTGGGCCGGTTCGGCATGGAGGAGTTCGCCAACCACAAGCTGGTCCGGCTGGTGCGCTGACGCCCGGTACGGCGTTCCGTCGTCCGGCCTCGGCGCTCAGGGGGCGCCGATTCACGGCGTCCCCGGCCCGGTGGCTTTACCGGGCAGCACGGCAACCGGCCGTCGGGGCCGGTGCCGAACCGCGCCCCGGCCCCGGACGAGCGTCATGTGCGGGATCCATCAGGCGGCGGGGCGTGAGTCCGCCAAGGTGAACCAGCCGGCCCGAAGCACGCCTCCAATGAAGTACCACCATGATCAGCAGGGTGATGAGGAAGAGGAGGGGCACAAGGTGTAGGACTTCACTGATGCGACGGATGGTGACACATGCTGATGCCCCGGCCCGAAACGGTGCGCTCTTTGCTGGCCCGCTACAACGAACTGCAGTTGGAGCACTCCCAGGACTCCGTGGCGGAACTGAGCCGGAGCCTGGAGGATGTGTCGTACACCCTGTGCATCACCACCGGCACCCGGACCATCCAGGACGCGCTGATGGCCGCGGAGGCGATCTTGCGGGTCCCATCGCCCCGGACGCCGGCCACGGTGGAGCGGCACGGACGGACAGAGCGTACGGACCGGCCGGTCCGGCCCGCCGACGTTCCGCAGCCCTCCGCTTCCTGATCCGCAGAGAACCGAGACGGTGCGGCACCCTCCCTCCGTGATTGGTCCAGACCAGTTGGCGTGATGGAAGACCAACCCTGCTTCTGCCCTGCCGGACGCCTCATTCGCTCCCGAGCGGGTATCAGCAAGGCCTGGCCCCGGAGCGACCAACCCATCGAAGCCCTGCCGACCCCCCGCCCCGGTAGGGCACGCGCTCCGGGGCCGAACTGCCCGTCGGGCGCGTTCGCCGGTATCGCGGGTTGTGGCGCGCTGTATGCACAGGTGATGCGAGAGCGCGCGCCGGGCCGGTGGGGGAGCCACCAAGCGGCGCGGCTCACGCTCTCTCGGGGTGATGCCGACGAACCGCGCCGCCCTCAGGAACTCCCGCATCTCCGCCCGAGCGTGGCCACCGACTGACGACGAGCAGGACCAGCCGGGGTCGTCGCCGCGCTTCCAGCGATCTCCTTCTGCCCCCGCCGTCCGCGTCGGCGCTCACGCGATCGGGTGAGTTGGCGAGCCGCCTCCCGGAGTCAGCCCGGCCTAGCCACGCTCGGGCCAGACCGGCCCATGGTCGCCCCAGACGACACCCTTGTTCCGGCACAGGCAGAAGGGGTGTCCGACCGGGTCCGTGAAGATTCGCCAGCCGTAGCCGTCAGGGCCGATGAAGTCCTGCTTCAGCGTCGCGCCGAGGGCGACAACGCGGCTCTGCTCGGACTCGATGTCATCCACTTCGAAGTCGAGGTGGAATTGCTTGGGATGCTCGGTCTCGGGCCATTGCGGTGCGCGGTAGTTCTCCACCCGGATGAATGCCAGCTCGACCTCGCCGAACGGGATGCCTGCCCAGTCCGCCGAGCTGTCTTCCTTGATGGGGCGGCCCGTCACCTCGGAGTAGAAGGCCGCCAGCTTTATCGTGTCCGGACAGTCGATAATGAAGTCGGTGAGTCGCAGCATCCCGCGATCTTGGCACAACCTCACTCATCTGGACCTCGCCTTCCCGCACCGTCTTCATCCGGTCGGCGAGGTGATCCGGGGGAAGCGGCTTGGGCGACCACGATCTCAAAGATGCTCGAAACCACGACGGCCTTCGGGCCGGCCGGTAGCTGACGGCGAGAACCCGCATTCCGGGCATCCTGACTGGGACCGGCTCCGATACGCGTGTGGCCCGCAAGGCATCTTGCGGGCCACACGCATCCGGTCCGGATTCAGTCGGTGAGGGCGTCCTTGACCTTCTCCTTGGCCTGACGCGCGTCACCCTTGGCCTGGTCGGTCCGGCCTTCGGCGGTGAGCCGCTCGTTGCCGACGGTACGGCCGACGGCTTCCTTGACCTTGCCCTTGGCCTGCTCGGTCTTGGCCTGAGTCTTCTCATCAGCAGCCATGTCACTCACACCTTTGCTGTCCTCGACGTCGCGGTCCCCAACCGCCTGACCGATTCTCGCCGTCCCAAACCCGCAGGAACCCGACTCTGACGGGAGAGCGCCTCGGCGCGTCGGGGCTGGTCGGCTCCGGCGCTGCTTACCGGTCGCACGCGTACGGGGACCGGCCTGAGGCCGACGGGGCCGGACGTTGACGACAGTTGCCGGTCGCCCTGATGTTTGGCCGCCGTCCTTGGGGCATACGCTCCTCGCACCCGTGGCTCGACGTGGTGAATCGTGATCGGGGAGGACCGTCATGCTCGTACCGACTCAGGCAGGATCTGTGGCTGCCAGGACCGCTGGCGTCCTGCCCCGCATCACCGAACCGCAGAAGGTCGCACCGCGCGACGCACGTGAGCTGTCGAAGCTGTTCTTCGACCGGTTGCAGGCCCTGGAGGAAGGCACCGAGGAGTACCAGTACGCCCGCAACACGCTGATCGAGATCAACCAGTCCCTGGTGCACTACGCGGCGAAGAGGTACCGAAGCAGCGGTGACGGCCAGCTCGACGACGTCATCCAGGTCGGCACCATCGGCCTGATCAAGGCCATCGACCGCTTCGAACTCTCCCGTGAGGTGGAGTTCACCTCGTTCGCGATCCCGTACATCGTGGGCGAGATCAAGCGGTTCTTCCGCGACACGACCTGGTCCGTCCACGTACCTCGCCGCCTGCAGGAACTGCGTATCACCCTGGCCAAGTCCATGGAGGAACTCGCCGGCTCGCTGGACCGCGACCCTACTGTCGCCGAGCTCGCGGCCCACCTGGGCATGAGCGAGGAGGAGGTCATCGAGGGCCTCGTCGCGGCCAATGGTTACACCGCCGGATCCCTCGACATGCCCATCGACGCGGACCAGGACTCCCCGAGCTCCAGCCCGAACTACGCCGACATCACCGGCGACCTCGACCCGGGCATGGAGCTGGTCGAGAACCTCCACGCCCTTGCCCCGCTGCTGGCGACCCTGGACGACCGCGAACGCACCATCATCTCCCTGCGTTTCGGACAGGAGATGACCCAAGCCGAGATCGGCCGGCACCTCGGCGTCTCCCAGATGCACATCTCCCGCATCCTCAACCGCATCCTCACCAAGCTCCGTGTCGGCATGCTCGCCGAGAAGTGAGACGCCTGGGCCGGCGAAGCCCCCGGCCGAGACGCTTTCGGGCACCCGTCCTTCTCGCGCTCGCGCGGACGCTGGTGGGAGCGGGCTGGTGGTCGGGCAGGGGGACCGAGGCGAGCGGGCAATGCGGCCGGGGCTTGATCGGCGGCGTCCTGGAGCGACTGGTCGCCCGCGTTCGGCCGTGGCCCCGCCGTTCCCTCGGCCTGTCCGCCGGCCGCTGACCTGTCAGATGGCGATGGTGACCGTGATGCGTTTCCCCGCGCCTGGGAGGACGGCGACCGAGCACGTTGTCGCGATGCGCTTCACGATCGCCCATCCCCGCCCGCCAGGAGTCGTGGGATCCGGAACGGGGCAGCTGCGTGGCGGTTCAGGACTGGTGTCCTCGACCTGCAGACGCAAACGGGTCGCGTCCGGATTGAGGTCCGCCTTGAAGCCGGTCAGGCCGCCTCCGTGGAGAAGCGCGTTGCTGATCAGCTCCGAGACGGCGAGGTGCGCGTCGGTCTCGGCGTGCCCTGAGATGTGCTTCAGGGGGCGCAGAAGAGCGGTGACCACCGCGCGGGCGCCGGCGCAGGTGGTCATCTCGCCCGACGAGCTGACGTCGCCGGCGGCGGAGAAGTCCGTAACGGAAGGCGAGTGGTCCACGGCGGTACCTCATCTTCTTCAGCTGCACGGCACCAGACCGGTCAATCCGGATGCAACGATTCGGATACCCCCTTCGCGTCCACGTACGCGGCCGGACTCACCGGCAGGCATCCATGAGACAGGAACGGGAAGCAGGTGATCATGCTGACCGAGTCCGGCGGATCCATCGAGATCGTCGCCCATGAGCACGCTCTCGTGATCGTCCTGTCCGGGTCGTTCGACTTCTCCGACCGCAACGACCTCGACCCGGTGTGGGAGGAGGCGGCCCGCCGACAGACCCGAGCCGTCGTGGTGGACCTTGCTGCCGTCGCCTTCGGCGACAGCACCCTGTTGAACTGGCTCATCGCCGGTCTTCGCCTCCATCAGCGCCTTGAGCGCATCTTCGCTCTGGCCGGTCCCTTCCACGAACCGGTCGACCGCCTCTTCACCGTGACCGGACTCGCCCAGGCATTCACCCGCACGCCGACACGCGAGGACGCTCTCGACCTCAGCAAGCCCACTCCGTGAAGAGCCGGCGCAGGCGTCAGGCCGTCGTGAGCGGGGTTCCCCCGGCAGAACCGTCACACCGGGGCGAACGCAACCGGCCGTCCCTGTCGGCGTGGGACGTGGGGGCCTTCTGAGCCCGAGCTGTTCACGCGTCCGCGCTCTGGCGGCCGACTGAACCTCCATGCCTCCGCAGGCCGGAGACGCTGGGTTTATAAAATCGTCGGTCTCTCCGGTGTGCTGGTGCCGGCCTTCGCGGCGGTCCGCTCCCGCTGGGGCTGCTCGGGTCGCTCGTACGAGGGCCTGTTGTCCTGGTCGACGATGGCACCAGGCGCCCCGCATTCAAGCCGGGTGCACCGATGCCCATGCCGCCTCGATCATCCGGAACACCTCGTCCACCGCCGCCTCCGGATCCTCCGATTCCCGGGCCAGTGTGTAGGCGTCGATGGCGAAGCGGGCGAGGGTCCGGCACGCGATCGGGGTGACAGGCACCCGGAGATCGGCCGCGATGGTGGCCGCCAGTGACTCCGCGTGGCGCAGCCGCATCGACTCCTCGTACTGGCGTAGGGCCGGTGTGGTGTTGATCAGATGCTGGACCGGAGCCGCTTCGGGAGCCGCGCAATGCCGCACCATGTGCCGGATCTGCCGGCGCAGGGCCGGTACCAGCGGCTCGTCCGGCTCGCGATCGGTGATCGCTTGGACCAGGCCGCGCTCGAATCCGCTGTCCTGCTCGAAGACGAGCGCCTCCTTGGAGGGGAAGTGGGAGAAGAGCGTGGTGACGGCCACGTCGGCCTCGGCCGCCACCTCTCGGATGCCTACCTCGCCGTACCCGCGCTCCAAGAAGAGCCTGAGCGCGCTGTCGGCGATCTTTCGCCGGGTGGCGGCCCTCTTCCGTTCGCGACGTCCGGTCTGCTCGTTCATGGCTTGAAGCTATCAGGTCCGAATGTGTAACAGATGTGAAAAGCTAACGGTTAGTGTTAAGTTCGACCGCATGAAGAAAGTGAGCTATGCCGCGTTCGGCGGCCCCGACGTCCTGCGCCTCATCGACGCTCGGGAGCCGCACGCGGATCCCGGCCAGATCCGCGTCGCCGTGCACGCCGCCGGCGTGAACCCGGTGGACTGGCGCCTGCGTGAAGGACAAGTCCTCGGCGCCCACCCGCTCACGCTTCCCTCGGGGGTGGGCCTGGACGCGGCCGGAGTGGTGGACGAGGTCGGTGCGGGCGTCACAGGCGTTCAGGCGGGCGACCGGGTGTTCGGCGAAGGAAGCGATACCTACGCCGAGTTCGCCGTGCTCTCGGCCTGGGCCCTGATGCCTGACGGCTTGACCTTCGAGGAAGCCGCGGGCTATCCGTCCGTGGTGGAGACCGCCGTGCGCGTCCTGGGCGAGGTGAGCGTACGGGCAGGCCAGACCCTGCTGGTGAGCGGCGCCTCCGGAGGCGTCGGTTCGGCTGTGCTCCAGCTCGCCCGGGAAAGGGGCATAGCCGTGATCGGCACGGCCGGCGCCGCCAACCAGGACTACCTGCGCGACCTGGGCGCCCGCGCCACGACGTACGGCGAGGGTTGGGTCGAGCGGGTGCGGGAGTTCGGACGGGTGGACGCCGCACTTGACCTGGCGGGTTCTGGCGTCATCCGCGAGCTGGTCGAACTGACCGGAGACCCCGGGAGGGTCGTGTCCATCGCCGACCTGACCGCGCCCGCTCTCGGCGTCCGGTTCTCCGGCACGGCAGGGAGCGTGCCGGACGCGCTGGCGGAGGCGGCGTCGCTCATCGCGCGCGGCGCGCTGCACATCCCGGTCGAGAAGGCGTACTCCCTGGCCGACGCGGCGTCCGCACACATCGACAGCCAGGCGGGACACACCCGGGGGCGACGCGTCATCGTCGTCCGGCCCTGGAACCGACGTGCCGGGTAAGGCGGCTGCCTGCGGAACGGGACCCCTTCAAGAAGATACGCCGCGCCCACACCCACTCGCAGGACGAAGGCCCCGCGCCACGCGGAGCGCGCCAGGGACCAACTTGGCGGCCCGGTGAGCCTGGTGCGGGGCGACGTGGGCGTGGGTCGGCACCGGACAGCTCCATTGCGCTGCCCTCGGGCCGGCCGGGTACGCCTGTGGCAGGGGCTCACCATAGATATAGCCAGGACGTGACTTACGGTGAGCGGCCGGGTCGGTGAGCCACGTGCCGAAGAGCACTACGTCGCCGAGGCTCACCGGGACTGCTCGCCCTGCCCCTGAGGTCCCCTGGGGGCCTGGTACCGGCTTGCTGTCGCCCTCGCCCTGGCCGGTTCCGTGCGGTTGCGGCCGACTGGAGAAATCCGTCCCGGCGGCCGGGTCGAGTGGCGCGAGAGGGCCTGTCAGAAGCTCACGCCGCCCGGTGGGACCTAGGGCCGAGGGCGCTTCCATCTGTGGTTCTCGCGGACGACGGTGAATCCGGCCGATCGGTAGAGGGCCACGGCCGCCTCGTTGCTCGCCGGCGTGAGGACGGCCACCGCGCTCGCGCCCCGGTCGGCGAGGGCCGCGCAGGCGCCCAGGACGGCGTCGCGGCCGTAGCCGTGGCCGCGGTGGTCCGGGTGGGTGCCGACCGGTTTCAGCAGGCCGCATCGGCCCGCGCCGCCGAACCAGCCCGTGGCGGCGGATGCGGGGTCCCCGTCCGGGGTGCGGACCAGGGCCTCCACGATCAAGTGGCCCGCCGGGGACGACCGCATCGTCTCCCAGTGCTTCAGGGCGAACTTCGACCCGGTGAAGGCCGACCGGTGGATCAGCACCCGATCGGCCGCGTCAGGGTCACCGACCGGCTGCGCGCGAGTCGTCACCGGCTTCGGGGTCCAGGACAGGACGAGCCAGCGGTCCTTCTGGTCAGGCTGCCAGCCTGGGATGGGCAGGCCGTCGCTCCGGTCGATGCCCGGGACGAGCAGTTCCTCGGCGTCCGCCGCGACCGCCCCGCGATCGGCATCGGGTGCTGCGGTCACGCGCAGCACGCGCCCGTGGAGGATACCCACCGCGACGGGCGCGGCCGAGTCATGCCGGGTGTCGATCCGGGGGTCGGTCCGTCCGACGCCTCGCGCGTCGACCCAGAGATGGACCGTCGCGTCCGCGTGGCGCAGCAGCCAGCCCACGTCCCCGGGGTGCAGGCTCCCGGCCGGAGCGTCGGCCGGTGTCCACACGCTCAGGGTACGCAGAACCCGAGGAGCCTCGATGGGGGACAGGGTGCGCCGCAGGACAGGAGGCATGGAGGCGAGGCTAGCGTCTCGACCGGCCCCCGGGAGGGGCGGATATCCGCCACCCCGGCCCGGGCATTCATAGCCACTCGCAAAGAGAACTCCCGCTTGGTCGTCCTGATTGCTCTGAGGGGGGCGTCACCGCCGGTGCCGGCGCGCTTGAGCACGGCGATGACGCGGCCGGGTGCGGCGGGCATGGAGGCGAGCAGGGCAAGATTGCGGTTCCTCTCACGCATGTTGCTGGGCAGGTGGTGAAGCCCGGAGAGGGCCCACGGTCCGCAGGCGCGAGGCATCACCCACGACCAGCCCCATTCGATCCCCGCGGCGGCGACCACCGCGGCGTCGACGAGGAGGAGCGCCAAGGCCGGCCAGTCGAGCGCATGTTCGCTTTCTGTCGGGTCGTCGGTCAGACGGAATGCTGGTGGTCTGCCGGACGGGGTAGTGGACTCCGATCTGCCGACCCGGCCGGGCCATGCTGATTCCGTCACCGTGCTCACCGTCGTTGGGCAAGGTGAATTCCCCACCGGTAGAGGCATCCCGGAAAGAGACGACCACAGCTGTGCCACCGTCGGGAGAGCCCTCGTGCCACGGCTCCTTCACCCTCTCGACCGTCCCCTCGCCCGCACTGTCCGTTGCGCCCGGCTCACCCCTGCGAGGATCCGTCCGCACCCGACCAACGCGGCCATCCCGAAGGCGGCACACCACAGCGCCAGGTATCCGTGCCAGTCCATGAGCCGGCCTTCTGCTACGACACGCTGCGCGGCCTTGCCTCGATGATCCCGCCCAGGCCAGGAATTGTCTCCGCCATGCGGTCAGGGTGAGGCGCCTTGCATCGGTCGGTAAACAAACCGCCCACATCGCGTGATCTTCGCGTCTCTGACACTGCCCCCTCCTTTCCGGTTCTTTGCTCTTGTCGCAGGGAATGGATGTGAGCATCCGCAGGGCGCCTACAGCAGGGCGCCGGTGACAGGGAGGGCCGCAGCGTGCAGGGATGGCCGTTCTATACGCTGATGTGTCTGGTGCTCGCGTTATGGGCCGGCCGCCAGTGGTTGATGAGGCGGCAGGTGCGTCAGCTCACGGGTGTGCCGCCGATCGACCCGCCGTTCGCGATGCCTGAGCGTCCCGAACCCGTTCTGCGCGCGGCGGCGGCCGACGGAGAAGCCCAGGCCATGCTCGACCTCGGGGACCTCGCCGCGCTCAAGCGAGACGTGCCGAGGGCGCTCTCCTGGTGGACCAAGGCGCTGAAGGCCGATGAGGATCTGGCAGCCCTACGCCTCGCCCACCTCCACCTGTCACGCGGTGACGGGGAGCTGGCCGCGTCCTGCTACCGCCGAGCGGTGGAGGCCGGCGTACCCGGTGCCGCCAACGACTACGGCATGCTCCTGATCGAGCAGGGCGACCAGACCGGCCACGATCTCCTGCGGCGCGCCGCCGACGGAGGTGACGCATCAGCCATGTACAACCTGGGCTACCTGGCAGCCCAACGAGGTGACCCGGCCGAGCACGAACGATGGAGTCGGGCCAGCGCGGAGGCCGGCAACCGCGAGGGGGCCTTCGCCCTCGGCCTCCTCTCCACCGAGCGCGGCGACGTGGAAATGGCGAAGAGCTGGTACCGCACAGCGGCACAGGCACAGCACGTCGACGCCATGCTCAACCTCGGCAACGTCCTACGCGAACAGGGTGACCTCGACTCCGCCGAGCACTGGTACGAGCAAGGCGCGGCAGCAGGCGATGAAGACGCTGCGAGGAACCTCGTCCTCCTACGACGTCAGCGCTACGGCCGTTGATTCCTGCCGCGCAAGCCGACGTCATCCGACTCGGCGCCGACCCCTCATCGAAGCCGGTCGCCTGCATCGCGGTACAGCGCCGCCGAGGGTGGTGGACCACGGCACTCACCGTCCGGTTGTGCTCTGCTCCGAGGGTGACCCCGCCCTGAGCTGGGTACAGCAGGGACGGGAGGGGTGTCATGGATGCTGGAGTACCGCGGTGGGAACGCTGGGTGGCCGTGTTGGCAGCGGCCGTGTCTCTCGTGGGCGGTGGGTGGTTGGTATCGCTGCTGCCCGGACCGCCGCCGGCGGCAGTGCTCGGCTTCGGCCCTGTCGACGGGGTGGTCGCGATCTCCCGGTGTTTCGAGACGACCGACGTTGAGGGCAACTCCCTTGGCACCGACTGCACAGGCTGGTTCACCCCGCACGCGGCGAGCGAACCCTCGCGCGGCATCGTGCTCGACTCGGCCGCCGAGGAGTACCGACCCGGCACCGAGGTGGAGGTCCGCACAGCGCACGGCCGGGCCTGGGAGCTTTCGGCAACGTCGGTGATGCACATGATCGCGCTCACCGGAATCCCGATGGTACCGGTTCTCGCCCTCACGAGTTGGCTGATCTCCTACGCACGGGGAGCGGCCGGGGACCCGGCGCTTTACTTTCTCTGCGTCTGCTTCGGGCTCCTCGCCGTCGGATTACTGGCCCTGCTAGTCGGAATCATCGTCGCCATCGGGGTAGCGATCTTCTGAGGTGTGGCCCCCTTTCCCGTTGCGGACCGATCGCGCCCCTCCTCCGGCATGAATCCGGAGCCGGCCCGCGATACCGCACTTTCGCTGAGGAGCAGACACCTATGCCGTGGGCGGCGTTCATCGCGAAGACCCTCTAGGCCACCGGGACGCCCGCCGCCGCCCGCATGGCCTGTGCCGCGTCCTCGGTGAGCGGGTCGCCGTGCCCGAAGCAGACCGTACGGGCCTCCAGCGCGGCCAGCCGCCGGAACGTCTCCCGCGCCCGCGCCCGGTCCACGTTGAACACGCCGAGCATCACCTCCTCGACGCGCGCCACACAGTCCCCGGTGAACAGGACCCCGTGACGCGGCAGATGGAGCGCGATGGAGCCCGGCGTGTGGCCCGGGGCATGGACCACCCGGGCGCCGCCGCCGAACGGCAGCACCTCCCCGTCGGCCACCTCGCGGTCGACCCGGGTGGGCGGCGCCTCGGGGACCGTCAGCCCGTGCTCGTACAGCGGCCGTTCCCAGTCGAGCAGGTCCGGTTCCGGTACGGGGAGCTCGCCCCGGATCACCGGCGCGTCCAGCGCGTGGGCGAGGATCTCGGCGCCGTGGCGGTCCGCCAGTTCCTGGGCGGCGCCGTAGTGGTCGCGGTGGCCGTGGGTGAGGACGATGCGGCCGATCCGGCCGGGATCGAGGCCGAGGCCCCGTACCGCGTCCTCGATCGCGGCCGCCGCCTCGATGTCCCCGGCGTCGATCAGTGTCAGGTCCGCCCCGTCGCGCCAGAGACAGGCCTGGCCGATCCGGAAGCGGAACAGGTGGAGGCGGCGGGGGAGTACCTCGATGAGATCCATGCCGCGAACGTACGCAGACGCCGGCACCCGCCGTACGGAACTACGCTTCCGGCGACTTCGCCGAGGGCGTAGTGGCCGGTGCGCAGGCCGGCGGCGGCCGCGAGAGGCCGCCGCCAGGGGCGTTCGCGAGGGTCAGGCCTTCTTCGACTCCGCGTAGTTGCGCAGGAACAGCGCCTCGGTGACCGACATCCGCTCCAGCTCCTCGGGCGACACGCTCTCGTTCACCGCGTGGATCTGTGCCTCGGGCTCGCTCAGGCCGATGAGCAGGATCTCCGCCTCCGGGTACAGGCCCGCCAGCGTGTTGCAGAGCGGGATCGAGCCGCCCATGCCGGAGGACTGCATCTCCTGGCCCGGGTAGGCGTCCCGCATCGCGGCCGCCATCGCCGTGTACGCCGGGCTGGTCATGTCGGCGCGGAAGGGCTGGCCCTGGCCGACCTGTTCCACCGCGACCCGCGCGCCCCAGGGAGCCCGCGACTCCAGGTGGGCGGTGAGCAGCTTCGTCGCCTCGGCGGCGTCGTGGCCGGGCGGCACCCGCAGGCTGATCTGGGCCCGGGCGCTCGCCTGCACGGACGGGGTCGCGCCGACCACCGGTGGGCAGTCGATGCCGATGACGGTGACGGCGGGGCGCGCCCAGATCCGGTCGGCGACCGTGCCCGTACCGATCAGCTCGACACCGTCCAGCACCTTGGCGTCCTGCCGGAACTCCGCCTCCGGGTACTGCAGTCCGTCCCAGTCCGCGCCACCGGTCAGACCATCGACCGTCGTCGTCCCGTCCTCGGCGCGCAGCGAGGCCAGCAGTTGGATCATCGCGGCCAGCGCGTCGGGGGCGGCGCCGCCGAACTGTCCCGAGTGCAGGTTCCCTTCGAGGGTGTCGAGCCGCACCCGCAGCATCGTCATCCCGCGCAGCGTCGCCGTGACCGTCGGCAGCCCGACCCGGAAGTTCCCCGTGTCACCGATGACGATCGTGTCGGCGGCCAGCAGCTCCGGGTGCGCCTCCGCGTACCGCTCCAGACCGCCGGTGCCCTGCTCCTCGGAGCCCTCGGCGATCACCTTCACCGAGACCGGGACGCCGCCGTTCGCCTTGAGGGCGCGCAGCGCGAGCAGGTGCATGATGAACCCGCCCTTGCAGTCCGCCGTACCCCGGCCGTACCAGCGGCCGTCGCGCTCGGTCAGCTCGAACGGCGGGGAGAGCCACGCCGACTCGTCCAGCGGCGGCTGCACGTCGTAGTGGGCGTAGAGCAGCACGGTCGGAGCTCCGGCCGGGCCGGGCAGGAAACCGTAGACCGACTGGGTGCCGTCGGGGGTGTCGAGCAGGGCGACGTCCGTGAAGTCCTCGGCGCGCAGGGCGTCCGCGACCCAGTTCGCCGCCGCCTCGCACTCGCTCTTCGGGAAGACCGCGGGGTCCGCGACCGACTGGAACGCCACCAGCTCGGCGAGCTCCGCCCGCGCACGGGGCATCAGCGAGGCGACGGTCTCGGAAATCGGGCGGGCGGTCATGGGCACGCTCCTCGTGGGTGCGACGTTATGGGTAGGGCACGAGGTGTACGCGCCCGTCGGCGACACCGTGGGTGCGGTGCCGCGCGCAGGAACAGATCATGGCCGATCCTCCCACAGGGGGGCTCGGCCACCGCGCGCCGTAGGATGCCGTGAGCAGCTTGGGGCCACTGGTCGGATCGGGAGCAGAAGCACATCGTGAGCAGCGAGAACGCAGACGCCGGGCGGGAAAACGAAGAGTCGTCGGCGGTGTGGGACGTCGTCGTCGTCGGCGCCGGACCGGCCGGCGCATCGGCGGCGTACGCGGCAGCCGTGGCGGGCCGAAGGGTCCTGCTGCTGGAGAAGGCGGAACTGCCGCGCTACAAGACCTGCGGCGGCGGCATCATCGGGTTCTCCCGGGATTCGCTGCCGCCGGGGTTCGAACTGCCCCTGAAGGACCGTATCCACGCGGTCACCTTCTCCCTCGACGGGAAGTTCTCCCGTACGCGCAGATCCCGGCGCATGCTCTTCGGGCTCATCAACCGCCCGGAGTTCGACGCCGGGCTGGTGGAGGAGGCGCAGAAGGCCGGTGCCGAACTGCGCACGGGCGTCTCGGTGGTGCGGGTGGAGCAGCACGGGCCCGCCGTCCCCGACCGGCGTACGGTCGCCGTGGTGCTGGCCGGCGGTGAGACGGTGCTGGCGCGGGCGGTCGTCGGGGCGGACGGCAGCGCGGGGCGGATAGGAGCACATGTCGGGGTGAAGCTCGACCAGGTGGACCTCGGCCTGGAGGCGGAGATCCCCGTTCCGGCGACGGTGGCGGAGGACTGGGCGGGCCGGGTGCTCATCGACTGGGGCCCGATGCCCGGGAGTTACGGCTGGGTCTTCCCCAAGGGCGACACGCTGACGGTCGGGGTGATCTCGGCGCGCGGCGACGGTGCGGGCACCAAGCGGTATCTGGAGGACTTCATCGCCCGCCTCGGCCTCGCCGGGTTCGAGCCGTCCGTCTCCTCCGGCCATCTGACCCGGTGCCGCAGCGACGACTCGCCGCTCTCGCGCGGCCGGGTCGTGGTCTGCGGCGACGCGGCGGGCCTGCTGGAGCCGTGGACCCGGGAGGGCATCTCCTTCGCCCTGCGCTCCGGCCGGCTCGCGGGTGAATGGGCCGTCAGGATCGCCGAGGCGCACGACGCGGTGGACGCCCGCCGCCAGGCCCTCAACTACGCCTTCGCCATCAAGGCCGGTCTCGGCGTGGAGATGGGCGTCGGCCGCCGCATGCTGAAGCTGTTCGAGCGCCGCCCGGGGGTGCTGCACGCGGTGCTGACCGGCTTCCGGCCGGCCTGGAAGGCGTTCGCGGGAATCACCCGGGGCACGACGTCGCTCGCCGAGCTGGTCCGTACGCACCCGCTGGCGCAGCGGGCGTTGAGCGCGATGGACCGCTGAGCGGCGAGGCGAGGGGCATAGGCGGCCGGGCCGCGGCCGTGCTCGTCCATGGCCTCTACCACCGGCCCGAGCACTTCGCCCCGGTCGCGGACGGCCTGCGGGCGGAGGGGGTCGAGGTGGTCGTCCCCGAGCTCCACCGGGGCTCCCTGGCCGCCGACACGGCAGCGGTCCAGGCCGCCGTCGACGCGCTGGAGGGGCCTCCGCTCCTGCTCGGCCACTCCTACGGCGGGTCGGTGATCACCGGCGTACGGGGAGCGCGCCACCTGGTCTACCTCGCGGCCTTCGTACCGGACGTGGGCGAGAGCGCGGCCGCGCTCGGCGGGGCGTCTCCGCAACTGCGTGACGCGGTCGTGCCGGGGGAGGGGGCCGACGGTGCGACCCGTCTGGATCCCGGCCGGGCGGCCGACCTGCTTTACGGTGACTGCCCCGGGCCTCTCGCCGCCCGCGCGGTCGGCCTGTTGCGGCCGCAGGCCCCGGGGTGCGGGCGGGGGGTCCCCGAGCACCACGGCTGGAAGCTGGTCCCCTCGACCTATGTCGTCTGCGCCGGGGACCGGGCGCTCGACCCCGCCCTGCAACGGACGCTCGCCGCCCGCTGCACCGGTGTACGGGAGTGGGCGACGGGGCATTCGCCGTTCGTGTCCCGGCCCGCGCTCGTGGTGGACCTGGTGGCGGAGCTGTTCGGCACGGTCAGCGCTCGAACGTGATGCGGAAGACCGGGTGGTCCGGGGAGGCGGCGAGGAGTTCGGCGTCCGTGGACTTCGCGGTGACGCCCTGGAAGTACTGGTCGACCTCCCAGCCCCACCGCTTCAGATAGGCGCGGAGGATCTGGGCCTTCTGCGCGTCGTCGGCGATCTCCACGGCGGTGAAGACCCGGGTTCTGCGTCCCACCCGCAGCTCACCGCCGCCCGCGACGCGCATGTTCCGCACCCACTGGGAGTGGCCCCGGGCCGAGACGAGGTACTGGGCGCCCTCGTAGGAGTGCGGGTTGACGGGGATGCGCTGCATCCGGCCGCTCGTGCGTCCACGGACCGACATCTCGGCGGAGCCCATGAGGCTGATGCCGTGCCGGGCGAGCCGGCCGATGAGGCTGTTGAGGCGGGTGGTGGTTGCGCCGGCCCGGAGGTAGTACGGCTGCGGATGCTGCTGCGACATGGTGACCCCCAAGGGCGTGGGCGTGGCGGGATGATCCCGGTGGTGGTGGGAGAGCGGTGGTCCCATGGAGAGAGCAGTACCTCCAATAGGAGAGCAGTGCTCTCGCTTGAGATCAGTGTGTAGGAGGTCGGCGCTCAAAAGCAAGAGCACTGCTCTCGTTGTTGTTCGGTGCTCTGAACGCGTGGCAGACTGACGGCCATGAGCACCATCCGAGGGGCCAGGGAGCGCGCCCGCATCGAAGTGACCGCCGCCATCAAGGACGAGGCCAGGAAACACCTGGCGGCTGAGGGCGCGGCCAAGCTCTCGCTGCGCGCCGTCGCCCGCGAGCTGGGCATGGCCTCCTCGGCGCTCTACCGCTACTTCCCCAGCCGCGACGACCTCCTCACCGCGCTGATCGTCGACGCGTACGACGCCATCGGTGAGGCCGCGGAGAACGCCCGCGCCACCGCCGACCGGGCCCGCCCGCGCCCCGCCCCGTACGCCGACCGCTGGGTCATCGTGGCCGGTGCCGTACGGGAGTGGGCGCTCGCCCACCCCCACGAGTACGCCCTGATCTACGGCTCACCCGTCCCCGGCTACAGCGCCCCCATGGACACGGTGGGCCCCGCCTCCCGGGTCGCCATGGTCCTCATCGGCCTCATCCGCGACGCGTTCCGGGACGACGGGCTCGCGGTGCCGCCGCTCGCGGCGGACTTGCGGGCCGAGGCCGAGCGGATCGCCGCCGACGTCATCCCGGACCTGCCGCCCGCCGTCGCCCCGGCTCTCGTAGCCGCCTGGGCCCAGCTCTTCGGCCTGATCTCGTTCGAGGTGTTCGGCCAGTTCAACCGGATGGTCGAGGCGCGTGAGCAGCTCTTCCGGCAGGCGGCCGGGGAGCTCGCCCGCTCGGTCGGTCTGCGCGGGAGCCCGGCCGCCGGCTGAGTCACGGGACGTCCGCCCCGGCTGCGTTGTCCACGTCGTCCACGTTGTCTACGTTGCGGAGTCGGCGGAGTCGGCGGAGTCGGCGGGGCCGGAGCGGTCCGGCCGGTCCGGGGCCGGGCCGCCCAGGCGGCGGCCCTCCCGCCGCGGAAAGCGCCACAGGACATGGACGACCCGCGCGGCGAAGGCCAGCACGGCGGCCGCGGTGGCGAGGCCGAGCACCACCGTCCGCGCTGTGCGGCCGAGATCGAAGAGAAGGAGGGCGGGGGCGGAGGCCGCCGCGAAGGTCAGGCCGGCCAGTACGGTGGAACTGACCAGCGCGTAGCTGATCTCGACCGTGATCGCGTCCCGCTCCGCCTGCGTCCGCCGTGCCCCCATGGCCGCAGTGTCACAGGCCCGCCGCGCTCCGGGCAAGCCTGCGGCCCCGGCGCCTGGCCCCGGCGCCTGTCCCCGGGTCCTCGCGCCTGGCCCCCGCGCCCGGCCCCCGCGCCTGTCCCCGGCCCCGGCGCCCGGCCCCCGCGTCGGCCGCCGGACCACAGGCTCCGCGTCCGCCGACCGAGTTCACCAGGTGACCGCGGAGTTGTCCGTCCAGAGCCTGGCCACCGAGCGGTCGCCGCGCAGCGTCACGGCGGCGAGCGGCAGGCGGTTCCAGAGCGTGAGGTAGAGGCCCTCCGCCGTCCCGCTCAGTTCGCAGTCCACGCGGTCGTCGCCGTCGCCGTCCGGAGCGGGTCCGCCGGCCGCGCCGCCCTCGGCCGCCGACCCCGCCTGCGTACGCACGGTCTGCGGCGGCTCGTCCGAGATCCGTACGGTCCACACCGCGTCCGTGTCCACCGCCCGCACCCGCAGCGTGCGCGGGGCGGAGGAGCGCACCCGGCTCTTGGGGCGGGCGTGGAAACCGGTGAGGAGTTCGTCGATGCCGTCGGCCGCCCGGTCGGCGTCCACCGTCGTCAGCGGTCCGCCGAGCGCCGACTCCGCGTCCACCCGGTGCACGGTCGTCTCGTGCAACTGGCGGCGGGACCAGAACGCGAGCGGGGAGGGGGCGGGCATGAAGGTCCAGCAGTTCAGGTCGGCGGGGGCGGCCTCCAGCGACCGGACCAGGTGGCGGTGGCCCGACCGGAACCAGTCGAGGAGTTCCTCGCCGTCGAGGTCCGGTTCTCCGCCGTCGGGCTGGGGCGTGGTGTGCCCTTCGGCGACGAGCTCGGCCGCCCAGCGGTGCACCATGCCGGTGTGGCGCAGCAGGTGGCGTATCTGCCAGCCGGGGCAGGTGGGGACCGAGGCCCCGGGGCCCGCCTGCTCGGCGGCCGCCGCGAGGAGCCGCCCTTCCTCGGACAGGGACGCGATGTGCTCGGTGATCTCCATGGCGGGATTGTGCCAGGGGGTGGGGGCGGCCCGGGGGCGCGTGGACGGGCCGGGTGGACCGGCCCGCTCAGGCGTGGGTCGCGTTGCGGGCCCCGTACCCCAGGGCGGCCGCCGCCGCGGCGAGCAGAGCCACGGTCGTCAGCGCCAGCGGCAGCGAGAACCAGTCGGCCAGGAAGCCGATCGCGGGCGGGCCCAGCAGCATGCCGCCGTAGCCGAGCGTCGAGGCGGCGGCCACCCCGCTCGGTCCGGCCAGTTCACCGGCCCGGCCCACGGCTACGGGGAAGATGTTGGCAAGCCCCAGGCCGGTGACCGCGAACCCGGCCAGCGCCAGCCAGACGGTCGGCGCCAGTGCGCCGAGCAGCATTCCGGCCGCGGCGACCGCACCGCCGAGGACCAGGGTGCGGGTCTGGCCGAGCCGCTCCAGGAGCAGGGTGCCGGTGAGCCTGCCGATGGTCATCGTCAGGGCGAACAGCGCGTATCCGGCGGCGGCGAGACCCGGATGGGCGTCCAGGTCCTGCTCCAGGTGGAGCGCGCCCCAGTCGGCGAGCGCGCCTTCCCCGTACGCCGTGCACAGGGCGATCACGCCGAAGAGCACGACGATCCGGCGGGCCCGCGGATCGAGTTTCCGCTGGGGCTGCCGTTGGGGCTGCCGCTGCGACGTGTGCGCTTCGGGTGCCGTACGGGCCGGACGGTGGCGCAGCAGCGCGGGCCCCGCGAACGCGGTGACGAGCAGGCCGATGCCGGCCAGCAGGAACAGGTGCGTCGAGGCGGAGAGGCCCCCCGCCACCAGCCCGCCGAGTCCGGCACCCACCATGCCGCCGAGGCTGAACGCCGCGTGGAAGCTCGGCATCACCGGGCGGCGGAGTTCGGCGACCAGGTCGACGGCGGCGCTGTTCATCGCCACGTTCATCCCGCCGTACGCCGCTCCGAAGACCAGCAGGACGAGGCCGAGCGAGAGCGCCGAGTGGGTCTGCGCGGGCAGGGCGATGCTCAGGGGGAGCAGTACCCCGCAGGCCACGGTCACGGCGTGGCTGCCGTAGCGGCGGCAGAGGCGGCCGGTGAGCATCATGGTGATCACGGCGCCGGCGGAGACGCCGAGCAGGGCGAGGCCGAGGGTGGAGGCGGAGGCGCCGGTCTGCTGCTTGATGGCCGGGATACGGACCACCCAGCCGGCGAAGAGGAAGCCGTCGAGGGCGAAGAACACGGTCAGGGCGGTACGGAGGCGGGCCGACGAGGGTGGGGCGGTGTCGCCGCCAGGTCCCCCCGGTAGGGCCGTCCGCAGTTTGTTTAGTTGCGGCACAAACTCAGCATAGGGGTGGGCGGAGGGCGGACGCAACATGGTTGACGGAGGCGGCTTCTCCCCGTCCTGGCGGGCTCCCTCGGCGTCCGGAACACCTCCGGATCATGGGAGACTCGCCCTCATGAACGGCAAGGCGACCACCACCCGGACGAAGTTGGAGAGGGGCCGCAGCGCGCTCGGGCCCGCACTGGAACTGGTCCACACCGGGCGCGCCCCCACGCGCGCCGTCCTCACCTCCGAGCTCGGGGTCACCCGGGCCACCGCCGGGGCGGTCGCCGCGGAGCTGGAGGCGCTCGGACTGATCCGGGTCGACTCCAGCCCCGGTTCCGCGGCTGGTTCGCAGGGTCGCCCCTCCCACCGGCTCTCCGTCCTGGAGGCCGGCCCCGTCGTCCTCGCCGCCCAGGTCCACGCCGACGGCTTCCGGGCCGCACTCGTCGGGCTCGGCGGCCGGATCGTCGCCACATCGCCGGGCTGCGTCGCGGTGATGGCCGACCCCGCACAGGTGCTCGGCGAGGTCGTGGCCGCGGGGGCGCAACTGCTGGCCGCGAGCGGACTGCGCTGTGTCGGCGCCGGGCTCGCCGTGCCGTCGGCGGTCGCCGAACCCGAAGGCACCGCGCTCAACCCGCTGCACCTCGCCTGGCCCGCGGGCTCGCCGGTCCGCGACATCTTCGCCGCCTGCGTCCATGACGCGGGCATCACCGGCCCCGCCTTCACCGGCAACGACGTCAACCTCACCGCGCTGGCCGAGCACCGGCACGGTGCCGGACGCGGCGCCCAGCACCTCCTCTGCGTCGCCACCGGCCACCGGGGCGTCGGCGGGGCCCTGGTGCTCGACGGCCGCCTGCACAGCGGGAGTTCAGGGCTGGCGCTGGAGGTGGGCCACCTCACCGTGAACCCCGAGGGGCGGCCCTGCCACTGCGGCGGCCGGGGCTGTCTCGACGTGGAGACCGACCCGCTCGCCTTCCTCACCACCGCGCGCCGCGACCCGGGCCCGGAGGAGTCGCTCCTCAAGCAGGCCGGGGACCTGCTGCGCACGGAGTACGAGGACGCGGACGTACGCAACGCCGCCGAGGCGCTGATCGACCGCCTGGGTCTGGGCCTCGCCGGGCTCGTCAACATCCTCAACCCGGACCGGATCATCCTCGGCGGGCTCCACCGCGACCTGCTGGAGGCGGACCCGGAGCGGCTGCGGGCCGTCGTCGCCGACCGCAGCCTCTGGGGCCGCAGCGGCAGCGTGCCGATCCTGCCCTGCACCCTGACTCACAACAGCCTCGTCGGCGCGGCCGAACTGGCCTGGCAGCCCGTGCTCGACGACCCGCTCGCCGTCCTGGCCTGAGCTTCGGCCCGCTGCGGCCGAAAACCTGGACGGCCTGAGCTTCGGCCCGGTGAGGCCGAAAACCTGGACCGGGCCGGGCCGGACGACGGGCGGGTCCGGCAGCTTTTCCCGTCAGCCGACGACGGCCGACCTGGCGGGGGCCGCCGCGACGGCCTCGGGGCTGATGGGGACGGACCCGAACGGCCCGTCGGTGATCGACCCGTAGACCGCGAGCGGTGGCAGGGTCGAGGTGGCGCAGACCGCCGGCAAGGTGAACCAGACGGCCTTCCCGGCCGCGCCGCTCGGCCGTACGCCCCAGCTCTCGCTGACGGCGGCGATCAGGGCCAGACCCCGTCCCGAGGTGGCGAAGGAATCCGCCTCGTTCACCGTGGGGACACGGGGGTCGTGGTCGTGGACGGAGACCGTCAACCGGTCGAGCAGCAGCTCGATGTCGACGGTGCATGACTTGTCCGGCTGTGCGTGCCGGTGAACGTTGGTCAGGAGCTCGGTGACGCCCAGGGCTGCCTGGTCGATCAGAGGATCGAGATGCCAGTAGCGCAGTTGCGCCGAGATGATTCTGCGGACCTGACCGATCCGCGACGGCAGGGCTTGGAGCTCCACCGTGCAGTGCCTGCTTGGCTCGCTGATCACGGCTGCGACTCCCCGAAATAGGTCCGGAAGAAGAAGACGGACGAACGGAGCCGGCGGACGACTGACTGCCGAATCCGCTCTGCTCTTGTCGTGTCTGCTCGTGTCGCACGATCCGGCCCCGCGGTCTCCCGTGGGAGCGAATCGCTCTGTCACCGATGGTGCACCTTCAGTGACGTGGGTCCAGCGTGGCCCAGCCCGGGCGGCGCCGCAACTCGCGGAGCCGCGTAAGGCGTCCGTGGAACGGGGCCCGGGCTCAGCCCCGGCGGCCGCCCGCGCTGCGCAGCGCCTCCAGGAAGCGGCGCAGCGGAGCCGCTCCGTCGCGTCTGCGGTTGCGCTGCCCCATCGTCAACCGGTAGCGCACGCCGTTCACCCGGGCGATGGCCGAATCCGCCGCGAAGAACCACCGTTTCCCCGCACTCACCGTGCCCACCGGGGCGCTGTCGATCTCCCGCCCGTTGCTCATCAGCAGGGACAGCCGGCCGTCCTTGACGACCACCTGACCGGCCCTGGTCAGCGACCGGGTGAACCGCTCGATCCTGACCCCCGACGCACTGAACTCGGCGTCCGCCATCGCGGCTTCGCCCCCCTTCGTCACCACTTCTCCTGTTGCAGTGTGCCTGGCCGCGTCCCCGGCCGCCAGAGGGCACGGGAACCCGCCGCACGCTGCTCGCACCGCCCGCCCCAACTGCCCCCGAACGGCCTCCTCAAAGGCAGGGCTATGGACCATCAAAGTCAACGTTTGTGCAGGTCGGGGGCCTATCGTGGAGGCAGGAGCACCGGGCGGACGAACAGCGGCGAACAGCACACGAACAGCGGCCGACAGCACACGAACAGGAGCACGGCGATGGACACCCATGAGCTGGGACAGGACCACGGGGCCACGGGGACGGCCGCGGGGACGGCCGCGGGGACGGTGGACGTCGACCGCAGCGACCCGGAGTACCGGGCCTGGCTGAAGGAGGCCGTCCGCAAGGTCCAGGCCGACGCCAACCGTTCGGCCGACACCCACCTGCTGCGCTTCCCGCTGCCCGAGGAGTGGGGCATCGACCTCTACCTCAAGGACGAGTCGACGCACCCCACCGGCAGCCTCAAGCACCGGCTCGCCCGCTCGCTCTTCCTCTACGGGCTCTGCAACGGCTGGATCCGGCCGGGCAAGCCGGTCATCGAGGCGTCCAGCGGCTCGACCGCCGTCTCGGAGGCGTACTTCGCCAAGCTGATCGGCGTGCCGTTCATCGCCGTGATGCCGCGCACCACCAGCCCGGAGAAGTGCCGCCTCATCGAATTCCACGGCGGGCGGTGCCACTTCGTCGACGACTCCCGCAAGATGTACGAGGAGTCCGCGTCCCTCGCCGCCGAGACCGGCGGCCACTACATGGACCAGTTCACCTACGCGGAGCGCGCCACCGACTGGCGCGGCAACAACAACATCGCCGAGTCGATCTACCAGCAGCTCCGGCTGGAGCGCTACCCGGAACCCACCTGGATCGTCGCCACCGCCGGGACCGGCGGCACCTCGGCCACCATCGCCCGCTACGTGCACTACCTCCAGCACGACACCCGGGTCTGCGTGCCCGACCCGGAGAACTCCTGTTTCTTCGACGGCTGGACCCGCAACGACCCCTACGCGAGCAGCGACTGCGGCTCCCGGATCGAGGGCATCGGCCGCCCCCGCATGGAGCCGAGCTTCGTGCCGGGCGCCATCGACCGGATGATGAAGGTGCCCGACGCGGCGAGCGTCGCCGCCGTACGGGCCCTGGAGCGGGCCATCGGCCGAAAGGCGGGCGGCTCGACCGGCACCGGGCTGTGGAGCGCGTTCAAGCTGATCGCCGAGATGGTGGAGCAGGGGGAGCGGGGCAGCGTCGTCACGCTGCTGTGCGACCCGGGCGACCGCTACCTGGACAAGTACTACTCCGACTCCTGGCTGGAGGAACAGGGCCTGGACATCGCCCCGTACACCGCGGCGATCGACGGCTTCCTCGCCACCGGAACCCTGACCGGCTGAGGCCCGGCGCCTTTGCGGCGGCCGGCTGAGGGCAGGACCTTCCCGCGGATCAGGCCGCCGGTGCCGTCAGCCGCCCGTCCAGCCGGCGCACCGCGTCCCGGAAGGACCGGCCCATCCCCAGGCGCGCGACCACCAGCACCGAGCGGAACGGGCCCGTCCCGTCGGCGGCGAAGGTCCACTGCACCCGGGTCCCGGCCCCGTCCGCGGTGAGCCGCCACTCCTCCACCAGGGCCCGCAGCCCCGGCGCGTTCGTCTCGTCGACCCGGTAGGCGTACCGCTCGCCCGGCTCGGTGGCCACGACCGTCTCGCGGAAGCGGACCCCGCCCCGCAGCCGGACCTCCCGGCCCGCGCCCCCGTCGGTGGGCGTGGCCCGGGTGACGGCGGTGAACCAGGAGGGCCAGGAGGCGACATCCTCGGCGAGCGCCCGGTAGACCACGTCCGGCGGTGCGGACACCTCGGCGGCGAACACCAGACGTATCGGCGCGGATTCGGTGAACTCCAGTCCTACGGTACGGAGTCGGCGTGCCATCGTGTGCACCTCCCGGCGGTCTGCGCCGATGGGGCGCTCATGGGGAGGCACACCATAGCGGCCGGGGGGTCAGTTGTCTGTACCACTGCCGGCCACCGGCTCGCGGCTCTCACCACCGCCGCCCACCGGTTCCCGGGCCTCCTCCCGCTTCCGGGCGGCGGCCTCGGCGGCCGCGGCGATGTTGCGGGCCATCCCGCCGAAGACCACTGCGTGGAAGGGCGACACGCCCCACCAGTACGCATGGCCGAGCAGCCCCTGCGGGTGGTACAGGGCGCGCTGGTGGTAGACCGTGCGCCCCTGGTCGTCGGTGGCCACCGACAGTTCCAGCCAGGCCAGCCCCGGCAGCCGCATCTCCGCCCGCAGCCGCAGCAGTTCGCCCGGCACGATCTCCTCCACCCGCCAGAAGTCCAGCGAGTCCCCGACCCGCAGCCGGTGCGCGTCCCGCCGTCCGCGCCGCAACCCGACCCCGCCGACGATCCGGTCCATCCAGCCGCGCACCGCCCAGGCGAGCGGGAAGGAGTACCAGCCGTTCTCGCCGCCGATCCCCTCGATCACCCGCCACAGGTCCGCCCGGTCCACCGGCACGACCAGCTCCCGCTCGTCCCGGTAGAGGCTGCCGCCCGCCCAGTCCGGGTCGGTGGGCAGCGGGTCGCTCGGCGCGCCCGGCAGCGAGGCGGAGGACCAGCGGGTGTCCACCCTGGCCTCCTTGATCCGCTGGAGGGCCAGGCTCAGGGCCTGGTCGGAGCCGATCAGCCCCTCCGGCGGATCGGGGACGTACCGCACGATGTCGTGCTCCCGGCAGACCACCTCGTGGCGCAGCGACTCCGCGAGCGGCCGGGCGATCGACCGGGGGACCGGGGTGACCAGCCCGATCCAGTGGCTGGAGAGCGTCGGGGTGAGCACCGGGACCGGCACGATCACCCGCCGCGGCAGCCCCGCCACCCGGGCGTAGCCCTGCATCATGTCCCGGTACGTCATGATGTCCGGGCCGCCGATGTCGAAGGTCCGGTTCACCTCGGGCGGCAGGGTGGCGCTCCCCACCAGATAGCGGATCACATCCCGTACGGCGATGGGCTGGATCCGCGTGGAGACCCAGCTCGGGGTCACCATCACCGGCAGCCGCTCGGTCAGATAGCGCAGCATCTCGAACGAGGCCGACCCCGAACCGATCACGATCGCCGCCCGCAGCACCGCCGTCGGCACCTCGGAGTCCAGCAGGATGCGCCCCACCTCGGCGCGCGACCGCAGATGCGGCGACAGCTCCTTCTCGTCCACCCCGGCCGGGGTCAGCCCGCCCAGGTAGACGATCCGCCGCACCCCGGCCGCGCGGGCCTTCTCGCCGAAGTTCCGGGCGGCCCGGCGGTCGGTCTCCTCGAAGTCCGAGCCGGAGCCGAGCGCGTGCACCAGGTAGTACGCCACGTCGACGTCCCGCATCGCCTCGGTCAGCGAGTCGGCGTCGGTGACATCGCCCCGCACCACCTCGACCCGGTCCGCCCAGGGGTAGTCGCGCAGCTTCCGCGGCGTCCGGGCCAGCGCGCGGACCTGGTGGCCGGCGTCGAGGAGGGCGGGCACCAGTCTGCCGCCGATGTAGCCGGTGGCGCCGGTGACCAGGCAGCGCAGCGGGGTCTCGTCGGGGACATCACGTACGTCGGGTTCCTCAGGAAGATCCGTCACCTGTCCGAGTCTCGCACCTCATCCGGTACGAGGGCGGGTCCGAGCACTCCGTACGGCGGAGCGCGGGTCGGCGACGGCTCAGTGCACGGCGGTCAGCGTCCCGCCCTCGCGCAGCCGGGCCGTCAGCTGCACGGAGGCGTCGCGCGGCGCCCGTACCGCCAGCGTCGGGCCGCCCGCCGTACCCCGCACCTGGCCGGTGGCCTCGATCCCGGTCACGGCCCGGCTGCCCGCCGCCAGGACGTACCACCGGCCGGAGGCGGCCTTCCAGTGCGTGCCTGCCAGGATGTGCTGCCCGAACCGGCTGCACAGGGCGGTGTCGTTCCGGTCGGCGACCACCGTGGCCGGGGCGGTGGGGGAGGCGGCGGGCTGGAGGAACTGCACCAGCACCCGGCCGGGGCCGCGCCAGGTGTCGGCGCGGGTGCAGAGCCACTCGGCCGACGTCCCGCCCTCGGGCAGCCGCTGCTCGGCGAACGCCCAGTTGTTCACCGCCCGCACCCCCGAGCCGGACAGCGCCCGCAGCGAACACGCCGTACGCGCCCAGGCGGCCAGCGCCTCCGGGCCCGTCGCCTCGCGGGGCTGCCGGGCGGGCGCGCCACCGCCGGGCTTCGGGGTGTACGTCAGATGCGCCGGGGCCAGGTCGCCCAGGTCGGTCACCAGGAAGGCGTGTTTCTCCACGATCCGCTCGGAGGAGCGCAGTTGGAGCACCGGCCAGGCGTCGCAGCCGCCGCCCACCGCCGGGCGCTCCACCGGGGCGGTGACCCCGTCCGGGCCCACCTCCAGCGGACGGCCGGGTGTGTCCGGCGCGAGCAGGTCCCGGGTGGTGGTCTCGGAGATCCAGGGGGCGAGCAGGAACCGCGCCTTCCCACCCGTACGGCTCATGACCACCGCCGCACTCGTCGTCACGTCCGCGTCATCGGTCCGGGCGAAGTCCAGCGCGGCCCCGCCGCCGCCCGACAGCGGCTCCGCGTACCGCACGACGCGGACCCCGCCATCGTGGAACAGCGCGACGGCCGCCCCGTCCACCTCACCCGCGAACAGCAGCCGGGGCGGCTGCGCGGGCGGCACGTCGGCCGTGCCCGGGGTGGTCGACACCTTGACGTCCTCGGCCGGCTCGGACCAGGCCCGCAGCGCCCGCCCGAGCAACTCCTCGTCGCCGCGCCGGTCACCGCGTACGGGCCAGGCGGTGAAGTCGATCCGGGAGGTGTCCGCCCACTGCTCCGCCGCCGTACGCAGCAGGGCCGCCGGGTCGATGAAGGGGGCCGGCCTTCCCGCCCCCGGGGTCGTCACTCCGGCCTCCGGGGCCTCGTCGCGTACGCCCTTCTCGGCGGCCACCGCGAGCGTCCCCGCCACCACGCACAGCGCCGCCGCGAGGGCCGCCGCCCGCACCCGGTGCCTGCGCCGCAGCAGATCGCTCGGCCGGGTCTGCACGGTGCCCGGGTCGAACTCCCCGGACCGCAGCAGCACGTGGGCCGCCGCCCGGTCCGGCCTCCCGAGCCGGGCGGCCCGCCGCACCGCCCCCGCCGGATCGGCCACCCCCGCCTCGGCCAGCAGCGCCCGCACCGCGGCCTCCGGCAACCCGTCCAGCGACTGGAGCGCGAACGCGGCCCGTACGGCACCGGGCACCTCCGACAGGGCCCGGTCCAGGGCCAGTTCGTCGACGCCGCCCGCCCGGGGGAAGAGCCGCAGCCCCCACACCACCGGCAGCGTCGGCCGCAGCGCCGCGGGCGCCGGAAGCCGTCCGGGCCACCAGCGGGGCCTGCGCTCGTACGCCAGCGCCGTCCGCAGCACCCGCAGCCGCATCGAGGCGTACGGGGCGTCGGCCGGGGCCGTGGCTCGCTCCGCCTCCGGAGAGCGCCGGGACTGCGCGGGCACCTGGGCCGTGCGGGCCGGGACGGTCCTGGCCAGGGGCAGCGCCCGTTGCACGGCCGCGTGCGCGGCCAGGACCCGGCGGTGCCGGCCCAGGGAGGGCGGCAGCACGACGTAGGCGAGCCGGACCAGACGCGGGTAGTGCTCCACGAGGGCGGCCTCGGCCTGCTGGACGCCCAGGGGTTCGCTGGGCGCGGTGGCGGAGCGTTGCTGCGGTTGATGGATCGGCATGAGTGGGGTGCCTTCCGGGGCCGGGGCCAGGAGTGTCATACCGACAAACGAGTCAATCGTGTGACGGTCACATCACCCCCACCGGTCACCGATGCCGGACGGGTCCTTCTCCTGGCTGCGCCTCAGGCCAGCAGCTCGTCCAGCACCCCGCCGAACAGCCGCCGCCCGGCCGACGCCAGCAGCGGGTCACCCCACCGCGGCACCAGCCGCACCCGCAGCTCCTCCACCCACACCACATGGGAACCGGAATGCGTCGGCAGCACGTCGATCGAGGCCCGGCCCAGCACCACGGAGCCGCGCTTCTCCAGCAGGCAGATCCCGGCCCGGCCACCGGCCGGCGGCGTCCACCGGACCACTTCCATCGGATCGTCGAAGGCCAGCGGGCCCACCCCCGTACGCGCCGTGAACACCGTGCCGACCCTGGTCGGCGGTCCGCCCGCCACCGAGATGGCGGTCAACGGGACACGCTCGGCGTGCCGTTCCCAGTCGGTCACCCGGCGCCAGGCCTCGGCTGCGGGGAGAGGGGAGAAGCGCTCGATCCGGAAGACGGCCATGCCCCGATCCTAGGACGTCACGGCCGGACGGCGACCCGAACGGAATCCGGACAGCCGCAGGTGGTGAGCCGCGCCCCAGGGATCAGCCGGGGGAGACGGTCTCCTCGGGCGACTCGTGTCCCTCGCCCGCCACCACCAGGCCCGGCAGATGCTCGCCGATCTCCTCACGCGCCCCGGGAGCCAGCCCCGCGTCCGTCACGAAGGTGTCCACCTCGTCCAGCGTGGCGAAGGAACTCAGCCCCACCGTGCCCCACTTGGTGTGGTCGGCCACCACCACGACCCGGCGGGCCGACCGGACGAAGCGGCGATTGGTCTCCGCCTCCGCGAGGTTGGGGGTCGACAGACCGGCCTCCGCCGAGATCCCGTGCACCCCGAGGAAGAGCAGATCGAAGTGGAGGGAGTCGATGGCCCGGTCGGCGACCGGCCCCACCAGCGAGTCCGAAGGCGTCCGCACCCCGCCCGTCAGCACCACCGTCGCCGTCCCCGGCCGCGCCCCCCGCCCGGCCGCCGGACGCTGCGCGTCGTGGAACACGTCGGCCACCCGCACCGAGTTGGTCACCACCGTCAGATCCGGTACGTCCAGCAGGTGGCGGGCCAGCGCGTACGTCGTCGTACCGCCCGAGAGGGCGATCGCGCTGCCGGGCTGGGCCATCGCCGCCGCCGTCCGCGCGATGTCCTCCTTGGCGCTCAGCTCCAGCGCCGACTTCACCTCGAAGCCGGGCTCGTGAGTGCTCGCCTCGACCACGGGGACGGCACCGCCGTGGACCTTCTCGATGACCCCCTGCCGGGCCAGCGCGTCCAGGTCCCGACGGATCGTCATGTCGGACACATTCAGCCTGCGGGTCAGCTCGTTGACCCTGACCCCGCCGCGCCTGCGCACCTCGTCGAGGATCAGGGCACGCCGCTGCTCCGCGAGCAGGTTCTGATTCTCGCTCAACGCCGTCGCCCGGTCCTTCCCTCTGCTCCCACGGTCCGCAGCGGCCTGCGGGACAGGCTCATCCTGCCACGCACGCATGTCCGGCGTACCACCTGGGGAGATTCCGTGAGACCGCTCACGCACCCGCCCCGCCTCCGGGATTCTGGGGCCGCGCCGGAGCCTCTCGGCTCCCCGCACACCTTCCGCCCGACCCTGTCATGCCTTCGCCCGACCTCTGTCATGTTTTCGCCCGACCCCTGTCATGTCTTCGTCGGCCCCCTGCGGCCGGCGCGCCCGAGAGAGAGTGCCGCCTTGGCTCCTGCCATCCCGCCCCCGCCGCGACCCCCGCAGAACACCGGGGCGGCGCTGGAACTGCTGGTCCACGGCGTCGGAGGCGCCACCCCGCAGGAGATGCTCGGCGATCCCCGTACCGTCCGGGTCACCGGGGACGCGACCGCCGCCGTGTACCGGCGCACCGAGGACGCCCACGGCGAGAAGCACCCCGAGCGCTACCGGGACGAGCCCGTCGCCGAGGCGTACTGCTGGTCCGGGCTCACCTCCGGCAACGGCTCCCGCGCCCTGTGGCTGCTGCTCCTGCCGTTCATGGTGGTCAACCTCGCCCACTGGATGCGCCCCACCGCGTCCGGCCGCCGGCGCGCCGTCCGGCTCTACGGTGTGGTGGTGCGGCTCGTCGCGCTCACCCTCACGGTGCTGCTCACCGCGGCCGCCTGCGAGGTGGCGCTGGACCTGGTGGCCTGGCAGTGCGCGGGCACCTCCGCCTGCTCCGAACGCCGTTCCTGGCTCGGCTTCCTGTCGAGCCATCAGGGCGGCTGGTGGTCCCAGCCCGGACGGCGGCTCGCGCTCGCCGCCACCGTGCCCGCCGCCCTGGTGGGCCTGCTGTGGTACCTCTCCAACCGGACCTGGAGCGCCTACGAGTCGCAGAGCCCCCTGGACGCCACGGACGACGGCGCCTGCGACCCGGACGGCGCGGAGGAGGCCCACGGGCCCGGCGCCCCGGCCACCGCCGACGACCCGGAGTCCGCGCGCCCGGTGCCGCCCGCGCTCAGCAGGCCCGGCTTCTGGTACGGCCGCCGGCTCGTCTCCCGGCTCCGCGCCGCGCACACCGCCGCGGGGTTCCTCACCGTCGCGGCCTTCGTCATGGGGGCCGCGGCCCGCCACGACCGGACCGTCGGCAGCTCGGTGCCGCCGGTGTTCGGCCTGTTCATCCAGGGGGCGCTGATCCTGTGCGCCGTCGTCGTCGTGTGGGTCATCTGCCGCCGGGGCCGCAGCGAGAGCGTCCGGGACAACCGGGTCGACGGCGCCCTCATCACGTACCTGCCCGGCTCCGCGCTCACCCTGCTCGGCCTCGCCGTCGTGCACGCCGGCTGGTCACGTCCGGAGTGGGTCTCCTCCGGCAGCCTGTCCGGCGAGACCGCCTTCCGGCTCCTGGCGCTCAGCCAGGGCCTCCTCGTCGTGGTCATGGCCCTGGTCGCCCGCAGCCTCTACCGGCGCGCCCCCGAACCCCGCACCACGCTGTACGGGCTCGGCGGCCCGTCCGTCGCCATGCTCGCCTGCGCGCTCGGCGGGGTGATGACCGGCGGCGTGGCCCAGCGCGTCGCCGACTGGCTGGACGGCCCCGGCACCCCGGGCACGGGGCGCGGCTCCATCATCGAGGGCCCGCCCGTCCTGCTCAGCTGGCAGGCCTCCGTCATCCCCGTACTCCTGCTCCTACTGCTCGTCCCGGTCGTCTTCCTCGTCGTCCGCACCGCGCGCCGGGCCCGCCGCATGGGCCCGGGGATCGAGGCGGAGTACGCCCCCGAGCCGCCCGACCGCGCCCGCACCCGGAGGATCGCCCGCATCCGCGCCACGGCGGCCCTCACCGACTCGGCCCCCTGGATCGTCGGCGTGGTCTCCGCCGCCACCCTGCTCCTCGGCACGGCGGCCGTCGCGGGCTCCTGGGCCAGCGGTGAGGTGCCCGGCCTCGCGACGGACGGCGCCGCCGCTCCCGTCGCATCCCTCGCCGAGGCCGCCCAGTCGACGGGCTCCTGGCTCATCGGCTTCGGCTTCATCCTGTTCGTCGCGGGCGGCCGCCGCGCCTACCGGGACGCCTCCGCCCGGCGCACGATCGGCATCCTCTGGGACGTGGGCACCTTCTGGCCGCGCGCCGCCCACCCCTTCGCGCCCCCCTGCTACGCCGAGCGCGCCGTCCCCGACCTGGCCTCCCGGATGAGCGCGTGGACGGCGACCACCAAGGGCCGGCTCATCATCTCGGGCCACTCACAGGGCAGCGTCCTCGCGGCCGCCGCGGTCTGGCAGCTCCCCGACACGGCCCGCCGCCGGGTCGGGCTGCTCACCTACGGCTCCCCGATCGAGCGGCTGTACGGTCGTTGGTTCCCGTCCTACTTCGGTCCCGTGCCCCTGCTCGGGCTGAACCGGTCGGTGCACTGCTGGCGCAACCTCCACCGGGCCACCGACCCGATCGGCGGGCCCGTCCGGCTGACCACCGCCCCCGACCCCGGCGTCGACCGGGGACCGCTGAAGGACCCGCTGGCGTACGGGCGTACCACCGCGCTCCCGCTGCCCGAACCGATCCTCGGCCACTCCGACTACCAGGCCGACCCGGTCTTCGCGAGGGAACGGGCCGCCCTCCTCGACGAGCTCGGACCACGGCTGCCCCGGCAGACGGACGGCGGGGACACGCTTCACCAGAGCCAGGAGGGCCAGGGGAGTCAGAAGAGCTCCGGCAGGTCCTCCGGGTAGAGCAGGGTCAGGTCGTCCGTGCTCGTCTCGGCGAGCTGGGCGACCCGGCCCGCGTGCCGCTCCACCATCGACTCGAAGGTCTGCCGGGCGGTGCGGCCGTTGCCGAAGGCGGGGCCTTTGGGGAGCGCGGTGAAGTACTTCAGCAGCGCCTCCCCGGTCCCCTCCGCCAGGCTGTACTCGTGCTCCTCGGCCTGCTGCTCGACGATCCGCAACAGCTCCTCGGGGAGGTAGTCGTGGAAGGTGATGGTCCGCGAGAAACGGGAGGCCACCCCGGGGTTGACGGTGAGGAACCGCTCCATCTCGTGGGTGTACCCGGCGACGATCACCACCACCGCGTCCCGGTGGTCCTCCATCAGCTTCACCAGCGTGTCGATGGCCTCGCGCCCGAAGTCACGCCCGGAGTCCTCGGGGGAGAGCGCGTACGCCTCGTCCACGAAGAGCACCCCGCCGCGCGCCCGGTCGAAGGCCTCCTGGGTCCTGATCGCCGTCGAGCCGATGTGCTCCCCGACCAGGTCCACCCGGGAGACCTCGACCAGATGGCCGCGCTCCAGCACCCCGAGCGAGGCCAGGATCTCCCCGTACAGCCGGGCGACCGTGGTCTTGCCCGTACCGGGGGAGCCGGTGAAGACGAGGTGGCGGCGGACGGAGGCGGCCTTGAGCCCGGCCTCCGCGCGGCGGCGGCCCACCTCGATCATGTCGGTGAGCGCCCGCACCTCGCGCTTGACGCTCTCCAGACCCACCAGCGCGTCCAGTTCACCGAGGACCGCCGCCGAGTCGCGGGCGGGCTCGGCGGCCGGAGCCACCGGATCGGGCTCCACGGCCCGCTGGCCGGGCATCGTGTTCAGCAGGCCGGGCGTCGACTGGGTGGCCGTCAGCACGGCGGGGGCCGGAGCCGGTGCCGTACGCAGACCGCTCTCGTCGCTCGTGCAGTCCGTGACCACCGGGCCGGAGCCCCCGGCCCCGTCGCCCGCCGGCCCGGCGAAGCCCTCGGGGAACTCGTAACCGCCGCGCGCGCACCGCTCGGTGCGGCAGCGGGTCAGCGTGGTGCGGCAGCCGTCCATGACATGGAAGCCGTACCCCTCGCTGCCCGTCACCCGGCAGTTGTCGAAGGTGCCGCGCCCCTCGGCGGAGACGTAGAACCCGGCCTCGGCGGGGTTGGTGACCGTGCACCGCTCGATGACGGGGTCGGCGCCCTTGGTGACGATGACCCCGGTCTGGGCCGCGTCGATGGTGCAGTTGTTCAGCGTGCCGCCACTGCCGTGGTCGCGGAACCAGGCGCCGGTGGAGGCCTCCCGGATCCGGCAGTCGTCCAGTTGGGCGGTGGCGCCGTCGCTCACGGAGACGGCGGTGTTGCGGATCTGGGAGAGGTCGCTGTCCACCACATCGGCGCGCGATCCCCGGTCCAGGACGAACAGGGCGTCCGGCACGTCATGGACCCGGCAGGCGTCCAGTATCACCGTCGCCCCGTCGCTGACCCAGACCGCCGGGTAGTCGCCCGTACTGTCGTGGATCTCGCACTGGTTGGCGTCCACGCGGGTGCCCGGGTCCCAGACCGAGAGGCCGTTGCGGCCGAAGCGGCGGACCGTGGAGCGGGTCAGCGTGAGCACCGAACGCGACCGCAGGTCGATCGCGTTCTCCGGGATGTCGTGGATGTCGCAGTCGGCGAGTGTCAGCACCGCGTCGGTGTCCAGCGTGACGCCGTCGCCCGACGTGCGGTGCACCGTGCAGTCGGTGAGGTGCGCGGTGGCGCGGGCGGTGACCTGGACGCCGCTGCCCTTGACCTCGTACACCTCGCAGCCGATCGCCTCCAGACCGCTGCCCTCGCCGGTGACACCGATGCCCGCACCGGAGGAGTGGTGGATACGGCAGCGGTCGAGGCGGGGGTGGCCGCCGTCGCGGACCGAGACGCCGGACTGCCCGGCCGAGACGATCTCGCACTCCTCGAAGACCCCGCCCGCCCCGTCGAGTACGGCGATGCCGACGCCGGCCGGATTGTCGACGGTGCAGCGCCGCACGGTGGGCCGGGCCGCTCCCCGTACCTCGATGCCCGCGGCGGACCGCGTCACGATCCGCAGATCCGCGAACTCCGGGGTGCCGTCCTCCACCAGCACGGCCGGGGCGGCCGAGTCCTGCCCCTCGATGTGCAGATCCTGGACGATCGCGGAGGCGCGCACCGTCAGCGGTACGCCGTCGGCCGGCGCGATCCGCACGGAGCCGACCGACCCCTCGGGGCCGCGCAGGGTCACCGCGCGGTGGAGGACGAGGTTCTCCCGGTAGGTCCCGGGCGCGACGGTGAGGACGTCGCCGTCGGCCGCCGCTTCCAGGGCCGCGGAGAGGGAGGCGTACTCGCCCGTGCGGCGGCGCCATCGCGATGTACCGGTGTGCGTCACCTGGACCGTGCCCTGTGCCATGGAGTTGCTCTGCCCCCACCTCGTGCCGTGCTGCCTCGGGTCGTGCTGTGAAGCCCCGGTCCGTGATGGTCCGGGTCTCTCCGTCCGCCCGCCTGTCGAGGAGGCGGACGCGGTCGGACCACCGTAGCGCGCGGGAGGGGCGGGAGTTGACGACTCGGGCCGCCGGGGTGCTGTCGCCGCCCGCTGTACGCGACCGGGGCGACAGCCCGCCGTACGTGGCCGAGGTGGACGCCCGCCGTACGTGGCCGAGGTGGACGCCCGCCGTCAGCTGCCCGTTCCGGCCCGGCCCCAGTCCGGGCCCGCCTCGGCCCACTCCCGGTCCCAGAGCGCGTACCGCTGCCGCACCAGGCGCCCTACGATCAGCCGCCGGCCCGCCTCGACGCACCCGGCGGCGAGCAGGAAGACGCCGATCCCGCCGAGCACCGCGTGCGTACGGGCCGTACCCGCGTCCATCGGCGCCGGTACGGGGAGGCCCGACGCGTCCGTCCAGACCCGCACCGGCGCCCCGGGCTCCCGGGACCCCGATGCCGTGGTGACCTCGCCCGTGCGCGGGGTGCCGTCCGGCGCCCGCCAGGCCGCCACCACCGACGTGCGCCCCGACCCGGCGCCCGGGTCACCGGTGAACCGCCGCTCCCCGGGCACCGGTCCGACCACGACCGCGGTGACGGGCCGCCGCTCCTCGTGCTGGGCCCGTATCTCCTGCTGGAGCGAGGCGTCGGCGAGCGCACCGCCCGCCCATCCGGCCGCCGGCGCCCCCAGCGCCAGGAGCGCCAGCGCGCCGAGCGTCACCCACGCCTCGCGGCGGTCGGTGGTGCGCCACAGCGGACTGCGCCGCCACCTGAGCACTCCCACCACTCCCATGCTTTCCCCTGGGTCCCGGTCTCCCCGTGTCCCGTGTCGCGTGTCCCCGCGTCCCCGTGTCCCGTATCCCCGTGTCCTCAGTCGAGGATCTTGACGGAGTCCCCGACCCGGATCACCCCGGTCCCGTCCGGAATCAGATTCTGGCCGAAGAGCAGTTGATTGCCGACCCGGCGGTGGCGGGCCAGCGTGAGCAGCGGCTCCTTGCCGCGCTCGGCGGTCCGCTGGTCGGTGGTGGTGATCACGCAGCGGCCGCAGGGCTTCACCGCGGAGAAGTGCACATCGCCGATCGCGATCCGCCGCCAGTCGTCCTCCACCCATGCCTCGGTGGAGTCGATCACGACGTTCGGCCGGAAGCGGTCCATGGGCAACGGCCCCTCGTGCGGCCGGCCGCCCGCCGCGATCAGGTCGTTGAGGGCGTCGAGGGAGGCGGTGGTGGTCAGCAGCAGCGGATAGCCGTCGGCGAAGGAGAGCATGTCCCCGGGGCGCGCGTACGCGGGGTCGACGCGTCTGCGGCGCGCCGGATCGTCGAGATGCACGAGCCGGGTCTCCGAGCCGAGGATCTCGCTGAACCAGGCGTGCGCCTCGTCCGCGGCCTCGGCGACCGTGACGGTGTCCCGGTGCAGCTCCACATCGACCAGCCGTTCCGGCCCCGGCACCTCCACCCGCAGGGGCGGATGGCCCGGGGCGGAGAGGGCGATCCCGCCACCGGACAGCAGCACCGCGGAGATCCGCGCCAGAAACGGCTGCTGTCGCTGGGTGATCACCCGCGGCGCCTTGTCGACCACCATCCAACGGCGGTCGCCCTCGAGTCCCCATGGCTCGACGGCGACCTCGTCGGATGTCTGGACGCCCAGCGATTTGACCGGATACAGGTGGATGGACCGGAGCACAGGAGAGGCCATGCGCCCATCCTGCCAGTCACCTGTCCCTGTGTACGCGCGTTTTTCGCGGAGCCCGCAGAGCGGTAGAGGTCAGTATCCCCGGCTCTGGTAGGGCCGGTTGTACGGGTCCTCGTACGGCGACGGGGCCGGTGCGGGCCGCGGCGAGGCCGGGCGCATCGACTCGTACCCGGTGCCGGGCACGGGGCGCTGCGGCTGGGGCTGCTGCGGATAGCCGCGGACCGCCGAGGGCTGCTGCGGGATGTACGGCGCCGGGGCGCTCTGCAGCCCGCCGCCGTACATCGGGGCGCTCTGCGCGGGGGCCTGCTGGTACTGCGGCATCGGCTGGTGCTGCTGCGGATAGCCGTAAGAGCCGACGGGCTGCGAGGGGGCTGCGGGCAGGGCCGGCAGCGCCGACGGCAGAGCCGGCAGATAGCTGCTGGAGGTGTCGTACGCGGCAGGGACGCGGATCGGTGCGATCTGCGGGGTGCCCCGCTCCGCGACCAGGGAGTCGTAGATCGGAGTGTCGGGGAACGACGCGGCGTAGTAGCCGCCGCCGAAGGCGGAGCGAGGGGAGGTCATGGCACCTAAGTTAAGCCCACGATGTGCCGGTTGGGGAGCCCCAATCCTAGGGTCATACGTTTTTACGCCGGTTCTGTCGGCCGCGACCACCAGAACACCGCTAATCCCTCGCCTATCCGAGGCATTCCCTCTTGGCGGGCCATTGTCAACGAGAAGTGGCGGGCAGGTTACCAAGGGCTACAGCGGGCCCGCTTCGGGGGAGAGCGGCCCCGTTCGGTGGCAGGTCACGTCCGTTTCGGCCGCAGGTGATGCCCGTTCGGGCGGGCGGTGCTTTCGGATCACGGCCCCGGGTAACCGGGAGGCGATTCGGGTGCGGGATACGGAACGCTTCACCGGGTGATCACGATGGAGCCCGTCCTGGAGGTGTACGCACCCGACGGTTTCGGCCTGTGGCCGGTGGCCGGGACCACGTCAGGTTTTCTCCCTCTCGGGGGCGCGCTCTCGTCGGCCGAGGTGGGGACGGCGGTGATGGCCATCGCCGGCTGCAACGACGTCGACCCCGACGGCGACCGCCCGCCCAGGCCGTCCACGGCTCCGGGCTCGTTCCTCCACGGACTGCTCACCTTCGACGACCTCTTCGCGGCCGGCGGCCTGCGGGTCACCGACCACTCCGCGGGCGTCACCTTTCTGCCCGGCTGCTGCGACGGACTGGAGGACCGGCTCGACTGGCACCGGCCGGCCGACCACGGTGGCCTGCTCGGATTCGGCCACGCCCCCGTGTCCCCGGCCATCGTGCTCCCGTGACAGCCGCCCTCGCCCGCGTTCTCGGTTTGCGGCCGCCGAACTCATAGACAGTCACGCGGCTTCCTATGAGGGCCTGTTCGCCGAACATTGCCGGGTCCGGCCGGCGAAAACAACAGAGGACGGCGCCGGCGTCGGCACGCTCGACTTCGGTGAATTCCGGCCTGCCGGAATGCCCTTGCCGGTGAACTGCCGCGCAGCCGCCCCTGTGCTTCGGGCCGGGTGTCCGCGATCATGATCGGATGAAAGCCCGATTCCTCGCCATCCCCGAAGTGGTCGAAACCCCGCCCGTGGCGGTCGTGATCGACGTCATGCGCGCCTACACGGTGGCCGCGTGGGCCTTCGCCCAGGGGGCGGAGAAGATCGTTCTCGCCGAGTCGCTGGACGAGACCCTGGCGCTCAAGGCCCACCACCCGGACTGGGTGGCGCTCAAGGACGGTGCTCCCGCGCCCGGCTTCGACGCCGTCAACTCGCCGGGCCTGCTGCGCTCCCTGGACCTCGGCGGACGGACCGTCGTGCAGAAGACCACAGCGGGGACGGTCGGCGCGCTCGCGGTGAAGGGGGCCTCGCTGGTGCTGTGCGCGGGCTTCGTCGTCGCGGAGGCCACGGCCCGGCTCCTGCGCGAACGAGGGGGCGACGACGTCACGTTCGTGGTCACGGGCGAGGACGGGCGCGCCGATGAGGATCTGGCGTGCGCCCAGTACATCGCCCGGCGGGTCACCGAGGACGCGACGGACGCGGACGGCTACCTCCGCCGCGCCGGTGCGTCGCGCGCCGCCCGCGAGCTGGCGGAGGGCGTGCGGCAAGGAGTGCATCCCGATGACATCGCCCTCTGTCTCGAACTCGACCGGTTCCCGTTCGCCATGGTGGCGACCTCGGAGGACTCCCTCATGGTCCTGCGTCCCCACCTGGGCGACGTATAGTCCCCGAACCCTTCCGGTGGCCGCTCGACGGAAGGATTAGGTTGTGCGGAAAGGCCTGCGGGCAGCCGGAACCGTGATGGGGGCGAGCATGACCATGAAAAAGGGAACCAACGTTCCGGTGCCTGCGGGCACCGTGCGCGTCGAACTGGGGTGGCGGGCCGCCACGAGCACCCCTGATGTCGACGGTTCCGCACTCCTGTTGGTGTCGGGCAAGGTCCGCGACGACGCCGACTTCGTCTTCTACAACCAGCCGTCCCACGCCTCCGGTGCCGTCCGCCACGAGGGCAAGCGGACCGTCGGCGACGGGGTCACCGACACCCTCTTCGCCGACCTCGGCCGGGTCGAGCCGGCCATCGACCGCATCGTCGTCGCGGCCTCGGCGGACGGCGGCACCTTCGGCCGGGTGAGCGGACTGTACGTACGGGTGCTCGACGCGGCCGGCGGCGCCGAGCTGGCCCGCTTCGACTCCACGGACGCCACGATCGAGACCGCGTTCATCCTCGGTGAGCTGTACCGGCGCCAGGGCGCCTGGAAGTTCCGCGCGGTCGGGCAGGGTTACAGCAGCGGGCTGGAGGGCCTGGCGACGGACTTCGGCATCTCCGTCGACGAACCGCAGCAGGCCGCACCGCCCGCACCGACCAGGCCCGCCGCCCCCGTACCGCACACGCCTCCGGCGCCCACCCCGACGCTCCACGTCACCCCGCCCGCCCCGCCGGCCCCTCCCGCACCGCCCGCCCCGGCGCCGCCGCAGCCCGTGCGGCTGTCCAAGGTCACGCTGACCAAGGAGGCCCCGTCCGTCTCCCTCGCCAAGCAGGGCGGCACCTCCGGCGCGCTCCGCGTCAACCTCAACTGGGAGGTGCGCAAGCAGTTCAAGGGCTGGGGCGCCAAGCTCGGCCGGGCCGTCGCGATGCACGGAGACCTGGACCTCGACCTCTGCGCGCTGTACGAACTCACCGACGGCCGCAAGGGAGTCGTGCAGGCCCTCGGCAACGCCTTCGGCTCACTGGCCCAGCCGCCCTTCATCCACCTCGACGGCGACGACCGCACCGGTGCGCTCTCCACCGGCGAGAACATGACCGTCAACCTCGACCGCAAGGACCTGCTCCGCCGCGTCCTGATCTTCGTCACCATCTACGAGGGCGCCCGGAGCTTCGCCGACCTGCACGCCACGGTCACCCTCCAGCCGCAGAACGGCGCGGCGATCGACTTCTCCCTCGACGAGTGCACCGTGCCCTCCACGGTCTGCGCGCTCGCGCTGATCACCAACAACGGCGGTGACCTCACCGTGCAGCGCGAGGCCCGCTACCTGGTGCCCGACCGTGGCGTCAGCCCGCAGCGCACCATCGACGCCGCCTACGGCTGGGGCATGAACTGGACCCCCGGCCGCAAGTGACCCGCACCTGACCCGCCCGGCCGGACCGCCGCCTCCACGGGCGTCACCGGCCGGGCGCGGCGCCCGCCGTCCCGTCCGGATCGGGCCGGGCATACGTACGGCCCTTCCAGGCGGCCCCCCGCCCCCGGTAGTGCTGGACCGCCGAGTCCACCGTCATCAGCAGGTACAGCACCGCCGTGAGCGGCAGCAGCGGCCCGAGCCACGGCGACTGCCGGTAGTACGCCAGCATCGGCAGGTACGTCGCCGTCATCACCGCCCAGGCCGCGCCACCGGCCCAGGCCGCCACCCCGTCGCCGGTCGCCACCCCCGCCACCAGCGTCACCGGCGGCCCCAGGTAGACCAGCGCCAGCCCCGGAACCGTCCCCGCCAGCAGCAGCGGACTGTGCCGCAACTGCGCGTACGCACTCCGCGCCACCATCCGCCACAGGTCCCCCAGACCCGGATACGGCCGCACGCTGTCCACCCGGTCCGCCAGCCCCAGCCAGATCCGGCCACCGCCGCGCCGCACCTCCCGCGCCAGCGACACGTCGTCGATCACCGCCTGCCGGATCGACTCCGGGATCCGCGCCCGCTCGGCCGCCTCCGTCCGCAGCAGCACACAGCCGCCCGCCGCCGCAGCCGTACGCGACCGGGCCCGGTTCACCCGGCGGAACGGGTAGAGCTGCCCGAAGAAGTAGACGAACGCGGGCACCACCAGACGCTCCCAGAAGCTCTCCACCCGCAGCCGCGCCATCTGCGACACCAGGTCGTACCCGTCCGGCCCCTCGGCCCCGGCCGCCGCCACCAGGTCCCGCAGGCTGTCCGGCTCGTGCGCGATGTCCGCGTCCGTGAGCAGCAGGAAATCCGGCTTCTGGAGCCGGGCCAGGGCGATCCCGTGCCGCAGCGCCCAGAGCTTGCCCGTCCACCCCGGCTCCGGCTCCCCGGGCTCCACCACGGTCAGCGGCAGCCCGCCGCAACGTCCCGCCAGCTCGCGGGCCAGTTGCCCGGTGCCGTCGCCGGAGCAGTCGTCGACCAGGATGATCCATGCCTCACCCGGATAGTCCTGGACCAGCAGCGAGGGCAGGCTCACCGGCAGCATGTCCGCCTCGTCGCGGGCCGGTACGACCACCGCAACCGACGGCCAGCGAGCCGGGTCGGTGCGCCGGGGCAGCCGTTGGTCGGTCCGCCAGTAGAAGCCCTGCCCGAGCAGCAGCCACACCCACGCGATCAGTGAACCCACGGCGATCCAGGCAACGGCGCTCATTCGCCGCAGTCTGCCCCACGGAGCCCGGTCCGCAAGGGCTGTCGGCTAGGGTGACCGGGTGAAGATCGCGCTCATGGACTCCGGAATCGGCCTGCTGGCGGCAGCGGCCGCCGTTCGCCGACTGCGGCCCGACGCCGAGCTGGTCGTCTCCTCCGACCCCGGTTCCATGCCCTGGGGCCCGCGCACCCCCGAGGACGTCACCGCCCGCGCGCTGGCCGTGGCCCGCGCCGCCGCCGCCCTCCGGCCGGACGCCCTGATCGTGGCCTGCAACACCGCCTCCGTCCACGCCCTGCCCGCGCTCCGCGCCGCGCTGGAGCCCGCGCTCCCGGTCATCGGCACGGTCCCCGCCATCAAGCCGGCGGCGGCGGGCGGCGGCCCGGTCGCCATCTGGGCCACCCCGGCCACCACCGGCAGCCCCTACCAGCGCGGGCTGATCGCCGAGTTCGCCGGGGCCGTCGACGTCACCGAGGTCCCGTGCCCCGGCCTCGCCGACGCCGTCGAGCACGGCGACGAGACCGGCATCGACCGCGCCGTCGCCGCTGCCGCCGCCCTCACCCCACCGGGCGTACGGGCCGTCGTCCTCGGCTGCACCCACTACGAGCTGGTCGCCGACCGCATCCGCACAGCCGTCCAGCAGCCCGGCCACCCGCCGCTCGTCCTGCACGGCTCCGCCGGGGCCGTGGCCGCCCAGGCGCTGCGCCGGATCGGCGCCGGGCCCGCCCCGACGGCCGCACCCACCGGCACCCTCACCGTCCTCCTCGCCGGCCGCCCCGGCACCCTCCCGGAGCCCGCTCTGGCCTACGCCGAGGGCCGCGCCCTGGAGTCGGTCGCCCCAGCCCGCTGACCTCCGGCTTTCCGGCGATTCCTGCCGTACGGAACCCCCGTGCACCCCGCGTCCGCCCCCGGGCCGGGCGGCTTGATCGTGGGTACGCTGCGGATATGACGGACCACCCCGAGCGCGCGCACCACGGCTCGACGCCGGCCCCGTCCACCGTCTGGACCGGCCGCGCGACCAACCACTTCCAGTGGCTGCTGGCCCTGGCGGGCGCGGGCTGCATGGCCCTGGGCATCGAGCTCGCCGTCGTCTCGCCCTGGTCCTCCGGGATCGCCCCGCTGCTGATGTCCGTCATCGGCTGCCTCGCCGTCGGCCTGCTCATCCTCTTCGGGACGCTCGCCTTCGTCCATGTGGCCGTGAAGGTCGACGGGGACGCCCTGGAGGTCCGCTGCGGCCACGCCGGGCTGCCGCGCCGCCGGATCCTGCTCGACCATGTGGTCGGCGCCGAGTACGTGGCCAAGGTCAACCCGCGCCAGTGGGGCGGCTGGGGCTACCGCTGGCGCCCCGAACAGGGCACCGCCGTCGTGGTGCGCAAGGGCGAGGGCATGGCGCTGCGGCTCGGTGACGGCCGCACCTTCACCGTCACGGTGGACGACGCGGAGACCGCCGTACGGTTCATCCGTGAACGCCTCCACCTGGCCACCGGCGCGGAGCGTGACCGCGACTGACCGTGGGGGACCCCCTCAGGCCGACGCCCCGCGCACGCAGCCGCCCACCGTAGACTCCGCCAGGTGAGCGCCACTATGACCCCCGTCGACGACCCGCCGCCCGCGCCGACGCCGCGTACCGCCCAAGTCCTCCGGCGACTGCTGCGCCCGGCCGCCGCCGCCCTCTCCGGGGTGCTGCTCTACGCGAGCTTCCCGCCCCGGCCGCTGTGGTGGCTCGTCCTGCCCGGCTTCGCCCTGCTCGGCTGGGTCCTGTACGGGCGCCGCCTGCGCGCCGCCTTCGGCCTCGGGCTGCTGTCCGGGCTCGGCTTCATGCTCCCGCTGCTGCACTGGACCGGCGAGGACGTCGGCCCGGTGCCGTGGCTCGCCCTCGCCACCGCCGAGGCGCTCTTCATCTCGGTGGGCTGCCTGGGGATCGCCGCCGTGACCCGGCTCGCGTACTGGCCCTTCTGGGCGGCCGCGGTCTGGACCCTGGACGAGGCGGTCCGGGCCCGGATCCCGTTCGGCGGCTTCCCCTGGGGCAAGATCGCCTTCGGCCAGGCGGAGAGCCTGTTCCTGCCGCTCGCCGCGCTCGGCGGCACCCCGCTGCTCACCTTCGCCGTCGTGCTGTGCGGCTTCGGTCTCTACGAGGCCGTGCGCCGCTTCCGTACGTACCGCTCCACCGGCCAAATTCCCCGCGCCGCCGTCGCCGGAGCCGCCGCCTGCGTCCTCGTCCCCGTCGTGGCCGCGCTCGGCTCGCTCCCGCTCGTCGACGACTCCGCCGAGGACGGCACCGCCACCGTCGCCGCGATCCAGGGCAACGTGCCCCGCCTCGGCCTCGACTTCAACGCCCAGCGCCGCGCCGTCCTCGACAACCACGCGAAGCGCACCACCCAGCTCGCCGACGAGGTGAAGGCAGGAAAGGCGAAGCAGCCCGACTTCGTCCTCTGGCCGGAGAACTCCTCCGACCTCGACCCGTACCTCAACGCCGACGCGTACGAGGTCATCGACGGTGCGGTGAAGGCGATCGGCGTCCCCACCGTCGTCGGCTCGGTGGTGGAGAAGGGCTCCGACAGCCTGCGCAACACCCTGATCGAGTGGGACCCGGACAAGGGCCCCGTCGACACCTACGACAAGCGGCACATCCAGCCGTTCGGCGAGTACATGCCGATGCGGACGGTCGCCCGCTTCTTCAGCGAGGACGTCGACCGCGTCCAGCGCGAGTTCGTCCCCGGCAGCAAGGTCGGCGTCTTCGACCTCGCCGGTACGAAGGTGGGGATGGTGACCTGCTACGAGGCGGCCTTCGACGACGCCGCCCGCGACACCGTCCTCCACGGCGGCCAGATGATCGCCGTGCCCAGCAACAACGCGACCTTCGGCCGCAGCGAGATGACCTACCAGCAGCTCGCCATGTCCCAGGTCCGGGCCGTCGAGCACGGGCGGTCCGTGGTCGTCCCCGTCACCAGCGGGGTCAGCGCGGTCATCCGGCCCGACGGCACGATCGCGGACCGCAGCGGCATGTTCACCCCCGACGCCCTGGTCGCCGAGGTCCCGCTGCGCTCCTCGCTCACTCCCGCCACCCGGATGGGACCGCTGCCGGAGGGCATCATCGCGCTGCTGGCCGTGGCGGGCCTGGGCTGGGCGGGCATGTCGGCGGCTCGCGCGCGGCGGGAGCGGGGGACCGCCCGGTAGACCCGGACCGGCCACGTAGGCTCGGACCCATGGCGACTCCCGACTTCATCCGCACCATCCGCGCCACCGCCGGACACCAACTGCTCCTGCTCCCCGGCGTGACCGCCATCGTCTTCGACGACGAGGGCCGCGTCCTGCTGGGGCGGCGGGCGGACACCGGGAAGTGGTCGGTGATCGGCGGCATCTCGGATCCGGGCGAGGAGCCGGCGCGGACGGCGGAGCGCGAGGTGCTGGAGGAGACCGGCGTCCACTGCGTGGCCGAGCGGCTGGTGCTCACCCAGGCACTGGCGCCCGTGCAGTACGCCAACGGCGACCGCTGCCAGTACATCGACATCACCTTCCGCTGCCGGGCGACCGGCGGCGAGGCCCGGGTCAACGACGACGAGTCGCTGGAGGTGGGCTGGTTCCCGCTGGACGGGCTGCCGCCGCTCGCCGAGTTCGCCCTCTTCCGGATCAAGCAGGCGCTGACGGAGGGGCCGGCCTGGTTCCAGCCGACCCCGGTGGACGTCTGATCCCCTCCTTGCTACTTGTCCGGCGGCCGCCACAGATGCCGCACCCGCAGCCACACGTCCCGCGCCTGGCGCCCCGCCGTCGTACGGCTCCGCGCCACGAGCTGCCGGGCCTGCTCGGGCGTCTCCACCATCGGCCCCGAGCCGCGCAGCGGCCGCCCCGCCGTCTCGTGGAGGAAGAAGGTGGCCACCAGGCCGATCACCCCGGCCACCATCAGGTAGTACGCGGGCACCATGTCGTTGCCCGTCGCCTCCACGAGGGCGGAGGCGAACAGGGGAGTGGTGCCGCCGAAGAGCGAGACGGAGATGTTGAAGGCGATCGACAGCGCCCCGTACCGCAGCCGCGTCGGGAACAGGGCGGGCAGCGTCGAGGCCGCCGTACCCGCGAAGCAGACCAGGAGCAGCCCCAGCACCACGCAGCCGAAGGCCGGCAGCAGGATCCCGCCCTGCCGGATCAGCAGGAACGCGGGCGCGGCCAGCACGATCAGGGCCACGCTGCCCGCCATGAACACCGGTCTGCGGCCCCAGCGGTCCGAGGTGCGGCCGACCGTCGTGATCATCAGCACCACCAGCAGCATCGTGCCGAGGACCAGTAGCTGGGACGTGGTCTCCGGCTCGCCGAGCGTCTGGGACATATAGGTCGGCAGATAGGATGTCACCATGTAGTTGGTGACGTTGTAGAGCAGCACCAGGCCCATGCAGATGAGCACCGCCTGCCAGTGCCGGGTGAAGATCTCCTTGAGCCGCCCCTTCCCGGACTGGCGCGCCTCCTCCACCGGATCGTTCTCCGTACGCGCCCGCGCCTGGGCCTCCTCCTCGCGCTGGAACGCCGGGGTCTCCTCCAGCTTGAGCCGCATGTAGAGACCGATCAGGCCCATCGGGCCCGCCACGAAGAACGGGATGCGCCAGCCCCAGTCGGTCATCCCGTCGGTGCCGAGGACGGCGGTGAGCACGGTGACCAGGCCGGATCCGAGCGAGTAGCCCACGAACGTGCCGAAGTCGAGCCAGCTACCGAGGAAGCCGCGTCGCTTGTCGGGGGCGTACTCGGCGATGTACGTGGTGGCGCCCGCGTACTCCCCGCCGGTCGAGAAGCCCTGCACCAGGCGGCAGACCAGCAGCAGGAGCGGGGCCGCGAAGCCGACCGCGGCGTACGTGGGGAGGAAGCCGACGGCGAACGTACTGGCCGCCATCATGATCATGGTGACCGCCAGCACCTTCTGGCGTCCCACCCGGTCGCCCAGCGGCCCGAAGACCAGGCCGCCGAGCGGGCGCACCAGGAAGGCGGCGGCGAAGGTCGCGAAGGTGGAGACCACTTGGGCGCCCGGCGAGCTGGAGGGGAAGAAGACCTTGCCCAGTGTTCCGGCCAGGTAGGCGTAGACGCCGAAGTCGAACCACTCCATGGTGTTGCCGAGGGCGGCGGCCGTGACGGCCCGGCGCACCTTCGGCGGGTCGGTGACGGTGACGTCCTGCTCGCGCAGGGACCTCTTCCGTCGGCGGATGACCGTACGGACCATCCGTTCCACTGCGGCGTTGTCGTTCCCTCGGCGCGGCACCTTCCGATTCTTGGCCCGCCTGCTCCGGTCGGCCTCCCGGAAGGCCCGCACGGGTGACCCGGCACCGGGCCGGCACCGATGTGACAGGCCACGTGTCACCTCCCGGGGGCGCGTGTCACCTCCCGGGGTCGCGTGTCACATCCCAGGGTCGCGTGTCACATCCCGGCGGGCCCGTCCGTCGTAGGGGTGCAGCGACCGGCAACGGCGAAGGAGCCGACAGGATGAACGCGCGTCTGAACGTTCTCGGCAGCCCGATCACGGCCACGATCCTCAAGCACCTGACGGCGGCGGGGCGGGAGGCCACCGTCTTCACCGACGCCGAGCGCGCCGCCCTGGAGCTGACCGAGCAGGGCACCCGCATCGCGGACGCGGCCGGCGGCGTCCCGGACGCGGTCTGGGCCCGGGCCGCCGAGCACGACGACGAGGACCAGCTCGTCGCCCTGGTCTCCCTGATCGCCCTCATCAACGCCTTTGACCGGCTGAACATGCTCGTCCACCAGCCGGCGGGCGACTACAAGGTGGGCCGGTTCGGCTGACCGGTGTGTGACCCGGCCCCCGCCGGGGAGGTGTGCGGCATGCACTCCTGGAATCTCCACGACATGCCCGACCTCTCCGGCAGGACCGCCGTGGTCACCGGCGCCAACAGCGGCATCGGGGCCGTCACCGCGCTCGCCCTCGCCCGCTCCGGCGCCCGTACCGTCCTCGCCTGCCGCGACGCCGAGCGGGGCCGGCGCGCGCTGGAGGCCGTACGCCGCGCCGCACCGCGCTCCGACACCCGGCTCGTCCGTCTGGACCTGGCGGATCTGGCCTCCGTGGCCGAAGCGGCCGACACCATCGCGAAGGAGGTGGACGGCCGCCTCGACCTCCTGGTGAACAACGCCGGGGTGATGGCCCTGCCGCTCCTGCGCACGGCGGACGGTTTCGAGATGCAGTTCGGCACCAACCACCTCGGCCACTTCGCCCTGACCCTCCGGCTGCTGCCGGTGCTCGGCGTGGCGGGACCGGCCCGGGTGGTGACCCTGTCCTCGCTGGGCCACCGCATCGGCCGCATCGACCTCGACGACCTCAACGCCGAGCGCGGGTACGGCAAGTGGGGCGCCTACGCGCAGTCCAAGCTCGCCAACCTGCTCTTCACCGCCGAACTCGACCGCCGCGCCCGGGCCTCCGGCCGCGACCTGCTCGCCCTCGCCGCGCACCCCGGCCTCTCCGCCACGGAGCTGGGGCAGGCGGGCCCGAAGCTGTCCGGCCGGAACTGGGCGGCGAAGCTGGAGCGGGCCTCGCGCCTGTACACCCAGCCCGCCTCCGCCGGCGCCCTGCCCATCCTGTACGCCGCGACGCTTCCGGACGCGCCCGGCGCCTCGTACTACGGCCCCCGGCACCTGGGCGAGACCCGGGGAGCCCCGGGCCCGGCGCGCAGGTCCGCCCGGGCACGGGACATGGGCATCGCGCGGGCGCTCTGGAAGGAGTCGGCGCGCCTGACGGGCCTGGACGCGGACCTCGTCTGAGGGACCTGGACGCGGACCTCGTCTGAGGGAGGGGGCGGTCAGCGGGAACGGGGATGGCGATGTACGGTCAGCCCAAGGCTCTCACCGGCGGTTATTCGGTCAACGGCCTTGTACGGACAGTGAGTAGAGGAGAGACATGAGCGTCGACGACGTCGAATTCCGCCGCAGGATCCGCTCCGACGTCCCGCACTCGGCGAGGGTGTGGAACGCCTGGCTGGGTGGCAAGGACAACTACCCCGTGGACCGCGAACTGGCCGACGCGGTCAGCGCGGCCTACCCGCAGATGGTCGACATCGCGCGCGCCTCCCGCGCGTTCCAGGCCCGCGCGATCCGGCACCTCGCCGCGCTGGGCATCCGCCAGTTCCTGGACGTCGGCACCGGCCTGCCGGTGGCGAACAGCACCCACGAGGTGGCCCAGGGCATCGCGCCCGACGCGCGGATCGTCTACGTCGACAACGACCCCATCGTCCTCGCCCATGCCCAGGCCCTCCTGACCAGCGCCCCGGAGGGCCGGACGGACTACGTGGACGCCGACCTGTCCGACACGGACACGGTGGTGGACGCGGCGGCGAAGACGCTCGACCTGTCCGAGCCCGTCGCCGTCCTCCTGCTCTCGACGCTGGGGCACCTGACCCCGGCCGACGGCATCGATGTCGTGCAGCGGTACATGGCCCGGATGCCGTCCGGCAGCTACCTGGTCCTCTGCGACACGGTGAAGACCCCGCAGACGCTGGCCGCGCAGGAGGCGTACGACTCCGGCGAGAACCCGCCGTACCTGGTCCGGGAGCCGGAGGAGATCACCGGCTGCGCCGAGGGCCTGGAGATCATCGAGCCGGGCTTCCTGTCGATCGCGCTGTGGCGCCCCGAGGAGGACGACCCGGTGCTCGTCGACCAGTGGGGGCTGGTGGCCCGCAAGCCGTAGGTGGCCGGCAGGACGGTGCGGTGGGCTGAGCGGGACGGTGTGGTGAGCTGGGCGGCGGAGGATCCCCGGGGGCCTCCGCCGATCCGTCGTGTTCCGGCGCGACTGAGTGAATAACCCCCAGGGGGTGTACGGCGCCGTTTTCGGAGTAGAAGCAAGAGGCAACCCGCACCGCACCACGACGAGAGGGCCGCCGCCGCCATGATTGCTGAGCCTCGGACCATCGCCGCCCCGAAGGCCATGACGTTCGACCGGCTGCTGGAGAAGATCAGATACGAGGGCGCCTACCCGACCCGGGAGCGGGCCGAGGAAGCTCTCCGTTGCGTCCTGGGCGGGCTCGGCGCCCAGATCACCGGTGAGGAGCGGGTAGCCTTCGCCGCCGCGCTCCCCAGGGAGGCCGCCCTGGTGTTCACCGCCGAGGCCCCCGGCATCGCCCCGGCCCCGGCCGTCCGCTTCGTGGACGACCTGGCCGCCCGGACCGGCGGCACCGCGGCGACCGCCCGCTGGGACGCGGGCACCGTACTGGCCGCGGTCGCCGCGTTGATGGACCCGGCCCTCGTCACCCGGATCATCGAGGACCTGCCGACCGGCTACGCCCTGCTCTTCGGCCGCGCGCAGCTCATCACGGCGGCCTGAGCGCGCCGGCCCGGTCCGGGGCTGTCACCACGGGCCGCGGCAGCCCCACCGGCCGTCAGACGACCTCGTCGAGGCGGCCGGTGGCGACGTCGAAGACGAAGCCGCGGACCTGGCCGGTGTGCGGGATGAACGGACTGCTCGTCACCCGCCGCAGGGACTGCCGTACGTCGTCGGCCGCGTCCGGGAACGCCTCGGCGGACCACGGCGGCCGGACACCGGTCTCCTTCTCGATGCCCTGGCGGAAGGCGTCGTCGGAGAAGGTCACCATGCCGCAGTCGGTGTGGTGGATCAGCACGATCTCCCGTGTGCCCAGAAGCCGCTGACTGATCGTCAGGGACCGCACCACATCCTCGGTGACCACGCCTCCGGCGTTCCTGATGACATGCGCGTCGCCCTCGGCGAGACCGAGGATGCCGTACGGATTGAGCCGTGCGTCCATGCAGGCGACGACAGCCGTCCTGCGGGCGGGCGGAAGCGGAAGGGGGCCGTCGAACGTCGACGCGTACACCTCGTTGTGGGCGAGGAACTCCTCGGTCACGCTCATGGCTGCTCCAGGTGCTCGGCGCGGGGGGGAGCCCCGAACCTACGCAGCCCCGCGGGCGCGGCGGAAGCCCGTCGCCGGGCCCGCCATGAGACCGCAATGTGCCCGCATCACTCTATTTCGTACACCTGTTCCGACCCTGCTCGGTGTCACCCCTCCGCCGGGCGCTCCAGCACCCACAGCCGGTGGTCCCAGCCGATGTCGTCGCAGCGGCGCACCCGCAGGCCGGCCCGTACCGCCAGCGCGCCCAGCTCGTCCTGCGAGCGCAGCCCTGAGCCGAACAGGCAGGCCAGCCGCAGGTGCTGGAGCACGGCGTCGATGTCGTCCGCCAGGCCGGCGGTGCGGATCTGCTCCACCAGAAGCAGGGTCCCGTCGGAGGGCAGGGCGGCGGCGGCCTGGGTGAGCGCGAGGACGGCGTCCTCGTCGGCCAGCCGCTCCAGAAGACGCGAGACCAGGACGGTGCTGCCCCCATGCGGCACCGGCCCGGTCTGCGGGATCAGTTCGACGTTCGGGGAGACGTCGGTGTCCAGGATCTGCTCGTCCAGCACCCGGAGTTCGGAGGGCAGCGCCGCGATCCGCACTCGCAGCGCGGGGTATGCCTTGACCAGGGCGTTCACCAGCGTGCCGACACCATGGCCGCCGGCGGTCAGCGTGGAGACCGAGGCCCAGTCGTACGCCCCCGAGACCCCGGGCGCCACCCAGCGGGCCTCCTCCTCCACGGCCGCGCGGGCGCTGCCGGCCAGCCGCTCGTCGGCGTGCATGGCCGTGGCCACCCAGTCGCCGCCCGCGGTCCGGTAACCGGGCTCACCCGTCCGGAGCGTGTGCAGCAGGCCCGAGAGGGAGAGGTCCATGGCCGCCTGCGCGCCGCCCAGGTGGTATTCGTCCGACGAGTGGTCGTCCTCCACCAGCTCCTCGCTCACCGGGGTCAGCCGGTGGCCCTCGCCGTCGGCCTCCAGCAGCCCGATCGCCACCAGGTACGCCAGCAGCGCGCCGAGCAGCGACGGGTCCGTGCCCGTGCGGCGGGCCAGCTCGGCGGAGCCGGACACCCCGCCGCGTACGAGGTCGAACAGGCCGAGCGTCACGGCCGTCCGGATCGCGAAGCCCGGGGCCAGGTCGGTGAGTCCGTGCAGCCGCTCGTGCGCCTCCTCGTCCTCCGGCACCGCTTCCTCGGCCGCCCCCGGGGCCGGTTCGGTGCGCCGCCAGTAGCCCGTGAAGTGGGTCTGCTCGCGCGGAACCTGACGCTCGACGGCGACATGGCGGCGGATGCCCTTCAGGGTGACCGCCTCGCCCGCCGCCCACACGTAGACCGTGCCCGGCAGCCACTCCATGGACCGGACGGCCTGTTCCAGGAGATCGGTGGTGCCCGCCGGGGCGCCGTCGCGCGACAGCCAGGTGACGACCGCGTCCGCCGCCGTCTCCAGCTCCTGCCGGTGGCTCTCCTCGCCGACCTCGATGAACACCCGGGCCCGGGTGCCCGCAGGCATCTCCGCCAGCCACCGGGCGATCGCGGGCAGCGCCGTCTCGTCGCCGACGACCAGCAGCCAGTCCGCGCCCTCGGGGTGGCCGTGCGACATCTTCGGCCCGGCGATCCAGGTCACCTCACCCGGCTTCACCCGCTGCGCCCACGTGGAGGCGACCCCGCCCTCGTGCCGGACGAAGTCGAAGTCGATCTCCCCGGCCTCGGGATCGAACCGCACCGGCGTGTAGTCCTTGGCGAGCGGCCGCGCGTCCGCCGGCCAGTCCAGGCTGCTGACGTTCTGCCCCGGCAGCACCGGCGGCTCGTCGCCCTCCGCGAAGAAGAACTTCACATGGTCGTCGAACCCCTCCGTGCGCAGCGCCGGAAGGTCCAGTCCGTCCCGGTGGAACGCGTGCAGTTGCGGGCCGCCGAGGGTGACCCGCAGCATGCCCGGGGTGACGTCCGCGACGCGCAGCACCGTCAGCTCCCTCAGCACGATGGGGAACGTCACGACGGGACGGGGGTTGCGGGTGGACACAGCTGCTGCTCCTTCGGGTCCGGTACGTTCCAGGCTAGGCCGGACGGGTGGGCGGCGATCCAACCAGCCGTCCAGCCGGTGCCACTGCGCGCCCCGTCCCCGGCTCCACCGCCTTCCCCGGGCCCGCGGCTTCGACCGGCCGCTCTCTGCCTTGGACCACGGCCGCCGCTCCCTTCCTACGGTGACCGGACCCACCGCCCGTGTACCGAGGACAGCAGCCGCCCGTGATCTTCTCCCGCAGCCCCGCCGACCCCTCGACACGGCTGCTCCGCCGCGTCCTGACCCAGGTGCGGGGCCATTTCCTCCGCTCGGTGGCGTGGGCCGCCCTGCGGCAGAGCGCCTTCCTGGCCATGCCCTGGCTGCTGGGCCGGGCCGTCGACGAGGGAGTTCAGGCCGGGTCGCCCGGCGGCGCCCTGCTGTACGGGGCCGGGTTCCTGGCCGCCGCCTGCGTCGAGTACGCCGGGATGCGGGGCTGGCAGTTGTGGGCCACGCTCGCCGACAACCGGGCCGGTACCTGGCTGCGCACCCGGCTGCTCAAGGCGATCCTGGCTGTCGACACCGACACCCTCCAGCGCCGCACCGGCACCTTCGGCGACCTGACCACCCGTGCCACCCGTGATGTGGACACCGTCCTCGTCTGGATCCATGGTCTGACCACATGGGTGGTCATCGGTCTGACCGCACTCGTCCTGGTCCCGGCCATCGGCCGGCTCGACCCGCTGCTCCTGCTGGTCACCGCCGCCACCGTCCCCGTCCTCCTCGTCGTGAACCGGGTGTTCCCGCCGGTCTTCGGCCGCCGCGCCGAGCACCTCGCGGCCGCCCACGGGGCCCGCGGCTCAGCCGCCGACGAACTCCTCACCGCCCTCCTGCCGCTCCGGGGCGTCGGAGCCGACCATGTCCTGGTGGAGCGGCACCACCGGCACAGCGCCGAGGTGACCCGCTCCACGCTGCGGCTCGCCTCGGTCGGGTCGGTGTGGGAGGCCGTCGCGTTCGCCGTCCCGCTGCTGGCCGTCACCGCCGGGCTGCTCGTCGGCGGCCTCGCCGTGGCCGACGGGCGGATCACCGTGGGGGCGCTGACCACCTTCGTGCTGTGGATGGGGACGGTCTCGCTCGCAGTCAACGCGATGATCGCCCGGCTCGGCGACCTGGCCGAGGCCCGGATCGCGGCCGGCCGGATCGCCCGCGTCCTGGACCTGCCCGTCCCGCCACGACCGTACGTCGGTCTGCCCGAGCGCGACGTCCTACGGATCAATGGTCTGACCGTAACGCGCCCCGACCGTGCGCCCATCGGACCGCTGACCCTGACCGCCGCCCCCGGCGAGTGGGTCGCGCTCACCGGCCCCACCGGCTCCGGCAAGAGCACCCTGCTGCGCGCGATCGCCCAGCTCGTGCCCTCCTCCGGCACCGCCGCCTTCGGGGACGTCACCCTGGACACCCTGGACCCGGAACAGCTCCACCGCCTTGTGGGCTTCGTCCCCGAAGGGCCCCTCCTGCTCCACGGCACCGTCACCGAGAACCTCCTCCTCCCCGGCGACCGCCCGCCCGCCGAGGTCGCCGCCGCCGCGCACACCGCCGGACTCGACCTGGCTCTCGCGCAGGTGACCGACGGCCTGGACACGCAGGTGGGGGAGCGCGGCGGCGCGCTCTCCGGGGGACAGCGCCAACTGGTCACCCTGGCCCGGGCGCTGCTGCGCGACTCGCCCGTCCTGCTGCTCGACGACGTGACCTCCGCCCTGGACGCCGGGACCGAGGCCGAGGTGCTGGACCGGCTCCGCGCCGCCACCGCCGACCGCATCGTCCTCCTCGCCACCCACGCGCCCGCCGTCCGGGCCCGCGCCGACCGGGAGATCACCCTCGCGGCAGCGCCTGGAACAGGGGGCGACGAACCATCGGTGCCCGGCGCGCGAGAGACCGCACCCGCCCGTGAACAGGAACCGCTCCATGGCTGACCCCACGCTGCTCACCGACCTCCCCGACCAGCGCGCCGTGTTCCGCCGGGCCGCGCCCTTCCTGGCCGGACACCGCCTCGCCCTCGCCGCCACCGTCCTCCTCAACCTCGCCGGAGCCGCCGCCGCCGTCGGCGTCACCGCCGCGATCGGCCGGGTCGTCGACGCGGCAGGCGGCGGCGACCGGCCGGGGCTGCTCCGCCGGGTGCTGGTCCTGCTGCTGCTCGTCGCCGGCAGCGGGGTCCTCACCTGGCTCTCCCGCTACTGGCTGATCAGGACCGGCGAACACGTCCTCGCCGGCCTCCGCGAACGGGCCGCGGCCGCCGTGGGCGCGGCCCCGCTGCGGTTCCTGGAGGCCCACCGGAGCGGCGAGCTGCTCCGCAGGCTGACCGGGGAGATCAACAGCCTCGCCACCTTCGCCGCCGCCACCCTGCCCGACCTGGCCTCCGCCGCCACGGTCCTCCTGCTCACCGTCGTCATGCTGGCCCTGTACTCCTGGCTGTTGACCGCCCTCCTGCTCATCGCCTTCATCCCTCCCGCCCTGCTGATCCTGCGCGCGTTCCACCGCCGGGCCGGAGCCGTCTACGCCGAAGTGGCCTCCGCCGAGGCGGCGGTGGTCTCCGGGTTCGCCGAGTCGCTGCCCGCACAGGAGCAGTTGAGGATCAGCGGGTCCGTGCCGCGCTGGCTGGACCGGTTCGCCCGGGACAACGCCCGGCTCCAGGACGCGCAGAGCGCCGAGGTCCGCACCGAACTGCGGCTGAACCAACTGGCGCTGCTCCAGGCGGGCTGCCTGGCGGGGCTGCTGGCGGTCAGCGCGGTCATGGTGGGCCGAGGTGCGCTGAGCGTCGGGGTGGCGGTGGTGTTCGTTCTCGTGACCCGGGACATCCTCCACCGCTTCGAGGATCTCGCGGGAGCCATCGGGGACGCCCGCGAGGCCCACGTACGGCTGGCCCGGCTCCTGGACCTCCTCCGGGCGACCGGGGGAGAAACCCGAGCGACCGCCGGTCCCGACCTGCCCGCCCGAGGCGAACTCATCCTGACCGGAGTCGGGTTCGGCTACCGCGAGGAGCGGAACGTCCTCGACGGGCTCACGCTCACCGTCACCGCCGGAGAACGGCTCGTCATCGCCGGGGAGACCGGCTCCGGCAAGTCCACCCTGGGCAAGCTCCTGGCGGGCCTCTACGCCCCCGACCGGGGCACCGTCCGGTTCGCCGGCCACGACCTCGCCACGGTGGACCCGAAGCTGCTCCGCTCCAGGATCGTCCTCGTACCGCAGGAGGTGTCCCTCGTCGACGGCACCCTCGCGGAGAACCTGGCGATGACCGCGGGCCACCCGGACCGGGCCGCCGTGTCCCGTACCCTCGGCCTGCTCGGGCTGACGGGATGGGTTGACTCCCTCCCGTACGGCCTGGACACCGCCGTCTCCACCCGCACCCTCTCCGCCGGGGAGCGGCAGCTCGTCGCCATCGCCCGGGCCGCGCTCACCGACCCGGCGGTGCTGATCCTGGACGAGGCGACCGCCGGGGTCGACCACGCCACCGCCACCCGGATCGAGGAGGCGCTCTCCGCGCTCGCCGCCGACCGGACCCTCATCGTCATCGCCCACCGCGCGGACACCGTCTCCCGGGGCCGCCGCCTGCTGACCATGCCCGAAGGCCGCCTCACCGACATCGTGCGGGAGACGGCCGACGGGGTCTAGGAGACGATCACCTACCGGCGACCGCCTTCGCCAGGATCGGCGTCAGGTTCTCCACCACCCACGGGGCGCTCAGCGCGTCCGGATAGGCGATGGCGGAGGCCAGGGTGTTCTCCGAGGGGACCACGGCGAAGTGCTTGCCCTTCACCACGTCCAGGGACCGGAAGAGCTTGTTGGTCTCCAACTCCGAGGCGGAGAGCAGCCCTTCGTCACCGAACGGGTAGGTCATCAGCAGGACGTCGGACTCCAGCTCGTCCAGGTTCTCCAGGCTGACGCCGTTCTTGTTCGCGGAGTAGTCCTTCGACCGGGGATGCTTGACCAGCCCCAACTGCTCGAAGACGCCCGGGTCCTGGTCGGCGTAGGACATGTAGGTGATCTGCTCGGGGTGGACGACGGAGTAGGTGTACGTCTTCCCCTCGAACTCCGGGTGCGCCGCCGCCGCGTCCTTGAGGGTCTTCTCGTTGGCCGCGATCACCGCGTCCGCCTTCTCCGTCAGCCCGAGCGCCTTGGCCGCGGTCCTGAGCCGCTCCTGCCAGGTCAGCGTGTCGGACTGCTTCTTGTCGGCGAAGGTGACGACCGGTGCGATCGGGCTGAGCTTGGCGTAGTCGGTGTCCATGTCCCAGGTGTTCACCCCGAGGATCACGTCCGGCTCCTCGGCGGCGATCGCCTCGTAGTCCGTGCCGTCCGTGTCGTCGTAGGTCCTGAGCCTCTTCTCGCCCAGCTTCGTGATCGCCCGCTGCTTGTACTCGGCGACCAGGTCGCCGTCCTCCACGTCCGGGGTGATCACCGGGACCAGACCGAGCGCCAGGGCTATGGCGGTGTCGCCGTCGGAGACGGTGGCCACTCTGACCGGCTTCTCCTTCACCTCCGTACGGCCCCAGGCGTTGGTCAGGGCGACGGGGAAGGAGCCGCCACCGGCGGAGGCCTGGGAGCCGGACGAGCCGGAGGAACCGGTGCCGGTGTCGGCGGAGCCCCCGCAGGCGGTGAGCAGGCCGAGGCAGGTGGTGGAGGCGAGCAGGGCGGCGGCGAGAGGCCGGCGGCGTACGGAAGGGGACATCGGGTTCAGTTCTCCAGCGTGAGGGTGCGGCGGCCCAGGGGGAAGATCTGGGGCTTCGCTGTACGGGGGTGGGGGACGACGACGCAGTTCAGACCGAACACGTCGGCGACGGTTTCCTCGGTGAGCACATGCTCGGGCGGTCCCTGGTGCACGATCCGGCCGGCGCGCATGGCGACGATGGTCGAGGCGTAGAGGGCGGCCTGGTTGAGGTCGTGGGAGACCAGCACGATGGTCTTGCCGGTCTTCTCGTTGAGATCGCCCAGCAGGTCCATGACCTCGAACTGGTGGGCGATGTCCAGGTAGGTGGTGGGCTCGTCCAGCAGGAGCGCCGGGGTGTCCTGGGCGAGCGCGAGGGCGATCCAGACGCGCTGGCGCTGCCCGCCGGAGAGCTCGTCCACCGGCCGGTCGATCAGCTCGGCGGTTCCGGTGGCCAGCAGCGCGTCGGTGATCAGCTCGTCGTCGGCCGCCGTGCGCCGCTGGCCGAACCTGCGGTGCGGATGGCGGCCGCGCCAGACCAGGTCGCCGACCGTGATGGACTCCGGGGCGATCGGCGACTGCGGCAGGATGCCCAGCTTCCGGGCCACCTCGCGGGTCGGCATCGCGTGGATGTCGGAGCCCTCCAGGAGCACCGAACCCGCGGCGATCGGCAGCAGCCGGGTGATGGACTTCAGCAGGGTGGACTTGCCGCAGGCGTTCGGGCCGACCAGCGCCGTGATCTCCCCGGCCGGGACGGCGACCGAGAGGCCGTCGATGACCGGCGCCTTGCCGTATCCGGCGGTGATGGAGCGGGCTTCGATGTGGTGGGTCACGACGTGGCTCCGGGTCTGCGCCGAAGGATCAGCCAGACGAAGTAGGGCGCGCCGAGCAGCGCGGTGAGGACCCCGGTCGGGACCGGGCTGATCAGAGGGGCGTTCTGCGCGAGGACGTCCGCGCCGAGCACCAGGGCCGCGCCGACGAAGGGGGCAAGGCCGAAGGCCCGGTCCGCGCCGACCAGCCGGGCCGCGATCGGCCCGCTGATCAGCGAGACGAACCCGATCGGCCCGACGACGCTCGTCGCGAGCGCCGCAGCCCCCGCGCCGAGCGCGAGCACGGCGACCCGGGCGGTGGTCACCGACGTGCCGAGACCGGTGGCCAGTTCGTCGCCGAGCGACATCGCGCCCAGCGGGCGGCCGAGCCGCGCGGCGCACAGGACGCAGACGGCGAGTCCGACGGCGAGCGTGGTCACCCCGGTCCAGTCGACGCCGTTGACGCTCCCGATCAGCCAGCGCATCGCGACGGCGATGCTGTGCTGGTCGGCCACGCTGAACAGGTAGTTGGTGTACGCGGTGCAGACACCGCTGAGCCCGATCCCCACCAGCACCAGCCGGTAGGTGTTGAGCCCGCCGCGCAGACTCAGCGCGTACACCGCGCCCAGCAGCACGAGCGACCCGGTGACGGCGGCGAGCGGTGCGCCGAGGGGGAGGGCAGGGGCGAACAGCAGCACGGTGGTGGCACCGGCGCCCGCCCCCGCCGAGATCCCGACGATGTCCGGCGTGGCCAGCGGGTTACGGATCAGCCGCTGGTACAGCGCCCCGGCCAGGCCGAACAACGCACCCGACAGCAGGGCCGCCAGGGCGCGGGGCACCCGGATGCGGAAGATCATGTAGTCGGCGAGTCCGGTACGCAGCCCGAACGCGGCGGGCAGCACATCGGCCGGGTCCACCCGCCCCACCCCGCCGAGCAGCACCGACGCGACGAGCAGCCCGATCAGCACCACGGTGAGGACGGTGACGGCGAGGACCGTACGGCGCGTGCGGGCCCGCCGGTCCGCCAGCAGCCGCGCCAAGGTCTCCGTACGCAACGCTGAAGCGGGCGCGGGGAGACGTGTCAGCAGCTTCATCACACACGCACCAGATTCCGGCGGCGGGCCAGCCAGACGAAGAACGGGGTGCCGACGACCGCCGTCATCACGCCCACCTGGATCTCTCCGTGGTCCAGCACCAGCCGGCCCGCGATGTCCGCGCCGATCAGCAGGATCGCCCCGCACGCCATCGACAGCGGCAGCGACCAGCGGTGGTCGGCCCCCGCCAGCATCCGGGCGCAGTGCGCCGCCACCAGGCCGACGAACGCCACCGGGCCCACGGCGGCGGTCGCGGCCGCGCAGAGCAGCACCGCGACCGCCGCGCCCAGCAGTTGCGCGCGCTCGACCCGGACGCCCAGCCCGCGTGCGGCGTCCTCGCCCATGCTGAGCACGTTGAGCGTGCGCCCGAACGGCAGCGCCAGCAGCAGGCCGGCGACCGCGAACGGCAGGATCTCGTCGAGGACCTTGGCCCGGCCGGTGAGCTGCCCCATCGACCAGAAGCGCAGGTGCGCGTAGACCGCCTCGTCCCGGACGACCAGCAGGGTGATCAGCGACGACATCACGGCGGCGAGTGCCACCCCGGCCAGCACCAGCCCGAGGGTGGAACTGCCCGCGTTGGTCCGGGTCCCGATCAGATAGACGAGCGCCGAGGTGAACGCGGCCCCCGCCAGCGCCAGCCAGAAGTAGCCGGTCGCCCCGGTGATGTCCAGGAACAGGATGCCGAGGACGACGAACATCGCGGCCCCCTGCTCGATGCCCAGGATGCCCGGATCGGCCAGCGGGTTCATCGTGAGTGCCTGCATCATCAGCCCCGAGGCGCCCAGCGCGGCACCCACGGTCAGCCCGAGCAGGGTGCGCGGGATGCGTTCGGTCCACAGGACGTGGCTGTCGTAGCCGGTGCCGTCGGGGTGCAGCAGAATGCGTACGACCTCGGGCGGGGAGATGTCGCGGGCGCCGAGCGCGATGCTCGCGACGACCGCGACGGCGAGGACGGCGCAGGCGGCCAGCGTCAGCGCCGCACCGCGCGAGGATGAGGTCCTCGCCGGTCGCGGTGACGGTGGCGGTGCTGGTGTCACCGGCGGGGACGTGGCGTACATGGGGATTCCTGGGCTCCTCACCTGGGCAAGCGGCAGGTTAGGTTACCCTTATCCAGCTTTGGGGCGGTCCAATGCCGGAGCCGTTCCACTCACAATCAGGGGTCAACAACATCGGCCCCGCGCTGCTTGGAGGACGGTGTGGCGGAAGCTGCCCTGCGGACCGTGGCCCCCACCGGACACGAGCCCGAGTCCGAGGCCCTGTTCGACGACGAGTTCATCGCGGCCGGGGGACACCCGACGCATGTGCACGCCTTCCACCAGTTCCTCTACGTACCGCTGGGCCGGATCGTGGTCACCGCGCTGGGCCGCGACCACGAGCTCTCCCCGTCGGTGGCGCTCTGGATCCCCGCCGGCATCCCGCACAGCGCCCGCTTCGACCCCGACTCCCTGGTCGTCCCCGAGACCTTCGAGCCGGAGCTGCACCACCTGCCCTACTCCGAGGTGACCAGCGTCAACGTCTCCGACGCCCAGCGGCAGCTCCTGCTCAGCCGGATGCGCGCCTCGGAGGTGAGCGAGGAGGACCCGGCCGTCTTCGCCGCCCTGTGCGCCGGACACCGCGACGTCCTGCCGCTGCCCCAGCCCACCGGGCGGTCCGCCGCGACCGTGGCCGGTGAGCTGATGCGCAACCCGGGGGACCCGCGTACGGCCTCCGAGTGGGCCGAGAGCCTCTACACCAGCTCCACCAGCCTGCGCCGGGCGTTCCGCGCCGAGACGGGGCTGGCCTTCTCCGAGTGGCGGACCCGGCTGCGCCTGAACCACTCGCTGCAACTGCTCGCCGCCGGGCACATGGTGAGCACGGTCGCCACCCGGGTCGGCTTCGTCTCCACCAACGGCTACATCCTCGCCTTCCGCCGCTACTTCGGTGAGACGCCGGGCGCCTACGTGAAGCGCTCGGCGACTCGTACAGCCGCTTGATCCGCCGTCCTACCGGCGGATCGTCACCGGATCGGTCTCCGCGTCGTTGTGCCGGCGCGCCCAGTTCTCCAGCGCCACCCGGCAGGCGTGGTCGAGGTGGCGCAGGCCGCTGAGGTCCAGCTCCAGGGGCTGGTCCTGCGGCAGCTTCTCCAACTGCTCCAGGATGCGCGGCAGTCGGAGGAAGGTCGCGTTGCCGGTGAGGGTCACCACGACCCGGCCGCCGGTGAGTTCGCGGGTGGAGAGTTGTACGTGCGAGGTCTCCCAGGCCGACTTGACCACGGCCAGCAGCAGACCCAGCACCACGCCCTCGAACAGGTTGGTCACCACGATGGCCAGTGCGGTGACCGCCAACAGCACGGCCTCACCGCGGTGTTCGCGCCAGAGCGGGCCGAACTCCTTCCAGGGCACCAGCTTGCACCCGGCGTGCACCAGGATCCCGGCGAGCGAGGCGAGCGGGATGATGCCGATGGCGGCGGGCAGCAGCGCCGCGAAGAGCAGCAGCCACAGCCCGTGCGCGACCCGGGAGAGCGCGGTCGTGGCGCCGGCCTGGACGTTGGCCGCGCTGCGGACGATGACGGCGGTCATGGGCAGTGCGCCGAGCGCACCGCAGATGGTGTTGCCGACGCCCTGCGCGACCAGCTCCTTGTCGTAGTTCGTACGGGGTCCGTCGTGCATCCGGTCGATGGCCGCCGCGCTGAACAGGCTCTCGGCCGAGGCGATGAGGGCGAAGGCGAGGACGGTACCGATGACGGCCACGTTCGCCAGGTTGCCGAACTCCGCCGCACCGGGCAGCTCGATGGCGTGCAGCAGCCCGTTCACATCGGCCACCAGCGGCCGCAGCCCGGCCAGGGCGGCGACGGCGGTGGCCAGGCCGACCGCGGCGAGCGGCGCGGGCACGAGCCGTACGCGCGCCGGGAGCTTCGGCCAGAGCAGCAGGACGGCGACGGTCCCGGCGCCGAGGCCGAAGGCGGTCATGGCTTCGTTGTCCGTGACGATCTCGGCGGCGAGGCCGGGAAGCCCGGCCAGTTTGGCGAGGGCGGTGCCCGGCTGTTCGGTGTCGGCCATGGCGTACAGCTGGCCCAGCACGATGACCAGGCCGATGCCCGCGAGCATGCCCTGCACCACGGAGACGGAGATGGCGCGGAACCAGCGGCCGAAGCGCGCGAAGCCCATCACCACCTGGAGCAGGCCGGCGGCCAGGACGATCGGTCCGAGCGTGCCGAGGCCGAACTCCGTGACCGCCTCGTAGACGAGGACGGTGAGGCCGGCGGCGGGTCCGCTGACCTGGAGCTTGCTGCCCGGCAGCATGCCGACGACGAGGCCGCCGACGATGCCGGTGACCAGGCCGAGTTCGGCCGGTACGCCGGAGGCGACGGCGACGCCGAGGCAGAGGGGGAGGGCGACGAGGAAGACGACGAGTGACGCCAGCAGGTCGCGGCGTACGACGTGGGGGTTCTTGAGTTCCTTCACGGAGATCACGGGTGACGATTCCCTTGAGGGTGAGGTCCGCGCCCCGGCAGGGCCGGGGCGCGGACGAGTGGGGGGCGGGAAGCCGTCAGAGGCGGCCGCACGACGGGCCGCTCTCCGGCCGGTGAACGCTGATCGAGCCGGGGTGCGCTACGCCGCGGCTCGCACGGAAAGGTCTCGGGGGCCGGGCGTAGGTGGGGAGCCCGGCCTCCTTTGCGTTCGCGGTGTCGTGCTCGGTGAAAGTCCGAGCGGGTGCGGCAAGGGACTTCATGGGTGGCCTGCCTCCTGCATCCGGCGGGGGCCGGGGAGCGGTGTGGTCGGGTCATATTGACGAATGCGTGGATGGAATCCGTATGAATGTTCGGAGAAGAGGGTGTGTTCCACCTCGCGTTCTTCCGAACATTCGGCCCGCCCGGATGCGCGATCGGCGTCCGGACGGATACGACTACAGCTCAGCATATAGACCAGAACTTTGCTATCGCATTACCTTCTTGTGAAGGGACGCGAATGCGCCATTCTTGTCATTCATTCGGCTTGTTCTTTGTGATTGCGAAAGGCTTTGGGGCAGGCGCGTCAGATGCGGCGGCCGTGCAGGAAGAGGTGCGGCTCGGGTGCGCCCGCCGGGTGGTCCGGGGTGAACAGCACGCTGTGCCGCTCCTCCACCGCGAACCCCGCCGCGGCCACCACGGAGGCGAACTCCTCCTCGCCGAAGCTCGACACCACCACCGGCTGCCCCATGAAGACGGCGCTCACCTCCGCCGCGTCCACCGGCACGGTGGCCACCGCCAGCCGGCCCCCCGGTCTCACCGCCCGGGCCAGCCGGCCCAGCAGCCCGCTCTGCTCACCGCGTGACATCTGGAGCAGCGAGAAGTAGACGCAGACGGCGTCGAACTCCCCGTCCGCCCACACCAGCTCCCGGATGTCGCCGCACCGGAACTCGGCGTCCGGCACCTGCCGCGCCGCCAGGGCGGTCATCACCGGGGAGACGTCGACGCCCACCACCCGGTGTCCGGCTGCCGCCAGCCGCCGCGCGGTAGGGACGCCCGTACCGCTGCCCACGTCCAGCAACCGGCTGCCCGGCGCGAGGTGCTCCAGCAGCCGGTCCAGCGAGGCGTGGTGGGCGGCCGAACCGGCGAACGCCCGCTCGTACTCGGCGCCCAGCGCGTCGAACACCGTCGCGGCGGGGAGCCCCCGGGCCTCATGCGCGGCCGGGTCCCCGTCCGGGCGCTCCGCCGGCTGTCCCTGGTGCTCGCTCATCGGCGTGGTCCTTCCGGTGGTCCGGCGGCCGCCGGGCGGCCGTGGCCCCGCGGTCCGGGGCCGCGTCCCCAGCGTCCCCGTACGCGCGCCTGAGTATGCGCGGCCGTCACCGCTGAGTACCTGCCCCGATGTTCCGCCGCCCGCCCGCTGTTCGAATGAGGCCATGGACTCCGCAGCGCAGCACCGCCCCCGCATCCAGCACGTCACCACCGCAGGCACCGCCCTCGCGGTCACGCTGCTGCCGCTGGTGGTCGGTGCGCTGCTCGCCAAGTCCATGGCGGCCGACCCGATGACCTCGGTGAACGCGCTCGTCACCAACGGCGCCCACCGTCCCCGGGTCTCGCCGAAGCAGTGGCGTAGCTGCGGCGGAGACGCCCTGCGGCGCCTGCGCACCACGGAACGCCTCCGCCTCGTCCGCCGTTGACGCTCGGCGGGCCGGCCCCGCTCAGCCCACCGGCTGCGCCTCGTCCGCCGAAGGCCGGTCGAACTGGGTGCGGTACAGCTCCTCGTAACGCCCGCCGGCCGCGAGCAGTTCGCCGTGCGTGCCGCGCTCCACGATCCGGCCCGCCTCGACGACCAGGATCTGATCGGCGGCCCGTACGGTGGAGAGCCGGTGGGCGATCACCACGGCGGTCCGCCCCTCCAGCGCCTCGGCCAGGGCCTCCTGGACGGCGGCCTCGGAGGTGGAGTCCAGGTGCGCGGTCGCCTCGTCCAGGATGACGACCCGCTGACGGGCCAGCAGCAGCCGGGCGATGGTGAGCCGCTGACGCTCACCCCCGGAGAGCCGGTACCCGCGCTCGCCGACCACCGTGTCCAGCCCTTCCGGCAGCGAGGCGATCAGCCCCTCCAGCCGGGAGCGGCGCAGGGCGTCCCAGATGTCCTCCTCGGAGGCGTCGGGCCGGGCGAGCAGCAGATTGGCGCGTACGGACTCGTGGAAGAGGTGCCCGTCCTGGGTGACCATCCCCAGGGTGTCGCGGATGGAGTCGGCGCTCAGATCGCGTACGTCGATCCCGTTCAGCCGTACGGCACCGGCATCCGCGTCGTACAGCCGGGGCAGCAACTGGGCGATCGTCGACTTGCCCGCGCCCGACGAGCCCACCAGGGCGATCATCTGGCCGGGTTCGGCGCGGAAGGACACCTCGTGCAGGACGGGGGTGCCGCCCCGGTTGTCGAGCGTCGCGACCTCCTCCAGCGAGGCGAGGGAGACCTTGTCCGCGGACGGGTAGCCGAAGGACACCTTCTCGAACTCGACCGAGACCTGACCCTCCGGCACCTGACGGGCGTCCGGCTTCTGTTCGATCAGCGGCTTCAGGTCCAGCACCTCGAAGACCCGCTCGAAGCTGACGAGCGCGCTCATCACCTCGACCCGGGCCCCTGCCAGGGCGGTGAGCGGGGCGTACAGCCGGGTCAGCAGCAGGGCCAGCGCCACCACGGCCCCCGGCTCCAGGGTGCCGCGCAGCGCGTAGTAGCCGCCGAGGCCGTAGACGAGGGCGAGCGCCAGGGCGGAGACCAGGGTGAGGGCGGTGATGAACGCGGACTGGGCCATGGCGGAGCGGACCCCGATGTCCCGCACCCGGCGGGCCCGGTCGGCGAACTCGGCGGACTCCAGCGACGGGCGGCCGAAGAGCTTGACGAGGGTGGCGCCGGGCGCGGAGAACCGCTCGGTCATCTGGGTGCCCATCGAGGCGTTGTGGTTGGCCGCCTCCCGCTGGAGTCCGGCCATCCGGGCCCCCATCCGGCGGGCGGGCACGACGAACACCGGGAGCAGGACCAGCGAGAGCAGCGTGATCTGCCAGGAGATCGTGAGCATCACGGCGAGCGTCAGCAGCAGGGTGACGACGTTGGAGACGACCCCGGAGAGCGTGTTGCTGAACGCGCGCTGGGCACCGATCACGTCGTTGTTGAGCCGGCTGACCAGGGCGCCGGTCCGGGTGCGGGTGAAGAAGGCGACCGGCATCCGCTGCACATGGTCGAAGACCGCGGTCCGCAGATCGAGGATCAGCCCCTCACCGAGGTTGGCCGACAGCCAGCGGGTGACCAGCCCCAGCCCGGCCTCGGCGACCGCGATCAGGGCGATCAGCAGGGCGAGCCGGGTGACCGTTCCGGAGTCCGCGCCCCGCACGATGGCGTCGACGACGCGCCCGGCGAGGAGGGGGGTGGCCACCGCGAGCAGCGCGGTGACGACGCTGAGCAGGAGGAACCGGTTGATACGGCTTTTGTGGGGCCGGGCGAAGAGCAGGATGCGCCGTAGCGTCGCCTTGGAGAAGGGCCGCCGGTCCTGCTCGGCGTTCATCGCGCTGTGCAGCGACGTCCATGCGGTGACTTCCATGTCCATGGGGCACTCCGAACTCTGCTGGCCTGGGTGGGCGGACTCCTGTGAACGGTAGAACCTCAAGCATGATTGAGGTCAACACGGCGCGCCGCACTCCGCCGGGCGCCGGTCGTCGGCCGGTGCCAGCCTGGGGGTGGAGGGGGTGCACCGGGTGCGCGGGGTGCACCGGGTGCACGGGGTGCGCGGGGTGCATACGGCGCCCTGCGGGGCAACCGGTCGGCACAACGAAGAGTCAGACACGGAGAGAACGAGCAAGGGGAGAAGCGGCGTGCGCATCGATCTGACGGGCAAGAACGCGGTGGTGACCGGCTCCTCGCAGGGCATCGGCCTGGCCATCGCCACCGGGCTGGCCGCAGCCGGCGCCGAGGTCGTCCTGACCGGGCGCGGCCAGGACCGGCTGGACGCGGCGGCGCGGTCGCTGCGCGCCGAGGTGGCGGAGGCGGCCGTCACGACGGTGGCCTGCGACCTGGCCACGGAGGAGGGCGCCGCCGAGCTGTACGCGGCCGTTCCGGAGACCGACGTCCTCGTCAACAACCTCGGTATCTTCGGCTCCCGCCCGCCCCTGGAGATCACCGACGAGGAGTGGCGTACGTACTTCGACACCAACGTGCTCAGCGCGGTGCGGCTCATCCGCCACTACCTGCCGTCGATGACCGGCCAGGGCTGGGGCCGGGTGCTGAACATCGCCAGCGACTCCGCGATCGTCATCCCCGCCGAGATGATCCACTACGGCATGTCCAAGACCGCGCTCCTCGCCGTCTCCCGCGGTTTCGCCAAGGAGGCGGCCGGTACGGGCGTGACCGTGAACTCCGTGATCGCGGGCCCGACCCACACCGGCGGCGTCGAGGACTTCGTCTACGAGCTGGTCGACAAGGCGCTCCCCTGGGAGGAGGCGCAGCGGGAGTTCATGCGGCTGCACCGCCCGCAGTCCCTGCTCCAGCGGCTCATCGAGCCCGAGGAGATCGCCGACCTGGTGGTCTACCTCAGCTCCGCGCAGGCGTCGGCGACGACCGGGGCGGCGGTACGGGTCGACGGCGGGTATATCGACTCGATCGTGCCCTGAGACCGATTCGGTCGTGCCTTGAGACCGGCTCGATCGTGCCCCGAGTCCGGCTCGACCGTGCCTTGAGACCGGCTCGATCGTGGGATGAGGGTCTCTCGGTCGCCGGTCCGGGCGGTCATGCCGGGCTGGCATGATCGGGGGATGAACGAGAGCATCATCGCCGCGTGTGACGGGGCGTCCAAGGGAAATCCGGGGCCGGCCGCCTGGGCCTGGGTCGTCGCCGACGCGCAGGGCACGCCGCAGCGCTGGGAGGCGGGCCCGCTGGGCACCGCGACGAACAACGTCGCCGAGCTCACCGCCCTGGCCGAACTGCTGGAGTCCACCGATCCGGCGGTGCGCGTCGAGGTGCGGATGGACTCGCAGTACGCCATGAACGCCGTCACCAAGTGGCTGCCCGGCTGGAAGCGCAACGGCTGGAAGACCTCGTCGGGCAAGCCGGTCGCCAACCGTGAGCTGGTCACCCGCATCGACGCCCTGCTCACCGCCCGTACGGTGACGTTCCGCTATGTGCCCGCCCACCAGGTGGACGGCGACCCGCTCAACGCGCTCGCCGACCAGGCCGCCAGCGAGGCGGCGGTGGCGCAGCGGCCGGCCGGTACGGCGCACGGAGCGACCGCGCTGCCCGTCCCTGCCCAGACCCGCGCCACGAAGGGGCGTACGGAGGCGGGTGGCGGCGCGGGAGAGGCGAAGGGGGCTAAGAGTGCGTCCCGGACCGGGCGGTCCAACGGCACGATCAAGGCGCGGTTCGCAGGGCGGTGTCACTGCGGGAGGACGTACGCGGCGAAGGAGCCGATCGCGAAGAACCCGAACGGCTGGGGTCACCCGGAGTGCCGTACCGCCCCTGCCTGATCACCTGGAGGGATGAGGAGCCTGATCGCCTGGAGGGACGGGGAGCCTGATCGCCTGGAGGGACGGGGAGCCTGGTCGCCTCCAGGGGCGGGGGGAGTCCCGGCCCCCGCTCACGCGGGAGCACACGGGGGGAGCATCAGACGTCGGCCCAGACGAGCCGGCCGGCCAGCGCCGCGCGCGTGCCCCAGCGGGCCGCCAGCGCGTCCACGAGCAGGAGGCCTCTGCCGTCCTCGGCCAGACAGTCGAGTGAATCGTCGCCGTCGGGGCCGTCCGCCGGTGGAGCCGCCTCGACCGGCAGCCCCGTGGAGTCGGCCGGGGACGCCGGTGCCGGGATACGGGCCCGGCCGCGGTTCCACACGCAGATCCGGACCCCCTCGGCCGAGCGGAGAAGCCGACAGCGGATCCGGCGGGTGCTGGTGTGCTGGACGGCGTTGGTGACCAGTTCGGTCACTATCAGCGCCGCCGCCTCGATGCGTTCCGCGGGTTCTCCCCACGCGTGCATCGCCTCCTGCACCCGGTGACGGGCCTCGGGAACGCCCCCGGGCAACCGGGGGACCCACCAGCTGTGTGCACCTCTGACTCCCCCGTTTTCCGGAGCGCGTTGCGCGCGACTGGCTATTTCCGACATGTATGTACTCTCGGCGCAAAGCGCATACTTTGCAAGCGACAGAGTGTCCACGGCTCCGCCCCGGGGCTCGACGAACGAGGTACGAGCATGCGACCCCGCTCCGGCCCCACGGTGCAGCACCGGGTCCTGGCCGCCCGGCTGCGGATCCTGCGGGAACAGGCGGGCGTCTCCCTCCGGGCCGCCGCCGAGGCGCTGGACGCGCACCCCGCGACCGTACGGCGGATCGAGCGGGCCGAGACCGGACTCGACGCCCGGCAGGTCGCCGAGCTGCTGCGCCGCTACGGGGCTCCGCCCGCCGTCGCCGAACCCATCCTGACCGGCCTCGGAGCCGCGAACCTGCCCGGCTGGTGGCACCAGTGGCGGGACGCCATGGAGAGCTGGCAGCAGGACGTCATCGGGGTCGAGTCATCGGCCAGCCTGGTCCGCACCTGGCACCCCGCCCTCGTGCCCGAGCTGCTGCGCACCTCCGCCTACGCCGCCGCGCTGTACCGGATGCGGTACCCCGACGACACCCCCGCCCGCCGGGAGCGCCGCCTGGAGCTGCTGGGGGAGCGCCGGCGCCGGCTGAGCGAGCGCGGTACGGCCCTGTGGGCCCTGCTCCCGGCCGTCGCCCTGCACACCCGGGTGGGCGACGCGGAGACCATGGCCGGGCAGCGCCGGGAGCTGGCCGAGGCGATGGAGCGGCAGCACATCACCGTCCAGGTGGTGCCGCTGGACCACCCGCCGCACCCCATGACCGCCATGCCGCCCCTGCACCTGCTCCGGGTGCCCGCCCCGGAGATCGGCGACCAGGCGGTCCTGGAGATGCCCGGCGTCCGCGTCGACCTCATCGACGACCCGGACGCCGTGATGGCCCACCGCATCCGGCTCGACGCCGCGTGCGCCGCCGCCCCGCCGCCGGGGACCCCGCTGCCGCCCTGACCCCCGGCCCGGGGTCCGGACGCGCGGTGCCGGGGTGCGGCGCGTGGCCGGGCCGTACAGCGTGGGGGAGTGGTGCAGCTGCGCAGGGCCCAGTGGATCCCGGTCGGGGTCATCGTGCTGGCCGTCGTCATCGATCTGGCGACCCCGAGGGACGTGACCTCCGCGCCCCTTCTGCTGGCCGCCCCCGTCGCCGCCGCACCCCTGCTTCCGCTGCCCGGCATCATCGCGGTCGGCGCCCTCTCGATGGCTGTCCACGCGGTCCTCGCCTGGATCGACGGCACCTTCGGCTGGCAACAGGGGGTCTCCAACCAGCTCACCCTTCTGGCCGTAACCGTCCTTGCCGTTCTCATCAACCGCACCCTGGAGGGCCAGAGCGCCCGCACCCGGCGCGCCCGCCAGGTCGCCGCCGTGGCCCAGGCCGCCGTCCTGCCCCGGCCCCCGTCCCGGCTGGGTGACCTCCAGATCGCGGCCCGGTACATCCCCGCCGAGGACGAGGCCATGATCGGCGGCGACCTCTACGTCGTGCAGGAGACCCCGCACGGGGTGCGCGTCATGGTCGGGGACGTCCGGGGCAAGGGGCTGGGTGCCGTCAGCGCGGTCTGCGCGGACCTGGGGGCCTTCCGGTTCGCCGCCGACGAGGCGGAGGACCTGCCCCGCCTGGTGGCCGCGCTGGAGGGGGCCCTGCTGCGCGAGGGCGGGCGGCGCGGCGGCCAGGAGCAGGACGAGGGGTTCACCACCGCGCTGATCGTGGAGTTCGCCACCGGACTCGACGCCGTACGCATCGTCAACCGCGGCCATCCGCCCCCGCTGCTGCTGGACGCCCGCGGCACGGCCACCGTCCTCGAACCGTCCCAGGAGGCGCCCCCGCTCGGCATGGCGGCCCTCGGCACGTGGTCGGCGCCGGTCGACACGTTCCCGTTCCCGCCCGGCTCCACGCTCCTGTGCTACACCGACGGCGTCACCGAGGCCCGCGACGAGGCCGGGGTCTTCTACGACGCAGCCGTACGGCTGCCCCGCCTCCTGCGCCATCGCTCACTCGTCGGCGACCCGCCGGCGCCCGCGCAGATCCTCCAGCTACTGATCGAGGACGTCGGACGCCACACCGGCGGCCGCGTCCAGGACGACCAGGCCCTCCTCGCCCTGCACCGCCCCGCCCCCGAAGCCGTCCGGTTTCCCCGGCGGCCACGTGTTTGAGGCGCCGATCATCGGTCATGCGGACGTTACGGCCGTACGGCAGGTGCCTACGGCACGCAACCGACACCGGGAGTGAGCAGCATGGAGAACTGGCGCACGCACGCGGCCTGCCGCGAGGAGGACCCGGACCTGTTCTTCCCCATCGGGACCTCCGGCCCCGCCGTCGTCCAGGCCGCGGAGGCCAAGGCGGTCTGCCGGACCTGCCCGGTCCAGGCCCAGTGCCTGGAATGGGCCCTGGAGAACGGCCAGGACTCCGGCGTCTGGGGAGGTCTCGCCGAGGACGAACGGCGCGCGCTGAAGCGGCGCAGCCGCAGGCGCGCCAAGAACACGGCCGGCTGACTTCGCCGCAATTCCGCCGTCATCCCGTCATCGACGGCCCAGTGGGTAGACGATGAGCCATGGACACCACCGTTTGGCTCGTTGTCGCCGCCGTCGCCGCGCTGACCATGCTGGCCCTGGCCGCCGTACTGCTGGTGCGCGTCTTCAAGGCCAGGAAGCTCCTGGTCGACGCCGGGATCCCGCTGCGCAACAAGGCCCTCGTCTGGGCGGCCGTCGTCTACACCGTCTCCCCGGTCGACCTGCTGCCCGACCCCGTCTACCTCGACGACATCGGATTCCTGCTGCTGGCGTTGCGCTCGCTGCACTCCGCCGCATCGGCGGCCGGCCTGGGACGGGCCAAGGGGGCGGGTGCCCCGGTGGAGATCCCGACGCCGGAGAAGACGGTGAAGCCCCGGCCGGACGCGGTGCGATAGGCGTTCGTGTGCGCTGATCGTCGGCGCGTGCGCCAGTTGTCCGCGCGTGCGCTTGTAGTCCGCGCGTGCGCTAGGAGTTGGGCTGTTGCTCCTGGGGCTGCTCCTGCTCCTGCTCCTGCGGCTGCTGTTCCTGGGGCTGCTCCTCCTGCGGCGCGGGCTCGGTGTCCGGCTCGGGCTGGGGCGGGTCCTCGGGGGGCGGGGGCTGGGTGTCGGCCTCGGGTGCGGGCGTAGTCGTCGTCACCTTGTCGCCGGGGGGAGTAGTGGGGCCGTCGTCGGCAGTTCCAGGGCCACGCTCACCCGCTTGCGCTGGCCGCCGGAGAGACTGTGGATCGGCTGGTTCGCCCGTTGTTCCAGGCCGAGTTCATGGATGACCTCAAGGACGCGGGCCTGCCGCTCCTCCTTCGCCGTGTCCTGCGGGAAGCGGAGCTCGGCGGCGTAACCGAGGGCTTTGCGTACGGTCAGCTGGGGGTGGAGGATGTCGTCCTGCGGGACGAGGCCGATGCGCTGGCGCAGCTCGGCGAAGTCGCGGTAGAGGTCACGGCCGTCGTAGAGGACGGTGCCGGTGTCGGCCGGGCGCAGCCCGGTGAGCGCGTTGAGCAGCGTCGACTTCCCCGCGCCGCTGGGGCCGACGACGCCGAGCAGACACTTCTCGCCGACCCGGAAGGAGACCCCGTCCGGCAGCGTCTTGCCACCCTTGCCCGGCTTGTCGACGGTGACCTCCAGGTCCTGGACGTCCAGCGACACCTCACCGGTGTCCACGAACTCCTGGAGCACATCGTCGACGAGGCTGAACGCGGAGTGGCCGATACCGACGATGTCACCGGCGCCGACGACGGCCCGGTCGACGGGCTGGCCGTTGAGGAACGTGCCGTTGTGGCTGCCGAGGTCGACGATCTCGTGCCGGCCGTCGGGGAGCGCCCGCAGCTCGGCGTGGTGCCGGGAGACCACGAGGTCGTCGATGACGAGGTCGTTGCCGGCGTCGCGGCCGATGCGCACGGTCCTGGCCGGCAGCGGCCGTACGGTGGTCGGCTGCCGGAAGGTGCCGGTGGCGGCGGGCGTCAAGACGGCGGAGGGCCGGTCCGCCGCTGCGGGGCGGGCGGGGAGTTCCCGGCCCTGCGGGATGGCGCGGGGGCCGTCGCTCGGGTTGCCGAAGTGGATGACGCTGCCGGCGCCGACGCCCGACTCGTGGACGCGGTGACCGCCGGTGTACGTGCCGTTGGTGCTGTCCTCGTCCTGGAGCATCCAGTCCGGCCTCGGAGTGGAGGACGGCGTGGTGCCAGGAGACCCGGGCGTCGTCGATGACGATGTCGCTCTCGGGGTCGCGCCCGACACGGTAATCCCGGCTCGGACTCATCACCGTGGAGCCGATATCGGTCTCCAGGACGAACTCGGGCGCCGTCGGCGCTGCGGGCCGCTCTGCTATGTTCGAATTCTATCGAGATGCCACGATCGGCGCCCGTTACAGCCCGGAGGCCCTTGAGGTCGGAGAGGCAGGGGGGCAGCGGCTCGTCGGCTCAGCGGTTCTTCGGCTCAGGGGTTCTTGGGTTCAGCGGAGCACGGTGGCGAGGATGACCTTCCCGCCGTCCGCCGACTCACGGACCGTGAGCTCCTGGGACAGCCGCTGGATCATCGGCCAGCCGAAGCCGCCGGTGCGGCCCGTCAGGTCGGGCGTGCGGTCCTGCGGGTGGGCGGGGCTCGGATCGGCGACCCGGACGTGGACGCCCGTACGGTCCGCGGTCAGCCTGAGCGTGGTGACGGCTCCGGCGTGCCGTACGGCGTTGGTGACCAGCTCCGTCACGAGGAGCAGCAGGTTCTGCACCACGTGCGCGGCCGGCGCCGGGTGGAGCCGTGCGATGAAGCTGCTGACCGCGTCCCGAGCGTCGGCGGCCCTCTCAGGCCGGCAGACGTAGTCCGTGCGGGTCTCCCCGTCCGGCGAGAGTGTCATCAGCATGCGGTCGTTCATGGCGGTCACCCCGTCGCGGATAGCTTTCTGGCTGAAGTCCGGATACCCCCATATCGGCGGTTCATCGAAATCCGCCCTCTCGGGGCGGGTGAACCGGCCCGGTCACGCCTCAACTCCCACCCTGAGCCGGTCCCGCTGGATGCGGTGGGCCAGGGTGCGGCGCACGGAGGCGGACCCCGAGGCGGTCACGTCCGCCGGAACGTCGACCGGAATGTCGACCGGAACGTCGAGTCCGCGGCTGATGACGTCGTACGCCGTCCTGTAGCCGCCGGGGAGTTCCGCCCGGCGCAGGCTCAGGTCCTCCTCGACGAGGCGTCGCAGTGCGTCCACGGTCGGCAGTGTGAAGCGCTTCCTTCCCCGGCCGACGGCATCGACGAAGCGGGTGCAGCGGGCATCGTGGTGGAGCGCCTCGGAGATCGCCTCGGCCAGGCCCCACAGGCGTCCTTCGAGCCAGGGCGTGTCGTACCGGTCGAGGACCAGCTCCGTGGGCGGCGGTGGGCTGCCGGGGCCGTGCCTGGTCACCTGCTTGGAGACGGCGGGCTGACTCATCCCGGTGAGCCGGGCGATCCGCTCCTGGGTCCAGCCGGCTCCGGCGAACAGCGCGATCATCTCGCTCCGCAACTGCCGCATCTCCTCGCCCGCGCGGATGACCTTGTTCACGCCGGCTGCTCGACCCGCGCGGCACCGGCCTCTCCGCGTTCCCCGCGGATGCCGCCTCCTGCCGCTGCGACCGCCAGGTGGCGGACGTCGAAGCCCTGCGGGTGCACCTCGGGCTGCCCCGGGTCGATGTGCTGGCGCATTCCGGTGGTGCGAACCTCGCGATGCGGTACGCCGCCCGCCATCCCCGGCGCGCCGGCAGGCTCGCCCTGATCACCCCCGGGGTCCGGGCGGTGGGGGTGCGCATCGACTGGCCGAGGCGCCGAGCACTCGCGCTGCGGCGGAAGGGCGAGCCGTGGTTCCCGGCCGCCTTCGCCGCGCTGGAGGCGATCAACGAGGGCACCGGCGGTGACTGGGAGGCCATCGCGCCCTTCTTCTGCGGCCGCCTGGACGCCGGGGCCCGCCTCCACCACGCCGCCGGGCGGCCGGTCAACGGCGAAGCCGACGCCCACTTCGCGGCCGAAGGGGCCTTCGATCCCGAGGCCACCCGTGCGGCGCTTGGCGCCTTCGGGAGTCCCGTGCTGCTGCTCGCCGGCGAGTTCGACCTGAACAGCCCGCCTGGTGCGGTGGCGGAATGTGCGGGGCTGTTCCCCCGCGCCACGCTCGTCGAGCAGCCGGGAGCGGGGCACTACCCGTGGATGGATGACCCCGGCCGGTTCGTGGCGACCGCGTCGCCCTTCCTGGAGTAACCGCGTCGGCCTTCCTGGAGCAGGGGTTCGCCGGAGGGGCGGGTTCGCGGGGCGTGCCGTACCGCACGTTTCTATCGTTGAAAATTCTCCGTGCACGACCGTTGTGCAGTGTTTGGTGTTGTGGCTCAATGTTCGACTATGTGCAGTGCCTCAGTGGTTCGAGGTACTCCCGGCTCTTCGACGAGGACGACGCCTTGAGACGACAACACCCGCGCCCCCGTGCCCTGTTCAGGGCCCTCACCTGCGCCGCCGCGCTTCTCATTCCGGTCGGTGCCACCCTGGTCCCGACGGCCGCCGCCGCACCCGCCGCCCTGGCGCCGGCCTCCGCCACCACCTTCACGGCCGACGACCCGGTCACCGATGTGCGCGGGCTGAAGGGCGAGTACTTCAGCATGTCCGCCCCGGGCGCCCGGGACTTCGCGGAGCTCGGCGCGACATCGCTGGACCCCGAGATCAACTTCCCCGGCCTCACCGGGACCTTCGAGTCGGCCACAGGCCGGACCGAGCACACCACCGCCCGCTGGACCGGGCAGCTCGAAGCGCCCGAGACGGGTTCGTACACCTTCTCCGCCATCGGCGACAACGGCTTCCGGCTCTTCCTCGACGGCAACGTTGTCATCGACCACTGGGAGCCCGACTGGGACAAGGAGCAGCACAGCGCGCCGATCACCCTGAAGGCCGGCGAGAAGCACGACTTCAAGCTGGAGATGTTCCAGGACGTCGGCGGCGCCAGCATGTTCCTGCGCTGGCAGAGCGACACGATCAAGAAGCAGATCGTCCCCGAGTCCGCCTTCACCCCGCCGGCAGACTTCGAGGTCTACCCGGTCGCCCTGAGCATCGCCAAGAACGGCAAGCGCCTCCAGGCCACCTTCAAGGACCGGGTCGCCAACTACGGCAAGGTGAAGGACCACCTCAAGATCGAGGTCGACACCTCCCCGATGCCGGTGAAGTCGGTGACCCGCGCCTCGGACGACCCCCGGGCGCTGATCATCGATCTCGCCGCCCCCGTCCTCAAGGACCAGCGGGTCAAGGTCGTCTACGACGGCAGGGGCGGGCTGACGTCGGGTGCCGAGACCGTGCCGGAGACCGGCCGCACGGCGAAGAACCTCTCCACGCACCGCCTCACCACCACCTGGGGCGACAAGCTGGACAAGAACCACCCGCTGCCCGAGTACCCCCGGCCGCAGCAGGTCCGCGACCAGTGGAAGAACCTCAACGGGCCGTGGGAGTTCGCCGGAGCCACCGAAGGTGAGAAGCCGGTCTTCGGCAAGAAGCTCGGCGAGCGGATCATCGTGCCCTTCCCGGTCGAGTCGCAGCTCTCCGGTCTGGAGCGCGACGAGGACCACATGTTCTACCGTAAGCTCGTCACCGTGCCGAAGAACTGGTCGGTCGGTACAGGCAAGTCCGGCGCCTCCGGCGGGTCCGGCAAGGACAAGCGGCTGAAGCTCAACTTCGATGCCGTCGACTACCGGTCCACCGTCTGGGTCAACGGCACCAAGGTCGCCGAACACACCGGCGGCTACACCGGGTTCAGCGCCGACATCACCGACGCGCTGAAGGGCAGCGGTCCCCAGGAGATCGTCGTCGCGGTCACCGACAAGACCGGCCCGAACCAGCCCAAGGGCAAGCAGTCCACCAACCCCGGCGGCATCGTCTACACCCCGTCCTCCGGCATCTGGCAGACCGTGTGGATGGAGCCGGTCGCGCCCGCCGCCATCGACTCCCTGACCACCACTCCGGACATCGACACCGGCCGCCTCGCCGTCACCGTCAACTCCGCGAAGGCATCCGGCGACGCCCGTATCACCGCTGTCGCCCGTGACCGCAAGGGCAAGGCGGTCGGCACGGTCTCCGGACCCGCCAACCGCGAGCTGAGCCTCCAGCTCAAGAACCCGCGCCTCTGGTCGCCGGACGACCCCTACCTGTACGACCTCGACGTCTCGCTCACCGACGGCCGTTCCAAGGACAGCGTCGAAAGCTACTTCGGCATGCGCCAGTTGAAGGTGGACAAGGTCGGCGGCTACCAGAAGCTCGTCCTCAACGGGAAGCCGTTCTTCTCCCTCGCCATGCTCGACCAGGGCTTCTGGCCCGACGGGCTCTACACCCAGCCCAGCGACGCGGCCCTCACCTTCGACCTGAAGGCGCAGAAGGACCTCGGCTTCAACGCCGTACGCAAGCACATCAAGGTGGAGTCGCCGCGCTGGTACTACCACGCCGACCGGCTCGGCCTGCTGGTGTGGCAGGACTTCGTCAACGCCGACATCGACAACGACACCGGCAAGAACGCCTTCCTCACCCAGGGCAAGGAGTTGATGAAGCAGTTCCACAACTACCCCTCGATCAGCGGCTGGATCGTCTTCAACGAGGGCTGGGGCGAGTGGGACCGGACAGAGACCGGCAAGATCGCCGAGGACGTCAAGGCGCTGGACCCGTCCCGTGTGGTCAACGCGCACAGTGGAGTCAACTGCTGCGCGTCCAAGGGCGATTCCGGCAAGGGTGAGATCATCGACCACCACGACTACGTGAACAACGACCCGGCCTTCCCGGACGACCGCCGCGCCGCGATGGACGGCGAGCACGGCGGCTTCACGCTCCGGGCGCCGGGGCACATGTGGCCGGGCGCCCCCGCCAACATCTACAGCGGGGTCGCGGACAAGGCCGCTCTCACGGCGAAGTACGTCGACAACACCCGTACGTACTACCTCGCCGCCGCCGGCGCCGAGCTGTCCGGCTCCGTCTACACCCAGGTCAGCGACCTGGAGAACGAGCTCAACGGGCTCTGGACGTACGACCGCCGAGAGATCAAGGTCGACCCGAGGAAGGTCCGGGAGATCAACCGCCAGGTCATCGCCGCCGGGGCCAACGCCGGTGAGCGTGACGAGCTGAAGGGCGGCGGCTCCTGGTCTCTCGACGAGAACAAGGGCACCACGGCCCGCGACAGCGGCCCCAACAAGGCCCATCTCACCCTGGAGGGCGACGCGTCCTGGGCGCCGGGTGTCACGGGCTCGGCGCTGAAGTTCAACGGCGAAGGCCAGTACGCGCAGAGCGCCGGTCCCGTCGTGGACACCACGAAGGACTACACCGTCTCCGCGTGGGCCTCGCTGGACGCTCTGCCCGGCAATTACGCCACCGTCGTCAGCCAGGACGGCCGGCGCACCGAGAACCCCTTCTATCTCCAGTACGGCCAGGGCGCGTTCGCCTTCTCCACCCCCGGCGGCAAGCGCGCCCGCCTGGAGATCACGCCGGAGACCGGGAAGTGGTACCACCTGGTCGGCATCCGGCAGGGCGGCGAGGCGAAGCTGTACGTCGACGGGAAGCTCGCCGCCACGACCGAGGCCGGGCCCGCCGATGTGAGCACCGGCCCGCTCTCCGTCGGCCGGGCCCAGTACGCCGGGGCGAAGGGCGACTTCTGGAACGGGTCCGTCGACCAGGTCGGGGTGTACGACAAGGCCCTGACCGCCGATGAGGTGACCGCCCTGTACGGCAGCCGGAAGCCGTAGCGGGGAGGCGGGCTCGGTCCGCTCCCGGCACCCGGGAGCGGACCGAGCCGCCGTGACGGGCGCGCGCTGCCCCGCAGGCGGGCACCCGCAGAGTCGACGTCCAAATGCGCTACACGTCACGGCGGTTGCACCAACCGTGCGAGGATCCGTGCCATGGAAGGACTGACCTCGGAGGATCCCTCCGGCATCGGCCCGTACCGGCTGTTCGCGCGGCTCGGCGAAGGAGGGATGGGGCGGGTCTATCTGGCCCGTTCCCCCGGAGGCGACACCGTCGCCGTGAAGCTGGTGCGGCGGGAGATCGCGGCGCAGGACGAGTTCCGGCGGAGGTTCACCCGCGAGGTGCGGGCAGCCCGCCGGGTGGGCGGCCGGTGGACCGCCTCGGTGCTTGACGCGGATGTGGACGCGGAAGTCCCTTGGCTGGCCTCGGAGTACGTACCGGGCCCCACGCTCCGGGATGTGGTGAAGGGCGACTTCGGCCCGCTCCCCTCGGCCTCCGCCCATGTGCTCGCCAACCGGATGGGGCTCGCTCTCGCAGCCATCCACAAGGCCGGACTCGTCCACCGGGACCTCAAGCCGTCCAACATCCTGCTGACGACCGACGGCCCGCGCGTCATCGACTTCGGCATCGCCCACGCCCTCGACGGCACCCAGGACGGATCGCTGGGCAGCACCCTCACCCCCATGGGCAGCATGATCGGTTCCCCCGAGTTCATGTCACCCGAGCAGGTGCGCGGCGAGCGGGTGTCGCCGGCCAGCGATGTGTTCTCGGTGGGCTGCGTGCTCGTGTACGCGGCCACCGGCCGGTCGCCTTTCCGGGGCGACGGCACCGGTCTGCACAGCCTGTTGTTCCGCATCGCGTACGAGGACCCCAACCTGGAGGGTGTTCCGGAGGCCCTCGTCGATCTCGCGCGGGACTGCCTCGCCAAGGAGGCTCAGGAGCGGCCGTCCGTGGCGGAGCTGATCGACCGCACCCGCTACGCGCCGTCCGGGGCGTGGCTGCCCCAGCACCTGCTCACCCGGCTGGACCGGACGGCCGCTCAACTCATCGAGGAGGAGCGCCGATTGGCCGTGATGGCGGTGGTGGAGACCGGACACCCCTCCGCGCCTCTGCCCCGATCACCTCTGCCCCGATCACCCCTGTCCGGATCACCCCTGCCCTCATCGCCTCGGCCCTCATCTCCTCGGACGTCGCCACCGGGTGCCGTTCTGCCGACGGACTCACCGACCCCGCCGGGGGCCGCCCGCGTGGCGATTCGCCGCGAACTGCTGGACCTGCCCGAGTCGGGGATCGTACCGCCGGTGATCCGCTACCGGCCCGGGCCGGCGCCCCTGTACGGGGCGCGTCGTGAGACCGACGCCGCACCGCCTTGGCGTCGGACGCTGCGGGCGCGCGTCGTGACGGCGTCCGTCGTCCTGTCGCTGCTGGTGGTGCCGACGGCGGACGCGCGGCACGCCCCCAGCCCCTTCGTAGGCACCTGGCAGTACCTGCCGCAGACGCACGGCGCCCGGCTGCCGTATGCACTGCACATGGAGTTCACCCTCTCCGGACCGTCCACAAGAGGGCGGGCGCGGCTCTTCGTGGCCACGGAGGACGGCTACTGCCATGGAGCCGCGTTCAGAGCACAACATGTGGGCGATGACACCTTGGTCCTCACGGACATGGAAATCGCGCTGAGCTCTTCCGGCAGCCACGGGGACGCTACGGCGACAGGCTGTGCCTGGCCCGAGATCCTCACGGTGCGGGCGGGCTCGGCGGCCAAGGGGCGGCCCCTGTCCGTACAGGGACCGGCCGGGTATCTGCCGCTGGCCAGGACCGAGGGCGACGCCCAGCGCCTCCCGGGCGAGTTCATCGGTATCTGGCGTTCCGGCGACACGCGCAGGGTCACGTTCGCCCAACCGGTAGCGGGTGGTCCCGCCGTCGAACTGTCCGAGACCACCGAGGGCGGGCACTGCACCTGGCGGGCGGCCTACCTGGGTAACCGGGCGGGCGAGATCTCCACCGGACCGGGCATGCTGGAAGCCGCGTCGGACACCAGCTGTACGGCGGACGGGCGTGCGTACACCTACCGCTTCATGGACGACTCGCGCCGGATAATCGAACGCCGCCGCACCGACGGTTCGGGGGCGGTGCGGTTCATCCTCGGCGGCTGAGCGGCCCGCCGAACGGGACCTTGGCCGCAGCACGCGGACGGCGGCCGGCCCGGCAGCGACGGGCGTTTCCCATCGCTGCCGGACCGGCCGGACCGGCCGGACCGGCCGGACATCGCTCAGCGGCTCCGAGCTCAGCGGCTCCGAGCTCAGCGGCTCCGAGCTCATCGCCTCCGAGCTCATCGGCTCCCAGGAATCACGGAGCCCAGGGAGCGTCCACCGCCCACGTCGTGTCCTCCGTGAACAGGGCCGGGCTGTCGAAGGCCCGCCCGCCGCCCGGAGTGGCCAGCCACACCTCCGAGCCGATGTGGCGCAGATAGCTGCCCGGCAGGTTGGCGCTGGTGAACCGCACCCCGCCGTTCCCGGCCACCGCGCACCAGGTCGCATCCGCCTTGAACAGCGCGGAGTTGTCGTTCGCGTCGCGGTGGACTCGGAAGTCCCGGTGGCGGAGGAACTGGCCGGGGTAGTTCCGGGACTCGAAGGAGTAGCAGTTGCTGTTGGCGAGGCCGGTGACGATCTTCCAGGTGGCGTCCGCCTTCAGCACGGCCGGGCTCCCGCTGTTCACCACCTCGGTGAAGGCCTGCGCGTCGTAGTGGCGCAGGTGCTTCGTCGTGTGCCCGGGGGTGGTGACCCGCAGCGACTTGTACTGCCCGGCGGGCAGCGTGACCGGGGGAGCGGGGTTGCGGGACGCCTGGATGAGGGCCTGGTTGGCGGCCTTCACCCGGGCGGTGTCGACCTTGACGACCTGGCGGTCGTAGGTCAGCAGTCCGTTCACCTCGTTCTCGACGTCCGTGATCTCCGTGTAGACCGACGCGGAGAGCCCGGCCGGGAGTTGGCCGATCCGGATGGCGTCAAGCAGACCGACGAACCGGTTGTTGAGGGCTGCGATGCTCGGCTGGTCCTCGTAGCTGAACCCGCCGCCCGGGTACCACTCGTGGCCAGGCACCTTGTAGCCCAGCCCACCGAACTCACCCAACACAGCGGCCCTGGTGGCGGTCGGCGCCGTGTTCCCCGGGCCGACGTAGATGTGGTTGTCGACCACGTCACCGTTGCCGCCGTCGACCGAGCCGCAGCAGTTGACCCCGCTCATGTTGTTGACGAGGCGCGAGGGGTCCTGGGCCTTGACCTCGTCGGCGATGCGGGCCTGGTCGTACTGGCCCCAGCCCTCGTTCTGGTTCACCCACATGACCACCGACGGCGAGCTGCGGTGCTGGTCGATGATGTTGCGGTACTCCGCCTCCCACTGCGTGCGCGCCGGCCCGTCCGGGACCTTGCCCGTGTCCATCGACGGCATGTCCTGCCAGACCAGCAGCCCCAGCCGGTCCGCCCAGTAGAACCACCGCTGCGGCTCCACCTTGATGTGCTTGCGGACCATGTTGAACCCGAGGTCCTTGTGGGCCTGGAGGTCGTACCTCAGCGCCTCGTCACTCGGCGCGGTGTAGATGCCGTCGGGCCAGTAGCCCTGGTCCAGCGTGCCCGTCTGGAACACGAACTTCCCGTTGAGCACCGGCCGCAGGATGTTGTCGACCTTGGCCAGCCCCACGGACCGCATACCGGTGTAGCTGCCCACGGTGTCGGTGACGGCCGAGCCGTCGAGGAGGTCGGCGCGTACGTCGTACAGGAAGGGGTCCTCGGGGCTCCACAGCCGCGGATTCGGCACGGGTACGGAGATTTCCCCGCCCACCCCGCCGGTCGCCGAGCCCACCACCGTACCGCCGTTGGACACGGTGATCCGGGCGCTCCGGCCCGTCGCACCAGCCGTCTGGACCCGCACCCTCAGGGTGCTGTTGCCCAGGTTCGGCGTCATGTCGAGACGGGTGATGTGGGCGGCGGCGACCGGTTCCAGCCAGACCGTCTGCCAGATGCCGGAGGCCGCGGTGTAGAAGATCCCGCCGCCCGGGCGCGGCTTCACGTCGTTGATGCGCTGCTTGCCGACCGCCTGGCCGCCGGTCTGGCTCGGGTCGTAGACGGAGACCACGACCGTGTTCGTCCCGCCGTTGAGCTGCGGCGTGATGTCGTACGCGAACGAGTCGAAGCCGCCCTTGTGCGCGCCGACCTGGGTGCCGTTGACCCAGACGGTGGTCTGCCAGTCGGAGGCCCCGAAGTGGAGCTTCACCCGGCGGTTGTTCCAGTTGGCGGGGACGGTGAACGTCCGCTTGTACCAGAGCTTGTCGTTCTCGGTGATCCGGCGCTGGATGCCGGAGAGCGCGGACTCGGCGACGAACGGGACGCGGATCTGCTCGGGGAAGGCGGCGGGCTGCCCGGCGTCGCGGCCGGTGACGGCGAAGTCCCAGATGCCGTTGAGGTTCGTCCAGTCGGGGCGGGTCAGTTGCGGGCGCGGATACTCCGGCAGCGGTTTGTCGACCGGGACCTGGTTCGTCCACGGCGTCGTCATGGGCGCCGGCTTCGGCGTCCAGGCGGCGGGCGCGGCGGCGGCCGGTGCGGTGCCGCCGCCGACGAGGGCGGTGGCCACCAGGGCGAGGAGCCCGGTGGTGGCCGTTAATCTCCGCCACCAGGTGCGGGGTGCTGGGCGCATGGTTTTTCGGTTCCCTTCTCGGTTGTACGGGGGAGGAGCGAGCGGTGACGTCAGAGCAGCCGCCACAGGTGGTCGGCCGTTCCGTTGTCGTCGTACTGGACGACATGGGCGCTGTCGGCCAAGGACATCCCGTCCACGCCGAGCACCTTGTCCGAGTTCCGGTTACGGACGCGGTACCAGCCGCCCCCGTCCGGGACGAGCTGCCAGAGGTGGTCGGCGGTGTCGTTGTCGTCGAACTGCACGACGTGCGCGCTGTTGGCGGTGGACATCAGGTCGACGCCCAGGACCTTGCCGGAGTGCCGGTTGCGGATCCGGTACCAGCCGTCGCCGTTGGCGACCAGCCGCCAGAGGTGGTCGGCCGTCCCCGTGTCGCCGAACTGGACGACGTGGGCGCTGTTGGCGGTGGACATGCCGTCCACGCCGAGCACCTTGCCGGAGTGCCGGTTGGAGAACCGGTACCAGCGGTCCGCCAGCCAGGGTTCCGCTTCCGGGACGGCCGTCGGGAACGACGTGATCCGCAGCCGGGCCGCGCCCATCGGGATGAGGGTGACCTCCTCGACCGGCTCGGTGGAGCGAGCCGGGCTCGGCTGGAGCGGCGCGACCACGCGCTCGTCGTCCGCCGTCCACTCCGGGATGCGGCGAGCGCGGGCGGTCATCGTGAGCGGGTTTCCGGCATGGGTGAACGGGTTGTCGCCGGGGGCGCGGCCCGTCGAGCGGTGGCGCAGGTCGGCGGTGGGGCGGGCGGGGTCGAGGACGAGGCCGTAGTTCCAGGGGCTCGTGGCGTGGACCGCGTACTCCGGGAACGTATCGCTGCCGCCGATCCGTTCGTACCGCTCACCGATCCGGAGCGAGTACGTCAGCGGCCCGTGGTCCACGCTGACGGAACGGTGGTTCTCCGACCAGGTCCGTACGGTGGTGCGCTGCGGCAGGCGCAGGGTGACCCGGTCGCCGCTCGCCCAGGTCCGGTCGATCCGAGTGAAGGCCGGGCCGGCGGGGGCGGTGACCCGTTGACCGTTGACCCGGATGTCGGGATCCGCGCACCAGGCGGGGACGCGCAGGACGAGCGGGAAGCGCAAGGGCCTCGGGGAGGTCAGAGTGAGCTCGACCGTGTCGGTGAACGGGTAGCCGGTCTCCTCGGTGAACGTCACCTCCGTGCCGTCGGCGACCTTCGCCGTCACCTGGCTCGGTGCGTACATCGCCGCCGCGAGCCCGCCGTCGGGGGTGGCGAGCCACAGCTCCTCGGTGAAGTACGGCCAGCCCATACCGTAGTTGTGCGGGCAGCAGCGGTACTGGTCGACGCCCGGCAGGTACGCCAGCATCGCGAACGGGTTCTGGAACTGGCGGTCGCGCTTGGGTTCGTCGTCCAGGTCCACGCTGTTGGCACAGGTGATGTAGTGGACCGCCCTGCCCGATGGATCCAGCGACGCCGGGAGCGAGTTGAACGCCAGCTCCTCGCACCGGTCCGCCCACAGCGGGTCCCCGGTGATCCGGGTGAGCAACTGGTGGCTCGCCATGAACTCGACGATCCCGCAGGTCTCGAACCCCTGGCGGGGGTCGCCGTGGCCGGGCCGGGCGTTCTCGTCCCCGGCGAACCCGCCGCCGGGGAACTGGCCGTAGGCGTCCATGGCCTTCGCGTACGTGCCGTAGGTGTTACGGGTGTCGGTGGCCGAGCCGCTGCGCAGCGCGAACTGGGCCGGTTCGCGGAAGCCCTGGGCGATGTTGACGTTGTGCGGGTTGACCAGGTTGTCGCCCCAGTTCGCCCCGTACCGATGGATCTTGTCGACCAGGTCCATGAGGAACGCGTCGCCGGTGCGGTTGTACAGCCACATGGCGCTGTTCAGGCCGTCGCCCCAACGCAGGGCGATCCAACTGGTGTTGAAGGCGCCGGGGCCCTGGGCGTTCATGTAGCGGAAGAAGCGGCTGAGGAACGGGATGATCCGGGTGTCTCCGCTGTACTCCTGCCAGGAGCGCAGGGCCTGGATCAGCGGCAGGAACGGCCAGAAGTCCGGGCCGCCGTTGAGTGACGTCCGCAGCGCCTTCGGGCCGAAGAAGCCGTCGCTCTGCCCGGTGGCGAGGATCGCGTCCATCCAGCGGCGGGTGGTGGCCAGCGCGGGCGCGTCCCCGGTGACGATCGCGAGGTCGGCGTATCCGCGCAGCCAGTACGGGACTTCCTCCCAGCCGCCACGGTCGGGGCGGACCCAGCCGGTCGCCGTGAAGTCCAGGAAGTGCGAGAACTCCTCGTACCGGCCGCACAGTCCTTCCCGTTGGAGCTTCAACTGACCGGCCAGCCAGCCGCGTGCCTTCACCTTGCCCGGCGGCAGCTTGAGGAAGGCGGTGGGGCGCAGCGGCGCGGCGTTGGGGGAGTAGTGGCCGCCGGGTGCGGCCGCCACCCGGTGGCGGTGGGGCGTCGCGGCGGTCGCCCACCGGCTCGACGCGCCGGTGGCGACGGCGGTGGCCACGGCGGTGGTGATGAGCTGCCTGCGGTTCAGGGGCATCGGTACGGCTCCTGCTCTGAGCCGGGGACCGCCTGAGCTGCCGGCCGGCTCGGTGGGGGTGGTGGCCGCGCGCGGTGCGGGTGCGCGGGGCTGGTGCAGGGCGTGGTGCGGGTGCGCGGGGCTGGTGCAGGTCGTGGTGCGCGAGCCTGGTGCGGGGGCTGGTGCTGGTGCGTGGGGCCTGGTGCGGAGGCCGCCCGGCCGGGGGGAGCGGCGGGGCGGCCGGTCGGGCACATGCCGAAGAGCGCCGTCGCGCGGGCATCCCGGCGAACGGCTCCGTTCTTCCAACGTTGGAAATGTGGCGTCCGGCGGTATGACAGCACGGCGCCGGGCGGCTGTCCAGGGGGTGCGCAGGAGTCGTTGCCGTACGGCGGTCCGCCGTGCGCACGCGCACCCCATCCGGCCGCCGACACATTTTGGAAACGCATCGACCCTGCTCTTGCCGCCCGCGCCGGACCGCATATATAACGTTGTAAACCGAGCCGCCGACAGCCCGAGCAGGCTCTCGCGGCCGCTGTTTCCGCACGTCGGAGCAGGGCCGCGAGGAGTGCAGGGGCATCAGCCGCCGAGCGGCCGATGCCTTGTCCCGCCCTGCCCGGCCGCGCGCCGACACGCGTGCCGTCAAACCCGCCAAGGAGCGTTCCGCGCATGATGATCCAGCGTCGACCCCGTACCCTCGCCGTGGCCTGCCTCCTCGCCGCCACCGCCACGCTGGCCGCCGCCGGCTGTGCCAAGTCGGAGACCTCGAACACCGCGGGCGGCGACAGCAGCCAGGGTGCCCAGGAAGCCAAGTCCCCCGATTCCACCTCCGGTTCGGGCTGCTCGCTGGAGACCTACGGCGCGCCGAAGCTGGACCTGAAGAACGCCGTGGTCGGCTTCTCCCAGTCGGAGAAGGAGGCCAACCCCTTCCGTATCGCCGAGACCCAGTCCATCAAGGACGAGGCGAAGAAGATCGGCGTCAAGAAGCTCCTCACCACCAACGCCCAGTCCCAGCTGTCCAAGCAGATCAGCGACATCCAGGACATGCTGTCGCAGGGCGCCCAGTTCCTCATCGTCGCACCGCTCAACTCCGACGGCCTGGAGCCCGCGTTGAAGGCGGCGGCGGCCAAGAAGGTGCCCGTCCTCACCATCGACCGCAAGGTCAACTCCACCGCCTGCAAGGACTACGTGGCCTTCCTCGGCTCCGACTTCGTGGAGCAGGGCAAGCGCGCCGCCGACGCGATGATCAAGGTCACCGGCGGCAAGGGCAAGGTGGCGATCCTGCTCGGCGCCTCCGGCAACAACGTCACCACCGACCGGACCAAGGGCTTCGTCGACCAGGTCAAGGCGCAGGCGCCCGGCCTGGAGATCGTCGCCCAGCAGACCGGCGAGTTCGCCCGCGACAAGGGCCAGCAGGTCATGGAGCAGCTCATCCAGTCCAAGCCCGACATCACCGCCGTCTACGCGGAGAACGACGAGATGGGTCTCGGCGCCCTCACCGCGATCAAGGCCGCCGGGAAGAAGCCCGGCAAGGACGTCAAGATCGTCTCGGTCGACGGCACCCGCAACGCCGTCCAGGCCCTGGTCGACGGCGAGTACAACGCGGTTATCGAGTCCAACCCGCGCTTCGGCCCGCTCGCCTTCGCCACCGCGCAGAAGTTCTACGCCGGTGAGGAGATCCCGGAGAACGTGATCATCACCGACCGGGAGTACGACGAGGCCAACGCCAAGGACTCGCTCGGCGGAGCCTACTGACCCCGACCGGACGGCCGGCCGCCGTGCTGTGCCCCGCGCACGCACGGCGGCCCGGCCCCGTTCCCGTACCACCGGAAGGCCGCCCTCCCCGGCCTCCCGTAACACCGGAAGTAACACCGGAAGGCCAGGATCCATGGCACCCACCGAAGCGACACCCCAGCACGCGGAGACCGCCGTCGCGGACGCCGTGCTCGAAGCCCGCTCGGTCAGCAAGCGGTTCCCCGGCGTCGTCGCCCTGGACGATGTCTCCTTCTCGCTGCGCGCCGGCGAGACCCACGCGCTCGTCGGCGAGAACGGGGCCGGCAAGTCCACCCTCATCAAGGTGCTGACCGGCGTCTACCGGAGCGACGACGGCGAGGTACGGGTGGCGGGCGCGCCCGTCAGTTTCTCCCGGCCCTCCGAGGCGCAGCAGGCCGGGATCTCCACCATCTACCAGGAGGTCAACCTCGTCCCGCTGATGAGCGTGGCGCGCAACATCTTCCTGGGCCGCGAGCCGAAGAACCGTTTCGGCCTCATCGACTTCGGCCGGATGAACCGCGAGACGACCGAACTCCTCGACGGCTTCGGCGTCCGCGTCGATCCCAAGCGCCCCCTGCACACCCTCGGCATCGGCACCCAGCAGATGGTGGCCCTCGCCCGCGCCGTCTCCGTTCAGGCGCAGGTCGTCATCATGGACGAACCCACCTCGTCCCTGGAGCCCCGCGAGGTCGAGACCCTCTTCCGGGTGATCGAGAACCTGCGCGGCCAGGGCATCGCCGTCCTCTACGTCAGCCACCGCATGGACGAGCTCTACCGCATCTGCGACCGGGTCACCGTGCTGCGCGACGGCCGCCACATCCACACCGGCGACCTCGCCGACCTGGACCGGATGCGGCTCGTGTCGATGATGCTCGGCCGCGACCTGGCCGAGGTCCGCCGCGAGGGCCTCACCAGCTTCGACGCCACCGGCCACGAGGTGGACCGTACCCCCGTCCTCACCGCCACCGGTCTCGACCGGCGCCACCAACTGCACGACATCTCCCTCCAGTTGTACGGGGGTGAGGTGCTGGGACTCGGCGGGCTGCTGGGCTCCGGCCGCAGCGAGACCGCCAAGGCGCTGACCGGCGCGCTGTCCCTGGACGGCGGCGAGATCACCGTCGACGGCGAGCGCATCGGCCGTCCCACCCCGGCCGCCGCGATCCGCGCGGGCATCAGCATGCTGCCCGAGGACCGCAAGGCGGAGGGGATCATCCCGCAGCTCTCCGTACGCGAGAACATCGTGCTCGCCGCGATGCCCCGGCTCTCCCGGGCCGGGATCGTCTCCCGCGACAAGCAGGACCGGATCGTCGACATCTTCATGGAGCGGCTGCGCATCAAGGCCTCCAGCCCCGAGCAGAAGGTCGGCGAACTCTCCGGCGGCAACCAGCAGAAGGTGCTGCTCGCCCGCTGGCTCTGCCTGGAACCCAAGGTGCTGCTCCTGGACGAGCCCACCCGGGGCATCGACGTCGGCGCCAAGGCCGAGGTGCAGAGCCTCATCGACGACCTCGCCCGCGAAGGCCTCGCCGTCCTGCTGATCTCCTCCGACATCGAGGAGCTGATCGAGGGCGCGGACCGCATCGTCGTCCTGCGCGGCGGCGCGGTCGCGGGTGAACTCGCCGGCGACGAGGTGGAGGAGAGCCGCCTCCTCGCAGTGCTCGCCGACCACACACCCGGCGCCGTACCGGCGAAGGACAGTTCCGCCGACCACACGCCCGACACCGTGCTCCCGGACCACACGCACCACCCGCATCACACGCCCGACACCGGCCGGAAGGCCCCGGCGGCCGGCCAGGAGGACCCCCGATGACCACCCAGGCCACCCTGCCACGCCCCGCGAAGCCCCTGGCCCGGCTGCGCGACCCCGCCTGGTACCAGGAGTACGGCGTGTACGCGGCCGTCGCCGTCGTCCTGCTCTTCAACGCCCTGTTCACCGAGCACTTCCTGACCGCCGACAACCTGCGCACCCAGCTCGTCCAGGTCGCCCCCATCGTGATCGTCGCGCTCGGCATGGCCCTGGTCATCGGCACCGAGGGCATCGACCTCTCCGTCGGCTCCACCATGGCGCTCGCCGCCGCCCTGCTCCCGCTCTACCTCGGTTACGGTCTGGTCCCCGCGCTCCTGATCGCGCTGCTGGCCGGAGCGCTCGTCGGCGCCATCAACGGGACGCTCGTCTCGCTCGTCGGGCTGCAACCCATCGTGGCGACCCTCGCCCTGTTCGTCGGCGGCCGAGGACTCGCGCTGGTGATGGCGGACGGCCAGCTCAAGCAGATCGTCAACCCGGACATCCTCGCGCTCGGCACCGGCTCCTTCCTCGGCATCCCGCTCGTCGTGCTCATCGCGGGCGTGCTCGCCCTGGCCGTCGCGTTCCTCGTGCAGCGCACCACCTTCGGCCGCCAGATCGTCGCCATCGGCGGCAACCGCCCCGCCGCCGCCCTGTCCGGACTGCCCGTCAAGCGCGTCCTGATCGGCGTCTACATCCTCTGCGGCACGATGGCCGCGCTCGCCGGGATCCTCGCCACCGCCCGGCTCACCGCCAGCGACCCGTCCTCGCTCGGCACCCTCATGGAGCTCTCCGCCATCACGGCCGTCGTCGTCGGCGGAACCCCGCTCAACGGCGGCTCCATCCGAGTGCTCGGCACCGTCGCGGGCGCCCTGCTGATGCAGTTGCTGCGCGCCACCCTCGTCAAGCACGACCTGCCCGACTCCACCGCACAGATCGCCCAGGCGGCCATCATCATCGCCGCCGTCTACGTCGCCCGGGAGCGTCGGTCCCGATGAAGAACTCCACCTCCGCCGCCCCGGCCCCCCAGGTGCCGGCGCCGCTCAAGAACGCACCCTCGCGCCCCGAACCGCGCCCCGAGCGCTCCACCGGCGCCCGGGTCGGCGAACTCGTCCAGCGCCAGGGCGTCCTCGCGGTCCTGCTGACCGTGATCCTCATCGCCTCGTTCGTCTACCCGACCTTCGCCAGCGTCGACAACGCCCGGGGCGTAACCGTCCAGGCCTCGTTCCTCGCGATCGTCGCCCTCGGCATGACCCTGGTCATCATCACCGGCGGCATCGACCTCTCCGTCGGCTCCGTCTTCGCCCTAGGGGGAGTCCTCGCCGCCTGGGCCTCGCAGTGGGGCTTCCTCGCCGCCCTGCTCGTCCCGCTCGTGGTCTGCTCCGCGATCGGGCTGGTCAACGGCCTCCTGATCGCCCGCGCGAACATGGCACCCTTCATCGTCACGCTCGCCTCACTCCTCGCGGCGCGGGGCATCCTGCTCGCCTTCACCGACGAGGGCGCCACCACCTACCTCGTCCCCAAGGACTCCGCCTTCGCCGAACTCGGCCAGGGCAGCGTCTGGGGCTTCGGCTATCCGATCCTCATCGCCCTCGTCCTCTTCGGGGCCGGCGGACTGCTGCTCCAGCGCACCTCGTTCGGGCAGACCCTGTTCGCCGTCGGCGGCAGCAGCGACGCGGCCACGCTGATGGGCCTCCCCGTCGCCCGTACGAAGATCCTCGTCTACACGCTCAGCGGACTGCTCGCCGGACTCGCCGGAGCACTCAACGCCGCCCGCCTCTCCTCCGGCGTCACCATCGTCGGCGTCGGCATGGAGCTGGACGCGATCTCCGCCGTCGTCATCGGCGGCACCCTCCTCATCGGCGGCGCCGGATCGATCAGCGGCACCCTCTGGGGCGTCCTGCTGCTCGCCGTGATCCAGAACCTCATCAACCAGATCGGCTCGCTCAACTCCTCGTACCAGTCGGTGGTCAGCGGCGGCTTCCTTATCGTTGTCGTGGTGGCGCAGCGTTACCTCGCGCGCAGCCGGAGAACCACCTGAACCGGACGGGACCGTACGGACCGGGTCAGCGACGAGTCGAACCGAGTAACAAGGAGTGCCGTGGGCGTCAGCCTCAAGGACGTGGCTCAGCGGGCGGGCGTGTCCATCAAGACCGTGTCGAACGTGGTCAACAACTACCAGCACGTCACCCCGAAGATGCGTGCCAAGGTGCAGGAGGCCATCGACGAGCTGGGTTACCGGCCCAACCTCACCGCCCGCCATCTGCGCAAGGGCCGCACCGGCATCATCGCGCTGGCCGTGCCCGAGTTCGGCAACCCGTACTTCGCGGAGCTGGCCGGTGAGGTCGTCGACGCCGCCGCCCGGCACGACTACACGGTCCTGGTCGACCACACCGGCGGCCTGCGCGAGAAGGAGCTGCTGGTCAGCCAGGGGTTCCGGTCCCATGTCATCGACGGGCTCATCCTCAGCCCGATCCACCTGGAGACCGAGGACCTGATGGCCCGGACGGAGACGGCACCGCTGGTGCTGCTGGGGGAGCGGGAGTACGAGGCGCCGTACGACCACATCGCCATCGACAACGTGGCCGCCGCCCGCGAGGCCGTCGCCCACCTCATCGCCCTCGGCCACCGCCGGATCGCCTTCCTCGGCTCCCGTACCGGCCGTGAACGCCAGCCCGCCCACCTGCGGCTGCGCGGCTGGCGCGAGGAGCTGGCCGCCTCCGGCATCACCCCCGACGAGTCCCTCGTCGTCGTCACCGACGGGTACGGGAGGGAGGACGGCGCCGCCGCCATGGCCTCGCTCCTCGACCGGGGCGAGCAACCCGACGCCGTGTTCGCGTACAACGACATGATCGCCATCGGCGCCATGCGCACCATCACCGAGCGCGGCCTCACCATCCCGGGCGACATCGCCGTCGTCGGCTTCGACGACATCGAGGAGAGCCGGTACGGGACCACCACTCTGACCACCATCGCGCCGGACAAGGCGGCCATCGCCCGGCTCGCCGTCGACAGCCTCGTCGAACGCCTCGCCGGAACCCCGGTCGCCGAACCCCGGCGCCCCCGCCCCGGCTACCGCCTCGTCGTCCGCGAATCCACCGCGCCCCGCCCGCCCCTCTGACCGCGCCCCGCCCATCCCTCCGACCGCGCCCCTCCAGTCCCACCGACCGCGCCCCTCCAAGCCCACCGACCGCGCCCCGCCAATCCCGCCAGATGTCGTCCGCACCCCCCAAGGACTCCTCATGCCCACCGTGCACCGCAAACCGTTCGGCCACGCCCCCGGGCAGGGCGAGACCGACCTCTGGACCCTCGAATCGGGCACCGGGGTACGGGCCGAGATCCTCACCTACGGCGGTGTCCTGCACAGCCTCACCGTGCCGGACACCGCCGGCACCCCGGGCCCGGTCGTCCGCTCGCTGCCCACCCTCGACGACTACACCGACAAGAACCCCTACTTCGGGGCCATCGTCGGCCGGTACGCCAACCGCATCGCCCACGGCCGCTTCACCCTCGACGGCACCACGCACCACATCCCCGCCAACGACCGGGGCCACGCCCTGCACGGCGGCCCGGACGGCTTCCACACGAGGGTCTGGGAGGCGGCCGCGGACCGTACCGACACCGAGGCGGTCCTCCGGCTCACCCTGCACAGCCCCGACGGCGACATGGGCTTCCCCGGCGCGCTCGGCGTCACCGCCACCTACACCCTGGACACCACCGGCACGCTCGTCCTGGAGTACACGGCCGTCACCGACCGGCCCACCGTCGTCAACCTCACCAACCACGCCTACCTCAACCTCGGCGCCGACGACATCCTCGGCCACACCCTCCAGGTCGACGCCGACCACTACCTCCCCGTCGACGCCACCTCCATCCCGGAAGGCCCTCCGGCCCCGGTGACCGGCACCCCGTTCGACCTCACCACCCCGCAGCCGCTCCGGAGCGCCCTCTCCCGGCCCCACCCCCAACTCGCCCTGGCCGGAGGCTTCGACCACTGCTGGGTGCTCCGCGACCCCGCCCCCGGAACCCTCCGCCGCGCCGCCCGCCTCACCGCCCCCGACGACCGGCGCACCCTGGAGCTGTGGACCACCGAGCCGGGGGTCCAGGTCTACACCGCCAACCAGCTCGACGGCGCGTTCACCGACGGCACCGGCCGCCGCCACCAGCGCCACGGATCTCTCTGCCTGGAGACCCAGCACCTGCCCGACTCACCCAACCGCCCCGCCCACCCGAGCACGGTGCTGCGCCCCGGCGAAACCCTGCGCAGCCGCACCGAATGGCGCTTTCCGCACCTGGGCGCGTAAGAAACAAGTTGCGGCCCTCCACCACCCCCTGATCTACTCCCCGCAAGCCACCGGAACGACCCAGGAGTTTTCTGACCATGCGCCGAGCTTTCGTGTTCCTCCCGACAGAAACTGACCTTTCTCTCAAGGACATGAAGCTTCTTGCACACGTTGAACCTGGGAATTCTGGCGCATGTCGACGCCGGTAAGACAAGCCTGACCGAGCGGCTCCTCCACACCGCCGGCGTCATCGACACCATCGGCAGCGTCGATGCCGGCAGCACACAGACCGACTCCCTCGCCCTGGAGCGCCGGCGCGGCATCACCATCAAGTCGGCCGTCGTCTCCTTCACCCTCGGCGCCACCACGGTCAACCTGATCGACACCCCCGGCCACCCGGACTTCATCGCCGAGGTGGAGCGGGTCCTCGGCGTCCTCGACGGGGCCGTCCTCGTCGTCTCCGCGGTGGAGGGCGTCCAGGCCCAGACCCGCGTACTCCTGCGCACCCTGCGCCGGCTGCGCATCCCGACCCTGCTGTTCGTCAACAAGACCGACCGCCCCGGCGCCCGGTACAGCTCGCTGCTGACGAGCATCACCGAACGGCTCTCCCCGGACATCGTGGCGATGGGTTCCGCCCAGCACCTCGGCACCCGGTCCGCGACCACCACGCCGTTCACCGGGGCCGACCCCGGCTTCCCCGGCGCGCTCACCGATCTGCTCACCCGCCACGACGACGAGCTGCTGACCGCGTACGTCGACGACCCGGCGGCCCTCACCCACGCCCCGCTCCTGGCAGCTCTGGCCGAACAGACCGCCCGGTGCCGCGTCCACCCGGTCTTCTTCGGATCCGCTGCCACCGGTGCGGGCATCGACGCCCTGGCCGACGGCATCACCGGCCTGCTGCCCGCCGCCACGGGGAACGCTCAGGCGCCGGCCCGGGGCACGGTGTTCAAGGTCGACCGGACCGCGAACGGCGAGCGGACCGCGTACGTCCGCATGGTCGAAGGCACCGTGCGCGCCCGCGAGGTGCTGCGCTTCCGCAGCCCGGACGGCCGGGAGGGCGAGGACAAGGTCTCGGCGGTCACCGTCTTCGAGGACGGCGGCGAAGTGCCGGTCTCCGCTGTCCGCGCCGGCCGGATCGGCAGGCTGAAGGGGCTGGCCGGCATCCGTATCGGCGACAGCGTGGGGGAGGCCCGGGCCGAGGCCGGGCGCCGCCACTTCGCCCCGCCGACCCTGGAGACGGTCGTCGTCCCCGTGCGCCCGCAGGACCGGGGCGCCCTGCACGTCGCCCTCGGCCGCCTCGCCGAACAGGACCCGCTGATCGCCGTCCGCCGCGACGACCTCCGCCAGGAGGTGTCCCTCTCGCTCTACGGGGAGGTGCAGAAGGAGGTCATCCAGGCGACCCTGGCCGACGAGTTCGGGGTCGACGTCACCTTCCGCGCGACCACCACGATCTGCCGGGAACGGCCGGCCGGTACGGGGGAGGCCGTCGAGATCATCGACACGGACCCCAACCCCTTCCTCGCCACCGTCGGCCTGCGGGTCGACCCGGCCCCGTACGGCAGCGGAGTGGAATTCCGCCGCGAAGTGGAACTCGGCTCCATGCCCTATTCCTTGATGCGTGCGGTCGAGGAGACCGTCCTTTCCACGCTCACCCAGGGAATCCACGGCTGGCAGGTGACGGATTGTGTCGTCACCCAGACGCATTCGGGCTACTGGCCCCGGCAGAGCCATTCCCACGGCACGTTCGACAAAAGCATGTCGAGCACGGCGGGCGATTTCCGGAGTCTGACACCGCTGGTGCTGATGGACGCGCTGCGGAGGGCCGGGACGCGGGTGTACGAGCCGATGCACCGCTTCCGTCTGGAGCTGCCCACCAACACCTTCGGTGCCCTGGTCCCGGTCCTCACCCGGCTGCGTGCGGAGCCGGGTCCGCCCGAGATGCGCGGTGCGCTCTGCACCCTGGAGGGCGGCATCCCGGCGGCCCGGGTCCACGAACTCCAGCAGCTCCTCCCGGGGCTGACGCGAGGCGAAGGAATGCTGGAGTCCGCGTTCGACGGCCACCGCCCGGTGACCGGCCCGGTCCCGGAGCGGCCGCGCACCGACCACGACCCGCTGCACCGCAAGGAGTACCTGCTGCGCACGGTGCGGCGGGTCGCCGGTTGAGGCCGCTACGTGAGGTACGGGCCCGCCGTGCCGATCTTCCCGGGCGCGGCGTTCTTCCCGCCGAGGTCCAGGACGTACATGCGCAGGTTCCCCTGCCCGCGCGCCGGGACCGCGAGCGTGCCCGCTCACCACCTTGGTGTCACCCGTCACGGCGTCCTTGTACGTGCCGTTCGGGATGCCGGTGTACGTGGCACTCCCGGAGACCGCCACCAGGGCGAAGCTGTCGGTGCCGCTCGCCGCGTCGGTGGAGCGCCGCTTGTACGCCATGGAGCCGCTGATGCCCTCCGTGGAGTACCGGCCCATCTGGAGGCCGGGCACCGCGCGCCGGATCTCGTCGAGCCGCTGGAGGTGCCGGGCCAGGGGTGCGGCAGGACCGGCTCACCGGAATGGATCACCGGGCGTGGGCGTTCGCACGGTCATGACCTTCTCCGTCGATGTGACCGTGCGCGGCTACGAGCTCGACACCCAGGGCCACCTGAACCAGGCCGTCTACCTCCAGTACGCGGAGCACGCCCGCTGGGAGCTGCTACGCGCCGCCGGGCTCCCCCAGGAGAAGCTGCTGGCCGACGGCATCGGCCCGGTGCAGCTCGAGGTCACCGTGAAGTACCGCCGCGAGCTGCGGGGTGGCGAGAAGGTACGGGTCACCTGCCGCTTCGACTACGGCGCGGGGAAGACGTTCACCCTGGCTCAGGAGGTCATCAAGGAGGACGGCACGGTGGCCGCCGAGATCACCGGAGTGGCCGGCGTCCTCGACCTGACCGAACGCCGCCTCGTCCCGGACCCGCAGGGCCGCCTGGCCGCACTGGCGGGCAATCCGGACCTGCTGACGGGCTGAGCAGCCACAAGGTGTGGACGCCCCTTGCCCGGCAGGCGGAGGCGTCCACGGTCCATCGGAGGCCGGCCGGGTCAGACGGGCGTGCCGACGACCAGGTGGTCGCCGGGGATGCCGGCCTTGCCGGGGGCGTAGTAGTCCTTGATCCCGGCGACCCACGTCTCCACCCGGATCCGGTCCCCGTCGGTCGGCTCGAACGCGTCGAAGAGCGCGTCGATGTTGGCGGGCTCGAACCCGATCGCCGTCATCAGCGCCATGAACAGGGGGCGCTCGATCAGACCGTCGCCGTCCGGGTCGCCGAGCGCGGCCAGCGCCTCCGCGAACACGGCGATCGTCGCGTCGAACCGCTCCGGCGACAGCACACAGGCGGTGAACTCCTCGAAGCTGATCTCGCCGTCGCCGTTCTCGTCCAGCTCGGTGAGCAGGGTCGTCCAGTACCGCCGGAACGCTCCCCGCATCGCGTCCTTCGCCGCCTGGTCCGAGGCGTGCGCCTCGCGTACGACGCGGTCGGCCATGAGGTCGAAGTCGTCGGCCTCCAGGACCCCGTTGGCGTTGGCATCGAACAGGGAGAAGACGAGCGCGACCCGCCGGGTGGCCTCAGTGGTCATGAATCCGTCACCTTTCGCCGTACGGTCCCGCCGACCGGAGCCCGGTCGGCCCACTCACTGTCCGACCGCAGGGCGGCGGGCACGGCGAAAGCCGTACCTCCTTCACCTGAAGGACGTAACCACCCCGTCGTAAACGTCGAGTTGAGGCAGACGACGAGGCGCAGTGGCCCCGCGCGCCCCGGTACGGGCCGTGGGCCACCGCGTCGTACCGGGGGAGCGGGGAACCCGGCCCCGCGTACACCTTCTAGGCTGGGTGGATGCGAGTGATGCCCACCGCCGGGGAGGCCGGACCGTCCACGACCAGGGAGACCCGGTCGCTGCCCGCGCATGCGCCCGGTGCGGTCGACACCCCCTTCGTCATCAAGGGGTACGACGAGGTCGTCTCCCACGACACCCTCTGGGACGCGCACTCCCACCCCTTCCACGAACTGCTCTGGAACGGGCGGGGCGCCTCATCGGCGGTGGTCGGCGAACGCATCTGGACGATCACCCCCGCCCTCGGCCTGTGGATGCCGGCCGGGACCCTGCACTCCGGATCGGCGACGGCGGGGACCTGGTTCCGGGCCAGCTTCTTCGGCTTCCGTACGACGTCGTCGATCTCCGACACCCCGGTCGCCGTCGAGATCACCCCCTTGCTGCGCCTCCTGCTGGAACGGCTCGGCGAACCCGGCCTCGCCCCCTCCTCCCGGGCCGCGACCGAGGCGCTCGTGCTCGACGTCCTCGCGCCGTCGCCCCGCGAGCTGCTCGTCCAGGTCCCCACCTCCGCCCTCCTGCGCCCCGTCGCGGACGCGGTCCGCGAGGATCCGGGCGACCAGCGGACGCTGGCGGACTGGTCGTCCGAGCTGGGGGTCAGCACCCGTACGGTCACGCGTGCCTTCACCGCCGAGACGGGCACGAGCTTCGGCCGCTGGGTCGCGGCGGTCCGCGCGCAGCACGCGATCGGCCTGCTCACCCGGGGCTGGGACGTCGAGTCGGTGGCCGAACAGGTCGGCTACCGCTCCGCGAGCGCGTTCGGCGTGGCCTTCCGGCGGACCACCGGGCTGACCCCGGGGACGTTCCGGCCGGAGTTCACGTCCTGAGTTCGCGCAGGACATGAACTCCGGGCGGATTCACGTGCTGAAGTTTCACGCCCTGAGCAGGCGGAGGCCGAGATCCGCCGCGTCGAGGGCGGCCAGGTCGCCGTTGCGTTCGGCCCACCGGCCGGAGGCGAGGTCGTCGCCGAGGCTGCGCACCGCACGCCCCTCCGCCTCCGGTCCGACCCTCGACCACACCGACATCGCACGGCGCACACGCTCCTCCAGGTAGGCCCCCGGCCGCCGCCAGTACGCCTCGAACAGGCCGTCCGCGCAGTCCCACGGGACGGGCACCGGCTCGGCGCGGGCGCCGATCGCGTCGGCCATCCGGGCGAGCGAGGGGAACTCCGCGAGGACGCCGGTGAACTCGGGCAGATAGTCGCGGGTGAGCCAGAACCGGTCCTGCCAGCCGGGCTCGTCCGTGTCGAAGGTGAGCACCACCACGCGGCGGGCCACCCGCCGCATCTCGCGCAGCCCCGCGATCGGGTCCCCCCAGTGGTGGACGGTGGAGACGGCCATCGCGACATCGAAGGACCGGTCCGGGAACGGCAGGCTCTCCGCGGCGGCGGCGACGCACGGCGCCGAGCCGGGAGGCCGCTGCCCCCGCATGACCGCCGACGGCTCCACCGCGGTCACCTCGCGGTCGGCAGGCTCGTAGGAGCCGGTGCCGGCCCCGACGTTCAGCACCGTCCGCGCGTCCCCGAGCGCGTCCCAGATCTGCGCGGCGATCCGGGGATCCGTCCGCCGGGTCGCGGTGTAGGCGTCCCCGATCGTGTCGTACAGCCGTGCGCCGAGCAGGTCCAACTGCTCCTCCGGTGTCACCTTGAGCCCCTTCGCCCGTGTCGTGAGTTCCCTGTCGATGGCCGTCACCATCGCGTCGGCGCGGTCACGCCGCTCCAGCAGCAGGCCGCGCAGCCGGTGCAGGTGCGCGACCGCGTCGGCCGACGGGTCGTCGACCAGCTCCGCGATCTCCCGCAGTCCGAAGCCCGGCCGCCGATAGGCCAGCACCTCACGCAGCCGTTCCACGTCGCCCGCCGCATAGGCCCGGTACCCGGCGGCGGTCCGCGCGGACGGCCGGACCAGCCCGGTCTCGTCATAGTGATGCAGCGTGCGGACGCTCACGCCGGCCAGCTCGGCGACGCGTCCCACGGTCCAGTGTTCTTCCACGGCACCGACTATGCGGCCTGACGTCACGTAAGGGTCAAGCGCCTCATGCGCCGCCGCCCCGCCGACGACGTATGTCCCTATCGCTACGGAGACTGTCTCAAACAGTTGATTGCGACACCCGCACCTCCTCTCATAAAGTGTGAAGGCAAGCCTTACCTAAGCCGCTCTGCCTCCGCAGTGCACCCCTCCCACGACGGCGGCCCCTGCCCGGACGTGCGGGAAGCGGCACCCCGACCCTCCGGAAAGCCGGGTACTCACCCATGTCCTCACACCGCCTCCGCCTGCTCGCCGTGGCAGCCGCACTCGTCTCCGTCGCCGCCTGCGGCGGGAACGGGAGCGGCGACGCCGAGAACAAGAAGGGCGAGGGGAACGCCGCCGGCGGCTTCCCGCTGAAGGTCGAGCACGCGCTCGGCACGACCACCATCCCCGCCGAGCCGAAGCGCGTCGCCACGGTCAACTGGGCCAACCACGAGGTGCCCCTGGCGCTCGGTGTCGTGCCCGTCGGCATGGCCTCCGCCAACTTCGGCGACGACGACGGCGACGGGGTGCTGCCCTGGGTCGAGGAGCGGCTGAAGGAGCTCAAGGCCAAGACGCCGGTGCTGTTCGACGAGACCGACGGGATCGACTTCGAGGCCGTGGCGGACACGAAGCCCGACGTCATCCTGGCCGCGTACTCCGGACTGACCAAGAAGGACTACGAGACCCTCAGCGAGATCGCCCCCGTCGTCGCGTACCCGGACGCCGCCTGGGCCACCCCGTGGCGCGAGATCATCCGTACCAACAGCAAGGCGATCGGCCGCGCCGACGAGGGCGAGAAGCTGATCACGAAGCTCGACGGCGACATAGCGAAGACCGCCGCCAAGTACCCGCAGCTCAAGGGCAAGTCGGCGATGTTCATGACGCACGTCGACCCCAACGACGTCAGCGAGATCGGCTTCTACACCGAACACGACACCCGGACCCAGTTCTTCAAGGACCTGGGCATGACCACGCCGGGCAGCATCGCCAAGGCGTCCGAGGGCACGAAGAAGTTCGCCCTCACCAAGAGCGCCGAGCAGATCGACGCGTTCGACGACGTCGACATCATCACCGGGTACGGGGACGACACGGGCGAGCTGCTGAAGACCATCGGCAAGGACCCGCTGCTCTCCAAGATCCCCGCCGTCAAGCGCGGCTCCACCTACCTCCTGCCCGGCAGCTCGCCGCTGGCCACCGCCGCCAACCCGACGCCCCTGTCGATCAGTTACGTGCTGGACGACTACGCGGCCGCCCTCGCCAAGGCCGCGGACAAGGTCAAGTGACCGCTTCCACCGACCGGCGCCCGCCGGACGCCACCATGGCCCGGCGTCCGGCGGGCGTCCGCACGCTCTGGCTCCTCGCCGCCGTCCTCGTGCTGGCCGCCGTCATGGTGGCGTCGGTCGCCTTCGGCTCGCGCGATGTGCCGTGGGCCGACGTCCAGGCGGCGCTCGGCGGCGCCGAGGAGACCCTCGGGCAGGCGGCGGCCACCAAGCGGATCCCCCGTACGGTCCTCGCGGTCGTCATCGGCGCGGCGCTGGGCCTCGCCGGCGGGGTGATGCAGGGCGTCACCCGCAACCCGCTGGCCGACCCCGGCATCCTCGGCGTCAACATGGGCGCCTCGCTCGCCGTCGTCACGGCCGTCGCGTTCTTCGGGCTCTCCTCGCCGACCGGCTACATCTGGGTCGCCATCGCGGGCGCCGCCCTCTCCGCCCTGTTCGTGTACACCGTGGGGACGCTCGGCAGGGGAGGGGCCACGCCGCTCAAGCTGGCACTCGCCGGGGCCGCCACCTCGGCCGCCTTCGCCTCGCTCGTCAGCGCCGTCATCCTGCCCCGTAACGACATCGCCGGATCCTTCAAGCTCTGGCAGATCGGTGGCGTCGGTGGCGCCTCCTTCGAGCGCATCGGACAGGTGGCGCCGTTCCTGGCGGTCGGCTTCGCCGTCTGTCTCCTCTCCGCGCGGGCCCTCAACTCTCTTGCCCTGGGCGATGAGTTGGCGGCCGGACTCGGTGAACGTGTCGCCGTCGCCCGGGCGGTGGCCGCGCTCGGCGCCGTACTGCTGTGCGGAGCCGCGACCGCCGTGGCCGGACCCATCGGCTTCGTCGGCCTCGTCGTCCCGCACACCTGCCGGCTGCTCGTCGGCGTCGACCACCGCTGGCTGCTGCCGCTCTCGGCGCTGCTCGGCGCGGTCCTGCTCACCGCTGCCGACGTGGCCGGGCGGATCGTCGCGCGCCCGGCGGAGATCGACGTGGGCATCGTCACCGCGCTGATCGGCGCCCCCTTCTTCATCTACATCGTCCGCCGACAGAAGGTGCGTGCCCTGTGAGCGCCCCCGCCCTCACCCGGCCGGCCCCCCAGGAGGCGTCGCCCGCGTCCGTCGCGGCCGCCACCCGCCGCCGTATCCGGGGCGCCTCCCGCAGGCGCCTGGTGATCCTGGTCCTGGCCGTCCTCGTCGTCGCCGCGTTCGCCGTGACCCTGATGGCGGGCCGGACGTTCTACCCGCCCGGCGACGTGTGGCGGGTCATCATCGGCGAGCAGGTGCCGGGAGCCTCCTTTACCGTCGGCCGGCTCCGGCTGCCGCGCGCGGTCCTCGCCCTGGTCGCCGGATTCAGCTTCGGCCTGGCCGGTGTCACCTTCCAGACGATGCTCCGCAACCCCCTCGCCAGCCCCGACATCATCGGCATCAGCTCCGGGGCGAGCGCCGCCGCGGCCATCGCCATCGTCACGCTCTCCCTCGGCGAGGTGCAGGTCTCCGTCCTCGCCATCGCCGCCGGACTCGGCGTCGCCCTGCTCGTCTACTCCCTGGCGTTCCGGGGCGGGGTCGTCGGCACCCGGCTCATCCTCATCGGTATCGGCATCTCCGCCATGCTCGACAGCATCACCTCCTACGTCCTGTCCCAGGCCGCCGAATGGGACCTCCAGGAGGCGATGCGCTGGCTGACCGGCAGCCTCAACGGCGCCACCTGGGACCAGGTCCTCCCCGCCCTCGCCGCGGCCGCCGTCCTCACCCCGCTCCTCCTCGGCCAGGCCCGCAGCCTCTCCGCGATGCAGCTCGGCGACGACACCGCCTCCGCCCTCGGCGTACGGGTCGAACGCACCCGGATCACCGTGATCGTGGCCGCCGTCGGGCTCATCGCCTTCGCCACGGCGGCCGCCGGACCCATCGCCTTCGTCGCGTTCCTCTCCGGCCCCATCGCCGCCCGGATCGTCGGCGCGGGCGGCTCCCTGCTGGTGCCCGCCGGGCTCGTCGGCTCGCTGCTCGTCCTCGTCGCCGACTTCACCGGCCAGTTCGCCTTCGGCGAGCGCTACCCGGTGGGCGTCGTCACCGGCGTCCTCGGCGCCCCCTACCTCGTCTACCTGATCATCCGCACCAACCGGGCGGGAGGCTCGCTATGACCACCGACCACCAACTGACCGCCGAAGACCTCACCCTCGGCTACGGCGACCGTACGGTCGTCTCCTCCCTCGACCTGGTCGTACCGCCCGGCGCGATCACCGTCATCGTCGGCGCCAACGCCTGCGGCAAGTCGACCCTGCTGCGTTCGATGTCCCGCCTCCTCGCACCCCGCGAAGGCCGGGTCGTCCTCGACGGCAAGGAGGTGCACCGCCTCCCCGCCAAGGAACTGGCCCGCACGCTCGGCCTGCTCCCGCAGTCCCCGGTGGCGCCCGAGGGCATCACCGTCTCCGACCTCGTGGGCCGGGGCCGCCACCCGCACCAGTCCATGTTCTCCCGCTGGAACGAGAAGGACGACGCCGCCGTCGCCTCGGCCCTGGAGGCGACCGCCACCGAACCGCTCGCCGACCGCGCGGTCGACGAACTCTCCGGCGGCCAGCGCCAGCGCGTCTGGATCGCCATGGCGCTGGCCCAGCAGACCGACCTGCTCCTGCTCGACGAGCCCACCACGTTCCTCGACGCCAGTCACCAGATCGAGGTCCTCGACCTGCTGACCGACCTCAACCGCTCACGCGGCACCACCATCGTGATGGTCCTCCACGACCTCAACCTCGCCGCCCGGTACGCCGACCACCTCATCGCCCTCGCCGACGGCACGCTGCACGCCGCCGGCTCCCCGGCCGATGTGCTCACCGAGGAGACCGTCCGCGCGGTCTTCGGCCTGGAGAGCCGCGTCATCGAGGACCCCGTCTCCGGCCGGCCCCTGATGCTCCCGATCGGCCGCCACCACGTGCGGGAGAGGCCGGGCCCTCAGGAGCCGAGCAGCGCGGAGCCGTACCAGTCCGAGGAGCCGGTCACCCCCGGCAGCGTGAGGAAGTAGCCGCCGCCCGTCGTGGTGCTGAAGTCGGCGAACCGCTCGCCCTCCAGCCGCTTCTGCACGGTCGCGAACTGCCGGGCGATGTCCCGCTGGTAGCAGCAGAAGACCAGCCCCACATCGAGCGTGCCGTCCGGAGCGAGGCCCCGGTCGATGTTGTAGCTCCGGCGCAGCAGCACCGAGTCCTCGCTCCCGGGGGTCCGCGGATTGGCCCGGCGGATGTGCGAGTCCAGCGGGGTGACCCGGCCCTCCGGGTCCCGCCCGTAGTCCGGCAGGTCGCTCTCCTTACGTCCGTCGAGCGGCGCCCCGGTCGACTTGCGGCGGCCGAAGATCCGCTCCTGCTCGCCGAGCGGGACCCGGTCCCACGCCTCGGCCCGCAACCGGATGGTGCGCAGCACCTGGTAGCTCCCGCCGCGCGCCCACCCCGGCGCCTCCGCCCCGACCCAGATCAGCCGGTCCATCTCCCGCGCGGATGACGTGTCCGGGTGCGCGGTGCCGTCCTTGAAGCCGACGAACGACCGCGGGGAGCCCTCCGGTCGCGGCGGGTTCAGGAACCCGTCGGCCCGCCACCGCGTCCGGAGCAGCCCCGCGGTCTCCCGCGCCAGATCCCGTACGACATGGAGGACGGCGTCCGGGTTCTGAGCGCAGACCTGCACCGAGAGATCGCCGTGACTGCTGCCCGGTTCGAGCCGGTCCCCGGGGAACTCCGGCATCGGGACGAGCCCGGGCGGCCGCGCCCCCGCCAGCCCGTACCGCCCGTCGAACAGCGAGGCACCCACCCCGACGGTGATGGTCAGCTGGTCCTCCGGTCCCCGCACCGCCGCCACGTCCGGGTCCAGCGGGGTGACCCCGGCCGTCAGGACGCGGCACCGTACGGTCAGCTTCTTCAGGAGCGCCGCCAGCCCTGCCCGGTCGCGCGCGAGCACGTCGAAGGCGGCGAAGCCGCCGAACCGCTGCTGCCGGGTGAGGATGCCCGCCTGGTGCGCCCCGTGGAACGGCACCCGCCCTTCGTCGCTGCCGGCCGCCGGGGCGCCGGACGCAGCCCCCACCGCCGGCGTGCCGGTCAGCCCCACGGCCCCGACGACACTCGCGGCTCCCCGTACGAAAACACGTCGGCCGGGACGCGCATCCCGGCGGTGGTCACTTTCCGTCATGGCCGTTCTCCTTGCGGAATCTTGGTGGTCCGCTCCGGCTTCTCGGCCCTACCGCGCGGAGGGCCAGCTCAGCACGGTTTCCCCGGGCATGGCGGGTCGCTTGGGCCGGGCGGCTCAGCGCCGGGGCGTGCGCCCCCCTGATCGGCTGACTGCGGAGGGTGAGTGACATGTTTCCCGGCGCGGCGGGGGACACAGGGGAGGTCTGTTCCCGAGCCGTGGGCCGGGACGCCCTGAACACCCCGAACCGGCCATTGGGAGAACCTCGGTGGAGAACACCTCGGTCCGACACGCCTCGGTGCACGACGAGGACCAGAACACCTCGGTGCAGGACAAGGAAACCGTACGGAGCTGTCCCTTCGACTTCGCACAGCAACTGGAGTTCGACCCCCAGCTCAAGGAACTGCTCACCGAGGAGCCCGTCTCCCGCATCCGTATGGCGTACGGAGAGGGCGAGGCATGGCTCGTCACCCGCTACGAGGACGTCCGGACGGTCACCACCGACCGGCGCTTCAGCCGCGGTGCCGTACTCGGCCGGGACTTCCCCCGGATGACCCCGGAACCGATCGTCCAGGCCGAGTCCATCAACCTCACGGACCCGCCCGCCAGCAGCCGGCTGCGCAGCCTGGTGGCCAAGAGCTTCACCCCGCGCCGCGTCGAGCAGATGCGCGAGGGCACCCAGCGGGTCGTGGACCGGCTGCTGGACGGGATGGAGGACGAGGGCTCACCCGCCGACTTCTTCGCCCGGATCGCCGCGCCGCTGCCGCTGATCACCATCTGCGAGGCGCTCGACATCCCCGAGGCCGACCGCCCCTGGCTGCGCGCCCACGCCATGACGATGATGAACGTCGGCGCGGCGGGCAAGGAGGACGCGGTACGGGCCAAGGCCGAACTCCGCGGCTACTTCACCGAGCTGACCGCCGAGCGCCGCCGCTCCCCGGGCGAGGACCTCATCAGCACCCTGGCCACCGCCCGCGACGGCGACGAACTCCTCGACGACAAGGAACTCGCCGTCATGGCGATGGTCCTGCTCATCACCGGCCAGGACACCACGACGTACCAGCTCGGCAACATCGCCTACACCCTGCTCACCCGGCCCCAGTTGCTGAAGACGCTCCAGGCGGAACCGGAGCGGCTGCCCCGCACGCTGGAGGAGCTGCTGCGGTACATCCCCTTCCGCAAGGGCGTCGGGATCCCCCGCATCGCCCTGGAGGACGTGGAGCTCGGCGGGGTCGCGATCAAGGCGGGAGACGTGGTCCACGTGTCGTACCTGACGGCCAACCGCGACCCCGCCAAGTTCGACCGCCCCGACGAGCTGGACCCCGACCGGCCGTCCATCCCGCACATGACGTTCGGCTGGGGCGCCCACCACTGCCTGGGCGCACCGCTCGCCACCATGGAACTGGAGGTGGCCTTCGCCACGCTCCTGGCCCGCTTCCCGGCCCTGCGTCTCGATGCGGAGCCCGAGGAGATCCGGTGGAACACGACGTCCATCTGGCGTTACCCACTGGCTCTGCCCGTCACCTGGTGACGAGAGCCTCCGCTCCCAGATACGAGGAGAACCCATGGCGACCCTGTGCCGACCGGCCATCGCTGTGCCCGAACACGTCATCACGATGCAGCAGACCCTGGAGCTGGCCCGGGAGACCCACCACGGGCACCCCCAGCGCGACCTCGTCCTGAGGCTCATCCGGAACACCGGAGTCCAGACCCGGCACCTGGTCCAGCCGATCGAGGAGACCCTCAAGCACCCCGGCTTCGAGCGCCGCAACCAGGTGTACGAGGCCGAGGCCAAGACCCGGGTCCCCGAAGTGGTGCGGCAGGCCCTCGCCAACGCCGGGACCGAACCGGACGACATCGACCTCATCGTCTACGTCTCCTGCACGGGCTTCATGATGCCCTCGCTGACCGCCTGGCTCATCAACACCATGGGGTTCAGACCCGGGACCAGACAGCTGCCCATCGCCCAGCTCGGCTGCGCGGCCGGCGGCGCGGCGATCAACCGGGCGCACGACTTCTGCCGTGCCTACCCCGACTCCAACGTCCTCATCGTCTCCTGCGAGTTCTGCTCGCTCTGCTACCAGCCCACCGACATCGGCGTCGGATCGCTGCTCTCCAACGGCCTGTTCGGGGACGCCATCTCCGCCGCCGTCGTCCGGGGGCAGGGCGGCACCGGCATGAAGCTGGAGCGCAACGGCTCCCACCTGGTGCCCGACACCGAGGACTGGATCTCCTACGCCGTCCGCGACACCGGATTCCACTTCCTGCTGGACAAGCGGGTGCCCGGCACCATGGAGATGCTCGCGCCGGTCCTGAAGGACCTGGTCGACCTGCACGGCTGGTCTGTGCCCGCCATGGACTTCTTCATCGTCCACGCCGGCGGCCCGCGCATCCTGGACGACCTCTGCCACTTCCTCGATCTGCCGATGGAGATGTTCCGCTACAGCCGGGCCACCCTCACCGAACGCGGCAACATCGCCAGCTCCGTCGTCTTCGACGCGCTCGCCCGACTCTTCGACGACGGCGGCGCGGCCGAGTCCGCACAGGGCCTGATCGCCGGATTCGGGCCCGGCATCACCGCCGAGGTGGCGGTCGGAAGCTGGGCGCACCACGACGCCGGGGCCGACCCCGACCGGGAACTGGCCGACCTGGAGCTGACGACGGGCGTTGCGCTGTCCGGCTGAACCCGTGTTAAGGCGCCGTACGGGCGGGGACGAAGGACCGGGTATTCGCGCTTCGCGGCCGCACATCAGCACCGCGGACGTGATCCCACCCAAGGAGACCTGCATGCGCCTGCGCGCCCGATGGGCCCCGGCAGCCCTGCTGCTGATCGCCCCGCTGATCGGCACCACCACCCCGGCCGCCGCCGACACCGGACCGGAAGGGGTCCCGGTGGAGCGGTCCGCCCGGGCCGTCCCCGGGCAGTACATCGTCACCCTGGAGCCCGAACTCTCTCCGGACACCGTCCTGAAGGAGTTCGGGCTCCGCCCGTTGTTCACGTACGGGAATGTCCTGCACGGGTTCGCCGTCACGCTCACCGCCACCGAGCTGGAGGCCGTCCGGGCCGTCCCCGGCGTGCTCGCCGTCGAGGAGAACGCCGAAGTGGCCGTGGAGACGCCCCGCGCGGGCGGCCTCCTCCGGGCCCCCGCGGCCACCTGGGGCACCGACCGCATCGACCAGCGCGCCCTGCCGCTGGACGACACCTTCACCACCACCGCCACGGGTGAGGGCGTGAAGGTGTACGTCGTCGACACCGGGATCGAGGCCGGGCACGCCGAGTTCGGCAGCCGGGTCGTCAGCGGCTACGACTCGGTCGGGGACGGGCGTGACGGGCAGGACTGCAACGGCCACGGCACCCATGTCGCCGGGACCGTCGGCGGCTCGGTCTCCGGGGTGGCGAAGGGCGCGTCCCTGGTCAGCGTGCGGGTCCTGAACTGCCAGGGGCGCGGCACCTGGGCCGGGATCATCGCCGGGTTCGACTGGGTGGCCAAGGACGCGGCGGCCGGCTCCACCCCGGCGGTCCTGAACGCCTCGCTCGGCGGGGCCCGTTCCCGTGCCGTCGACGCGGCGGTCGAAGCCGTCGCGGACGCGGGCGTGCTGCCCGTGGTGGCGGCGGGCAACGAGGACCAGGACGCCTGTGACGTCTCCCCGGCCGCGGCCGACGGTGTGGTCACGGTGGGCGCGAGCGACCGCCAGGACCGGGAGACCGCGTTCAGCAACTGGGGCTCGTGCGTCTCGCTCTACGCCCCCGGCGCCGACATCGCCTCCGCGAAGCTCGGCGGCGGCACCGTCTCCCTGAACGGCACCTCCATGGCCAGCCCGCACGTCGCGGGCGTCGCCGCCCTCCACAAGCAGGGCAACCCGTCGGCCACGCCCGCCGCCGTCACGAGCCTGCTGACCGACACCGCCACCCCGGACGTCCTCTCCGGCCTCGGCCAGGGCTCGCCGAATCTGCTGCTGTACACCGGCGGCCTCTGACACACCGCCAGGCAGGGCCGGTGAGCGGCGGGCGACACGCCTTCCGCTCACCGGCCTCCGCTGTCTCCGGCTGTTGCCGGAACAGTGGACGGTCTCTCATTTCTCTGCAACTCTCTGACCGCACAACGCAAAACTGAGCCGTAGTGCGTGCAGAATCGCGTGTTTCCTGACTACGGATCCAGAGCCGCGCCCTCGACGCGTCCTGCGCCGAGGCCGAAGATCGGGGAGCTATGAGAGCCCAACGCTGGAGATGGCGGGCGATATCCGCTGTTGTCGCGACCAGTCTTCTGATGATCGGCGTGCCGACGCTCACCGCCTCGGCGGCCGACGGCCCCAACCTCGCCGCGGGCCGGGCCGCGGCGGCCAGTAGCGCACATGCCGAGTACCCCGCACCCAACATCACCGACGGCAACGCCTCGACGTACTGGGAGAGCGCGGGGGGCAACCTGCCCCAGTGGGTCCAGACCGACCTCGGCTCGCCCGCCAGGGTCGACGAGGTGACGCTGAAGCTCCCGCCGTCCTGGGAGAGCCGCTCGCAGACCCTCTCCCTCCAGGGCAGCGCCGACGGCACCAGCTTCGCCACGCTGAAGAGCTCGGCGGCCTACTCCTTCAGCCCGGGCTCCGCCAACGCGGTGAAGGTGACCTTCCCGGCCACGCTGACCCGTTTCGTCCGGGTCCACATCACCGCCAACACCGGCTGGCAGGCCGCCCAGCTCTCCGAGCTGGAGGTCCGGGCGGCAGCCGCCTCATCGGGCAATCTCGCCGCCGGGAAGACCCTCAAAGCCAGCAGCAGCAACGGCAGTTACGTCGCCGCCAACGCCAACGACGGCAACCGGGCCAGCTACTGGGCCAGCCGCGAGAACGACCTCCCGCAGTGGATCGAGGCCGACCTCGGATCGTCGGTCCGGGTGGACCGGGTCGTCCTGCGCCTCCCCGACGGCTGGGCGGCGCGCAGCCAGACGCTGAAGCTCCAAGCCAGCGCCAACGGAACGGAGTTCACCGACCTCACCGCCTCCAAGGACTACCGCTTCGACGCGGCGGGCGGGCAGTCGACGACGATCTCCTTCGATCCCACGACCACCCGGTACGTCCGCGTCCTGGTCACCGCCAACTCGGCAAGTCCTTCGGCACAGTTGGCCGAGCTGGAGGTCTACGGCCCCGCGACCGGCGACACCCAGGCCCCGACCGCACCGGCCGACCTGGCGTTCACCGAGCCCGCCACCGGCCAGATCCGGCTGACCTGGAAGGCCTCCACGGACAACACCGGCGTCACCGGCTACGACGTCTACGCCAACAACACCCTGCTGACCTCCGTCGCGGGCAACGCCACCACGTACACCGACACCCGCCCGGCCGGGCAGACCGTGTCGTACTACGTGCGCGCCAAGGACGCGGCGGGCAACGTCTCGCCCAACAGCAACACCGTCACCCGCTCCGGCGACACGGGCGACACCCAGGCCCCCACCGCCCCCGGCGCCCTGGCGTTCACCGAACCGGCGACCGGCCAGATCCGGCTCACCTGGCAGGCGTCCACCGACAACAAGGGCGTCACCGGCTACGACGTCTACGCCAACAACGTGCTGCGCGGCAGTGTCGCGGGCAACGTCCTGACGTACACCGACACCCAGCCGGCCACCACCACGGTCAGCTACGTCGTCCGGGCCAAGGACGCGGCGGGCAACGTCTCCACCGACAGCAACACCGTGACCCGCAACGGCTCCACGGGCACCGCCTCCAACCTCGCGGTCAACAAGCCGATCACGGCCTCCTCGGTGGTGCACACCTTCGTCGCCGCCAACGCCAACGACAACAGCACCGCCACCTACTGGGAGGGCGGGGGCGGCAGTTACCCGAACACGCTCACCGTCCAGCTCGGCTCCAACGCCGACACCCAGAGCGTCGTCGTCAAGCTGAACCCGGACAGCAGTTGGGGCCCGCGCACCCAGCGCATCGAGGTCCTGGGCCGTGAGCAGAGCTCCTCGTCCCTCAACTCCCTGGTCGCGGCCAAGGATTACGCCTTCAGTCCGGCGAGCGGCAACACGGTGACCATCCCGGTCTCCGCGCGCGTCGCCGACGTCCAGCTCAAGTTCACCGCCAACAGCGGCTCCGGCGCCGGCCAGGTCGCCGAGTTCCAGGTGCTGGGCGCCGCGGCGGCCAACCCCGACCTCCAGGTCACCGGCATCACCGCCTCGCCCGCCACCCCGGTGGAGTCCGACACCATCACGCTGACCGCCACCGTCCGCAACGCGGGCGCGCTCGCCGCCCCGGCGAGCAAGGTCGAGTTCCGGCTCGGCGGCTCCAAGGTCGCCACCGGTAACGTCGGCGCCCTGGCCGCCGGTGCCTCCACCCAGGTCAGCGCGGCCATCGGCGCCCGGGGCGCGGGCAGTTACGTCCTGAGCGCGGTCGCGGACCCTGACAACGAGGTCATCGAGCAGAACGAGACCAACAACACCTACACGGCCGCCTCCCCGCTGGTCGTGCAGCCGGTCTCCAGCTCCGACCTGGTCGCGAGCTCCGTCACCACCTCGCCCTCCGCCCCGGCGGCGGGCAACACCGTCACCTTCTCCGTCGCCATCAAGAACCAGGGCACCATCGCCTCCGCCGCCGGCAGCCACGGCATCACGCTCACGCTGCTCAACTCCCAGGGTGCCACGGTGAAGACCTTCACCGGCGCGCACACCGGGGTCATCGCGGCGGGCGCCACCACCGCCCCCGTCACCCTCGGCACCTGGCCCGCCGCCAACGGCTCGTACACCCTGCGCACGGTCCTGGCGGCCGACGCCAACGAGCTGCCGGTCAAGCGCGAGAACAACACCTCCACCGAGTCCCTCTTCGTCGGACGCGGCGCCAACATGCCGTACGACATGTACGAGGCGGAGGACGGCACCACGGGCGGCGGCGCCCAGGTCGTCGGCCCCAACAGGACCGTCGGCGACATCGCGGGCGAGGCGTCGGGACGCAAGGCCGTCACCCTCGACAACAACGGCAACTACGTGGAGTTCACCACCAGGAAGTCCACCAACACCCTGGTCACCCGGTTCTCCATCCCCGACTCCGCGGGCGGCGGGGGCATCGACTCCACGCTGAACGTCTACGTCGACGGCACCTTCCTCAAGGCGATCGACCTCACGTCCAAGTACGCCTGGCTGTACGGGAACGAGGCCGCACCCGGCAACTCCCCGGGCGCCGGAGCGCCCCGCCACATCTATGACGAGGCCAACGTCATGCTGGGGAGGACCGTCCCGGCCGGAGCCAAGATCCGGCTCCAGAAGGACGCCGCCAACTCCTCCCGGTACGCGATCGACTTCGTCAGCCTGGAGCAGGTCGCCCCGGTCGCCAACCCGAACCCGGCCACGTACACCGTGCCGGCCGGATTCACCCACCAGGACGTCCAGAACGCCCTGGACAAGGTCCGCATGGACACCACCGGCACCTTGACGGGCGTCTACCTCCCGCCGGGTGAGTACAGCACGGCGAGCAAGTTCCAGGTGTACGGCAAGGCCGTCAAGGTGGTCGGCGCCGGGCCCTGGTACACCCGGTTCAACGCCCCGACCACCCAGGACAACACCGACATCGGCTTCCGGGCCGAGGCCAGTGCCAAGGGCTCCTCGTTCGCGAACTTCGCCTACTTCGGCAACTACACCTCCCGCATCGACGGGCCGGGCAAGGTGTTCGACTTCTCAGGCGTGTCGGACATCGTCATCGACAACATCTGGAACGAGCACATGGTGTGCCTCTACTGGGGCGCCAACACCGACAACATCACCATCAAGAACTCCCGGATCCGCAACATGTTCGCCGACGGCATCAACATGACCAACGGGTCCACCGACAACCTCGTCACCAACAACGAGGCCCGCGCCACCGGTGACGACAGCTTCGCGCTCTTCTCGGCGATCGACGCCGGGGGAGCGGACATGAAGAACAACATCTACGAGAACCTGACCTCGATCCTCACCTGGCGCGCGGCAGGCGTGGCCGTCTACGGCGGCTACGACAACACCTTCCGCAACATCCACATCGCCGACACCCTGGTCTACTCCGGGATCACGGTCAGCTCGCTGGACTTCGGCTACCCGATGAACGGCTTCGGGACCCAGCCGACGAAGATCGAGAACGTCTCGATCGTCCGGTCCGGCGGCCACTTCTGGGGCTCGCAGACCTTCCCCGGGATCTGGCTCTTCTCCGCCTCCAAGGTGTTCCAGGGCATCCGGATCTCCAACGTGGACATCGTCGATCCGACGTACAGCGGCATCATGTTCCAGACGAACTACGTCGGCGGACAGCCGCAGTTCCCGATCAAGGACACCGTGCTCACCGACGTCTCGATCTCCGGTGCGCGCAAGAGCGGTGACGCCTTCGACGCCAAGTCCGGCTTCGGGCTCTGGGCGAACGAGATGCCGGAGGCGGGCCAGGGCCCGGCGGTCGGCGAGGTCACCTTCAACCGTCTGCGGCTCAGCAACAACGCCCAGGACATCAGGAACACCACCTCCACCTTCAAGATCAACATCAACCCGTAGCGAGGAGATGACGGATCGTTGCTGAGGGGCACCTCCCGTTGGCCGGGAGGTGCCCCTTCCGCGTACATTCCTTGCATCAAGAAGTCTGAGACTTGCAGTGCTTACGTTAGCCTTGCGGCATGACGCGACGACTTGCTCAGGTTGCCAAGAAGGTTGGGGTCAGCGAGGCCACGGTGAGCCGGGTGCTCAACGGCAAGCCCGGGGTGTCCCGCGCCACCCGGCAGTCCGTGCTCACGGCGCTGGACGTCCTCGGCTACGAGCGGCCCACCCAGCTCCGCGGTGAGCGGGCCCGGCTGGTCGGCCTCGTCCTGCCCGAACTGCAGAACCCCATCTTCCCGGCCTTCGCCGAGGTCATCGGCGGCGCCCTCGCGCAGCAGGGTCTCACCCCGGTGCTCTGCACCCAGACCAAGGGCGGCGTCTCGGAGGCGGACTACGTGGACCTCCTGCTCCAGCAGCAGGTCTCCGGGGTGGTCTTCGCCGGCGGCCTCTTCGCGCAGGCGGACGAGGCGCACGAGCACTACCACCGGCTCGCCGAGCGGCGCATCCCCGTCGTGCTGATCAACGCCCCGATAGAGGGCCTCGACTTCCCCTGCGTCTCCTGCGACGACGCCGTCGCCATCGAGCGCGCCTGGCGCCACCTGGCCTCCCTCGGCCACGAGCGCATCGGCGTGGTGATCGGCCCGTCCGACCATGTGCCCTCCCGCCGCAAACTGGCGGCGGCCCGTGCGGTCGCCGAGGCCACCGGGGGGCAGTTGGCGGAGGAGGGCATCGAGCGGTCGATGTTCTCCCTGGAGGGCGGCCAGGCCGCCGCCTCCCGGCTGCTGGAGCGAGGGGTCACCGGCATCATCTGCGCCAGTGACCCGCTGGCGCTGGGCGCGGTCCGGGCGGCCCGCAGGCGCGGCCTCGGAGTGCCGTCGGACGTCTCGGTCGTGGGCTTCGACGACTCGGCCTTCATGAACTGCACCGAACCCCCGCTCACCACCATCCGCCAGCCCATCGAGGCCATGGGCCGGGCGGCCGTGGAGCTGCTCTGCGCGGGCATCCAGGGCGGCGCGGTGCCGCCCGGGGAGCTGCTGTTCGAGCCGGAGCTGGTGGTACGCGGCTCGACCGCGAAAGCGCCCCGCTGAGGCGCGGCACCTCCGGGGCCGCCGACTTGTGCGTACACCTGTCGCTCAATTGCGTAACATGCGGGAAATTCTGCGGTCATCCGGCGGTTGGGCCCACGCCGCCCAGCCTCTACTCGTCTCCTGTGCGCGGGTCGTCCAAGGCGTGGCCGAGGCGGTTGGCGGCGAGCTCATGGCGGGTGCGACCGCCGTCAGGGACAGTAACGACTCAACTCGGCGACCACCGAGGAAATCGTCGACGGGGTGGACTGGACCACCAGGAACGCGGTCAAGCCCGCCGGCGGCCACACCGGGTCGACGACCTTGCCCTGGACCGTCGGCGCGAGCGGCGGCTGCCTCCCATCGCAACCTTCGCGGGCCGCACCGGCGCACTCCAGTTCTCGGCCACCGAGGACCGCGCGTACCAGACGAGCTTCGTCATCGACGATGTGACGCTGTCCACCCGCCGCGCGCCCCTGGCCACGCAGTTGCCCATGCACCTCGCCGACCGGCGGGCCCTCGCCACCTGGGCGAACGGCGGCAGCCGGAGCGGGGAGTGGCCGGTCGGTTCGGCGAGGTTGTGGCTGCAGGTGGTCCGGGTGCGGTCAAACGTGGTTGACGTGAGGGCGAGCTCCTGGGCCAAATCGCCGCTCTTACGCAGTCGGCCGCCGAGCCCCTGGACCAGGCCGAGCACCGCGCCGCGGTGCTCGTCGGTGTCGAGCTCGTCACGAGCCGTCCAAGTCGCTGTCAGACGCGGACTCGTTGCGGATGCCTCTCCGTTCATGACCGGCTCACATTTGTGGAAACATAAGGCACATGGACAAGATTTCTTCCGTCGAGTTGGCTGCTCAACGTCAGCGCACCGCCGAGGCAGCCGCTGATGCAGCGCGTGCAGATGTAGAACTTGAAGCGGTGGCTGCGGTCCGTGAGGGTGAGCCGGTAGAAGAGGTCTCCGAAATCTCAGGTATCGACTCCGCTGATCTCCGGTATCTGGAGGATGCCGCTGGGGATCTGCCGCAGGGCTGAGCGGACCACCGCCCTCGGGACGCGTCAGCCGGAGTCCGGGCCAGCGCCATCAGCTGCGGTTCCCCGGAGCTGACAACCACGTTGCCGCCGCCGTCCACGCCCCGACCGACGGGCCTTCGTACGAGCGCACTCAGCGCACTCCATGCCCCGCGAACTCCTGGACGGCGGCGTCCTTCGGCATTCCATCCCCCTCGACCCCGCGTCCCAATCGTTCACGTCTTTGCACGTCAGCGGGGGTGGAATGGTTCCGGGACGGCTGGTGGGCGCGTGATCGTTGCGGCCGGCGGGCGCCGGCCCCACGCTGGTGGAGCACTGACCGTACGAACGACCCGACGGGGGATCCATCACCATGAACAAGCTCCGCACCGCACTCGCCACCGCAGCCGCTGCCGCACTGGGCCTCGCGGCCCTCGTGACAGCCCCGGCGCAGGCCGCTGCCCAGCCCGCCTTCCTCGCCGCCTCCCAGATGCCGCCGTCGTCGACGCCGTGGACCGCCACCCAGGTCTTCACCGGTGTCCCGGAGAACGGCGGCGTCCTCTGCGCCCCGTACAAGATCCCGGCGCAGAACACCCGCTACCGCGAGTTCAGCACCGAGCTCGACACCAACGG
>NZ_JBHXOX010000032.1:0-116674 GCF_042718795.1 Streptomyces cyaneofuscatus
TATGACCCTTTTTCGCCCCCGCCCCCCCGCCGGCGGCCGGGGGGCCCCCCGCGGGTGGGCGCGGGGGGGGCCGCCCCCCGCCGGGGCGGGCCCCGACACCCCGTCTCCCCCGGTTCGTCACGGTCGCCCGGGACCTACCGGGCGTTCACACTCGTGAACTACTGTCCACCCTTTTGGACGAACGACCTCACGAAGTCCTCGGCGTTCTCTTCGAGGACGTCGTCGATCTCGTCCAGGACCGAGTCGACATCGTCGCTCAGCTTCTCCTGGCGCTCCGCGAGGTCCTCGGACGCCTGCGCGTCCTGCACCTGCTCCTCGGTCTCCTCGGTGGAACGCGTGGCCTTCTGCTGTCCGCCGCCGGTGTCCTTGGTCGCCATGTAGCTCACCCCGCTCGGTTCGAAGCAATCGCAGCTCTTGATCAGACCCTACCCACGAGGTCCGACATTTGGCCCGGTAGTCGTTCAACGTCCGGGCCTCGGGTGATTGATTCCCAGCCCGGACCCCTTTCAGCCGCCCGAGAGCGTGCGGACCAGCTCCTCCGCCGTACGACAGCGGTCGAGGAGGTCCTTGACGTGCTCCTTGGTGCCCCGCAGCGGCTCCAGGGTGGGGACCCGCTGGAGCGAGTCGCGGTCGGGCAGGTCGAAGATGACCGAGTCCCAGGAGGCGGCCGCCACGTCGTCGGCGTACTGCTCCAGACAGCGGCCCCGGAAATAGGCCCGGGTGTCCTCCGGAGGCTTCGTACGGGCCCTGGTGACGTCGTCCTCGTCCAGCAGCCGCTTCATCTTCCCGCGGGCCGCCAGACGGTTGTAGAGGCCCTTGTCGGGGCGTACGTCGGCGTACTGGAGGTCGACGAGGTGGAGGCGCGGGGCGTCCCAGTCCAGCGCGTCGCGGCGGCGGTAGCCCTCCATGAGCTCCCGCTTGGCGATCCAGTCCAGCTCCCCGGCCAGGCTCATCGGATCGGTCTCCAGCCGGTTGAGCGTGTCCTCCCAGCGGGTCAGGATGTCCTTGGTCTGGTCGTCGGCGTCGGTGCCGAACCGCTCGTCGACGTATTTGCGGGCCAGCTCGAAGTACTCCATCTGGAGCTGGACAGCGGTGAGTGTCCGGCCGCTGCGGAGCGTGATGAGCTGGCGCAGGTCCGGGTCGTGCGAGACCTGGTGCAGCGTGCGTACGGGCTGGTCGACGGCGAGGTCGACGGTGATGAAGGCGTCCTCGATCATGGACAGCACCAGGGACGTGGTGCCGAGCTTCAGGTAGGTCGAGATCTCCGAGAGGTTGGCGTCGCCGATGATCACATGGAGCCGGCGGTACTTCTCCGCGTCGGAGTGGGGCTCGTCCCGGGTGTTGATGATGGGGCGCTTGAGCGTGGTCTCCAGGCCGACCTCGACCTCGAAGTAGTCGGCGCGCTGGCTGATCTGGAAGCCGTGCTCGTGGCCGTCCTGGCCGATGCCGACCCGCCCCGCGCCGGTGACGACCTGGCGGGAGACGAAGAACGGCGTCAGATGGCGCACGATGTCCGAGAACGGGGTCTCCCGCTGCATCAGATAGTTCTCGTGCGTGCCGTAGGAGGCGCCCTTGTTGTCGGTGTTGTTCTTGTAGAGGTGGATCGGCTGGGCGCCGGGGATGGCGGCGGCCCGCTCGGCGGCCTCGGCCATGATCCGTTCGCCGGCCTTGTCCCAGAGCACCGCGTCGAGCGGGTTGGTGATCTCCGGCGAGCTGTATTCGGGGTGCGCGTGGTCGACGTATAGCCGGGCACCGTTGGTGAGGATCACATTGGCCAGGCCGATGTCCTCGTCGGTGAGCTGGCTGGAGTCGGCGGTCTCACGGGCGAGGTCGAAGCCTCGCGCGTCGCGCAGCGGATTCTCCTCCTCGAAGTCCCAGCGGGCGCGTCGCGCCCGGTGCATCGCCGCCGCGTAGGCGTTGACGATCTGGGACGAGGTGAGCATGGCATTGGCGTTGGGGTGGCCGGGGACGGAGATCCCGTACTCCGTCTCGATGCCCATTACTCGCCGTACGGTCATGCGGCCCTCCTTGCCCGGCGTCGGTCCCGTCCGGGAGCGACGCTCAAGTACCGCTGCTTGTCCGGTGCGTGTGCGGTGCCCGTCACCGCACTGCGCGACTCGGCGGTACCGCAGAGCCTAGAGCGCCTCTGCGCCGGTGGGGAGATCACCTACGACATTGCTCCGACATGGCCGGAACAGGGGAAAACGAGCGGCTGCGGATGCCCCTCCGGGCATCCGCAGCCGGTCGGCGTATTACAGGTACTGGCCGGTATTGGCCACGGTGTCGATGGAGCGCCCGGTGTCCGCGCCCTGCTTTCCGGTGACGAGTGTGCGGATGAAGACGATCCGCTCACCCTTCTTACCGGAAATCCTGGCCCAGTCGTCCGGGTTGGTGGTGTTGGGCAGGTCCTCGTTCTCCTTGAACTCATCCACACAGGCCTGGAGGAGGTGGGAGACGCGCAGACCCTTCTGCTGGTGTTCGAGGAATGCCTTGATGGCCATTTTCTTTGCCCGGTCGACGATGTTCTGAATCATCGCGCCGGAGTTGAAGTCCTTGAAGTACAGGACTTCCTTGTCGCCGTTGGCGTACGTGACCTCCAGGAAGCGGTTCTCCTCGGATTCCGTGTACATCCGCTCCACGACCGACTGGATCATGGCGTGGGCGGCGGCCTCGCGCGAGCCGGTGTGCTCGGAGAGGTCGTCCGCGTGCAGCGGGAGCGACGGGGTCAGGTACTTCGCGAAGATGTCCTTCGCGGCCTCGGCGTCCGGACGCTCGATCTTGATCTTCACATCGAGTCGGCCGGGTCGCAGGATGGCGGGGTCGATCATGTCCTCGCGGTTGGAGGCGCCGATGACGATGACGTTCTCCAGACCCTCCACACCGTCGATCTCGGCGAGCAGCTGCGGGACGATGGTGTTCTCCACGTCCGAGCTGACGCCGCTGCCGCGGGTGCGGAAGAGGGACTCCATCTCGTCGAAGAAGACGATGACGGGGGTGCCCTCGCTCGCCTTCTCCCGTGCGCGCTGGAAGACCAGGCGGATGTGCCGCTCGGTCTCGCCGACGTACTTGTTGAGCAGCTCGGGGCCCTTGATATTGAGGAAGTAGCTCTTCCCCGCGGGCTGCCCGGTCACCTCGGCGACCTTCTTGGCGAGCGAATTGGCGACGGCCTTGGCGATGAGCGTCTTGCCGCAGCCGGGCGGACCGTAGAGCAGGATGCCCTTCGGCGGTCGCAGTTCGTGCTCCTTGAAGAGGTCGGGGTGGAGGTAGGGGAGCTCGACCGCGTCGCGGATCAGCTCGATCTGGTCGCCCAGACCGCCGATCTTGTCGTAGTCGATGTCCGGAACCTCTTCGAGGACGAGCTCCTCGACCTCGCTCTTGGGGACCACCTCGTAGACGTAACCGGACCGGGAGTCCAGCAGCAGGGCGTCGCCGGGGCGGATGGTGATGTCCAGCAGGGGCTCGGCGAGCCGCACCACCCTCTCCTCGTCGGTGTGCCCGACCACCAGGGCGCGCTCGCCGTCCTCAAGGATCTCCTTGAGGGTGACGATGTCCCCGGCCCGCTCGAACTCCATGGCCTCGACCACGTTGAGCGCTTCGTTGAGCATGACCTCCTGGCCGCGCCGGAGGTCATCCAGTTCGACGCTGGGGGACACGTTCACCCGGAGCTTGCGGCCCCCGGTGAAGATGTCGCAGGTGCCGTCCTCGTTGGCCTGCAGGAACACTCCGAAGCCAGCCGGCGGCTGTGCGAGCCGGTCGACCTCCTCCTTGAGCGCCACGATCTGGTCACGCGCCTCACGGAGCGTGTTGGCGAGCCGCTCGTTCTGTGCGGACACGCCTGCCAGATTCGTCTGCAACTCGACGATCCGCTCTTCGAGAATCCTCGTATGACGCGGAGAGTCGGCGAGCTTACGTCGCAGGACGGCGATTTCCTGCTCGAGATAGGCAACCTGGCCGGCCGGGTCTTCTGACCCTCGCGCGGGCCGGATGCCGCGGTTGATGTCGTCGTCGTGGGCTGCCACGGTCCTCACCTCCTCCATGGGGAGCTGGACGCTTCCTGACCCTACCTGGGCTGGTGGTGATTGAAACCCCTAGATCACAAAGACTGCGGGGTGTGTCCGATCTTCACCCTTGCGCTCTCCCTCACGTCAAGGGAATACCCACCCTTCGGCACCGGAAAGCCGCCGGTTGTATCGTCGAAGCGTTCAACACCCGTCAGGGCTGGCTCCAATTGGTTCGGATACGCAGGAACGGCAGGACACATGACCGTGCAGCAGGACTCGCCGGGCGACGGTGACACGCAGGACCTGGAGGTCTGGATCGACCAGGACCTCTGTACGGGCGACGGCATCTGCGTGCAGTACGCGCCGGAGGTCTTCGAGCTGGACATCGACGGCCTGGCGTACGTGAAGAGCGGCGACGACGAGCTCCTCCAGGACCCGGGTGCCACCACTCCGGTGCCGCTGCCGCTCCTCCAGGACGTGGTGGATTCGGCCAAGGAGTGCCCCGGGGACTGCATCCACGTACGGCGCGTGAAGGACAGCGTCGAGGTGTACGGGCCGGACGCGGCCTGACCCGTACGGGCAGCCGACGCGGCCTTACTCGCGCAGGCAGCCGTTCAGACGCTGCGCGCGAGGTCTCCCGAGGTACGGACGAAGGCGTTGCCCTTCCACCGCCAGGAGGCCTGTTCCTCCTGGTCGGGGCAGCAGCGGGGCACCTCCAGCGAGGAGTAGCCGAGCAGCGTGGCCGATATGCGCCCCTCGCGTACGGCGAAGTCCCCGACGGTCTTCTTGTCAGCGGGGTCCACCAGGGTCGCCACGACCCTCGGTGCGGCCCCGCTCCGCTGTGTCAGGACGTAGATGCCGCTCGGCGGGGTCCCCGAGCCCGCGTCGCAGTGGACCACGGCGACGGTCTCCGGCCGGCCGTCGCCGTCGAGGTCTCCGGGTGCCTGCTTGGCCACGGTGGTCCCGGCCCCGCCGCACTCCATCGGGAAGTCCACCGTCGCCGGGTCCGGGGCGGCCACGGGCGTGGTGGTCCGCTTCTCCGGGGCTGTGGCGGTGGCGGTGGCGGTGGCCGTACGGGGCTGGAGCAGCCCGGCCAGGGCGACGACGGCGGCCATGGCCGCGGCCGTGGCGAGCCAGTGCACCGGCTTCGTGGCGGTGTGCGCGAGGTCCGGGAGCGCGGAGGTCTGCACGCGGTGTGTCTCCATGTGGTTCCTGGGAGATGTGGTTCCTGGGGGCCCGGGGAAAGGGCGGGTCCGCCCCCGAGGGGTGGCCAGCATCGTGCCACACCTCACACGCCGGGGGAACGGCGGGGTGTGCGCCGGTTTCACCGCCGGGGCGCACCCGGCTCGCGCCCGGGGGCAACGCGAAGGCGCCGCCGCGCAGTTCCCCGGTCGGTCGGGGAACTGCGCGGCGGCGCCGGTTCGTTGGGCGGGTCAGCCGCGGTCGGCGGCGGAGCCTCCGCGGCTCTGGCTGCCCGGTCCGTCGTAGTCCTCGCCGTAGGCGCCCTTGGAGGGGCGGCGGCGGCGCAGCGGCGGCTCGACGCCGTCCGCGAGCCGGCGGGCGGTGACCAGGAAGCCGGTGTGGCCGATCATCCGGTGGTCGGGGCGGACGGCCAGGCCCTCGACGTGCCAGTTGCGGATCATCGACTCCCAGGGCTGCGGTTCGGCGAAGCAGCCGATCTCGCGGATGGACTCGACGGTGCGCGAGAGCTGGGTGGTGGTGGCGACGTAGGCGCAGAGGATGCCGCCGGGCACCAGGGCCTTGGAGACGGCCTCCAGGCACTCCCAGGGGGCCAGCATGTCCAGCACGACGCGGTCGACGTCGGTGTCGGAGAGGTTGTCCTGGAGGTCCCCGACGGTCAGCTGCCAGGCGGGGTGCGGCGAGCCGAAGTAGCGCTCGACGTTCTGCTGGGCGATCTCGGCGAAGTCCTCGCGGCGCTCGTAGGAGTGCAGCATGCCCTGCTCACCGATGGCGCGCAGCAGGAAGGTGGAGAGCGAGCCGGATCCGACCCCGGCCTCCACGACGCGGGCGCCGGGGAAGATGTCGGCGAAGGCCAGGATCTGGCCCGCGTCCTTGGGGTAGACCACGGCGGCGCCGCGGGGCATGGAGAGGACGTAGTCGGGGAGCAGGGGGCGCAGCGCGAGGTAGGCGACGTTCCCCGTGGTGCGGACAACACTGCCCTCGGGAGCACCGATCAGCTCGTCGTGCTGGAAAGAACCCTTGTGGGTGTGGAAGTTCTTCCCGGCTTCGAGCGTGAAGGTGTAGTGGCGTCCCTTGGGGTCGGTGAGCTGGACCTGGTCCCCGACCTTGAAGGGCCCACGTCGGCGGGCGGCACCGGTCGGTTCAGACATGTGACCAGCGTACCGGTGTTTCAGGGGCCCTTTTCCGGGGCCCTTCAGGATTCGGGGCGGGCCATCGCCTTGACGAAGGCGCGCTCGACGTCGGCGGTGGAGAGGACTCCGTAGATCTCTCCGGTCTCCTCGATCACCAGGTACTCGGTGGCCGGGGTGGCCTTGAGCCGGTCCAGGAGGGCTTCGCCGGCGAGCTCGGCGGGGACCTTCATGCCGTCGGTGAGGTCCTGGGCGAGGCCGCTGACGGCGACCCAGGGACGGCGGTGTTCGGGGACGCCGACGATGGCGGCCTCGCGGACGACGCCCTTGGGGTGGCCCTGTCCGTCGACGACGACCAGGGCGCGGGCGCCCGCCTCGTTGGCCCGGCGCAGGGCCTCGGAGAGGGGGGTGGCGGACTCGACGGGGACGGCGCGCCGGGTGAGGGTGCGGGCCCGCAGGTCGGGCAGGTGCTCGCGGAGCCGGGCCATGCGCAGGCTGTTCCCGGCGCCGGTCCAGATGATGCCGGCGAGGATCGCGGCGAGCAGGGCGTCCATGACGGTCTCCACGCCGCCGATGCCCTCGTTGGCGCTGCCGAGCGCACCGGTGTGGGTGAGCAGCGGCAGCCCGATGAGGACGGTGACGGCGAGGCCCCGGCCGACCCAGGCGGCGGCGATGGTGCCGCTCATGGGCTTGCCGGTGATCTTCCAGACGATGGCGCGGAGCATCCGGCCGCCGTCGAGGGGCAGGCCGGGAAGCAGGTTGAAGGCGGCCACGATGAGGTTGGAGATCATCAGGCCGGCGATCAGGACGCCGGGGACGGTGCCGGGCTCGACGAAGCGCATCGCGCCGTAGAAGACACCGCCGAGGACGAGGGAGAGGAGGGGGCCGACGAAGGCGAGGATGAACTCGCGGCCGGGGGTCTCGGTCTCCTTCTCGATCTCGGATACGCCGCCGAAGAACTGGAGCTGGATGCGGCGGACGGGCAGCTTGTAGCGCAGGGCGGCGACCGTGTGGGCCAGTTCGTGCACGAGTACGGAGGCGTAGAAGGCGATCGCGAAGAAGAGGGCGACGAGATAGCGGGCGCCGCCGAGTTCGGGCAGCACCCGGTCGAGCTGGCCGCCGAAGACCCAGGTGATCAGTGCGGCGACGACGAACCAACTGGGCGCCACGTACACGGGCACGCCGAAGGGGCGGCCCATGAGCAGACCGCCGCCCGGGTCGGCGGGCCGTTTCGGCTTGCCGCCGCCGGGGGCGGCGGAGGGGTCCGTTCCCCCTGCGCCGGGCTGCGGCCGCCCGCTGTCGCCGCTCTCGTCCACGGGGTCCCTTCGGTTCGGTACGTGGCCTGCGCCACGATGATGCTGTCTGGGAGGGTCTGCCGTCGATGGTATGCCGCCGGTTGTCAGTGGCGGGCCGTAGGGTCGTGAGACATGAGCACCGTGCCCCGGCCGCCGCAGCCGCCCACATCTCTGTCGCCGTCGCGGGCGAGCGATTTCATGCAGTGCCCTCTGCTCTACCGCTTCCGGGTCATCGACAAACTGCCGGAGAAGCCCAGCGAGGCGGCTACCCGGGGCACGCTGGTCCATGCGGTGCTGGAGCGGCTCTTCGACGCCCCGGCGGCGGACCGTACGGCGCCGCGGGCGCGGGCCCTGATTCCCGGGCAGTGGGACCGGCTGCTGGAGTCGAGGCCGGAGCTGGGCGAGCTGTTCGCCGAGGATGCCGAGGGCGAGCGGCTGTCGCGCTGGCTGGGTGAGGCGGAGCGGCTGGTGGAGCGGTGGTTCTCGCTGGAGGACCCGACGCGTCTGGAGCCGGCCGAGCGTGAGCTGTTCGTCGAGACGGAGCTGGAGTCGGGGCTGCGGCTGCGCGGGGTGATCGACCGGATCGACGTGGCGCCGACCGGGGACGTGCGGATCGTCGACTACAAGACGGGGAAGGCGCCGAGGCCGGAGTATGCCGAGGGCCCGCTCTTCCAGATGAAGTTCTACGCGCTGGTGATCTGGCGGCTGAAGGGGATCGTGCCGCGCCGGCTCCAGCTCGTCTATCTCGGCAGCGGCGATGTGCTGACGTACGACCCGGTGGTGGCGGACCTGGAGCGGGTGGAGCGGAAGCTGCTCGCGCTCTGGGAGGCGATCGCGCTGGCGACGGAGACCGGTGACTGGCGGCCGCGTCCGACGAAGCTGTGCGGCTGGTGCGATCACCAGGCGGTGTGTCCGGAATTCGGCGGAACTCCCCCGGTCTATCCGCTGTCGGTCCGCCCGGCGGAGTCCGGCGAGGATGACCAGGGCAGAATGGGACCGGTCCGGGCCGAGGCCGGCCGTGCCGTGGCCCTTGAGGGCCCTTAAGGAGTTCCTGTGGCGATCCGCGTCCTTCTGGTCGACGACCAGCCTCTGCTGCGCACCGGTTTCCGGATGATCCTGGAGGCCGAGGGCGATCTGGCGGTGGTGGGTGAGGCCGGTGACGGTCTGCAGGCCATCGACCAGGTGCGGGCGCTCCAGCCCGATGTGGTGCTGATGGACATCCGGATGCCGCGGATGGACGGGGTGGAGGCGACCCGCCAGATCACCGGCCCCGGCAAGGACGGCCCGGCGAAGGTGCTGGTACTGACCACGTTCGATCTCGACGAGTACGTGGTGGAGGCGCTGCGCGCCGGCGCGAGCGGCTTCCTGCTGAAGGACGCCCCGGCCAACGAGCTGGTCCAGGCGATCCGGGTGGTGGCGGCGGGCGAGGCGATGCTCGCCCCGAGCATCACGCGCCGGCTCCTCGACAAGTACGCGGACCACCTGCCCTCGGGCGAGGACCCGGTCCCGGACGCGCTGCACACGCTGACGGACCGTGAGGTGGAGGTCCTGAAGCTGGTGGCGCGGGGCCTGTCCAACGCGGAGATCGCGGCGGACCTGTTCGTCAGCGAGACGACGGTCAAGACGCATGTGGGCCATGTGCTGACGAAGCTGGGCCTGCGCGACCGGGTGCAGGCCGCGGTGTACGCGTACGAGAGCGGCCTGGTGCGCCCCGGCGCGCAGTAGCGGTCACCAGGCGAAAGCCGTCCGGCCCGCACCGACCCTGTTGACAGTGGGTGCGGGCCGGACGGCTTTCGTGGCTCCGAGCGGTGCTCAGGCGTTGGTCCTGTTCAGCTCCCAGAGCTGGAGCTCGGAGGTGGCGCTGACGGACCGCTCGACCCCGGCGACCCCGCTGCGGGAGGCCACGTACTGCTTGCCCTGCCAGATCGGCAGGACCGGGACGTCGGTGGCGACGATGTCCTGGAGCTTCTCGTACGTCGTGGCGGCGGCGCTGCGGTCGGCCGCGCGGCGCGACTTCGGGATGAGGACGTTCTGCGCTTCGTGCGACCGGTAGGGGGAGTTGAGGAAGTTGTTCTTGTCCAGGAACGGGGCGGTGTAGTTGTCCGGGTCCGGGAAGTCGGGGAACCAGCCCATGCCGTACGCCGCGTAGTCGCCGCGCTTCTGCTCCGGGCGGTACTTCGACCACTCCTTGCCCTGGACGTCGACGTCGAAGAGGCCCGAGCCGTTCAGCTGCGCCTGGAGCGCCTTGAACTCCTTGGCGGTGGCGGAGCCGTAGTGGTCGTTGGTGTAGTGCAGGGTGAACTTGACCGGCGTCTTGACCCCGGCGTTCTTGAGGGTCTGCTCGGCCTTGGCGGCGCTGGGCTCGCCGTACTTGTTGAAGAAGGCGTTGGTGTGGCCGGTGATGCTGGAGGGGATCAGCGAGTAGAGCGGCTCGGCGGTGGTGCCGTAGACCTTGCCCGCGATCTCGCCCCGGTCGATGATCTGCGCCATGGCCTGCCGTACGGCCTTGTTGACGACCGGGTCCTTGGTGTTGAAGCCGAGGTAGCTGATGGCGAGGCCGGGCATCTCGGTGAGCTCGATGCCTTCCTTCGGCTTCACCAGCATGTCGCGGGCCTGCTCGGGCGACATGGCCCGGGTCATCATGTGGATCTTCTCCTCCTCCAGCGCCTTGCCCATGGCGTCGGCGTCCGGGAAGAGGTCCATCTCGACCTTGTCGTTGAGGACCTTCAGCTCGCCCTGGTAGGAGGGGTTCTTGCTGAAGGTGATCCGGGTGACCCGGCCGTCCTCGGTCTGCGGCTTCATGGTGTACGGCCCCGAGCCGTCGACCTGGAAGCCGTCGCGCGCCTCCTTCGCCGGGTACTTCCCCTTCGGGACGATGCCGGCGGCGGGGGTGGCGAGCTTGTACGGGAAGGTCGCGTCGGGCGTGTTCAGGTGGAAGACCACCTGGTCGTCGCCCTTGGTCTCGATCGTGTCGATGTTGGCGAGGAGCCCGACCGGTCCGCTGTCGGAGTTGATGTCGATGACCCGCTGGATGGAGAACTTCACATCCTCGGCGGTGACGGGGGTGCCGTCGGCGAACTTCAGGCCCGCGCGCAGGGTGCAGCGGTAGCTCTCGTTCGCGTTGTCCGTGAAGGTGCAGCTCCGGGCGGCCTCGGGGACCGGCTCGCCGCCGCCGGCCGGGACGGTGGTCAGGGTCTGCACCGTCTGCCGCAGGACGTTCCAGACGCCTGCCTCGTACCCGATGGCCGGGTCGAGAGGAGCGGGGTTCTCCTCGGAGGCCACGAGCTGGTCCGTGGTGCCGACGACGATGGCGTTGCCGCCACCGGCGCCGCTGTCCGTGCTGCCGCAGGCGGCGAGCACGGGGGCGAGCAGGCCGACGACGGCCGGCAGCACCAGGGTCTTGCGGTTCATACGGACGGTCTCCCTCATCACGGTGGGTGAGGAATCAAAGTTAGTAGCCGCCGGTGACCGCCCCGACCGCCCTCGGAGCGGGGCGCCCTCCCCCGGCCCCCGGAGGGGGCGATATTTGATCACCATTCCGGACAGATCAACCGATCACGGCAGGTCAGGAAGGGTCTCCAGGTGAGGAAGCTCACCCTCTCCCCCTCTTCACACAGGGGGACTGTGGCTGATTCACGTCCACGGAAAATTGCCGGAACGCACACGGATTCTTCAGCCTGTGGCGGTGACGAGCTTCCGCAGGAAGGCGAGGTCGACCTCTTCGAGGGAGCCGACGACGACCCGGCCGGAGGCGGGGGCGATGGGGGCCACGGACGGCACGGCGACCACCCGGCACCCGGCGGCCTCGGCTGCGGCCACTCCGGTCGCGGTGTCCTCGATGACCGCGCAACGCCACGGGTCGGCGCCGAAGCCGGCGGCGGCGGTGAGGTAGGGCTCGGGGTGCGGCTTGGTGCGGGTGACCTCGTCGCCGGCGACCGTGAGCGCGAAGTGGTGGTGGCCGACGGAGTCGAGCACCCGGTCGATGATCCGGCGGTGCGAGGCCGAGACGAGCGCGGTGGGGATCTGCGACGCGGCCAGCTCGGCGAGCAGTCTCGCGGCGCCGGGCATCAGCGGCACGCCGTGCCGGATGCGCTTCTCGAAGCGGTCGTTGAGCAGCACGGTCAGCTCGTCCAGAGAGATGTCGGCTCCGGTGACGTCGATCAGGTAGCCGGCGCTGCGGGTCATCGGTCCGCCGACGACGACGTCCCGCCAGGGCTCCTCAAGACGGTGTCCGAGGTCGGCGAAGACCTCCTTCTCGACGTCCCACCAGAAGCCCTCGGTATCGACCAGGGTGCCGTCCATGTCGAGAAGGACCGCCTGCAGGGCGGCGCCTTCGGCCGTGCGGGTCAGGGACGCGGGGGCCGTACTCGTCATCCGGCACACCTTCCGTGAGGGACGAGAAGGCCGGCCGCCATTCCCGGAGGGGAGGGCGACCGGCCTGCACTGGACCGACCAGTGTACGACGTGTCCGGCCACGGTGCGCGAACGACGCGAAGCCGCGCGGTGAAGGGGCGGCTACCGTGCGTTGAAGTACTTCGCCTCGGGGTGGTGGATGACGAGGGCGTCGGTGGACTGCTCCGGGTGGAGCTGGAACTCCTCGGAGAGCTCGACGCCGATCCGGCCCGGCTGGAGGAGGTCGGCGATCTTCGCCCGGTCCTCCAGGTCGGGGCAGGCCCCGTAACCGAGCGAGAACCGGGCGCCCCGGTACTTCAGCGCGAACATGTCCTCGACGTCGGCGGGGTCCTCCCCGGCGAAGCCCAGCTCGCTGCGGACCCGGGCGTGCCAGTACTCGGCGAGGGCCTCGGCGAGCTGGACGGAGAGGCCGTGCAGCTCCAGGTAGTCGCGGTAGGAGTTGGCGGCGAACAGCTCGGCGGTGGCCTCGCCGATCCTGGATCCGACGGTGACGACCTGGAGGCCGATCACGTCCGTCTCGCCGGACTCCTCGGGGCGGAAGAAGTCCGCGAGGCAGAGGCGGCGGCCGCGGCGCTGGCGGGGGAAGGTGAAGCGGGTGCGCTCGGAGCCGTCCTCGTGGAGGAGGATCAGGTCCTCGCCCTTGGAGACGCAGGGGAAGTAGCCGTAGACGACGGCGGCTTCCAGCAGGTTGTTGGACTGGAGGTGGTCGAGCCAGCCGCGCAGGTGCGGGCGTCCCTCGGTCTCCACCAGCTCCTCGTACGTCGGTCCGTCGCCGGTCCTGGCCTGCTTGAGGCCCCACTGGCCCTTGAACAGGGCGCCCTCGTCGAGCCAGGAGGCGTACTCCTTGAGCGGGATGCCCTTGATGACCCGGGTGCCCCAGAACGGCGGCTCGGGGACGGGGTTGGTGGTGGAGACGTCCGAGCGCACCGAACCCTCGGGCTCCTCCGCCACCTCCAGCACCGCCGCGGCCTCCTTCTTGGGGACCCGGCGCTGCTTCAGCTCGGGCAGGACCGCGCCCGGCACGCCGCGCTTGACGCCGATGAGCGCGTCCATCAGGCGCAGGCCCTCGAAGGCGTCGCGGGCGTAGCGGACCTCGCCCTCGTAGATCTCGTGCAGGTCCTGCTCGACGTAGGCCCTGGTCAGCGCGGCGCCGCCGAGAATGACCGGGAAGTCGGCGGCCATCTTGCGCTGGTTCAGCTCCTGGAGGTTCTCCTTCATGATCACGGTGGACTTCACCAGGAGACCGGACATGCCGATGACGTCGGCGCGGTGCTCCTCGGCGGCTTCCAGGATCGCGGAGACGGGCTGCTTGATGCCGAGGTTGACGACGTTGTAGCCGTTGTTGGAGAGGATGATGTCGACGAGGTTCTTGCCGATGTCGTGGACGTCGCCGCGGACGGTGGCGAGCACGATCGTGCCCTTGCCGTCGGCGTCGGACTTCTCCATGTGCGGCTCCAGGTGGGCCACCGCGCTCTTCATGACCTCGGCGGACTGGAGGACGAACGGGAGCTGCATCTGGCCGGAGCCGAACAGCTCGCCGACCACCTTCATGCCTTCGAGCAGCGTGTTGTTGACGATGTCGAGGGCCGGGGTGTCCTGGAGCGCCTCGTCCAGGTCGGCCTCCAGGCCGTTCTTCTCGCCGTCGATGATGCGGCGCTGGAGCCGCTCGTCCAGCGGGAGGGCCATCAGCTCCTCGGCCTTGCCCGCCTTCATCGACTTCATGTTGACGCCCTCGAAGAGCTCCATGAGCTTCTGGAGGGGGTCGTAGCCCTCGGCGCGGCGGTCGTAGATCAGGTCGAGGGCGACCTTGACCTGCTCCTCCTCCAGCCGGGCGATGGGCAGGATCTTGGAGGCGTGCACGATCGCGGAGTCCAGCCCCGCCTTGACGCACTCGTCCAGGAAGACCGAGTTCAGCACGACGCGGGCGGCCGGGTTGAGGCCGAAGGAGATGTTGGAGAGGCCGAGGGTGGTCTGGACGTCCGGGTGGCGCTTCTTCAGCTCGCGGATGGCCCCGATGGTGGCGATGCCGTCGCCGCGGGACTCCTCCTGGCCGGTGCAGATGGTGAAGGTCAGGGTGTCGATGAGGATGTCGGACTCGCGGATGCCCCAGTTGGTGGTGAGGTCCTCGATGAGCCGCTCGGCGATGGAGACCTTGTGCTCGACCGTGCGGGCCTGGCCCTCCTCGTCGATGGTCAGGGCGATCAGGGCGGCGCCGTGCTCGGAGGCCAGGGCGCTGACCTGCGCGAAGCGGGACTCGGGGCCGTCGCCGTCCTCGTAGTTCACCGAGTTCAGCACGGCCCGGCCGCCGAGCTTCTCCAGGCCGGCGCGGAGCACGGGCAGCTCGGTGGAGTCCAGCACGATCGGGAGGGTGGAGGCGGTCGCGAAGCGGCCGGCCAGCTCCGCCATGTCGGCGACGCCGTCGCGGCCCACGTAGTCGACGCAGAGGTCGAGCATGTGCGCGCCCTCGCGGATCTGGTCGCGGGCCATCTCCACGCAGTCGTCCCAGCGGGCCTCCAGCATGGCCTCGCGGAACTTCTTGGAACCGTTGGCGTTGGTGCGCTCCCCGATCGCCAGGTAGGCGGTGTCCTGGCGGAAGGGGATGGTCTGGTAGAGCGAGGCGGCGCCGGGCTCGGGGCGCGGGTCGCGCTCGGTCGGCGTGAGCCCGCGGACCCGGTCCACGACGGCCTTCATGTGGGCCGGGGTCGTACCGCAGCAGCCGCCGATGAGGGAGAGGCCGTAGTCCCGGACGAACGTCTCCTGGGAGTCGGCGAGGCCGTCGGGGCCGAGCGGGAAGTGCGCGCCGTCCTTGGTGAGGACGGGCAGGCCGGCGTTGGGCATGCACATCAGGGGCGTACGGGAGTGGCGGGCGAGGTAGCGCAGGTGCTCGCTCATCTCGTCCGGGCCGGTGGAGCAGTTCAGACCGATGAAGTCGATGCCCAGCGGCTCCAGGGCGGTGAGGGCGGCGCCGATCTCGGAGCCGAGCAGCATGACGCCGGTCGTCTCGAAGGCGAGGGAGCAGACCAGCGGCACGTCGATGCCGAGGGCTTCCATGGCCCGGCGCGCGCCGATGATGCTGGACTTGGTCTGCAGCAGGTCCTGGGTGGTCTCGACGATCAGGGCGTCGGAGCCGCCCGCGAGGAGGCCCTCGGCGTTCTTCTGGTAGCCGTCGCGCAGGACGTCGTACGTGATGTGGCCGAGCGAGGGCAGCTTGGTGCCGGGGCCGATGGAGCCGAGGACCCAGCGCTGGCGGCCGTCCTTCTCGGCGAACTCGTCGGCGACCTCGCGGGCGATCCGGGCGCCGGACTCGGAGAGCTCGAAGATCCGGTCGGCGATCTCGTACTCGTTGGCGGCGGAGTGGTTCGCGCCGAAGGTGTTGGTCTCGACGCAGTCGACGCCGACCGCGAAGTACTCCTCGTGGACCGAGCGCACGATGTCGGGGCGGGTGATGTTGAGGATCTCGTTGCAGCCTTCGAGGTTCTCGAAGTCCTCAAGGGTCGGGTCCTGTGCCTGGAGCATGGTGCCCATCGCACCGTCTGCCACCACCACCCGGGTGGCGAGCGCCTCGCGCAGGGCTGCTGCGCGGGTCCGGCTGTCGGGGGCGGGTGTCGGCAACGAGGCCATGGATGATCTCCCAGGGATGCGACGGCTGTCGGCTTTACGTCCTTCTTGGGGAAGGCGCACCCCGTCAGCGTAGCCGGACACCCCTGCCCGTGGTCGGTCCGTCCAGGAGACGGACTGCATGCTGTGCGGGTGCGGGCGCGGCCGGCCGCCCGGAGGAGACTTTCCCCCGGAGTCCGGCGCAGGTCGGCATCGACCGATAGTGTTCAGCATTGTCGAACCGAGGTGGAGGAGTACGGCGCGATGGCCAAGAACATCCAGTCGCTGGAGCGGGCGGCCGCGATGCTGCGTCTGCTGGCGGGCGGCGAGCGGCGGCTCGGGCTGTCCGATATCGCCTCCTCCCTGGGGCTGGCCAAGGGCACCGCCCACGGAATCCTCCGCACCCTCCAGCTGGAGGGGTTCGTCGAGCAGGACGCGGCGTCGGGGCGCTACCAGCTCGGCGCCGAGCTGCTGCGGCTCGGCAACAGCTATCTCGACGTCCACGAGCTGCGGGCCCGCGCCCTGGTCTGGACGGACGACCTGGCCCGCTCCAGCGGCGAGAGCGTCCACCTCGGCGTACTGCACCAGCACGGCGTCCTCATCGTCCACCACGTCTTCCGGCCCGACGACAGCCGCCAGGTGCTGGAGGTCGGGGCGATGCAGCCGCTGCACTCCACGGCGCTGGGCAAGGTGCTGTCCGCCTACGACCCGGTGGCGCACAGCGAGGTCATGGAGGCGGAGCGCCGCTCCTTCACGGGGCGCACGGTCACGGCCGCCGACGAGTTCGAGGCGATGCTGGACCTGATCCGCGCCCAGGGCTGGGCCGCCGACGCCGAGGAGACCTGGGAGGGTGTGGCCGCCGTGTCAGCCCCCGTCCACGACCGGCGCAGGATGCCGGTGGGCGCGGTGGCGGTGACGGGGGCGGTGGAGCGGGTGGCGCCGGGCGGCCTGCTGCGGCCCGAGCTGATCGCGGCCGTACGGGACTGTGCGCGGGCGGTCTCCCGGGACCTGGGCGCCGGGCGCTTCTGATGGCCGGGCGCTCCTGAAGGCCGGGTGCCCCCGAAGGCCGGGCGCTCCTGAGGGCCGGGGCGACCTCCCCCGTAACACCTGGCGCATGTACCCATCCGAGCGCCCGGGTGCGCCTGCGCGCGTCCGGGCGCATCGTGGGGTAACGATCGCGTCGCGCACCGAGTCCTCGGCCACAGAACCCTTGACGCTTCCTTCACTCGAGGGAAACACTGCCGTTCAACGGTCGGCATTGTCGAACGCCTAACGGCAATACGCGTTAGGGTGTGACAGTGCCAAGGGCCGGTCAAGCCCTCACAGGTGGGATGCCCACGCTTTGTGGATACCCGCCTGGGGCGTGAAACACCGAGGGACCGGTGTTCCGCTCCCCCTGGACGAAGGACAAAGGAGTCGCGGGTGTCCAGCTCCGACATTTTCATCGGCGAGACCATCGGTACCGCCGTACTCATCCTGCTCGGCGGCGGTGTCTGTGCCGCCGTCACGCTGAAGCGCTCGAAGGCCCAGAACGCTGGCTGGCTGGCCATCACCTTCGGGTGGGGTTTCGCCGTGCTGACCGGCGCCTACCTGGCCGGCGGCGTCTCGGGCGCCCACCTCAACCCCGCGGTCACCCTCGGCCTCGCCATTCAGGGCGGTACCGCGTGGGGCGACGTGCCCCTCTACCTCGGCTCCCAGCTGCTCGGCGCGATGATCGGCGCCGTCCTGGTCTACGCGGTGTACTACGGGCAGTTCCACGCCCACCTCACCGACCCGGAGATCATCAAGGCGCAGCCGACCGACGAGGCGATGGTCGACCAGACCTCCGCCCCGAAGGCCGGACCGGTGCTCGGGATCTTCTCCACCGGCCCCGAGATCCGCAACGGCGTGCAGAACGTCGTCACCGAGGTCATCGCCACCCTCGTGCTGGTCCTGGCCATCCTGACCCAGGGCCTGAACGACGAGGGCAACGGCCTCGGCACGCTCGGCGCCCTGATCACCGCCCTGGTCGTCGTCGGCATCGGCCTCTCGCTCGGCGGGCCCACGGGTTATGCCATCAACCCGGTCCGCGACCTCGGACCGCGCATCGTGCACGCACTACTGCCGCTGCCGAACAAGGGTGGTTCCGACTGGGGCTACGCGTGGGTACCCATCGTGGGTCCGCTCATCGGCGGCGCCCTCGCCGGTGGGCTCTACAACCTGGCCTTCGCCTAGCCCCCGCGGGTATCAGCGCCGTAACCCCTTTCCCCTTCACAGACTTCCGGAGCACACCGTGACCGACGCACACACCACCGGCACCCACGGCACCGGCCCGTTCATCGCGGCCATCGACCAGGGCACCACCTCCAGCCGCTGCATCGTCTTCGACAAGGACGGCCGGATCGTCTCGGTCGACCAGAAGGAGCACGAGCAGATCTTCCCGAAGCCGGGTTGGGTCGAGCACGACGCGACCGAGATCTGGGAGAACGTGCAGGAGGTCGTCGCCGGGGCCATCGTCAAGGCCGGCATCACCTCCGCCGACGTCAAGGCGATCGGCATCACCAACCAGCGCGAGACCACGCTCCTGTGGGACAAGAACACCGGTGAGCCGGTGCACAACGCGCTGGTCTGGCAGGACACCCGTACCGACGCGCTCTGCAAGGAGCTCGGCCGCAACGTGGGCCAGGACCGCTTCCGCCGCGAGACCGGGCTGCCGCTCGCCTCGTACTTCGCCGGGCCCAAGGTCCGCTGGCTGCTCGACAACGTCGAGGGGCTGCGCGAGCGCGCCGAGGCCGGGGACATCCTCTTCGGCACCATGGACTCCTGGGTCATCTGGAACCTGACCGGCGGCACCGACGGCGGCGTCCACGTCACCGACGTCACCAACGCCTCGCGCACCCTCCTGATGAACCTGCACAAGATGGAGTGGGACGAGAAGATCCTCTCCTCCATCGGCATCCCGGCCGCGGTCCTCCCCGAGATCCGCTCCTCCGCCGAGGTGTACGGCCACGCCAAGGGCGGCATCCTCGACGGCGTGCCCGTCGCCTCCGCGCTGGGTGACCAGCAGGCGGCCCTGTTCGGCCAGACCTGTTTCGCCGAGGGCGAGGCCAAGTCCACGTACGGCACCGGCACCTTCATGCTGATGAACACCGGCTCCACCCCGGTGAACTCGTACAACGGGCTGCTCACCACCGTCGGCTACCAGATCGGCGACAAGCCCCCGGTGTACGCGCTGGAGGGCTCCATCGCGGTCACCGGTTCGCTGGTGCAGTGGATGCGCGACCAGATGGGCCTGATCAAGTCGGCCGCCGAGATCGAGACGCTGGCCTCCTCGGTCGAGGACAACGGCGGCGCCTACTTCGTGCCCGCCTTCTCCGGACTGTTCGCCCCCTACTGGCGTCCCGACGCCCGGGGTGTGATCACCGGTCTCACCCGTTACGTCACCAAGGCGCACATCGCCCGTGCCGTCCTGGAGGCCACCGCCTGGCAGACCCGCGAGATCAGCGACGCCATGACGAAGGACTCCGGCGTCGAGCTGACCGCGCTCAAGGTCGACGGCGGCATGACGTCCAACAACCTGCTGATGCAGACGCTCGCCGACTTCCTGGACGCACCCGTGGTGCGCCCCATGGTCGCCGAGACCACCTGCCTCGGCGCCGCCTACGCCGCCGGCCTGGCCGTCGGCTTCTGGCCGGACACCGACGCGCTGCGCGCCAACTGGCGCCGGGCCGCCGAGTGGACACCCCGCATGGACGCGGACACCCGTGCCCGCGAGTACAAGAGCTGGCTCAAGGCCGTCGAACGGACCATGGGCTGGGTCGAGGACGAAGAAAGCTGACGAGGAGCATTCGACATGACCACCCTGCAGAGCGTTCCCGCCCTCGGAACGCACCCGGCCTCCGGTTCCCTGCCGAGCCGCGCCGAAACCCGGGAGCAGCTGTCCCGGGCGACGTACGACCTCCTGGTCATCGGCGGCGGCATCCTGGGCATCTCCACCGCCTGGCATGCCGCGCAGTCCGGGCTGCGGGTGGCTCTGGTGGACGCCGGTGACTTCGCCGGCGCCACCTCCTCCGCCTCCTCCAAGCTGCTCCACGGCGGTCTGCGCTACCTCCAGACCGGCGCGGTCAAGCTGGTCGCGGAGAACCACTTCGAGCGCCGCGCGGTCTCGCGCGAGGTGGCCCCGCACCTGGCCAACCCGCTCACCTTCTACCTGCCCGTCTACAAGGGCGGCCCGCACGGCGCGGCCAAGCTCGGCGCGGGCGTCTTCGCCTACTCCGCGCTCTCCGCGTTCGGCGACGGCGTCGGCCACGTCATATCCCCGGCCAAGGCCCAGCGCGACGTCCCCGAGCTGCGCACCGACAACCTCAAGGCCGTCGCGGTCTACGGCGACGACCAGATGAACGACGCCCGCATGGCGCTGATGACGGTCCGCGCGGCCGTCGACGCGGGCGCCGTCGTCCTCAACCACGCGGCCGTCACGGGCCTGCGCTTCACCCGGGGCCGGGTCACGGGCGCCGAGCTGAAGGACAGCGTGGACGGTACGGAGTTCGGCGTCACCGCCCGCCTCGTGCTGAACGCGACCGGCCCGTGGGTCGACCACCTGCGGAAGATGGAGGACCCGAACGCGGCGCCTTCCATCCGCCTCTCCAAGGGCGCCCACCTGGTCCTCAAGCGGACCCGTCCGTGGCGGGCCGCGCTGGCCACCCCGATCGACAAGTACCGCATCACGTTCGCGCTGCCGTGGGAGGACATGCTGCTCCTCGGCACGACGGACGAGGAGTACGAGGGCGACCCGGCGGACGTCTCGGTGACCGAGGCCGACACCGCGCAGATCCTCGACGAGGCGGCGTTCTCGATCAAGGACCAGCAGCTCTCGCGCGACCTGATCACCTACTCCTTCGCCGGTCTGCGCGTGCTGCCCGGCGGACCGGGCGACACCTCCAAGGCCAAGCGCGAGACGGTCGTCACGGAGGGCCGCGGCGGGATGCTGTCGGTGGCCGGCGGCAAGTGGACGACCTTCCGCCACATCGGCCGTACGGTGATGAACAAGCTGGCCGCCCTGCCCGGGCACCCGCTGGCGGAGGACATGGAGCCGATGAACATGCTGCCGAGGAAGTTGCCGCTGCCCGGCATCGCCAACCCGAACGCGGTCGCGCACCGGCTGCTCATCGACGGCGGCACGCCCGGCCCGCGCATGGCGCCGGACACCGCCCGGCACCTGGCCACGCACTACGGCTCGCTCGCCTTCGACATCGCGCGCCTGGCCAACGAGAGCCCGGAGCTGGCCGAGCGCGTCCATCCGGACGCCCCGGAGATCTGGGCCCAGGTCGCCTACGCCCGCGACCACGAGTGGGCCGAGACGGCGGACGACGTGCTGCGCCGCCGGACCACCCTGACGATCCGCGGCCTGGCGACGGACGACGTCCGCGACGGCGTCGAGAAGCTGCTGGCCGACCGCGGCTGATCCACCGTGGGCGGCTTGCCCAGGCTTTCCCTGGCCACGGAAGCCGCCCACGGCACGCGCCACACTCCCGCCATCCGCGCGCAACGTGCCGCGAGGAGAGTGGAGGCCATGAGATTTTCGGTGCTTTCCCTCATCGGCCATGACCCGCACCCCCTCACCGGTGAACTCCCCTCCCCCGCCGACCGGTTCGAGGAAGTGATCGCCACCGCGGCGGTGGCGGAGGAGCTCGGCTTCGACTCCTACTCGGTCGGCGAGCGGCACGCCGGGGCGTTCCTCTCCTCCAGCCCGGGCGTGGTGCTCGGCGCGATCGCGGCCCGTACGAGGACGATCCGGCTGCTCACCGGGGTGACCGTCGTGGCGATCCTCGACCCGGTCCGGGTGGCGGAGGACTTCGCGACGCTCGACCAGATATCCGGGGGCCGCGTCGAGCTGGTCGTCGGGAAGGGCGCCGAGGCGGGCCACTTCGACCTCTTCGGGCTCGACGAGGAGCGGCAGTGGGACCTCCAGAGGGAGAAGTACGAGCTGCTGCGCCGGCTCTGGACCGAGGAGGGCGTCGACTGGGAGGGCGAGTTCCGCCCGCCGCTGAAGAACGTGACGACGGTGCCGCGCCCGTACGACGGTCTCCCCCGCATCTGGCACGGCTCGGCGACCAGCCTGAACTCCCCCGAGCTGGCGGCGAAACACGGCGACCCGCTCTTCACCGCCAACGCCATCCAGCCGCGCGAGGCGTACGCGAAGCTCATCGCGCACTACCGGGAGCGGTTCGAGGCGTACGGGCACGATCCGACGGAGGCACGGGTGGCGGCGGGCTCCGGCGGGCTGCTCGTCGCGGACAGCTCGCAGGCGGCGGTCGAGCAGTACAAGGAGCTGTACGAGGCGCGGGTGCGGCAGACCTTCAAGCCGCACCTGGCGGGCAAGGCCGGCTACAACACCCCGTTCCGGACCATCGAGGACGCGATCGCGGGCGGCCCCCAACTGATCGGCTCCCCGCAGCAGATCATCGACAAGATCCTGGGGTGGCACACGGTCTACCGCCACGACCTCCAGTCGATCACCGTGGACGGCTTCGGGCTGAGCCGGCCGGAGCAGTTGGAGACGCTCCAGCGGTTCGCGGAGGAGATCGCCCCGGTGGTGCGGCGGGAGGCGCCTTCGACGCTCTGGCGATGAGGGCGGGAGCGGGCTGATGCACTGTTCGGCCCGCTGATCCACTCCTGCTGGCAAGGTTCACCCGGCCGTGCAAACGGGCTGCGGTCCAAGGGTCCCGAAGCCGTAAGGTTGCTCCGTACGTATGGAGACTTCGGAAGGAGGCCCGGGTGATCGAGCTCGAGTCGGTGCCCGAGCTGGTCGACCCGGTCATGGTGGCCGCGTTCGAAGGCTGGAACGACGCCGGTGACGCCGCCTCCACAGCGGTGAGCCACCTGGACCGGGAGTGGAAGGGCGAGGTGTTCGCGGCGCTGGACGCCGAGGACTACTACGACTTCCAGGTCAACCGGCCCACGGTGTGGCTGGAGAACGGGGTGCGCAAGGTCACCTGGCCGACGACCCGGCTCTCGGTGGTGCGCGTCGGCGGGGAGAAGCCGCGGGACCTCGTCCTGGTGCGCGGGATCGAACCGTCGATGCGCTGGCGCTCGTTCTGCAACGAGATCCTCGGCTTCGCCCATGAGCTGGGCGTCGAAATGGTCGTCATCCTGGGCGCGTTGCTCGGTGACACCCCGCACACCCGGCCGGTGCCGGTGAGCGGGGTCACCTCCGACGCGGACCTGGCGCGGACGATGGACCTGGAGGAGACCCGGTACGAGGGTCCGACGGGGATCGTCGGCATCCTCCAGGAGGCGTGCACGCATGCCGGGGTGCCGGCGGTGAGCCTGTGGGCGGCGGTGCCGCACTACGTGTCGCAGCCGCCGAACCCGAAGGCGACGCTGGCCCTGCTGAACCGTCTTGAGGACCTGATCGGGCTGCGCATCCCGCTGGGCGAGCTGCCCGAGGACGCGCGGGCCTGGCAGGTCGGGGTGGACCAGTTGGCGGCGGAGGACAGCGAGGTCGCGGAGTACGTCCAGACGCTGGAGGAGGCGCGGGACACCGCGGAGCTGCCCGAGGCGTCCGGCGAGGCCATCGCCCGGGAGTTCGAGCGGTATCTGCGGCGCCGGGACGGCGGTCCCGGGCCGGGTCCGGGCGGCCACGCTACGGAGAGCGGGGACTCGGCGGCGTATCTGCGGGACCCGTCGAGCGGCCGCACCCGGCCGGCGAAGCCGCCGCGGCCGGAGGCGGGGCCGGGTCAAGGGCAGCCCGGTCAGGGGCAGCCGGGCCAGGGCCAGCCAGGCCCCGGTCCCGCGAAGAAGCCCGAGGACAAGGGGGACAAGGGGCCTGACGAGGCATCCGGGGAGAGTCCCGACGAGGAGTGACCACAAGAGCCGGCCCCGGACTTCTCCGCGAAGTCCGGGGCCGGCTCTTGTGGTGCGGTCCGCCGCTCCTCTAGAGCGCGACCCCCAGCAGGGCGTCGACGGTACGGGAGACGAGGCCGGGTGCCCCCTCGTCCGTACCGCCCTCCGCGCTCTGGAGCTCGGCCCAGCGGTCCACGGCCGCCAGCGCCGTCGGCGTGTCCAGGTCGTCGGCGAGGGCCTCGCGGACCTCCTCGACCAGTGCGTCGGCCGGCCGCCCGTCGGGGCGGGAGACCGCGGCGCGCCAGCGGGCGAGGCGCTCGACGGCGTCGGCGAGGACCTGGTCGGTCCACTCCCAGTCGGCGCGGTAGTGGTGGGAGAGCAGGGCGAGCCGGAGCGCCGCCGGGTCCACGCCCTCGCGGCGCAGGGTGGAGACGAAGACGAGGTTGCCCTTGGACTTGGACATCTTCTCGCCGTCGAGGCCGACCATGCCGGCGTGGACGTACGCCTTGGCGAACGGGTGCTCGCCGGTCAGCGCCTGGGCGTGCGAGGCGCCCATCTCGTGGTGCGGGAAGACGAGGTCGGAGCCGCCGCCCTGGACGTCGAAGCCCATGCCGAGGTGGTCCAGCGCGATGGCCACACACTCGATGTGCCAGCCCGGGCGGCCTTCGCCCAGGGAGGCCCCGTCCCAGCTCGGCTCGCCCGGGCGGGCGGCCGTCCAGAGCATCGGGTCCAGGGGGTTCTTCTTGCCGGGGCGATCGGGGTCGCCGCCGCGCTCGGCGGAGAGCAGGCGCATGGCCGCCGCGTCGAGGCCGGAGACCTCGCCGAAGTGCGGGTCGGCGTCGACGGAGAAGTAGACGTCGCCTTCGAGGTCGTAGGCGGCGCCCGCCTCCCGCAGCCGCTCGACGAGCGGCACGATGCCCGGTATGGCCTCGACCGCTCCGATGTAGTGCTGCGGGGGCAGCATCCGCAGGGCGGTCATGTCCTCGCGGAAGAGTGCCGTCTCGCGCTCCGCGAGCTCGGTCCAGTCCTGACCGTCGCGTGCGGCCCGCTCCAGGAGCGGGTCGTCCACGTCGGTCACGTTCTGGACGTAGTGAACCTGCCGCTTGGTGTCGAGCCACACGCGCTGAACGAGGTCGAACGCGTTGTAGGTCGCCGCATGACCCATATGGGTCGCGTCGTACGGCGTGATGCCGCAGACGTAGATGCGGGCGACGGGACCGGGGTCAAGGGTGATCCGTCCGCCGGTCGCGGTGTCGTGGATCCGAAGGTCGCGGCCCTTGCCAGGCAGGGCGGGGACCTCAGAAGCGGGCCAGGCATGCATGTCATGAGCGTAACCGGACGATGCTTCCGGATACGAACCGGATCCGTATTCCTGTCCGAAGAGACACTCTTGCGGTAAACCTTCGAAAGGCTGTACGGCCAGGGCGTTCGCCCATGCCCGCCGGGCCCGCTACACGGGCGGCCAGGGGATCGGCGGCCACTGCCCGCTCGGCTTCGGGTGCACACGGCTGTCGAGCAGCCCCGCCACCCGCTCCCGCAGTGCCTCCAGTTCGGCCGCCGTGATGAGTTGCGCCATCCGGGTGGCCAGAGGCTCCCCCGCCGCCAGCTCGTCGGCGAGCAGCCCGAGCACCCGCAGCGCCTCCTCGGTGAGCGGCTCGCCGGCCCAGCCCCACAGGAGGGTGCGCAGCTTGTCGTCCGCGTTGAAGGTGACCCCGTGGTCGATGCCGTACAGGAGCGCGCCGGGGGCGGGCAGCAGATGGCCGCCCTTGCGGTCACCGTTGTTGATCACCGCGTCCAGCACCGCGAGCCGGCGCAGCCGGGGGTCGTCCGCGTGCACCAGCAGCGCGGTCCTCCCCCCTCCGACGTCCGCGAAGCCCACGGCCTTCCAGCCCTCGCCCGGCTCGTCGTCCTCGACGAGGGCCAGCAGTTCCGGCGGGTCCTCGGCGGGCGCGTCGATCCAGAGCTGGCACATGCCCTGCCCGTACGGCCCGTCCCGCAGCACCGTGGGCGGCACGAGGTCCCACCCGGTCGCCCGGGAGATCTCGTACGCGGCCACCTCCCGCTGCGCGAGCGTGCCGTCGGGGAAGTCCCACAGCGGCTGCTCGCCCGCGACCGGCTTGTAGGCGCAGGTGCGCTCCTCGCCCTCGTACGCGACGGTGCAGTGCAGCACCGCGTTGGACGCCCCGCCGACCTGCCCGAGCACGGTGAGGGTGCCCTCGGTGAGCAGGGTGAGCAGCTCGGTGTCCGTCAGGCTCCGCGACGGTATCCGTTCTGGCGCGGGCATACGTGTCCTTCCGGATCGAGCGGCAGGCTGCACAGCGGGCACGGCGGGCGGCCGGCGTTGACGACGTCCAGGGCGCGCTTGGCGAACGCGCGGGCCTGGGCGCCGCTGAGCCGGACGCGGAGCATCGGCGGGCCGTTCTCCTCGTCCTGGAGGAGCTTCTCCTCGGCCTCCGCGAGGTCGTCCTCGGAGTCCGCGTCGAGCTCGACGAGGGCCTGCGCCTCGACGATCATGCGCTGTTCGTCGCCGTCCCAGGCCAGGGCCATGGTGCCGACGCGGAACTCCTCCTCGACGGGGACGTCGAGGGGGGCGGTGTCGGTGACGTCGGTGGGAGCCACGGCGGGCACCGGCGAGTTGCCACCGGTACGCCGGACGACCTCGTCGAGCAGTTCGTCGATCCGCTCGGCCAGGGCGGCCACCTGGGTCTTCTCCAGGGCGACGCTGGTGACCCGGCCCTTGGAGGAGGCCTGGAGGAAAAACGTACGGCGGCCAGGCAACCCGACCGTACCGGCCACGAATCGGTCCGGTGGGTCGTAGAGGAACACCTGACGGGACACGTCCTGTCTCCCTTGAGAATCGATGGGGTGGATAGCGGCGCTACGGCGCGTCCACCCTACTGCCCACGGAGATCACGGCGCGCCCCCGCCGCCCCCGACCGCCGCGTCCGACGTGCCGTCACTCGCGCCGGACGGCACGGCGTCCGCCCCGACGGGCTGTTCGCGCGGTGCCAGCGGGGTCAGGTCTCCGGTGTCGCCGACCCGCAGGAGGAAGGGGCGCAGCCGCGTGTAGCGGATCGCGGTGACCGAGCAGGGGTCCACGTGGATGCGCTGGAAGAGGTCCAGGTGCATGCCGAGGGCGTCGCCGACGAGGGACTTGATGATGTCGCCGTGCGAGCACATGACGTACGTGGCGTCCTCGCCGTGCTCCGCCTGGACCCGGTCGTTCCAGTCGCGTACGGCGTCGACGGCGCGGGCCTGCATGGCGCGCATCGACTCGCCGCCGGGGAAGGCGGCGGCGGAGGGGTGCTGCTGGACGACGGACATCAGCGGTTCGTCGGAGAGCTCGGCGAGCTTGCGGCCCGACCAGTCGCCGTAGTCGCACTCGCTGATGCGCTCCTCGGTGTGCACGGGCAGCCCGGGCCGGGCGTCGATGAGCGGCTGGAGCGTCTGGCGGCAGCGCTCCAGGGGGCTGGTGACGGCGGCGGCGAGGGTGAGGGCGGCCAGCCGTGCCGGCAGCGCGGCGGCCTGTTCGGTGCCGCGCTCGTCGAGGAGGACCCCGGGGGTGCGTCCCGCGAGCACTCCGGCGGTGTTGGCGGTGGAGCGTCCGTGGCGTACGAGGATCAGCGTGGGCATACCCGTCAGCCTAGATGTCCCGCGGTCCCGGGTGCGAGGACGGCCGTCGCGGGGAAGGAGGGGGCGGTGAGCGGACCCTCGCCCACCTTGTACGTTGTGGTCCTTAACCTCCCGAGGATGCCGAAAAATGATCGTGGACTGTGCCATCTACCAGGACGGCCGCCGGACCGATGGGCCCGCCGACTTCTCCGACGCCCTCGACGAGGCGCGGAAGTCCGGCGACGCCTTCCTCTGGATCGGTCTGCACGAGCCGACCGAGCGGGAGTTCGACCTGGTACGCCACGAGTTCGGGCTGCACCCGCTCGCGATCGAGGACGCGCTGCGCGCGCACCAGCGGCCCAAGCTGGAGGTGTACGACGACTCCCTGTTCGCGGTGCTGAAGCCGGTCGTCTACGAGTCGAGCAGCGACACGGTGAGCGCCGACGAGCTGATGGTCTTCATCGGGGACTCGTTCGTGGTGACGGTCCGGCACGGCGACAGCGCCCCGCTGGCGGATGTACGCAGCCGTCTGGAGGCGGACCCGCAGATACTGGCGCACGGACCGACCGCGGTGCTCTACGCGATCAGCGACGCGGTGGTGGACCACTACATCGACGTGGCCGGTGAGCTCCAGGTGGACCTGGAGGAGCTGGAGACCGAGGTCTTCGCCCCGAGCGGGAGCGGCGACTCCTCGAACACGGCGGCGAGCATCTACACGTTCAAGCGGCAGGTCCTGGAGTTCCGCCGGGCCACCGGGCCGCTGACGGCGCCGATGACCCGGCTCGCGGGGGCCGGGGTGCCGTTCGTCCACCAGGAGGCGCAGCCCTTCTTCCGTGACGTCGCCGACCACCTGACGCGGGTCAACGAGCAGGTGGAGGGGCTGGACCGGCTGCTGTCGGACATCCTCTCGGCCCATCTGGCGCAGATGGGGGTGCGGCAGAACGACGACATGCGCAAGATCTCGGCGTGGGCGGCCATGGCCGCCGTCCCGACGATGGTGGCGGGCATCTACGGCATGAACTTCGACCACATGCCGGAGCTGCACTGGGGATGGACGTACCCGGCCGTGATCCTGTTCATGACCCTGGCGGTGGTCGGCCTGCACCGGCAGTTCAAGCGGCGGGGATGGCTGTGAGGGTCACACACGACTTGTGAGGTCACGCGTTGCCCTGAGGGGTCACGCATTGCCCTGGGAGTCACGCGTGACCGTGCAGGGTCACGCGTACTCGGGTTCCGGTACGGCCCGGCCGCCGAGCGCATCGCGCCGCTCGGGCATCTGAAGGCTGACCATGCGCCGCCAGCCGATCAGGCGCTCGTACGCGTACACCGCGTGGATTCCGGCCGCCAGCGCCACGGCCTTGACGCGCGGCCAGCCCAGCAGCCGGCCCATGTGGTCCATCACGGCGAGGCTGACGTCGCGGTAGACGCGGATCTCCGCCAGGGCGCACTCCCTCATGATGCGCTGGATGGTGCGGCCGTGGCCCTCCCGGGCGAGCCGCAGCAGCTCCTCGTGGCAGTACGCGAGGTGGTTGTCCTCGTCGTCGGAGATCATCCGCACCGCGCGCCCGAGGTCGGGGTGGTCGGCGAAGTACCGTCGCAGCAGCCGCATCTGCTCGGAGGCGCGCTGCTCGGTGATCCGGCTGTGGGCCAGATAGGTGATGATGTCGCGCTCGGTGAGCCGCTCCTCGCCGCGCAGCCGGGAGTGGGCGAGGCCGATGCCCTGCTGCTCCAGGAGCATCGTGTAGTCGGTCTCCGGGGGGACGTCGGCCGGTCGCAGCCCGCGCTTCTTCAGGAGGGCGTTGAAGATCCGGCCGTGCTTGTCCTCGTCGGCGCCGTGCCGGACGATCCTGGGCGCCAGGGCGCGGCGGCTCTCGGGGACCAGGGCGGCGATCCGGGCGTTCTCCCAGCCGCCCTGGGACTCCCCGCTGGCGGCGATGGAGCAGAAGAGCCGGTAGGCCTCGTCGTCGTCCAGGATCTCCTGGAACAGGCTTCGGGCTGAGAGCATGCGGGCCACCTCCGTACCGGTCCCCGCGGAGCAGGCGCCGCGGGGCAGTAGTGCGCAGAGCAGCAGTCAAATGCGCCGGGGAGCGGTCGGCAACCGGAGCAACGGCGGCGAGGGTACGGGGCCGGGCCGCGCGGCCCGGCGTAACCCCGGGGCGTACGGCGCGTTGTTCCGGGTGACGGCCGTGGCGGGGAAGACCCCCGAGCCCCCACCACGGCCGTAGTGCTGCCCCCCCCGAAGCTCCCGAAGCCCCTGAAGGCGTTACGCGAGGCTTACGCGAGTCCGGAACGCTCCAGGGCGTCCGTGCCGGCGCGAAGGGCGGTGAGCCGCTCCTCCAGGGTGAACCCGGCGGGGGCGAGGTTGAGCGTGGTGACCCCGGCGGCCGCGTACGCCTGCATCCGATCGGCGATGCGCTCGATGGGCCCGAGCAGCGTCGTCTGGTCGATCAGCTGGTGCGGTACGGCGGCGGCGGCCCCGGCCTTGTCCCCGTCCAGGTACTTGTCCTGGATCTCGGCGGCCTCCTTCTCGTACCCCATGCGCTGCGCGAGCTGGTTGTAGAAGTTCTGCTTCCGGCTGCCCATGCCGCCGACGTACAGGGCGGTGTAGGGGCGGAACATGTCGGCGAGGCCCTTGACGTCGTCACCGATGGCGAGCGGCAGCGTCGGGGAGACGTCGAAGCCGTCCATGGTCTTCCCGGCCTTCTCCCGGCCCGCGCGCAGATAGGTGAGCGCGGTCTCCTCCAGGTGCTCGGCGGAGGGGAAGATCAGCAGGGCGCCGTCGGCGATCTCGCCGGTCTGCTCCAGGTTCTTCGGACCGATCGCGGCGATGTAGAGCGGGATGTGTTCGCGCTCCGGGTGGACGGTGAGCTTGATCGGCTTGCCGGGGCCGCCGGGCAGCGGCAGCGTCCAGTGCTGTCCCTCGTACGAGAGGCGCTCACGGGTCATCGCCTTGCGGACGATCTCGACGTACTCGCGGGTGCGGGCCAGCGGCTTGTCGAACTTGACGCCGTACCAGCCCTCGGAGACCTGCGGGCCCGAGACGCCGAGGCCGAGCCGGAAGCGGCCGCCGGAGAGCGAGTCCAGGGTGGCGGCGGTCATCGCGGTCATGGCGGGCTGGCGGGCCGGGATCTGCATGATCGCGGAGCCGACGTCGATGGATTCGGTCTGGGCCGCGACCCAGGTCAGCACGGTCGGTGCGTCCGAGCCGTAGGCCTCGGCCGCCCAGCAGACGTCGTAGCCGAGGCGGTCGGCCTCCTGCGCGACGGCGAGGTTGTCGCCGTCCATGCCCGCGCCCCAGTAGCCGAGATTGATGCCGAGCCGCATAGCCGCTCCCCTTACTGATCAGTAACGTCCCTTCCTCGCGACTCTAGCGCGGGTGACGGCGATCCGGCAGGCCCGCGCGACCTCCCGTTGTCCACAGGCCCGCACCCCGTGGGGCCGTGGCCAGTAATCTCAGCGCCCATGGAGCAGAGGCATCTCGGCCGCACCGGCCTACGCGTGTCCCGGATCGGGCTCGGCACCCTCACCTGGGGCCGGGACACGGACGAGCACGACGCCGCCGACCAGCTCAAGACCTTCTGGGACGCGGGCGGCACCCTGGTGGACACCGCCGATGTGTACGGGGGCGGGGAGGCCGAATTCCTGCTCGGGCGGCTCGTGGGCAGCCTGGTGCCGCGCGAGGATCTGGTCATCGCCACGAAGGCGGGCAACGTCCCCGACCCCTACCGCCGCTTCAACGGCTCGCGCGGGCACCTGCTGGCCGCCCTGGATGCCTCGCTGGAGCGGCTCGGCACGGATTACGTGGACCTGTGGCAGGTCCACGCCTTCGACCCGGCGACCCCGCTGGAGGAGACCCTCCAGGCGGTGGACCTGGCCGTCTCCTCCGGCCGGGTCCGGTACGCGGGCGTGTCGAACTTCTGCGGCTGGCAACTGGCCAAGGCCGCCACCTGGCAGCTCGCCGCGCCCGGGGTGCGCACCCGGCTGGCCAGTACGCAGATGGAGTACTCGCTGCTCCAGCGGGGCATCGAGCGTGAGGTGCTGCCCGCCGCGCTGGACCTCGGGATCGGGCTGCTGCCCTCCTCGCCGCTGGGCCGGGGCGTGCTGACCGGTAAGTACCGCCAGGGCATCCCGTCCGACTCCCGGGGCGCCTCGGAACGGCTCGCCCCCTTCGTCGAGCCGTATCTGGACGACGCGGCGGCCCGGATCACCGACGCGGTGGCGACGGCGGCGGACGGCCTGGCGACGAGCCCCCTGCACGTGGCGCTGGCCTGGGTGCGCGACCGGCCGGGGGTGGCGGCCCCGATCGTCGGTGCGCGCAACGCCGGGCAGCTCGCGGAGGCTTTGTCAGTGGAGGCGCTTAGTCTTCCCTACGAGATCTGCCAGGCGCTCGACGATGTGTCGGCGCCCGTGCACCGCTATCCCGACCAGGACTGGAGCACGCTGTGACTGCGCTTCCCGGGGAGACCCCCGGCACCGTCGGCACGGACACACCGCAGGGCGCCGAGCCCCCGGTGGCCACCGACGCCGAAGGCCCCGCGCACGCCGAAGCGCCCGGCGCCGAGGAGTCGGCCGAAGCCACGGAGCCCGCAGCGGACGGCTCCGACGGTGCGGAGACCGCTGCGGAGGACCTGGCCGCCGGTGACGCACCTGGCGGTGGTGCTTCCGCCGGTGACGCACCTGCCGGTGAGTCTTCCGTCGGTGAGGCTTCCGTCGGCGAAGAGGGCGACGCGCCCGTAGCCGCCGCGCTCTCCGAGGCGCAGGCCGAGCTGGCCGCCCAGCGTGAGCTGCGCGAGAAGATCGCGAAGCGCAAGGCCGAGAAGGAAGGCCCCGTCCCCGCCGGTACGAAGCTGAGCGGCACCGCCGCCGATCTGCTCGCGGCCGTACGGGCCGTGGAGAGCGGCGAGAAGGCGGGCGCGGAGTTCTTCGACTCCCCCGCACCAGCGCCCGCGCCCCGCCGCGCCGCCCCGGCCCCCGCCGGACAGCCTCCCCGCCCCGCACCGGTGACGACCGCTCCCGCCGACCTCGCCGCCTCGCCCGAGGCCCTGGACGCGGTGCGGGCGGTTCTCACCGAGGGCGGGGCCCCCGAGGCCCTGGCCCGCCCCGCCACCGGGATCCTGGGCGAGCAGGCCGCCGAGCTGCTGCGCGCCGACCCCTGGCAGTTGCTGGCGGTCCCGGGCGTCCGCCCCGAGCAGGCGGACGGCTTCGCCCGGGCCCTGCTGGGCGCCGCGTGCGGCCCGGACGATGGGCGCCGCACGGCGGCCCTGGTCGGCTGGCTGCTGGAGCGCGCCGCCCTCCAGGGCCACACGGCGCTGGACGCCGATGCGGTCCGGGCGGCGCTCGCCGAGCGTGCGGTGAGCGACCCGGAGGAGGCCGTGCGCAACGCCGTGGAGGAGGGGGTCGCCCTGGTCTTCCAGGAGGGCACGGACCCCACGGAGCCGGACGCCGCGTACGAGGAGGACGGCGAGGCACCTGCGGAGGCGGAGACCGAGGCACCGGAGCCGGTCCAGGTGCTGCTGGGCCTGGACCGGTACGCGCTGGCCGAGGAGAGCCTCGCCGACGGCCTGGCCCGCCTCATGAACGCCTGCGAGAAGGGCGCCGACTGGGCGGAGGCGGCCGCCGCCGCGCCCTCCCCCTCGGCCGCCGAGCTGATCCGTACGGCGGCCACCGCCGGGCTCGTCGCGCACAGCGGCGGCGAGGCGGCCCGGGCCGAACCCGCCGCCCTGATCGCCGCGGCGCGGGGCCTGGGGCTGCGGGCCCTGGGCGCCGTCCACAGCGAGGACGGCCGCCGCCGGCTGGCCGACGCGGTCGGCGCCCCGGACGCGGCGGTCACCCTGGCCGGGCTGCTCTCCGGCGCCGAGGGCCCCGGCCGCGACGAGGACGGGGCGCTCGCCCTGGACCTGCTGGTGGTGCTGGACGCGCCGCAGCTCGACGTGGAGGGCGCGGCCGTCCTGGTCGAGGCGCTGGCAGACGGGGTCCGGCTGGTGCTGAGCGGTGACCCCGGTGTGCTGGGCTCGGCGGGCGCCGGACGCGTCTTCGCCGATGTGCTGGCGGCACGGGCGTGCCCGCAGGTCGTCTCCCGTACGCCGGACCCCGGGCCGATCGGTGAGCTGGTCTCCGGCATCGGCATCGGTGAGCTGGCCCAGGTCGAGGCCCCCGGCAAGGAGGTCGTGATCGTCCCGGTCCGCGATGCGGGCGAGGCGGTCCACCGTACGGTGCAGCTCGTCGCGGACTCGGTGCCCCGGGCCTTCTCCATCCCCGCAGGCGACACCCAGGTCATCACCGTGGGCCACGGCGGGGCGGCCGGGACCCGGGTGCTGAACGAGGCCCTCAAGCAGCGGCTCAACCCGGGGCCCGGCCGGTTCGGCGGGTTCGACCCGGGGGACCGCGTGATCCATGTCCCCGCGCCCGGCCGCGCCGTGCCCGGGGTGGTGCGCTCGGCCGACGCGGAGGGGCTCCACCTGGAGTGCGGCGGCGTCCCCGTCGTCGTACCGCAGGAGCGGGTGGAGTCGGCGGTGCGGCACGGGTGGGCGCTCAGTGCCCATCAGGCGGCCGGGATGCGCTGGCCCGCCGCGGTGGTGGTGCTGCCGGGCGATGCGGCGGCGGGGCTGAGCCGGCCGTGGGTCTACACCGCGTTCGGCCGAGGAGAGCGCCACCTGTCCGTGGTCCACGGGGTGGACCAGGCGCTCCCGCACGCGGTGGCGCAGGTCCCGGCCCAGGAACGGACGACCCGGCTCCGGGCACTGCTCGAAGCCGTCCCGACGCCTGACGCGGCTTCCTGAGGGACGTACGACAGCGGGCCCCGGCGCACTTCGCGCCGGGGCCCGCTCTCATGTCACGCGCGGCCCGCCGCCGGCTCGTCGAGCTCCTCGTCCAGCTCCTCCTCGTCGAAGACGGCGCTGACGTCGAAGCGGCACACCACCAGCTCCGGGTCGGCGTCCTCGAACGGGGCGCCGAGCCACTCCCCCGGCTCGGGCAGCGCGTCGGCGGCCGAGACCCAGAGGGTGGAGTCCCCCTCCTCCAGGCCGAACTCCTTGTGCCGGGAGGCGATCTCGTCCGGTTCGTACTCGCCGAAGAGCATGCCGAGCGCGGCGTGGACGCTGGTGCCGACCACTGCGGTCGTGGAACCGTCCGCGCCGGGTCCGGCGTCGATGTCGGCGAGGCGCTGGGCCTGGGCGAGCAGCCGCGGGGGCTCCGCGACCGCGTAGTCGCGCCGGATCAGCACGCTCAGCGCGCTGGGCTCGGCGGGTCCGGCGTAGGGCGGCAGGGAGTCGTCCGCGCCGGGGATCTCGAAGGGGGTGACCTCGTCGTAGCGGTCGTAGAGGAGCTCGTCGTAGACCTCGGCAGCGGCGGCCAGTGAGTTGAACGCTTCGTAGACGGCGGGGTCGTCGTCCCCGGTACGGCGTTCGACCGCGTCGAGGTGACGGTCGATCGCGGCTTTGACCGCCTCGGCGGCGGCACGTACCTCGGCAGCGGTGGGCTGCGCAGCATCAGACATAGTGCAGACGCTATCCGTACCGGGGCTCTGCCCGCACAATAGATGCGATGCCGGAATACGAATTTGTCGACGTGTATGTGCCGCGCGGGGTCTCCCGCAAGGAAGCGGCCCGACTGCTGACCGACCACGCCGAGTACGGACACTGGGAGCTGGACCGCCTGACGCTGCGCCGCGACGGCAGCCGCAGGGTGCGGTTGCGCCGACGGATCATCCGTCAGCTGCGAGCCACCTGGTGACAGGGATACGCGCCACCTGAACGACAGGGAACGGGCCCCGCGTGACCGCGGGGCCCGTCCATGGTGCGTCCTGCTGAGCTGTGCGTGCCCGGATCAGGCGGCGCTGCGGGAGCGGCGGTAGAGCACCGATCCCATTCCGGCCAGCAGCAGTCCGGCGCTCGCGGGGATGAGCATCTCCATGCCCCCCGCGCCGGTCTGCGCGAGCTGCTCCTCCGGCTCGAGCTGCGGCCCGGGGACATTCGGCTCGGGCGGCTGGTTGGCCGGGGGCTCGACCGGCGGGTCCACCGGCGTCTCCGGCGTGACCGGGGGCTTCACCGGAGGCTTCACCGGCGGCGGGGGCGGCGGCGGCTCGGCGTCGTTGGAGCAGCTGTTGCCGAAGGTCGGGTTCAGCAGCCCGATCACGGAGACGCTGTTGCCGCAGACGTTGACCGGGACGCTGACGGGCGCCTGGACCGCGTTGCCGGAGAGGATGCCGGGCGAGCCCTGCGCGACCCCCTCCGCGCTCGCGCCACCGGCCCGGTGACGGCCCGTGCCGGGCTCGCCGTGCCGGTCGGTCGCGGTGGTGTTCCCCGCCTGCGCGGCGTTGCCGCCCTGCGCGCCGTTGCCGGCCTGGGCTCCTTCGCCGGAGCCGCCGATACGGTTCTGCGATCCCGAGTCCTGGCGCGATTGCGCCGACCCGTTCTCGCAGTCGTTCCCGAAGGTGGGGTTGATGAGACCGCCGACGGTGACCGAGTTGCCGCAGACGTTGACCGGGATGTCGATCGGGACCGAGACCGAGTTGCCGGACAGCACGCCCGGCGAGCCCGTGGCCGTCGAGGCCGCCCCGGCGTCGGCGTGGGCGTAGCCGCCACTGAGAGCGAGGACCCCGCCCGCCGCCGCCATGGTGATCAGGCCTTTACGAGTGACCTGTCGCATAGGTTCGTTTCCTGCCTTCTGCCTTCCGAAAAACCCCCGGACATGACCGTGCGGGAGCCGAATGCCGAACGGTCCCGGAGTGCATGGCACGCACTCCGGGACCGGCCGGGCTCAAACCCTTAACGGGTTGACGACCAGCGTCAGGCGTTGACGCAGGTGTTGCCGAAGGCGGGGTTCAGCAGCCCGATCACGGAGACCGTGTTGCCGCACAGGTTGATCGGCACGTGGACCGGGACCTGGACGACGTTGCCGGAGAGCACGCCGGGGCTGCCGATGGCCGCACCCTGGGCGCCCGCGTCGGCGGAAGCCATGCCCGCACCCGCGAGAACGAGGCCACCGGTGGCAGCCGCAACTGCGACGACCTTCTTGATCATGATTCCTCCTAGTTGGAAAGTGCGGTCCCAGCCGCGGACCGCACACCTTGTAACGAGGAGGGTGGAGCGGGGCTACGCATGAACGGCGCGTTTCACCCTTTCGGTCACGTACGCACAGGCAGTCGAATTGCGTACCGGGCCGGTCGGTGGTTCGTGCGGGACCGGTCGGCGGTTCGTGCGGACCGGTCAGCAGTACGGGTGGCCCCGGTCAGCAGTTGTCGATGAACCGGTCGAGCACCCGCACGCCGAACTGCAGACCGTCCACCGGGACCCGCTCGTCGACACCGTGGAACATCCCGGCGAAGTCCAGCTCCGGCGGCAGCTTCAGCGGGGCGAAGCCGAAGCCCCGGATGCCGAGGTCGTCGAAGGACTTGGCGTCGGTGCCGGCCGAGAGCATGTACGGCACGGCCCGGGCGATCGGGTCCTCGGCGACCAGCGCGGTCTGCATGGCGTCGACCAGCGCGCCGTCGAACGTGGTCTCCAGCGCCTTGTCCGCGTGCACGTCCTCGCGCTTCACGTTGGGGCCCAGGATCCGGTCCAGGTCGGCGAGGAACTCCTCCTCGTACCCCGGCAGGTACCGGCCGTCCACGTGGGCGGTGGCCTGGCCCGGGATGACGTTGACCTTGTAGCCGGCGCCGAGCTGGGTGGGGTTGGCGGTGTTCTGGAGGGAGGCCCCGATCAGCTTGGAGATGCCGCCCAGCTTGGCGAGCGTCTCGTCCATGTTCTCCGGGTCCAGCTCGGTGCCGAGCGCGTCCGAGAGCTCGTCCAGGAAGTGCCGCAGCGTCTTGGTGACCCGGACGGGGAACTTGTGCCGCCCCAGCCGTCCGACCGCCTCGGACAGCTCCGTGATGGCGTTGTCCTTGTGGATCATCGAGCCGTGCCCGGCCGTGCCGTCCACGGTGAGCTTCATCCAGTGCATGCCCTTCTGGGCCGTCTCCACCAGATACAGGCGCAGCTTCTCGTTGACGGTGAACGAGAACCCGCCGACCTCGCTGATCGCCTCGTTGACGCCCTCGAAGAGCCCCGGGTGGTGGTCGACGAGGTAGCGGGCCCCGTACGTACCGCCCGCCTCCTCGTCCGCGACGAAGGCCAGCACGATGTCGCGCGGGGGCTTGCGGCCGGTGCGCATCCGCTCGCGTACGACCGCGAGGGTCATCGCGTCCATGTCCTTCATGTCGACGGCGCCCCGCCCCCAGACGCAGCCGTCGGCGATCTCCCCGGAGAACGGGTCGTGCGTCCAGTCCGCCGCGTTGGCCGGGACGACGTCGGTGTGACCGTGGATGAGCAGGGCGGGCCGGGAGGGGTCCTCGCCCTCGATGCGGGCGACGGTGGAGGCGCGGCCCTTGTGCGACTCGAAGATCTGCGGCTCCAGGCCCACCTCGGCGAGCTTCTCCGCCACGTACTCGGCGGCGAGCCGCTCACCGGGGCCGGAGTGGTCGCCGTAGTTGCTGGTGTCGATCCGGATCAGGTCGCGACAGAGGTCCACGACCTCCTTCTCGGCGTTGCCGCCGCCGACGGCCTTGCCCGTGCTGCTCTCGCTCACGCTGCTTCCTTCCGCTGTCGCTCTGGTGCTCCCTTCCCATCCTCCCGCGCCCACGGCCCACGCCCAAGGCCGTGCACCCCCCGTCACGCACCGTTCACAGCCATCGGGGCGTGATCGAGCACCCCCGAATGTTTGCTATGGTTTTCCACGTCGGAACGGGCACGGCCCGCGAGACAGACACCTTGTCCGGGTGGCGGAATGGCAGACGCGCTAGCTTGAGGTGCTAGTGCCCTTTATCGGGCGTGGGGGTTCAAGTCCCCCCTCGGACACCAGCAGGAGCCCCACTTCGGTGGGGCTCTTTTGCGTCACCGGGCCGGAGCGGGAAAGGGCGAGGATGAGGGGCCGCAGGAAGACTCCCGCCGGGCCTCTGCCCCAGCGGGACGGGATCGATGCCGTGCGGGTGCGGCTGCCGGAGGATCCGGAGGGGCGCTGGGGATGCGTCGGGGAGTATCTCCTCGGGCGGTTCGGTGGGGCGATCGGGGCCGGGCGGGTCGCGGCGATGCTCGACGCGGGGCGGTTCGTGGGGGCCGACGGGACCGGCGTACGGAGTGACGAGCCGTATACCGCCGGGCGGAGCCTCTGGTTCCATCGGGACTTCGCGGCCGAGGAGCCGGTGCCCTTCCCCATCGGGATCGTGTACCGGGACGGGCATCTCGTGGTCGCTGACAAGCCGCACTTCCTCGCCACCACGCCCCGGGGGCGGCACATCACGGAGACCGCGGTGGCGCGGCTGCGGCGGGAGCTGGGGGTGCCTACGCTCCAGCCCGCGCACCGGCTGGACCGGCTGACGGCGGGGCTCGTGCTCTTCGTGGTGCGACCGGAGGAGCGGGGCGCGTACCAGACGCTGTTCCGGGACCGGCTGGTGAGCAAGGAGTACGAGGCGGTGGCTCCGTACGACCCGGAGCTGGTCCTTCCCCGGACCGTGCGGAGTCGGATCGTGAAGGAGCGCGGGGTGCTCGCCGCCCGGGAGGAGCCGGGTGAGGCGAACAGTGAGAGCCGGGTGGAGCTGGTGGAGCGTCGGGGTTCGCTGGGGCGGTATCGGCTGGTGCCCGCCACCGGGCGTACCCATCAGCTCCGGGTGCACATGAACGCGCTGGGGGTGCCGATCGTCCACGATCCGCTGTATCCGGTGGTGGAGCCGGAGGAGGCCGTGGAGGACTGGAACCGGCCCTTGCAGCTGTTGGCGCGGCGGCTGGAGTTCACCGATCCGGTCAGCGGGGAGCCGCGCCGCTTCGAGAGCGGGCTGCGGCTCTCCGCCTGGCCGGAGAGGTGAGGGCGGCCGTGCTCAGTGGCCGCGCTTGATCCAGTCGTCGAGCTGCGGGGCTTCCGCGCCGATGGTGGTGGGGTCGCCGTGGCCCGTGCGGACCTTGGTGTCGCCGGGGAGGGTGAGCAGCCGGTCCCGGATCGAGTCGATGATCGTGGGGAACGACGAGAAGGAGCGGCCGGTGGCGCCGGGGCCGCCCTGGAAGAGCGTGTCGCCGGTGAAGACCGTCCCCAGCTCGGGGGCGTAGAGGCAGACGCAGCCGGGGGCGTGGCCAGGGGTGTGCAGGACCGTGAGGGTGGTCCCGGCGACGGTGAGTTCCTGGCCGTCGGCCAGGGGGCCGTCGGGGGTCCGTTCCGGGTGGGTCTGGAGCCAGAGCGGGAGGTCGTGCGGGTGGAGGAGGATCGGGGCGCCGGTGGCCTGCGCGAGGGCCGGCGCGGCGTCGATGTGGTCGTTGTGCGCGTGAGTGCAGACGATGGCGCGCAGCGTACGGCCGCCGAGCGCGGCCTCGATGGCGGCGGCGTCGTGGGCGGCGTCGATGACGATCGCCTCGGTGTCGTCGCCGACGATCCAGACATTGTTGTCGACGTCCCACTCCCCGCCGTCGAGGGCGAAGGTGCCGGAGGTGACCAGGTGGTCGATGCGGACGGTCATCAGAAGACCACCACCGAGCGGAGGACGTCGCCGTCGTGCATCCGGGCGAAGGCCTGCTCGATGTCGCCGATGCCGATCGTCTCGGTGACGAAGGCGGCGAGGTCGAGGCGGCCCTGCTGGTGGAGGTCGACGAGCATCGGGAAGTCGCGGGAGGGCAGGCAGTCGCCGTACCAGGAGGACTTGAGGGAGCCGCCGCGGCCGAAGACGTCCAGGAGCGGGAGTTCGAGCTTCATGTCCGGGGTGGGGACGCCGACGAGGACGACCGTTCCAGCGAGGTCGCGGGCGTAGAAGGCCTGTTCGTAGGTTTCCGGGCGGCCGACTGCCTCGATGACGACGTCGGCACCGTTGCCGTCGGTGAGGGCGCGGATCGCCTCGACGGGGTCGGTGGAGCGGGAGTTGACGGTGTGGGTGGCGCCCATCTTCTTCGCCGTCTCCAGCTTGCGGTCGTCGATGTCGACCGCGATGATCTTCGCCGCGCCGGCCAGCCGGGCTCCGGCGACGGCCGCGTCGCCGACGCCGCCGCAGCCGATGACGGCGACCGAGTCGCCGCGGCCGACCTGGCCGGTGTTGATGGCGGCGCCGATGCCCGCCATGACGCCGCAGCCGAGGAGTCCGGCGACCTCGGGGGCCACTTCGGGGTCGACCTTGGTGCACTGGCCGGAGGCGACCAGGGTCTTCTCCGCGAAGGCACCGATACCGAGGGCGGGCGACAGCTCCGTGCCGTCGAGCAGGGTCATCTTCTGCTTGGCGTTGTGGGTGTCGAAGCAGTACCAGGGGCGGCCGCGCAGACAGGCACGGCACTGGCCGCACACCGCACGCCAGTTGAGGATGACGAAGTCTCCGGGGGCGACGTCCGTGACGCCCTCGCCGACCGACTCCACGACGCCCGCCGCCTCGTGGCCGAGGAGGAAGGGGAACTCGTCGTTGATCCCGCCCTGCTTGTAGTGCAGGTCGGTGTGGCAGACGCCGCACGCCTGGATCTTCACGACGGCCTCTCCGGGACCGGGGTCCGGGATCACGATCGTCTCGACCCGCACCGGCTCGTTCTTCCCTGGAGCGATGACCCCTTGCACCTGCTGTGGCATAACCCTGCTCTCCCTGCTCCCGCGCTTCGCGAAGATCGATCGCGGACCACCGTACGCCTCAAAGGACGCTCTACGGAGCGAGCACGTCCAACTCGTGCAGGGCGCCCACCGCGATCTCCTTGGTGATGCGCTCGGCGGCCTCCGGGTCGCCTTCGCGGACCGCTTCGGCGAGGCGTACGTGCAGGGTGACGGCGGCCGGGTCGGGGTCCTCGAACATCACCTGGTGGTGGGTACGGCCCGCGAGGACCTCGGCGACGACGTCCCCGAGGCGGGCGAACATCTCGTTGCCGGAGGCGTTGAGGACGATCCGGTGGAAGGCGATGTCGTGTTCGAGGTAGCCCTCCAACTGCTGGCCACGTGAGGTGGCGACCATGCCGAGGGCGCGTTCGGTGAGCTCGGCGCACTGTTCGGCGGTGGCGTGGCGGGCGGCGAGGGAGGCGGCGACCGGTTCGATCGCGGAGCGCAGCACGGTGAGGGAGCGCAGTTGGCGGGGGCGGTCGGAGCCGGCCAGGCGCCAGCGGATGACCTGGGGGTCGTAGACGTTCCAGGTCTCGGTGGGGCGGACCGTTACGCCGACGCGGCGGCGGGACTCGACCAGGTGCATTGATTCGAGGACCCGGATCACTTCGCGGATCACCGTACGGGAGACGTCGAAGCGCTGGGCCAGCTCGTCGGTGCGTAGGACGCTGCCCGGCGGGCACTGGCCGGAGGAGATCTCCAGACCCAGGGTGTCCAGCACATGTGTATGCAGCCCCTGGCTCTGTGTGGTCATGGGTCAAGCCTACGGGGCGGCCCTCGGGAACAAAAAGTACGACGTATGTGTCACAGACTCTTGAATAAGTCGTACCTAATAGGTTTCAGTAGCGCGACGGACCGATGTCGAGGAAGACAGCGAGGCACCCCATGAGCACCCCTCACGTCGTCGTGGTGATGGGCGTAGCAGGAACCGGCAAGACCACGATCGGTCCCCTGCTCGCCGCCGAACTCGGCGTTCCGTACGCCGAGGGCGACGACTTCCATCCGCCGGCGAACATCGCGAAGATGTCGGCCGGCACCCCCCTGGACGACGACGACCGGTGGCCCTGGCTGGACGCCATCGGTGCGTGGGCGCACGGGCGGGCGGGGCTCGGCGGGGTCGTCTCCAGCTCGGCCCTCAAGCGGTCCTACCGGGACCGGCTGCGGGCCGGGGCGCCTGACGCGCTGTTTCTGCATCTGACCGGCGACCGGGCGCTGATCGAGGAGCGGATGGCGGACCGCAAGGGCCATTTCATGCCCACCGCGCTGCTCGACTCCCAGTTCGCGACGTTGCAGCCGCTCCAGGCCGATGAGGCCGGGGTGGATGTCGACGTGTCCGGCACCCCTACGGAAATCACCCAGCGAGCCGTCGCGGCACTGCGCCGGCTCGACAGTTAAGGACCATCACCGTGACCAGTCTCAGCGTCGAGATGCTGGCAGCGGACGCCGCCGAACCGATCACTTCGGCAGGCAACGCGCAGTTGGGCATCGCCGTACTGGCGGGCATCGCCGTCATCGTTCTCCTGATCACCAAGCTCAAGATGCACGCGTTCCTGGCGCTGACCATCGGTTCGCTGGCGCTCGGCTCCTTCGCGGGAGCGGCCCCGGCCGACACGATCGCCAGCTTCACCGCGGGCCTCGGCTCCACCGTCGCGAGCGTGGGCGTGCTCATCGCGCTCGGCGCCATCCTGGGCAAGCTGCTCGCCGACTCCGGCGGGGCCGACCAGATCGTCGACACCATCCTGGCGAAGGCGAGCCGGGGGGCCATGCCGTGGGCGATGGTCCTCATCGCCTCGATCATCGGTCTGCCGCTCTTCTTCGAGGTCGGGATCGTGCTGATGATCCCGGTGGTGCTGCTCGTTGCCAAGCGCGGCAACTTCTCCCTGATGCGGATCGGCATCCCGGCGCTGGCCGGACTCTCCGTGATGCACGGGCTCATCCCGCCGCACCCCGGCCCGCTGGTCGCGATCGACGCGCTGGACGCCAACCTCGGGGTGACGCTGGCGCTCGGTGTGCTGGTCGCCATCCCGACCGTGATCATCGCCGGACCGGTCTTCGCCCGGTACGCCGCGCGCTGGGTGGACATCGAGCCGCCGGAGAAGATGATCCCGCAGCGCCCGTCCGAGGACCTTGACCGCCGCCCCAGCTTCGCCGCCACCCTGGTGACGATCCTGCTGCCGGTCGTGCTGATGCTGCTCAAGGCGCTCGTCGAGATCGTCGTCGACGACCCGGAGAACAGCGTCCAGCGGGTGACGGACGTGATCGGCTCGCCGCTGATCGCCCTGCTCGCCGCCGTCCTGCTCGGGATGTTCACCCTCGGCCGGGCCGCCGGGTTCACCAAGGGCAAGCTCGCCGGGACGGTCGAGAAGTCGCTCGCCCCGATCGCGGGGATCCTGCTGATCGTCGGCGCCGGCGGTGGCTTCAAGCAGACGCTGATCGACGCCGGGGTCGGCCAGATGATCCTGGACTTCTCCGAGAACTGGTCGATCCCCGCCCTGCTGCTCGGCTGGCTGATCGCCGTCGCGATCCGCCTCGCCACCGGCTCGGCCACGGTCGCCACGATCTCCGCCGCCGGTCTGGTCGCCCCGCTCGCGGCCGACATGTCGACCGCGCACGCGGCCCTGCTGGTCCTGGCGGTCGGCGCCGGTTCGCTCTTCTTCAGCCATGTGAACGACGCCGGGTTCTGGCTGGTGAAGGAGTACTTCGGGATGGACGTCGGCCAGACCGTGAAGACCTGGTCGGTGATGGAGACGATCATCTCGGTGGTCGCGATGGCCTTCATCATGCTGCTGTCGCTGTTGCTGTAGCGGCGCTGAGAAGTGGGAAAGCGCGCGCCCCGGAGGAATCCACCGGGGCGCGCGCTTTCTCTGCGTACGGAGAAGGGTTACGGCGTGGTCAGCGGCGGGTGGCCTCGCTCTCGGCCGCCTTCTCCAACTGGAACGCCTCGTTGCCGAGGCCGATCCGGGCGTGCACCTCGGGCTTGACCTTGCGCAGGACCGCTCCGTAGACCAGGCCGCCGATCAGGGCGAGGACGATCACGCCGGGCAGCAGCCAGTTGAGGGCCGAGCCGTCGCCGGAGCCGACCAGGATGTCGAAGTCGCGGACGGTGAAGACGGCGATCGACAGCAGCGCGATCCCGGCGAGGCCCGAGGCGACCAGGCGCGGGGCCTGGGCGCGGCCCGCGCCACGCTTGACGAAGAAGGCGATGACGGCGAACGAGGCGGCGGCCATCAGCAGGATGACGCCGAGCGCGCCGACGTTTCCCATCCAGGTGAACAGGCGCAGGACGGGGACGGTGGGGTCGCCGATGTGGTTGCCGTCGGCGAAGGCGAAGGCCAGCACGATCACGACGGAGATCACGGACTGGAGCAGCGAGCCGGTGCCGGGCGCGCCGCTGGCCCGGTTGGTGCGGCCGAAGCGGGCGGGCAGCAGGCCTTCGCGGCCCATGGCGAACGCGTAACGGGCGACCACGTTGTGGAAGCTGAGGAGTGCCGCGAACATGCCGGTGACGAAGAGGATGTGCAGGACGTCGGTGAAGGTCGAGCCGAGCCGCTCCTCGGTCAGGCCGAACAGCATGCCCGGGCCCTCCTTGAGCGAGGTGTCGGCGATGAAGCCGGGGCCGGCGGCGACGGTCATGGCCCAGGAGCTGATGGCGAGGAACAGCGCCGCGTACCCCACCGCCAGGAACATCACCCGGGAGACCACGATCTGCGGGCGGCTGGTCTCCTCCGCGTAGACCGGGGCCTGTTCGAAACCGACGAACGCGGCGATGCAGAAGCAGAGCGCGGTGGAGAGCCCGGCGCCGGTGAGGGTCTGCGGGTCGAACGCCGCGAACGAGAGCCCCTCGGGGCCCGGGTCGGAGACGGCGGCGATGTCGAAGATCACGACGAGCAGGCACTCGATGACCAGCAGGACGCCGAGCACCTTGGCGTTGAGGTCGATCTTCAGCCAGCCGAGGATGCCGACCGCGACCACCGAGATCAGTGCGGGGATCCACCACTGCACGTCGATGCCGGCGTACGTGGAGAGGATGACGGAGACCTCGAAGCCGAGGATCCCGTAGATACCGACCTGCATCGCGCTGTACGCCACCAGCGCCACGAGCGAGGCGCCGGCACCGGCCGTCGGGCCGAGGCCCCGGGCGATGTACGCGTAGAAGGCGCCCGCGTTGTGGACGTGCCGGCTCATCTCCGCGTAGCCGACGCTGAACAGCATCAGGACGACGCCGAGGATCACGTAGAGCAAGGGCTGGCCGACGATGCCCATCACGCCGAAGACCGTGGGCATCACCCCGGCGACCACCATCAGAGGGGCGCTGGCGGCGAGCACGGAGAGCAGCAGGCCGGGGGTGCCGAGGCGGTCGGCCCGCAGGGCGCGTTCCTCCCCCTTGTAGGTGTTGATCCCGCCGGTATCGCCGGTCAGCCTGGTGGTGCCGGTCTGCCGGGTCCTGCCTGGAGATGAACTGCCCGTCGACATGGCGGGGGTGGTCCCTTCTTCGGTTCTGGGGTTTCGTCTTCGGTTCTCGGGGTTCCGTCTTCGGTTCTCGGTGGCGCGCTGATCAGGGGGTGCCGAGTGCGTGGTCGCGGGCGGCGGTGAACGTGGCGTACGGGTCGCGGCCGGAGTACGACCAGGGCGCGGCCGTGGCGTGCGGGCCGATGCGGTGGAAGAGGGCGGCGGCCTCGGCGGTCCGGCCCTCGCAGACCTTGGCGTGGGCCAGGAAGTTCAGGTCGACGCGGTGGCGGGGGTGGCCCTCGTGCTCCCACTCCAGCCACCAGTCGAAGGCCGCCTTCATCACCTGCCGGGCCCGCCTGCCCGACCAGTGGCCGGACGCCACCGGGTCGTCCGGTTCGCTGCCCGCCGCGACGAGGACGCGGTAGCGCTCGGCGTGGGCGATGACGGGGAGGACGGCGAGCGGGGAGTCGGCCGGGGCCTGTTCGGCGGCCCAGGCGGCGAAGTCGTACACCTCGTGCAGCGGGTCCTGGCCGCTGTCGGGGCGGCTCTCGGCCAGTTGCGCGGTCATCACGTGGTGGGCGTGGTGGTGCTCGGGGTGGCGGGAGCGGACCTCCTCGAAGAGCCGGCCGGTCTCGTCACCGCCGTCGTCGCGGCCCCGGTCCAGGAGGAGCAGGGCCAGCCACGGGGTGGGGTCGTCGGGGGTGATGCGGGCGGCGGTGAGACAGGCCTGCCGGGCGCGGGCCGCGTCGTCGGGCCTGGCCTTGGGGCGCAGGGCCCGTACGACACCGGCGCAGCCGAGGAGCGTGGTTGCGTCGGCGCTCTCCGGTTCGGCGAGCAGCCACTCGCCGGCCCAGTCCGCGGCGGAGGGGATCTCGGCGAGGGCCAGGAGGCGGTGTCCCCGGCGGTCCCAGTCCTTGCCGGTGGTCACCAGCAGGGCGCGGGCGTCGCCCCAGCGGCCCTGGGTGAACTGATTCCGGGCGTCGATGAGTTCGCGGTCGTCCAGGGCCGGGTCGAAGGCGTGGTCCGAGCGGCCGCCCCGGCGGCGGGAGCGGCCCAGGGGCGGCGGAGGCGGGGACATGCCGCAGACTTCTTTCGACGCGGTGTGCGAGCAGACGATCGCGCACAGCAAAGCGGTAGGGAATGCTCCGAGTCAAGAGGTGGTCTCTACCAACTCCTCTCCGTTTCCGGATAGTTGGCTGGAAGTCGTCGGGCCGGGAGAGGTGTTTACGCAGCGTGCGGGTGGGGTGGGCGGGGGGCGGGTGACCCCTGACACACTGAGGTTATGGAACCTCGTGAACCTCTCCCTCCTTTCCTTCTCGCCTTTCCCGGACCGCTGCGCGACCGGCTGGTGGCGGCGGTCCTCTCCGGTGAAAAGGTGTCCACCTCCGGGCTGTTGGCCGAGTACGAGCTGGAGGGCGAGGAGCTTCCGCCGGTGGGCGAACGGTCCGCGCTGATCGACTCGGAGGGGCGGGAGGTGGCGGTGCTGGAGATGACCGAGGTACGGGTGCTGCCGCTCGGGGAGGTCGGTCTCCAGCATGCGCTGGACGAGGGCGAGGGGTATCGGTCGGTGGCCGAATGGCGCGCGGGGCACGAGGCGTTCTGGCACGGGGAGGAGATGCGGGAGGCGATGGGGGATCCGTCGTTCACGGTGGATGACGGGACGATGATCGTGGCTGAGCGGTTTCGGGTGGTGGAGGTGTTGGGTCCGGGTGGGGCCTCCTCCGGGTGAGGGCCCCTCGGGGTGCGCGGCGGCCTTCGGCCGGGTGAGGTTCCGGGGCGCTGCCCCGGGCCCCGCTCCTCAATCGCCGGAGGGGCTTGGTTTGCTGGCCCGGTCCGTCCTGTGCCGGAACGGCTCATGGAGGCCGGAGGGGCTCAGTCAGCCAGTGTCTTTGCCGCCGCCCTGCCTGCTGCTCGGCCCGAGAAGATGCAGCCGCCCAGGAACGTGCCCTCCAACGAGCGGTAGCCGTGGACTCCGCCGCCGCCGAAGCCCGCCGCCTCGCCCGCCGCGTACAGGCCGGGGAGCGGGGTGCCGTCGGCGGTGAGGACCTGGGAGGAGAGGTCCGTCTCCAGGCCGCCCAGGGACTTACGGGTCAGGATGTTGAGGCGTACGGCGATGAGCGGGCCCGCCGCCGGGTCCAGGATGCGGTGCGGTTTCGCCGTACGGATCAGGCGGTCGCCGAGGTAGGCGCGGGCGCCGTGGATCGCGGTGACCTGGAGGTCCTTGGTGAAGGGGTTGGCGATCTCCCGGTCGCGGGCGGTGATCTCGCGGCGCAGTTCGGCCGCGTCGATCAGGCCGTCGCCGCTGACCGCGTTCATGCCCCGGACCAGGGCGTCGAGGTCCTTCTCCACGACGAAGTCCGCGCCGTGGTCCATGAACGCCTTGACCGGTGCGGGCACGTCCGCGCGGGCCCGGCCGATCACGTCCCGTACCGACTTGCCGGTCAGGTCCGGGTTCTGCTCGGAGCCCGACAGGGCGAACTCCTTGCCGATGATCCGCTGGTTGAGCACGAACCAGGTGTAGCCGTAACCGGTGCGCATGATGTGTTCGAGGGTGCCGAGCGTGTCGAAGCCGGGGAAGAGCGGGACCGGCAGCCGCTTGCCGCGGGCGTCCAGCCAGAGGGAGGAGGGGCCGGGCAGGATGCGGATGGCGTGCTTGGCCCAGATCGGGTTCCAGTTCTCGATGCCCTCGGTGTAGTGCCACATCCGGTCCCGGTTGATGTGGTGGGCGCCCGCCTCCTCGGCGATGCCCACCATCAGGCCGTCCACATGGGCGGGGACGCCGGAGAGCAGCTTCTCGGGCGGGGTGCCGAGGCGCTCGGGCCACTGCGCGCGGACCAGGTCGTGGTTGCCGCCGATGCCTCCGGAGGTGACGATCACCGCCTGGGCCCTGAGCTCGAAGGCGCCGGTGGCCTCCCGGCTGCTGGCGGCGCCCCGCTCCGCCGCGCTCGGCTCCAGGATCTCGCCGGTGACCGTGTCCAGCACCCCGGCGGTGCGGGCGAGGCCGGTGACGCGGTGGCGGAACCTGAGCTGGACGAGCCCTTTGGCGACGCCCGCGCGGACCCGGCGCTCGAAGGGGGCGACGACGCCGGGGCCGGTGCCCCAGGTGATGTGGAAGCGGGGTACGGAGTTTCCGTGGCCGTTCGCGTCGTAGCCGCCGCGCTCGGCCCAGCCGACGACCGGGAAGATCCGCAGCCCCTGCTGGTGCAGCCAGGAGCGCTTCTCGCCGGCCGCGAAGTCGACGTACGCCTCGGCCCACTTCTTGGGCCAGTGGTCCTCCTTGCGGTCGAACCCGGCGGTGCCGTACCAGTCCTGGAGGGCCAGCTCGCGGCTGTCCTTGATCCGCAGCCGGCGCTGCTCGGGCGAGTCGACGAGGAAGAGGCCGCCGAAGGACCAGTGGGCCTGCCCGCCGATGGACTGCTCGGGCTCCTGGTCGAGGAGGATCACGGAACGGCCGGCGTCGACCAGTTCGGCGGTGGCCACGAGTCCGGCGAGCCCTGCCCCGATCACGATCACATCAGCGTCGTACGCCATCGGTTCCATCCTGTCGGGGAGGGGCAGCCGGGAGACAAGTTACCCGTGCGTCAGATCTTGGGTACCGGCCGCTGCCACGTCAACCACCCGGGTGCTGTTGGATGAATCGCATGACGCCTTCCGAGGAGATCCTGGACATCGTCGACGAGAGAGACGAGGTCATCGGGCAGGCCCCGCGCGGCGAGGCGACCGCCCGGGGCCTGCGCCACCGCTGTGTGTTCATCGAGGCGCGCGACGCCGAGGGGCGTCTCTTCGTCCACCGCCGGACGGCGACCAAGCTGGTCTTCCCCTCGCACTACGACATGTTCGTGGGCGGGGTGGTGGGCGCGGGCGAGTCCTACGACGAGGCGGCGCTGCGCGAGGCGGAGGAGGAGCTGGGGGTCTCGGGGCTGCCGGCCCCCGAGCCGCTGTTCCGGTTCCTCTACACCGATGCCGAGCACTCCTGGTGGTCCGCCGTCTACCAGGTGCGGTGCGAGCTTCCGGTGGCCCCGCAGGCCGAGGAGGTCGCCTGGCACACCTTCCTGGGCGAGAAGGAGCTGGAGGAGCGTCTCGGTGAGTGGCCGTGGGTGCCGGACGGGGTGGAGGCGTACCGGCGGCTGCAGCGGTTCCGGGCGCTCTGACCTCGTAAGGTGCCCTGTGTGAACAAGATCGCGCAGAGCGTACGCCTGTGGTTCGCGCCGCAGCGGGTCCGGGACGAGGGGACCACCCCGGACTACCGGTTCTCGCTGGCCAACGAGCGGACGTTCCTCGCCTGGATCCGGACCGCGCTGGCCCTGATCGGCGGGGGCTTCGCCGTGGACCAGTTCCTGCCGGAGCTGGCCTGGGGCGTGCGGGCCGGACTCGCGCTCGGGCTGCTCGCCGCCGGGGTGCTGTGCGCGCTGCGGGCGGTCAACCACTGGGTGCGGTGCGAGCGGGCGATGCGGCGCGGGCAGGATCTGCCGGTCTCCCGGTTCCCGACGCTGCTGGGGATCGTGGTGGCGGTCGTGGCCGTGGCGATGGTGGTGGTGGTCCTCTTCGGCTGGGAGGGCCGGTGACGGCGGTGGTACGGGACCGTGATCCGGGTCTGCAGCCCGAGCGGACCCGGCTCGCGTGGCGGCGTACCACGCTGTCCGCCACGGTGGTGGCCCTGATCGCCGCGCGGCAGGCGCTGCACAGCGGTGCGTCCCCGGCCGCGCTGGTGGCGGTGGCGCTGACGGCGGCGGCCTGGCTGGGGCTCCTGGCGGTGGCCCACCTCCGGGTGCGGCGCCTGGGGGTGGCGCGGCCGGAGCCGCTCGCGCCGCGCGGGGCGCTGGCGGCGGCGGTGTGCACGGTGGCGGTCGCGGTATTCGCGGTGGCCATGCTGTTCTGAGCGCGCCTGGGGGGTGTTCAGCCGTCCCAGTCCACCGTGACCACGATCTTGCCGCGCGTGCGTCCCTCCTGGTTGAGGCGGTACGCCTCGGCCGCCTGCTCCAGCGGGAAGACCTGGTCCACATGGACGGTGACGATGCCCCGCTCGGCCAGCTCCGCGAGCTGGGCCAGGTCGGCGGCGTCGGGCCGGACGAAGGCGTAGCGGCCGCCGTAGGAGAAGACCTCGCTGTCGGCGATCGAGGCGAGCCGGCCGCCCTCGGCGAGGGTCTCGGCCGAGACCCTCAGCGCCTCGCCGCCCACCGTGTCGAACGCCGCGTCGAAGCCCTCGGGGACCAGCTCCCGCAGCCGGTCGGCGAGGCCGTCCCCGTACTCCACGGGTTCGGCGCCGAGGCTCCGTACATGGTCGTGGTTGCGGGCGCTCGCGGTGCCGATGACCCGGCAGCCGGTGTGGCGGGCGAGCTGCACGGCGAGCGAGCCGACGCCGCCCGCCGCCGCGTGGACGAGGACGGTGTCGCCGTCGCGGATCTTCAGGGTGCGGTGCAGCACCTGGTACGCGGTGAGCCCGGCCAGCGGCAGGCCCGCGGCCTCTTCGAAGCTGAGGCTGAGGGGCTTGCGGGCGAGGGTGCGGACGGGGGCGGCGACGTACTCGGCGAACGTACCGCGGGAGAGGAAGTCCTCGCGGACGTAGCCGATCACCTCGTCCCCGACCCCGAACTCGTCCACGGCGATGCCCGGTTCCACGACCACCCCGGAGACGTCCCAGCCGGGGATCACCGGGAAGACGGCTTCGAGGCCGCCCTGGAGGTAGCCCTCGCGGGCCTTCCAGTCGACCGGGTTGACGGCGGCGGCCCGCACCTTCACCAGGACGGAGTCGGGGCCGACCTTGGGGTCGGGCCGCTCGCCGTACTCCAGGACATCGGCCGAGCCGTACGCGCTGTAGCTGATCGCCTTCATCCCTCGACCTTCCGCGCAGGTCAGGGTCGCCGCAACTCAGAGCGGACAGCGCCGCTCACCTCCCGGTCCCCGGCCGGCCGTGCGTCGTCGCACACCTCGTCGGCGAGGGCGAAGAGTCCGTTCGGATCGGTGACCGCGCGGCAGGGGCGGATCGGCCACGAGGATCGGGGTGAGTCGGACGCCTTCGATCACCATTTCGTCGGCATGCACACGTGAACTGCATTCAGGGATGCGACCCATCGCCAGGGCCGGGACGGGGTTCCCGCGCTCACGGGACGGGGTTCCCGCGCTTGATTGCGGGAGGGCACTGGACGACATACCGACTGGTCGGCATCATGGTCAGCGATCGTTCCTGTCAGCGATCGTCCCGTCGCCCCGGAGGTGCGCACCATGAGCCCAGTCCCCCCGCCAGGTCTCGACCCGGAGCTGCTGCGCGGCCATCTCGACCGCGAGCGGCCGGGGCTGGTGAGCGGACCCCTCGAAGCGCGGCTCATCGAGGGCGGCCGCTCGAACCTGACGTACACGGTCACCGACGGGACCGGCCGCTGGGTGGTGCGCAGACCACCGCTGGGCCATGTGCTGGCCACCGCGCACGACATGAAGCGCGAGCACCGGGTGATCAGCGCTCTGCACCCCACCGCCGTCCCGGTGCCGGAGCCGGTGCTCCTCTGCGAGGACGACGCGGTGCTCGGGGCGCCGTTCTACGTCATGGAGCACGTCGAGGGCGTCCCGTACCGCACCGCCGAGCAGCTCGCCCCGCTGGGGCCCGAGCGCACCCGGGCCGCCGTCCTCGCGCTCGTCGACACGCTGGTCGACCTGCACGCGGTGGACCCGGTGGCCGTGGGGCTCGGGGACTTCGGGCGGCCGGAGGGATTCCTGGACCGGCAGTTGCGGCGCTGGGGCAAGCAACTGGACGCCTCCCGCAACCGGGACCTGGCCGGCATCGACGAGCTGCACGCCTCGCTCGGCCGTGAGCTGCCCGCCTCCCCCGCGCCCACCGTCGTCCACGGCGACTACCGCCTGGACAACGTGCTGCTCGGCCCGGACGACCGCATCAACGCGGTCCTGGACTGGGAGATGTCCACCCTGGGCGATCCGCTGACCGACCTCGGGCTCCTCGTGATGTACAGCTCCGACCTCGATCTGCCGCACTCCCCCGTCTCCACCACCAGCGGCGCGGCGGGCCACCCCTCCCCCGCCGAGCTGATCGAGCGGTACGCCGCCGGGTCGGGCCGGGACACCTCCGCCATCTCCTGGTACACCGCGTTCGCCTGGTTCAAGCTCGCCGTGATCCTGGAGGGCATCCACTACCGCTACACCCTCGGCCAGACCGTCGGCGCCGGTTTCGACCAGATCGGCGATCTGGTCCCGGTCTTCATCGAGCACGGCCTCACCACCCTCCAGGAAGGCTGACCCCCCATGGACTTCGCATTCGACGCCCGTACCGAGGAGCTCCGTACCCGGCTGCTCGCCTTCATGGACGAGTACGTGTATCCGGCCGAGCCGGTCGCCGAGGAGCAGCGGGCGCTGCTCGCCTCGCCGTGGGACACGCCCGCGATCGTCGGCGAGCTGAAGGCCGAGGCGCGGCGGCAGGGGCTGTGGAACCTCTTCCTGCCCGACGCGGAGTACGGGGCCGGGCTGACGAACCTCCAGTACGCGCCGCTCGCCGAGATCACCGGCCGCTCCCCGCACCTCGCACCGACCGCCCTGAACTGCGCGGCGCCGGACACCGGGAACATGGAGGTGCTCTTCCAGTTCGCCACCGCCGAGCAGAAGAAGCAGTGGCTGGAGCCGCTGCTCGCCGGGGAGATCCGCTCCGCGTTCGCGATGACGGAGCCGGAGGTCGCGTCCTCGGACGCGACGAACATCGAGACCCGGATGATCCGGGACGGCGACGACTACGTCATCAACGGGCGCAAGTGGTACATCTCCGGGGCGATGAACCCGGACTGCGCGGTCTTCATCGTTATGGGCAAGACCGACCCGGACGGCGCCGACCTCCGCCGCCAGCAGTCGATGATCCTGGTGCCACGCGACACGCCGGGCGTCGAGGTGCGGCGCGCGATGCAGGTGTACGGGTACGAGGACCACTCCCACGGCGGTCACGCGGAGGTGGTCTTCCACGACGTACGGGTGCCGGTGGCCAACCTGGTCGGTGAGGAGGGCGGCGGCTTCGCGATCGCGCAGGCCCGGCTGGGGCCGGGGCGGATCCACCACTGCATGCGGCTGATCGGGATGGCGGAGCGGGCCATCGAGCTGATGTGCCGGCGGGCGGTGGCACGTACGGCGTTCGGCAAGCCGCTCGCCTCGCAGGGCGTCGTACAGAACTGGATCGCGGACGCCCGGGTGACGGTGGAGCAGTTGCGGCTGCTGGTGCTGAAGACGGCCTGGCTCATGGACACGGTGGGCAACAAGGGCGCGCACACCGAGATCCAGGCCATCAAGATCGCCACCCCGCGCGCGGTGGTGGACATCCTCGACGCGGCGGTGCAGCTGCACGGGGCGGGCGGGGTGAGCCAGGACTTCCCGCTGGCGGAGCTGTGGGCGTCGGCGCGGACGCTGAAGCTGGCGGACGGGCCGGACGAGGTGCACCAGCGGTCGCTGGCCCGGCGGGAGATCAAGCGGTACGTGTGAGAAACCGGGTGCGGCCCGCTCCTGGGGAGCGGGCCGCACCGGGGTCACGTGACGGTCAGAAGGTGAGCTTCCAACTGTCGATGTAGCCGGTGTCCTGCCGGGCGATGTCCTGCACCCGGAGCTTCCAGACGCCGTTGGCGACCTTGGCGGAGGCGTTGACGGTGTACGTCGTGATGACGTTGTCCGCCGAGTCGCCGCTGCTGGAGTTCTTCAGCCGGAAGGCGGCGCCGTCCGGTGCCAGCAGGTCGATGACGAGGTCACCGCGGAAGGTGTGCTTGATGTCCACGCCCACCTGGAGTGCGGCGGGCGCGTTGCCGGTCCGGCCGGAGACGGTGACCGAGGAGGTCACGGCCGCCCCGGCGTCCGGGACGGCGACGTCGGCGTCGTTGGAGAAGACGGTGCCGGTGGGCGGCTCGCCCGTGGAGCCCGCGGAGAGGGTCCAGATGGCGTGGGCGGCGGCGTCGCTGTTGCGGTCCAGGGCGGTGTCGTTGATGTTGGCCGTGGTGTCGCAGGAGGAGTGGTAGCAGCGGTCGAAGGCCTGGCCCTGCGTCCCTCCCCACTTCTGCACCTGGGCCGCGGTCTTGGTGCGGCTGGCGCCGGTGAAGAGGCCGCCGACCGGGACGCCCGCCGACTTGAACGGGGCGTGGTCGGAGCGGCCGTCGCCCTCGGTCTCGATCTCGGTGGGCACGCCGATGCCCGCGAAGTAGTCCTTGAAGGTCTTCTCGATGACCGGGTCGTCGTCGTAGACGAAGTAGCCCGCGTTCGGCGAGCCGATCATGTCGAAGTTGAGGTAGCCGGAGATCTTCGAGCGCTCGGCGGCCGGCAGGTTGTTGACGTAGTACTTGGAGCCGATCAGGCCCAGCTCCTCCGCACCCCACCAGGCGAACCGCAGGTGCTTGTCGGGCTGGTAGCCGGCGCGCGAGACGGCGAGGGCGGTCTCCAGGACGGCGGCCGAGCCGGAGGCGTTGTCGTTGATCCCGGCGCCGGAGGAGACGGAGTCCAGGTGGGCTCCGGCGAAGACGACCTTGTTCGGGTCGCCGCCGGGCCAGTCGGCTATCAGGTTGTAGCCGGTGGCGCCGCTGGAGGTGAACTGCTGGATCGACGTGGTGTATCCGGCCGCGTCGAGCTTGGCCTTCACGTAGTCGACGGACGCCTTGTAGCCGGGGCGGCCGTGGGCGCGGTTGCCGCCGTTGTTCGCGGCGATCGTCGAGAACTGCGTGAGGTGGCCCTTGACGCCTGCCAGGGGTATGTCGGGCGCCGCCACGGCGGCGGCCGCCGTGGTCGTCGCCGGGGCGGCCTGCGCGGTGGGCGCGGCGGTCCCGAGGAGGGCTGCGAGGGCGACGGCGGCGACGGCCGCCGGGGATCTGCGCAGGGTGAGTCGGTTCGGTCTCATCGATGGGGCTCCGGATTCCGTTCGGGGACTGACGGAACGTGCGGGGGGCACCCGGCCGCGTGGAACGTACGGCCGGGTCCTGGAGCTGGTGGTGCGCGCCGCGGGGCCGGTGGCCCGTGCGGCGCGTGACCGATGGTCAATGAGGTGACAGTGTTCCGTCAAGAGCGGAAAGCGGACATGTCAGTTCCATTAACGAACACATATCGGCGTTTGGACGTGTTCAACCGGCTCTGAACAGGGCGGTGTTGTGCCCTCCCATGCGCTCCCCCGCGCTCGGCGCGCTACGGGCGCAGGGCCCGCAGCAGCAGGTCCGCGAGGTGGTCGGCGACCTGCTGGCGGGTGAGCGGGCCGTCCGGGCGGTACCAGGTGGAGAGGTGGTGGACCGAGCCGAAGTGGTAGTCGACCACCAGGTCGGCGGGGGTCGCGGTGGAGAACACCCCGCTGCGCTGGCCCTCCTCGATCAGCGCCCGGAACCGCTCGTGGTAGCGGCGGCGCTCCACCCGTACCTGCTTGTTCTTCTCCGGGCTCAGGTGGTGCATGGAGCGGAAGAAGATCGCGGCGTCGTCCAGGTTGTCGATGGTCGTGACGACCACGTCGGCGGCCGCGTCGCGCAGCCGCTGCTCGATGGGCGCGTCGGCGTCCGCGAAGGCGTCGAGCCGCTCCTGCTGGAGCCGCAGCACCCGGGCGTACACCTCCTGGAGGAGGTCCTCCTTGGAGCCGAAGTAGTGGTAGAGCGCCCCCTTGGTGACGCCCGCCGCCTCGACGATCTCCTGGACCGAGGTGCGGTCGTACCCGCGTTCGGCGAAGAGCCGGGTGGCGGCGGCCAGCAGCCTCTGGGGGACGGGAGTGCCGTTCTGCTCCGTCGCCTTGGCCATGAGCCGCCACCTGCCTTTCATACCGTGCGTTCGCTGTTTCGACGAGGTTCTAACGGGAGGAACGCAGTTCCCGCCTGAGGATCTTCCCACTCGCCGTCTTCGGCAGCTCGGCCAGGATCTCCACCTCGCGCGGATACTTGTACGCGGCGAGCCTTTCCTTGCAGTACGTCCCCAGCTCGCCCGGTTCGACGGTTGTGCCCGGACGCAGACTGACATAGGCGCGTACGGTCTCCCCGCGGTACGCGTCGGGCACGCCCACGACGGCCGCCTCGCGCACCGCCGGGTGGGTGTACAGGACGTCCTCCACCTCGCGGGGCCAGACCTTGAACCCGGAGGCGTTGATCATGTCCTTCTTGCGGTCGACGACGTAGAGCCAGCCCGCCGCGTCCATGAAGCCGATGTCGCCGGTGCGCAGCTCGCCGTCCGGGAAGGCGGCCTCGGTGGCCTCGGGGAGGTTCCAGTAGCCGGAGACGACCTGCGGGCCGCGCACCGCGATCTCGCCCTGCTCCCCGAAGGGCACCTCCTGCCCGCTCTCGTCGAGGATCCGTACGACGGTGTCGGGGCCGGGAACGCCGACGGAGAGGGTGCCGGAGACCGGGTCCACCGGGGCCTCGCGCTCGGGCGGGACCGAGGCGCAGGGGGCGGTGCACTCGGTGAGGCCGTAGCCGTTGCGGATGTACGGGCCGAAGCCGGCGCGGAACTTCTCCACCAGCGCGGGCGGCAGCGGGGCGCCGCCGGAGGAGATCACCTGGAAGGAGGCGAAGTGGTCCGGTGTGACGTCGGGGTGGGCGGCGAGGGCCATGAAGGCGGTGGAGGGGCCGACGGTGTACGCGGGGCGGTGGGCGGCGAAGGCGTCGAGGACGACCCCCGCCTCGAAGCGGTAGGCCAGGACCAGGGTGCCCGCGTTGGCGATGCAGGCGGCGAGCTGGCAGACCATGCCGGTGATGTGGAAGAGCGGCGCGAGCGCGAAGTAGGCGGAGCCCTCGGCGACGGGGTGCCCGGTGCGCTGCCGTTCGGCGTTGACCATGATGTTGGCGTGGGAGTTCATGGCGCCCTTGGGGGTGCCGCTGGTCCCGGAGGTGTAGCTGATCAGCGCCGCGTCGGCGGCGGTGAGCTCCCGGCCGTCCGGGGGTGCGTGGCCGGCCCGGGCGGCGGTGAGCAGGTCGTCGGCGAGGTCGTCCGGGCCGGGGGCGGGGAGCCGCTCGAAGCCGAGGACACGGGGGTCGTCCATGCTCTGGAGGTCCAGCTCGCAGGCGGTCAGCGCGATGGTGAGGTCCGGGGCGGCCTCGGCGGTCTCTCGCAGATACGCCGCCCAGGCCCGGTCCGAGCAGATGAGCGCGGCGACCCCGGCGTCCTTCAGCACGTGCCCGACCTCGCCGGACTTGTACATCGGATTGAGCGGTACGACGGTGGCCCCGGCCTTCCACGCGCCGAGGAGCGCGAGGACGAAGTGCGGGCTGTTCTGGAGCATGATCGCGACCCGGTCGCCGCGCCGCAGGCCCCGGGCGGCGAGGTGCCCGGCCACCGAGTCGGAGAGCGTGTCGGTCTCGCGGTAGGTCAGGCGGCCGTCGAAGTAGGCGAGGGCGGGGTGGTCCTCCGGAGCCCGGGCGACCGCGTCCCGGAAGGCGTGGAGCACGGTCGCGGCGGGGTGCACCGCGGCGCGCTGGGCGTCGCTGAGGAGGGCGAGCCAGGGCTGGGCGGCATAGCGGGAGGGGGTGGGATGTGTGTCGGTCATGCGCCGCTCGCCTCCTCCCACTTCTGCTGGAGCCGGTTCATATTGCCCATCCACCGGTCCGGATCGGCGGCGCGCGCCTGGTAGTACCCGGCGACCTCCGGGTGCGGCAGGACCAGGAAGCGGTCGGCCGCCATCGCGTCGAACAGCGCGTCGGCGACGGCGGTCGGCTCGATCGCCCCGGGGGCGAGCACCAGCTCGCCGGCCGAACCGGCGGCGGTGAGCATGTCCGTACGTACGCCCTGCGGGCAGATGGCGTGAACCTTGATGCCGCGGTGGCGGTAGGTGAGCGAGAGCCACTCGGCGAAGGCGACGGCCCCGTGCTTGGTGACGCTGTAGGGGGCCGCGCCAATCATCGTCAGTAGTCCGGCGGCGGAGGCGGTGGTGACGAAGCGCCCGCTGCCGCGCTCCAGCCAGTCCGGCAGCAGGGCCCTGGCCGCCCGGACGTGGGCCATCACGTTGACGTCCCAGGCGGCGGCCCAGACCTCCTCGTCGGCGAACGCGTCGCCGGGCGAGGCGAGTCCGGCGTTGGCGCAGTAGACGTCCACCGTGCCGCCCAGCGCGTCCCGGGCCGCCTCCACGATGCCGGAGGCGTCCCCGGCGACGGCGGTGCCGCCGATCTCCTTCGCGAGCGGCTCGATGCGCGCGAGGTCGAGGTCGTTGACGACGACCCGCGCGCCCTGCTCGGCGAACCTGCGGGCCAGCGCGGCGCCGATGCCGCCTCCGGCTCCCGTGACCACCACGCCGGCGTCCTGCACCGTATCCATCGTCATCCCGCCTCTCGGTCCGTCTGCACCGGCAGACTAACCGGTCGGTATGTGATCGGGGAAGGGCCGGGAAGCGCCCCGGGGCAGGTCGGCGGGGGCGGCGGTCCGGCTCGGGGAATCGGCGCGGCCCGGGTCGTTCCGTGCGGCCCGTGCCCGCGCTAGCGTGCGTGGCCATGACAGTCGGCGCGATCATGGAGGTAGCGGAATGAGCCTGTCCCGACGTGGTGTGCTGGCCGCGGGAGGCGCCGTGGGAGCGCTCGCGGCGACGGCGGCCGGCACCGGTGGAGCCGCCGCTGCCGCACGTGGCCCCGGGCGCGGCCGGATCCGTACCGGCTTCGACCGGCTGGCGGCCGACGGCTACCGGCTGCTGCGGGGCCAGAAGGTCGGCGTCGTCACCAATCCGACCGGGGTCACCGCCGACGTACGGCACATCGTCGACGTGATGCACCCGGACGACCAGGTGAACCTGACCGCCGTCTTCGGCCCCGAGCACGGCTTCCGGGGCACCGCGCAGGCGGGCGGCTCGGAGGGGCGGTACGACGACCCGGCGACCGGGCTGCCGGTCTACGACACGTACCTCAAGAGCGGGCAGCCGCTCGCGGACATCTTCACCGCGTCGGGCGTGGACACGGTGGTCTTCGACATCCAGGACGCCGGCGCGCGCTTCTACACGTACATCTGGACGCTGTACGACTGCATGGAGGCGGCCGCGCTCGCGGGCAAGCGGCTGGTGGTGCTGGACCGGCCGAACCCGGTGACCGGGCGGGCGGCGCTGGGGCCGGTGCTGGATCCGGCGTTCGCCACGTTCGTCGGCCGCCGGGAGATCGCCCAGGCGCACGGGATGACGGTGGCGGAGCTGGCGCTGTTCTTCAACGCGGAGTTCCTGCACGAGAATCCGGCACGCCTTGAGGTGGTGACGATGTCGGGGTGGCGGCGCTCGGACTTCTTCGACGACACCGGGCTGCCGTGGGTGCCGCCGAGCCCGAACATGCCGACGCCGGAGACAGCCCTGGTCTACTCCGGCACCTGTCTCTTCGAGGGCACGAACCTCTCCGAGGGCCGGGGCACCACGCGGCCGTTCGAGCTGCTGGGCGCGGAGGGCGTCGACCACCGCTGGGCGGCCGCCGTGAACGCGCTGCGGCTGCCGGGAGTCGCCTTCCGGGAGGCGTACTTCGCGCCGACGTTCTCCAAGTTCCAGGGGAAGACGGTGGGCGGGGTGCAGGTGCACGTCCAGGACCGGGAGGTCTTCGACCCGGTCCGTACGGGCATCGCGCTGCTGGTGACGGCGAAGGAGACGTGGAGCGGGTTCGCCTGGCGCCCCGACCACTGGATCGACAAGCTCACCGGCAACACCAGGGTCCGCACCATGATCGACGCGGGGGCGGACACGGACGAGGTGGTGAACGCGTGGCGGGCGGACCTGACGGCGTTCCGGGCGAAGCGGCGGAGGTATCTGCGGTACGGGGGGTAGGTTCCGGGGGGTAGGTACAGGGGGGGTAGGTACAGGGGGTAGTGCGGGCGGGGCCGGGGCGCTCGCGGAAACGTGCCCCGGTCTCTGCCTGTTCGGTCTGCCTGTTCGGCCTGCCTGTCTCAGCCCGTGAGGTCCAGGTCGCCGAGGTACTCGCCGTCGTCCGTCAGGCCGCGCTTGTGGTAGCCGAGCCGGAGGTAGAACTCCTCCGGGCCGCCCTCGCCGGGGTGCCAGGTCACGGTCGAGACCGCCCCGCCCCGCCGGCGGATCTCCTCGTTCACCGCGCCCACGGCGAACCGCCCGTACCCCCGCCCCTGCTCCCCGGTGGCGACGGCGAGCCGCCAGAGGCCGGAGCGCTTCGGGGCGTCCGGCACATCGGCGTCGTAGTCGAACGCGACGTCGAAGAAGGCCATCACGAAGCCCACGATCCGGTCGCCGTCACAGATCAGCCGGGGCCAGGCGACCTCGGGGTGCACATAGGCCTCGGCCAAGGACTGCGCGACCGGCGAGACGAACTTCCGCTGCTCGGGGGCGACTTCCAGCCGACAGGCGTCGAGCACCGTGTCGGGCGTGACCTTTTCCAGGCGGGGAGAGACTGCTGTCATGGGGACAGCCAAGCCCAGCCGCCCGGTGTCCCGCCACCGGTTTTCCCTGGTCAGCGGGGAGTTCGAGCGGCCTCCGCGCAGGGGGGAACGGCGGATGCGGCCCGGGGCGCCCCGGAGTCCGTGCGGATGGTCAGCACACAGGCGACGGCCACCACCGCGCAGCCCACCGCCACCAGCAGGGCGACCGGCAGGCCGAGCCCCGCCGGGTCACCGCTGGTGGCGAGGGCCACCACCGCGAGGGCCGTCTGACCGACGCCCACCAGAACCAGCCAGACCAGGGCCGGCGCACGCGGCGCGCGGAACCGGACGCGATCCAGGCCCAGCAGGGCCGCACCGCCGGTCAGGACCACCAGCGCGAGCACCACCAGGACGGCGTCGAGCAGACTGAAGCCGGCGGGATCGGTGTGGTCGATCTCGGCGGTGTCCGGCCCGAGCACCGGAAAGGCGATCTGGAGCAGAGCCACGTAGGCGGCCTGGAGCAGCAACAGCGCGGCAGCGATACGGCGCGTGAGGAGAGGGATCATGCGTTGCTCTTCACGAGCTTCTTGTTCCTGATGATCCACAGCTTTCCGTTCTTCACGCAACTGATGCACTGGTCACGGGTCCTGTGATGCGACTTGCTCTTGCCGTAGCAGTCACGGCGGATTTTACCCAAAGGGGATCAACCACCCACCGACCGGTTGGTGATCTTGGCCACCGGCCCCTCCCGCAGGACCGCGCGCCCTCGCACCACCCGTCCGCGCGCCGTTCCGCTTCCGTCCGTCTCCCTCGTCCGACATGGGCAGTCTCAGCCAATGGACGGATTTCATCTTTCGATGGAGCCGAAACGGGCAGGCGTACGTCCACTCCTTGACGCCGATGGACGAACGACGGAGGTGGCAGTGGCATGGCCGGTTTCCGGAGTCTTGCGAGACAGGTCCGCGACCCGCTGGGCGACCTGGCACTGCGGCGGTACTCGCTGCGCAAGTGCCTGGAGAGGTTCGCCCCCTACGGGCACCGGGCGACCTGGGACCATCTGTGCGCCCGGCACGGGATCGATCCCGAGGACCGGGCACCAGATCCGGCGCGTCTGCTGGACGCCCTGGAGGAGCTGGAGGAGGCGCGGGCGATCTGGCTCGCCTACGAGTCGGGGTTCGCCGAGCGGCGGCGGCGCGAGAAGCACGAGGGCCTGCGGCGGCCCGGCGCCTTCGACGACTGGCACCGCCGGACGTGGGGCGGCCACGGGGTGGCGCGGTGCGCGGACCCGGAGGTGCACCCCAGCGAGCCGCTCGCCGAGGTGCTGCGCCGGCTGATCGCGGCGCTCGGCTCCGGGCCCGGCTCCTCCTGCCCGGTCTGTGCGGACACCGGGATCGAGTGGCGCCAGGAGCGCGAGCGCGGGCACGAGCCGTGGTCGGGTCCGGTGTGCACGGCGTGCGGGATCGCGGTGCCGCAGCCGGTGCTGACGGACCGCACGCTGGCTCGGGCCCGGTTGGTACGGCATCGGCGGCTCGCCGCGGCGGCCGCGGCTTAGGGGACGGGTCCGCAGCCCTCGGGCGGTCGCTCCCGGGCCCGTTGTCAGTGGCGGGTGTCACCATCGGGGACATGATCCAGGTCTGCCTGAACGGTCGGCGTGGTGCGGATGCCTCGGCGGCCGTGCCCCTGTCACCCGAAGCGCTGGCCCGGTCGGCGGCCGAGGCCGTCGCCGCCGGTGCCACGGACATCCATGTGCATCCGCGGACCCCCTGCGGGCAGGACACGCTCTCGCCCCGCGTGGTGGCCGCGACGCTGACGGCGATACGGGCGGCGGTGCGCGTCCCGGTCGGGGTGACGACGGGCGCCTGGGCCGAGCCGGATCCGCGGCGCCGGGTGGAGCGCGTACGGGCGTGGTCGGTGCTGCCCGACCACGCCTCGGTCAACTGGCACGAGCCGGGCGCCGAGGAGCTGGCCGCCGCACTGCTGGAGCGGGGCGTGGGCGTGGAGGCCGGGCTCTGGTCGGGTACGGAGGGGCACCGCCTCTTCCGCCGGTCCCCCGTGGCGCCCCGGGTCCTGCGGGTGCTGGCCGAGGTCACCGACACCGACCCGGCGACGGCGACCGGCTCGGCCCGGCTGCTCCTCGCCGAGGTGGGCACCGCGCACGGCCGCCCGGTGCTGCTGCACGGGGAGGACGGCGGCGCGTGGCCGGTCGCGGCGCTGGCCTTCCGGCTCGGCCTGGCGACACGGATCGGGGCGGAGGACGTGACGGTGCTGCCGGACGGCCGTCCCGCGCGCTCGAACGCGGAACTGGTTGCCGCGGCGGTGCGGTTACGGCAGACGGCGTCCGGGAACGGCCCGGTGGCGGACTAGGCGGACCAGGGAGTGTCGTGCTGCGGCCAGTGAGCGTCGCGCTCCGGATCTTCCGTCGGGTCAGCCGTGCTCCTGCTCCTCCGCCGGGTCCTGCTTGCTCTCGGGCATCAGGCGCGAGCCGGTGATCCGTTCGCCGGAGATGTCGTCGGGGTTGGACAGCACACAGGTCTCCAGCGACAGACAGCCGCAGCCGATGCAGTCGGTCAGATGGTCCCGCAGCCGGTGCAACTGCGTGATCCGCTCGTCCAGTTCCTTGCGCCAGGCCTCGGAGAGGCGGGCCCAGTCCTCCCGGTTCGGTGTGCGCTCCTCCGGCAGGGCGGCGAGGGCGTCCCGGATCGTGGCCAGCGGGATGCCGACGCGCTGGGCCGCCCGCACGAAGGCGACGCGGCGCAGGGCGTCCCGCGAGTAGCGGCGCTGGTTGCCGCTGGTGCGGCGGCTGCTGATCAGGCCCTTGGACTCGTAGAAGTGCAGCGCGGAGACCGCCGCGCCGCTGCGCGCCGAGAGCTGGCCGACCGAGAGTTCGTGGAGTGTCTGTGGGATCTGTGGCACTCCTCAGACCCTACTGCTCCCCCGGCGGACGCCACCCCGGAATCGTTGACAGGAGCCCACCGCGCAAGGATGCTGAGCAAGCGCTTAGATATCGCGCCGGACGGCGCGGCGAGCCGGAAGGCAGGGACCCGGAACATGGCAGAGCCGAAGATCTTCACGTCCGCACAGGAGCTGCGCGACGGAGTGGGCGAGCAGCTCGGACACAGCGACTGGCTGGAGGTCGACCAGAAGCGGATCGACCTGTTCGCCGACGCGACCGGCGACCACCAGTGGATCCACGTGGATCCGGAGCGTGCAGCAGCCGGTCCGTTCGGCACGACCATCGCGCACGGCTACCTGACACTCTCCCTGCTGCCCGCGCTGGTGCCGCAGGTGATGCGGGTCGAAAACATGAAGATGGGCATCAACTACGGCACCAACAAGGTCCGTTTCCCCTCCACCGTCCCCGTCGGCTCACGGCTGCGGGCCACCGCCGTCCTCACGAACGTCGAGGAGGCCGGGGGCGGCGTGCAGATCACCGCGCTCGTCACGGTCGAGCGCGAGGGCAGCGAGAAGCCGGCCTGCGTGGCCGAGTCGGTGTCGCGCTACTACTTCTGACCCGCACCGCTTGTTCTGACTCGCGCCGCTGGTTCTGACCTGCGCCGCTGGTTCTGACCTGCGCCGCGGAGGGCCCGGGGGCGCTCACACGCTCAGTGCCTCCCGGACCGTCCGCTCCGCACCCGTTCCCCCCTCCCCCGACGACGTGACCCGGCCCGCCTCCAGGACGTAGTAGCGCTCCGCCGCCCGCATGGCGAAGCCGACGTGCTGCTCGACGAGGAGGACCGAGAGGCCGCCCCGCGCGGCCAGGGAGAGGATCGTGGTCTCGATCTCGGCGACGACGGAGGGCTGGATGCCCTCGGTCGGTTCGTCGAGGAGAAGGAGCCGGGGGCGGGTGACGAGGGCGCGGGCGATGGCGAGTTGCTGGCGCTGGCCGCCCGAGAGGAGGCCGGCACGGCGGTGGGAGAGTTCGCGGAGGACCGGGAAGAGGTCGAGGGCCTCGGCGATGGCGTCCCGGCCGCCCCCGCGCGGGGAGCCGTCGGCGACGAGCCGGAGGTTCTCGGCGGTGGTGAGGTGGGGGAAGGACTGCTGGCCCTGAGGGACGTACGCCATGCCCCGGGCCACGCGCTGATGCGGGGCCAGGCGGGTGATGTCCTCGCCATCGAGGAGAACGGTCCCGTGCGATGGCCTGATGAGGCCCATGGCGGTGCGCAGGAGGGTGCTCTTCCCCGCGCCGTTGTGGCCGAGGACGGCGGCGACGCCGTCGTCCGGCACCGCCACGGTCACGTCGTGCAGGACGGTGGTGCGGTCGTAGCCGGCACGGACGTCGTTGATCTCCAGCACGGCGGTCACACCTCTTCGCGGACGGGGGCGGGGGCGGAAACAGGGCCGGGAACGGGGCCGGGGCCGGAAACGGCGGCCGACGGCTCGGGCTCCGAGGCGCGGCCGAGGTAGACCTCCTGGACCTTGGCGTCGGCCTGGACCTGGGCGACCGTCCCCTCGCTGAGCACCTGGCCCGCGTGCAGGACGCTGACACTGCGGGCGAAGGAGCGCATGAAGTCCATGTCGTGTTCGATGACGACGACGGTGCGTTCCTCGCTGACCCGCTGGAGCAGCGCGCCCGCGGCCTCGCGCTCGTCGTGGCTCATCCCGGCGACGGGCTCGTCGAGCAGCAGCAGCTTCACGTCCTGGACGAGCAGCATGCCGATCTCCAGGCTCTGCTTCTGGCCATGGGCCAGCACCCCGGCCGGGCGGTGGCGGAGCGCGGTCAGACCGGTGGTCTCCAGCGCCTTCCCCACGGACTCGGGGACGTCTCGGCGCCGCCGGAGCAGGGTCAGCGCGCTGCGTCCGGCCCCGGCGGCGATGTCGAGGTTCTGCTCGACGGTGAGCTGCTCGAAGACCGTCGCCGTCTGGAACGTGCGGCCGATGCCCCGGCGGGCGATGCGGTGCACGGGCTCGCCGAGGATCTCCGTACCGCCGAAGCGGACCGATCCGGTCGCCCGGACCAGGCCGGTGACGGCGTCGACCAGGGTCGTCTTGCCGGCGCCGTTCGGCCCGATCAGGAAGCGCAGGTCGCCCGGGCCGATGTCCAGGTCGACGCCGTCGACGGCGGTGACGCCCCCGTCGAACGTCACCCGCAGATCGCGGACGGTCAGTCCCTCGCCGCTCATGTGGTCACTCCCTTCGTTGCCCCGACTCGGTCGGAGGAGGTCCGCCGTCTGCGCAGCACCGTCCGCAGCGAGGCCAGCCCGCTGGGCAGGAAGCCGACCGCGACGACGAACAGCAGGCCCTGGAGGTACGTCCATCCGGCCGGCCACGCGTCCGAGAGCGTGCTCTGCGCCCAGGCCACCGCGATCGCCCCGAGCACCGCGCCCACCAGCGACGCCCGCCCGCCGACCGCCGCGCCGATGACGAAGCCGATGGACGGCACGATCCCGATGAGCGCCGGGGAGATGATCCCCACCGCCGGGACGAACAGCGCACCGGCCAGACCCGCCATGCCCGCCGCGAGCACGTACGCCACCAGCTTGACGTCGGCCGGGTTGTAGCCGAGGAAGCGCACCCGCTCCTCGGAGTCCCGTACGGCGATGAGGAGTTCGCCGTACCGGCTGACGAAAAGCTGCCGGACACCGGCCATCAGGAGCAGCAGGGCGACCGCGATGATGACGTACACCATCCGCTGGTTGACCGGGTCGTTCAGGTCGTAGCCGAAGAAGCCCTGGAAGTCGGTCAGGCCGTTGGTGCCGCCCGTGGTGGCCTGCTGGCCGACCAGCCAGATCGCCAGCGCGGCCGCCAGCGCCTGGCTGAGGATCGCGAAGTACGCGCCCTTCACCCGGCGGCGGAAGACGAGCGCGCCGAGCAGCGCGGCGACGGCCATCGGCAGCACCACCGTCATGGCCAGCGCGAACGCCGGGTTCGCGAACGGCTGCCACCACCAGGGCAGCCCGCCCTCGGTCCCGTACAGCAGCATGAAGTCGGGCAGCGTCTCTCCGGTCGCCGCCGCGTCGGCGAGCTTGAGGTGCATCGCCATGGCGTAGCCGCCGAGGCCGAAGAAGACCCCTTGCCCGAGCACCAGCAGCCCGCCCCGGCCCCAGGCGAGGCTCACGCCGACGGCGACGATCCCGTAGCAGAGGTACTTGGCCAGCAGGCCGAGCCGGAAGTCCGACAGGACCAGCGGGGCGACGCCCACCAGCAGCACCGCGCCGAGCAGAAAGGCGGCGGGGGTACGGAAGCGGGTCAGGAAGGGTGTCTCCGGCGGCCCGGACGGGGGTTCGGACGGGGGTCCGGCGGCCGGGCCGGTCGCCGTCGGAGGGGTGCTCGTCGTCGTCATACCAGGCTCCTGGTGCGCACGGTGTACAGGCCCTGCGGCCGCCACTGGAGGAAGGCGACGATCCCCACGAGGACCACCACCTTCGCCACACTCACGGTCGTGGAGTATTCGAGGACCGACTGGAGCAGGCCGAGGACGAACGCGGTGATGACCGCGCCCCTGAGCCGTCCGATGCCGCCGACGACCACGACCAGGAAGGCGTCCACGATGTAGTTGGTCCCCGTCGTCGGACCGATCGGGCCGATCAGGGTCAGCGCGACGCCCGCCATCCCCGCAAGCCCCGAGCCGATGAAGAACGTCGTCCGGTCCACCCGGCCCGTCGCGATCCCGGACACCTCCGCGAGGTCCCGGTTCTGCACGACCGCCCGGATCCGGCGGCCCAGCGGGGTGGTCCGCAGGATCGCCGCCAGGCCGGCCACGCACAGCAGCGCGAACCCGAGGATGAACAGCCGGCTGTTCGCCAGGTTCATCCCCGCGACCGACACACTCCCGGTCAGCAGGCCCGGGGCGGTCGTCTGTACGTTCGGCGCGCCGAAGATGTCCCGCGCGAGCTGCTGGAGCATCAGGGAGACGCCCCAGGTCACCAGCAGGGTGTCCAGCGGGCGCGTGTACAGCCGCCGGATGAGCAGCCACTCCAGGAGCGCGCCCATCGACCCGGCCACGAGAAAGGCGACCGGCAGGGCGAGGAGGAGGGAGATACCGGCGTCGCCGATCGGCTTCTGGAGCACGTACGTCGTGTAGGCGCCGGCCATGATGAACTCACCGTGCGCCATGTTGATGACGCCCATCTGCCCGAAGGTGAGAGTGAGGCCGAGGGCGATGAGGAGGAGGACGGCGCCGATGCTGACGCCGGTGAAGGACTGGTTGAGGATGACCGTCACAGGTCCGCCGCCCAGTCGTAGCCCTTCAGGTACGGGTCGGGCTTGATGGGCCCGCCCGAGTTCCAGACCTCCTCGATGAGCCCGCCCGCACTGACCTTGCCGATGCGGGCGGTCTTGTGGACGTGCTGCGTCGCACCGTCGACCGTCACCTTGCCCTCCGGCGCGTCGAACTCGATCCCGTCCGACGCCGCCTTCACCTTCTCGACGTCGAACGACCCCGCCTTCTCGACCATCGCCTTCCACAGGTGGACGGAGATGTACGCCGCCTCCATCGGGTCGCTGGTCGGCTTGTCCTTGCCGTACGCCGCCTGATACGCGGCGACGAACTTCTGATTCGCGGCACCGGGCGTGGTCTGGTAGTAGTTCCAGGCCGTCAACTGCCCTTCCAGGTACTGCGTTCCGATGCTCTTGACCTCCTCCTCCGCGATGGATACGGAGAGCACGGGCAGCTTCTTCGCGGTCAGCCCGGCGGACTTGTACTCCTTGAAGAAGGCCACGTTGCTGTCGCCGTTCAGGGTGTTGAAGACCGCGTCGGCCCCCGCGTCCCTGACCTTGTTGACGATGGTCGCGAACTCCGTGGAGCCGAGCGGCGCGTAGTCCTCGCCGAGCACCTCCATGCCGTTCGCCTTGGCGTACGTCTTGATGATCTTGTTGGCGGTGCGCGGGAAGACGTAGTCGCTGCCGACGAGGTAGAGCTTGGTGAGGCCCTGCTTCTTGAGGTAGTCGAGCGCGGGCACGATCTGCTGGTTGGTGGTGGCGCCGGAGTAGAAGATGTACGGGGACTGCTCCAGGCCCTCGTACTGCACGGGGTAGAACAGCAGCGACTTGTTCCGCTCGAAGACGGGCTTCACCGCCTTGCGGCTGGCCGATGTCCAGCAGCCGAAGGTGGCGACGACCTTGGAGTCCGTGATGAGCGCCTGCGCCTTCTCGGCGAAGGTCGGCCAGTCGGACGCCCCGTCCTGACTGACCGGCTTGAGCTGCTTGCCGAGGACCCCGCCGGCGGCGTTGATCTCCTTGACCGCGAGCAGCAGCGCGTTGTGGACGGTCACCTCGCTGATCGCCATCGTGCCGGAAAGCGAGTTCAGCAGGCCGACCCTGACGGTGTCGCCCGAGGTGTCGGCCTTGGCGCCGGCCGCCTTCGACGTGTCGCTGCCGGTCTTCGCGCCGCAGGCGCTGAGAGCCGCGCCGGCGCCGAGAGCGGAGATGCCGGCCAGAAGACCGCGCCTGGTGATGAGCCCGGACATGGCAATACCTCCTTGCCCCGAAGGGCGGTGCGAAAGAAAGGGGGGGAGGGCCCAGCCGTTCCGGGGTGGCCTCCGGGCTGGTCTCTGAAGTGGTCCACAGCCTGCGGCGGAACTGTTTCGGGTGCGTTGCGGCGCAGTTGAAGAACAGTTTCCGGCGGAAGTAATCGTGTTGCGCACCGATGTGAGTCGGCATCAACCGGCCGCGTGGTGAACGAATTCGCGGTGCGCGCATTCATTACTTCCACCGGAAAGGATCAGAATCGGCATACGGTCTGCCGGCAGCGCGGTGATCGGTTGTAGGCTCCGACGCACCCCCGCCGCGGGGGTCGTGCCGACGTGAAACCCGAGGAGTGCGATGGCGAGGCAGCCCCAGGACCTGCTCCACCTGCTGACCCGGGCCGAGCGCCTCACGGCGCGTCGTATCCAGTCGGTGCTCGACGCGTACGACTGCTCCGTGGACGCGTGGCGGGTCCTCGACCTGCTCTCGGGCGACGAGGGCCGGAGCATGACGGCCCTCGCCGAGGACGCCGCCCTGCCCGCACCGACCCTCACCAAGCTCGTCGACCAACTCGTCGACCAGAACCTGGTGTTCCGCCGCGTCGACCCCGCCGACCGCCGCCGGGTCCTGGTCCAGCTCACCCCCCGGGGCCTACGGCGGCGCCGTCAGCTCTCCCGCGCGGTACGGGCGGAGTGGGGACCGACGCCCCCGGGGCTCACGGAGGACGAGGAGGATCAACTGATGCCGCTGCTCGCCCGGTTGTCCGGCGCGCCGGCACAGGGCGGCGGCGACGGGATCACAACGACCGCTTCGGGGCATCCAGTTGGGCGAGCACGGTGAAGTCCAGGCCGTCGGCCTCCGCCAGGTAGATGCGCTGGCGCACATGCCGCCCGTCCAGGCCGAGCAGGCCGCGCGGGCCCTCGTACCGGACGTGCTCGGCGGCCGCGCCGATGGCGGACACGTCCAGGGTGCGGGCCCGCTCGATGAGCGCCGCGAGCAGCAGCACGCCTTCGTAGCAGGACTCGCCGAGGCTGCCGGGGACCGGTGCGTCCGCGCCGAAGCGGGCGGCATAACGGCCGTGGAAGTCCATGCTGTGGCCGTCGGCGAGCGAGGCGAAGAAGCCGGCCGTGCTGTAGAGGTCGGCGGTGGCCTCGGGCCCGCTGCCGAGGAGCATGCTCTCGTCCATCAACGTGCTCAGCCGCAGACAGCGGGCGTCCAGCCCGGCCGCCGCGAACGCCCGGTTGAACCGCACCGCGTCGCTGCCCACGAGCAGCATCAGTACGGCGTCGGCGTCCGCCCGCTCGATACGGCGCAGGACGTCGGCGAAGTCGTCCGTGCCCAGCGGCAGATACGCCTCCCCGCACACCCGGCCCCGGGACTCCCGCGCATAGAGGCGGGCGGCTCGGGCGGTGTACCGCGGCCAGACGTAGTCGTTCCCGACGACGAACCAGCGGCGCACGTCCCGGATCCGGGCGAGCATCCGCATCGCCGGGAGCAGTTGCCCCGCCGGTGTCTCGCTGGTCATGAAGACGCCCTCGGTCCGCTCACCGCCCTCGTACAGCGCCGTGTACACGTACGGCACCCGGTGGGCCACCCGCGGTGCCACCGCCTGCCGTACCGAGCTGATGTGCCAGCCGGTGACTCCCTGCACGACCCCCGCGGCGACCAGTGCCCCGACCTCCGCGGCGACCCTCGACGGCTCCGCCCCGCCGTCCACCTCAAGGAGCCGCAGCTCCCGCCCCAGCACCCCGCCCGCCGCGTTGACCTCCTCCACGGCCAGCCGGGCGCACGCCTCGCACCCCGGCCCGAAGATCCCCGCCGGCCCCTGCATCGGATACACCAGCGCCACGTTGAGCACCGACGCGTCCACGGTGAACCACTCGGCGGGACGGAGGCGGGGCGGAGGCGGTGACGGTGGCGGTGGCGGCGGCGGCGGTGGCATGCGCCCATGATTGCCCCACCGTCCGCCGGGACCAAGGCATCCCTCAGGGCTGAGGCGGGGCTCCGACCATCCGCAGGACGAGGTCGGCGTAGAGGGCGCCGACCTCGTCGGGCGTGCGGCTGCCCTGGGCGTTGAACCAGCGGGCCACATCGATGCAGAGGGACAGCACGGCGAGGGTGGTGCCGGGGACGTCGGGGACGTCGAACTCGCCCGCCGCCACCCCCTCGCTGATGATCCGGCGCACCACCGCGTCGCTCCTGCGACGCAGTTCGACGATCTCGGTGCGGTGCTCGGGGCCGAGGGCGTCGAGCTCGTACTGGACGACGCGTGCGGTGGTGTGGCGCTCGGCGTGCCAGCGGACGAAGGACCGTACGGCTCCGGCGAGCCGGTCGGCGGCCGTGCCCTCCCGGTCGGCCTCGGCCTGGAGGACGTACAGCGCCCGGTCGTGGCCGATCTTGCTGATCCGGTGGAGCAGCTCTTCCTTCGTCTTGTAGTGGATGTAGAGCGCGGCCGGGCTCATCCCGGCCCGGCCGGCGATGTCGCGGGTGGTGGTCGCGTGGTACCCGCGCTCGGCGAAGGCGTCGACCGCGGCGACGAGGAGCCGCCTGGCCGCCTCGGGCGTGACCTCGCCCCAGGGAGCGTCGTCGCCGCTCGTCTCCTCCGCCGTACTCATCGCCCAGGGCCCCTCTCCGTCAACTCCGTCAACAGGACGAACACCATACCCCGAACCTGAGCAAGCGCTTAGGGGCGTCTCACGGGGGGTGCGGATTCGGACTTCCGGAACGGGTCGTGCTCGGCGAGGATCTTCTCCAGCCGGGCCTGGTCGACCCGGCTGACGATCTGCCCGGCCTCCTGCCGGTCCCGGATCACCTTGGCCAGGGTGAAGCAGGAGGTGACGAGGTAGAGCACCCCGATGGCGAGGAAGCCGCGCACCCAGGCGTCGGCGTCGAGGAAGAAGATACCGAGGGCCACCGCGCCCATCGCCACCAGGAAGGAGGCGACGGCCTGGCCGTAGAAGGCGGCGGTGCTCTGCTGCTTGACCGATGTCGTGTCACTCATGGGCCCAGCATCCGGCGACGTGGCGTGCGCCACATCCGTGCCCGTACTCAGCGGGGTACTCAGACACGCGTACGAGTTCAGGCCTGTAGGCCTACGGCTGCGCTCAGAACGCGGAGACGCCCGTCAGCGCGCGGCCGATGATGAGCTTCTGGATCTGACTGGTGCCCTCGTAGAGCGTCATCACGCGGGCGTCGCGGAGCAGCTTGCCGACCGGGTACTCGTCGATGTAGCCGTAGCCGCCGAAGACCTGGATGGCGTTGTTGGCGCAGCGGACGGCGGCCTCGGAGGCGTACAGCTTGGCCTGGGAGGCGGCGGTGGCGAACTCCTGGCCCCGGTCGACCAGGTCGGCGACCCGCCAGGTGAGCAGCCGGGCCGCCTCGACGTCCACGGAGATGTCGCTGAGCAACTCCTGGACGAGCTGGTGTCCGGCGATGCCCTTTCCGAACTGCTCGCGCTCACCGGCGTACCGCACGGAGGCGTCCAGGGCGGCCTGGGCGATGCCGACGCAGCCCGCCGCGACCGACATCCGGCCCTTGGCGAGGGCCGACATGGCGACCGTGAAGCCCTTGCCCTCGGGGCCGAGGAGGGTGTCGGCGGGGACCCGGACGTCCTCCAGGACCACTTCGGCGGTGGCCTGGCCGCGGAGGCCGAGCTTGCCGTGGATGGTGCGGCGGGTGAGTCCGGGGGTGTCGGCGGGGACGAGGAAGGCGGAGACGCCGCGGTGGCCGGGGTCGTCGTTCGTGCGGGCGAAGAGCAGGACGACGTCGGCCCAGGTGCCGTTGGTGATGAACATCTTGGTGCCGTTGACGACGTAGTCACCGCCGTCGCGTACGGCCCTGGTGGCGAGGTTTCCGGCGTCCGAGCCGGTGCCGGGCTCGGTGAGGCCGAAGCAGCCGATCGCCTCGCCGGAGGTGAGCCGGGGCAACCACCGCCGCTTCTGCTCCTCGCTCCCCCAGGACGCGATGGTCTTGGCGACCAGGCCGAGCGAGACGGAGACGATCCCGCGCACGGAGGAGTCACCGCGGCCGAGCTCCTCGGTGACCAGGCAGTAGGTGAGGTGGTCGCCGCCGGAGCCGCCGTACTCCTCGGGGACGGTGAGGCCGAGGAAGCCGAGCGCGCCGAGCTTCTTCACGATCGACCTGTCGACATTCTCGGCCCGGTCCCACGCGACGACGTGCGGCGCGACCTCACGGGTCACGAACTCCTCGGCCAGCCGCCGGACGTCTTCCTGCTCCTCGCTGAGCTCCAGGTTCATCGCGCCACCCCACTCCTCGCGCACGGATTTCGTACGCCGCTTAATTAGCACTGCTAGTTTCTGGTTCGCAGCGCCTACTATGAGCCGCATGGCCCGACCGCGCAAGCCCCTCCTCAGCAGAGACCGCATCGTGGAAGCGGCGAGCGCGCTCGTGGACGCCGAGGGGCTCGACGCCGTCTCCACGCGCCGGCTGGCGGCCGTCCTGGGGGTCAGCGGGCCCTCGCTCTACAACCACTTCCGCAACAAGGACGAGATCCTCGACGCGGTCGCCGACGCCGTCTCCGTACAGGTCGATCTGTCGATGTTCGAGGCGTCGGACCCGCGCGACTGGCGGGAGGCCCTGCACGACTGGGCGCTCTCCTACCGGGCCGCCCTCGCCGCACACCCGCACATCGTGCCGGTCCTCGCCCGGGGGCCGGGGCGGCGCCCTGCGGGGCTGCGGGTCGCCGACGCGGTGTTCGGGGCGATGGTGGGGGCGGGGTGGCCGGCGGCGCAGGCGACCCGGATCGGGGCGTTGATGCGCTACTTCATCACCGGGTCGGCGCTGGGGTCGTTCGCCGGGGGCTTCGTGGACGACGAGAGCGCGTACGACCCGGCGGACTATCCGCACCTGGGCCAGGCGCATCTCCTGGCGGAGCGGCGGCGGGCGGTGGACGAGGGGGCGTTCGAGACGGGGCTGCGGGCGCTGCTGGACGGGCTGGCGCTCCAGTACGAGGAGTACGCGGGGCCCACGGAAACGGTTCGGCGGGGGCCGAAGCGTCGTTGACGCGCCCTGGGCCGATGGGCCGTTCACCGCGCCCCGCCGCCGGGCCGTCGGGCGTGGCGCGTGCCTGCGTGCCGGGGGGGGCAGTGCCTATGACAGCCCGTCCGGCGCGCCCAGGGCGGAGACCGGTGCCCACGTCAGCCCGTCCGGCGTTTGAGGACGGAACCCATGTCCGGGATGGGCGGCGCCCGTGCTCTCCGGACACGGAGGGGTTGCCCGGTGCCACCGCCACGGTTCCGTCCTCAAACGCCGGACGGGCTGAAAGTGGCCGGCCTTCCGTCCTCAAACGCCGGACGGGCTGAGAGGGTGCGCGGGCGGGCTGGAAGGGGTGGCGGGTCGTCGATTGACGGGGGACGACAATTCGGTGGGGGACGAAGCCGTTCGGCCTTACGGTCGTGGCCATGACGACGACCCCGGCCGCCCCGGCCACCCCCACCCCCGCCCGATCCTGGCGTGCCACCGCCGCCGCCTGCACCACCGTGGTCCTGTGGGCATCCGCCTTCGTCTCCATCCGCAGCGCGGGCGAGGCCTACTCCCCCGGTGCCCTCGCTCTCGGGCGGCTGCTGTCGGGCGTACTCGTGCTCGGGGCGATCCTCCTCGTACGCAGGGAAGGGCTTCCGGGGCGCGGGGCCTGGCGCGGCATCATCACGTCGGGGGTGCTCTGGTTCGGGCTCTACATGGTGGCGCTCAACTGGGGCGAGCAGGAGGTCGACGCCGGGACCGCCGCGATGCTCGTGAACATCGGGCCGATCCTCATGGCCCTGATGGGCGCCCGGATGCTCGGCGAGGGGCTGCCCCGCCGCCTCCTGCTGGGAATGGGGATCTCGTTCTCCGGCGCCGTCGTCGTCGGCCTCGCGATGTCCGGGCACGGCAGCTCGTCCGTGCTGGGCGTGGCGCTCTGCCTGCTGGCCGCCGTGGTGTACGCGCTGGGCGTGGTGAGCCAGAAGCCGGCGCTCGCGTACGGTTCCTCGCTCCAGATCAACACCTTCGGCTGCCTGATCGGCGCCGTCGTCTGCCTGCCGTTCACCGGGGTGCTGATCTCCGAGGCGGCCGACGCGCCGATGTCCGCCACGCTGAACATGATCTACCTGGGCGTCTTCCCGACCGCGCTGGCCTTCACCACCTGGGGCTATGCGCTGGCCCGGACCACCGCGGGCCGGATGGGCGCCACCACGTACGCGGTCCCGGCGATCGTGGTCCTCATGGCGTGGGTGCTGCTGGACGAGGTGCCGACGCCGCTCGGCGTGATCGGTGGGCTGCTCTGCCTGGCCGGGGTGGCGGTCTCCCGGAGCCGTCAGCGACCCGCTGCGGCGAGTCCGGCCGCCTTGCCGGTGGTGGAGGACCGTGCCGACGCGGAGCACCGGAGCGCGCGGCGACCGTGACGTCGCCCGGCCGGTGGCCGGTGGCCCGGTGACCTCCATGCCGCCGGGCCGCCGGGCCGCCGGATCAAGCGTCTAGAACACCACCAGCGCCCGGCCGCCCTTGCCCGCGATCATGTTGTCGAAGGCGGCGGGGATGCCGTCCAGGGCGATGCGTTCGGTGACCATCATCGACAGGTCGAAGCGGCCCGCGCGGATGTGGTCGGCCAGGGCCGGCAGATCGCGGGCCGGGTCGCTGTTGCCGTAGACGCAGCCCGTCAGGGACCGGCCCCAGTGGAAGATCTCCAGGGCGTTGAACGTGACCTCCTGGTCCTTGCCGCCGATCCCGACGACCGTCGTACGGCCGCCGCGCCGGGTGGACTCCCAGGCGGCCCGGATGGTCGCGGGCCGGCCGACGCACTCCACCGCGACGTCCGTGCCCTGGCCGCCGGTGAGTTTGCGGATCTCGCGCGGGGTGGTGGCGGAGGCGATGACGTAGTCGGTGGCCCCCGCCTGCCGGGCCAGCTCCTCCTTGGCCGGGGAGACGTCGACCGCGATGATCTTGGAGGCGCCCGCGATCCGGGCCGCCTGGAGCACGGCGAGGCCGACGCCGCCGATCCCGAAGACGACCACGCTCTCGCCCTGGCGGACCCGGGCGCTGTGGTGGATCGCCCCGTAGCCGGTGAGGACCGCGCAGCCGAGGAGGGCGGCGTCGGTGAGCGGGATGCCGTCGGGGGCGGGGAGCACGCAGTTCGCGGCGACGACGGTCTCCTCCGCGAAGGCCGCCACGTTGAGGCCGGGGTGGAGGTCGGCGCCCTCCGCCGTACGGGCGTGGCGGTTGGCGGTCCCCTTCAGGGCGTCGGCGCAGAGCCAGACCTCGCCGATCCCGCAGTGGAAGCAGGCTCCGCAGGAGGGCGCCCAGTTGAGGACCACGCCGTCGCCGGGCGCGACATGGGTGACGCCCTCGCCGACCGCCAGGACCGTACCGGCGCCCTCATGGCCGAGGACGGCGGGCACCGGCACCCGCATGGTGCCGTTGGACAGGGACAGGTCGGAGTGGCAGACCCCCGCCGCGGCGAGCGCGATGCGCACCTGGCCGGGGCCTGGCTCGGGCAGGACGATGTCGGTGATCTCCAGCGGAGCTCCGACGGCGGAGAGTACGGCGGCGCGGACCACGAACAGACTCCTCAGAAGGAAGGGTCAGAAGGAAGGGTTACGGGGGTCAGAACTGGAGCGACTTGGTCTGGAGGTACTCCGCCAGACCGTGCGGACCCAGCTCGCGCCCCACACCCGACTGCTTGTAACCGCCGAAGGGAGCCAGGGGGTTGAACCGGCCGCCGTTGATGTCGACCTGTCCGGTGTCCATCCGGCGGGCGAAGGCCACCGCTTCCTCGTCGTCGGCGGCCCACACGGCTCCCGCGAGCCCGTACACGGTGTCGTTGGCGATACGGAGGGCGTCGTCCACGTCCTCGTAGCGGAGGATCGAGACCACCGGCCCGAAGATCTCCTCCTGGGCGATGGTCATGTCCGGGGTGACGTCGGCGAAGACGGTGGGGCTGATGTAGTAGCCGGTCGGCAGGGGTGCGTCGGGGCCGCCCGCGATCAGCCGGGCGCCCTCCTCCATACCCGTACGGATGTAACCGCTCACCCGGGCCTGCTGCTTGGCGTTGACGAGCGGGCCGACCCGCTCGCCGGGGGCGTACTTGAGGACGGCGTGGGCCGCGAGCTCGACGGCCTCGTCGTACCGCTCGGAGTCGACGAGCATCCGGGTCCAGGCGCTGCACGTCTGGCCGGAGTTGGTCATCACGTTGGCGATGCCGACGTTGACCGCCTTGGCGAGGTCGGCCCCGGGCAGGATCACGTTGGCGGACTTGCCGCCGAGTTCGAGGGCGACGCGCTTGATCGCGGCTCCGGCGGTGGCGCCGATCTGCTTGCCGACGGCGGTCGATCCGGTGAACGAGACCAGGTCGACGCCCTCGTGCTCGGCGAGCGCCTGGCCGGCGACCGGGCCGAGGCCGGTGACGAGGTTGAAGACCCCGGGCGGCAGGCCGGCCGCCTCGGTGGCCTCGGCGAAGAGCTGGGCGGTGAGCGGGGTGTCCTCGGCCGGCTTGAGGACGACCGTGCAGCCGGCGGCGAGCGCGGGGGCGACCTTGGCGACGATCTGGTGGAGCGGGTAGTTCCAGGGGGTGATCGCACCCACGACCCCGACCGGCTCCAGCAGGACGGTGGAGTTGCCGATCCGCTCCTCGAAGGCGTACGAGGCGGCCAGTTCGGCGTACGAGGCGGCAACCATGACCGGCACGGCGGCGTGCACCATCTGCGAGAGCGGCAGCGGCGCGCCCAGCTCGGCGGTGATCGTCTCGGCCAGCTCGTCCTTGCGGGCGGCCAGCGCGTCGCTCAGCGCGGAGAGCCGGGCGGCGCGCTCGGCGGGCGGGGTGGCGGCCCAGCCGGGGAACGCGGCGCGCGCGGCCCGCACCGCCGCGTCGACGTCCTCGGCCGTGCCCGCCGGCACATGGCCGATGAGCCGCTCGTCGGCCGGGTTCACGACCGCGATCGTGTCCTGGCCGACGGCGGGCCGCCACGCGCCGCCGATGTACATCTGGTCGTGGGCCTTCATGGCTGTTTCCTCCCGGACGGGGACGGGCTGTGCCGGCGCTCCGGCGGGGTGCGAGGTGTCCTCGCACCCCGCCCAAACTAGCGCCGTTAGTTTTCCGGCGCCAGGGAGCTTCCGGAGACGCCGGTCACGCCGGGAGGCGCACGCCCCCGGCCGGTCCGAGGAGAGGCCTCAGCCGTCCAGTCCGGGGACGTCCTGCGGCAGCGGGCAGATGCGGCGGCCGTAGTGGTCGAAGACGTACAGGTGGGCCAGGTCCACCAGCAGCGGCACCTGGCCGCCGGTCCGCAGCCGCATGTCGGGGCCGGTGCGCACCACCAGGTCGCCGGAGATGACGGAGGGCCGGTCAGGGGTGCGGACCGCCGTGGGGTCCGGGGCACGGACCGCCGTCGGGTCCGGGGCGGGTTCGTCGAGCGTGACGACCGGGCCGCTGATCCGCGCCCCGGTCCGCCCCTTCAGCCGGTCCAGGACGCCGAGCGCGCCTGGTGTGCCTTGCCGGCTGCCTCCGGAACGGCCCGCCGCTGCTCTGCGGCGGCGGGGCATGGCGCGGGGCTGGGCCGATTCCAGATCCGGGACGACGGCGGGCCGCGAACCGGTGTTGAGGTGGACCAGCGCCTCATGCCCCTGGTACTCGACGTGCTCCACGATCCCGCTGAGCGCCACCTCGCCGGGGCGGGCGTGGCTGGGCGGGGCGATCCGGACCGCCTCCGAGCGCAGCCCGACGATGATCCGGCGGCCCTGCTGGATGCGGAGCAACTGGTGGTCGGGGCTGAGGGGTTCGGGCAGGGCTAGCCGCTGCCGACCCAGGTCGATCGACATCCGCCCCTCCAGCGGGGCGTGGACGACGGCCTGGAGGAGGTTGATCCGCGGGGTGCCGATGAACGCGGCCACGAAGACGTTCTCGGGCAGCGCGTAGACCTCCCGGGGCGGGCTGACCTGTTGCAGGACACCGCCGCGCATCACGGCCACCCGGTCCCCGAGGGACATCGCCTCGGCCTGATCGTGCGTCACATAGACGATGGTGACGCCGAGTTCCCTGGTGAGCAGGGCGATCTCGGCGCGGAGGTGGTTGCGGAGCTTGGCGTCCAGGTTGGAGAGCGGCTCGTCCATCAGGAAGACGGAGGGCCGGCGCGAGATGGCCCGGCCCATCGCCACCCGCTGGCGCTCGCCGCCGGAGAGCTGAGCGGGGTAGCGGTCGAGTACGTGCTCGATGCCGAGCATCCGGGCCGTGGCCTCGATCCGTGCGGTGTTGTCCTCGCGCGGGTTCTCCAGCTTCAGCGGGAAGCCGATGTTGGCGCGGTTCGTCATGCTCGGGTACAGCGCGAAGTTCTGGAACACCATCGCCATGCCGCGTTCGCGGGGCGGGATGTGGTTGGCGAACTCGCCGTCCAGCAGCAGATCGCCCTCGCTGATCTCCTCAAGACCCGCGATCATGCGCAGCACGGTCGACTTGCCGCAGCCGGAGGGGCCGAGCAGGACGATGAACTCGCCGGGGTCGATGGTGAGCGTGAACCGGTCGACGGCCCGCCGGTCCCGGCCGTAGCTCTTGCTGACGTGGTGCAGGGAGATGGCGCGCGTCATGAGGTGTCCCCGGGATCAAGGTGTACGAGGTGTACGTCGCGGTGGGGAGCGGCTGTGGAGGGAAGCTAGCCCACCGGGCGGGGTGTGGGAATGACTTGCGCGAAGGTTGGGACGTGTGGGATGGCTGGGGCGTACGGGGTTGCGTCGGGCGGGTGTCTCAGGAGCGGTTCGGGTCGGCCAGGGACGCGCCGTCCGCCTGTGCCTGTTCCTGTTCCCCTGCCCGTTCCCTGCCGCGTACGGGCGCGGGCTCCGGCGGTATGGGCGCCGATTCCGCCGGTACGGAGGAGGCCCCGGGCGCTCGTCCGCTCCGCAGGCCCAGGCCCGCCGCCACCAGCAGCAAGACCCCGAGCAGGGCGAACGGGGCGGCCGCCCCCGCCGTACCCGCGATCAGGCCCGCGGCGGCGGGGGCGGCGGCCTGACCCAGCCGGTTGCCGGTGAGGCGCAGGGCCAGGGCCGTGGACCGGGCCTCGGCGGGGGCGGCCTGGACCACCGTGGTCATCGACAGCGGCTGGCCGGCGCCCAGGCAGAACCCGAGGGCGGCCAGCATGACGGCGAGCACCGGGACGGGGACCGGGAGGACCATGCCCGCGCAGAGCAGGCCGGCCAGCAGGCAGCTCGTGGTCAACAGGACCGTCCGGCCGAGGAACCGCAGCATCGGGGTCATCACCAGACGGCAGGCGATGGTGGCGGCGGCCCGCAGGCTGAGCAGCAGCCCGACCGTGGCGGGGGCGATCCCCCGGTGCTCGCCGACGACCGGCAGGTAGGCGGTGAGGATGTCGGTGGCGGACAGGACCGCCATGCTGATGAAGATCCCGGCCGGGACACCCCGCGCGCCGAGGATCCTGGTGACCGGAACCTTGGCGGCGGCCTTCCGCCCACCAGGCCCGGCGCCCGACGTACGCCGGTGCTCGATGCGCCACAGCGAGGTGAGCGCGACCGCGCAGACCCCCGCCGAGACAAGGAGCGCGAGGGCACTCGTACGCCCCAGAGCACCGCTCTCACCGGAGATCAGCGCTCCTGCCGCGATCGGACCGCCCAACTGGCCGAGCGAGGCGCCGATGGTGAAGTGGCCGAAGTTGCGGTCCTGTTCGGCCGGAGCGGACTGCCGGGCCACGATCGACTGCGCGCCGATCACGAAGCAGAGGTGGCCGAGGCCCATCACCCCGCTCCAGGCGGCCATCGCGGGCAGCGAGGAGACGACCCCGCTGAGCGCGCAGCCGCCGGAGATCAGCACCACGCCGATCGGCAGCAGGGGCGCGCACCGGCCGTGGTCGGTGCGGCGGCCGAGCGGGACGGCCGCGAACAGCGGCAGCAGGGCGTAGACCCCGGCGATGACGCCGACGGCGGTCTCGTCCGCGCCGAGCGCGAGGGCCCGGTAGGAGACGGCGGGCCGCGCCATCGACACCGCCCCCTGCGCGAAGGCGAAGGCGATGACGAGGCGCAGCAGCCAGCCCCTGCCGGGCCCGGCAGAGCCCCTGCCCGGCCCGGCCCCGGGCCGTCGCGCGCGTGACATCAGATCGTGCCGAAGAGGATGCCCGCCCCGAGCACCACCAGCGAGGTGAGCACCGCCCACTTGACGGTGAACCGGGTGTGGTCGCCGAACTCCACCTTCGCCATGCCGACGAGCACGTACACGGCGGGGACCAGCGGCGAGGACATGTGCAGCGCCTGGCCGGCCAGGGAGGCGCGGGCGATCTCCAGCGGCGAGACGCCGTGCGCGGCGCCGGCTTCGGCGAGGACGGGGACGACGCCGAAGTAGAAGCCGTCGTTCGACATGAAGTAGGTGAGCGGCAGGCTGAGCAGCCCGGTGACGATGGCCATGTGCGGGCCCATCGCGTCGGGGACGGCCCCGACCACCCAGTCGGCCATGTTCTCGACCATACCGGTGCCGGTCAGGACGCCGGTGAAGACGGCGGCGGCGAAGACCATGCCGGAGACGTTGAGGACGTTGTCCGCGTGGGCGGCGATCCGGGCCCGCTGGTCGGGCATGTGGGGGAAGTTGACGGTGAGGGCGAGGGCGGCGCCGAGGAGGAAGAGGACCGGGATCGGCATCAGTTCCATGATCATGGCGGTCAGCAGGGCGACGGTGAGACCGGCGTTGAACCAGTAGAGCTTGGGCCGCAGGGTGGAGCGGTTGGGGTCGAGGCCCTTGAACTCCTCCTCGTCCTCGCCTTCCTCGTCACCATCGCCGTCCTGCGTGAGGTCCGCCGAACCCGAGCCGCCGGAGCCCTTACGCAGACGGTCCTCGCGACCCGAGCCGCCGCCCGCGCCCGTGCCGGCCCCCGCGAGCACGGTCTCCTGCTCCGGCTCCCGTACCAGCGCCTCGTCCAGCGTGAGCATGCCCAGGCGCTTGCGCTCGCGCAGGCCCAGCACGTACGAGAGCAGGAAGACGGCGAGCAGCCCGACGGCCAGCGCCGGGATCATGGGGATGAAGATCTCGGAGGCGTCCAGCTTGAGCGCGGTGGCGGCGCGGGCCGTGGGGCCGCCCCAGGGCAGGGTGTTCATGACGCCGTTCGCCGTGGCCGCCACACCGGTCATGACGACGAGGCTCATCTTGAGGCGTTTGTAGAGCGGATACATCGCCGAGACGGTGATCATGAAGGTGGTGGAGCCGTCGCCGTCCAGCGAGACGATCGCGGCGAGCACCGCCGTACCGACGACGATCCGCATCGGATCCGCCTTGCAGAACCGCAGGATGCCCCGGACGATCGGGTCGAAGAGGCCGACGTCGATCATCACGCCGAAGTAGACGATGGCGAACATCAGCATGGCGGCGGTCGGCGCCAGGTTGCCGACGCCTTCGATGACGTAGTCGCCGAGGTTCGCCCCCTGTCCGACGGCGACACAGAACAGTGCGGGGATCAGTACCAACGCCGCGATCGGCGACATCTTCTTCGTCATGATCAGGACCAGGAAGGTCGCGATCATGGCGAAGCCGAGGATTGTCAGCATGAGGGATACCTAACGTTCATCCTTGAACTCCCACCGGTCTCGGCGGTCGGTCCGGACGACGTTAGGGGCCTCCTCGAAGAGTTAACAAGACGTTGACACGTGAGCAATACGAGCAAAACCCCAGGTCAACGCATTGGTGTACGAGGAGGGGCACGGCGGGGGTGACGGCCTCGGGGAGGCCTACGGCGGGGGTTACGGGGACGGGGTCACCGTCACCGGAATGGCGTTCAGCACGGCGGTGCCGGAGAGCGGATCGAGCAGCGTGCCGTCGAGGAGCTGGTTCACGTTGGCCCCGGGGTGGGCGGCGGCGACCGCCATGCGGGTCCCGGGGCGGATGTGGCCCCAGCCGTGCGGGAGGCTCACCACTCCGCTGCGTACGGTGTCCGTGATCTCGGCGGGGGCCTCGATCCCGCCGCCCGCCGACTCGATCCGTACGGTGGCCCCGTCCACGAGCCCGAGGCGGGCCGCGTCGTCGGGGTGGATCTGGAGGGTGCAGACGTTGGAACCGCCGCTGAGCGAGCCGACGTTGTGCATCCAGCTGTTGTTGGAACGCAGATGGCGGCGGCCGACGAGGACGAGCGGGGCGGGACGGTCGCCCAGCGCCCGGCGCAGGCGGGGCAGGTCGGCGGCGATCGGGGCGGGGAGCAGTTCGACGCGGCCGGAGCGGGTGCGCAGGATCTCCGGGACGCGGGGCTTCAGCGGGCCGAGGTCGATGCCGTGCGGGTGGGCGAGGAGCTGCTCCAGCGTCAGACCGTACGGGCCGAGCCGCAGCATGAGGTCCAGGCGGCGTTCGGGGCCGCTGTCGCCGGTGAGCTCGTCGGCCAGCTCCTTCGGGGCGCCGGCCTTGGCGAGCGCGGTGGTGATGGCCAGGTCGTCGACGGCGGAGGGCGGGGCGCCGTGCATCCCGCTCACCGCGAGGATCAGCCGGGCGTGGATCTCGCTCTCGTCCATGCGGCCGACCTCCAGGGGGACGGGCGCGCGGGTGTAGCGGACCTGGTTGTGCACGGCGAAGGAGTTGAACGCGAAGTCGAAGTGGGCGCTCTGCGAGGGCGGCGGCGGGGGCAGGACGACGTCCGCGTGGCGGGAGGTCTCGTTCAGATACGGGTCGACGCTGATCATGAAGTCGAGGTGGCCGGCGAGCGCCGCGTCCAGCCGGTCGCCGTCGGGCGCGGAGAGGACGGGGTTGGCGGCGAGGACGACGAGAGCGCGGATGCGGCCCTCGCCCGGGGTCTCGATCTCCTCGGCCAGGGCGGCGATGGGGAGTTCGCCCTTGGCCTCGGGGTGGCCGGAGACCCGGGACGTCCAGCGGCCGAGGGCGAAGCCCTTGCCGGGTGCTGCGGACCCCTTGCCGGGCGCAGAGCCCTTGCCGGGCGCGGCTTCGCGCGGGGCGCGGGCCGTCGCGGAGAGCGGGAACAGCGCGCCGCCGGGGCGGTCGAGGTTGCCGGTGAGGATGTTGAGGACGTCCACCAGCCAACTGGCCAGCGTGCCGTGCTCGACGGTGCAGCTGCCGATCCGCCCGTAGACGGCGGCGGTGGGGGCGGCGGCCAGTTCGCGGGCGAGGGCGGTGATGGTGGCCGCGTCCACATCGCAGGCGGCGGCGACCGTTTCCGGGGTGAAGTCGGCCAGGGCGGCGGCGAGTTCGTCCGCGCCCTCCAGGTGCTCGGCGAGCGGGCCGGGGTCCACGAGCTTCTCCGCGAACAGCACCTGAGCCATCGCGGCGAGCAGCAGCGCGTCGGCTCCCGGCCGGATCGCCACGTGCCGGTCGGCGAGGCGGGCGGTCCGGGTGCGGCGCGGGTCGATGACGGTGAGGGTGCCGCCGCGCCGCCGCAGCGCCCTGAGCCGGCCGGGGAAGTCGGGGGCGGTGCAGAGGCTGCCGTTGGACTCCAGCGGGTTGGCGCCGATCAGGAGGAGGTGGTCGGTGCGGTCGAGGTCGGGTACGGGGATGGCGTTGGCGTCCCCGAAGAGCAGTCCGCTGGAGACGTGCTTGGGCATCTGGTCCAGGGTGCTCGCGGTGAAGACGTTGCGGGTGCGCAGGGCGGCGAGGAGCAGGGGCGGGTAGAGGGAGCCCGCCATGGTGTGGACGTTGGGGTTGCCGAGCACGACGCCGACGGCCTGCGGGCCGTGGGCCTCGGTCAGGGCCGGTATGCGGGCGGCGATCCGGTCGAACGCCTCGTCCCAGGTCGCCTCCCGCAGCTCCCCGCCCCGGCCCCCGTCCCCGTCCTCCCCGCGCACGAGCGGCACGCGCAGCCGGTCGGGGTCGGCGTCCAGGCCGCCGAAGGACGCCCCCTTGGGGCAGATGAAGCCCCGGCTGAAGATGTCGTCGCGGTCGCCGCGCGCACCGGTGACGGTGGTCCCCTCGATGGTGAGGGTGAGGCCGCAGGTGGCTTCGCAGAGGGGGCAGATGCGCGGTGCGGTACGGGATGCGTGGGACATGGGCCCTCCCCGGGGCGACGGCGGTGGCGGCACTCGGACGGCACGGCGAGCATACCGACCGGTAGGCATGCCGGGGAGGTGCTGGAGGCGGGAACATGACACCCGCCCCCGCGAGGCCCCCGCCCGCCCCCGTGGGCCCCCGCGCGTCCCCGCCCGCCCCCACGCCCCGCACTCCGGCCTCCTCCCCCCGGCGCCCTCAGTCCAGGATCTGCGCGAGGTACGCCCGTACCAGCGTCCGGGTCTCGGCGACGATCGCCGGGTCGCCCGACGGGTCCGTACGGAAGGCGAGCTGGAGCAGCGCGTCCGCCGCCTCGACGCTCACCAGGATGGCCCGCAGCAGCTCCGGGCCGGGGTCGCGGCCGAGGTGTCCGGCGAGCAGGTCGGCGAGCCGGCCCGCGAGGCGGCGGTTGGCGTCGTCCGACGCGTCCTCGGCGGGCGACGGGGGCCCGAAGTCCACCAGGGCGAAGCCGGGCACGGTCCGCTTCATCGCGAGGTACTCGTCCAGCACCGCGTCGATCGCCCCGCGCCAGTCGTCGGCGGGGAGGGAGCCGAGCCGGGCAGTGATGCGCTCGGCGTAGAGGTCCAGGTTGCGCAGCGCGAGGGCGTCGACCAGGGCCCGTTTGTTGGAGAAGAAACGGTAGACGGAGCCGATGGGCACCTCGGCGCGCAACGCGACGTCACGGGTGGAGAGCTGCTCGTAACCGGTCTCGTCGAGCAGTCCGGCGCAGGCGTCGAGTATCCGGGCGAGCCGGTCGGCGCTGCGCTGCTGTACGGGGGCGCGGCGGAGGTTCGGGTTCGGGTGGGGCACGGACCCATGATGCCGTGCACGTCCCGGGCGCCGTCCGCAAGCCCCTCGGAAGCCGTCCCACGCCCGGGATCGGTGTCCGGACCCCCCGAATGGCGTGATCCAGGCCGTTGACGCGCCAGCCTCCTATTCCTACGGTGTCCCATAGGATTCGTTGTCCGGCGGATCCAAGGGCTTCACGGTCACCGGGAGTGCGGGATGAGCGGCATCGAGCAGGCGAGGAAGCAGGCGAGGAAGACGGCGGAGGGACTGGCGTACTCCTCCGGTTTCGGCAACGAACACAGCTCGGAGGCGGTGCCGGGGGCGCTGCCGCACGGCCGTAACTCCCCCCAGCGCGCCCCCCTCGGCCTCTACGCGGAGCAGTTGAGCGGCTCCGCATTTACTGAGCCCCGCGCCGACAACCGCCGCTCCTGGCTCTACCGGATCCGCCCCTCCGCCGTACACCCGGCCTTCACCCGGACCGACAACGGCGATCTGCGCACCGCGCCCTTCACCGAGAGCGTGCCCGACCCGAACCGGCTCCGCTGGAACCCGCTCCCCGACCCCGCGCCCGGCACGGACTTCGTCAGCGGGCTGTGGACGCTCGGCGGCAACGGTGACGCCGCCCAGCGCACGGGCATGGCGGTGCACCTCTACCACGCCAACTCCTCCATGACCGACCGGGTGTTCAGCGACTCCGACGGTGAACTGCTGATCGTCCCGGAGCACGGCGGGCTGCTGCTCCGCACCGAACTGGGCCTGCTGCGCGCCGAACCGGGCCACGTCGCGCTGATCCCGCGCGGTGTCCGCTTCCGGGTGGAGCTGCTGGAGGAGACCGCACGCGGGTACGTCTGCGAGAACTACGGCCGCCCGTTCGTGCTCCCGGACCTGGGACCGATCGGCGCCAACGGGCTTGCCAACGCCCGGGACTTCCTGGCCCCCGTCGCCGCGTACGAGGACGACGACCGGCCGGTGGAGGTGGTCAACAAGTTCTGCGGGAACCTCTGGTCGGCGACGTACGACCACTCCCCGCTGGACGTCGTCGCCTGGTACGGCACGCACACCCCGTACGTCTACGATCTGCGCCGGTTCAACGTCATCGGGTCGATCAGCTACGACCACCCCGACCCCTCGATCTTCACGGTGCTGACCTCGCCGTCGGACACCCCGGGCCTGGCCGGTGTCGACTTCGTGGTCTTCGCGCCGCGCTGGCTGGTCGGCGAGGACACGTTCCGGCCGCCGTACTTCCACCGCAACGTGATGAGCGAGTACATGGGGCTGATCGACGGCGCGTACGACGCGAAGGCCGACGGCTTCGTCCCCGGCGGCGGCTCGCTGCACAACATGATGTCCGCCCATGGACCGGACCGCGAGACCTTCGACCGGGCGAGCGCTGCGGAGCTGAAGCCGCAGAAGATCGAGGACGGTCTGGCCTTCATGTTCGAGACCCGCTGGCCGATCATCGCCACCCCGCAGGCGGCCGGAGCCGGCCATCTTCAGCGCGGTTACGACGACGTATGGCAGGGTCTGAGCCGCAACTTCCGGCCGTAGAGAGCTGCTGCGGAGACGGGCCGGGCGGCCGGAGGGGCCCGGCGGGACGGGACGGGGACGACGACGTGACAGAGAGCCATGAGACGACGACCGAGGCGAGGACTGCCGAGGCGGAGGCGGCCGGAGCAGGGTGGCCCGAAGTGGGGGCGGCCGGAGCGGGGACGGCAGGAGCACGGGCGACCGGAGCGGGGACGGCCGCAGCACGGGCCGCCGAGACGGGGACGGCTGGAGCGGGCGCGCGCGGGGACGCCGCGGCTCGGCCGGGGTCCGGCGTGAACCCGGTGGGCCGGGCACACCCGCCCGCCTTCGCCCCCGACTCGCTCGTCCTCAACCGTAAGCTGCCGCTCTGGTACCAGGTCTCCCAGTCCCTGCGGGCCTCCATACTCGGGCGCCCCCAGGACGCCTCCCTCCGGCTGCCCACCGAGGAACAGCTCGCCGGGCACTACGGGGTCAGCGTGCTCACGATGCGTCAGGCGCTGAAGGAGCTGGAGACGGAGGGGCTGATCAGCCGGCACCGGCGGCGCGGCACGTTCATCGAGCCGCGCGCCCGGCGGGTCTCCCCGGTCCGGCTGCTGGGCTCGGTCGACGCGATCGTCGCCCAGCAGTCCGGGGAGGCGACGACGGTTCTCGGCCACGGGGCGGTGCCGGTGCCGGGCGACCTCGCGGAGTTCTTCCCGGACTGCGGCGAGGTGGTCAGCTACCGGCGGCTGCGCCGGGACGGCGAGAGCGACGAGCCGACCAACTGGGCGGAGAACGCCGTACGCCCCGACATCGCCGCCCGGATCGACGTCGCCGACCTCGAACGCTGGCCGATGACCAAGGTGCTGCGCGACGGCGTCGGGGTCAGGATCTCCCGGATCACCGACACGGTGGAGGCCCGGCTCGCCGACCCGGTCACCGCCGAGCTCCTCCAGGTCCCGCTGCTCAGCCCGATCCTGCACTACACGGGCGTGACGTACGACGAGGAGGGGCGCGTCGTGGATGTGGCCCGGATCCGCTACCGGGGCGACCGGTTCTCGTTCTCGGTGACGGTGGAGGCCCACTAGGACCACTCGGCCCACCCTCCCCCCATCACACCCCTCATCACGCCCCTCATCACGCCCACCGCACGGAAATTGATTGGACTAGACCAAGCCTTCATGTGCACACTCTCCGCTCGACCCGCCCGACAGGGACCGGCCCGCGCCAGGAGAGGCACCCATGCCCGTCATCGAAGTGGCAGACCTCGTCAAGGAGTTCAGCCGGCCCCAACGGCAGGAGGGCGCCTTCGCGGGCATCCGCACGCTCCTGACCCGTGAGCGGACCGTCAAGCGTGCCGTCGACGGCGTGAACTTCACGGTCCGGCAGGGCGAGATGGTCGGCTATCTCGGCCCCAACGGTGCGGGGAAGTCCACCACCATCAAGATGCTCACCGGCATCCTCGTCCCCACCTCCGGCACGGTCACGGTCGCCGGTGCCACGCCCTGGCGGGACCGGTCCCGTAACGCCCGCCGGATAGGCGTGGTCTTCGGCCAGCGCAGCCAGCTCTGGTGGGACCTGCCGCTGCGCGACTCGCTCTGGCTGATCGGCCGCCTCTACGACGTGCCGGAGGCCCGGTTCCGTGAGAGGCAGCGGCAGTTCGGCGAGGTGCTCGGCCTCGGCCCGTTCCTCGACACTCCCGTCCGCCAGCTCTCCCTGGGTCAGCGGATGCGCGGCGACCTTGCCGCCGCGATGCTCTACGACCCGGACATCCTCTACCTGGACGAGCCGACCGTCGGGCTCGACGTCATCGCCAAGGAGCGGATACGCACGTTCGTCGGGGAGCTGAACCGGGAATCGGGGACGACGGTCGTCCTCACCACCCACGACCTCGACGACGTCGAGGAACTCTGCGACCGGATCATCCTCATCGACCACGGCAAGGTCGCCTACGACGGAGCGGTGGACGAGCTGAAGGCCCGCTACGCCCCGCACCGCGAACTCGTCGTGCAGACCGACGGGCTGGAGAGCGTCGAGGGCGCGGAGGTCGTCCGGCGGGAGGACGGCAAGGTGTGGCTGCGCTTCGATCCCGTCCGCACCCCACCCGCCGAACTCGTGGCCGCGGTGCTGGAGCGGCACCGGGTGACCGACCTCTCGATCGTGGAACCCGAGCTGGAGAGCGTCATCCACCGGATCTACGCGGACCGCGGATGACCGCCCCGACGACGGCCCGCGCCTCGGCGAAGACGTCCCCCGCCGCCGCGAAGCAGCCATTCGGGACGCTGCTCCGGGCCTATCTCGCCTGCGCCCGGATGGAGTTCCGCGCCGCCCTCACCTACCGCACGGCCTATTTCTCGTCCTTCGCGATGATGCTCCTCCAGATCTGGCTGCTGACGGTGGTCTGGAAGGCCCTCTACGACGGCCGCGCGGAGGTGGACGGACTCGGCCTCACCACCATGACGGCGTACGCGACGCTGACGACGCTCCAGTACCAGCTCGTCAGCCCGTGGCGGTCCTCCCCCATCGACCAGCGGGTACGGGAGGGCAAGGTCGCCGTCGACCTGCTGCGGCCCGTCGGCTTCCCCGGGCAGATGCTCGCCGGCCAGCTCGGGTGGGCATCGGCCGCGGTACCGGTCCTGCTGGTGGCACTGCCGTTCGCGCTGCTGATCGGCGCGGGCCAGGCACCCGCGTCGACGGCTGCGGGGTTCGCCTACCCCGTGGCCCTGCTCGGCGCGCTGCTCGTGAACCAACTGCTCGGGCTGCTGCTCGGCATGGTCTCCTTCTGGACCCTGGAGGTGAGCGGCGCCCTCATGGCCTACCGCTTCGTCGCACAGTTCTTCTCCGGGGCCCTGGTCCCGTTGTGGTTCATGCCGGGACCGGTCAGGGCGGCCGCGGAATGGCTGCCTTTCCAGGCCACCGCGTACACCCCGGCGGCCGTCTACCTGGGCCAGGTCGAGGGCGCCGGCATCGCGGCCGCCCTCGGGGTCCAGCTCGCGTGGATCGCCGCGCTCGGCGCGCTGGCCGCGTTCGTCTGGTCGCGCGCCCGGCACCGCGTCATGTCGCAGGGGGGATGAGGGATGATGCGAGGTCCACGCGTTTATCTGCTGCTGGCCGGTGCGGCGTTCCGCGCCGAGTTCCAGTACCGGGGGAACCTGTTCATCAACATCATCGGCGGCCTGTTCTACCAGGGCGTCGGGCTGGCGTTCATCTGGGCGGTGCTGGACCGCTTCGGGCAGGTCGGCGGCTGGGGACTGCCGGAGATCGCCTTCCTCTACGGGATCAGACTGACCGCCCACGGCCTGTGGCTGCTCCCCGGTCACCAGTTGATCCACGTCGACGAGGTCGTCGTCGAGGGCGAGTACGACCGCTACCTCGTCCGTCCGGTGCCGCCGCTGGTCCAGCTCCTCACCCGCAGGGTGCGGCTGAGCTCGCTCGGCGACCTGGCGGGCGGAGTGGTCCTCCTGTCCATCGCCTCGGCCTCCGCGCCGGTCGACTGGTCGGCGGGAGCCGTCTGCTTCCTCCTGCTCGCCGTGGCGGGCGGTGCGCTGGTGGAAGGCGCCCTGCAACTGGCCGCCTCCGCGCTGGTCTTCAGGATGAAGAGGGTCTCCCCCATCAAGTTCGCCATCGACATGATCTTCAGCGACTTCGGCAACTACCCGCTGAAGATCTTCGGCCCGGTGGCCGGCTTCGGGCTCACCTTCGTCTTCCCGCTGGCCTTCGTCGCCTATCTGCCGGCGACCGTGCTGATGGACCGGGAGGAGGAACTCGCCGTGCCGGATTGGCTCGCCTGGGGCGCGCCGGGCATCGGCGTCGTACTCATGTACGCCGCGTACCGCTTCTGGGAGCGGCAGTCCCGCCACTACGAGAGCAGTGGCCACTGAGCGGACCCCCGCCCGACGCCGGACCGCATATTGGTCTGTACCTGTCTGGGCACAAGAGCACCATGAGCGACGACAACATCACGATCACCGTCGAACTGCACGGCGGGCCCCTGGACGGACGGACCGTGCCCGTCACCCTGACCGACGAAGACCCCTGGACCGCGATCCCCAACGACGGCTGCGCCTACCTCGGCGGCAGCAGCCTCTACGCACCCGACACCACCGGCCGCTGGGTCTGGCAGGACGACCAGCCGGCCGACGCCACCTGAGCGACCCAAGTAGCCAGAGTGACGCCGAGGACGGTGAGGCCGCCGACGGTCATTCCTATGACCAGGAGCACTATTGAGGGGATCACACCGAGGAGGCCTAAGATATGACTGGTCACCAGCACTCTTTTCAGCAGTGACTGTCGTTGCAGTGGAACTCCAACTTGGCGCATTCCATATGCCCTTCCATGGCCCGGAAGGGTCACCCTTCCGAGAGCGGTCCGACTAGTTGAAGGACATTTGGGTCTCCTCTCCGTCCTTCGTGGCAAGGTGTCGCAGCGGTGGTGGCGGGAGTGCGAGTGGGCTGCTCCAAGGGCCTGAAGAAGAACGCGGACGGCACGTACACGCTGACCGACCGCACGTCCGGCGCCGAGGACACCTGCAACGCCAACGGCATGCTGACGAGGGCTTCATCCTCGACGTCGACACGGTGACCGAGGGCCTGCGGCGGCTGGACACCGTACTGCTGCCGGACGGGCTGCCCGGCGGGGACAGGCCGTCCGGCGATTGAGGGCTTGCCGGCCTTGCTCAGGGTCGCGCCGGTTGCACAGTCCCCTCTTCCTCCTCCTCGGCCGGCCGTGGTACGGCTTCGGGTCCGGTCCCAGCCCCGGCCCCGGCGCCCGGCTTGTTCCCGGCCACCGGACGTGACGGCGCGGTGCGGGTCAGCAATACGCCACTGACGATCAGTAGCGCGCCCACCACGGTGTTCCAACCCAGCGACTCGTTCAGGAAGAACACTCCGACGATCGCCGCCCACAACGGGGTCAGATACGCAACCGTGGAGGCGACCGTCGAGCCGACGGCGCGGATCACCGACAGGTTCCACATGTACGCGAGCCCGGTGCCCACGGCACCGAGCACCACCATGGCGGCCATCGGCCCCTTCCCGCCCCAATGCGGTGCGCCACTCAACAGTGGTGCGACCAGAGCGAGTTCGAGGGTCGCCCAGCTGACCTGAATGGCGGTCAGGGTGATCGCGGGGAGGTCTCCGCCGGACAGGTAACGGCGGGTGTAGGTGTAGCCAAGCCCGTACGAAGCGGTGGCGACCAGGCAGATCACACTCCCTTTCATCAGTGAGGACTGCCCGCCCGACCACACGCCGAGCACCACCAGGGCGCCGCACAGGCCGGTGGCGATGCCGAGCAGCCGTCGCAGGTTCGGCTTCTCGTCCGGCAGCATGACCAGTACCCAGACCAGGGTGAACAGGGGAATGGTGGAGTTCCACACCCCGGCCGTGACGGAGTCGATGTACTGCTCGCCCCAGGCGAACAGGGTGAAGGGGAAGGCATTGAGCACCGTCCCCACCACCAGGGCGTGCCCCCACACCCGCAGGTCACGCGGCATTCCCAGCCGCCGCACCAGTACCAGCCCCCACAACACCAGTGCTCCGAAGAAGCACCGCCAGAAAGCGACCCAACCCGGTTCGATACCGGCTTCGACGCCGATCTTGATGAGCGCGAACCCGGACCCCCAGATCATCGAGCAGATGACGAACTGAGGTACCCACGACTTGGCCGGTACAGCGGATAAGGCGTTTACGGAGCGTGCCACTTCGAGTCCCTTCGATTTGCCGTGCGTTTCTTGCCGTGCGTTTCTTGCCGTGCGCTCTTCGTCATGCGCTTCCTGTCGTGCGCTTCACGGGGGCGGAGCTGTGCCGCTGGATCACGTCCCCGTGCTGCGCCCGACCGCCGCCGCCGAGGCGAAACCGCGCACCAGGGGATGGAGCCGGAAGGTGTCGTCGGCCACTTCGGGCCGGAACAAGGTGGACAGGAAGAACCGGTACCCCGGCAGTTCGACGACACAGGGGTGGCCGTCGTCGTGGCCGGTGAAGCGCAACCCGTGGTCGCGCAGGGTGCCGGCACACCGGGGGTCCAGAACGTGCGTGCACTGGTGGCGCTCCACGGTACGCGCGCCGAGCGCTTCCTCGGCCTGCGCGGTCGACACGCCAGCAGGCGCCCACCAGCAGGCGCCCACCAGCAGCCGTTCGCCGCGCCACAGCGCCTCCAGCATCGGCGCACAGCAGGTGCGCGAGAGGTCCGGGTCGGCCTGGGGGCGTGGTGCGACAGTGGTGGGCACGCCGGAATCATGCAGCGGCCCTGGCAAAAGGACAAACGATGGCTTCTGATTCCTCGATAAGTGATGCTGATCCGGTGGACGGGCCTGATCAAGACCTTCTCGGCCGTCATCACGCACGGCCCCTTCTCCTACGCGGCCGGAGAGTTGGGCTGTACGCGGTCCGCCGTGTCCCAGCGGACAGCTTCGCAGGAAGGGGAGCGGGGCGTCGAGTTGGTCTGTCGGCGACCGGTCGGTCCGACGGAGGCCGGTGCCCGGCTGATGGACCACGTGGCCTCGATCCTCCTGCGGATCATCGGTGAGATGTCCCGGCGGGTCGGTGCAACGAGCTGACGGTACATCCGCTGTCTCGCCAGGCGGTCGCCGAAGACGCCGCCACCGCGAACTGGACCTCGGCCTGCTCGACGGCTTCGCCCCGCCCGAGGACCCCCTGCGCCCGCCCCGGGTGGCCGGGCTGCGCGGCGTACCGGTCTGCCGGGAGCCGGTGGTGGCTCTGCCGCCCCGCCACCCCCTGGCACACCGCACGGATCACGGGTCTGCTGGCAGCAGCGCACGCGATCATCCAGGTGGGAGGCGTTCGGGGATCGGCCACCGTGACCGATCTCCGAACGCGGTGTTCCTGGGACGCCATACGGACATCCACGCGCGGCGGGCCGTCCAGGGCGCGGTCGAGGTGATCGAGCACGGAAGTCCCTTTTGCATGCAAGAGGGGCATCTCTGATGCGTCTCGGGGTAAACGGGCTCGCATGCACGGACAACATGCGCGTCCTACGAGCACTCTGTTCGGCCCGATCTTTCCAGCTCAGGAGATGGCGAACGGTCAGGACGGCCCCCGGCACTCCCGCCGTGGTCGACCCCTGGGCCGCTTGCGGCGGCGGCTCCTCGTCTACCGATCGATCGAGTTCCTGTCGTCCCGCGTCCCCGGCGGCACCCGTCCGGACGAGGAGTGCCTCCTCCTGGTCCATATCCGCAAGGTCGTCGGCCAGGTCCGCTATCGGCTCTGTGACCATTGCGAACAAGGTGTCATCACCGACGTGACCCTGGAGGAGCGCTTCCGTGGCACCGGGCTGGGGACCCGCGCCCTGGCGCATCTGCGCTCCTGTCACCCGGGCGTGAGCTGGCGCAGCACCCTGAACCTGCGCGCGACGCGTGAGCTCCTGCGCCGCATGTCCATCCCTGCAACCGGTTCGGCTCGCTTGTGCCCGCACACCGGAGAGTCGAGTCTTCGCCTCCACAGGCCGTAAGAGGCTTGTGCCGACATGCGGCGAGGACGGGGTGGCTGACTTCACGGGAAGTTCGCCCGCCACCGGATCGGCCCATGGCGGACGACTCAGGCTCGCGACCCGAGGCCGTGAACGGTCTCATGCTGCTCGCCGCGCAACGCCGTCACGCCAAGATCGCCGTCTTCCCCACCTCGCGGTATGCGGGCTGGTGAGTCTACGGGTGCGGTCGGGTGGCGGTGTCGAGGTAGAAGGCGTCGATGCTCTGGACGGCCTGCTCGAAGGCGTCCAGGTTGACGGGCTTGGTCACGTACGCGTTGGCGTGGCTGGTGTACGCGCCGGTGACATCGTCCGGCGCGGTGGACGTGGTGAGGACGACGACCGGGATGGCCTGCAGGTTCTCGTCGGACTTCAGGACCTTCAGGAGGTCGTGGCCGTTCATGCGGGGCATGTTGAGGTCCAGGACGATGAGGTCGGGCCGGACCGTGCCGGGGGCACGGAGGTGTTCCAGGGCGGCGACTCCGTCGGTGACCTGGACCAGGTTGCGGGCGCCGCGTTCGGAGAGGGCCTCTTCGATGAGCATGGCGTCGGCGATGTCGTCCTCGACGAGCAGGACGTCGAAGGGGCGGGCGGGGCTGGTCATCGTCGGGTGCTCCGTGGGTTTTTCGTTCGAGTGGTGGAAGAGTCCCGGCCAGCGGCGCCGGGCACCTTGGCGGGTCATGTCGCAGGCGGCGCCGATCTGCGGGTAGCCGGCACCCGCGCGGGCGGCGTCCGTGGCCGCCTGCCGCTGTAGCCTCTCGGTTGCCTGCTGCAGCTGGTCGAGTACGTGAAGCAGGGTGAGCGGGTAGGCCGGATCGCCGGACGCGGGAGGCGCCGGAGCTTCTTCCTGCAGCTGGCGGGCAAGGCGATGCGCGAGATCACTGATTCTCGCGTCCGCTATGGCGGCAGTCTCCTCGGAAGTGGTCCGCAGTACGAAATCCTTGCCCGGCATACCCGGCACTGTAGGTCCCCGAGCGCTCCGGCGACAACATGCGTTGTCGGTTGGGTCTAGAGTGTGCTGGCCGCACTCCACCAGGGCGGCTTCCCGGCGAGGAGCGCTCAGGATGACCGGCGACATACAGCAACCGCGCGGACGAAGACTGTCCTCCTGGACGACCCGGCGCTGGCTTCGCGTGGGGGTCGGCGCCTCCCTGGTCGTGCTGACCCTGCTGGGGCTGACGGGGGCCTGGGTGATGGGGCGGAGCCAGGCCATCAGCAACAACCTCACCGACGTACGGTCGCCCTCCCTCTCCACCGCGTTCCGCCTGGAAACAGCCCTGGTCAACCAGGAGACCGGCATCCGCGGCTACGGCCTGACCGGTACCGAGGAGTTCCTGGCCCCCTACCGGCAGGGACTGGCCGACCAGAAGGCCCACACAGCGTCGCTCAGGGAGCTGCTCCACGGTGATGCCGCCCGACTTCACGACCTGGCATCGGTCCAGAAGGCGGTGGACAGGTGGCAGGAGGAGGTCGCCGAGCCCGTCGCCGCCGCACCGGCGGGAACGCCTTCCCCACAGGAGGCGGAGCGGCTGGCCAACGGCAAGGCGGCCTTCGACAGGGTTCGGGCGGCCCTGGAGAACCAGCACGAGAGGCTGCGCGCGGACCGCGTCCAGGCCAGAGCGGACCTGCAGGCTACCGTCACTCTGCGGAACTGGGTGTTCAGCGCCATCGCGCTGCTCATCGTCGCCCTCGCCGCTCTCGTCTTCGAAGGGCTGCGCCGCGGCATCAACCGGCCCCTGGACCAGCTGGGCGCCGACGCCCGCATCATCTCCGCAGGTGACTTCGACCATCCCATCACCCCCACCGGCCCCGCCGACCTGCGGCGCCTGAGCGGTGAGATCGATGTCATGCGCCGGCGCCTCGTACGGGAACTCGCCTTCACCGAGGAGGCACGGCTGCGGCTGGACGCGCAGGCCGCCGACCTCCAGCGCTCCAACGCCGAACTGGAACAGTTCGCGTACGTGGCCTCCCACGACCTCCAGGAACCGCTGCGCAAGGTGTCCAGCTTCACCCAGCTCCTGCAGCGCCGCTACGGAGGCCAACTCGACGAGCGGGCCGACCAGTACATCGACTTCGCGGTGGATGGGGCGAACCGCATGCAGACCCTCATCAGCGACCTGCTCAACTTCTCCCGCGTGGGCCGCGTGCACAAGGCCCACCAGAGCATCGACCTGGACACGGTGCTGGAGGAGACCCTGTCGTCGCTGAGCGTAGCCGTCGAGGAGACCGGGGCGAAGATCACTCACGACGCCCTGCCGACCCTGGTCGCCGACCCCAGCCAGATGGTCATGCTCTGGCAGAACCTGATCGGCAATTCCGTCAAGTTCCGTCGCCCCGGAGAAACGCCGAGGATCCACATCACGGCGGCCGCGGAAGCCGGGCTGTGGCGGTTCACCGTCACCGACAACGGCATCGGCATCCCTCCTGAGTACGCCGAGAAGATCTTCGTCATCTTCCAGCGGCTGCACACCAAGGACACCTACAGCGGCAGCGGCATCGGCCTGGCGATGTGCAAGAAGATCGTCGAATTCCACGGCGGCAGCATCACCATCGACCCGGACTACCGCGACGGTGCTCGTATCATCTTCACCCTGGCACCCGAACCACCGCAGATCCCCGGCCTGTCGGCCACACCGGAAGCCCCGCCCGCCGAGGCGGAGCAGGCACGATGACCACCGCCGGAAAACACCTTCCGGGCAGCGCGCCCTCAGATCTGCCTCTCTACCGCATCCTCCTCATCGAGGACGACCTGGGCGACGCCCTGCTCGTCGAGGAACTCCTCGACGACACCGGACTTCCCTTCGAGCTGACGACCCGCACCACCCTCGCCCAGGCGCGCACCGAACTGGCCACCAGCCAAGCCGACTGCATCCTCCTCGACCTGCACCTGCCGGACGTGTCGGGCATCGACGCCCTCACCGCCGTACGGGCCCTGGCCCCGAACACCGCCGTCATCGTCCTGACCGGGCTCTCCGAAGCCCAGGCGGGCACCGAAGCGATGGCCGCCGGCGCCCAGGACTACCTCGTCAAAGGCAAGGTCGAACCCGACCTCCTGCACCGCACGCTGCGCTACGCCGTCCACCGCAGCCAGACCGAACGTACCAACGCCGAAGCCCAGGCAGCCCGGCAGCGCGCGGAGGAGAACGCCCGCCTGGAACGCGGCCTCCTCCCGCAGCCCATTCTCGACACCTCCTCGGTGCGAGTGACCTCCCGCTACCTGCCCGGAGCCGAACTGGCCCTGCTGGGCGGGGACTTCCTCGACGTGGTCGAATGCGACGACGGCCCCCTCCAGGCGGTCGTCGGCGACGTCAGCGGCCACGGCCCCGACGCCGCCGCCCTCGGCGTCTTCCTGCGCATCGCCTGGCGCTCCCTCGTCCTCGGCGGGCACGACGGTGAGGATCTGCTCCATCTCATGGAGCGCATCCTGATCGCCGAGCGAGGCAGCCACTCCCTGTTCGCCACCTGCACCCTGCTCAAGCTGGACCAGCGCGCCGGCACCGTCACCCTCCACCTCGCCGGCCACCACGAGCCGCTCCTGACCACAGCGGACGGCACCCGCGAAGTGACGGCGGCCCACGGTGTGGCGCTGGGGATCGTCCCCGGGCTTCGCTCCTGGCCCTCCACAACCCTCGCTCTCCCGGCCGCCGGAGCCCTGACCCTGTACACCGACGGCCTCACCGAAGGCCACAGCGGCGCGGACAACGACCGCCTCGGCGTCGAAGGGCTCCTCACACTGATCGAGAACCTCCCCCCGGCAGACCCGGCCGTCCACGTCGACCGGCTCATCCAGGAAACCCACCGGCTGAACGCGGGGCGCCACTCCGACGACCTGGCCGTCCTCCGCCTCGACTGGGGCGACCCGCCCACCTACCCCTGACGAAGGCTTCGGCCTGTTCGCAGTCGGACCACTCGATCCGGGTGCCGGCTCCGGCGAAGTGCTCGATCCCGCCCCTCAGACCCGGAAAGGCAGCCGCAGGCCGCAGGCCGCAGGCCGACGTCCCCCGGGCTGCATGACCGGCGCTCCACGCCCACGCCGGACCGGCCGTATGACACGGACTCAGCGGGTGCACACCACCTGAATCCCTGCTCCGCCAGGCCTGACGGCGGTCCGTGGCCTGGCCCGACCGCCCGGGGGAGCATGTCGGCGCCGGCGCCTGACCTCAGGCTGATCCGCGTCTGATCCAGTCCGAGCCCGCGCGATGCCTCGTAGCGCGGCGTGCCGGGCTGTACCGGGGCCGGCTCGCCTGTGAACGGATCTGTGACGCGACGCTGTCGGTCGTCCCGGCAGCCGGCCACCCTTGTGGGACATTCCTCAGCGCGGTGCGCCGTCCGCCGTCGGCACCGGGCTCCCGACGGTGTTGCCGTGCGTGTTCCACGCATCCAGCGCCGTGCCGCAGGCGTGGTCCAGATGGCGTAGCCGTGAGAGGTCGAGCTCCACCGGCCGGTCCTTCGGAAGGCGCTCCAGGGTGTCCAGGATCAGGGGCAGGCACAGGAAGGTCGCAGTACCGCTGAGGGCGACCGTGGTGCGGTCGTCCCGCTTGTCCACGTCCAGGCGGACGGCTGAGGTCTCCCACGCCGTCTTGACCACGGCCAGTCCGATGCCGACGAGCACGCCCATGAACATGTCCGTCAGGACGATCGCCAGCGCGGTCGCTATCAGGACGACGGCCTCGCCACGGTGTTCACGCCAGAGGGGGCGAAGGGTGGCAACGGGGATGAGCTTGGCGCCGGCGTGGACGAGGATCCCGGCGAGGGCGGCCACGGGGATCAGGCCGAGTGCGGCGGGGAACAGGGCCGCGAACAGCAGCAGCCACACACCGTGCAGGATCCGGGACGCTTTGGTGGCGGCGCCGGCCTGCACGTTGGCGGCGCTGCGCACGATGACGGCGGTCATGGGCAGCGCTCCGACGAGGCCACAGACGGTGTTGCCCGCTCCCTGGGCTATGAGTTCCTTGTTGTAGTGGGTGCGCGGGCCGTCGTGCATCCGGTCCACGGCAGCGGCGCTGAAGAGGGATTCGGCCGAGGCGATGAGCGTGAAGGCGAGGACGACACCCAGGAGTCCGGGGTCCGCCAGGAGACCGAAGTCCTCCAGGCCCGTCAGCCGCGTCGAGTCGATCAGGCCCCGGACCTCGATGGTGGCGACGGGCAGGTCGAACAGAGCCACCGTCGCGGTGGTCAGCCCCACGGCCACCAGTGGCCCGGGGAGCATCCCGGGCAGGCGTCCAGGTAGCCGTTTCCACAAGATCAGCAGAGCGATGGTGCCGACGCCGATCGCGGTGGAGGAGATGGCCGCGGCCCCGGTAATCCGCGGGAACAGGTCCGGCAGACCCGCCACGTTGTCGAGACCGGTCCCCGGAGCGGCGGTTCCGGACATGGCGTAGAGCTGGCTGCTGATCAGTACGAGACCGATCCCGGCGAGCATGCCATGGACCACGGCGGTCGATATGGCGCGGAACCACCGGCCGAAACCGACGAGGCCGAGACCGACTTGGAGGAGCCCCGTAGCCAGGACGAGGACGCCGAGCGCCGTGACGCCGTAGGTGGTGACGGCCTCGTACACCAGGACGGTGAGTCCGGCGGCAGGGCCACTGACCTGGAGCGAGCTGCCGGGCAGCGCGCCGGCGACCAGTCCGCCGACGATGCCTGTGACCAGGCCCAGTTCGGCGGGGACACCGGAGGCGACCGCGATCCCGACGCACAGGGGGACGGCGACCAGGAACACCACGATCGAGGCGAGAACATCGCGGGACGAGGCGTCCGGACGTAACCGGTGGAGGACAGAGGACATGAGAGCTTCAGCTCCTGGGGGGAGTGGGGGGTGGGGGGTGGGGGGGGTGGGGGGGGTGGGGGGGAGAGACCGCCGGTGGGGGGGAGAGACCGCCGGTGGGGGCCTGCTGCGGTCGCCTTCAGGTCGCTGTCACAGGGAGGAGAAGATCCCGGTGGAGAGGTGGTGGGTCTGCACGGCGCCGGTGTGGACCTCGTAGTACCAGGCGTGCAGTCCGAGCCGGCCCTCGCCCACGGCCCGGCTCACGCAGGGGTAGTCGCGCAGGGTGTTCAGTTGCGCCACCGCATGTCGCTGGGCGGGCTGTTCGCAGTCGGGGCCGAGATTCTCGGGGTCCGGGAAGCCGCCTGCGGGCTTGTGCCGGCCGAGCCAGCCGCGTACCGCCGGCAGGGTGCGCAGGTCCTCGTGCCGGGCCAGGGCACCGACGGCGCCGCAGTGGGAGTGCCCACAGAGGATGATGTCGGACACCTCCAGCACGCAGACGGCGTACTCGATCGTCGCCATCTCGCTCGTGGGCACGTCCGGGTCGTACGGCGGGACGATGTTCCCGGCGGTGCGCATCTCGAACAGCTCGCCGGGCCCGGAGTCGGTCAGCAGGGTGGGCACCACCCGCGAGTCGGAGCAGGTGATGAACATGACGGAAGGCCGTTGACCGGCCTCGAATTCTTTGAGTTCACGGCCCAGTCCACCGCAGCGGGCGGGGAACGTACGGGCGCGGTCTATGAGTCGTCGCACGGGAGTGCCTCCATAGGGGGTGGAGTGTCGTCGCCAGAGGCGGGTTTTCAACCCCGGCGGCAAGCAGCCCTTCGCGGCATGCGGGCAGCCCGGGTCTCGCCGGGAACAGGTGCCGGTCGTCGCGCGGGACAGCCGGGGGGGTCGCCCCCGCGTCTGCCGTCGGCGTGGCGGCCACGCCCTGGTCCCGGGCGCGGCCGCGACGATCAACTGCGTCACTCACGGGTCTCGCGTCGCCGGCGACCCGTACGGAGGAGTCTTGAGGCAGGCCATGAGGTGGCTGTGAGACAGCGGTGAGACTGTTCTCATCGGGCGCGACGATGTGCGCTCCCGCTTCGGCGACATCGCTGTCGGGGACGGCGCAGGTCACACCCGCAACCGATAGCCGACGCCCCGTACGGTCTGGACCCGGTCGGCGCCGATCTTGCGCCGCAGGTAGCGGATGTAGACATCGACGATGTTCGAGCCGGGATCGTAGTCGAACCCCCATACCCGGCTCAGCAGTTGCTCCCGGGACAGGACCCTGTCGGGGTTGCGCATGAGGATCTCGGCAAGGGCGAACTCCCGGGCGGACAGATCGGCGACGCGCTCGCCCACCTGGGCCCTCCGGGTCCGGAGGTCCAGCAGGAGATCGCCCACCCGCAGCAGGAAGTTCTCCGCCGGCTCCTCACGGCGCAGCCGCAGCCGTACGCGGGCCAGCAACTCGTCGAAGGCGAATGGTTTGACCATGTAGTCGTCAGCCCCGCTCTCCAGCCCGGCCACGATGTCGCTGACGCTGTCCCGCGCGGTGAGGATGACGACGGGCAGGGCGATGTGCGCTTCGCGCAGCTTGCGCAACACGGTCAGCCCGTCATCGCCAGGCAGGCCGAGGTCGAGGATGAGAAGGTCGAAGTCCTTGCCGCGGGCGTGCTCATAGGCGGCGACACCGTCGGCGACGACCCGGGTGACGTAGCCGCTACGGCGCAGACCTTTTTCGACGAAGGCGGCAATTCGCGCCTCGTCCTCGGCTATCAGGATCCTGCTCACCATAGGTTCCTTCCGTCGTGGGGTTGAGGGCGGGAAGGTCGATGACGAATCTCGCGCCGCCTCCGGGGGCCTCCTCGGCGCGCGCCGAGCCGTCATGCGCCTGGGCGATCTCACGGACCAGGGCGAGCCCCAGACCGATGCCGGCGGCGGCCCGCCCGGGGACTGCCGTGCCTCCCTGATAGAAGCTCTGGAATATCTGTTCGCGATCCTCCGGGGCCACGCCGGGCCCGGTGTCCGCCACCCACAGCAGCGCCCGCCCGCGCCACAGGCGCGACCCCAGCTCGATGGTGTCCCCTTCGCCGGTGTGGCTGACCGCGTTGGCCGCGAGCTGCATCAGGGCTTGGGTGACCCGTTGTTCGTCCAGGTGCACGGTGACGTCGGCGACCTCGGCCACTGTCCAGCGCCGACGTCCCAGCGCTTGGGCCTTGGCCGTTGCGTCGACCACCAGGTCGGTCAGGCTGGTCCGGCCCAGGGTGAGGAAGTCGGGGCGTTCGGCCCGTGCCAGGAGCAGCAGGTCGTCCACGATCCGTCGCATCCGGTCGAGTTCGTCGAAGAGCAGGGCTTGGGTCTGGCCGCGCCGGCTGTCGGGGTCCTCGTCCATCAGCTCCAGATGTCCGCGGAGAACCGTGATGGGAGTCCGCAGTTCGTGCGCCACCTCGTCCAGGAACTGGCGCTGCGCGGTGAAAGCGCCCGACAGGCGGTCGAGCATGTGGTTGAACGTCTCGGCCAGGGCCGCCACGTCATCGCTCCCCCGCACCGGGAGCCGCTGGGTCAGGTCCGTCTCGCTGATCCGCTCGGCCGTCTGCCGGACCAGCCGGATCGGGGCCAGGACCCGGCCCGCGACCAGCCAGCTGGCCAGCCCCGCGACCACCAGAGCGAGGCAGCCCGAGGCCAGCAGGAGCCGGGCCATGTGGCGCTCCTGGCGCAGCTCCTGGTCCCGGAAGGACAGCAGGACAAGCCTGGTGTCGGTGTTGTCGCCCGCTGTCTGCACCGGGACGACGCCGTAGCGGACCTTGCCGACCGGGGAGTCCAGCCACCGGATACGGGTGTCGGTCGTACGCGCCATCAGAGCCACGACCGCCGGGTCCCGGTCCAAGCGGGCCGGGGCCGGACCCGGACTGCGCCGGTCTGCCCGCCCGTCGACCAGGCTGAAGAAGGCCGCGTTGTGCTCGGGCCGGTGGACCGCCATGAACGCGGTCAGCAGCATGGCGCTGGAAGTGAAGCGCTGACCGGTGTACGGGTCGCGAGACGTGCGGGCGAACGCGCGTAGCTTGTCAGCCTCGGACAGGAGCTGCGCGTCGACCTGGCGGTCCAGCTCCGCCTGCCAGACCATCGTGATCCCGACGGTGGGGACGGCCAAGGCTGCGCTGAGCAGCAGGAGCATCCAGCCGACGATGCGCGAGCGGGCGCTGGTGGAACGGTGGAGCATCAGTCGTCCCACTCATCGTCCGCATCCTCCAGCCGGCCACGCGACGTTTCGTCGTCGTCCTCGTCGGTCCTGCCATCGTCCGCTTCGCCTTGCGGCGCCCGCGATACGCTCTCATCACCTCCGACGGTCGATGACGGCTGCTCGTCCCCGGCGCCCCCCGCACTGTCCCGGGAGCTGTCCCTCCCCTCGTCGGCGGTGGGCGGGGGTGACGGGCGCACGGGTCGTCCGCCCGAGAAGGTGCGGGACGGACCGGGCTCGGTGGGCGGCTTCACAGCGTGACCACCGGGACCGGGAGGGGAGGGGGCCAAAGATGTCGGGCCGTGCTGGGCGGGCACAACCACCGCGGGCCCCATGGAGGGTGGCACACTCTGCACGGGCCATATCCAGAAGACCAGTAACACCACTGTCCCCGCGCCACATCCCGCTAAAGCCGACCCCACCCCTCGCCAACGCATCGGGCCATTCTGCCTTCGCGGGGCCCTGGAAATGGGTTTGAGGAGAGCATTCTCATCTTCGAGGTCGCGCCCTCACCCATCCGCGACGCACTGTCAGTCGTGGTAGGGAGCGCCCGCGCACCCCGGGGCCTGAGTTTCCAGCAGGGGTCTCACTGATGAGCGGCAGTGTGCGCGTGTCCCGCGGCCGCTTGTCAGCGCGATGGACACAGGCGCTGTCACGCCGGGCCGGCACCGACGCGGTGGCGTCTCTCGCGCGCAGCCGGCGCGATGACGAGCCGCCTCTCGCCATGGACGCAGAGCGGGTCCGTGAGAGCGACGGGCTCCTGATCGTGCCCGACAACTCCGTGCAGTACCTCACCTCGCGCGAGGCTGCCCCGCAACCACAGCTACGGGACAACCCTTAGGGCGTGTCCGGCCCCGCCGATACGATGCGAAGGGGTCGCGGCGGACGGGGCCGGCCGGGGCAGGGGCAGGGTCAGCGGATACGGGAGGACGGCTCGGTGGCAGCGCGCAGGACCGCAGCGGCGGGGGCGACGGCGGCGGCCGGATCGGGCGAGGACCCGCCGTCCGTGGAGCTGGACGAGCTGATGCCCTGGTCGGTGCGGCCGCTGAGGACCGGCCGCTCCTGGGTGAGCGGCCCCGACCCCGCCGCGCTCCGGACCCGTTGGGAGCGGCTGGCCGCCGCCGAGGGCGCCGAGCAGGAGCGGCTGTTCCGCCCGAGCCGCTCCCGTACGCCGCACACCCCGGTCGCCGCGCTGCCCGGCCGGTCCACCACCGGCACCGGCCGCTTCGCCCGTGAACCGGGCGCCTGCCCCGACCCCGTACGCATCGCGCACGGCCCGTTCGACGAGCAGTGGCTGCTGCCCGACCACCGGCTGATCGACGCGGCCCGGCCGGAGCTGTGGCGGGTCGGCGACGAGCGGCAGCTCTTCGCGGTCGAGCACGGTTACGTGCCCCAGGCCGCCGGGCCCGCGCTGTCGGTGACGCACCTGCTCCCCGACGGGCACTCCCCCGCCGGGCGGCCGGGCCGGATCCGGCCGCTGTACCGGCGGCCCGACGCCACCGACCCCAACCTGGCACCGGGCCTGCTGGACGTGGTGCGTACGCGGCTGGGGCCGGACGAGGCCGGCCCCGAGTCCGTCCTGGCCTGGATCCTGGCCGCCGCCCTGCCCTCCCCGTCCGGATGCCGGGTCCCGCTGCCCGCCGACGCCGAGGTGTGGGCGGCCGGGGTGTCGCTCGGCCGGGAGCTGGTGCGGCTGCACCTGCGAGGCGCCCGGGGCGGGGAGCGGCCCCGGCTGCCGGGCGGGCGCAGGCCCTATGTGCGGGCGGCGCTCCCGGCCCGGCCCACCGGGATCGTGTACGACGCGGAGGCCGAGGCCCTGGTCATCAGCGACGGCCGGATCTCGCCGGTGCCCCCGGGGGCCTGGGAGTTCACGGTGAGCGGCGTACGGGTGCTGGAGCTCTGGTTCGACCGCCGGGCGGCGGCAGCGGTGGGCGCGGTTCCCGAGGGCGCGGAGGCGGACGGGCTGGAGGTGGTCGGGTCGCGCGGGTGGACCCCGGAGTGGACCTCGGAGCTGCTGGAGCTCATCACCGTACTGGCACTCCTGGACGGGCTAGGGCCCCGGCAGGAGGCGTTGCGGGCCCGGCTGGAGCGGGCCCCCCTGATCTCCCGGGACGAGCTGCGGGCGGCCGGGGTGCTGCCGGTACCGGCATCCGTACGGCGGCCCGCCTCGGTCCTCGGCCACCAGGAGGAGGGGCCGGAGGGGCAGTTCGCGCTGCTGTGAGCTTCCGTGCGGGGCGGGAGCGGCAGAGCTGCTGTAAGCCTTCCACGCGGGGCGGGAGTGGCAGAGCTGCTGTGAGCCTTCCGTGCGGGGCGGGGCGGGGCGGGAGTGGCAGATGGGCGATGCACAGGGTAAGCACGGGCCATGAGCACTCAGCCCCTCCCCCTCGACGGCATCACCGTGGTGGCCGTCGAACAGGCCGTCGCCGCCCCCTTCGCCACCCGCCAGCTCGCCGACCTCGGCGCCAGGGTCATCAAGGTGGAGCGCCCGGACGGCGGCGACTTCGCCCGCGGCTACGACACGGCGGCCCGCGGTCTCGCCTCGCACTTCGTCTGGTGCAACCGGGGCAAGGAGTCCTTGGCGGTCGATCTGAAGGACCCGCGCGGTCTGGCGGTGGTGCGTGAACTCGCCGCCGGAGCCGATGTGTTCGTACAGAATCTGGCCCAGGGCGCGGCGGCCCGACTCGGGCTGGACGCCGCCACGCTCTGTGCGGCCCACCCGCGGCTGGTGGCCGTGGACATCTCCGGGTACGGGGAGGGCGGCCCGTACGCGCACAAGCGGGCCTACGACATGCTCGTGCAGTGCGAGGCGGGCCTGGTCTCGGTCACCGGGACGGCCGACCAGCCGGTGAAGGCGGGCATTCCGGCGGCGGACATCGCGGCGGCCATGTACGCGTTCTCCGGAGTGCTGGCGGCGCTGCTGCGACGGGGTACGACCGGGCGGGGCGGGCCGGTGGAGGTCTCCATGCTGGACGCCTTGGCCGAGTGGATGGGACACCCGCTGCACCAGGGGATGCACGGGTCCGCGACCCCGCCGCGTACGGGGCTCGCGCACTCGGTGATCGCGCCGTACGACGCCTACGGCACGGCCGACGGCGAACAGGTGCTGCTCTCCGTGCAGAACGACCGGGAGTGGCGGCGGCTCGCCGAACAGGTGCTCGTACGGCCTGAGTTGGCTGACGACCCGGACTTCGCCACGAACACCGCGCGTACGGCCAACCGGAAGCGGACCGACGAGGTGGTGGGGCGGGCGCTCGCGCGGCTGACGGGTCAGGAGGCGCTGGACGCGCTGGAGGCGGCGGGGATCGCGTGCGCCCGGCTGAACACGGTGGCCGATGTGGCGGCGCACCCGCAGCTCGCGGCGCGGGACCGGTGGCGGGAAGTGGATTCACCGGTCGGGCCGTTGCGGTCGCTGCTGCCGCCGATCACGCTGCCGGGCGGCCCGGAACCTTCGATGGGTGCCGTACCGGCGCTGGGTGAACACACCGATGCGCTGCTGCGAGCCCTGGGGATGACGGACGAGCAGACATCGGCGCTGCGCCGGGACGGAGTGATCGCCTGAGCCACCCCGAGCGGTGGGGTGGACCGAGCGGCAGGGCCGCCCCGGACATCGGGCCGGCCCGGTGATCGACGTACGTCGGTCAGTGGCGGCTGCCGAAGAGCGAACGCCGCAGTCGCCGCAGCGGGGCGAAGAGCGACACACGGGCGCTCCTGCTCCGACGGGTGTGCGCGGCATCACGCGAGGTCAGCTCGCGCATCAGCAGCGTCGCTTCCGCCGACTCGCGCTGCGGGACGACAGGGCCGCCGAGCACCGCGAGATGGCGGTCGAGGCGCCTACTGGTCGCACCGCTTCCGCAGGTGATGGCAGGCACCCGAGGCCTGCTCCGCACCGTTATCTGTTCCATGTCACTCCCCACCCGTACGAGGGCACCCGGTCCGGGCAGGTTAACCCTATCGCCCCACGGTGACACACGGGTATCCCGCCTGCGGGACCAGCACACCTATAAGGAGGTTGACGATCAGTTACCGAATCCGCCTGATTCCGGGGCGACTTCGGACAGTTCGGATGGATTGCTCGACGGAGCGGGAGGCCCCGACGGCCGGGACCTCCCGCTCGGAAAGTCGACTTGTCGCGCAACTCGCCTATCAGGCAGCCGACTTGAAGACCGGCAGATAGCCGCCCGACTGTCCGGCGGCGGTGGGGTGGTAGGACTCACCGATATTGAGCCAGTTCACGCTGTGCAACCACGAGCTGCTGGAGCAGATCTCGTGCCCGGTGAAGGTCGTCCTGACGTCACCGAAGGTGAAGCCGTGGTCGGCGGCGCGCTTGGCGGTGGCGGTGTTCAGGTGGTCGGAGGCACCGTTGATGGCGGAGCGCTCCCTCTCGCTGAGGCCGGCCACGCAGTTGCCGCCGAGCTGGTAGAAGCGGGGATAGCCGAGGACGACGACGCGGGCGGAGGGGGCCTTGGCCTTGATGGCGGAGTACACGGAGTCGAGCCGGGCGGGCAGGGTCGAGTCGACGTAGGCGCGGGCGGTGGCGATGCGGTTGAGGCAGGTGGCCTCGGACTGCAGGACACAGGTCGTCATGACGTCGGCGAAGCCCGCGTCGTTGCCGCCGATGGAGATCGAGACAAGGTCGGTGGAGGCGTTGAGCGGTCCGAGCTGACCGCTGGTGACGTCGTTGGTCCTGGCGCCCGAGCAGGCGGTGAAGGCGAAGCTGGAGGGGGAGTTGGCGTTGGCCCAGAGCCTGGGGAAGGCGCGGGTGCTGCGCTTGCAGTCGCCGCTGGAGCTCTCGTAGCTGCCGGCGCCGACGCCGGAGGAGTACGAGTCGCCGAGGGCGACGTAGTCGACGGCCTGGGCGGAGGAATCGGCGCTCGCGATCCCCGCACCGGTCAGGGCGAGGGCGGCACCGAGCAGGAGCGAGGACGAGAACGCCACGAGTCTGGACATTTTCATGGGGGGACTCCTTGAGCAGGGGTAACTGCGTTACTCCGTAGTAGCAGCGCACCCGGCTCTCTGGAAGTGTTCATGCCAAAAATAAGTGATGAGTGCTTCCGTCCGCCGTCCGGAGTTCAACGCGCGCGCCTTGACGCGCCGGTGTCGGGTGGTGGCCCGGGCTGATGAAACCTGGGTGCGGGGGGTGGTCCCGTGCCGGATCATGGGCGCCATGTCTGCCAACCCCGAGTCCGCTCTGCCGATCCGGCTCACCGTCGACGACAGCGACTCCCCCTCCGACGTCGTCGACGCGCTCTTCCTCGGCCGCTTCGCGACGGGCGAGCAGCCGTACTCCCACAGCTCCTCCCTCGACCGGGTCAAGGCCGGGGCGACCCTGCTGCCCCCGCACGCCTCGGTGCTGCGGTCCGCCCGTGACGACGACCGCAGCGCCACGCTGGCCGAGGGCGACGGCTGGACCCTGCTGATCTCGCGGTGGAGCCGGGGCGCGGACGTCACGGTCACCGCGACCAGCGCCGAGCTGGCGGAGAAGGTCCTCGGGCAGGCGACCGACGGCGCCCAGGACGAACCGGAGCCGCAGCCCGACAACGTGACCATGGGCTTCTGGTACGTCTCCCCGCGCCGCGGCCCGTACCGCACCACCCGGCAGATCACCGCCGGGAGCTGGGACGAGGTCCGCCCCAACTACACCGCCCCGGTGGCCGACGCCATGGACCGGCTGATGAAGGTCACCCCGGACGACATCGCGGGCCGGCTGCTCCTGCTGCACGGTCCGCCCGGCACCGGCAAGACGTCCGCGCTGCGCACGCTGGCCCGCTCCTGGCGCGACTGGTGCCAGGTCGACTGCGTACTGGACCCGGAGCGGCTCTTCAACGACGTCGGCTATCTGATGGACATCGCGATCGGCGAGGACGACGGCACGGCGAAGGGCCGGTGGCGGCTGCTGCTCCTGGAGGACTGCGACGAGCTGATCCGGGGCGAGGCCAAGCACACCGCGGGCCAGGCGCTGTCCCGGCTGCTGAACCTGACGGACGGTCTGCTCGGCCAGGGCCGGAACGTGCTGGTCGGCGTCACCACCAACGAGGACCTGGAGCGGCTGCACCCGGCGGTCGTCCGGCCGGGCCGCTGCCTGGCCCGGATCGAGGTGGGCCCGCTGACCCGCCGGGAGTCGGTGGCCTGGCTGGGCACGGAGGAGGGCGTGAGCCGGGAGGGCAGCTCGCTCGCGGAGCTGTACGCGCTGCGCCGGGGGATCGGCCCCGCGTCGGTGCCGAAGCAGGACGCGGGGGCGGACGCGGGGCTGTATCTGTAGCCGCCGGTACGGGGGTGGGCTCGGGGGGCTGTACGGGGGTGGGCTCGGGGGGGGCGGGCCTCAGGGGCGCCGGGGGCGCGGGCCTCAGGGGCGCCGGGGGGGCGCGGGCCTCAGTCCCCGTACGCGGCCCGCACCGCGTCCTTGGCCAGGGCCAGGGCCTGTTGCCGGGTGAGGCCGAGTCGCTCGGCGGTCTCGGCGTACAGCTGTGCGGCGGTCGCCGCCTTCTGCTCGGCCGCTCCCCCGGCGGCCGCGACGAAGGTCCCGTTGCGCCCCCGGGTCTCGATCACGCCGTCGGCCTCCAGCGCGCGGTAGGCCTTGGCCACGGTGTTGGCGGCGAGGCCCAGCTCCTCGGCGAAGCCGCGTACGGTCGGGAGCCGGTGGCCGACCGGGAGCGCGCCGGAACGGGCCCGTTCGGAGAGCTGGGTACGCAGTTGCTCGTACGGGGCGATGCCGGAGTGCGGGTCCAGGACGATGTTCTCCGTCACGGGCTTCTCGGTCGCGGGCTTCGCAGCAGCGGGCTTCTCAGTCACCCGCCGATTGTCCCTCACGGGCGGCACCACGGCCGGAAAAAGGGGAGGCGGTCGCGGCGGGGCCGCGCGTAACCTCCGCCGCATGACTGTGATTGTGCGCGACTTCCGGCCATCCGACGCGGAGGCGTGGACCCGCGTCCGGCGGGCGTCCGTCCCCTACCTGGTGTCCACCCCCGAGCAGGTGACCCACGATCTGGCCCACGCCCATCCGGACCGGCACTACCGGCTGCTGGTGGCCGAGCGGGACGGCGAGATCATCGGCACCGCGCAGGCCGGCATCGCCCACGAGGGCACGGAGCCGGGCCAGGGGTTCTGCACCCCGCACGTGCTCCCCGGCCACACGGGCCACGGGGCGGGTTCGCTGCTGCTGAGCACGGCGGAGGAGCATCTGGCGCAGGCGGGGGCCACGGTCGTGCACGCCTGGGTGCTGGACACGCCGGAGAGCCTGGAGTTCGCGCGTGGCCGGGGCTACCGGCCGGGCCGCTCCGCCCACTTCCAGCACCTGGACCTGGCGGGCGGCGCCCTGCCGCCGCTCCAGGAGGTCCCGGCGGGCGCCGAGCTGAGGCCGGGGTCCGACTTCGCCGACGATCCCCGGCCGCTCTTCGACGCGGACGCCCAGGTGACGCTGGACGAACCGACCGACATCCCCACCGAGCTGGACGACTACGAGGACTGGCTGACGAACATCTGGCGCCACCCGACGTTCGACGCCGCTCTGACCACGGTGGTCCTGGTGGACGGCCGGGTGGCGGCGTTCAGCGCGGCCGGCACCGACGGGAGCCGGACGTACTCCAGCAACATGACCGGCACCCTGCGGGCGTTCCGGGGTCGGGGCCTGGCCAAGCTGGCGAAGAACGACTCGCTGCACCGGGCGCGGGCGGCCGGCTACACGGACGCCTACACCGCCAACGACACGGGCAACGGCCCGATGCTGGCCATCAACAAGTGGTTCGGCTACACGGTCTGCGCCACGGAGGTCCGCCATGCCCGCAGCCTCGGCTGAGCCCCGCGTGCCCCGGTCCAAGGGCGTGGTCGTGGCCCTGACCAAGGCGGGCCGCACCAAGATCAGGTATCCGGCGGAGCTGGTCCGCGACGACGGCACCCGGGTCACCGTCCGGGCGCCGTGGGCCGCGCCCGGGGTGCGGGACTTCGGGTTCGTCCGGTTCGAGCCGGGCGATGTGTTCACCGAGCACTACTGGCGGAACCGGTGGTTCGCGGTGAAGGAGGTCCGTACCGCCGACGGCGAACTGAAGGGCTGGTACTGCGACATCACGCGTCCGGCGGTCCTGGCCGACGGGGTGCTGACGGTCGAGGACCTGGACCTGGACCTGTGGGTGTCGGCGGACGGCTCCTCCGTACTGCGGCTGGACGAGGACGAGTTCGAGGCGAGCGGCCTGGCCGCACGCGACCCCGAGGCAGCCGGCTCGGCCGCCGAAGCCCTGGACGAGCTGGAGCGGCTGGCCCGGGCGGAGGGGCTGACGGCCCTGCTGGCCTGACCGGCCGCTCACCCTTGATGGGGCTTCATCAGGGGCAGGGCGCGGGCTTCAGGGACGGGGCTCGGGCTTCGGGAGCAGGGCGCGGGCTTCGGGCTTCGGGGACGGGCCCGGGCTTCAGGGGCGGGGCGTGGACCTCACGACCAGCTCCACCTCGTACCCCGCCTCGTCCTCCAGATAGGCGGCGCAGTGGCCGTCACCCCCGGCGTACGGGTGGCGCTCGGGGTGCAGCAGCCGCCAGCCGTACGCGGGGGCCTCGGCCGTCAGGGCGTCCAGCGTGCCCCGGTCAGCGACTTGGAACGCCAGGTGGTTGAGGCCGGGGCGGCGGCGGTCGTGGTGGTCGGCGGAGAGATCGGGCGACTGCTCGACGACCACGTAACTCTCGCCGCGCCGCCAACTGCGGCCGTCCGCCCAGCGCTGGTACGGAACATGCCCGAGCCGCCCCAGCAGCCACCCCCAACGCCGCTCCGCCCCCGCCAGCTCCGGCACCCACAGCTCGATGTGGTGCACCCCGCCGGTCCGCTCGCGGGCGGGCTCCAGCGCCACGGCACGGCGCGGGCCGTCCGGCCGGTGGGCGATCGGGTCGCCGTCCTCGTGCCAGTGGATCATGAACTGCTCGCCCGCCCGGTAACCGTCCAGGCCGGCACGGCAATACGCGACCATGTCGTCCGGCAGGGCGTCCAGCGGGAACCAGTCCAGCTCGGAGCACTTCTCCGGCTCCGCGTTGTGCGGCGGGTGCTCCGCGTCGTACTCCGCGACGAAGAACCAGCCCATCCGCGCCCCGCCGCCGGGCCCCCGGTGCTGCATCACGAGGGCGACCCGCACCTCGTCCGGGTCCAGGACGACACCGATCTCCTCGGCGGCCTCCCGGATCATCGCCTCGCGGACGTCCTCGCCGTCCTCCGCGTGGCCGGAGGGCATGTTCAGCAACCCGTCCCCGTAACCGGTGTCGGCGCGGCGGGCGAGCAGGACGTCCGGGCCCCGGCGCAGGATCAGGTGGACGTCGACGACCTCGGTGTGCCGGTGGGGCGGCTCGGCGCGGGCCACCAGCGCATACCGCTCGTCGTCCACCTCCTTGCCCCACAGCCGCGCGTCACCGGCCAGATCCTCGTGATGGACGCGCTCGGTGTGCGGGGCGAGCAGGGCGGTGATCCGGGCGGCGGAGAGCCCGACACCGCCCCACACCCCTTCGACGAGGACCAGCCGCCCGCCCGGCTTCAGCAGCCCGAACCAGTGGGCCAGGGCGGCCGCCGGATCGGGCAGCAGCCAGACGACGTGCCGGGCCAGGATTACGTCGAACGCCTGCTCCCCGACCGGCGGCAGGCCCGCGTCCCCGACCAGGACCTCGGCGCCGGTCCCGGCGAGCTTGGCGCGGGCCAGCTCGGCCATCCGGGGCGAGCGGTCCACGGCGGTGACCCGGTGGCCCTGGCCGGCGGCGAGCAGGGAGAGGCTCCCCGTACCGCATCCCAGGTCCAGCACGTCACCGCGGCGGGCGGGCAGCCAGCTCTCCAGCCGCCCGGCCCACGCGTCGCGCACGGCGGGGTCGAGAAGCCCGTGGTCGGGCTCCTCGTCGAAGGAGCCGGCCGCCGCGTCCCAGTCGATCGTCGTCATGCCGTCGATACTCTCAGCCACCACTGACAGTGCCGGTTTCCTCCTTCTCCTTCTCCTTCCGGCCGTTCCGCCCTCGCACGGCGACCAGCCGGTGGACCAGCGGCCAGGCCAGGATCAGCACCACGATCGCGTAGACGGTGATGGAGAACGGGGTGTTGACCAGCCCGGTCACGCTGCCGTCACTGATCTGGAGCGCGCGCCGCAACTGCTGTTCGGCGGCCGGGCCGAGGATCACGCCGATGACGGCGGGGAGCACCGGCAGTCCGTAGCGCCGCATGCCGAGCCCGATCAGGCCGATGATCAGCAGGATCACCAGGTCCAGGGCCTCGCCGCCGACCGCGTACGCGCCGACGGCGGCGAAGAAGAGGATCCCCGCGTAGAGGTAGGGGCGCGGGATCCGCAGGAGCTTGGCCCAGACGGGGGCGAGCGGCAGATTGAGGGTGAGCAGCAGCACCATGCCGACGAAGAGCGAGGCGATGAGGCCCCAGACCAGCTCGGGTTCCCGCTCGAACAGCAGGGGCCCGGGCTGGATCCCGTACTGCTGGAAGGCGGCGAGCATCACGGCGGCGACGGCGGTGGTGGGCAGGCCGAGGGTGAGCATCGAGACGAGGGTTCCGGCGGCGGAGGCGGAGGCCGCCGACTCCGGACCCGCGACGCCTTCGATGGCCCCCTTGCCGAACTGGCCGCGGTGCTTGGAGAGCCGCTTCTCGGTGACGTAACTGAGGAAGGTGGGGATCTCCGCGCCGCCCGCCGGTATCGCGCCGAACGGGAAGCCGATGAGCGGGCCGCGCAGCCAGGGCTTCCAGGTGCGGCGGAGGTCGTCCCGGCCGAGCCAGGGGCGGCCGACGGGGATGGCCTCGCCGGTCGTGCGCCGCAGGTGGGCGGCGACCCAGAGGGCCTCACCGATCGCGAAGAGGCCGACGGCGACGATCACCACGTCGACCCCGTCGGCGAGTTGGAGCGAGCCGAAGGTGAGGCGCTGCTGCCCGGTCATCTGGTCGAGGCCGACCAGTCCGATGGTCAGACCGATGAGCAGGGAGGCCAGTCCCCGGATGCGGGAGGCGCCGAGGACGGAGGTGACGGCGATGAAGGCCAGCACCATGATCGCGAAGTAGTCGGGCGCCCCGATGCCGATGGCGAGGGAGGCGACGGTCGGCGCGAGGACGACCAGCAGGATCGTGCCGATCATGCCGCCCGCGAAGTGGCCGATCGCGGCGGCGGCCAGCGCCTGGGCGCCGCGTCCGGCCTTGGCCATCGGGTTGCCCTCGATCGCGGCGACCACGGCGGCACTCTCACCCGGGGTGTTGAGGAGGATCGAGGTGGTGGAGCCGCCGAACATCGCGCCGTAGTAGATCCCGGCGAACATGATGAACGCGCCGGTCGGGTCGAGTCCGTACGTCACCGGGAGCAGCAGTGCCACGGCCATGGCGGGCCCGATACCGGGCAGCACGCCGATCGCCGTGCCGAGCAGGACGCCGAGAGCGGCCCAGAGCAGGTTGGCCGGCGTCAGCGCCGTACCGAACCCGTCGATGAGGGAGTTGAGGGAGTCCATCGGTCAGATCACTCCCATCAGCGGGCCGCCCGGAAGGGGGACGCCGAGCAGGTGGTCGAAGAGGAAGTAGGTGGCGAGGGAGAGGACGGCGGCGATGAGCGGATCGCGGTCGTGGTGGCGGCTGCCGAGGGCGTAGGCGGAGCCCCAGAAGAGGAGCGCTCCGGCGATCGGGAACCCGAGCGGGCCGATCAGGACGGCGGTGGCGAGGAAGACACCACTCAGCAGGAGGACGGTGCGCCAGTCGGCGGGTTCGTCGAGGTCGACGTCCTCGCCGCCTTCGGCCTCGCCGCGCCCGCCGCGCAGGACGTCGGCGGCCAGGAGGACGGCGACCAGGAGGAGCGCCGAGCCGACGACGAAGGGGACGGTACGGGGGCCGATGGGGCCGCGCTGGGCGATGTCGACGCTCATGGTGAGGGCGTCGGTGAGGACGAGGGCGCCGATGGCCAGGAGGAGGGCGCAGACGCCGAGTTCGGAGTGGTCGCGCAGCCAGGAGCGGGGGGTGGTGTGCTGCTTCGGGGCGGGCGCGACCGGTTCGACGGGTCCGGTGGGTCCGGTGGGTTCGGTGGTCACAGCCCCAGCTCCTTCAGCACGGTGGCGACGCGCCGGTCCTGCTCGGCGAGGAAGTCGCCGAAGGGCTCACCGGCGAGGAAGGCGTCGTCCCAGCCGTTCTTCTTCATCGACTCCTTCCACTCCTTCGAGGCGTGCAGCTCGGTGATCAGCCCGGTGAGCTTGGTGCGTTCGGCGTCGGAGAGGCCGGGCGGGGCGACGATGCCGCGCCAGTTGGTGAACTCGGTGTCGAGGCCGGCCTCGCGCAGGGTGGGCGCGTCCATGCCCGGGACCCGCTTCGGACCGGTGACGGCGAGCAGCCGCAGCTCGCCCGCCTCGATCTGGTCGCGGTACTCGCCGAGGCCGGAGACGCCGAAGCCGACCTTGTTGCCGAGGACGGAGGCGAGGAGCTCGCCGCCGCCGTCGAACGGCACGTAGTTGACCGCCTTGGGGGCGATCCCGGCGGCCTGCGCCATGAGCATGGGGGCGAGGTGGTCGGGCCCGCCGGGCGACGATCCGCCGCCGACCGGCACGGCGGCCGGGTTCTTCTTCCAGGCGGCGAGAAGCTCACCGATGGTGCGGTACGGAGAGTCCTTACCGACAACCACGATGTCCGGCTCCTCGGTGAGCCGGGCGATGGGGGTGGTGTCGGCGAGGGTGCTCGGGGACTTGTTGGTGTGGACGGCGCCGACGACGCCGAGGCCCATGGAGAGGGCGAGCTTGCCGTTGCCGTGTTCGCCGACGAGCCGGGTCAGGCCGACCGTGCCGCCGGCTCCGGGGAGGTTGAACACCTCGATGTTGTGGGTGAGTCCGGCGTCCTCGGCGTTCTTGGCCATGGTGCGGGCGGTGATGTCGTAGCCGCCGCCCGGGGTGTTCGGGACCATGAAGCGGAGCCCGGGAATCTGGGTGCCGGTGTCGGAGCCGTCGCCGGTGGCGAGCAGGGGTGGCCCCACCAGCACGAGCAGTGCGGCTCCGAGCAGGGCGAGGGGAGTGCGTAGTCGCACGGGTTCCGCCTTTCGCTGTGAAGTGGCCCACATGTTGCCCGCGCGTTAACAACCTGTCTCTCTTCCGGAATCAACGGACGTTGTGGTCGTTGCGGTCGCGGCTTACAGCGGCTAACACAATGAGGTGGATCGCTCCTGTTGGCCGTGTCCGCGTCAGAAGTTGCGCGTTGGGCGGGCATGGGGACTTCGCCGTGGAT
>NZ_JBHXOX010000033.1:0-96011 GCF_042718795.1 Streptomyces cyaneofuscatus
ATGCGGGTCGTCCTCGAATCCGCCGAGGAACGCATCCGCCTCACCACCGCCTACTTCGCCCCCGACGACTACTTCACCGGGCTGCTCTGCGCCGCCGCCCGGCGCGGGGTGGAGGTCGAGATCCTGCTGCCGGGCCCGCACACCGACAAGCGGGTCTGCCAGCTCGCCGGACAGCGCCACTACGAGGAGCTGACGGCGTGCGGGGTGAAGATCTACCAGTACCAGCCGACGATGATGCACGCCAAAGTACTCACGATCGACCGGGTCGCCGCGCTGATCGGCTCCACCAACTTCAACCGGCGCTCCCTCGAACATGACGAGGAGGTCATGCTCGCGGTCATGGACTGCGACTTCACCGACGCGCTCGACGCCCACTTCGACGAGGACCGCGACAAGAGCGTGCTGATCGAGCGGGGCCGGTGGAAGCGGCGCGATGTCGTCCAGCGGGTGCGGGAAGCGGCCGTCGTACCGATCCGCCGCTACCTCTGACCCGATGGCACCGGCCGATCAGGTATCGGACCGGCAGCCCCGGGCCGATCAGATACGTGATCAGTACCCCTGGCCGACCAGGAAGGAGTCGAAGTCCAGCGCCAGGGACCGGGCCTCGGAGACGTGGGCTCCGCTGTCACCGTCCACCAGCACGAACGTGCAGATGCCCTGGGCCGCCCGGACGACCCACATGGCGCGGTCGCCGTCCCGCAGCAGAGCGAGCTCCAGCTCACTCCCGGTGACGACATCGCTGATCACCTCACGGCTCTCACGTCGCCAGAGCGTGCCCGCGATGCGGAGGCCCCGGGGGTGGACGGCCTCCTCGCACACCGTGCACAGGGCCTCGACATCATCCGGGACCACGCTTTCGGCGTCGTACGGCATCGAGCGGAAGTACGGCCGGCCGTCCTCGTCGCCCCGCCCCACGACGGCGAAGAAGCCGGCCTCGGCGGAGAACGCGGCGGCTGCCAGGACGGGCGAGCCCTTCTCGCCGAGAGCCAGATGCGTGCGCAGGACCTCGCCCCACTCTTCGGTAACCGGAGACATCGGTGCGTTTCTCCCTCTCGTCGTCGCCGGGGGAGCTTCCCTGCCGGCCCAGGGTCTCCTGCCCCGCCATTTCCCGGTCAGACCGGGATGAGGCAGCGGGCAGCGGGCAGCCCGCGTCATGGCGTGGCATTCCGGCACGTGCGGAGGCGGTTCAGCCCTGCTTGCGCTCTTCCCGGCGCAGCCGTTCGCGCTCCTTCTCGGAAAGTCCGCCCCAGACGCCGAACCGCTCGTCGTTGGCAAGTGCGTACTCCAGGCAGGCCACGCGTCCCTCGCAGGCTCCGCAGAGCTGCTTGGCCTCGCGCGTCGAACTGCCGGGGGCCGGGAAGAAGAACTCGGGTCCGGCCTGCGCGCACAACGCGGTCTCCTGCCAGTCGAGCGCGTCCTCGGTCACCGTATTGATCAGCATGGGACCTACGGTGCACGGGTGCGATAAACGACTGATCAACGATCCATCAATCGTCCGGCGCGCCCCCTTCCCCCGGCCCTATCGCCTCGGCTGGGGCTTCATCACCGCGAAGACCGCTCCGAACGGATCGGTGACGTTGGCCATGGTGCCGACGCCCGGCACCTCCATCGCCGGCAGCGCCTCCGCCCCGCCGAGCCGCTTGGCCGCATCCACCGTCGCAGCCACGTCCTCGACCGCGAAGTACGGCATCCAGTGCGGGCCGCGCGCCGCCTCGGCCGGGACGTCGCCCATCGTGACCAGGCCGCCGAACGACAGCTCCGGGCCGGTGCCGGCGGGGTGGACCGTGGTGTAGACGTACTCGGTGCCCTCCACCTTCAGCGCGTCGGTCTTCCAGCCGAAGACGTCGTCGAAGAACTTGGCCGCCGCCGGGACATCCGGGGTGTACAGCTCGGCCCACAGGAGCGAGCCCGGCTGCTGGATGACGCCGAGGCCGGGGTTCTGCCGCGGCTGCCATACGCCGAAGTAGGCTCCGCCCGGGTCCGTGAAGCCGCCCATCCGGCCGTAGTCGAGGACGTCCATCGGATCGAAGGCGGAGCGGCCGCCGGCCCGGTTCACCAGCTCGGCGGTGGCGTAGATGTCGGGCGACTGGAAGTAGAGGGACCAGGCGCTGGAGGACTGCTCCTCGGGGACCGCCATGACACCGCCGACGGTGTGGCCGTCCAGGGTGAACATCCCGTACCCGCCGACCTCCGGGCCGCCGGGGACGTGCTCCCAGCCGAGGAGACCGCCGTAGAAGGCGGCGGCCCCGTCGACGTCGGGCGTGCCGAGGTCGACCCAGTTGGGTGCTCCGTCGGGGAAGGCGGGGTTGAGCATGGCGTGCTCCTTCAGCGGATCCCGTGGCCCCGCTCGCGCGCGGCGGGGCGGGGCTGTTGCCTGTCCCACCTCACTCCGGCGGGGCGGGGCTGTTCCCTGTCCCGTCGAGTCTCGCACCGGCCGCCCGCCACCGCAGTCCGCGCGGGGCCGATTGGGGCCGCCACCCCGCCTCTCCACAGGTCAGCGTCGCACCCCCAGGGCCGGGAGGACCGTCTCGGCGACGCGGTAGGCCTCCTCCAGGAGCGGGTTGCCGGAGAGGATGAAAGTGTCGACGCCCAGCTCCTCGTACTCCTTCAGCCGCTCGGTCACCTGGGCCGTCGAGCCGACGACGGCGGTGCCGGGGCCCGGGCGGAAGAGGCTCATGCCAGGCCACAGGTTGGGGTGGGTCTCCAGCTCGCGGGCGCGGGCCGGCACTCGGCCGCCGTGCTGGCGGAACTGGCGCTGCCAGCCGACGCCGTCCTCCCCCGCCCGGTCGCCGAGCTGCCGGGCGTACGTCGCCTCGCTGGTGACGTCCAGCAGCCGGTCGGCCGCCGCCCACGCCTCGTCCTCGGTGTCGCGGACGATGAGGTGGAGGCGGAGCCCGATGCGCAGGGTGCGTCCGTGGGCGGCGGCCCGGGCGCGGACCTGTGCCAGCTTCTCCTTCAGCAGGTGCGGGGGCTCGCCCCAGGTGAGGAAGACGTCGACGTGCTGGGCGGCCATCTCGATGCCGGGTGCGGAGGAGCCGCCGAACCAGAGCGGGATGTGCGGGTCCTGGACGGGCTTCAGCTCGCGGAAGGAGGCGCCCGCGTTCTTCAGGTCGTAGAACCGGCCCTGGTGGTCGAAGACCTCGCCCGCGGTGAGCCGTTTGACGAGGGACCAGTACTCGGCGCTCAGCTCGTACCGCTCGTCGTGCTCCACATGGAGCCCGTACTCCTGGAGGGACTTGGTGGAGCCGTTGACGACGTTGAAGCGCAGCCGTCCGCCGAAGAGGTTGTCGAAGGTGAGCGCCATCTTCGCGAGCAGGGTCGGCGCGATCAAGCCGGGGTGGACGGCGAGCAGCGGCTTGAACCGGGTACTGGTGGCGGCGGACAGCGCGCTGCCCAGCGGCCAGACGTCGTGCAGGTCGGTGGCGAGCAACGCCCCGCTGTAGCCGAGCTGTTCGACCGTTCCGGCGAGCCGGGTGAGGTAGCCGAGGTCGGTGGGACGGCGACCGGCCGGCTCCCACGGGTAGGCGCCCTCGCGCGGGATGATGTACCAGAGGACTTCGGGGGCCATGTCCGCTCAGACCGCCTTCGCGGCCGAAGGGGCCGCAGCGGGGGCGTCGGCGACGGCGCGGGCCACGGTGACCGGGTGCTCGATCAAGCCGGTGCGGTGGAAGATGTCGGCCGCCTCCTGCTGCTCGGCGAGGAACTCCTCGCTCACCGGCTCGATCCGCCAGGGCAGGGCGGTCAGCGCGGCCTCCCAGTCGTCGGCCGCGCCGCCGAGGTCGGCGGCGGCCAAATGGGCGGCCTCGCGGGGGTGGGCGGCGGCCCAGTCGTCGGCGCGTTGCAGGGCGCGGGTCAGCGCTGCGACGATCTCGGGCCGCCGCTCGGCGAGTTCGCGGCGGGTGAAGAACACCGACCGGTCGCTGATGACGTCGCCGGTACGGATCAGGGTGCGCAGTCCGCCGGTGCGGCGGGCGGCGGCGAGCTGGGGTCCCTGGGCGACCCAGGCGGCGATGGTCCCGGTGCGCAGGAGCTGCTCGCTCTCCTCGGAGGAGCGTACGGCGGTGATGTCGGTGCCGTAGGAGAGGCCCGCGTCGTCGAGGGCCTTGGCGACGAGGTGGGTCTGCCACGAGCCGATCGCCAGGTGGACGGTGGTGCCCTTGAGGTCGGCAACGGTACGGACCGGGCTGTCCTCGGGGACGAGCAGGGCGCCGTGCTCGGGGCGCGGTGCGGAGACGGCGGTGTAGACGAGGTCGTGGCCGGCGGACTGGGCGGTGACGGGCGGGGTGGAGCCGGTGCCGCCGAAGTCGATGACGCCCTGGGTGAGGAGTTCGCCGGTGCGGACGCCGTTGCTGTACGGGTGGAAGGCGACGGTCTCGCCGAGCGGTTCCAGCTCCTGCTGGGCGAAGCCGAGCCGGGTCAGGTGGTAGAGGTGGAAGAGGGACGGGTTGCTGGCGTGGACACCGATGGTGATGGTCATTCAGATCACTCCGACACGGTCGAGTTCGGGGGTTTTCACGGGGTGGGAAGCGGCCGGGACGCCGAGGTCGTCGAGGAGGCGGCGGCGCAGGGCGGCGAAGGCGGGATCGCCGGGGTCGCGGGGGCGGGCGACGGTGACCTGCTCGTCGGTGACGAGCCGCCCGTCGCGCAGGACGGCGACCCGGTCGGCGAGACGTACGGCCTCCTCGACGTCATGGGTCACCAGCAGGACGGCGGGCCGGTGTTTGTGGCACAGCTCGTCCACCAGGTCCTGCATCTTCAGCCGGGTCAGGGCGTCCAGTGCGGCGAACGGTTCGTCCAGCAGCAGGAGTTCGGGCTCCCGTACGAGTGCCCGGGCCAGGGCCACCCGTTGGGCCTCGCCGCCGGAGAGGGTGGCGGGCCAGGCGTCGGCGTGCCGCTCCAGGCCCACTTCGGCGAGCGCCCGCAGCCCGTCGTCGCGCCGGCCGCGCGGCAGGGCGACGGTGACGTTGGCGAGGACCTTCTTGGAGGGTACGAGGCGGGGTTCCTGGAAGACGACGGTGCGGGCCTCGGGGACGAGCACCTCTCCCCCGTCGGCGCCGTCGAGCGCGCCGAGGATCCGCAGCAGGGTCGTCTTGCCGCTCCCGCTCGCGCCGAGCAGGGCGACGAACTCGCCGCGCGCGATGTCCAGTTCGAGGCCGTCGAGGACGGTGCGGGCGCCGAAGACCCGGCGCAGGCCCCGTACCCGTACAGCTGCCTGACGGTGGGCGTTCTCGGTCATCGGGGGGCTCCCTGCGGGGTGCGCCACGGCATCACGAAGCGTTCCAGCAGCCGTACCAGGACGTCGGCGGTGAGGCCGAGGAGCCCGTACACGAGGATGCAGACGGCGAGGATGTCGGTGCGGGCGTAACTCTGGGCCTGGGACATCAGGTAGCCGATGCCGGCGGTGGCATTGATCTCCTCGGCCGCGATGAGGGCGATGACGCTGAGCGTCATCGAGAGCCGCAGCCCGGCCAGGAGCGAGGGCAGTGCGCCGGGCAGGACGACCTCGCGGACGATGGCGAGGCGGCTCATGCCGAAGGAGCGCATGGCCTCGACGAGTTTGGGGTCGGTGTTGCGGACGCCGCTGGAGGCGGAGACGTACATGGGGAAGGTGGTGGCGACCGCGATGAGGAGGATCTTCGCGGTCTCGTTGATGCCGAACCAGACCATGAACAGCGGGACCAGGGAGAGGAACGGGATGGTGCGCAGGGTCTGGAGGGAGGAGTCGAGCAGCTCGTCGCCGAGGCGCGTGAACCCGGTGGTGATGCCGAGGGTCAGTCCGGCGGCGAGGCCGATGAGCAGCCCGAGCCCGGAGCGGGTCAGGGAGGTGGTGAGCGCGTCGGGCAACTGGCCGTTGCCCCACAACTCCCCTACTGCCTTGAGGACTTCTGCGGGAGAGGCGAGGACATCCGGGGTGAGCAGGCCGGTGGCGGACGCGGCCCACCACAGGCCCAGCAGGACGAAGGGGCCGAGGGCGCGGACGGTCAGGGCGTAGGGTCGGCTGCGGGGTTTGCGGAGCTGGGGGCGCGGGGTGACGAGCCCCGGGGGCGGCGGGGAGTCGATGGCCTTCACACGGGTGTTGCTCATGTCAGCTTCTCGACGTCGAGGAGGTGCGCGGCGATGTCCACCCTCTCCTTGGTGACCTTCTGCTCGGCGTAGAAGGCGGCGACGGACTCGAAGCGGGCGATGTCCTCGGGGCCGATCGGGTCCACGGTGCCGGACTCCGCGGTGATCTCGGTCTGGACCTCCTTGGCCTTGCCGGTGACGGCGGTCGGGCCGACGTCGGTGAAGACATTGAGATAGGCGGCCGGGTCCTTCTTCTCCTTGGCGCTGGCCGCGTGGAGGTAGTCGTAGAGGGCCTTGACGACGGCCGGGTGCTGCTCGGCGAAGCCCGTACGGACGGCGTTGAGGCTGTAGTTGTCCGAGCCGATCGCCTCTCCGTCGGCGAGGAAGTGGGCCTTGCCGCTGCCGATCTCCGCGACCGCGTAGGTGGCCCAGACGGCCCAGGCGTCGACCTGCCCGGCGTTGAAGACGGCGGCGGTCTGGTCGGGGCGCAGATAGACCCGCTCCACCTGGTCGGCCGGGATCTTCTCCTCGGCCAGCGCCTTGAGCAGCAGGTACTCACCGGTGCCGCCCTGGTTGACGGCGACCTTCTTCCCCACCAGGTCGGCGACGGATTCGATGCCGGAGCCGTCGCGGACGAGGATGCCCTCGCCCTTGGCGTCGGGGTCGACGGCGGTGAAGAACTGGAAGCCGGGGCGCTGGGAGAGGGAGGTGATGCCGGAGGTGATGGAGCCGGTGGCGACGTCGAGCTGGTCGGCGTTCATCGCCTGGGCGGCCGGGGCGAACGGCCCCGCGCTGCCGGTCCACTTCACCCGGGCGCCGACCTTGCCGAGCGCCTTGTCGAGGCTGCCGTCCTTCTTGGCGAGGGCGAGGACACCGGAGTTGCCGGGGTCGGGGATGCGGACATTGACCGTCTTGCCCGAACTACCGGCAGGCGCACTGCCGTTGCCGTCATCCGAGGTGGAGCAGGCGGAGAGGGCGAGGAGGGCGGCGGCCGCGAGGAGGGCGGTCGGGACGGTCGTACGGAGACGTGGTCGGGTGCTGTTCATGGTGGCGGTCCTCGGGCTCAAGGGGCGACGGGCTGGGGGGATTTCGGGTGGGCGGCGTTCAGCGCGGCGGCTCGGCGGAGCGGTTCGGGGTCGGCCCAGGCGGTGACCTGGACGGGCTCGGACAGGAAGCCGTGGGCGCGCAGGGCGCTCTCCTGCGCGGCGAGCAGGGCGAGGCGCTCCGGGGAGAGGTCGGGGTGGAGGGTGAGGTGGGTGCCGGCGCGGTAGGCTCCCGCGACCCCTTCGGCTCCGGCCCCGGTCTCGGCGCCGAGGATCCGGTCGACCTCCGCCGGGCTCTGAGCCGCCCAGTCGGCGGCCCGGAGCAGCACGGCGAGGAAGCGGTCGACCAGCGCGGGGTGTTCGTCCAGGAGGTCCTGGTGGACGGTGATGGGGCGCGGGGTCCCGTTGTTGATCCGGAAGCGGCGGTCCGGCAGGTCGTCGAGGGCCACCGCGACCTCGGCCCCGGCCCTGCGGGCCGCTTCGACCGCGAGCGCGCCCTTGACGTACACCGCGTCGACGTCGCCCCGGCGCAGGGCGGCCAGTTCGGCGGCCCACTGCCCCGGGTGGCCGTCCGCCGGTACGTCGACCGGGACGGTGTCCGTCAGGCCGAGGCCTGCCGAGGCGAGGGCGCCCTCGAAGCCGCGCAGCGCCATGGCCCGCCAGAAGTCGATGGCGATGGGGTGCGCCGGCAGGGCGATCCGCCGCCCTCGCAGGTCAGCGGCCGACCGGATGCCGGAGCCGGGAGCGACCAGGACGACCTGGCGCTCCTCGATCCAGGTCAGGCCGATCAGCCGGGTCCGCTCACCGCCTGAACGGGCCCACAGGGCGGGCACGTTGCCGCCCTCGCGGAAGAGACCCGGGAGGGCGTGGGTGAAGTGGGCCTCCCGGTCCGCGTCCGGTTCGGCGTCCTGGAGGGAGCGGACCGTGATGCCGTCCGGGGCGAACTCGTCGGTGAGCCACTGCCGGTCGGCCGCGATCCCGGTGGCGGTGGGCACGGGACAGCGGGTGAACCAGAGCGTCGCGGGCAGGGCGGGGGCAGACGTCATGGGGGTGGGTCTCCACAGGGGTCGGTGGGGTGTGTGAGGTGGGTGAGGCGCAGGGGATGCAGGTGACGGGCTCCCGCCCGCGGTGCCCGGTCGACGCGGAGACGGGGACGGGGACGGGTCGACGCATACGGCACGGCGCACGGGAGGACGGCTCAGCCCTCCAGGGGCCCGCCGCATCCCGCCGTGCCCCTCGCGCGGATCAGCAGAGGCCCAGCGGTGGCGCAGCGGGTACACGTCGATGCGAGGAGAGGCCGGGAAGGATGGCCGGGAGGGATGGCCGGGAGGGTGTCCGGAGAGGTCAGCGACAGGCTGCGCTGGAGACGCGCGCCAGGTCGATGTGGCGGCGCACGGTGAGGGCGAGCGGTACGGGATCGCCCGGCGTGGAGGGCGCGTGCACGGTGGTACGTCGGACCATGGTTCGCTGCTCCTTCCCGCTCGTCGCCGGTGATGGCCGCAGCCTGCCACGGCGGTGCGGGCCGGGACAACTCTCTTCCCATGATGTGGGATCACATGTGAACAGAGTGTTTCTCGTCCCGATGGGGTGCTCATCCAAATCCCGTAATGTGGCAAGCGAACGCAGCCCTCAGATCCCCTCGACGAGTGGAGAGTGAAGCGAGATGACCGAGGCCGTGACAGCACGCGCGCCAGGCGGCGCCCAGGCCGTCCGGCGCGCGCTGGACGTCCTGCACTGCTTCCACGACAACGGGCCCGACCTCAGCGCCTCCGACCTCGCCCGGCGACTGGAGCTCTCGGTGTCCACGGCCCACCGGCTGGCGCGCACGCTGCTCTGCGCGGGGTTCCTGGAGCAGGACCCGCGTACCGCCCGCTACCGCCTCGGCCCCGCCGTGACCGAGCTGGGCCGGCTCTCCTACCACCAGCGCGGGCTGCACCTGGCCGCGCCGGAGCTGGCGGACCTGGCCGAGCGGACGGGCGCGACGGCGGACCTGGCGCTGCGCAGCGGGCCGCACGCGGTGATCGTGGCGGGCGGTTCGGTGACGCCGAAGGTGGGGCTGCGCCGGCCGCTGCACTCCACCGCGCTGGGCAAGGTGCTCCTCGCCTGGGCCCGGCCGGGCGAGGGCGGCCCCGCGTCGCTGCCGCCGCTGCCCGCGTTCACCGACCGGACGATCGTCGAACCGGCTGCACTGGAGGCGGAGTTGGTCCGGGTACGGGCCGAGGCGTACGCGCTCAACGACGGTGAGTCGGCGCACGGGGTACGGACGCTGGCCGTGCCGGTCCTGGACGGCGCGGGGTACGCGCGCTTCGCCCTCGCCGTACGGGCAACCCCGTCCCTGATCACCGCCGAGCGCACCGAGGGGCTGCTCACCGAGGCCCGGTCCTGCGCGCGGGCCCTGGAGGTGCTCCTGCTCTCCCCGGCGGAACGGCGGCCGCCCGCCCGGTAGCGGGACCCGCGGGCGGCCGTCGTGCGGCGGGCTGTCGGTGGACCAGGAGCCGCCGGTGCGCCAGGGGCTGTCGGTGGGCCGTGGGACGATGGCCACGTACAGCGAACGGACCATCACCTGCCGGTCGCGGCGCACGGCGGGGAGAGCGACGATGAGCGACACCGGGGCCAGGACCGCCCGCCCGGCGACCACGGGCCGGGCCGTCCAGGAGCTGCTGGCCGAGGCGGCGGCTCTGCTGGGCCGGGCCCGTGCCGTGCGGGAGGACCACGCCCGCGCCGTCGACGCCGTGCGGGCCGTCCTCGACCCGCTCCTGGCCTCCCTGACCGGGCGGGAGCTGGCCGCCATCCCGGTCGCCCGGCTGAAGGACGTCACGGAGGGCCGGCTGCGCCTGGGCGCTCTCGAACAGGCCGGGTTCACGACCGTCGGGCAGGTCCACGGCACGGCGCGCTACGAGCTCCGGCTGATCCCCGGGGTCGGGGCACACACCGCCGATCAGGCGCTGGCGGCGGCCGGGCAGATCGCCGACGCGGTGCGCGAGACCGTCTCCGTACGGATCGACCTGGACGCCCCGGACGACACGACGACCTCCCTGGTCATCGCCCTGCACCGACTGGTCGAGGCCGGTCCCGACGCACGGCGGGCGGTGGAGGCGGCGGGGCGGCTGGCCGAGCGGCTCGATCCCCTGGTGACCGCCGCCGCCCCGGCCGGGAGCCGGCTGCGGATGCTGTTCACCGGCAGGGAGGCACGGACCCGGGCGCTGGACGCCGTGGCCGCCCTGGGTACGGCGCTCGCGGAGGCGGTGGAGCAGGAGCTGCCGATGCTGTTCGGCCAGGTCTCGGTCGACCTGCTGCGGGAGCCGGAGTCGGCGCCCGGCGCGTGGGTGGACTTCGAGCTGCGGTCCGCCGAGTACTACAGCCTCCTCGCCGAGCTGTCGGGCAGCGGCCCGGACCGGGACGCCGCCGAGGGGTTCCTGCCCGCCGGGATCGCGGACCGGGTGCGGGCGCTCCGGCTCGACGACTCGCGGCTACGGGTCTCCCTGCGCGGCTACCAGTCGTTCGGCGCGCGCTTCGCCCTGGCACAGAAGCGGGTGGTCATCGGGGACGAGATGGGGCTCGGCAAGACCGTGCAGGCCATCGCCGCCCTCGCCCATCTCGCGGCGCGGGGCGAGAGCCACTTCCTGGTGGTGTGCCCGGCCAGCGTGCTGATCAACTGGAGCCGGGAGATCCGGGCCCGCTCCACCCTGCGCGTCCTGCCGGTGCACGGGGCGGAGCGGCTGGAGGCGTACGCGGAGTGGGTGACGGGCGGCGGGGTCGCGCTCACCACGTTCGACGCGCTGCGCACCCTTCCCGAGGCCGGCATCGACCTGGCGATGCTCGTCGTGGACGAGGCGCACTTCGTGAAGAACCCCGCCACCCGGCGGGCGCAGGCCGTCGCCGTCCGGGCGGAGCGCGCGGACCACGTGCTGTTCCTCACCGGGACGCCGATGGAGAACCGGGTGGAGGAGTTCCGGAGCCTGGTGCGTCAGCTCCGCCCGGAGCTGGCCGATGCGGTCCGTACGACGCACGGCGCCGCCGGTTCGCAGGCCTTCCGGCGCGCGGTCGCCCCCGCCTATCTGCGCCGCAACCAGGTGGACGTCCTCGCCGAACTCCCGGCGCTGGTGCACGTGGACGAGTGGGAGGAGTTCAGCGCCGGGGATCTGGTGGCGTACCGGGACGCGGTGGCGTCGGGGCAGTTCATGCGGATGCGCCGGGCCGCGTACGCCGACCCCGCCGCCTCGGCCAAGCTGGAGCGGCTGCGCGAACTGGTCGACGAGGCACGGGACAACGGGCTGAAGGTCGTCGTCTTCTCCTACTTCCGCGAGGTGCTGGCCACCGTCGGCGAGGCGCTGGGGCCGGGCGCGTACGGGCCGATCTCGGGGAGCCTGCCCGCCGCCCGGCGGCAGGAGCTGGTCGACGCCTTCTCCGCCGCCGAGGGACACGCGGTGCTGCTGAGCCAGATCCAGGCCGGGGGCACCGGGCTCAACATGCAGGCCGCGTCGGTGGTCATCCTGTGCGAGCCGCAGATCAAGCCGACGCTGGAGCACCAGGCCGTGGCCCGCGCCCACCGGATGGGGCAGGTGCGCACGGTCCAGGTGCACCGGCTGCTGGCGGCGGACAGCGTCGACCAGCGCATGGTGGAGCTGCTGGCCCGCAAGGACCGGCTCTTCGACACGTACGCCCGGCGCAGCGACCTCGCGGAGGCCGCGCCGGACGCCGTCGACGTGTCCGACGGCGCGCTGGCCCGGCGGATCGTCGAGGAGGAGCAGCAGCGACTGGCCCGCCCGTCGGAGTGACGGGTGATCAGTGCTGGTGTTCCGCCGTGGACTTGTCCTCGCTCTTCCCCTCGGCGCCCTTCTTCTTCTCCGCCCCGCCCGCCACATGGTGCGGCTCGTACCCCGGGATCGTGCCGTCCGGTTTCTTGATCAGCAGCAGTCCGGCCATCCCCATGTCCGAGTGGCTCTGCACATGGCAGTGGTACATCCAGGCGCCCGCGCCCACGCGTTCGCCCGCGATGATCTGGAGGCCGAAGGAGTCGGCGGGCCCGCAGATCTTGTTGTCGATGACCCGGCTCGGGTCGTCGGGACCGGTGAGCATGCCGGTCCGGTTGTCCGCCCAGCGGTGACCGTGGATGTGGAACGTGTGGTAGTACTCGCCGTGCGTGATCATCACGAATTCGAGCCGGTCCCCCACCGTGGCCTCGAAGTTGACGCTGTTGTGGGCCGTCTTGTTGTTGATCATCATGTCGTTGAAGACGACCGTGCACGTCTGGTCGGGCAGCAGGTCGCCCTTCCTGCGCACCACGAGCGGCCCGTACAGCCCCTTGCGGATACCGCCGGTGCCGTGGTCCGTACCGACGACGTGGTCGTGGTAGTGCCAGTAGCCCGCGCTGCCCGGCTCGTACGTTCCGTCCTTCCGGCGGCCCGGCTTGTGCGTGCGCCAGGTGTACGTACGGGTGGCGCCGGGCGCGACGTGGCTCTTGTTCATCCGGGTGCCGTCGTTGGCGATGTCGTAGTCGACGCCGTGGACATGGAGGCTGGCGTCCACGTCGGTGAGGTTCTGGAAGTCGATGTGCAGGGTGTCGCCCTCGTTCAGCTCGATGAGCGGGCCGGGGATCGACGCCTTGCCCTTCTCGAAGCCGTAGCCCAGCTCGCCGTTGGGCAGCTTCTCGGCGTACATCGTGATCCGGCGCACCGCTCCCCCGTCCGGGGCCGTGCGCGGCGGGTTCTCGGCGGAGCTTGCCTCCACCGCGCCGAGCGACAACGATGTCACGCCGGTGGCCGCGGCGGCCGCGCCGCCGATCAGCATCCGCCGGCTGAAGGTCCTTCGGTCCATGTCGAACTCCCCACTGGGATAAGGAAACTGGCGGAGACGGAGGCCCCGGAGCTACCGGAACGGGCCACACCGTAGCCGGGGGCCGAGCGTTTATCCACACTCAGGACAAAGTTTGTGCGATTGCTGCCATAGCTATTGGCGAGCCACGAAAAGAGGTCTAGCTTCGTGCGCTGTCGCAGTCAACGCTCCAGTGACCACAGAAGGGTTGGGTGACCCACATGCACGGCGCATCGCATCACCGGTCCAGATCACGACACCGACGCGGCCTCGCGGCGGCCGTGGCGGCCGGCGCACTGACCGTGTCCTTGCTGAGCGCGAGCGGTCCGGCCAACGCGGGTACGTCGCCTGACCGGGACCTGGTCGAGAAGATGGCGACAACGTTGTCCCTGCCGTCCCCGCCGGGTGCCAAGAACCAGGTGAAGGTGCTGGTCTTCCACACGTCGGCGGCCGACGAGGCGCCGTACACGGACGCCGGGATCGCGGCGATCGAGAAGATCGGGCAGAGCGGCCCGGAGGCCGGGCGGTTCACGACCGTGGCCACCGCCGACCCGAAGGTCTTCACCAACGGCAAGCGGCTCGGCTCCTTCCACGCGGTGGTCTTCCTGACCGGCGGCGGCGACGTCCTGGACCCGGAGCAGGAGGCGGGCCTGGAGGCGTACATGGAGGCGGGCGGCGGCTTCCTCGGCATCCACGACGCGGCGCGCACCGAGCCGTACTCGGACTGGTTCACCGGCCTGGTGGGCGCCCGCCCGGCGGCCGGCAGCCCGACTGCCGTACAGCGGGCCACCGTCGAGATCGGTGACCGGGTCCACCCGGCGACCAAGAGCCTGCCGCTGGAGTGGAAGCGCCCCGACAAGTGGCTGAACTGGGCGAAGAACCCGTCCGGTGAGGTCCACACCGTGGCCCGCGTACGGGAGTTGACGTACAAGCCGGGTACGGGCGCCAACGGCTGGGACCACCCGGTCTCCTGGTGCCGCGACTACGACGGTGGCCGGTCCTTCTACACGGCGATGGGCGGTACGGCGGACAGCTTCGCCGAGACCGACTTCCGCGACCATCTGCGCGGCGCCCTCGCCTGGACGAACCGGACCTCGCAGGCCGACTGCAAGGCGACCATCACCTCCAACTACACGGCCGAGCGCCTCACCCAGCCCAACCAGCCGGGCCAGAACGACCAGATCGGTGAGCCGCACGGGCTCGTCACCGCTCCGGACGGCAAGGTCTTCTACATCGGGCGCGGCGGCGCCGCGAGCGGTGTCCCGGTCGTCACCGACTGGAACAACCCGAACATCGGCAAGGGCAAGGGCGAGATCCACGTCTACGACCCGAAGACCAAGAAGGTCACCCTCGCCGGTGCGCTGGACGTCTTCGGGAACAAGGGCGGCGGCGACGAGCTGGTGAAGGTGGAGGAGGGGCTGCTCGGCATCGAGCTGGACCCGGACTTCGCCTCCAATGGCTGGGTCTACCTCCACTACACCCCGCACGCGAAGATCGACCGCGACAAGCGCATGGCGACCCGTCAGGTCTCCCGCTTCACCTTCGACTCGGCGGCGAACAAGCTGGACCTGGCCTCGGAGAAGGTGCTGCTCGGCTGGCCGGTGCAGATCCACAGCTGCTGCCACGCGGGCGGTGGCCTGGCATGGGACTCGAAGGACAACCTGTACATCGCGACCGGTGACAACAACTCCTCCGGTTTCAGCAGCGGTTACTCCGGCAACAACCCGGAGCCGAACTACAAGGGCGTCTCCTTCGCCGACGCCCGCCGCACCTCCGGCAACACCAACAACCTCAACGGCAAGATCCTGCGGATCCACCCCGAGGACGACGGCACCTACACCCTCCCGTCCGGCAACCTCTTCACCGGCAAGGAGCCGGACGAGGGCGGCGGGAAGACCCGGGGCGAGATCTATGTGATGGGCGTACGCAACCCGGCCCGGATCTCCGTCGACCCCGCCACCGACACGCTGTACGCCGGCTGGGTCGGCCCCGACGCGGGCTCGGCCTCCACCACCTGGGGCCCGGCGAAGTACGACACGTTCGCCGCGATCACCAAGGCGGGCAACCACGGCTGGCCGTACTGCATGGGCAACAACCAGCCCTACCGGGACCGCAATCTGCCCGACCCGAGCAAGCCGCTGGGCTGGTACGACTGCAAGGCCCCCAAGAACGAGTCGCCGAACAACGACGGCCTGGTCAAGCTGCCGCCGGTGACCCCGAACACCATCTGGTACTCACCGCAGGGCGGCGGGGTCGACTACCCGCGCGACGCCAACGGTGTGCCGAGCTACAAGGCCGAGGAGCAGAAGGAGCTGCTGCCCTGGCTCAAGGGCGGCGGCCAGGCGACCATGAACGGCCCGGTCTACCGCTACGACGCGCAGAGCGGTTCGGCGGCCAAGTGGCCGGCGTACTGGGACGGCAAGTGGTTCGTCGGTGACTTCTACGACGACACCCAGCCGCGCCACGCGGTGATCACCGACCCGAAGACGGTCGGGAAGGGCGGACTGCCCACGCACGCCGAGTCGTTGAAGAAGATCATCCCGGTCGGCGCGGACGGTATCCGCAACCTCATGGACTGGAAGTTCGCCCCGGACGGCTCGCTCTACGTCCTGGACTACGGGCGCGGCTTCTTCACCTCGGACTCCAAGTCCGCGCTGTGGCGCGTGACCTACAAGGGCGGCGCGGCGACTCCGGCCGCCAAGGACCTGGTTGGAAAGGCGGCAGCGCAGTGAGACAACCCCTGTACCTCGCCCGGCGGCGGCATCGGCCGCCCAGCTTCTGGGTGGCCCTGATGGCCTCCCTGCTGATGGTCCTCGGGCTGACCTCGACGGCCGCGTACGGCAAGGGCGACGACGCTCCCGCCGCCAAGGCCGCCGACCAGGTGCTGACCTGGACCGCGGGCGACCCGATCGACCGCTATCTCACCGCTCCGCAGACGGCGGTGGCCGGCAAGGCGACCATCGTCTTCGAGAACAGCACGGCCACCGGCAACACGACGAGCATGCCGCACACGCTGACGTTCAGCGTGTCGGACCCGGAGTTCAACAACGACGTCCAGCTGAACATCCTGGCCAACCCGGGTGACTCCGAGGGCGGCAAGCACAGCGTGGAGGTCACGCTGTCGCCCGGCCGGTACTTCTACCACTGCACGATCCCCGGTCACGGCCAGATGCAGGGCATCCTGACTGTCACCGAGGGCAGCGGCGAGGACACCGACGCGCCCACGACCTCGGCGAAGGTCGACGGCGACCAGAACGCCGACGGCGCGTACATCGGCCAGGCCACCGTCACCGTCGCGGCGACCGACGAGGGTTCCGGCGTGGACACCGTGGAGTACGCGCTCGGCGCGGCCGGCGAGTGGAAGCCGTACACCGCGCCCGTCGTGGTGAACGAGGTCGGCGACCACACGGTCCGCTACCGGGCCACCGACAAGGCGGGGAACGTCGCGGCCGAGAAATCCGTCGACTTCGCGGTCGCCGCACCGCCGACGGACGACGAGACCCCGCCGGAGACCTCGGCGACCGTCTCGGGCGAGAAGGACGACGCGGGCGCGTACCTCGGCATGGCCACGGTCACCGTGACCGCGTCCGACACCGGGTCCGGCGTCAACACCATCGAGTACGCGCTCGGCGCGGCCGGCGAGTGGAAGCCGTACACCGCACCGGTGATGGTCCACGAGGTGGGCGAGCACACCGTCCGCTACCGGGCCACCGACCGGTCGGGGAACGTCGCGGCCGAGAAGACCGTCGCGTTCACCGTCATCGAGCCGCCGTCGCAGGACAAGACGGCGCCGGAGACCTCGGTGAAGCTGGAGGGGAACAAGAACTCCGACGGCGCGTTCATCACCGGCGCCAAGGCCACCGTCACCGCGACCGACGACGACTCGGGCGTGGACAAGGTCGAGTACTCGCTCGACGGCGGCCCCTACCTCGCGTACACCACCCCCGTGATCGTCGACCGGGTCGGCCACCACACCGTCGCCCACCGGGCCACGGACAAGGCGGGCAACACCTCCGAGGCGAAGAAGGTGTCGTTCACCATCGCCCAGGGCGGCGGGGTCCCGGCGCCGAACTGCGCGGAGTTCGACGAGCGGCACACCGTCTTCGTCGGCACGGTCGACACGGGCGTCCCGAACCGGATCACCCGTAACCGCTGCACGATCAACGAGCTGATCGAGGACGAGAAGGACTGGTCCTCCCACGCCCTGTTCCTCAAGCACGTGACGACGGTCCTGGACAAGCTGAGGACCGACGGCGTCATCGACCAGCGCGAGCGCAAGGCGATCAACCAGGCCGCCAAGCAGTCGGGCATCGGCAAGCCGGGCCAGTCCGAGGGGTACACCAAGCTCTTCGACGGCACGGCGGCCTCCCTCGCCAAGTGGAGCCACGTGGGCGGCGGCCAGTTCGGGCTGAACGAGGAGGAGGGCTCGATCACCAGCTCCACCACGGTGGGCGGCATGGGGATGCTCTGGTTCCCGACCCGTGCGTACGGGGACTTCTCGCTGAAGCTCCAGTGGCGCGACGACGCCCCGGGCTCGGGCAACGCCAACGGCGGGGTCTTCGTCCGCTTCCCGAAGGTCCACGACCACCCGGAGGAGTCGCGTCCGGAGTGGGTCGCCATCAAGTACGGCCATGAGATCCAGGTCAACGACCGGCCGGACGGCGACATGTACAAGACCGGGTCCGTCTACGGATTCGACCGCGTAGGCCTCGGCGGCGCCGGGGTCACGCCCAAGGGCACCTGGAACGACTACGAGATCAAGGTGGTCGGCCAGCACTACGAGATCTACCGCAACGGTGTCCTGATCAACGAGTTCGACAACACCGGCGGCCAGCTCTTCGAGCCGCCGCGCGGCGACGACCCGGGCACCGACGGCCGGCGGTTCGCCTCCGGTCACATCGGGCTCCAGGTCCACGGGGTCACGGACGTCATCTCGTACCGCGACATCCGGATCAAGGAGCTGTAAGCCGTACGGGAAGCCGTAAGCCGTAGGTAGGGAATCAGGAGGCCGTGGCCGCATGCTCAGGCGTGCGGGCGCGGCCTCCTGGGTGCCGGTGGCGCCACACCCAGAAGACCGTGCAGGAGACCAGCGCCCAGGCGGCCAGGACCAGGTACGGGAAGAGGAACTGGTGGCCCTGGTAGTAGACGGCGGTGTGCTGGGCGTTGACGGAGGCGCCCGGCGGCAGCCAGCGGCCGATGTGGCCGAGGGCGGAGGGCAGCAGCGGCCAGGAGACGGCCCCGCCGGAGGACGGGTTGCCGAGCAGCACCATCACCCCCCAGGTCGGGATCATCGCCCAGCGGCCCATCAGGGTGTTGAACATGGTGAAGACCATGCCGGACGTGAACATCGTGAACGCCAGGATCAGCCACGACTGGACGAACGGCAGGTTCACCGCCCCGAGCCACCAGTCGACGGCCGCCGCGATGGCGAACCCGCCGAGGAGGGCGTACGCGGCGGTGAACGCGATGCGTTCCGCCGGGTTGAGGCCGTGAGCGTGGACGCTGAGCTGGATCGCGCCGAGGAAGCCCATGATGACGGCGGCCAGCGAGATGTAGAACAGCGCGAGTCCGCGCGGGTCGCCTCGCTGGAGCGGCTTGACGTCCCGGACGGTGACCTCGACCCCGGTGGCGTCGCCGACCTCGATCCCCGCCTTGCCGAGCAACTCGGCCACCGACGCCCCCGACGCACCGGCCACATCCAGCGCCACCCCGTTGTCGGCGGCGCGCACGATCGCGAAGACCTTCTGCTCGTCCAGGGCGCGGCGGGCGTCGGCGACGTCCGGATACTCGCGCAGTTCGAGTGAGGCGTCCAGCGCCTTCTCCATCCCGGCGACGAACGCCTCCCCGCGCTCCACCTCCGGCTGGGTGACCAGGGCCGCCGGGATGCGATGCGGGGTGGGGTTGGCCATCGCGTAGGTGTAGGAGCCGGCGAAGAGACCGGCCGCGGCGGCGACGATGAGCACCAGGACGGTCGCGGGGAGGAACGGGCTGTTCTTGTACGCCTCCCACCGCTCGCGCAACGTCAGCGGCCGGCCGTGGGCGCCGTGCCTCTCGCTGCTTCCCCTCACGCCGGGTCACCGTCGTCGTCGTGCCGGGCGCGGCTGGGCTGCACCCGCTTCGGTTCGCCGGGCATCTTCGGGTACTCCGGCGGGTACGGCATGTCGCCGAGCCCGCGCTCCTTCGCGTCCCGGTCGGCCAGCTCCAGCAGCCCGTCCAGCGAGAACGCCTCCTGGTCCATGTCCGCGTGGACGTCGCCGACCTCGGCGTACCGCACCGGGAGCGTGACGATGTCGAAGTCGCGCGGTTCGGCGTCGTCGATCTCCGCCCAGCGCAGGGGCGCCGAGACCGGGGCGTGCGGGAAGGGGCGTACGGAGTAGGCGGAGGCGATCGTGCGGTCACGGGCGGTCTGGTTGAAGTCGACGAAGATGCGCTCGCCGCGCTCCTCCTTCCACCAGGCCGTGGTCACCCGCTCCGGCATCCGCCGCTCCAGCTCGCGCCCGGCGGCGATGGCGGCCCGCCGGACCTCGGTGAACGTCCAGGCGGGCTCGATGGGGACGAAGACGTGCATCCCGCGCCCGCCGGAGGTCTTGGGCCAGCCGCGTACGCCGTGGTCCTCCAGGACGGAGCGCAGCTCGTGGGCGGCGGTGACCGCGTCGGCGTAGTCGGTGCCGGGCTGAGGGTCCAGGTCGATGCGGAGTTCGTCCGGGTGGTCGGTGTCCCCGGCCCGGACCGGCCAGGGGTGGAAGGTGAGGGTGCCGAGGTTGGCGGCCCAGATCACGGCGGCGAGCTCGGTGGGGCAGAGCTCGTCGGCGGGACGGCCGCTGGGGAAGGCGATGCGGGCGGTGGGGATCCACTCGGGAAGGTTCTTCGGGGCGCGCTTCTGGTAGAAGAAGTCGCCCTCCACCCCGTCCACGAAGCGCTGGAGCGTGGTCGGCCGGTGGTTGAGGGCACGGGTGATCCCGGGGCCCACGGCCAGGAAGTACTCGGCCACGTCCCTCTTGGTGTAGCCCTTCGCCGGGAAGTACACCTTGTCCGGGTTGGACAGCCTCACCGCTCGTCCGCCCGCGTCCAGCTCCACCGCAGCTCCCATGACGGTCACGGTAGGCCGGTCGCACATATGCCGCATATCGGGAGACACGGTCAGGGGGCCGGTCCAGAATCGGTCCATGGACCTGCCGGTGATGCCGCCCGTGAAGCCGATGCTCGCCAAGTCGGTGTCCAAGATCCCGCCGGGCATGAGCTACGAGGCGAAGTGGGACGGCTTCCGGGCGATCGTCTACCGGGACGGCGACGAGGTGGAGATCGGCAGCCGTACGGGCAAGTCGCTGACCCGATACTTCCCCGAGATGGCCGACGCCGTACGGGAGAACCTGCCACCGCGCTGCGTCATCGACGGGGAGCTCGTCATCGCGCACGGGGGGCGGCTCGACTTCGACCGGCTCAGCGAGCGCATCCATCCGGCGGACTCCCGGGTGCGGATGCTGGCCGAGCGGACGCCGGCGAGCCTGATCGCCTTCGACATCCTCGCGGTCGACGACACCTCGCTCCTGAGCACCCCGCAGGCGGACCGGCGGGCCGTCCTGGCGGCGGCCCTCTCCGGCGCCTCCGGGCCCGTACTCCTCGCTCCGTCCACCACGGACATCGAGCTGGCCCGGGAGTGGTTCGACCGGTACGAGGGGGCGGGGCTCGACGGGATCGTGGCCAAGCCGCTGGATCTGCCGTACCGGCCCGACACCCGGGCGATGTACAAGATCAAGCACGAGCGGACCGCCGACGTCGTGGTGGCGGGGTACCGCGAGCACAAGAGCGGCCCCGTCGTCGGCTCGCTCCTGCTCGGCCTGTACGACTCCGATGGCGTGCTCCAGCACGTCGGCGTCTGCGCGGCCTTCCCGATGAAGCGGCGCGCCGAACTGGCGGAGGAGCTGGCACCGCTGCGGTGTGCGTTCGCCGACCACCCGTGGGGGGCGTGGGCGCAGGCGGCGGCGCACGAGGCGTCCCGGCTGCCGGGGACGCAGAACCGCTGGTCGGGGAAGAAGGACCAGTCGTGGGTGCCGCTGCGGCCGGAGCGGGTCTGCGAGGTGGCGTACGACCACATGGAGGGCGACCGGTTCCGCCACACGACGCAGTTCCGGCGGTGGCGCCCGGACCGGACCCCGGACGGCTGCACCTACGCGCAACTGGAGGAGGTCGTCTCCTACGACCTGGCACAGGTGTTCGCGGGCGGCTGAACGGGTGGGACCGCCCGCGCGTACATGAGCGGCGGCGACGGGGGAATCAGGCTGCGGGCGGGGGCGTACCGATGAGAACGGGGAACGAAGATGGCCGATGGCGCTAAGAGCGACCCGGCGGAGCTGCTGAAAGGGCTGACCGTCGACGGACGGCGGCCCGAACAGCCGGTGCTGCTGGACGAGCACGGCCGCCCGCTGGATACCTGGCGGGAGAACTACCCGTACGACCGGCGGATGCGGCGCAGGGAGTACGAGAAGGAGAAGCGCATCCTCCAGATCGAGCTGCTGAAGCTCCAGCGCTGGGTCCGGGAGAGCGGGCAGCGGCTGGTGGTCCTGTGCGAGGGCCGCGACGCGGCGGGCAAGGGGGGGACGATCCAGCGGTTCACGGAGCGTCTCAATCCGCGTGGGGCACGTGTGGTGGCCCTGGAGAAGCCGACCGAGCGCGAGAGCGGGCAGTGGTACTTCCAGCGGTACGTGTCCCACCTGCCGACCGCCGGCGAGATCGTCTTCTTCGACCGCTCCTGGTACAACCGGGCCGGGGTGGAGCGGGTGATGGAGTTCTGTACGCCGGAGCAGTACGACCATTTCCTGAAGCAGGCACCGCAGTTCGAGGAGATGCTCGTCGACGACGGCGTGCTGCTGGTGAAGTTCTGGTTCTCGGTCTCCCGCAACGAGCAGCGCACCCGGTTCGCGATCCGGCAGGTCGACCCGGTACGCCAGTGGAAGCTGTCGCCGACCGACCTTGCCTCGCTCGACCTCTGGGACGAGTACACCGCGGCGAAGGTCGACATGTTCCGGGCCACCGACACCGAACACGCCCCGTGGACCGTGGTGAAGAGCAACGACAAGAAGCGCGGCCGGCTGGAGGCGATGCGCAGTCTGCTGTGGCGGTTCGACTACGACAGCAAGGACGACAAGGCCGTCGGCACTCCCGACCCGCTGATCATCGGCCCGGCGGACACGCTGCTGGAGCCGGGTGAGGAACGGACGGACCTGTCCCCCACCCCGCTGGCCACCCGGCCCCACGGCCCCGGCGACCACCCGGAGCAGACCTGACGACGGGACGGCCGGGCGGGCCATCGGGGTGCGCCAGGTGTGGAGGTGGCGAGAGGGGGAATGCGGTGGCTTCTACCGGAATGGAAGAGATCGACGGCACGGAAGGAGGTACCGGCGTGTACAGCACCCCTCCCGTACGTCACGCGGGCGGCGCGTCCGCGGACATGCCGCGGACCGCGGGCGAGGCGCGCGATGTCGTGACCCGGCTGCTGGCGGCGGAGTTCGACGAGCTGTCGGACGAGATCCTCTCGAACGTGGTCGTGGCGGACGCCCTGCTGGTCACCTCGGAGATCGTGACCAACGCACTGCGGCACGGCGGGGGCCTCACCGGCTTCTCGGCCCGGATCACCGACGCCGGGCTCCGCCTCGTCGTCGACGACGCGGACCCCCGGCATCCGGTGCTCCAGGACCCGCCGCCCGGGTCGGTCGGCGAGGGCGGTTACGGCTGGTCGCTGGTGCACCGGCTCACCCGGCAGGTCTCCGTGACCTCGCACGAGGGCGGCAAGCGCATCGTCGCCGTGGTGTCGCTGTTCTGAGCCGCCGCGCCGGCCGGTGACGTGACGGCTCGGGGAGTCAGGGCGACGGGCGCTGGTCGGGGGGCGGTGCCGCCTCACCGGCGCCCCGGGCGGGCCGGCGGGCCTCCTGGCGGGCGAAGAGGTGGTCGATCCCGGTGATCCGCATGATCCGGTCCAGGAAGGGCGGTGCGTCCTCCACGTGCAGGATCACGCCCTGGGCCGCCGCGTCGCGGTGGATCTGGAGCAGGGCGGAGACACCCATGGAGTCGCACAGCTCCAGCTCCGCGCAGCTCAGGCGGAGGTCGCGCAGGTCGGGCCGGACGGCCAGCCAGTCCCCCGCCCGCACCACCAGCTCGTGGCTGGTGTCGAAGTCCAGGTCACCGGTGAGGCGCAGCCGGACCCAGCCCCGGCCCTCCTCGGCGGTGACGGTGAGGAGGGGAGTGGGCAGGGCGGTCATGCGGAGGCTCCGGGTGGCTGGTCGGTGATGGGCACGGCCTCGTCGAGGTGGAGGCGGGCTCGGTCGAGCATGCGGCTGGCCCGCGGGAAGTCCTTGAGCTCGGTGCCCAGGGCGTCCAGCGCGGGGCGCAGGGAGGCGGCGGGGACGTCGCGGGCGGTCAGGACGGCGGCGGTCCACCGGATGAAGTCGGTGAAGAGGTCGTCGCTGTCGGTGTAGAGGGCGACGCCGAGGAACTCCACGATGTGGGCGATGTCCTCGGCCGTGCGCTCACGCTGCGGGGCGGAGTAGCCGGCCATCGCCGGGTAGTTCCGCTCCAGGTCCGCCAGCACCACCCGGACGAGCCGGGCCCTGGCCCGTACGACGAGGGTGTACTCCTGGTCGGTGAGGTGCGCCAGGCCCTCCTCGATCGGCCGGCCCACCGCGAGGTCGGGGGGCGGTATGCCGTCGGCCAGCCGCCGGGCCGCGGCGCGCGCGTCGGGGGCCCAGGCGTCGGCGCCGAGCAGCCGGGCGTACCGGCCGTCCGGGCCGAACGCGGCACCGCCCGCCAGCACGGGCACGCCCACGGCCTGGCACGCGGTGATCGCGGTGTGGGCCGTGGGCAGCCGGGTGGCGATGGACGAGGAGAGGGCCACCGCGTCCGCCCCGGTGTTGTGCAGGTGGGTCACCAGGTGCGGGGTGGGCACCTGCGCGCCGAGGAAGTCGACCCGCCAGCCCCGCAGGGTGAGGACCTCGGCGAGCAGCCGGGCCGGCAGGGCGTGCCACTCCTGGTCCACGCAGGCGACGGTGATCCGGCCGCCGTAGGGGGCGGGCCGGTGCGCGGGGTGGTGGGCGAGCGCGGCGATCACCCGTTCGGCGATCGCGGTCGCGGCGTGCTCCTGGGCGACGGTCAGCCGGTCGGCCTGCCAGGCGTGGCCGACCCGGGCCTGGACGGGGGCGATCACGTCCAGCAGGACCGATTCGGCGGGTGTCCCGGCGTCCAGGGCCCGGAGCACGATGTCCGCGGCCCGGTACTCCTCCCGGCCGGTCACCGCGGTCCACAGATCGCTGCGCAGTATGTCGAGACCGGGAGCTTCGACAGTGGTGGTCATGCGGTGTACCTGCCCCGTGTGTGCCCGTCCACCGCACTCAGATGGGTGGTGCGCGGTGCGGTGATGGCGACGACCGCCAGATCGTCGTGGCCGCCGTCGCCCAGCCACTGCGCGGTGAGCATCCGGATGTGCTCCACCACCGCGTCGCCGGGCATGCCGCCGCACTCGGCCAGGGCCCGCTTCAGCCGCTCCTCGCCGAAGAGTTCACCGCCGAGCGGGCCGCCGCGCGCCTCGGTGATCCCGTCGGTGTAGAGCAGGCAGGTGTCGCCGGGGAGCAGGGAGGTCTCGACGGTGCGGGCCGACACCTGGTCCAGGGCCCCGACCAGACTGCCGCGGGTGGGGACCTCCTCGACCCGGCCGTCGTCGCGCACCACGATGGGCGCGGGGTGGCCGGCCGAGGTGAGCCTCAGGTGCACCTGGTTCTCGGTGCGCAGGACGGACGCCAGGACCAGGGTCGCGAACCGGGTGTTGTCCGCGTTCAGCAGGGCCCCGTTGAGGAGTTGCAGCACCCGCTCGTGGTCGTCGGCCATCGGCATCAGCGCCTGGAGGGTGTTGCGGATCTTGCCGGTGAGGACCGCCGCGTCCAGCCCCTTGCCGCAGACGTCCCCGAGCACCACGAGGGACGGGTCACGTGGCGTGGGCCCGGCGTGGACGTCGTAGAAGTCGCCGCCGACCCGCTCGTGGGAGCTGGAGGGGCGGTAACCGCCGGCGAACTCCACCCCGTGCACCCGGTGGAGACGGGGCGGCAGCAGATCGCGCATCAGGGTCCGGGTGATGCTGTGCTGTTCCGCGTACAGGCGGGCCGCGGAGAGGGCGGCTCCGGCACGGGCGGCGAAGAGCCGGGGGAACGTCTCCTCGGTCTCGCTGAACCCCTTGCACCTGTCCGCGCGGAGCAGGATCAGCGCCCCGGCCGGAACACCGTGCCCGGGCAGTGGGGTGACGACGACCGAGCCGACCGTCGTACCGAAGCCGTCGGGCACCAGCCACTCGGGCAGGGACGTCGGGTCGATCCACCGGGACGGGACGGGCGGGAAGCCCCGCAGCGCCTCGGCGAGACCCGGTACGTCGGAGGGGTCGGCCACGATCAGCTCCTGCGTGACGCCCTGGCCCTTCACGGCACGGGTCACGGGCAGCCGGCGGCCCGCCGCCGGGGCCACCACGACGGCCGCGTCGGCCAGGAATCCGGCGGCCAGCCGGGCGGTGGAGTCCATGCACCGCTCGAAGTTCAGCGAGGACAGCAGGACGTTGGACGCCTCGGCGAGGAACGTGGTGCGCTCGCGCTCGGCGGTCAGGGCCTCCTCGGCGGCGTACCGGGCCGTCTGGTCGACCAGCCACCACACCACCTCGCCGTCCGCACGCCGGGTCGGGTGGGCCTCGAAGCGGTGCCCCGCGAACTCCCCCTCGACGGCGGGCCGCGGCGAGCCGCCCTGGTGGACGGCGTCGTCGGCCACCAGGGCGGTGGCCCCGGCCAGCCAGGAGAGGCCCTCCGGCAGCGGAACGCCCTGCTCCACGCCCGGGAGCAGACGCGTCTCCCCCTCGGTGCGTACGGCCGTCCCGGCCCGGTCCACGAGGATCACGGCGTACGGCGGCCGGCCCCAGTCGGCCGGGTCGAACCGCTCCTTCGTGGACGTGCCGGTCTCTGTCTTGGGTGAACCCATGAGGGGGGACCCGCCTGTGGCGAGTCGCACCACCTTCCGGTCGGAACGAACTGTTTCCCTCGGGCAAAGATCTCGAAGGGCGCCCGAAATATCAACCCGGTCCCGCGCCTGTCCACCGTGCGGGCCCTTGAGAACACAGGACGGTCACGTCACTCTTTCGAGGCCTTCACACATCGCCGGCTCAGGTCGTGGACGGGTCGGTGGGGGTGGGATCGGTGGTTCCGGGGTCGGTGGGGTCGGGGGTTTCGGTGGGGGTGGGGGTTTCGGTGGGGGTGGGATCGGTCGGGCCTGGGTCGGTGGGATCGGGGTCCGTGGGACCTGGGTCCGTGGGACCTGGGTCCGTGGGACCTGGGTCCGTGGGACCTGGGTCCGTGGGATCGGGACCGGGACCGGGATCTGTGGGGGTCGGGTCGGTGGGGGTCGGGTCGGTGGGTGTGGGGCCGGGGTCGGTCGGGCCGGGCTGGGGATCCGTCGGGCCGGGCGTCGGGGTCGGGTCGGTCGGGGTCGGGCTCGGGGTGCCCGGCTCGGAGGGGCTCGGGCTCGGGGAGCCGGGCTTCGAGGGGCCGGGTGTGGGCCCCGGGCCGGGCGGGCGTGGGGGCTGCGGGCCGATGACGATGCCGCCGCCTCCCTTGCCGGGCTTCTCGGCGGGGCCGGAGCCGACGGGTGCCTTGGCGCGGTCGGTGCCCCCCGGTCCGGGGCTGACGGGGATGACCCCCTGGCCGTCGGCAACCGGGTGGGTGCCCTGGCGGTAGAACTCCAGCCAGGACAGCACCGTACGCAGATAGACGTCGGACCGGTTGTAGCTGAGGATCGCCCGGTCCAGGTCGGCGCGGACGCCCAGGTCACGGCCCCCGGCACAGAGGTAGTGCCCGGCGGCGAGGGCGGCGTCGTAGATGTTGTCCGGGTCCTTGCGGCCGTCGCCGTTGCCGTCCATGGCCCAGTTCGCCCAGGTGGACGGGATGAACTGCATCGGCCCGACGGCCCGGTCGTACGTACGGTCGCCGTCGTGCACCCCGTTGTCGGTGTCCCGGATCAGCGCGAAGCCCACCCCGTCGAGGGCCGGCCCCAGGATCGGGGTGAGCGTGGTCCCCCGCGCGTCGACCCGGCCGCCCGCCGCCTGCCCGGACTCCACCTTGCCGATCGCCGCGAGCAGTTGCCACGGCAGCCGGCAGCCGGAGTCGCTGCGGCGTAGGGACCGCTCGGCGTTCCGGTACGCGGCGAGCACGGTCGCCGGGATACCGGCCTCGGACCGGGCGCGGGCCAACAGCGGAATCGAGGGTTCCACCGTGGCCCGTGGCGGCTTCAGCGGCGCGGGCGGCCGCGGGCTCTCCAGCGGCGGCAGTTCGGTGTGGTACGCGTCGTCGCCCTCCACCTCGCTCCACACCACGTCCTCCGCGCCCGCGGCGGCCCGCTCCTCGCGCGACACCGCCACCGCGTCCCCGAAGCCGGGCGCCTGGGACGCGGTGAGCGCGGCCATCGCGGCGACCGCCGTGACCGTGCCGGTGAACTGACGGCGTACCGTGCCGTGGAACTTCATAGCTGGTCCCCTCTCCCCGGCTGTCCGGGCCTGGCGGTTCAGCGGGTGAACGTGTCGATGGCGGCGATCCGCCAGGTGTCCCCGTTACGGACGGCGTCCACGGCGAACATGGCCGCCGCGTAGGTGGTCTCCTCGTCCTTGCCGGTACGGGTGTTGCTCTGGTCGGCGAAGATCAGCAGCCGGGCGCGGTCGCCGTCCAGATACTCCACGCCGCTCGCGGTGACGGTCGTGGTGAGGACGAGCTTCTGCTGCGGCGCCTGGGCCCGGACCTCCGCGAGCATGTCCTGGTGCTGCTCCACGGCCCTGCCGGTCAGATGGGTCTTCGCGGCGCGGTCGGAGCGGGCGGGCGAGGCGTAGTCGTACGAGAACACCGCGCCGACCGCCTCGCTGATCCGCCCCTTCACCTCGCTGGTCGCGGCGATGTCGGTGAGCGCGGTGTTCTGCCGCGCGGGCTCCTCGCGCAGGCTCGCGGCCGAGGTGAACGCCCAGGCGGCGAAGGCTCCGAGGAGGACGGTGAGGGCGCAGAGGAGGGCGGGGAGGCGGGGCCGGAGACGCCGCCGTGGGGGTGTGGTCACATCCGACTCAGGTGCGGGCTCCCGGCCCTGCTCCGGCTCTGTTCCCAGCTCTGTTTCCGGCTCTGTCTCCGGCTCTGCTTCCGGCTCTGATTCCGGCTCTGCTTCCGGCTTTCGCAGGCCCGGTGGTGCGGTGGCCTCCTCCGTGGGACCCTCATCCGGGACCGGGGCCACCGCCGCGCGCGACGGTGACGTGGCCAGTCTGCGGCGGCGGTTGACCAGGTGGCGGGTCGTCGACATGGGGGGCCTCTCGGATGCGGGGCGGGGTGGGGCGGGGCGTCGGCAGCGGGTTCGGGGCGCGGGTTCAGCCGGCCGTGGAGCCGACGGGGGCCTGGCCGAGCGCGCTGAGCTTCCACCCCTCGGAGGTCCGGGTGAGGGTGCCGAGCATCCGGCTCTCCTTCACCGCCGGGTCACCCTTGGGTGCGGCGACCGTGACCCGTAGCGCCACCATGACCCCGGCCCGGCCCGCCCGTTCGTCGAGTTCGGTCACCGCTCCGGAGAGGACCTTCGCCGTACTGACGGTCTTCGCCGCCACGATCTGCTTCGCGAACGCGTCCCGGCCGTCCACGAGTTGGCGGTGCAGATCGCCGGTGGTGGACTCCTCCCAGCTGTCGAGGCCCTTCTCCAGCGTGCGGTGGTCCAGGGTGTTCATGTTCTGCACCGCCTGCTCCCCCGCCGCCAGTGCGTCGTCCCGCGCCTGCGCGTAGGAGGCCGCGTCGTCATGGGCGGCGTCGTAGCGCTGCCAGCCGCCCCATCCCGCCGCCCCGGCCGCGACGACCGCGAGCGCCGTCGCCGCGATGACCAGGGGGTTCCTCGTCTTCCCTGCGCGTGCCATGTGCTGCCTCTCCCCTGCCGTCATATGGAGCTGATCTCGACGATCCGCCAGCGTTCGCCCCGCAGTTCGGCGGTGACGGAGAGCTGGGCGGAGGCGGTGGTGGCGGGCCGGCCACGGCGTTCGTAGACCTGGTCGAGGAAGACCAGGAGGTGGGCGCCGGTAGCGGTCAGCCGGGTGACTCCGGCCCGTACGACGTGAGTGGTCAGCGTCAGCTTCTGGTCGGCGGCCTGCTTCTCGACCTGGCCGAACAGTGCCGCGTACTGCTGGAGAGCCTTGCCCGCGAGGACTTCCTGCGCCGCGTCCTTGGCAAGGGCGGTGGCGTCGGGGCCGTACGAGAAGATCCTGCCGAGCGCGTTGCTGACGTCGCCGGTGACCCGGGTGGTGGCCTCGGCGTCCGTGAGGGCGAGGTTGCCGGTGGCCGGGGTGTCGCGCAGCTCCCGGCCCTCGGCGAAGAGGAGGCCGCCGGTCGCGAGCAGGACGACGGCCAGGAGGGCACCGAGGACGCGGGGCCACCGGGGGCGGCGGCCGGGATCGTCGGTGCGGTCAGGTTCGGTGCCGTCGATGGGTTCCGCGTTCCCGATTTCCGTTTCCGTTTCCGTTTCCGCCAACGCTGTTCGCCCGCTCATCCGCCGTCTCCCGCCGCCATCGCCGTGAGCGCCTTGACCTTCCAGCCGTCGCCCGTACGGGCGAGCGTCGCCGTGAAGCGTTTGCGCTGGGTGCCAGGGGCGCCCGTGCGCGGGGTGACCTCGACGTCCACGGTGGCGATCAGCTCCGCCGTGCCGGTGCGGTCGTCCAGGGCGGTGAGCGCGGCCGAGGTCACCTTGGAGTCGGCGGTGTCGCCCGCCGTCGTGAGCGTCTTCGCGTCGGCCGCCGACGTCCGCTTCAACTGGTCGTGGAGCGGACCGGTCGCGGATTCGCGCCACGCCCGCAGCCCGGCGGCGACGCTGGTGGCGTCCTTGCCGTCCAGGCTGTTCAGGGTGGCGAGGTGGCGCTTGCCCTGGGCCAGGGCCGTATCGCGGGCCTTGGCGTAGGCGAGGGTGCGGTCGCCGCGCGCCTGGGCGTACGACCAGGTGCCGAGTCCGCAGACGAGGGCGGCGGCCAGCAGGACGGCCCAGCCGCCGAGGCGTCGGGTACGGAGCGTCATGAGCCACCGCCTCCCAGGCCCAGGAGTCCGGCCATGCCGGGGGCGGGCGGCGCGGTCCGGGGTGCGGTGCCGAGCGCGCCGGGGAGCCGGTCCTTCATGTCGGCGTCCGCGTCCGCGCCGGTGCCGGTGCCGGTGCCGGCGCCGGCGCCGTCGCCGTCGCCGTCGCCGTCGCCGTCGCCCAGCAGCATCGAGCCGGGCTGGGCGGGCGCCGGGACCGGGCCGCCCTTCGGGGCGTTGGCGCTGCCCCGGACGTTGATCCCCGTACCGGGCGAAGAGGCGCACCGGGCAGCGGAGTTGAGGGCAGGCGCGGGCGAGGTGTCGAGTCCGTTGCGGTACGTCGTGGCGCCGTACCCGGAGGTGCAGGGCAGCGGTTCGAAGAAGGTGACCGACATCCCGAACCGGGCCCCGCCCTCGTCGACCGCGCTCGCTCCGGCCGCCACCACCGCCGGAAGCTTCACCAGCAGTTCCTCCAGGCCTCGTTGGCGGGTGACGGCGACCTCCGACGTGGTGAGCAGGTTGGCGACGACGACACCGAAGGCGGGGTCGAGGTCACGCAGCAGCCCGCTGATCTGCACGGCGGCGTCCGGAGTGGTCGCGATCAGCCGCCTCAGGTCGCCGTCGGAGCCCTTGAGTTCGGCGGCCAGCTCCTTGGCTCCGGAGGCGAACCCCTTGAGTGCCGCGCCCTGTTCGGCCTGGGTGCGCAGCACAATCTCGCCGTCGGCCATCAGCCGGGTGGTCGTCGGGAGGGCCCGGTCGGCCGCGTCGATGAACTCGCCGCCGCTGTCCAGCAGCACCTGGAGGTCGTCGCCGCGTCCTTCGAAGGCGGTGCCGAACTCCTCGACGACCGTGCGCAGATGCTCCAGGTCGACCGAGCTCGCGAAGTCGTTGACGCTGGTGAGGACTTCGGTCGGCGGGGCCGGGAGGGTGGTGTCGGCCGCGTCGATCACCGAACCGTTGCCCAGGTAGGGGCCGTGCGAGCGGGACGGGCGCAGGTCGACGTACTGCTCGCCGACCGCCGAGAGGTTGGCGACGACGGCCTTCAGGCCGTCCGGGATGGGCGGGGCGTCCTTCTCGATCCGCAGCTCGGCCTCCACCCCGTCGTCGGTCAGCTCGATGGGGCCGACCCGGCCGACCGAGACGCCCCGGTAGGTGACGTTGGAGTGGGTGTAGAGGCCGCCCGTCTGCGGGAGTTGGACGGTGACCGTGTAGTAGCTGCGCAGGCCGACGTAGTGGCCGAGGCCGGCGTACCGCACGCCGAGGTAGCCGAGGACCAGCACGGCGATCACGAGGAAGGCGATGTTCTTGAGCCGGATGGCGGGAGTGATCACGGGGTGCCCCCCTGTTCGGGCTGCGAGGTCCCTGTCACGGCCGGCAGCGGGAGCGGGAGCGGCAGCGCGTCACGGGCCGGCGCCGCGCCCTCCGTACCGTCTCCGCCATCCCCGGTGTCTCCGCCGTCCTCGCCGGGCGGCTCGTGCGGCGGCGGGGGCAGCGTCGGGTCGTCCGGGGTGAGCGCCGGGATGATCCGGGTGCCGGGCGCGGCCGTCACGTCCAGGTAGACGTTCAGGTAGTCGCCCTTCACCCCGCGCAGCACCTCGTCCGTGAACGGGTAGGTCAGCGAGGCCTGGAGCGCGTCGGGAAGGTTTTTGCCGGAGTCGGCGAGCGCCTTCAGGGTCGGGGCGAGCGCCTTCAGGTCGGCGATCATGTCCGCCTTGCTCCGGTTGATCGTGTCGACGGCCACGGTGGAGAGGGTGTCCAGGCTGCGCAGCATGGTGAGCAGCGAGCCGCGCTGTTTCTCCAGGACCTTCAGCCCGGGGCTGAGCCCGGTAAGGACCGTTCCGACGTCCTGTTTGCGGGTGGCGAGGGTGGCGGCGAGCCGGTTGACGCCGTCCAGGGCCCGGGTGATGTCGCCCTTGTTGCTGTCCAGGTTGGTGACGAGGGTGTCGACCCGGTTCAGCATGGAGCGGATCTGCGGTTCCTGGCCGGTGAGGGCCTTGTTCAGTTCGGTGGTGATGGTCTTGAGCTGGTTGATCCCGCCTCCGTTGAGCAGCAGGGAGAGGGCTCCGAAGACCTCTTCGACCTCCGGGTTGCGGTTCGTCCGGGTGAGCGGGATGCGGCCGCTCTCCGCCAGGGAGCCGCGCGCGGTGCCCTCGGCGGGCGGGGTGAGCTGGATGAACTTCTCGCCGAGGAGGCTGGACTGTTCGAGGCGGGCGTAGGCGTTGGCGGGGAGGGCGATGTCCCCGTTGACCCGCATGGTGACCTTGGCGCTCCAGCCGTCGGCGGCGAGGTCGATCTTGGTGACGCGTCCGACGGAGACGTCGTTGACCTTGACCGAGGACTGCGGGGCCAGGCTGAGGACGTCGCCGAACTCGGCGGTGATCTCGTACGGGTCCTCGCCGAGGTCGGCGCCGCCGGGCAGCGGGATCTGCTCGATGCCGGTGAAGACCGGGCCGTCGGTACGGACCACGACGAGGGCGATCAGGGCGCCGGTGGCCAGCAGGGCCACGGCCCCGGTGGCCGCCCGGACGGCGGTGCGCGTGCCGGTCGTGCGCGGGCCGGTGGTGCGCGGGCCGGTGGTGCGCGGGCCGGTGGTGCGCGGGCCGGTGGTGCTCGTGGAGCCGCTCATCTTTCCGCCCCCTTCCTGTCGTCCGGCTTCCGCTTCGCCGGCTGTTTCTCCGGGGTCCCGAAGACCGTCCCGACCTCCGGCAGCGGCAGGACCGGCAGCGCCTTCCGGCGGTTCGCGTCGACGGGCGCCAGCCCGGGCGGCGGGCCGGAGGCGGCGTCCGGGTCGACGAGGGGGCCGCCCATGGAGAGCTCGTTGAGGTTGGCCCGGCCGTTCAGGGTGCGGTTGGCCGGGTCGTACGCGTTCAGGACGTTGCCCGCCGCCAGCGGCAGGGTGTCCATCGCCTCGGCCAGCGAGGCACGTTGGTCGACCAGGGCCTGGGTGATGGGGACCAGGGCGTCCACATTCTTCTTCAGGGCGCCCCGGTTCTTGGCGATGAACGTCTTGACCTGGCCGAGTGCGGCGCCGAGCTCCTTGAGTGCCGCGCTGAGGTTCTTCTTGTCGTCCGCGAGGAACGAGGTGACCGAGTTGAGCTGCTGCTCGGCGGTGCGGACCTCGCTGTCGTTCTCCTTGAGCATGGTGGTGAAGGACTGGAGGTAGGCGAGGGTGTCGAACAGGTCGCCGCTGCTCCTGTCCAGCGTCTTGGCGGCCTTGCCGAACTGTTCGACGGAGTCCCCGATGGCCTTTCCGTTGCCGTCCATGTTCTTCGCCCCGGTCTCCAGCAGCCGGGCCAGCGCCCCGTCCGCGTTGGCCCCGTTCGGGCCGAGCGCCGTGGTGATCTCGGTGATGGAGGCGTACAGCTGGTCGACCTCCACGGGGGTCGCGTTGCGGGCGGCGGGGAGCTGGGCGCCGTCCGCGAGGAGGGGTCCGCCGTCGTAGGCGGGGGCGAGCTGGACGTACCGGTCGGCGACGAGGCTGGGGGCGACGACGACCGCGTGGGCGTCTTCGGGCACCTTGACGCCCTGGTCCAGGCGGAGGACGACCTTCACCTCCCGGCCCGCGGGCGTGACGGACTCGACCGTGCCGACCCGGACGCCGAGGACGCGCAGGTCGGACCCGGCGTAGACGCCCGTCGCCCGCTCGAAGTAGGCGGTGACGGTGGTCCGGGAGTCCTCCTGCACGGCGCTGACCCCGGTGGTGGCGGCGACGGCGACCACCGCGAGTCCGGCGCCGATGCCGATGATGCGTGTGCGTCTCATGTCAGCGGCCGCCTTGCTTCGGTGGCATGCATCCGGTGGTCGGTGGCGTACCGGCGGGGAGGTAGTTCCGGGGCACGACTCCGCAGGCGTACGTGTCGAACCAGCGGCCGTTGCCCAGGGTGTTGCCGACGAGCCGGCTGTAGGTGCCGGTCATGGCGAGCACCTTGTCCAGACTCTTCCGGTTCTTCGCGAGGACGGCGGTGACCCGGCCGAGGGAGGCCAGCGTCGGCCCGAGCTGCCGGTCGTTGTCCTCGACGAGGCCGGTGAGCTGGGTGCCGAGGCTGCGGGTGCCGGTGAGCAGGAGGTGGATGGCGTCGCGGCGGGCCTGGAGTTCGCCGAGCAACAGGTTCCCGTCCTCCAGAAGGGTCTCGAAACTGCTCTTCCTGCCCGCGAGGGTCTTCGTGAGGCGCTTGCTGCCCTGGAGGAGGGTTGCCAGTTGGGCATCGCGCTGGGAGACCGTACGGGAGAGGGCGGAGAGCCCCTCCGCCGCGCTGCGGACGTGCGGCGGGGAGTCCTTGAAGGTCGCGGAGATGGTCTCGAAGCTCTTGGCGAGCTGCTCGGTGTCGATCTCCTCGATGGTCTCGCCGAGCCCGTCGAACGCCTGGGTGACGTCGTACGGGGAGGTCGTGCGGCTCGCGGCGATGCGGGAGCCGGGGTCCTGCGGGGCGTTGCCGAGCGGGTCGACGGCGAGGTACTTCTCGCCGAGCAGGGTCTTGATGGCGATGCCCACGGTGGAGGCGTTGCCGATCCAGGCGTCCTCGACCTTGAAGTCGACCTTCACACGGGGCCCGTCGAGCGAGACCCCGGTGACCTCGCCGACCTTCACTCCGGCGATGCGCACCTCGTCGCCGTCGGAGAGCCCGGCGGATTCGGTGAAGTCGGCGCTGTACGTCGTGCCGCCGCCGATGAAGGGCAGGGAGTCGGCGCGCCAGGCGGCGAGGGCCAGCAGCGTGAGGACGAGGAGTCCGACGAGGGCGACGGCGACCGGGTTGCGTTCCCGGATGGGGGTGCGGCTCATGCGAGGCACCTCGGCTGGGTGATGGCGATGCCGGTGGGGGGCGTGGAGCCGTCGTCGGTGGCCACCCCGCCGACCGTGGCCTCGCAGAGGTAGAGGTTGAGCCAGGAGCCGTAGGAGGTGAGGCGGCTGATCGCCTCCATCTTGGCCGGGGTCTTGTCGAGGAAGTTCTCGATCTGGGGTGTCCCCTTGTCCAACTGGTCGCTCAGTCGACCCAGTTGGCGGATGTTCTCCTTGAGGGGCTTCCTGCCGTCCTGGAAGAGGTCCGCGGTGACCGTGGTGAGGGCGCCCATCGCCGTCACGGCCTCACCGAGCGGTTTGCGGTCGCCGGAGAAGCCGGACACCAGCTTCTCCAGGGTGACGACGAGGTCGTCGAACCCGGCCTCCCGGTCGTTGACCGTCCTGAGGACCGTGTTGAGGTTCTTGATCACCTCGCCGATCACCTTGTCCTTCGCGGCGACGGTGCTGGTGAGCGAGCCGACGTGGCGCAGGATGGAGTCCACCGTGCCGCCCTCGCCCTGGAGGACCTGGACGATGGAGCCGGCGAGCTGGTTGACGTCCGGAGGGGACAGGCCCTCGAAGAGCGGCTGGAAGCCGTTGAAGAGCTGGGTGAGGTCGAGGGCCGGGGTGGTGCGGTCGAGCGGGATGGTGGCCCCGGCCGCGAAGGTCCGGCCGACCGGCCCGGCGCCCCGGTCCAGGTCGACATAGCGCTGGCCGACCATGTTGAGGTACTTGATGGAGGCCGTCACCGAGGCGGGGAGCGTACGCCCCTTCCGTACGCCGAAGGTGACCTCGGCGACCCTGCGGTCCGCGACCCGTACGGACTCGACCTGGCCGACCTTCACCCCGGCGACGCGGACGCTGTCGCCGGGGATGAGCCCGGTGGCGTCGGTGAACCGCGCCTTGTACGTGGTGGTGTCGCCGACGCCCGTGTTGGCGATGGAGAGCCCGAGGACGGTGGTGGCGAGGACGGTCACCAGGACGAAGACGAGGGACTTGGTGAGCGGTCCCGCGAGAGAGCGGCGTTTCACTTGAGCTTCACCTCCGCACCGCGGAAGGCCGGACCGATGAGCACGCTGCTCCAGTCGGGCAGGGTCTGCGGCTGGACTTTCAGTGACGGGGCGACCAACTCGTTGACGAGCTGGGACTCCTGGGGCGAGTTGGGCAGGCCGAGCGCGGGGTCCTGGGCGGCCGGGGGCGGTGCGGTGACGTCGGTGGCCCGGCGGTTGTCGGCGGTCGGGGCGCCGCCCTTGCCGACGTACGGCACCGAGTAGCAGCGCGGGCCGCCGGTGGCGTTGTAGACCGGAGTGTCCTTCCCGGGGACGTACTTCCCTTGCGAGGGAACGGACTTGACGCTCACGTGCAGGCCTGGCTCGTTCGTGCCCTTGCCGAGCGCCTTGTCCATGGCGGGCACGAAGCCGGCGACCGTACGCAGCGTGCAGGGGAACGAGTCGGCGTACCGGGCGAGGAGTTCGAGCGTGGGGCGGCCGGAGGAGGAGATCCGGATGAGGTTCTCCTTGTTCTCCCGCAGGAAGGAGGTGACATCGCGCGCGGAAGCGGTGGTCGTTCCGTACAACGCGGCTAGCTGGGACTCCTGTTCGGCGAGGGTGCCGCTCGTGGTGGTGGCGTCGGTGAGGGCGTCGAGGACGTCCGGGGCCGCTTCCGCGTAGAGCGTGCTGACCTTGACGAGCTGCTTGATGTCCTCGTTGAGCGTGGGGAGTTGGGGGTTGAACTTCTTCAGGTGGGCGTCCAGCGTGGTCAGCGTCTCGCCGAGCTTCTCGCCGCGCCCTTCGAGCGCCGTGGAGACAGCGCTCAGGGTGGCGGAGAGCTTCTCCGGCTTCACGGCGGTGAGCAGCGGCAGGACGTTGTTCAGCACCTCCTCCAGCTCGATGGCGTTGCTGGAGCGGTCCTGCGGGATCACCGCGCCGGCGCTCAGGGTGCGGGTGGAGGGGGTGCGGGGCGGGACGAGGGCGACGAACCGCTGGCCGAAGAGGGTGGTGGGCAGCATCTGCGCGGTGACGTCGGCGGGGATGCGGTCCAGCTTGTCCGGGTCGATGGCCAGGGTGAGGCGGGCGCCTTCGGCGTCGGTGGCGATGGACCTGACCTGCCCGATGACGACTCCGCGCAGCTTCACATCGGCGTTGTCGTGCATCTCGTTGCCGACCGGGCCCGTGCGGACGGTGACGGTGGCGTCGTCGGTGAAGTCCTTGTCGTACACGGATACCGAGACCCACACCAGGAGGGCGGGGACCAGCAGGAAGGCGACTCCGGCGGCTCTGCGGCGGACGGTTCGCGTGCCACGTGGACTCATCAGCCGGCCACCTTCACCGTCGTCGTGGCGCCCCAGATGGCGAGGGAGAGGAAGAAGTCGGTGACGCTGATGAGCACGATCGCGTTGCGCACCGACCGGCCGACCGCCACCCCCACCCCGGCGGGGCCGCCGGTGGCGTGGAAGCCGTAGTAGCAATGGGCGAGGATCACCAGCACGCTGAAGATCAGCACCTTGAGCACGGACAGCAGCACGTCGTCCGGGGAGAGGAAGAGGTTGAAGTAGTGGTCGTAGGTGCCCGCCGACTGGCCGTTGAAGAGGATGGTGATGTAGCGGGAGGCGATGTACGAGGAGAGCAGCCCGATCGCGTACAGCGGGATGATCGCGACGACCCCGGCGATGATCCGGGTGGTGACGAGGTAGGGCATCGAGCGCACGCCCATCGCCTCCAGGGCGTCGACCTCCTCGTTGATGCGCATCGCGCCGAGCTGGGCGGTGAAGCCCGCGCCGACGGTGGCGGAGAGGGCGAGCCCGGCGACCAGAGGCGCGATCTCGCGGGTGTTGAAGTAGGCGGAGATGAACCCGGTGAACGCCGAGGTGCCGATCTGGTCGAGCGCCGCGTACCCCTGGAGGCCGACGACCGTGCCGGTGAAGAGCGTCATCGCGACCATCACGCCGATGGTGCCGCCGATGACGCCGAGTCCGCCGCTGCCGAAGGCGACCTCGGCCAGCAGCCGCTGCACCTCCTTGAGGTAGCGGCGCAGGGTGCGTGGGATCCAGACCAGGGCCCTGATGTAGAAGGTGAGTTGGTCACCCGATCGGTCGAGCCAGCTGAGCATCGCCATCTGTCTCAGCCGCCCTTCGCGGGGACGATCTGGAGGTAGATCGCCGTGAGGACCATGTTCACGAAGAACAGGAGCATGAAGGTGATGACGACGGACTGGTTGACCGCGTCGCCGACTCCCTTGGGGCCGCCGCGCGGGTTGAGGCCGCGGTGGGCGGCGACGATGCCCGCGATGAAGCCGAAGATGAGGGCCTTGAGCTCGCTCACGTACAGGTCGGGCAGTTGGGCGAGGGCGGAGAAGCTGGCGAGGTAGGCGCCCGGGGTGCCGTCCTGCATGATCACGTTGAAGAAGTAGCCGCCGAGCGTGCCGACCACGGAGATCAGGCCGTTGAGCAGGACGGCGACGAGCATGGTGGCGAGGACCCGGGGGACGACGAGGCGCTGGATGGGCGAGACGCCCATGACCTCCATCGCGTCGAGCTCCTCGCGGATCTTGCGGGAGCCGAGGTCGGCGCAGATCGCGGAGCCCGCGGCGCCGGAGATGAGCAGCGCCACGATGATCGGGCTGGCCTGCTGGATCACGGCGAGGACGCTGGCGCCGCCGGTGAAGGACTGGGCGCCGAGCTGCTGGGTGAGCGAGCCGACCTGGAGGGCGATGACCGCGCCGAACGGGATGGAGACGAGGGCGGCGGGCAGGATCGTGACGCTGGCGACGAACCAGAACTGCTCGATGAACTCGCGTAACTGGAAGGGCCTGCGGAAGATGGCGCGGCCCACCGCGATGCCGAGCGCGAACAGCTTCCCGGTCTCCCGGAGCGGGGCGAGCAGCCGGCTGGGGCGCCGCTGCTCCGGAACCCTGGGAGTCGGTGGGGTCTTCTCCGGCGGCTCGGGCGGCCGCACCGGCATCGGGGCGGTCACGCTCGCGCACCCCCTGCGGCCGGGGCGTAGCTGTTGAGGATGGCCGTACGGGCGGCCTCCGGCAGTTGGCCCATCATCGCCATGACCCGCTCACGGCGGCGCAGCGCCCCCTGGCGTACCGGCATGCCGGGCGAGGGCTCCAACTGCGGGACGACGGTGCGGGGTGCGGCGATCGTGGCCGTGGTGCCGAGGGAGTCGCTACGTTGCTGCTCGGCCGCGAGGGTGGCGGCGTCCTTCTCCTCGGACATCCCGATGGGTCCCTCGCGGCGTCCGGCGAGGAACTGCGAGACGACCGGGGTGTCGCTGGTGAGGAGCACCTCGCGCGGCCCGAAGGTGACGAGGTTGCGGCAGAACAGCATCCCCATGTTGTCGGGGACGGTCGCCGCGATGTCGAGGTTGTGGGTGACGATCAGCATCGTCGCGTCGATCTGCGCGTTCAGGTCGATGAGGAGCTGCGAGAGGTACGCGGTGCGCACCGGGTCGAGTCCGGAGTCCGGTTCGTCGCAGAGGATGATCTGCGGGTCCAGGACGAGGGCGCGGGCGAGGCCGGCGCGTTTGCGCATGCCGCCGGATATCTCGCCGGGGAGCTTCCCCTCGGCGCCGAGCAGTCCGACGATGTCGATCCGCTCCATGACGATGCGGCGGATCTCGGATTCCTTCTTGCGGGTGTGCTCGCGCAGCGGGAAGGCGATGTTGTCGAAGAGGGACATCGAACCGAAGAGGGCCCCGTCCTGGAACATGAGGCCGAACAGCTTCCGTGTCTCCATGATGTCGCGCTCGGAGCTGTTCACCATGTCCACGCCGTTGATGAGGACGCGGCCCTGTTCCGGCTTCAGCAGTCCGATGATGGATTTCAGGAACACGGTCTTTCCGGTGCCGGAAGGGCCGAGCATGACACTCACTTCACCGGCGGGCAGGGTGAGGCTGACGTCCTGCCAGATGTTCTGCTTGCCGAAGGACTTCGTCAGGCCCTCGACGACTACTTCGATTCCCATCGGCCCTCCTTCGAAGTGGTGGTGACTTCTGTCATCTGTCAGCGCTCCGACGGTCGGAAAACAAGCAGGTACGGAGGGGTTTCGGGCCGCTCACCCGGGACGCTACGGCTCGGTAACCTTAGTTCGCAATACTGGATACGAAACTTTCTCCGGCGTGATCGCGGTGTCCGGATTACTTGTTTCCGAGTGAGTGGTCCGGGTGCCAAACCTATTAATCGGTGATGAGTTCTCCGCGCGACGGACGGCATCATTCCGTGCCGAACAGCCCTTCCGGCCGGGTGAGAACCGGAAGGGCTGCGGGGGTCGGCTCAGATCACCGGCGGTACGTCTCACCGGCGGTACGTCTCACCGCTCGGGCTTGGGCACCTTCGGCGGGCAGTCGGGCCCGTCCGGGTTGGTCGCCACGCAGAGCGGGGCCTGCGTCATCTTGGTGTAGTTGTCGGCCTTCTTGCCGACGCTGGAGATGGCCGAGGTGAAGAGCGGGTCGAGGTTCTCGCCGACACCGCACCCCTTGAACGGCGGGATGTGCGCGTAACCGGTCAGATTCCCGCCGGTCGCCACGAGGTAGCCGGCCGGCGGATAGCTCTGGCCGTACCCCTTGAGGACCTGCTCGAAGGAGCGTTCCGTGCGGCAGTTCGGGCCGACGTCCAGCGGTACGCCGTTCACCTTCACGTCGTACAGGCGCATGGAGAGCTGGGCGGTGACCGTCGATTCCTCGGGGTAGGTCGGGGTGTTGGTGACCGTGTGGGTCTGGACGACGGCGGGTGGCCCCACCTGCTCAAGGACCATCGTGGCGGTCGTCGGCATGAACCCGTAACTGAGGAAGGTCGCCTGCGTGGGCGGGAGCTGCCGTTTGCCCTCGTATGCGAACTCCACCTCGGAGGTGACGTCCACGGTCGAGGCGCAGGAGTCGTTGATGTACCGCTTGTTCAGGACGACCTTCATGAACGCGGGCCCGAGCGCCGCCGCCCCGTCCAGCTTCACGGCGTTGGCGTACCCGGCGGCGTACGTCTCCGCGGTGGTCATCACCCACTCGGGCGGGATCTCGATCGGGCAGCTTCCGGGGTCCGCGTCGTCGAGGGCGTCGAGCCGCTCCTCGGTGAGGTCGTCGATCTTACGGTGGGCGTCCGGGTCGAGGCCGGGGGCCGGCGGGGACGGCTGCTCGGGCGGTTCGGTCGGCGCCTCCTTCCCGGGCACGGGACCGGTCGGGCCGGGCGAGGGGGCCGTCGGGCCGACGCTGTCGCGGACGGTGATCTCGGCGAGAGGCCGCTCCTCGTCGTCGGCCCTCTCGCAGAGGACGGTGAGCTCCGGGGGCGTGGTCGGGGCGCCGTCCTCGGTGAAGGAGGCGAGGGTGAGGCTGAGCGCGGCCGGTGTGATCGTCGCGCGTCCGGGGCTGCCGAACGCGACGGTGGGGACGTCTCCGGTGGCGGCGAGCACCACGCCGTCCTCGTCCTCACCCTCCGAATCTTCCGAGCCTTCCGAACCTTCCGAACCTTCCGAGCCTTCCGAGCCTTCCGACGGCAGGGTGACCGCGGGCGCTTCGAGCTGCTGCCAGGAGGCGTCGGCGGTGTGCTCGCCGACGGTGTTGCGTACGGTCAGCTCGGCGACGGCCGACAGGGTGGCGGCCTCCAGTGCGGTGAACTGGGTCAGCGCCGATCGCGCCAGGCTCACGTCGACGGAGACGTCACCGGGACGGATCGTCTCCTCCGTCCGGGCCGAGACGGGGAGGACCGCCTTGACGGCGACCTCCACCTTCTCCGGGCCGGAAGGGAATGGACAGGTATAGGGAAGGGTGACCTCGGAGGTCTGATCGGCCGCCACCGATTCGGCGCTCGGAATGAGCGCGGTGGCGACGACGAGCGCCCCGCCCACGGCGAGATGGAGAGGTCGTCTCGCCGCGGCGCGTACATCGACGGTCATGCGGATGGTGTCCTTCCGGCGCGCGCGGGCCCATCGGTTCGATGGCCGCCACATGGGGTCCACTTCTCGACAACGGCCTTTCGGGCGGACGCGGAATGATCCTCCTACCGACCGGTACGGTACGCACGTGATCGGCCGCCTGGGAAGAGCCGGGAATTCCAAGATTTCACCCGGGCACGGTTCTTGGCAGGTGATGATAAATTCCGGGCCGCGGCGTTGTCGGCGAGTGAGTGGAAAAGCACGGAGGTGCCCGGCCGCCGAGGGCGCACGGCCGGGCACCACGCTCACGTACTGCGCATCAGGGGCGGTGGATCAGCCGCTGATGACCGGGGACTTGCCGGTGGCCGTGTTCTTGATGGTGTAGAGGCCCTGGAAGCTGGCGGTGGCGCCGACGATGCCGCAGCCACCGCCGACCTTGTTGGCGATGGCCAGCGTGAGACCGCCGCCCGCCGTGTTCAGCGTGCCGTTGCTCCCGCCGGCGCTCGGGTTGTTGTACTTGGCCGCCACCTTGCCGGTGACGTCGAAGGTGCACGGGCCCAGCAGGCTGCTCCCGGTCACCTTCGCCTTGATCGCCCTGATCTCACCGGTCACCTGGCCGGTGGAGTTGGTGCCGGCACCCGCCGCGTAGTCGAGACCCCAGATCTGCCACGGGACCGTGGTGGTCACGGTCCACGTCGAGCTGAACGGCCCGGTGCAGGGCGAGTTGAACGAGATCGCCGAGATGGACGCGAGCTGCGCCGGGGAGCCGGCCACCGGGGACGTGGGGGCCGAGCCCGACGCGGCGGAGGTCGCACACTGGATCTTGTTGCCGTTGTTGTCGGTCAGGACGGTCACGCCGGCGCTGCCGGTGAAGGCACCGGTCGGCGTGATGGTCCAGCTCGTCGGGGCGGCGATGGCCGACGGAGCGGCAAGCGCGACGGATGCCACGGCGGCACCTATGGCGGTCAGTACACCGGATCGCTTGATCATGGAATGACTCCCTTTTCTTGTCCCGTTGGGGATACGAGTGGACGCGCGCCCGGGAAATCCGGGCGGCACGCTTCGAACTGGACTGGAGAAGGCGCGGCTCCTTCTTTCCCGCCTTCGCCGAGGAGCGGTCGGGCGGCTGTCTCACCACCTCCTTCTGCCGTTTCCGCAAGGCCCTCGGGGTAATGGAGGGCGTCGGCCGCTACCGCTTCGCGGAGTGCCAGAATTCCGACAGCTTCCTGCCCTCGTTCGGCGCCAGGCCGGCCGGGTCGTAGGGGCTGCCGAAGTAGGTCGAGGTGTCGTTGAGCTTCACGCCGTTCTTCCCGGCGGCCGAGGGGATACCGGTCTTGAGGTTCACCGCCCAGTCCAGGAGTCCGGCTCCGCAGCCGCTCGCCCCCGGGACGGCGAACGTGGCATCGCCCTGGTCGGCGCCGGCGAAGGTGTAACGGCCCATCTCGCCCTCCTCGTCCGGGGTTCCGTCGGCCGCGAACCGCTGGAGGGAGAGGGTCGGCGCGTTGAGGTTCTGCGGCTTCAGGAGCACGGGGTTGGCGGTGGTGCCGATGTAGCACTTGTCGCCGAGGAACGGGTTCCTCAGGTGGATGCGGACCGGCAGGGTGAGGATGGGCTCACCGGTGGAGAAGGCCGCCACCATGTTGAAGTCCCTCGGCGCACCGGCCGGTTCGATCGTGGCCGTGATCCGGTTGAGGTTGTTGTCCGTCAACTGGCGGCAGATCGCGGAGACGAAGGGGATGGCGCTCGGGCACATCAGCCCGAGCAGCCCCCCGGGGACCACGGCCGGGTCGGCGGTGAGCGCGCCCTCAGGGGGCGCCACCAGGGTGGTGGTGCCGTTGCTGTGCTGGATGACGCCGAGCTGCAGATCGCTGTTGCCGGTGGGGACCTGGCTCTTGCCCAGCGTGATGGAGCCGGTGACCGAGCTGGACGAGATACAGGTGGCGATATTCGTGATGCCGTCCGCCGCGAGCATGGCGGGCGCGTCCACCGGGCAGCGGTCGAACGGCGCCCAGTCGCCGTTGAGTTCGGTCGCCGCGGCGGCCGAACCGGTGGAGAGCACGGCGCTGAAGGCGGTGAATGCCGCGAGCAGCCCTATGCGGGTGCGGTTGGAAACGGATCTCATGTCGTCCCCTCTTTGGGCCGCCGGGTTGCGGCCTCGTGCGCGAAGTTGACCGGTTCTCCGACGCCTGCCCGCACCACGACGCATTCGTCGGCGGTGATGGAGCCGCGGGGTGGATCCGGGGGAGGAAGATCTGAGCGTCAAATTTCGGGCAGATTTCATGTCCGAATTGAACGAAGCGTGATGTTACTCGCGGGAAACACAGCCACACAATCCGTCCGGCCAAGAATTTTTGCGTGGCCCTGCTTTTGATCCGTAAGTGAGTAACCGAGGGTCACCCCTTTATCAAGGAATGCGCATCCGCGGGCGCCGAAATACGGATCGGCCACCGGAACCCGGCCCCCCGTGCCCGTCGGGAGCGGCCCCGGCCGACGCGATGACCCTGGTCGCGGCTCTTGTCACCGCCGGAGCATGCGGCCGAAATTCATTGTCCGAAAGCGCGCAGTACCGTCCGACCTGCGCGTCAGTCCCACCGCGTCGACACGATGCGTGCCCCCTGCACCCCGATCTTGTCCAAGTGGTGTGCAGTGCCTGTTCCGTGGTCTATCTTCGTCGCGGACTTGGTACACACCTGTCGGTTCGTGGGAGCGCTTTCCCTCGCCGTCTCACCCCTACCACCGGGCGCCGAGAGCAGAGGGGACCTGGCATGGCACACCTCATACAGCCGTTGGACACCGATGACCCCCTGGGGCCGCTCCCCCAGGAATTCGCCGCGATCATGCGGCCCGAACTCCCCAGCCTCATCAAGGAAATCGGTGTGGAGGTCACCCGCGCCTATCCGGAATACGCCCGGCTGCTGGACGGCCCCAACGGCCAGGCCATCCGGGTGGGCGTCGAGCAGAGCCTCGCCTCCTTCGTCGACCTGGTGGCCGAGCCCACCGCCTCCACCACCCTGCGGGACGACATGTGCCGGCGGTTCGGGCGGTTCGAGGCGTACGAGGGGCGGACGATGGACACCCTCCAGGGCGCCTACCGGCTCGGCGCGCGGGTGGCGCTGCGGCGGGCCAAGAAGGTGGGGCAGAGCTACCACCTCTCCCCCACCCTGATGCTCAGCTTCGCCGACGCGCTCTTCGCCTATGTCGACGAACTGGAATCGCTGTCCCGCGAGGGCTTCCTGGAGGTCCAGTCGCAGTCCGGGGAGCAGGGCGAGGCGCTGCGCCGGCGCCTGCTCCACCTCATCCTCGCCGGGCGCCCCGCCCCCCGCAGCGCCATCGCCGACCTCTGCGAGCAGACCGGCTGGACGCTGCCCGACGAGGTCACCCTGGTCGCCCTCCGTGCCCCGGCCGCCCTCGACCGGCTCGGCGCCGACCGGGACCTCCTCCTCGATCTCAGCGACCCCCAGCCGCACTTACTCGTGCCCGGCCCCCTGAACGACGCCCGAAGATCCATGCTGGAACAGGCCCTCCCGGCCGCCCGCGCGGCGATCGGGCTGACCGTCCCGACCGCCCTGGCCTGCGACTCGATCCGCTGGGCCCGCCGGGTGCTGGAGCTCGTCGACTCCGGCGTGATCGACGACGCCCCGCTGATCCGCTGCGAGGACCACCTCATCACCCTGTGGCTGCTCTCCGACCCCGCCCTGCTCGACCAGCTCGCCCAGCGGGAGTTGGCTGCCGTGGCGGGCATCAGCACCACCCGCCGTGAGCGGCTGATCGAGACGCTGCGGATCTGGCTGGACACCCGGGGCACGGCGGCCCAGATGGGCGAACTGCTCGATGTGCACCCGCAGACCGTGCGCTACCGCATGCGCAGCCTGGAGACCATCTTCGGTGATCAACTCGTCGACCCGGAAAGCCGTTTCGCGACCGAGGCCGTGCTGCGTGCGTTACGGCTGCGCACGCGCTCGGCCGACTCATCCTCCTGATCCGGATCATGTTCGGCGCGACAGGTCAACTTACTCGCGCGTAAGGCGAAATAGACGGTCAGTCCCAAACGGTTGCGACACGGAGACGTCTCCGACGAGAAACCCGGAACCGCGTCCCGTACACAAGGAGGGGTCTGCCGCTCATCCGGCGGCAGCACCCACGTACCGCCTCCTGGCAGACCATCCGAGAGGGAACACCGTATGACCGCCTCGCACCTCCTCGTCCCCGTGCCGATCCCGGACCGGGTCGCCGCGCTGATCGGCTCGTGCATCCCGCCGCACATCCTGGAGACGGAGTTCGAGGCCGACTGCGCGGCCCGTGAGGTCCGCAGGTTCCGGGGACCCCGGCTGGGCATCGAGGACCAGGCCGACCGCGAGCAGGCCCTCGCCGAGCTGGCCCGCGCCAACAAGGTCCTGGCCGCTCACCACCCGCGGCTGGCGGTGGGGCCGGGGTCGTTCTCGTAGCCCGGCGGCGGCCCGTGGACAGGCGTCGGGGATAGTGGGCGTCCGTCCCAGCGCTCACCCCGGAGAAGCCATGACCGCCCCCGCCGGCGCCCGCCGCCCCGCCGTCCTCCTCGTCACCGACCTCGGCTACGAGGCGCGCGGCCGGCGCTACTGCGACGAGGACATCTTCCTGGCGTCCCGGCTGCGCGAGGCGTTCGACGTCGCGCTCTGCCACCCCCGGGACGCGGCCGCGCTGCTGGACCGCTTCGACCTCGCCCTCGTACGCAACAGCGGGCCCGTCCTGCACTACCGGGAGGCGTACGACGCGTTCCGCGCGCGGGCGCTGGAGCTGGGGGTGCCGGTCCACAACCCGCTGGACGGGCGCGGGGACATGGCGGGCAAGGGGTATCTGGTGGAGCTGAGCTCGGCCGGGTTCCCGGTGATCCCGACGGTGGACCGGGCGGCGGATCTGGGGCTGCTGCCCGAGGCCGGGGCGTACGCGGTCAAGCCGAGGCTGGGGGCGGACTCGGTGGGGCTGCGGTTCGTCGGCGGGGAGGAGGTCGCGGGCGAGCTGGAGGGGGAGGGCGAGGGGGTGCTGCTCGTGCAGCCCCGGATCGACTTCCGCTACGAGGTGTCCTTCTACTTCGTGGACGCCGACTTCCAGTACGCGCTGTACGCGCCGGACCCCGAGCGGCGGTGGGTGCTGGAGCCGTACGCGGCGAGCGCCGAGGACCTGGCGTTCGCACGGCGCTTCATCGAGTGGAACGCGCTCGACCACGGCATCCAGCGGGTCGATGCCTGCCGTACGGAGGAGGGTGAGCTGCTCCTCGTGGAACTGGAGGACCTCAACCCCTACCTCTCGCTCGACCGGGTGGACGCGGAGGTCCGGGAGGCGTTCGTGGCGCGGCTGAAGGCGTCGGTCGCCTCGCTGATCGGCTGACGCCCGTCCGGACGGTCCCCGCATGCGGGCGGCGGACGGCGGTGTGAGGGTGCAGAGGTGACCACTGCCAGCGAGCAAGCCCCCGCCGCGCAGAGTGCCGCCGCGCCGCCGCCCGTCCTCGACCGGCGGCGGCGCAACATCGTCTTCGCCACGATCGTGCTCGGCATGCTGCTGGCGGCGCTGGACCAGACGATCGTCGGCACGGCCCTGCCGACGATCGTCTCGGACCTGGGCGGGGCCGAGCACATGTCGTGGGTGGTCACCGCGTATCTGCTCGCCGAGACGGTCGCCACCGTGCTGGTCGGCAAGTTCGGTGACCTGTTCGGGCGGAAGCTGGTCTTCCAGGTTTCGGCGGTCGTCTTCATCACCGGCTCGTTCCTCTGCGGCCTCGCCTCGGACATGCTGCTGCTGATCATCTGGCGCGGGATGCAGGGCATCGGCGCCGGCGGCCTCATGGTCACGTCAATGGCGCTGATCGCCGATGTGATCCCGCTGCGCGAGCGCGGCAAGTACCAGGGCGCGATCGGGGCGGTCTTCGGGATCTCGACGGTGATCGGGCCGCTGCTCGGCGGGCTCTTCACCGACCATCTGACCTGGCGGTGGGCGTTCTACGTCAACGTACCGATCGCCATCGTGGTGGTGATCGCCGCCGCCCGTAACATCCCGTCGGTGAAGGCCGCCGGACGGCCGGTCATCGACTACTCCGGTATCGCGCTGGTCGCCGTCGGGGCGAGCGCGCTGATCCTCGCGACGAGCTGGGGCGGGAACGAGTACGCCTGGGGCTCGCCCATGATCATCGGCCTGTTCCTCGCCGGGATCATCGCCCTGGCGCTGTTCTGCCGGGTGGAGACGCGGTCGAAGGAACCGATGCTGCCGATGCGGCTGTTCCGGAACCCGGTCTTCACCGTCTGCTCCATCCTCAGCTTCATCGTGGGCTTCGCGATGCTGGGTTCGATGATCTTCCTGCCGACCTACCTCCAGTACGTGGACGGGGACTCGGCGACGCTCTCGGGCGTGCGGACCCTGCCGCTGGTCGCCGCCCTGCTGGTCGCCTCGATCTTCAGCGGGACCGTGGTCAGCAGGACGGGCCGCTACCGCGTCTTCCCCATCGTCGGGACGCTGGTCATGGCGGCCGGGCTGTTCCTGCTGTCCCGGATGGGGCCGGAGAGCGGGGTGTGGGTGGAGTCGCTCTACATGGTGGTGCTGGGGCTCGGGATCGGGCTGGCCATGCAGGTGCTGACGATCGCCGTGCAGAACACCGTCGACTACGCGGACCTGGGTACGGCGACCTCGGGCGTGACGTTCTTCCGTACGCTCGGCAGCGCCTTCGGCACGGCCGTGTTCGGGACGATCTACGCCAACGCCCTCAAGCCCAACCTCGCCGACGGGGTCGGCCAGGCGGTGGCGGCGGGCGGCGACCCGGCGGTCCTGGCCCGGGCCTCGGAGAGCCCGCAGGCCCTGCACGCGCTGCCGGCCGCCCAGGTGGAGCCGCTGGCCCAGGCGTACGCGCAGACGCTGCACACCGTGTTCCTGTGGACGGTGCCGGTGGCGCTGATCGGCTTCGTCGTCGCGCTGTTCCTCAAGGAGGTGAAGCTGCGGGACTCGGCCCGGCTCGCCTCCACGGACATGGGTGACGGCTTCGCCCAGCCCGGCAGCGGCGACTCGGAGAAGCTCCTGGAGATCGCGGTGGCCCAGATCCTGCACGGCGCCGGTCCGGACACGGCCCGGCGGATCACCGCCGGTTCCGACACCCGGCTGGACATGGCGGGGGCGTGGGCGGTTATGCAGGTGGACCTCTTCACCCGGCTGGTCGGCCACGCGGGGCTCCGGCTCATCGCGGCCCGGCACCGCATCCCGCCGGAGGTGCTGGTGCCCGTCTTCGACCGGATGATCGAGGAGGGCTATCTGTCGGGGGACGGCCGGATCTTCTCCCATACGGCGGCGGGCCGGCGCGAGGCGGCCGTGATCTCCGACGCCTGGGGCCGCTGGCTCAACGAGCGGCTCGCGGAGGACGGAGCCCGGCCCGACGACGCCCAGCTCCGCATCGCCGTGGACATGATCGCGAAGCGGCTCCTGGCGGAGGACCTGGCCCAGGAGCTGTCTCCGGCCCCGCACCCGGGCGGCTCCGCCCGGGTGGGGGCACCGGCCTGATCCCTCGGGTCAGACGTGGTCCCAGGCCCGGGGGCGGGTCTGCGCCTCCCACTCCGTACGGAGCAGGCCGAGGAGCGCGTTGTCGTGACGGCGGCCCCGGTGCAGGCAGGAGGACCGGCGTACGCCCTCCTGCGTGAACCCCGCCTTCTTCAAGGTGGCGAGGGAGGCGGCGTTGCCGGTGTGGGTGACGGCTTCCACGCGGTGCAGGGGCAGCTCGCCGAAGGCCAGGTCGGTGAGGGCGGTGAGCGCGTCGGCGCCGAGGCCCTGACCGCGGTGCTCGGGGGCGAGCAGGAGGTAGGCCTCGGCGGTGCCGTCGACGAAGTCCTCGTCGGTGAGGGCTACGTGGCCGATGGGGGTGTCGTCCGGGAGCAGGATGAGGAAGTCGTCGCGGTCCCGGTCCTCGATGTAGGAGACGAGCCGTTCGCGGAGATCGTGGAGCGGTCCGGGCCAGACCCCGATCCCCTGGGCGGCGACCGGGTCGGCGCGCCAGTGCTGGATCAGCTCTGCGTCGTCCGGCTCCATGGGGGTGAAGGCCAGGTGCTCGCCGCGCCAGAACCGTTCCCGCACGGCGTACGGCGCCGCCGCTTCGTCGTCGTTCATGCGCGGATCGTACGAGACCGTCCGCCCTGGTGGGAAAGGGTTTACGGGGTCGTGCCGGCCGCCCGGTCTCAGTCGACGAAGACCGCCGTCGCGTAGACCCAGGCGCCCTCGTGGCGGACGAAGCGGCTGTGCTCGCGGAGGGAGTCGGGGCGCCCGTCGTCGGTGTAGTGGGCGCGGAAGGTGACGGTCCCCGTGGTGTGGAAGGCGGTGCCCTCGGTGGTCTCCAGGATCTCCAGCCCCATCCAGCGCATCGCGGGGTCGAAGTCGACGCCCGGCGGCCGGGTCTCGGGGTGCCAGGTGCGCAGGAGATACGCCGCGTCCTGGACGACGAAGGCCGCGTACCGGGAGCGCATCAGGGCCTCGCAGGTCGGGGCGGCGGCGCTGCCGGAGTGGAAGCGGCCGCAGCACTCCCCGTACGTCGCGGTCAGGCCGCAGGGGCAGGGCGAGGCGGGGGTGATGCGCGGGGCCTGCGGGGCGGCGGGCTGCCGGGGGCGGGAGGGGCGTCGTGACATGGGTCCATTGTGGCCTGGGGCCCGGTCGGCGGGTGGCCCGCACCCCTCGACCCCGCGGCGGGCCCGCTCGTGCGTCGGCGGGGACCCGCGTCACCGGCCCCACACGGCCGCTCACGGTGGGGGTTGACACCCCTCGGGGCCACGGGTGAAGGTCCGGCGGTGGAGATCAACGAGCTGACACCCGCCGAACGCCGGGTCCGGGAGGCCTTCGCGAGCGGCGCCCCCGTCGACTTCCGTACGGGATCGGCGGACGACCCCGAGAACGTCGCCGGCTGGGGCGCCGGGCGGACGGTACGGGCCGAGGTGCTGCGCTCCCTGCTGCTCGGCGAGGAGCGGACGCCGGGCGAGGTCGCGGCGTTACGGGTGACGGGGGCGCGGATCACCGGGACGCTCCGAGGGCGCTACGCGGTGGCGGAGTGCGCGGTGCTGCTGACCGGCTGCCACTTCGACGAGACGCCCGACCTGTACGGGGCGCAGTTGCGCCAGCTCGACCTGAGCGGTTCGGTGCTCCCCGGGCTGGACGCGACGGCGGTCCGGGTCGACGGGGCGGTACGGCTGGCCGGCTGCCGGATCGCCGGACCGGTGCGGCTCGGCGGCGCGCGGATCGCCGGTGCCCTGGTCCTGGAGGGCGCCCGGATCGGGGTGCCCGAGGACGGAGGGGCCGGCGAGCGGGACGAGCCGGTCCTGCGGCTGAACCACGCGGTGGTCGAGGACGACCTGTGGTGGCCCCGGCTGGTGGTGCACGGCGAGACCAGGCTCGACGGGGCAGCCGTCACCGGGCAGATCCGGCTGGACGACTCCGCGCTGGGGAACCCCGGCGGCACCGCGCTCCAGGCGGAGAACCTCACGGTCGGCTCGGACCTGCACGCCATGCGCGTCCGGGTACGGGGACGGGTGAACCTGCGGGGCTGCCGGATACCGGGCCAGCTCAACTTCGCCTACGCCCGCCTCTCGCACCCGGGCGGGATCGCCCTGCGGGCGAGCGGCATGACCGTGGGTGAGCTGTGGCTGCGGGAGGCGGCCCCGGTCGAGGGCGTGGTGAACCTGCGGCGTTCGCAGATCGACGTCCTGCACGCCGATCCGTCGGTCTGGCCGTCGGTGGTCCGGCTGGAGGGGCTCACCTACACCTCGCTCCTCCCCCATCTGCCCGCCGCCCGGCGGCTGCCGCTCCTGGAGCGGGAGGAGGAGGGCTATGTGCCGTTCGCGTACGAGCAGTTGACAGCGGCGTACCGGCGGATCGGTGACGACGACGCGGCCCGTACGGTGCTCCTGGCCAAGGAGCGCAGGCGGCGCGGCACCCTGCCGGCCTATGCCCGGCTCTGGGGGCACCTCCAGGACGCGGCCGTGGGCTACGGCTTCCGGCCGGTGCGGGCGGCGGGCTGGCTGCTCTCGCTGCTGCTCGTGGGGACGGTGGCATACGCGGCGCACCACCCCGCCCCGTTGAAGGACGACGAGGCTCCCGGATTCAGCCCCTTGTTCTACACGCTGGACCTGCTGCTGCCCATCGTCGACTTCGGCCAGGAGAAGGCGTTCAACCCGCAGGGGTGGTACCAGTGGCTGGCGTATCTGCTGATCGTGACCGGGTGGCTGCTCGCGACGACGATCGCCGCGGGCGTCACCCGGTCCGTCAGCCGCCCTTGACGGGCGTGTCGGCCCGGTGGGCGGTCAGGGCTTGCGCGCCACTCCCGCGTAGCCCGGGATCGGCTCGTCACCCGGTACGTCGATGACCTCGCCGAGCTCCGGCCGCCAGTCGGCGGAGAGCGAGACGCCCGGCTCCACGAGCTCCAGGCCGTCGAAGAAGGCGGTGAGCTCGGCGCGCGAGCGGGGGCGCAGGGTCATCCCGCGCTCCTTGTACATGGCCCGTGCCTGCGCGGCGCCCTCCGGGTTGAAGTCGCCGGTGGTGTGCGAGAGCACCAGGTAGCTGCCGGAGGGGAGCTGGCCGACGAGCTTGTCGACCAGCTCGGCCGCGCCGTCCTCGTCGTCGATGAAGTGCAGCAGGGCCAGCAGGGAGAGCGCGATCGGCTTCTCGAAGTCCAGGACCTTGCCGGCCTCGGCCAGGATGGTCTCGGGCTTGCGGGCGTCGGCCTGGATGTACTCGGTGGCGCCCTCGGGGGTGGAGCGCAGCAGGGCCGCCGCGTGGGCGAGGACGATCGGGTCGTTGTCGCAGTAGACGATCCGCGCGTCGGGGGCGGTCTGCTGGGCGACCTGGTGGAGGTTCGGCTCGGTGGGTATGCCGGTGCCGATGTCCAGGAACTGGCGTACGCCCCTCTCGGCGAGCCAGCGGGTGGCCCGGTGCATGAAGGCGCGGTTGACCCGGGCCATGTCCCGCCCCCGGGCGTCCAGTTGGAGAAGCTGGCGGGCCATCTGCTCGTCGACCGGGTAGTTGTCCTTGCCGCCCAGGAACCAGTCGTACATCCGGGCGGGATGCGGCTTGCTCGTGTCGATCTCGATGGCCTGGGGGTCTAGCCCGGTCATGGCGCACTCCATGGATTGGGGTCGGACAGGATAAGTGGTGGCGCGTCAGATGGCTTTGCCAGGTGGCTGCTTCAGGTGGCTTCGCCAGGTGGCTGCTTCAGGTGAGAAGGAAATCCGCCTGGCCCGCCTTGGCACCCTGGATGAACGCGGCGATCTCGCCGTTGGAGTAGATGAGCGCGGGGCCGTCCGGATCGGCGGACTGGCGCACCGCGACCCGGCCGTCCGCGAGCTTCATGGCCTCGATGCAGTTGCCCCCGTTGCCACCGCTCCAGGGCTTGTACCAGCCTTCGGAGCCGAGGTCGGCGGCCGGCATGCCGTTGTATATGTGGTTCATCACAGCTCCTTGCGGAAGTCCCGGAGGATTTCCTTCGTGCGTGGTGCAGTCGCGGCCTGAGCCGCCATACGGTCCATGACTTCGAGGTACGAGGCCACCTCGGGCCGGGCGTCGAAGTAGACCGCTCCGGTGAGGTACTCGCTGAAGACCATGTCCGGAAGTTCGGGTACGGCGAACCGGAAGAGGACGAAGGGGCCGTAGGTGCCCGGGTGGTGGCCGCTCGCGAACTCCGCGATCTGCACGGTGACATGGGGCAGCTCGGTGGATGCGAGCAGCTTGTCGATCTGGTCGCGCATCACCTGGGGGCTGCCCACCGGCCGCCGCAGGACGGTCTCGTCCATGATCACCCAGAGCCGGGGGGCGCCGTCCTTGGTGAGCAGCGACTGGCGCTCCATGCGCAGGGCCACATGGCGTTCGATGTCCTCGGGCCGGGTCTGGCCGACGGCTCCGGTGCGCATCACGGAGCGCGCGTAGTCCTCGGTCTGGAGCAGCCCGGGGACGAAGTGCGGCTCGTACATGCGCAGGAGGCTCGCGGCGCCCTCCAGGCTGACGTACATGCTGAACCAGTCGGGCAGGACGTCGTGGAACCGCTGCCACCAGCCGGGCTTGTTCGCCTCCTCGGCCAGGTCGACGAAGGCCTCGGCCTCGTCGTCGGCGATGCCGTAGGCCTTCAGCAGCAGTTGGACGTAGGGGATCTTGAGGCCGACCTCGGCCGTCTCCATCCTCCGTATCGTCGCGGGAGCGACCCTGAGCACCTTCGCCGCCTGGTCGCGGGTCAGGCCGACGCGCTCCCGCAGATCCTGCAGGCGCTTGCCGAGCACGACCTGGCCCACGGTCGGGGCGGACCGCGGTTCGCTCACTTCAGACCTCCCCATGCGCTGTTTTGCGAGCAGTGTGCCACGCGTGCGCCCCCAACGACACAGTCACTCTGAAAATTTCAGAGTGCCCCTTGCCAAGTGTCCCCGTCAGGGGGAGAGTTGGGTGTCGATCCAGTTCGCTCAGTCATGACCGCTCCCTCGCACACCGGGGAACGAAGCGTGACGCAGCCCCCACTGTGAGGAATCGGTCGTGGCACCTGGCAGTGCGCTCATCCCCCGGCTCACGGACCTCAGCCCCGGGACGGAAGCGCTCCGTTACTGCTTCGCGCTGCCCGCGCACCCCGAGTCGGTGGCCGGCGCGCGGCAGCTCACCCGGGCTCGGCTGGAGAGCTGGAAGCTGGGCGGCGATGTGTACGACGCGGCCGTTCTCATCGTGTCCGAGCTGGTCACCAACGCGGTCGTGCACACCGCGAGCACCCGTGTGGTGTGTGAGCTGCGCTGTCTCGGCAGAAGGCTGCGGATAGCCGTGCAGGACCAGGGGCACCAGCCCGGCGGCCCCCGGCTGCGCCGCTGTTCCGACGACGAGCACGGGCGTGGCCTGCTGCTGGTGGACACGATGAGCAGCGCGTGGGGCTCCCATGACGCCGGGGACGACTCGGGGCGCATCGTGTGGGCGGAGCTCCCGCACGGCGTGGAGCAGCCATGCTGAGGAACGCGCTGTCCCGGCTGCTCGGCACGCCGCGCCCGCAGGCCGCCGAGGAATCGCGGGGCGGCCGGGTCCGGTTGTCGCTGCCGCCGTCGATGACGGCCAGCCTGGGCTGCGACGCGGTCGGCGTACCCGCGCTCCACGGCTTCCGGCTGATGTCCCATCTCCCGCGCGCCGGCTGTGTGTTCGCCGACGCGGACCGCTGGTGGTGGATCGTCCCGGCCGGCTCCGACCTGGACCTGGACTGGCCCGAGCAGGTGACGTACGCCCACGGCGCCGACGTCCCCGCCGTGCGCCCCCGCCTGATCCACTCGCCGGACGGCCTCACCCCGTACACCCCGCCGATCCCGCTCTTCCTGATGGTCTGCCAGGTGGTGGGCGTGGTACCGACCTGGGCCAGGAGCGTCGTCCCCGCCCCCTGAGGCCGTGTGGACCCCAGCCACGAATGCGATCTTGTGGTGTCACAGTGCCTCTTCCATGCCGGGAATGAGGACACGCAGGAGGTCCTGGCCTATGCGGTTCTGTTCGTTTCGGAGGTATTCGCCGTCTCGGGAGGGGACGACGTCGAAGAGGAAGTAGCGGGACTTCACCGTGAAGGCGAACCGCATGTCCTGTTCCTCGTCCTTCGGCCACACCCCGTATGAATCCTGTTCGGCCATGCCTTGAGACACAAGCTCTGCCTTCGGGTCCTTGACCACGCTGAGATAGAGCGACTGATCGACTTCCCTGACGGCGGCGTAGTTCAGGCGGCTGCCCCAGGTGCACCCCCACGGCCGCTTGCCGACCTCCTCCTCCAAAGGAGTACCGACAAAAGGCTCGTAGGTCTGGATGAAGGTTTCTCCGACGAACTCGACGTCGAGCAGAGAACATGCCTGCACCGTACGGCTGGGTGACGGGGAGGGCTTCGCTGCCGTCTGCTCGGCTTCCGGCGTTGAACAACCCACCACGGCGAACAGGCTCCCTAACGCCCACACCCCCGCATGCGCCACACGTAGACCCAGCTTGATCATTTTTCCCCCAGGAAGCTGTGGAGCGATGCGCGGAGCCGATACTCACGGTAGCCCGTGGGTGCTGCTCACGCAGCCGCCGCCTCGAAAAACAGACGGCTGTCAGGCTCGGAGCGTTCAGAACTCGAGTGCGGTGCGCCGGCCACCGGGCCGTCCTGACCGCGACGACGGCGAGACGCTCGCCGGACGCATCCCGTACGCCGATCTGCGCGTGATCCACCAGGCCAGGCACTTCCTCCGAGAGGACCGCTCCGAGGCAGTCGGGGGTGCCCGCCCGGTCCGCGTTTCCGCTACTTCCTCCTCCTCTTCTGCCGGACCATCACGACAGTGGCCACCAGAGCTCCGAACACGAGCATGGCGATCGTGCCCACCGGGTCGTCCGAGTTGTACGCGGCCAATGGCATACCTGTCTCCTCTTCTCTCCTCCATGACCTCCCCCTCTACCATGCCCTCATCGCATTACTCGAAGCTGACTCTGCGGGCATCGGCTTGCTCGCCTTGAGGAGATCTGAGACGAGGCCGACCCCGATGTGCCTGCCGGTGAACGGCAAGGGCACTTCCGGCCCGGCCGACTCCGCGCCTTCCAGCTCTCTCGGCCCCTACGGCCGGTCGAGATAGCCGAGTTGCGGGTGGACCTCGGTGTATCCGTCCACCAGCCGCCGCGCCACCGCGACGGAGTCGACCAGCGGGTGCAGCGCGAAGGCCCGCACCGCCGCCGCCCGCGACCCGCTCTCCGCCGCCTCCAGCACCGTACGCTCCACGGCCTTCACCGCCGTGACAAGACCGACGGCGTGGTACGGGAGCGGCGAAACGGCCACCGGATGGGCCCCGTTGGCGTCGACGAGGCAGGGCACCTCCACCACGGCATCGGCGTCCAGCACCGAAAGGCCCGTGCGGTTGCGGACGTTGAGGATCAGCGAGGTGCGCTCGTTGCGGGCGACGGCGCGCATCAGGGAGAGGGCGACCTGTTCGTAGCCGCCGGATTCGAGGTCGCTCTCCTCGCGCTCCCCCGCCCCGGCGACGTCCCGGTTCTCCGCCATGTACGTGGCCTCGCGCTCGGCACGGGTGCGGTCCCAGGTGGACAGGGCCGGGGTGCCGGGCTCCCGCATCCGGGCGTAGAAGCCCTCCTGCTGGTCGCGGAGGAAGGCGCCCCGGGTCTGCTCGGCCTCCTGGTAGGAGCGGACGGCCTCGCGGTTGAAGTAGTAGTAGTGCAGGTATTCGTTGGGGATCGCGCCGAGTGACCGGAGCAGTTCCGGGCCGAAGAGCCGGCCCTCCTCGAAGGAGCCCAGCAGCTCCGGATCGGCGAGCAGCCGGGGCAGTTCGTCGCGCCCGTCGACGTACAGGCCCCGTACCCAGCCGAGGTGGTTGAGTCCGGCGTAGTCGATCCAGGCCCTGTCGGGGTCGGCGCCCAGGACCCGGGCGATACGGCGGCCGAGCCCGACCGGGGAGTCGCAGATGCCGATGACGCGGTCGCCGAGGTGGCGGGACATGGCCTCGGTGACCAGTCCGGCCGGGTTGGTGAAGTTGATGGTCCAGGCGTGCGGGGCGAGCCGGGCGATGCGCCGGGCCAGCTCGACGGCGACGGGCACGGTCCGCAGCCCGTACGCGATGCCTCCGGCGCCGACCGTCTCCTGGCCGAGCACACCCAGGTCCAGGGCGACCCGTTCGTCGGCGGCCCGGCCGGCGAGACCGCCGACACGGATCGCGGAGAAGACGAAGTCGGCGCCGCGCAGGGCCTCGTCGAGTTCGGTCGTGGCGACGACGGCGGGCGCGTCCGGGATGCCGCGTGCCTGTTCCTCCAGGACCCGGGCGACGGCGGTGAGCCGGTCGGCGTCGGTGTCGTACAGGGTGACCCGCGAGACGCGGCCTTCGGCGTGATCGCCGAGCAGGGCCCCGTACACGAGAGGCACCCGGAATCCGCCACCGCCAAGAATTGTCAGCTTCACGCTGCTCGATGGTACGGGGGTGCGCCCCGCGCACGTCGGCGGCGGCACCGGAGCCCGCATACGGGTCCGGTGCCGCCGCCGGACCGGGTCAGTAACCGTTCCACCAGCGGGAGACGGCCTGCCAGAGCCGGGCGGGCGCGGCCGGACGGCGCTGCTGCGGGACCACGGCGGTTTCCGGCGCCGGCTCGGCGGGTGCCGCTGCGGGAGCGACGGCCGGGCGGGGCTGCGGCGCCGCGCCCGGGGCGTGGGCGGGCTGCGTCCCGGCGAGGGAGTGCGCGGGCTCGGGGACGGGACGGGCGGGCGAGGAGATCTCCCAGTCACCCGTCGGGCGGACGGCGCGGGCCATCACCGAGAGCGGGTCGGAGTCCAGCTTCTGCTGCGGGCTGGGCGCGAACTTCACCGGCAGCTCCACCAGGTGGCGGGACATGATGTTGCCCACCCGGCGCAGGTCGCTCTCCTGCACTCCCAGCTCCAGGTCCGGCAGGCGCATCAGGAGGGCGTCGACGCCGACGTCCGCGATCGCCCGGCCGATGTCCTGGCCGGGGCACTCGTGCGGGCCGCCGCTGAACGCGAGGTGGGCACGGTTGCCCTCCATGTTGGCGGTGAGGTCCGGGCGGACCGTGGGGTCGGTGTTGGCCGGGGCGATGCCGACGAGGAGGGCGTCGCCCGCCTTGATCTGCTGGCCGCCGAGCTCGGTGTCGCCCACCGCCCAGCGGCCGAAGACGGCGGTGAAGGGCGGCTCGTCCCAGAGGGTCTGCTCCACCGCCTCGGGCACGGTCATGTGGCCGCCGCTGAGCCGGGCGCGGAAGCGCGGGTCGGTGAGGACCATGCGCAGCACGTTGGCGATGAGGTTGGCGGTGGACTCGTACGCGGCGATGAGGATGAGGCGCAGGTGCTCCACGACCTCGATATCGGTCATCGTGGCGGGGTGCTCGACCAGCCAGGAGGCGAAGTCGGGGGCCGGTTCGGCGCGGCGGCGCTCCACGAGGCGGGTCAGCACGGCGACGATGTGGGCGTTGCTGGCCACGGCGGTCTCGGTGCCGCGGGTCATGTCGCGGGCCGCCTGGACGAGCCGCTCGTCGTACTCCTCGGGCATCCCGAAGATCGCGCACATCACCATCATCGGCAGATGGTCCGCGAACTGGGTGACGAGGTCGGCGCTGCCCTTCTCGGAGAAGTCGTTGACCAGGCGGTTACTGAAGCGGTTGATGTGGCGGCGCACCCCGCGGGTGTCGATGCGCTCCATGCTGTCGGTGACCGCGCCGCGCTGCCGCTCGTGCTTGGCGCCGTCGGCGAAGACGCAGACGGGCTGCCAGGTGAAGATCGGGGCGAGCGGGTGGTCCGGGGCGACGCTGCCGTCCTGGAGGGCCCGCCAGCGCCGGGAGTCCCGGGAGAACTGGGACGGGGTCCGGGTGAGGTGCAGGTTCTCGCTGTGGCCGAGGACGAGCCAGGCGGGTACGTCGCCGTGGAGCAGGACCGGGGCGACCGTGCCGTGTTCGGCGCGGAGCTTGTCGTAGAGGCCGGCGGGGTCGTTCTCCGCCTCGGGGCCGTACAGCCGACGCAGACCGCCGGGGCCGGTGCCGAGGTTGTGGGCCGGGCACTGGGGCGGCGGGGCGGCGCCGGGCTCGTGGTGGAAGGGGGTTGTCACAGTGGCTCCAGGGATCAGGACGGCCAAGGGGCGAGCGCAGGTGGGCAGGGTGTACGAGGGAGCGCGCGACGGGGGAACGGCGCGCGCTCCCGGCCTCGGGACGGCCGGGAACCGTCCCGAGGCCGACGGGCATCGGGCGGGCGGGAGCGGCCGGAACCGCTCCCACGGGACAGGCGAGGCGAACGGCCGGAACCGCTCCGAGGCCCATCAGGCGAGCGGGACGGCCAGGCTGTGCAGATAGCGCATGAGGGTCATCAGCACATCGCGGCTGGAGGCCCGCAGCCGGGCGTCGCAGTCGATCATCGGGACCTCGTCCGGCAGGTCGAGGGCTCTGCGCAGGGCCTCGACCGGGTGGTGCGGTGCGTCGGGGAAGGTGTTGACGGCCACCACGAACGGCACGCCGCGCTCCTCCAGCCGGCCGATGACGTCGAAGCTGACTTCCAGCCGCCGGGTGTCGATGAGGACGACGGCGCCGAGGGCTCCTTCGAAGAGGCCGTTCCACAGGAACCAGAAGCGTTCCTGGCCGGGGGTGCCGAAGAGGTAGAGGATCAGCTCCTCGCTGAGGCTGATCCGGCCGAAGTCCATGGCGACGGTGGTGGCGGTCTTCGTCTCCACCCCCGCGTTGTCGTCCACGCCGACGCCGGCCTGGGTCATGGTCTCTTCGGTCGTCAGGGGCCGGATCTCGCTGACCGAGCCGACCATGGTCGTCTTGCCGACGCCGAACCCGCCGACGATCACGACCTTCACCGCGGCGGTGGCCGTGGTGGGGAGGACGTCCTCGGTGCGGGGTCCGGTGATCGTGTCAGAGCTTCTGAAGTCCATGCATCACCGCTTCGAGAAGGGACCTGTCGGGGAGTGTGGCGCGGACGATCGGCGCTCGCGACTCGATGAGTTCGGTCGCGAGGAGATCGCTCAGGAGCGAGGTGACCACGCTGAACGGCAGGCTGAGGTAGGCGGAGATCTCGGCGACCGATAAAGGCGCCTGACAGAGCCGCAGGATCGCGGCCTGCTCCGGCTGGAAGGTCGGCGAGGGCTCTGCCTGCGCGACGACCATCGTGACCAGGTCGAGCGCGGCGCGCTCGCTGTCGTCGAGGTCGCCGGTGATCACGTACAGCCGTTCCGGATCGCTGAGCGCCGGATCGGTCTTGCGGCGTTCTCGTCGGGGTCCGCTCATCCGGACTGCCCGCCGTGGCGGGGCGGACTGGTCAGGTGGGCGCCGATCCGCACGACCATGTCCCGCATCCGGGCGCCGACCAGACCGGCGTCCACGGTCTCGCCCGCCAGCACGGCGAGGTACGCGCCGGTCCCGGCCGCCATCAGGTAGAAGAAGCCGCCGGTGACCTCGATGACGACGAGCTTCATCAGGCCGTCGCTGTAAGGGATCTCGGTGGCCACGGCGGCCGCCAGGCTCTGCAGCCCGGCGCAGGCGGCCGCCAGCCGGTCGGCGACATCGGGGTCGCCGCCGTGCATGGCGATGCGCAGCCCGTCCGAGGAGAGCACCACGATCTGGTGGATGCTCGGCACGTCGTCGGCCAGTTCCTTGAGCATCCAGTCCATGTTTCCCCGCTGCTGGATCACTTCAGGTCTCCCTTGTCCCACGCGTCATCGGAGTCTTCGCCGTGCTTCGGTTCCTGCGGTACGCCGTTGACGGCCTTGGTGAAGGCCTCCAGCCAGAGGCCGGGCGGCTTTTCGCCGGAAGCGCCGGAGCCGCCGGTCCCGCCGGGTCCGGCAGGCCCGCCGGAGCCGCCGTGTCCACCGTCCGGGTGTCCGCCCCGGCTCGGCGGGCCCCCGTTGACGGGGGCGGGGGGCGGCGGGGGCTGCTGCGGCAGGTTGTGCGAGCCGAGCGGGGCGCGGCCCCGGCTGCGGCGCTGCGGCAGTCCGTTCTCGGTCCACTCGGTGACCACCGGGACGTCGTCCTCCATGGCCGCGGCGGGCGTGGCCGGACGGGCGGCCGCGGCGGGGGCACCGGCGGGCGCCGCCGCGACCACGGAGGCAACCGGGCCGGTGGCGGCGGGCTTGGGCTTGGACTTGCGCTTTCCGGGCGGCGGCACCACGTGCTGGAGCTGCGACATGTCCAGCGAGCTGGTGGGCCGCGAGGTGGCGCCGATGCCGTGGGCGATGCCCGGGGCGGGCCCGGTGGTGATCATGTCGCGCGGCACGATGAGGACCGCGCGGACCCCGCCGTACGCCGACTGGCGCAGCGACACCTGGAGCTGGTACATCCGCGAGAGCCGTCCGACGACGGCCATGCCGAGCCGCGGGGACTCCCCGAGGTCGTTCATGTTGATGCCGGCCTGGGCCTGGGCGAGCATGTTCTCGGCCCGGGCGCGGGCCTCCTCGCTGAGGCTGACGCCGCCGTCCTCGATCTCGATGGCGATACCCGTCTGCACCTCGACCGCGGTGACGTGCACCCGGGTCTGGGGAGGCGAGTAGCGGGTCGCGTTGTCGAGGAGTTCGGCGCAGGCGTGGATGAGCGGCTCGACCGAGGTGCCGACGATGGCGACCTTGGCGATCGAGTGCAGATCGACGCGCTGGTACTCCAGGATGCGGGACATCGCGCCGCGCAGCACGCTGAACAGCGGTACGGGCTTGGGCCACTGGCGGCTGGGGCGGGCACCGCCGAGGACGGCGATGGAGTCGGCGAGCCGGCCGATCAGCGCGGTGCCGTGGTCGATGCGGAGCAGGTCGTCGAAGACCTCGGGGTTGCGCCCGTAGTGGTCCTCCATCTCCCGCAGCTCACTGGCCTGGCGGTGCACGATCGCCTGGACGCGACGGGCGACGCTGACGAAGGCGCGCTGCGCGGAGTCACGCCGGGCTTCCTCGTTGTCGATGACTTCGAGGACCTGGTAGATCTGCTCGCGCAGCGCCTTGGGCAGATGCCGGTTGGCGGGGTCCGCGTCGACGATGTCGCGCATGACCTCCTCGGGCGAGTTGCCCACCCGCAGGCGCCGGATGGCGGCGGGCATGACCTCCTTGGTGAGCCGCACGGTCTCGGAGTCATGGTTGAGGATGCGGTGTTCCAGGTAGGCGACGCGCTGTTCGTACTCCGCGCGCTGGGCGGCCATGGCGCGCCTGCGGCGGTGCAGCGCCACGGTGAGCACGGCGACCACGAGCGTGGTGATCGCGCCGCACACGGCGACTGGTATCCGCGCGGCCGGGACCACCAGGGCCACGCCGGCGGCGGTGGCGCCGGCCAGCAGGACCACGGGCGGCAGGACTACGCGGACGACGGAGACTTCTCTGTCGGTCGGCGGTGATTCAACACGGACCATCTAAAACCCTCTGGCGGTTGATTCCGGGATGTATACGCACGTGAGCGGAGACTCAGGAACAAGTGCTCGAATTCGCATCAACTCGACTTCACTGCGCGTGAGCTTAGCCAGATCAGAACAGGGGATCGGCATATTCACCCAACCCCCTGCGGGAGCCCGCGAAGAGGAATACACTCGCCAGTTTCGCCACTCACCGCTGTGGAGCGTGCGCGGGGAGTGACGATGGCGGGAAAGGGGCTATGCCACACCCTCCACGTCCCGGTTGACGGTACGGAAGTAGCCAGAGGTAGGTGATACGCGGTCAATTCTCCCGAGTGATGGTTGATTTCGTACCGCAGAACAGGACAGAGGCACAGGTGATCGAACCGGATCGAAAGGAACAGATTCCTGAACACTCGGCGGGTGACCCGGAAAATCACTGTGCTGACGCGTATACGACCGCAGATTCCCCGGACCCTCCGAGCGCCCCGCGCGGGCGGTGCCGCAGCGAGGATCATGGCGGTCGGCGCCACCCCGCGGTGGCGTCGGCGGGTACCCGGAGTGACGACAGGGAGCGGGCGGAAGCATGACGGCGACAGGTGACTACACGATCGCTTCGCTGGATACGGGGCTCCGCGCCATGCGGCTCTTCCTCACCCATGACACCCTCACCGTCACCGAGGCCGCCGAGCGCCTACGCGTCGGACGGTCCACCGCTCACCGGGTGCTGAGCACGCTGGAGAGCCGGGGGTTCGCGATCCGGGACACGTCGGGGCGCGGCTACGCGGCGGGCCCCGAACTGGTGCGGCTCGGCCGGCCCGCCGGGTTCGGCCGCGCGGCCCGCGACCGGCTGGGGCCGGTGCTGGAGGACGCGGCCGGGCGGACCGGGGAGACGGTGTGGAGCGCGGCGCTCATCGGCGACCAGGTCATCGTCACCGACGGGCGCGAGTCGCCCCATCCGGTGCGGGTGGCGCTGGAGTTGGGGCGGACCGGCCCGGCCCACGCGGGCTCGGGCGGGCTGCTGCTGCTCTCCCGCATGACGGCGGACCAGGTCTGCGCGCTGTACCCGGACGAGGAGCTGGAGGCGCTCACCCCGGCCACGCTCACCTCGCGGACGGCCCTGCTGGACGAGCTGGCGGTGATCCGGCGGAGGGGTCACGCGGTCAGCCGGGGCGCGTCCGTCCCGGGCATGACCACGGTCGCCGTCGCCCTGGCCGGGTCGAGCTGGCGGGACCGGCTCGCCCTGGTGGCCGCGGCTCCGGCGGACCGGTCGGGCGACGCGGCGCTGGCCGAACGGGCGGAGCGGCTACGGGAGTCGGCCGCGCTGTCGGCGCCCGCACCGCCGCCCTGACCCGGCCCGGCCAGGGGCGTACGGAGCACTCAGCGCCGCGCCCCGCCGATCCGCCCCTCCAACTGCACCAGCAACTCGGCCAGCCGGGAGCCGAGTTCATCGCGGCTTCCGTCGTCGAGGCCGGAGAGCACCGCCCGTTCGTACGCGAGCTGCTGCGGCAGCAGACGGTCGACCAGGGCGCGGCCCTCGTCGGTGAGGCGGACATGGGCGACCCGCCGGTCGCGCTCGTCGCCCCGGCGGTCCACCAGGCCGCGTTCCTGGAGGGCCCGCAGCCGCTTGGTGACGGCGGCGCCGGAGGAGAAGGTCTCCCGGGCGAGCTCGCCCGGCGTGAGTTCCCGGGCGGTACGGCGGACGGCGCCGAGGAGGTCGAACTCGGGGCGGGTCAGTCCGGCGGAGCGCAGCGGGGCGTCCTCCGCCTGCTGGAGCAGGGCGGCGCAGCGGTTGATCCGGCCGATGATCTCCATCGGGCCGGTGTCGAGCTCGGGGTCGACGGCCTGCCACTGCCGCACCACCAAGGCCACGATGTCGTCGGTCACGCTGCTCCGTTCGCAGGGGCCGGGGTCACCGCGCCGCGCCGCGTCCGTGGGGCGCGGACCGGCGGGCCCGGCCGTTGTGCTGTCGCGGCGAGCGTACGGTGTCCGGCCCGCTCGGCCGCGACAACCTCCTGCTCGGGCAGGGCGCGCTGCCACCACTCCCCCGCCGCGATGTCGGCGGCCTCGCGCAGTTCGACGAGGCGCGCGGTCAGCGCGCGGCGCGCCCGGTCGAGTCCGGCGGGGCCGGTGCGGGCCCGGTCCGCGTACGCCCTTTCGGCAGCGCTCCGGGCCTGTGCGGCGGCTTCGAGGGCACGCTCGACGCGGCCCGCCGCCCGCCGGTTGGTGACGAGCGCCGCCGCGAGGAACCCGGTCAGCGCACCGAGGACGGTGTCGAGGACCCGGTCGCCGACCAGCTCCCCGGCCGGGTGGGCTCCGCCGAACTCCAGGACGAGGAGGGCCATGGGGGTGACGGCGACGGAGCCGAGCCAGTAGTTCCGGGTGATCAGGGCCTCGGCGGCGAAGCTGAAGAAGAGGCAGCACAGGACGAGCGGGAGCGGGCCGGTGCGGGAGAGCGGCAGGACGGCGGCGAAGACGAGGACGCCCAGGAAGTTGCCGAGGGTGCGCTGGAGGGTCCGGTTCCAGGTGAGGGTGGTGTTGGCCTGGTAGAGGGAGGCGGCGGTGACGATGGCCCAGTAGGGGCGGCCGACGCCGAGGGCGGCGCAGAGGTAGCCGGCGAGCGCGCAGCCGATCAGCGTACGGGCGGCCACGGGCAGCAGGTGCGACCCGGGGCCGAGGCTGCGCAGCAGCGCGCGACGGGCGGCGCGGCGGCCACCGGAGGCACGCAGGGCGGCCCGCTCGGCGTCGATCCCGTACAGCTCGGCCCGCTCGGCGTCGATCCCGTACAGCGCGGCGGCCGTGCCTGGTGCGGGTGGCGGTTCGGGGACGGGTCCCCGGGCGCGGGTCTGCGCGGCCCACGCACGCAACCGGTCCGGATCGTCCGGGCGCGCGGAGGCGCCGGCCGCCTCGGCGTGCACCACCAGCCGTTCCAGGGAGCGCCGTACGGGGGTGGGCCGGCCGGAGGCGAGCAGGCACTGCCAGGCGGCGTGCACGGCGGCGGCGGCCGAATGGCGCGTACGGGGCCCGGGTTCGGCCACCCGGTCGGCGGCGGCTTCGAGGGCGCGGGCGACCGCGCGGCGCTCGGGCCCCTCACGGCGGATCAGCGCGGGCCCCACACAGACGAGCCAGGCCACCGCACCCGCGCCCAGGGTCAGCGCGAGGTGAGCCGGGACCTGGCCGAGGCGTTGCGGGGCGAACAGCGCGGCGGAGCTGACGAAGGTGAGGATCACATGGCCGGGCGGGCCGATCCGGACCGCGTCGCAGGCCACCTTCTGCGCGGCGGCGAGGAGCGCGCCGACCGCGACGAGCACGGCGGTGGAGTGCGTGAGCGAGGCGGTGACCAGTGCGGCCGCGAGCCCGGCGGCCATGGAGAGCACGACGCCCGCCACGGTCCGGGCGCGCCGGGCGTACGGCAGGCCGTGTCCGTACAGCGCGCAGAGCGAACCGGCCATCGTGTACATCACGAGGTCGAGCCGGCCGAGGACCAGGAGCGTCAGCTGCGGTACGGCGGAGGCGACGACGACGCTCAGCGCGGGCTTGAACCAGGTGTCCGAGGGGCGGCCGAGGCGCAGCGGGGCGGCCAGCGGAAGGCTGCGGGCGAAGGGCCGCCGGGGCCGGGTGGACGCGTCACTGGGTGTATCGCTCACCCATATACGTTAACAGGTATTACACCTGTAAAAGATTTACCCTCTGTCGCGCCGCCCGGCCGTCCGGCACACTGTCCCGCGGAGTCGGTGACCCATATTCTTTGAATCTTCATGCACCAACTACGATGACGGGCCATGACCAGGGTGAGCGCTCGGACCGACCGGCAGCGGCGCCGCTCAGGCCTGCCCGCCTCGCTGGGCTGGGCGTTCGCCCTGCTGTCCCTGCTCTTCTGCTGCTCGGTCACCACCCCGGCCGCCGCTGCCGTACAGGTGGCGTCAAAGGCTCCGGGCCCGGCCCCCGTACGGACGCTGACGCCGGTGCCCGACCTCGCCGTCGAACCGGTCGTCCTGGCCGCCCCCGCCGACCGGGGGCTCGGGACCTCGTGCCACGGCAGCTCGTCCCACTCGGCGGCCATCGTGCTCCCGGTGCCCTCCGCGCCCGTGGCGCTCCCCTCCCCCGTGGCATTCGTGCCCGTCGCCCCGCTGTGCGGGGCGGCCGCCATCAGGGGGCCCTCCCACGACGGTGTCCACTCCGTCGATCAGCTGCGTCTTCAGGTCCAACGGATCTAGAGCCGGGTCCGCTTCCCGCTCCGCGCTTCGTGCCGGAGCCCGGGAGCGGCTGCCCGTGTGCCCTGTTCCCTCTGATTTCCCGCACGACCGTTGCTCTCCTGCACGACCGTTGCTTTCCCGCACGACCGTTGCTTTCCCGCACGACCGTCTGCATCCCCGCATCCGCTGAACGACGAGGACCTTCCATGGCTGCCGCCAAGAACCAGAACTCCCCCGCCAACGCCCGCCGCGCCAAGCTGGAGGAGGCCCGCCGCAAGGAGCGCGCCCGTGAGCGCCGGGGCCGCCTCATCACCATCGGCGCGTCGGTCGCCGTGGTCCTCGCGCTGGTCGCCGGAGGCGGCTACCTGGTGTACCAGGCGAACGAGAAGGAGAAGAAGGAGGAGCAGGCCAAGGCCTCCCCCGTCACCGGTGAGCGCAGCTGGGACGACCTGGGCCGGGAGCACGTGGCGACGAAGGTCGACTACCCGATGAACCCGCCCGTCGGCGGCGACCACAACCAGGTCTGGATGAACTGCAACGCGGACGTCTACACCGCCGAGATACCGAAGGAGAACGCCGTCCACTCCCTGGAGCACGGCGCCGTCTGGGTCACGTACAACGACAAGGCCCCGGAGGCGGACGTCAAGGCGCTCACGGAGAAGGTCAAGTCCACCCCGTACACCTTCATCAGCCCGGTCAAGGACCAGAAGGAACCCCTCATGCTCAGCGCGTGGGGCAAGCAGGTGACGATCAAGAGCGCCTCCGACTCGCGCGTCGGGCAGTTCCTCTCCAAGTACGTGCAGGGACCGCAGACCCCTGAGCCGGGTGCCGCCTGCACGGGCGGGCTCGACAAGTGACCTCCGTGACGGGTCCGTTCTCCTCCACCCGGCGGATGGTGCTCGCGGGCGCCGCCGTCCTGCTGCTCGCGGTGGGGCTGGTGGCGCTGATGGTGGTACGGCCGTCCGCGGCGTCCCCGTCCGCGAAGGCGGCGCTGTCCGCTCCGGCGGAGGAGTCGGCGGACGCGGGCTTCGCCCGGGACATGGCGATCCACCACCAGCAGGCCGTGGAGATGTCGTTCATCGTGCGGGACCGCACCGAGGACGAGGACGTGCGGCGCCTGGCGTACGACATCATCAACACCCAGGCCAACCAGCGCGGCATGATGCTGGGCTGGCTGGAGATGTGGGGCCTGCCCAAGAGTTCGGCGAAGCCGCCGATGGCGTGGATGGGCCACACCGTCAAGCAGACGGGCGACGGTTCGCTGATGCCGGGCATGGCCACCGACGCCGAACTGAAGGCGCTGGAAGCGGCCGAGGGCAAGGCGGCCGAGGTGCTGTTCCTGCGGCTGATGACCGTGCACCACCGCGCCGGTGTGGACATGGCGCGGGCGGGGGCCGAGGCGGCGGGGACGGACGTCATCCGGAATCTGGCGCAGGGCATGGTCAGCGGCCAGCAGTCCGAGATCGGGCTGATGGCGGACCTGCTGAAGGCCCGGGGCGCGAAGCCCTGACACCCCGGGCGGTCCCTGCCGGAGTTCTCGGGAGGGACCGCCTCTCCGCCGTGCTGCCCGCCATGTCCGGCATCGCATATAGGCTCGGCGACGATATGAAGAGCATCCTCACTCCGCTGGGGCCCAAGGCCGACAAGGACACCGTGCGACGGCACAATCTGAGCCTGGTACTGCGCGCCGTGCGGGACGAGGGCGAGAGCGGTGAGGCGACCCGCGCCGGAGTCGCCGCCCGGGTCGGACTGACCCGCGCCGCGGTCTCCTCGCTCGTCGAGCAGCTCATGGACAGCGGGTTCCTCACCGAGTCGGGCAAGACGTTCAGCGGGCAGGCCGGACGCCCCGGCACCGCGCTCAAGGTGGCCCGCACCGGTCCCGCCGGGCTCGGTGTGGAGATCAACATCGATTACGTCTCGGTCTGCGTCGTCGACCTCGCGGGCACCGGCCGGGTCCGGCAGACCGAACACCTCGACAACCGGGGCGCGCCCGCCGGGGAGGTCCTCGCCCGCGCGGCCGCGATCGCCGCGCGGACCCTGGACTCGGCGAGCGAGCAGGAACTGCGGCCGGTGGGCGCCGCGCTGGCGCTGCCCGGTCTGGTCTCCGGCGGCGCGGTACGCCAGGCCCCGAACCTCGGCTGGAACGAGGTCCCGGCGCAGGACCTGTTCGCCGACGCGCTCACCGCGCTGCGCCCCGGCCGTCCCGTGCTGCCGGTCGCCTCGGAGAACGAGGCCAATCTCGCGGCGCTGGCCGAGCTGTGGTTCGGCGGCCTCGGTGACGTACGCAGCTTCCTGTATCTGACCGGGGAGATCGGCGTCGGCGGCGCGCTGGTGCTGAACGGCGAACTGCTGCGCGGGGCGCACGGGTTCGCCGGGGAGATCGGGCACGTGGTGGTGGACCCGGACGGGCCGGAGTGCCGGTGCGGGTCCCGGGGCTGCCTGGAGCAGTACGCCGGTCAGAGCGCGTTCCTGCGAGCGGCCGGGATCGACGAGGCCGGGGCCGGGGGCGGCTCCGGCGTGCTGGAGCTGGAGCGGCGCGCGCGGGCCGGGGACGATCGGGCGGTGGCGGCGCTCGCCGAGGCGGGGCGGATGCTGGGCCGGGTGGTGTCGGGCGCGGTGAACCTGGTCGACCCGGACGCGGTGGTGCTCGGCGGGATCTACCGGGGCCTGATGCCGTGGCTGGCGCCGCCCGCCGACGAGGAGCTGACCGGCCGGGTGGTGTCGGGCCTCTGGTCCCCGGGCAGCGGCCGGCTCCGCGCGTCGTCGGTGGCGGGGGACGCTGCGCGGGGCGCGGCGGCGCTGGTGGTGCAGGACGTGCTGGACGACCCGGTGGCGTACGCGGAGCCGTCGGGCGGCTGAGCCGGGGGGACCGGCCCCCGGCTCACCCCTGCCGTCAGCGCACCGCGAGCAGGTGGTCCATGGCGAGCTGGTCCAGCGCCTCGAAGGCCATCCCGCGTTCCGCTGCCGCGTCCACGTCGAACTCCTCGTACGCCGTGCGGTCGGCGAGCAGCTCCGCCAGGCCGTCCCCGGCGGTGGGCCGTGCCAGTTCGTCCAGGCGGGAGGCGCGCAGGGCCGCCCGTACCTCGGGGTCGGCGCGGAAAGCGGCCGCCCGCTCCTTGAGGATCAGGTAGTTGCGCATGCACCCGGCGGCCGAGGCCCAGACGCCGTCGTAGTCCTCGGTGCGCGGCGGCTTGAAGTCGAAGTGGCGGGGGCCCTCGTAGCCGCTCTCCAGCAGGTCGACGAGCCAGAACGCCTGGCGCAGGTCGCCCGCGCCGAAGCGGAGGTCCTGGTCGTACTTGATGCCGGACTGGCCGTTGAGGTCGATGTGGAAGAGCTTGCCGGCCCACATGGCCTGGGCGATGCCGTGCGGGAAGTTGAGCCCGGCCATCTGCTCGTGGCCGGTCTCGGGGTTGACGCCGACCAGCTCGGGGCGCTCCAGCCGCTCGATGAAGGCGAGGGCGTGGCCGATGGTGGGCAGCAGGATGTCGCCGCGCGGCTCGTTCGGCTTGGGCTCGATGGCGAAGCGGAGGTCGTACCCCTGCTCGGTGACGTACTCCCCGAGCAGGTCGAAAGCCTCCTTCATCCGGTGCAGGGCGAGGCGTACGTCCTTGGCCCCGCCGGACTCCGCGCCTTCCCGGCCGCCCCAGGCGACGAAGGTGGTGGCGCCGAGTTCGGCGGCGAGGTCGATGTTGCGCAGGGTCTTGCGGAGCGCGTAACGGCGTACGTCACGGTCGTTGGCGGTGAACCCGCCGTCCTTGAAGACCGGGTGGGTGAAGAGGTTGGTGGTCACCATGGGCACGACGAGGCCGCCGGCGTCGACGGCCTGCCGGAACCGCTTGACGGTCGCCTCGCGCTCGGTCTCCGGAGCGCCGAAGGGGATCAGGTCGTCGTCGTGGAAGGTGACGCCCCAGGCGCCCAGCTCGGCCAGCCGCTGGACGGACTCGACGGGGTCGATGGCCGCGCGGGTGGCGTCGCCGAAGGGGTCCCGGCCCTGCCAGCCCACGGTCCACAGGCCGAAGCTGAACTTGTCCTCGGGGGTGGGGGTGAACCTGCCACCGGGGGTGGGGGTGAAGCGTTCCGTCATCGTCGTCCGACCGCCTTCGCCTGCCGTCGGGAGCCGAGGTCAGAGACCCGGCACCCCTATTTGTTCAGTGTCATGACTAATCATGCACACGGTCGCCGTCCCGCGTAACCCCCCGGTCGGCGGCGGGTGGGTCCGGGGCCTGTTCCCGGGGCCGCACATCACGTAATTTGTTCGCGGCACAGCCGAATGAGCCCGATCCCTGCGAAAGAGGCCTCGCATGTCGTCACGTACCGTCGTCATCGGCGTGGACAGCTCCACCCAGTCCACCAAGGCCGCCGTGATCGACGCCGTGACCGGCGAGCAGCTCGCGGTGGGACGCGCCCCGCATGTCGTCACCGGGGAGGCGGGCGCCCGGGAGAGCGACCCGGAGGTCTGGTGGCGGGCGCTCGGTGACGCGGTGGCCGCCGGGCTGAAGGAGTCGGGCCTGCCTCCCCGCTCGGTGACCGGGATCGCGGTTGCCGGACAGCAGCACGGGCTCGTCGTGGTGGACCGCTCGGGCCGTCCGCTGCGTCCTGCGCTGCTGTGGAACGACACCCGGTCCGCCCCGCAGGCCGCCGCGCTCACCGCCGAGCTCGGCGGGCCGGACGCCTGGACCGCGCGGACCGGTTCCGTACCGGTCGCCTCGATCACCGCCTCCAAGTGGCAGTGGCTGCGCGAGAACGACCCGGACGCGGCGAAGGGAGCCACGGGCGTGCGGCTGCCGCACGACTTCCTCACCGAGCGCCTCGCGGGCGTGGCGGCGACCGACCCCGGGGACGCCTCCGGCACCGGCTGGTACGCCACTGCCACCGGCGCCTACGACCCCGAGCTGCTGGACCTCCTCGGCCTGGACCCGGCCCTCCTGCCCCAGGTCGCGCCCACCGGGGCCACCCGGATCGGCTCGCTCACCGACGCGGCGGCCGAGGCGCTGGGGCTGCCCGCCGGGATCGCGGTCGCGGCGGGGACCGGCGACAACATGAGCGCGGCTGTGGGCCTCGGGCTCGGCGGCGCCGGGCTGCTGGACCACCCGGTCCTCTCCCTCGGCACCTCCGGCGTGGTCTTCGCCGCCTCCCGCACCCGCTCCACCGCCCCGGCGCTCTCCGGGTTCGCCGCCGCCGACGGTACGTACCTGCCCCTGGCCTGCACCCTCAACTGCACGCTCGCCGTGGACAAGGTCGCCTCCCTGCTCGGCCTGCACCGCGAGGACACGGTCCCCGGCGGCGAAGCCGTACTCCTCCCCTACCTCGACGGCGAACGCACCCCCGACCTGCCCACCGCGTCCGGGCTCCTCACCGGCCTGCGCCACGACACCACGCCGCAGCAACTGCTCGGCGCCGCCTACGAGGGCGCGGCCGTCACCGTCCTGCGGGCCCTGGACACGCTGCTACGGGCCTGCGGCCTGGACCCGGACGCGCCCGAGGTCGCCGCCCGCCCGCTGCGGCTGATCGGCGGCGGCGCGCAGGGGCGGAGCTGGGTGGAGACGGTCCGCCGGCTCTCCGGCCGTCCGGTCGTCATCCCGGCGGGCGGCGAACTGGTCGCCCTGGGCGCGGCCGCGCTCGCCGCGTCCGCAGCGGGCGGCGGGGACCCGGTGGCGCTGGCGACCTCGTGGGGCGCGGGCGAGACGGGCAGTCAACTCGACGCCGTGGAAAGGGATCTGGAGACCTGGCAGCGGGTCACCTCGGTGCTGGACCGCGCCTCGCAGCCGCTGCTCGGTGGCTGACGGAGGAGCCGAAAAGAGTCCCCGGTGCCCCCGGTTGGGAATGCGAACTGATTTTCCATAAGATCCGGCGATGATCACAAGAAATCGGCTGACGACCGGGGTGTGCATAGCGCTCGCCACCCTGGCCGCCGGGCTCGGCTCCGTGCTCCCCGCAGCCGCCGACGAACCACCGGCCACCCCCGCTCCCAAGGTCGAACTCGTCCTCGACGTCAGCGGCTCCATGCGCACCCGCGACATCGACGGCCAGTCCCGGATGAACGCCGCCAAGCAGGCGTTCAACGACGTCCTGGACGCGGTGCCCGAAGAGGTCCACCTCGGCATCCGCACCCTCGGCGCCGACTATCCGGGCGACGACCGCAAGGTGGGCTGCAAGGACACCAAGCAGCTCTACCCGGTCGGCCCGCTGGACCGCACCGAGGCCAAGACCGCCGTCGCCACCCTCGCCCCCACCGGCTGGACCCCGATCGGCCCCGCGCTGCTCGGCGCGGCCGACGACCTCGAAGGCGGTGAGGCGACCCGCCGGATCGTCCTCATCACGGACGGCGAGGACACCTGCGGGCCGCTCGACCCGTGCGAGGTGGCCCGTGAGATCGCCGCGCGCGGCACGCACCTGGTCATCGACACCCTCGGCCTGGTGCCCGACGCCAAGATCCGCCAGCAGCTCACCTGCATCGCCGAGGCCACCGGCGGCACGTACACCGCCGTCCAGCACAAGGACGACCTCTCGCGCCGTGTGAAGCAGTTGGTGGACCGGGCGGCCGAGCCGGTCGTCACCCCGGTGGCCACCGAGGGGGCGGAAAGCTGCTCCGCCGCGCCCAAGCTGGAGCCGGGCCTCTACACCGACCGCCAGGTGATCGGCGAGCACCGCTGGTACCGCGTCGACGTACTGCCCGGTCAGGAGCTGCGCGCCTCGGTGAGCGTCGCGGCGGACCGTGCCGTCGACAACGACTACGGCGTGCTGCTGCGCGCGGTGACGGAAGCCGGACGCGAGATCGTCCGGGGCGCGGAATCCGGGACCGGACGTACGGATGTGATCTCGTCCGGCCTGCGCTATCCGACGGCCGGGATCGAGGACGGCGACAACGGCAGCGGCAAGCCCGCCGCCGAGATCGTCTGCCTCCAGCTCTCCAACGCCTTCTCCGCGCCCGCATCGGTGAAGCGGACGCCCGGTCTGCCGGTCGAGCTGACCGTGGACCTGGTGGACGGACCCGACCAGGCCTCCGACGTGGCGGCCTTCGGGCTGGGCCGCGGCTGGTGGCTGCTCGGCGTCCTCGTGCTGACCGGGCTGGTCGCGGGGCTGCTGTTCGGCTGGATCTCGCGCTGGCGCATCGCCGTATGGAGGACCAACTGATGGTGACGACGACTTCCCGCCGTGCCCGTGGCGTGCGGCGCGCGTTCGCCGGGGCGCTGCTCGCCGGGCTGACCCTGTTCACCTCGGCGGGTACGGCCGTGGCCGACGACCCGTCGGCGAGCGCGAGCCCCGGCGCCCAGGGCCCCGGGCCCACCGAGGCCGGCACCGCCTTCCGTACGGCGACCGCGCTCCAGCAGGGGCAGAGCGGCACCGCGCAGGCGTCGGCGGGCGACTACCTGTACTGGGTGTTCCCGGCCGACGCCGGACAGCGCGCCACCGTGAAGGCGACGGTGAAGCTCCCCGCGAGCGAGGCGCAGCGCTCGGGCTCCACCTGGCAGATCGACGTGTACGACGGGCTCCGCCGCCGCCAGGCGTGCCAGTACGGCCACCAGACCCGGAAGGCGGCGGCCGACGCGTCGGCGGTCGAGCTCTCCTGTGTGCTGCGCACCGTACGGTCCTGGTCCGAGCCGTGGGCCAACGACCCGCTGCCCGGCAGCTACTACGTGCGGCTGACGGTGGTGAACCTCCCGGCGAACGACCTCGGGCTGCCGTTCGAGGCCGAGGTCCGCGCCGACGTGGTGGACGCGGGCGGCGCCCACCACGTGGACGGGGCGCTCGCCGAGCCGCTGGTGCCGGGGATCTCGGTGACCGGTGCGTCGGGCGCGCCCAAGGCGTCGGCCGGTGAGCCGGAGGACGGCTGGGCGTCGGGCTGGTGGACGACCCGCTGGCTGTGGACGGTCGGTGGCGGTGTGCTCGCCGCGCTCGCGGCCGTGTTCGGCTACTCGCTGACGCGGGGCCGGGGCCGCCCGGCGCACGTGCCGCACGGGGTCTGAGGGGGCCGGGGCCCTGAGGCGCGGGGGTGTCTGACCATCCCTGCGGCCGGGTGGCGGCCTCCCCGCCCCTCGAAGATCCTGAACGGGACCGCTTCGAGACGGGGAGGCACGGCCGGTGTGGCAGTTCTTCGCGGACAACCCGTGGGTGACCGTGTTCGCGGTGATCACGCTCGGCGCACTGCTCGGCATGGTGCGCTTCGGCCCGGTACGGCTGGGCGCGGCCGGTGTCCTCTTCGTCGGCCTCCTCGTGGGAGCGCTGGACGAGGACATCGCCGCCGCCGTGCCCGCCGGGGTCTCGGCGCTGGGCCTGGCCCTGTACGTGTACACGGTCGGCCTGGAGTCGGGCCCCGCGTTCTTCCGTGAACTGCGCGGGCAGCTCCCGGTGATGGCGGGAGCGGTCGTGGCCCTGGCCGTCACCGCCGGGGTCGTCGGCTTCGTCGGGCACGCCTGGTTCGGCATCAGCGGCCCGTTCCTGGCCGGCGGGTACGCGGGCATCGGCACGACGACCCCGGGCCTCGCCGCCGCCCAGGACGCCTCGGCGGACCCGACGCAGCCTGCCGTCGGGTACGCCATCGGCTACCCGCTGGCCGTGGTGATCACGATCCTCTTCGTCTCGGCCGTCGCGGCCCGCCGTACCTGGACCGCCCGCCGGGACCCCGACTCGGGCCTGCCCTCCACGCTCATCACCCGTACGGTCGAGGTGGCCCGGGAAACCCGCTGGCCCGACGTCCCCGGGGTCTCCGCGCACCGGGTGCTGGCCAGCGAGTACCGCCCCCACGGCGGGGTCACCCGGGTGGCCCGGACGCTGGACCGCCTCTCCCCCGGCGACCAGGTCGTCCTGGTGGGCGGTGAGGTGGACGTACGGGCGGCGACGGAGGCGCTCGGCTCCCTCGCCCCGCGCCACCTGCTGGACGACCGCAGCGCGGTGGACTACCGGCGGGTCCTGCTCACCAACCCCGACCTGGCCGGGCACACGGTCGCCGAGCTGGGCCTCGGCGAGAAGTACGGGGCCGTGGTCAGCCGGGTCCGGCGCGGCGACTTCGACATGCTCGCCCACGACGACCTGCTGCTCCAGCTCGACGACCGGGTCCGGGTGGTGATGCCGCGCGAGCGGACTAGCGAGGTCACCACCTACCTCGGCGACACGGAGGCGAAGGTCAGCGAGGTGAGCGCGGTCAGCCTGGGCCTCGGCCTCACGCTGGGCTTCCTGATCGGCATCCCCTCCCTCACCCTCGGCTCCACCACCCTCGCGCTGGGCACGGGTGCCGGGCCACTGGTGATGGGCATGGTCCTGGGCTGGCGCCGCCGCACGGGCCCCCTGGTCTGGACCCTGCCGACCCGCGCCAACCTCACCCTGCGCCAGATCGGCCTGCTGCTCTTCCTCGCCGTCGTGGGCCTCACCTCGGGCTACTCGTTCCGCGAGAACGCCTTCTCGCTCTTCGGCCTGAAGCTGGTGGCCGTGCTGGCGATCGGCGCGGTGGTGAGCTACTCGCTGCTGGTGCTGATCGCGAAGGGGCTCGGTCAGAGCCGGGAGCGGACGATGGGGCTGCTGTCGGGTTATGTGGGCAACCCGGCGATCGTGGCGTACGCCAACAGCCGGGCGAGCGACAGCCGGATCAACAACGGCTACTCGACGCTCTTCGCGCTGGCCATCCTGGTCAAGATCGTCTGCATCCAGCTCATCGTGGGGCTGTGAGCCCGTACCCGTCCGGCCCGGTGGGTACGGGTGCCTTCTCCGCCCGGCCCGGTGGGCGTGCGTTCCCTCTGCGCCGGGCGTTCAGACCAGCCGTACGCTCAGTTGGGCGCCCAGCTCCCGGCAGCACAGCGCTCGGGCGCGGCCCCCGTTGCCTCGATCGACATGACGGGATTGTCACATGCGAGGGAAAATCCGCCGTCATCTCCTGTTCGAATCCGGCAGCCGTGGCGACTACGCTCGACAACTCGCGTACTCCACAAGGCTGATGACGGATTCCAGCCACGCCGGACCGGCGCCCTGGCGGAGTGCCGGCCTCATCACGTTCGATGAGGTGCGAACGATCGCGCGCCGCCCGTGGCGCGCCTCAGGGAGCGGAGTCCTTTCGATGTCCACGCAGACCGGCCCGGCGCTCGACACCCCGCCTCGCGGCCATGCGTTCGTACCGGGCCCCAGGGGGCTGCCGCTGCTCGGGAACCTGCCGCAGTTCGCGAAGAACCCCCTCGCCTTCTTCGAACTCCTGCGGGGTCGCGGGGACATGGTGCGGTGGAGGTTCGGGCGCAACCGGTGCGTGTTCGTCTCCGACCCGGAGTGCATAGGCGAACTCCTCACCGAGACGGAGCGCACCTTCGACCAGCCCCAGCTCGGCGTCGCGTTCCGGGCGGTGATGGGCAACGGGATCATCGTGGCGCGGGGCCGGGACTGGCGGCGTAAACGGTCGCTGGTGCAGCCCTCGGTGCGGCCCAAGCAGGTCAAGTCGTACGCGGCCACCATGGCGTCCTCCGCGGTGGAGCTGGCCGACACCTGGTCGGAGGGTCAACGCGTTGACATCAAGCGGGAGATGGCGGCCCTGACGCAGAAGATCGCGGTGCGCACCATCTTCGGCGTGGACACCCCCGCGGACTCGGAGGCGATGGGCCGGGCGATGGATGTGGCCCAACTGGAGATCGGCAAGGAGTTCGCGGGGATCGGTGCGGTGCTGCCGGACTGGGTGCCGACGCCCGGCCGGGCGCGGATCAGGAAGGCGGCCGCCGTCATCGACTCCGAGGTGGGGCGGGTGGTGGCCCGGCACCGCGACGGCGAGACCGAACGCCCGGACCTGCTCAGCCGGTTGCTCACCGCGGTCGACGAGAGCGGCGAGCGGCTCAGCGACGAGGAGATCCGTGACGAGACGGTCACCCTGTACATCGGCGGCCATGAGACGACGAGTTCGACCCTGGTGTGGGCCTGGTATCTGCTCTCCCGCAACCCGCAGGTGCGGGGCGCGCTCACCGAGGAGCTGGACCGGGTGCTCGGCGACCGGGAGCCGGGTTCCGATGACTACGCCCAACTGACGTACACCCAGGCCGTGGTGAAGGAGACCCTGCGGCTGTACCCGACGATCTGGCTGATCACGGGGGTGGCGAAGGAGGGGGCCCGGCTCGGCGGTCTGCCGATCGCGGAGGGGACCCGGGTCTGGAGCAGCCAGTGGTCCACGCACCGCGACGCGCGGTGGTTCCCCGAGCCGGAGGAGTTCCGCCCGGAGCGCTGGGACGCCGAGAGGGGCGACGAGATCGCCGAGTACGCGTGGTTCCCGTTCGGCGGCGGGCCCCGGGTCTGCCTGGGGACCCGGTTCGCGATGGTGGAGTCGGTGCTCATCCTGGCCGTGCTGGCCCGGCGCTTCGAGCTGGACGTCGAGCCGGGCGTCGTCGAGCCCGTACCGAGCCTGACGCTTCAGCCGGACCGGGATGTGCTGGCGACCGTGCGGGCGCGGTAGCCGGGAAACGGACGCCGCCCTTCGCGCCGGGCGGCGTCCGGTCCTTCACCCCTTGTCCAGCCACTTCTTCCAGACGTCCGGGTGGCGGTCGATCCAGCGCTTCGCCGCCTCCTGCGGGCTGAGCCGCTGGGCGGCGATCATCTCGGACACCTCGTTCTGGTCCTTCTCCGACCACCGGAACTTCTTCAGGAACGAGGCCGCGTCGCCGCCGCGCTCCACGAAGTCCGCGTTGAGGAACTTCTGCAACGGTGTCGTCGGATAGGCGCAGTCGATGTCCTCGGGGTCCTTGGCCGCGCACTCCTCGGTGTACTCCGGGAGCTTCACCTCGACCATCGGGACCTCGTTGAACAGCCACTGCGGCTGGTACCAGTAGCTCAGGAAGGGCTTCTTCTCCTTGGCGAACTGCTGGATCTGGGTGATCTGGGCGGCCTCGGAGCCGGCGAAGACGACCTTGTAGTCCAGGTCCAGGTTCTTCACCAGGGCCACGTCGTTGGTGACGTAGGAGGGGGAGCCGTCCATGAGCTGGCCCTTGCCGCCGCTCTCGGCGGTCCTCAGCTCGTCCGCGTACTTGTCGAGGTTCTTCCAGCTCGTGACGTCGGGGTGCTTGTCCGCCCAGTACTTCGGGACGTACCAGCCGATGTGGCCGGTGACCCCGAGGTCGCCGCCCCGGACGATGGTCTTCTTCTCGTCGACGTACAGCTTCTCCTGGTCCGGGTGGCCCCAGTCCTCCAGGATCGCGTCGACGCGGCCCTGGCTGAGGGCGTCCCAGGCGGGGACCTCGTCGGTCTGGACGAGGTCGACGCGGTAGCCGAGCTCGTCCTTGAGGAGCTGCTCGGCCACGGCGACGTTCGCCTGGGCGCCGACCCAGGACTGGACGGAGAGGGTGACCGTCTTGACCCCGGCGGGGGCGGCGAACGGGGAGGACTGCTTCGTCATGTCGGCGGCGCCGCAGCCCGCCGTGGCGAGCAGGGCGGTGGCCGAGGCAAGCGCCACGAGCAGGCGGGTGCGGGAGCGGTTCATCTCAGCTCTCCTGTCGCTGGCGGCGGGCGGTGGGCGGGGTGACCCGGTCGAGCATCAGGCCGAGGCAGACGATCGCTGCTCCGGCGACGAGCCCGGTGGCCAGGTCGCCCTGGGCGAGGCCGAGGACGACCTCGTAACCGAGCGCGCCCGATCCGACGAGTCCGCCGATGATGACGACGGCGAGGACCAGGACCACGGCCTGGTTGACCGCGAGCAGCAACGAGGGCCTGGCCAGTGGGAGTTGGACCTGGCGGAGCTGCTGGCCGGTCGTGGCGCCGAGCGAGCGGGCGCACTCCATCGCGGCCGGATCGACGCCCCGCAGGCCCTGGGTGGTGATGCGGACGACGGCGGGCAGCGCGTAGACGACGGCCGCCGCCGCGGCGGGGGCGCGGCCGACGCCGAAGAGGGCGACGACGGGGATCAGGTAGACGAACTGCGGCATGGTCTGGAAGACGTCCAGGACCGGTCGCAGCAGCCGTTCCAGGCGTTCGCTGCGGGCGGCGCCGATCGCGATACCGAAGCCCAGGACCAGGGTGACCGCCACGGCGGCGAGGACCTGGCTGAGGGTGTCCATCGACGGCTCCCACACACCGAGGACGCCGATCGCGGCCATGGCGAGGACGGCGGTGGCGGCGGTGCGCCAGGTGCCGATGGTCCAGGCGAGGGCGGCGACGATGAGCAGCACCGACCACCAGGGCAGTCCGGTGAGTCCGCTGCGCAGCGGGTTGAGGACACCGCTGGTGAAGTGGGAGGCCAGGTCGGCGGTGCCGCCGACGACCGGCACTCCGGTGTAGAGGTGGTCCACCATCCAGTCCTTGGCGGTGTTCACCGGTCCGGCGATCGCCACGGTGAGGTCGTCGGGCCAGACCCGGCCGTCGGTGAGCCGGCCGACGAGGGCGACGGCGGCGGTGACCACGGCGGCCAGGGTCCAGCCGCGCCGGCCCCGGAGGAGGGCCGGGCCGGTGGGCTCGGCGCCGATACGGCGGCCCGCGGCCTCCGTCGTACGGTCCAGGACGACGGCCAGCAGCACGATCGGGATACCGGCGGCGAGGGCGGCACCCACGTCGACGGAGGACAGTGCCTGGTAGACCCGGTCGCCGAGGCCGCCGGCGCCGATCACCGAGGCGATGACGGCCATGGAGAGCGCCATCATGATGGTCTGGTTGAGGCCGAGGAGCAGCTCCTTGCGGGCCAGCGGCAGCCGGGCCGTGAGCAGCCGCTGCCTGCCGGTCGCGCCGAGCGAGGCGACGGCCTCCATGACGCCGCTGTCCGCTCCGCGCAGGCCGAGCGCGGTGAGCCGCGCCATCGGCGGAGCCGCGTACACGACGGTGGCGAGGACCGCACCCGGGACGCCGATGCCGAAGACCAGGACGACGGGGAGCAGGTACGCGAAGGCGGGCAGCACCTGCATGGTGTCGAGCACCGGGCGCAGGATGCGGAAGACGCGGTCGGAGAGGCCGGCGGCCAGGCCGAGGAGGAGGCCGAGGATGACGGAGACGAGGACGGCCACGGCCATCAGGGCGAGCGTCTGCATGGTCGGCACCCACATGCCGAGCAACCCGCAGGCCAGGAACGACACGGCGGCGGTGAGCGCGAGCCGGATGCCCGCGACCCGCCAGGCGACGGCTGCGGCGAGCACGGTGACACCGGCCCAGCCGAGCGCCAGGAGCACCAGGTAGACGGCGCGGACGGAGAGCACGACGGCGTTGCTGATGTGGCCGAAGAAGTAGAGGAAGAGCGGGTGGTCGTCCCGGTTGGAGACGATCCAGTCGGTGACCTCGCCGAGCGGCGCCGAGAGGTCGGCGGTCAGCGCGTCCGGCCAGATGCCGCCGCCCCAGCGGCTGTGCGCGAGGGGGACGAGGATGACGGCGGCGAGCGCGAGGAGCAGGAGCTTCCCGGCGGCCGGGCGTTCGCGGAGGGCGGCCAGCGGCCCCCGGCGTGCGCCCGCCTGCGCGGGGCGGACCGGGGTGGCCTGGGCGGTGGCCATCAGGCGGTCACCTCGCGGGGGCCGTCCGGGGCGTCGGGAGTGGTCGCCGGAGAGCCCGGGGAGGCTGCCGTGCCGGCCACGACGTCCAGCAGGCGCGCCTGGTCGACGACGCCGACGAGCCGGCCGGCGTCCATCACCCGGGCGGCGGGGTCGCCGGAGCGGGAGACCGCCTCGATGGCCTCGGAGACCGTGGCCTCGGGGCGTACGGCCGGGCCGCGTTCGCTCTCCCCGGCGAGCGCGGGGCGCATCGCGGTGGCGACGGTGAGGACCTGCTCGCGCGGCACGTCCCGGACGAACTCGGTGACGTAGTCGTCGGCGGGCGAGCCCACGATCTCCTCGGGCGTGCCGAGCTGGACGATCCCGCCGTCGCGCATGAGCGCGATCCGGGTGCCCAGGCGCAGGGCCTCGCTGAGGTCGTGGGTGATGAAGACCATGGTGCGGCCCTCCTCGCGGTGCAGCCGGACCACCTCGTCCTGCATCTCGCGGCGGATCAGCGGGTCCAGCGCGCTGAACGGCTCGTCGAAGAGGAGGACGGAGGGGTCGACGGCGAGTGCGCGGGCCAGGCCGACGCGCTGCTGCTGGCCGCCGGAGAGCTGGGAGGGGCGGCGGTCCTCCAGACCTGCGAGGCCGACCTTCTCCACCAACTCAGCCGCCTTGGCGCGGCGTTCGGCCTTGGAGAGGCCCTGGATCTCCAGGCCGTAGGCCACGTTGTCCAGCACCGTGCGGTGCGGCAGCAGACCGAAGTGCTGGAAGACCATCGCGGCGCGGTGGCGGCGCAGTTCGCGCAGCCGGGAGCGGTCCATCGCCAGGACGTCCTCGCCGTCGATGGCGAGGGTGCCGCTGGTGGGCTCGATCAGCCGGGTCAGACAGCGTACGAGGGTCGACTTGCCGGAGCCGGACAGGCCCATGACGACGAAGACTTCGCCCTTGCGGACGTCGAAGGAGACGTCGCGAACGGCGGCGGTGCAGCCGGTGGCCTCGCGCAGTTCGGCGGGCGGGAGGGAGGCGTACTCGCTGCCGGGGACACGGTCGGCCTTGGGTCCGAAGACCTTCCAGAGGTTGCGTACGGAGAACACGGCGTTCTCGTCGGCGGCCTCAACTGTGGCCTCGCTGGCCTGGGTTGCGGTCATCGGACATCACCTCCGGTGCTGGTACCGGTGACCGGGACGGCGGCACGCGCCTGGTTCACGAGGAGTTCGGCGCACTTCTCGCCGACCATGAGGACTCCGATCATCGGGTTGACGGCGGGCATGGTCGGGAAGACGGACGCGTCGGCGATCCGGATCCCCTGAAGGCCCCGGATGCGCAACTGCGGGTCAACAACCGCCTCTTGGTCGTCGGTGGCGCCCATCCTGCAGGTGCCCGCCGGGTGGTAGACGGTGTGGGCGACCTTGCGGGCGTACTCGCTGATCTCCTCGTCCGAGGTGACCTCGGGGCCGGGGCAGACCTCGCGCTTCAGCCAGTGGGCGAGCGGTTCGGTGGCCGCGATCTGACGGGCGAGCTTGATGCCGTCGACCAGGGTGCGGCCGTCGTGGTCGTCCTCGTCGGTGAAGTACCGGAAGTCCAGGGCCGGCTTGACCTCGGGGTCGGCGCTCGTGAGGTAGAGGCGGCCCCGGCTGCGCGGCTTGGGGATGTTCGGCGTCATCGACACCCCGTGCTCGGGCTTCTCGTAGCCGAGCCGCTCCGGGTTGTCGGTGAACGGGATCTGGTAGAAGTGGAACATCAGGTCCGGGCCCCGGGATCCGGGGTCGCGGCGGACGAAGAGTCCCGCGTCGGAGTCCATCGCGGAGTTCTCCGGGATGGGCCCGTCGGTCTCCCAGACGATGACGGACTCGGGGTGGTCGAGCAGGTTCTCACCGACACCCGGCAGGTCGTGGCGCACCTCGATGCCCAGCGCCTGGAGGTCCTCGCGCGGACCGATCCCGGAGTGCAGCAGCAGCCGGGGCGTGTCCACCGCGCCCGCGCAGACGATGACCTCACGGGCCGCGCGCAGCAGGATCTCCTCGCCGTCCTTCGTCCGGACGTGGACGCCGGTGGCGCGGGTGCCGTCGAACTCCAGCCGGTACGCCCATGTCTCCAGCAGGATGCGGAGGTTCGGGCGGTCTCCGGCCTCGATGTGCGGGTGGAGGTAGGCCACCGAGGCGGAGGAGCGCTTGTTGTTCTCCGGGTGGTAGGCCAGGTCGAAGAAGCCGACGCCCTCGTGGAACGGCTTGCTGTTGAAGCTGTCCACGCGCGGGACCCCGGCCGCCGCCTGGGCGGCGTCGACGAAGTCACGGGCGATGGCGTTGCGGTCCTTCTCGTCTACGGGCACGATGTTGTTGCGCAGCTTGGCGAAGTACGGGTCCATCGCGGCCGCGTCCCAGCCCTCGGCGCCCGCCTCGGCCCACTCGTCCCAGTCGCCGGGCAGCGGCTTGAAGCTGATCAGCGTGTTGTGCGAGGAGCAGCCGCCGAGGACCCGGGCGCGGCTGTGCCGGATGTGGGAGTTGCCGCGCGGCTGCTCGGTGGTGGGGTAGTCGTAGTCGAGGTCGCCGCCGAGGAGGCCGAGCCAGCGGCGCAGGGTCAGCACGTCGTCACGGTCGATGTCGGTGGGGCCGCCCTCGATGACCGTGACGGTGACGTTCGGGTCCTCGGTGAGCCGGGAGGCGATGACCGATCCGGCGGTGCCGCCGCCGACGATCACGTAGTCGGCCACGGGGCCTTCGGGGTCGGGGACCGCGGTGCTGCGGGGGGTGGGAGGCATCGGTCACTGCTCCTTCTGCAAGGTTCGTGCGTGTGCGTGGTGCTGCGAACAGCCGGGCGGAGCCCCGGGGTTCAGTCCCGGGGCCCCAGCAGGTGTGTCAGCCGGCGAACCAGCGCTGGGGGCGCGGGTTGAGGTTCTGGTAGATGTGCTTGGACTCGCGGTACTCGGCGAGGCCGGTGGGACCGAGCTCGCGCCCCGTACCGGACTTGCCGAAGCCGCCCCACTCGGCCTGCGGGAGGTAGGGGTGGTAGTCGTTGATCCAGACGGTGCCGTGGCGCAGCCGTCCGGCGACCCGGCGGGCCCGGCCCGCGTCGGTGGTCCAGACGGCGCCGGCGAGGCCGTAGTCGGTGTCGTTGGCCAGCGTGATGGCTTCTTCCTCGGTACGGAAGGTCTCGACGGTGAGGATCGGGCCGAAGGTCTCCTCGCGGACCACCTTCATCTCCCGGTGGCAGCCGTCGAGGACGGTCGGCCGGTAGAAGTAGCCGCCTTCGGGGCGTACGTCGCTGGGCTTCGGGCGCTCGCCGCCGGCCCGGACGATCGCGCCCTCCTCACGGGCGGAGGCGACGTACGCCTCGACCTTGGCGAGCTGCTGGGCGGAGACGAGGGGTCCGCACTCGACGCCGTCGAGGGTGCCCCGGCCGAGGCGGATGGCGTCGGCGCGGCGGGCCAGCTCGGTGACGAAGCGCTCGCTGACGGTGTCCTGGATGATCAGGCGGGCGCCGGCGGAGCAGACCTGGCCGCTGTGGAAGAAGGCGGCGTTCAGGGCCTGGTCGACGGCGGTGTCGAAGCCGTCCTCGGTGGCGCAGGCATCCGCGAAGACCACGTTGGGGTTCTTGCCGCCGAGCTCCAGGGCCACCTTCTTCACGGTGGGGGCTGCCGCCTGGGCCACCTTCGTACCGCTGGCGAGGCCGCCGGTGAAGGAGACCAGGTCGACGTCCGGGTGCTCGGAGAGCCGGGCGCCGACCGGGTCGCCGGCGCCGGTGACGAGGTTGGCGGCACCGTCGGGCAGGCCGGCCTCGGCGAGGAGCTTGATCAGGTGGACGGTGGAGAGCGGGGTGACCTCGCTGGGCTTGAGCACGAAGGTGTTGCCGGCGGCGAGGGCCGGGGCGATCTTCCAGCTCGCCTGGAGGAGGGGGTAGTTCCAGGGCGCGATCAGGGCGCAGACGCCGACGGGCTCGTGCACGACGATGCTGTGGACGTCCGGGTTGCCCGCGTCGACGACCCGGCCGCCGCTCTCGTTCATCACGAGGTCGGCGAAGTAGCGGAAGGCGTTCGTGACGTCGTCGACGTCGACCCGGCCCTCTTCGAGGGTCTTGCCGGTGTCGCGGCTCTCGGTGATCGCGATCTCCTCGCGGTCCCGCTGGAGCAGCTCGGCGACCCGGCGCAGAAGGCCGGCCCGCTCGGCGACGGGCTTGTGCGGCCAGGGGCCGTCGTCGAAGGCGCGCCGCGCCGCCGCGATCGCCGCATCGGTGTCCTCGACGCCGCCTTCGGCGACGACGGCCAGGACGGCGGCGTCGGCGGGGTCGAGGATCTCGCGCGTCGCGCCTGATCCGGCGGCCCGCCAGGTGCCGTCGATGTGGATGGTGCTGAGCGCCGACATGTCGCGTTTCGCCTTCCGTACCCGAAATGCCCTCGCCGGTTCGGCCGAGGGCGTCCTGCGCGGTGGACCGGGGTACGGCCACACCAGCGGTCGGGGCCCCTCCCCCGTCCGCCGGAATGTATGCCAAGAATTTCACTCTGCGTGACGCACCTCACTCGGAGGCGCTGGTCGGGGTGTTGTCGGGTGTGGGGCGGCTCACTGACGGGAGCGCGTTCAGGCGCGGCCTCAGCCCAGCAGTACCGGGAAGGCCGCCATGTCGTTCTGCGTCATCACCGGGAGCTTGGTGATCTCCGCGTCCGGGATGGCGAGCCGCAGCCCGGGGAAGCGGGCGAACAGCGCGGGCAGGGCGACGGCCGCCTCGACGCGGGAGAGCGCGGCGCCGGGGCAGATGTGCGGGCCGTGGCCGAAGGTCATATGGCGGTTGCGGGTGGCGCGGGTGATGTCGAAGGCGTCGGCATCCTCGCCGTGCTGCCCGGTGTCGCGGCCGATGGCGCGGTAGGAGATGACGACCCCCTCCCCTTCCTTGACCACGGTGTCGCCCACGGTGATGTCCTCGGTGGCGAACCGCATCAGGAGGTGGGTGGTGGGGGTGTCCCAGCGCAGCGTCTCCTCGATCACCGCGTCCCAGCCGACCTCGCCGGACAGCACCTTGGCCAGTTGGTCCGGGTGGGAGAGGAGCGCGCGTACGGCGTTGAGGATGAGCCCGATCGTCGTCTCGTGCCCGGCGGCCACCATGGCCTTCAGGTTGCCCACCACCTCCTCCTCGGTGAGCGGCTCGCCGCCCTCCTCGGCCAGGATCAGCGCGCTGGTGAGGTCGTCCGTCGGGTGTGCGGTCTTCTCACGTACGAGGTCGGCGTAGAAGACGTCCAACTCGGCCAGCAGGGACAGGCGTTCGTCCTGCGGGGTGAGCATGGAGAAGAACGCCTTGTACTGCCGGGTCAGCATCGCGTGCTGGGACTCGTCGACGCCCATCAGCATGCCGACCACCTTCATCGGCAGCGGCTGGGCGAACACCGCCTTCAGGTCGACGACCCCGTCCTCGCCGCGCGCCGCGTCGAGGTGGTCCAGCAGTTCGTCGGTGAACTTCTCGATGGCCGGGCGGATCGCTTCGAGCCGGCGCGGGGTGAGCGCCTGCGAGGTCTTGGTGCGCAGCCGCCGGTGCTCGGCCCCGTCCACGGTGAACATGGAGCGCCCTGCGTCGATCATGCCGATCAGCGGCCAGGCACGTGTCACCACTCCGCTCCGCCACAGCCCCCAGGCGTCGATGTCCTTCACCAGCCGCGGGTCGACGAGGAGTTGGCGTGCCTCGGCGTGCCGGGTGACCGTCCAGGCGGGGACCCCGAGCAGCTCGATCCGGGCGAGCACACCGGCGTCGCGCAGCCGCGCGGTCTCACCGTCCAGGTCCTGGACCATGGGGTCGATGGTGATGGTCCCGGCGCCCAGGTCGGCTTCAGCGACGTCAGCGGCTCCGGCAGCTCCGGTGTGCGGGCATTTCACAGCGCGTCTCCTGTCGTGCGTACGGGGGTGAAGCGGACGGGCAGTGCGGTCATCCCGCGCAGGAAGGCTGAGGGCCTGCGCACCAACTCGGTAGCCGGTACGGCCAGTTCGAGGTCGGGCAGCCGGTCCAGCAGCACCTCGATACCGGTGCGGGCGATGATCTCGGCGATCTCCTGCGCGGGGAAGGGGCAGCGGTACTCGCCGTGGCTGAACGCCATGTGGGCGCTGTTGCCACCCCGCCCGGAGCGGACCACCTGGTCCGTGACCTGCTGCCGGATGTGCGGATCGGCGTTGGCGGCGGCGAGGCCGAGGAGCAACATGTCGCCGCGAGCGATGTCCTGGCCGCCGAGCCGGGCGTCGCGCGAGGCCCACCGCCCGGCCAGGATCTGGGTCGGGCCGTCCTCCCAGAGCACCTCGTTCATGGCTTCGGCGACGCTGTGCCGGCCGCCGGAGAGGGCGTCGGCGAACTGGTCCTCGGTGAGCATCAGCCGGGTGGAGTTGCTGATCCAGTCGGCGGTGGTCAGGTGCCCGGCGGCCGTGATGGCCATGAGGTCGAGGGCGTACTCCTCGTCGGTGAACGGTTCGGGGTGGGCGAGCATCCGGGAGGTCACGTCGTCCCCGGGGCGCACCCGCTTAGCCGCGACGAGCCGGTGCATGTGCTCGCCGAAGCGCAGGTGGGCCTTCTGGGCACCGGGCCCACCGTCGGCGAGGTCCTTGAGCACCTGGGCGATGTCGGCGCCCTCGTCGTCGGGGAAGCCGACGAGCCGGGCGAGGACGAGGACGGGGAGCGGCTCGGCGAACTCGGCGACGAGGTCGGCGGTGCCCCGGCTGCACACGGCGTCGATGAGCCGGTCGGCCAGTTGCTCGCAGTGCTGCCGGATCTCGAAGGGGTCGGCCGCTTCGAGCGCGGGGACGACCATGTCCACATGGCGCCGGTGCTCGGCTCCGGCGGTGAAGTAGATGGAGGGCATGGGGGTCCCCACCATGGGGAGGAGCGGCCAGTCGGCGGGGATGTTCTCCCACTGGTTCCACAGGGAGACGTCCCGGGGGTACAACTCCCCGTCGCTGGTGACCTGGTGGAGTTCCCGGTAGCCGATCACCAGCCAGGCGGGGAAGCCGCCGGGCAGCTCGACCGGGACGACGGGGCCGTGGTCGCGCCGCATCGAGCGGTAGAGCGCCTGGGGTTCGGTGTGGAAGCCGGGCCCGCTGAGCGGAACCGCTCCCGTGCCGTGGCCCATGGGGCAGCCACCGCCTCCACCGGCCGGGGGCGCGGGCATGGCGGACGAGGGGTTCGTCATCGTACGGACTCCAGTGGCGACGGCTTCACGCGTTGCGACCATACGATCAACGCGGCACCACTATAAGGAGGTTCAGTGAACCCGCGGGGCGAAATCACGCCCTTTTCTGCCCACTCTCGCCTACTCCCACCCGCTTCCGCACGACGCTTCGATCGCTCCCGTACGACATCTGCGCAGGTTTGATCACAAGATCGACCCCGGACGCTCTGCCTCCGGTTCAGCGGCGGGGGCCGGGCGGGCTCTACTCGGTGAACGCGACCTCGATCCGCCACTGACCCGTGCACAGGGTCAGGCCGTCCGTGAGGTCCTTCGAGCGTTCCGGGTCGGTCATCCAGAGGTTGACGGCCGAACCCAGCAGCACCGGATCGAGCGGAGGCCGTCGCGCGCCCCAGGACCGCTCCGTACGGGCCTCCAGCCGGCGCCCGCCGCGCAGCCGGACCAGGCAGCGGCTCTCGTCCAGCCGGGCCGCCAGGACGTTGAGGTTCTCGTAGCGCACGGCGGCGTCCGCCACCCAGTCCAGGGCCGCCACCTCGGCGTCCGCGGCCGTGCGGGCCAGGACCTCCGCCGCGTGGGGCCAGTGCGGGTGGTTCTCCTCCGTCGTGACGGCGTAGAAACCGAGGGCCTCCGTGTGGTGTCCGGCCACCAACGGCCGGCGCTGGAGGTCGACCGTGCCCCGGGAGTCGTGGGCGCCGGTGACGTCGTACGCCGTGGCGGCCGTACGGCGTACGGGTTCGGGAGCCGGTACGGGCAGCGGCCGCGGGGGCGTCGCCGGCACCCTGACCCCGCGCGCGGCGAGGAACTCGTACATCCGGGCCCGCGTCACCTCACCCGAGGTGCCGACCGAGGCGAGCTGGCGGTCCACGACCGGCCGCAGCTCCGCCGCGTCGTGGCCGCGGGCCGCCGCCAGCAGTTGCGCGTACACATCACCGTCCGGATCCAGCCGTGGCGCCCCGCGCCCGAACGCGGCGGCCGGCGACGCCGGATCCAGCTCGTCCAGACCGGTGGCGGCGAGCAGCGTGACCCGGTCGGCGGCGGCCGAGTAGAACGTCGTACTGCCGTGGTCGCCGACCACCCAGTCACTGGCCACCACCGCCGCACGCCACCCCTCCTGCGGTGGGATGATCATGAGCCCGGCGTCCATCGCGGCGCCGAGCCTCTCCAGCACGCCGGGCCGGGTGTGCCGGGCCCAGACGTTGGGGTGGAAGACGGCCGCGACGGCGAACTCGTCGGCCGGGAGCGAGGTGACCAGGCGCAGCGGCAGCTCCGGGTGGCGGCCGAGCAGCGAGTGGCGGCTCCAGGTGGAGTGGACGACCACCAGCCGCCGCCCGTCGACCGCGCCGAGCCGCGAGCGGTAGCGGTCCCGGTGCGCCATGCTCGCGGTGATGCGCTGGAAGCACCAGTCGCCGACGGCCAGGGCGTACGGCGCGGCCTCGGGGCAGGTCTCGGCGAGCCGGTCGATCTGGCCCTGGTGCGACACGCCGATCACGTCCGGGACGACCCTGCCCCGCCACATCAGCTCCCGCCGGGAGAGTCCGGCGGGAGCGAGCGTGTCACCGGTCGACTCGGTGACGAGCCGGTTGTAGCCGGCGCCGTGCGGCAGCACCATGAGCGGCGCGTCCAGTCGGCGCATCGTCGGGTGGACCGAGCAGCTGACGGCCAGGTCGAAGGAGCGCCGGGTCGCCTCCTTCCAGCTCAGCACCTGGACGCCGAGCCCGGCGAGATAGGCGTCGAGCCCGTCCGCGAACGCCGATCCGGGGTTGACCGTGAAGTACTTGTCGATCCCGTCCTCGGTGCGCAGCAGCTGCATGACGTCCACCAGCCGGGTGGCGGAGGTGAGCGTCCGCGCCACTCCGAGCACCTCAGCCTTCGGCGGGTCCCAGGTGTTCCACCGGTCGTGGCCGGGCCGGACGGCACGGCGGAACCGGGCGGAGGAACGGCTGAGCAGCGACGGCACCGAGGACAACGCGGGGCTCCGGAGGACGAAGACGGACGGGGGCGAAGACGGACGGGGGCGAAGGCGGACGGGAGAAGGGCGGACGGGAGAAGGGCGGACGGGAGAAGGGCAGGTGGAGGTTCAGGCCGGGTCCGTGGGTGCGGCCGGTGGCTTCAGTCCCATGGTCCGCCGCAGCCCGCGCAACTTCTCCTCGCAGGCGGCCCGCAGCGGCCGGTCCTCGGCCCGGTCGGCCAGCGCGGTCAGCAGTTCGAGCGCCTGGTCGAGCTTGGCGAACTGCTTGAGCCCGGCCGCCCGGTCGGCCGCCGAGCCCGCCGCGGTGACCGCGCGGTCCAGCGCGCCGAGCCCGGCGAAGGCGTGGGCCCGTACGAGGTCGATGCGGGGCAGCATGGGCTCGTCACCGGTGGCCCGGGCGGTCTCGGCCGCCTCGTCCAGCACGTCCAGGGCATCGGTCCACCGCTCCCCCGCCACCAGCGCCTGGGCCACGTTGTAGCTCTGCACGACGACACCGTGCGGGTCGGGCACGGCACGGTTGGCGGCCAGTGCGCGCTCGAAGAGCTGCCGCGCCTCCTCGGCGCGTTCGCGTGCCGCCTCGGGCGACCGCTCCGACCGGCCGCGCGCGAGCGCGATCAGCCCGCGGCTCTCCTGGACGACTCCGCTCAGCCGCGGGTCACCGGCCAGCTCCAGAAGGCCTGCCGCGGCGTCGAGTTGGGACTCGGCACGGTCGAGATCGCCGAGCTCGTAGGCGGCCCGGGCGACCTGGTTGCGCATCCGGATCTCGACGTCGGGGCGCGCCTGGTGCTGGGCCGCCTCGATGCCGAGCAGGCCCGACTCGACGCAGTCGGCGAGGTGTTTACGGCTGTGGTAGAGCGCCCACAGAGACTCGCAGAGCCGCCACACCTGCTCGTGCCATCCCTCGTCGGCGGCGGTTCGGATGATGACCTGGAGGTTGGTACGTTCCGCATCGAGCCACTCCAGAGCGTCGGCCCTACCGGTGAACAGCGTTCCCTGCGCGGCGAGTTCGGCGAGCGGACGGACCGGCGGCGACTGGATCCTGAACCGGTCGCCCAGCACCAGCGCATCGCCGTGGGCCGCCGCGTCGGTGTAGAAGTCCACGACGAGCCGCAGGACGTCCCGCCGCCGATCCGGAGTCAACTCCCGTGCGTGCAGCCGGGCATGGGCGCGCACCACATCGTGCAGCCGGTAGCGCCGGGGCCGGTCGGAGGACTCCACCAGGACCGCGAGCCGGGAGGAGACCAGCTCGCCGAGCGCCTCGCCGGCGCGGGTGGCGCCGGCGGCCGCCAGCAGGTCCACCGTGGCCGTCGTACCGGGCAGGATCCCGAGCAGGTCGTAGACGTACCGCGTGTGCTCGGACACCCCGGCCACCACCGAGTCCAGCACCGCGTCCACCGCCTCGCCCACGCCGCCCTCCCCGGCTCCCTCGCCCTCGCCCGCGCCCACGGCCACTCCCATCGCCTCCCGTGCTCCGTCGTCGCCCGTTCCGTACCGCCCGGCCGTCAGATCCCGTACCACGTCCTCCAGGGTCAGATGCGGCCGTGCCGCCAGCCACTCCACCGCCGCCCGCAGCGCCAACGGGTGCCCGGCGCAGAGCCGTACGACATCGGCGGCCGTCCCCTCGTCGGCGCCGGCGTGCCAACGGCGTACGAGCTCCGTCCCGGCCGCCTCGTCGAGCGGCGCCACATCGACCAGCACGGCCCCGTCCATCAGCAGCGACGGCAGGACCCGGCGTCCGGTCGCCACGAGCAGCCCGCGCGGCGGCACGAGGGTCCTGGCCTCCGGCGCGTGCTGGACGTTGTCCACCTTGACGAGCAGGCGGAGCCGGGCGGCGACGCTGCGGAAGAGGGCGGTGCGTTCGGCGAGCGGTCCGGGCACGTAGTCCTTGTGGACCCCGAGGGCGCGCAGGAACCCGCCGAGGACGGCTGCGAGGTCGACCGCTCCGTCCCGGCGGTGGTCCTCCAGGTCGACGTAGAGCTGGCCGTCCGGGAAGAGGCGCTTCAGCTCGCGGCCGACGCTCTGGGCGACGAGCTGCGTCTTGCCGACCCCGCCGACGCCGACCACCAGCAGCATCCCGGGCTCTTCCCCAGCGGCCAGGGCCAGCGCTCCGTCCCGCAGATCGGCGAGCTCCTTCGTCCGGTTGACGAACACCCGGCTGGGCGGCGGACCCTGGCTCGGCGGGACGTCCGGCGGCGTCGGCGGCAGATGAATGCCCTCGATCCGCTGCGCCATCAGAAGGGGCCCGACGACGACGGCGTCCCCGGACACCGTGTTGTGCGTCGATCCGCCGCCGCCATCCGTACCGAGGCCGCTCAACCCGTCTCCTTCCGCCGGTGCGCCACCTCAACCCAGGTGGACGCGCCGGGTTCCCTTCCCGGCTTCCGTGTTCCGGAACCCGCCCCGGCCTCGCACTGTAGCCCCGCTCTACGATCGGGGGTGTGTGCGCAGACGTCATAGTTGCCGAGGACGACGAGAAGCAGGCCGAACTCGTACGCCGCTATCTGGAACGGGAAGGACATGCCGTACGGATCGTGGGCGACGGGCTCGCCGCGCTCGACGCCGTCCGGCACCAGGAACCCGACCTGCTCGTTCTCGACGTCATGATGCCCCGGGCCGACGGCCTGGACGTGGTGCGGGTGCTGCGGGCCGAGGCCCGGGAGCTGCCGGTGCTGATGCTGACCGCCCGCACCACCGAGGACGATCTGCTGCTCGGGCTCGACCTCGGCGCGGACGACTACATGACCAAGCCGTACAGCCCGCGTGAGCTGATGGCCCGGGTCCGTACGCTGCTGCGCCGCACCCGGCGGCCGGGCGGGCCGGCGGAGGACCACGTTCTGCGGGTGGGCGGGCTCGTGGTGGACCCGGAGCGGCACGAGGTGACGGTGGACGGCGCGCCCGTGGAGTGCACGCGCGGCGAGTTCCGGATCCTGGCCGCGCTGGCGGGCGGCCCCGACCGGGTGTTCAGCCGTCAGCGGCTGCTGGAGGAGCTGCACGGCTTCGACCGCTACATCAGCGACCGGACGGTCGACGTGCACGTCATGAACCTGCGCAAGAAGATCGAGCCCGCGCCCCGGCGGCCGGTGCGTCTGCTCACCGTCTTCGGGGTCGGCTACAAGCTGACCGACCCGGCGAAGGCGGCACGACGTGCGTAGGGACCGGTCCGCACGGAGACGGCACGACGTGCGTGGGGACCGGTCCGCACGGGTGCCGTTGCGGCGGAGCCTGCTGGGGCGGCTGCTCGGCGTGTCGGCGCTGGTCGCCGCGTGCTCGGTGGCGGCCACCGCCTGGCTCGCCGTGCAGACCACCTCGGGCGCGATTCTGCAGGAACAGGGCCAGACCCTCACCGCCGACGCCCGGATCTACGACACCCTGCTCGGCTACGCGGCCCGCCACCCGACCTGGGACGGGGTGGACGCGACCGTACGGGAGCTGGCCGAGCAGTCGGGCCGGCGCGTGGCGCTGACCACGCAGAGCAGGCAGCCGCTGGCCGACTCGGCCACCGCGGCGGCTCCGCCCGCGCTGCCGCCGGAGGCATCGGCGGTGGTCGACCCGCTGGCCGTGGACACCGTGCTGGCCGCCCGGTCCACCGAGGGGCAGGGCACGGCCGCGGACCGGATCGACCCGCGGGCGGTGGGGCCGTTCCTGCTGCCGGCGGCCGAGCGGGCGGCGCTGCGGCGGACCGCCGACCGGCAGGCGGTGTGCCTGAACCGGGTGGGGATCGCCGCGGACGTGGTCGTCGGGGCGAGCGGCCGGCCCCGGGTGCAGATGGTGGGCAACGACCCCGAACGGGCGCTGTACACCAAGTGCGAGCTCTCGGACCTGGACGCGCCCACCGGAACGGAACGCAAGGCACTGGACGCGCTCAACGGGCTGGCCGACGCCTGCCTGAAGCGCCAGGGCCGAGGGGAGGTGCGGCTGAACCGGAACCTCTCCTGGGGCGGCGGGGTCGCCGTGCCCGTGCCGGGGCCCGCCGCCGCACCCGCGCCCGTTCCCCTGCCGAGCGACGCGCGCGAGGCGCGCCCCGCCCCGGCCGTCGAGCCGCCCCGGGAGTTCACCGGGGAGGACGACCGGGCCATCGCCTCGTGCGTGGGGACGGCGCGCAGCGAACAGCTCAGCTCGTACGTGGCCTCCCCCGCGCTCCTGTTCATCGGGGACGCGGGCGGAGCCACGGTGCCCGGCTTCGACCTCTCCCCCGCCAACACCGCGAAGATCGCCGGTGCGGCGGCGCTGGTCCTGGCGCTGACCGTGGGCGCCTCGGTGCTCGCGGGCGCCCGGCTGGTCCGCCCGCTGCACGCGCTGACCGGGGCCGCGCAGCGGATGCGGGACGGCCAGGAGCACGCCTCCGTGCCGGTCTCGGGGGACGACGAGATCGGCCGGCTGGCCGCCGCGTTCAACGACATGTCCGCGCACCGGGCGCGCCTGGAGGAGCAGCGCAAGGCCATGGTCAGCGATGTGGCCCATGAGCTGCGCACCCCGCTGAGCAACATCCGCGGCTGGCTGGAGGCGGCCCAGGACGGGCTTGCCGACCCGGATCCGGCGTTCGTCTCCTCGCTGCTGGAGGAGGCGGTGCAGCTCCAGCACATCATCGACGACCTCCAGGACCTGGCCGCCGCCGACGCGGGGGTGCTGCGGCTGCACCCCGAACCGGTGCGTGTCGGGGAGCTGTTGAGCCAGGTCGCCGCCGCCCATCAGGCCCGCGCGGAGACGGCGGGGGTGCGGCTGAAGGTGGTGGGCGCCGCTCCGGCTCCGGAACTGCGCGCGGATCCGGTGCGGCTGCGGCAGGCGGTGGGGAACCTGGTCTCCAACGCCGTACGGCACACTCCGGCGGGCGGGACGGTGACGCTGCGCGCGTACGGGGAGGGCTCCGGTGACACCGTGGTGATCGAGGTGGTGGACACCGGGACCGGCATTCCCGCCGACAACCTCCCGTACGTCTTCGACCGCTTCTGGCGTGCGGAGAAGTCCCGCAGCCGCCGTACGGGAGGAAGCGGCCTCGGCCTCGCCATCGTCCGGAAGCTGGCCGAGGCGCACGGCGGGACGGCGAGTGCGACGAGTACGGAGGGCGAGGGCTCGGCCTTCACGCTACGGCTCCCGGCCACGGCACCGGTGCCGACTGCGGCTGCGGCTCCGGCATCGGCACCCGCTCCGGCTGCGGCATCGGCTCCGGAGTCGCCTCCGGCTCCGGGGCCCGGTCAGGTGGGCCCTGATGGGATGACCACAGCGTCCTGACAGCTTCCTCATAACTTCCGGTCAGCCTGGCTCCCTGCCCCGTACCCGGTGCACACCGGCACCCGGGCCCGCCACGGGGCGACGTATGAATGGAGCCATCCGTATGACAGCTTTCACCGCTCGCCTCTCCCTGCGCACCGCCGTGCTCGCCGCCGCGGCCGCCGCCGCGGTGCTGGTCCCGTCCACCGCGGCCTTCGCCGACGCCACCCCGAAGCCCGTGCCCGCCGACAGCGCCCCCGCGGTGTCGCCGGAGCGGGCGAAGGCCGCCGAGGCCGCGAAGGCCGCCAAGGCCGCGCCGAAGGAGGGCGCCGCCCCCTCCGCCGCCCCCCGTGGCGGCGTCGCGGCGGGCGACCGCCCGGCACCCGCGGCACCCCGTGAGGCCGCGACCGCCCCGGCGGCCGCGCCTCGCGGTGGTGTGGCGGCCGGTGAGCGCCCGGCCGGCACCGGCGACACCAGCACGACGGCCCTCGCCGGCTCGGTGGCCGGAGCCGCCCTGCTCGCCGGCGCGGGCACGCTCGTGCTGCGCCGCCGCAACGGCTGACCGGTAGCCACCACCGACCCCTCACACCGGGCGTGGCGCCGTCCCGTACCGGGGCGGCGC
>NZ_JBHXOX010000034.1:0-95658 GCF_042718795.1 Streptomyces cyaneofuscatus
GACGCTTCCTTCGGTCCCGTTTCACCGGGGCCCTCCGGGCGCTTCCCTTCGTGTTTCTTTGTCTTGCTGTCCTGCGTTTCCGACTCTATCAGACTTTTTCGTGTCCGATTCCCTGTCGAAGCGGGTCAAGCGGTTTTGCTGCTTTTCGCTTTCCAGGTCTTCGCTTTCGCGTTTTCCCTTTCGGCGAGTCCGACTCTATCAGGCCTTTTCCGTCTCCCTGACCACGTCCCTCGGGCATGCCAAAGAGAGGTTCAGGGTTAGGATTTGGGCTTGAAGGTTGCCGCCGACCCCCGACTCAAAGTCGCGTTGGGGTCAGGCAGGAGTACGACAGTACAGGCCGCCGGGGACCGAGGCAAATCGCTTGCGGTGCACCCCTAGGGCTGTCAACCGGGCGGTCTCGGGCGGAACCGGGACTTCATATGACTTACTCTGCTGAGCAGTACGCCGTCCCCACATCAGCCGCGGCGGCGACACCTGAATCTCCACCCCCTGGGAGGCTCCCCATGACCAACGTGACGTCCCCTCTTGCTGGACGCGCCATCGGACTCACCGCGGTTCCCGACCCGGTCTTCTCCGGCGCGATGGTCGGTCCCGGCACCGCCATCGACCCCGTACGTGAGCCCTCCGAGGCCGTGTCCCCGGTCGACGGCATCGTCGTCTCTCTTCACCCCCACGCGTTCGTCGTCGTCGACGCCGACGGGCACGGGGTGCTGACGCACCTCGGTATCGACACCGTCCAGCTCAACGGCGAGGGCTTCGAGCTTCTCGTCAACAAGGGGGACACGGTGACCCGGGGCCAGAGCATCGTGCGCTGGGACCCGGCCGGCGTCGAGGCGGCCGGCAAGTCACCCATCTGCCCGATCGTGGCCCTGGAGGCCACCGCCGAGTCGCTCTCCGATGTCCGTGAGGACGGGGACGTGAAGGTCGGCGACACGCTGTTCGGCTGGCAGTAACGCCTCGGGCGCAGTGACCAGCCAGTTGCACAACCACCGCGGTGACTCGGTCACCGCACAACCGGAGACGGGTGAAATGGAGACAACGCTGCGAGGCGTCGGCGTGAGCCACGGTGTGGCCATCGGCGAGGTTCGGCACATGGGAACGGCGGTGCTGGAGCCGCCCGCCAAATCGATTCCCGCCGAGGAGGCCGGTCGCGAACAGGGGCGTGCCCGGCAGGCGGTGGAGGCGGTCGCGGCCGATCTGATCGCGCGCGGCAATCTGGCCGGCGGCGAGGCACAGCACGTGCTCGAGGCGCAGGCCATGATGGCCCAGGACCCCGAGCTGATGTCCGATGTCGACCGGCGTATCGCGGTGGGCAGCACCGCTGAGCGCGCGGTGTACGACGCGTTCGCCGCGTACCGGGCGCTGCTCGCCAATGCCGGGGAGTACCTGGCGGGGCGGGTCGCGGACCTCGACGACGTACGGAACCGGATCGTGGCGCGGCTGCTCGGTGTGCCGATGCCCGGGGTTCCGGACAGCGACGAGCCGTACGTGCTCATCGCGCGCGATCTTGCGCCGGCGGACACGGCGCTGCTCGACCCGACTCTGGTGCTCGGCTTCGTCACCGAGGAGGGCGGGCCTACCAGCCACAGCGCCATCCTGGCGCGGGCGCTCGGCGTTCCCGCCGTGGTGGCTCTGCCGGGCGCCGGTGAGCTGGCCGAGGGCACGGTCGTGGCCGTGGACGGCAGCACCGGTGAGATCTTCGTCGATCCGAGCGCGGAGAAGCGGGCCGAGATGGAGGCCGCCGCTGCCGCTCGTAAGGCTGCGTTGTCCGCCTCGACCGGTCCGGGTGCCACGTCGGACGGGCACAAGGTGCCGCTGCTCGCCAATGTCGGCGGTCCGGCCGATGTGCCCGCGGCGGTCGAGGCGGGGGCCGAGGGTGTCGGGCTGTTCCGCACCGAGTTCCTCTTCCTGGACGACAGCAAGCAGGCTCCTTCCGAGGAGAAGCAGGTCGCGGCCTACCGTGCGGTGCTGGAGGCGTTCCCTGAGGGGCGTGTCGTCGTACGCGTACTGGACGCCGGCGCCGACAAGCCGCTGGACTTCCTGACGCCGGCCGACGAGCCGAACCCGGCGCTCGGTGTCCGGGGGCTGCGCAGCCTGCTGGACCACCCGGACGTGCTGCGTACCCAGCTCACCGCGCTGGCGAAGGCCGCCGAGGGTCTGCCGGTGTACCTGGAGGTCATGGCGCCCATGGTGGCCGACCGCATCGACGCCAAGGCGTTCGCGGACGCGTGCCGTGAGGCGGGGTTGCAGGCGAAGTTCGGCGCGATGGTGGAGATTCCGTCCGCCGCTCTGCGGGCACGGTCGATCCTCCAGGAGGTCGAGTTCCTTTCGCTGGGCACCAACGACCTGGCGCAGTACACCTTCGCGGCCGACCGTCAGGTGGGTGCGGTGTCGCGGCTCCAGGACCCGTGGCAGCCGGCGCTGCTGGATCTCGTCGCGCTGTCCGCCGAGGCGGCTCGTGCCGAGGGCAAGAGCTGTGGGGTCTGTGGTGAGGCTGCCGCGGATCCTCTGCTGGCCTGTGTGCTGACGGGTCTGGGTGTCACCTCGCTCTCCATGGGTGCCGCGTCCATTCCTTATGTGCGCGCCACACTGGCCAAGTACACGCTGGCCCAGTGCGAGCGTGCGGCCAACGCCGCGCGGTCGGCCGACTCCGCCGAAGAGGCGCGCAACGCGGCTCAGGCTGTGCTGTCCGGCGAGTAGCCGGTGTGAGTTGTTCGTCGGAGGGGCTTCCCGCCTGGTGGTGGGGAGCCCCTCCTGTCGTGTGCGCCGTCCTCGTCAGTGGTGCCTTTCCGCGGGGTCGGCTCCGATGTCGAATCCCGCGCTGTACTCCACGCCGGATTCCGGGGAGACGGGATCTCCGGTCTCGGCGTCGGTGCAGTAGGCGTTGAAGACCTCGCCGGCGGTGAGCGGGGCGAGGGCGCCGTACGCCAGTCGCCAGCCGTGGACGCGGTCCGGGCTGTCGGGGGTGCTGGTGCGGAGGACCACTCCCCCGGGCGACTCCAGGGCGATCGCCACCGCGAGCACCGTGGCGAACTCCGCTCCTTCCGAGGTGTCCAGGCGGACCGGGCCCGTGGTGTCGCGGTGGGTGTGGAGCACCGCCAGGAGCTGGTCGTTCTCCGTCGGGGTGGAGCAGACCAGATGGTGGGTGCCCGGTCCGGCCGCTTCCAGCAAGCGGGTCAGGAGGTGGGAGGCCCGGTCGAACGCGGCGCGTCCGATGTCCTGGCCGCAGTCCACGCAGGCGCCGAGGTCGGCGAGGAGAAGTGTGGCGTACTCCCACGTGGCCTGGCGGACCGCGCGGGAGACCAGGAGCGGGATGAGGTCGGTCAGGCGTTGGCCGGTGTAGGCGACGGTGGCTCCGGCGGCGGCGATCTCGGCGGTGAAGCGGCTGCGGCTCGTGCCGGTGTCCGCGTCGAGTCCGGACTCCGCGCAGAACTCCGCGTAGTCCTCGGGGTCGAAGAGGGCGATCGTGGTGTGCATGCCCTGGGCGGCCAGTGAGGTGAGCAGGCCTTCGACCTGGTGCAGGTAGGCGGCGTGGTCGTCGAAGGGGAAGGTGCGGTAACGGCGCATGGCCGCGAAGTCCTGGACGTCGACCAGGAGGCCGATGGTGCTGGGGGCTTCGCGGCGCAATGTGCGGCGGAGGGTGGTGTCCTGTTTGGTGCTGGGTTTGATGCGGTGCTTCGCGTTGTGTGCGGAGCCGTGTTCGGTGTTCTTCTGCTGCGCCATGTGTCCCCCTGTGCGCGGTGAATCCTTGCTCACTCAGCGTAGTCAGGGGGACTGACAATCGGTCAGCTACGGCGGCTCGCGGCCAGTTCGGCGTAGAAGTGGAGCAGGTCGAGGTTGTCGACCGAGCCCGGGTTGACCGCCTTGGCCAGCTCGGTGCCCTGGAGCAGGCGCTTGACCGGGACCTCGATGCGCTTGCCGGTGAGGGTGTGCGGGATGGCGGGGACCTCGATGACCTCGTCCGGTACGTGGCGCGGGGAGAGGTTCTCGCGGATGGTCGCCTTGATCGCGGCCCGCAGGTCGTCGTCGAGGGTGGCGCCTTCCGTGAGGTGGACGAAGAGCGGCATCCAGTAGCCGCCGTCCGGCTCTTCCAGGCCGATGACGAGGGACTCGCGGATCTCGGGAAGCCGTTCGACGGCCTCGTAGATGTCGGCGGAGCCCATGCGGACGCCCTGGCGGTTGAGGGTGGAGTCGGAGCGGCCGTGGATGATCACCGAGCCGTGGTCGGTGAGGGTGATCCAGTCGCCGTGGCGCCAGACGCCGGGGTACATGTCGAAGTAGCTGTCGTGGTAGCGGCTGCCGTCGGGGTCGTTCCAGAAGCGGATCGGCATGGAGGGGAGCGGGTTGGTGACGACCAGTTCGCCGACCTCGTCGGTGAGCGGTTTGCCGGACGGGTCCCAGGACTGGAGGTCGGTGCCGAGGCAGGGGGCCTGGAGTTCGCCGATGTGGACCGGGAGGGTGGGAACGGCTCCGGCGAAGCAGGAGCAGACGTCGGTGCCGCCGCTGACGGAGGCGATCCAGAGGTCCTCGGCCACCTCGTCGTGGAGCCAGCGGAAGCCGTCGGGCGGGAGCGGCGAGCCGGTGGTGGCCACGCACTGGACACGGGAGAGGTCGAAGTCGCGGCCGGGGTGGATGTCGGCCTTGCGGCAGGCCATGACATACGCGGCGGAGGTGCCGTAGAGGGTGGCGCCGGTCTGTTCGGCGATCCGCCACTGGGCGCTGACGTCCGGGTAGCCGGGGCTGCCGTCGTACAGGACGACGGTGGTGCCGGTGAGGAGGCCGGAGACGAGGAAGTTCCACATCATCCAGCCGGTGGAGGTGTACCAGAAGAAGCGGTCCTCGGGGCCGAGGTCGCAGTGCAGGCCGAGCTGCTTGAAGTGTTCGAGCAGGATGCCGCCCTGGGACTGGACGATGGCCTTGGGCAGGCCGGTGGTGCCGGAGGAGTAGAGGACCCAGAGCGGGTGGTCGAAGGGGACCTGTTCGAAGACGGGCTCGGTGTCGGCGGAGGTGAGGGCGGCCCAGGCGAGGGCGCCTTCGGGGGCGTCGGTGCCGAGCAGCGGGATGTGGACGACGGCGCGGAGGGTGGGCAGCTCGCGGCGGAGTTCGGCGACGGTCTCCGTACGGTCGTGCTCCTTGCCGCCGTAGCGGTAGCCGTCGACGGTGAAGAGGACGACGGGTTCGATCTGCTGGAACCGGTCGAGGACGCTGCGGGCGCCGAAGTCGGGGGCGCAGGAGGTCCAGACGCCGCCGACGGCCGCGGTGGCGAGGAAGGCGACGACGGCCTGCGGGATGTTGGGGAGGTAGCCGCTGACGCGGTCGCCGGGGGTGACGCCGAGGGCGCGGAGTTCGGCGGCGAGGGCGCCGACCTGGCGGCGGAGGTCGGACCAGCTGATGGGGACCTGGGTGTGCGTCTCGTCGACGTACAGGAGGGCGGGGCTGTCGGCGCGGGCCGGGTCCTCGGCGGTGCGCAGGGCGTGTTCCGCGTAGTTGAGGGTGGCGCCGGGGAACCAGGTGGCGCCGGGCATGGTGCGCTCGCCCAGGACGCTCTCGTACGGCGTCGAGAAGCGGATGTCGAACCACTCGGCGACGGCCTGCCAGAAGGTGTCGAGCTCGTCGACGGACCAGCGGTGCAGGGCCGCGTACCCGCCGTCGGCCGGGGCTCCGAAGCGGCTCGCGGCCCAGCTCTGGAAGCGGGTCACGGCCGCGGCCTCGATGCGCTCGGGGCTGGGCTGCCAGAGGGGGGCGTCGGGCGTGGCTGCGGTCATGGGGCGGCTCCCTGGCTGGACGGGTACGCGGGTGGCGTGTCGGCGCGCACGGGCTGGGGTGTGCGCGTGAGCGGCTGACACGGACGATGCCATGTGATCGTCTGCGGCACCAGGGTCACCCGGCGTGATGCGGGCTTCGATTCCTCGGCCGGGGTGTCGGCCGAGGCGAGTGAACGGGAGTTGAACGGGAGGTTCTGCGGTCCTGGCGGGTGGCATGGTGTGCGCCATGGACGGTCGTGACCTGGTGCGTCGGGTGAGGTTGGTCGGTTCGGTACGGGGGCTGCGCACGGTGCGCGCGGCCTGGCGGCGCCGGTCGGCGGATGCGCGTGCGCTGCCTCCGCGCGGTGCGGAGCGGGCCCGGGTGCCCGGGGCTCTGGTGGGGGCTGAGCCGGGTCCCGGCGGGGGTGTGGTGCGGTTCGCCCGTTCGGAGCTGCGGATCCGGGTGGCGGTGGGCGGGGCGGTGTTCTGGGCGTGGGACGGGGCGGATCCGCTGCCGTCGTACGCGCTGGCGGGTGAGGTGCCGGGGCCGGATCCGCGGGCGGTGCTGGAGCCGGGCAAGGACGGCGGCTGGCAGGTGGTCTCCGAGCGGCTGACCGTGGTGGTGTCGCGGACCGGTGCGGTGGAGCTGCGGACGCCGGGTGGGGTGCTGCTGCGCCGGGAGCTGCCGCCGCGCTGGTGGGAGCCGGTGGGCGGGGGTGCGGTGCGGTGGGTGCAGCGGTCGGAGGTGCCGGCGGACGCGCGGTTCTTCGGGCTCGGCGGGCGGGCGTCGGGGCCCCGGCTGCGGGACGGGGCGTACGGGCTGTGGAACACGGACCCGGGCGGGCGGTTCGGTCCGGGGGACGATCCGCTGTATCTGACGATGCCCGTGCAGGTGGTGGTGTCGGACGCCGGGACTCATCTGGCGTTCCACGACAACACCTGGGCGGGTCGGGTGGTGGTGCGTGAGGGCGAGGAGGGCGCGGGCTCGGGGCACGACCGGCCGGGGACGTGCGAGGTGCGGATGGACGGCGGGCCGCTGCGGTGCTGGGTGGTGGCGGGGACGCCGGCCCGGGTGCTGCGGGGGTGGACGGCACTGACGGGGGCGCCGGCGGTGCCGCCGTCGTGGGCGCTGGGGCCGCAGCACGCGCGGTGGGGGTTCGGGAGTGAGCGGGAGGTACGGCGGGTGGTGGCCGGGTACCGGGAGCGGGGGCTTCCGCTGTCGGTGCTGCATCTGGACATCGACCACTACGACGGGCACCGGGTGTTCACGGTGGACCGGGGGCGGTTCCCCTCGCTGCCCGGGCTGGCGAAGGAGTTGCGCGAGGAGGGCGTGCGGCTGGTGTCGATCGTGGATCCGGCGGTGAAGGCGGCGCCGGGTGACGCGGTGTTCGACGCGGGTGTGGCGCTCGGGGAGCGTGGGGCGTACGTCCGGGACGCGCGGGGGCGGGTGGTGGTGGGCGAGGTGTGGCCCGGGGCCTGCGCCTATCCGGATTTCACCGATCCGGTTGTGCGGGAATGGTGGGGATCTCTGTACGAGGAGCGGCTCGCGCAGGGCTTCTCGGGGGTCTGGCACGACATGAACGAGCCGGTGTCGTTCACCGCGTTCGGGGACCCGTCGCTGCCGCGTTCGGCCCGGCATGTGCTGGAGGGCGCGGGCGGCGACCATCGCGAGGCGCACAACGTGTACGGGCTGGCGATGGCGCGTGCCGGGTACGAGGGTCTGCTCCGGCTGCGTCCCGAGGAGCGGCCGTTCCTGTTCTCGCGGTCGGGGTGGGCGGGGATGCAGAGATACGGGGGCACCTGGTCCGGTGATGTGTCGACCGGGTGGCCGGGGCTGCGGGCCTCGCTCTCGCTGGTGCTGGGTCTCGGGCTGTGCGGGGTGCCGTACTCGGGTCCGGATGTGGGCGGGTTCGACGGGTTCCCGTCGCCGGAGCTGTATCTGCGGTGGTTCCAGCTGGGCGCGTACCTGCCGTTGTTCCGGACGCATTCGGCGATCGACGCGGGGCGCCGGGAGCCGTGGGAGTTCGGGCCCGAGGTGCTGGAGCACGCGCGGGCGGCGCTGGTGGAGCGGGAGCGGCTGCACCCGTACTTCGTGACACTGTCGCACGTGGCGCGGCTGTCGGGGGCGCCCTATGTGCGGCCGGTGTGGTGGGCAGCGCCGGGCGACCGGGCGTTGCGGGGGTGCGAGGACGCGTTCCTGCTGGGCGATGCGCTGCTGGTGGCGCCGGTGATGGAGGCCGGGGCGGACCGGCGGGTGGTGCGGCTGCCCCGGGGGCGCTGGTACGACACGGTGACCGGGCGGGCGTACGAGGGGCCGGGGCCGGTGGTGGTCGAGGCGCCGCTCTCCCGGATTCCGGTGCTGGCGCGGGCGGGGGCGGTCGTTCCGGTGCGGGACGCGGACGGGGAGCTGGAGCTGGAGGTGTGGGCGCCGGCTCCGGGGCGGACCGGGGGCGGTCTTGTGGTCCGGGACCCGGGTGACGGGTGGGCGGAGGCCGAGGTGGAGCGGTATGTGTCGCGGTGGGAGGGGGACCGCGTGGTGGTGGAGCGGGACGGTGGGTCCGGGGCGGGGGCGGTGGGGCTGCCGGTGCGGGTTCGGGGGGCGGTGGTGGAGGGGTAGGGGGCTTCGGCGGGGCGCGTTCGTCGGATCCCCCGGGGCGAAGCCGCCGGGGCGGATCCCTGGGGCGGATCCCCTGAGGCGGATCACTGTGCGCCTCAGCCGTAGCGGCCCGCGAACCAGGCGTTCGCCGCTTCCGTGTGCAGCGGGAAGGTCAGGGGGCGGGGTGCGTACAGGATCTCGTAACCCGAGGTCTCCTGGGTGGGGACGGAGGACGGCAGGCTCGCGAGGGGGCGTTGCGGGAGGAGGCCGAAGAGCAGGAGGTGGCCGGCGGTGTCGCTGAGGGCGTCGGCGAGGCGGACGTCCTGTTCGTCGGCCTCGATCCCGGTCTCCTCGTACAGTTCCCGGACGACCGCGTGGCGCCAGTCCTCGGCGTGGTCGACGAAACCGCCGGGCAGCGCTGTGCCGCCCTTCTGCGGCTGGATGGTGCGCGTGATGACGACGAGTCCGGTTGCGTCGGGGCCGGTCACGGGGAGCAGGGCCACGGCGACCGGGAGCGGGTTGCGGTAGGCGGTGGTGCCGCAGCGGGGGCAGGTGCGGGGCCAGGTGCCGGGAGTGGTCAGGGCGGGGTACGGGGCGCCGCAGGTGGAGCAGTGGGAGTCCCTGACGTACGGGGCCGGCTGCCGACGGGTCGTCGGGGCGGGGCTGTTGGTGGGCTCGGACACGGGCGGACTGTATCCGATCGTCCTTTCGCCGGGGCGGCGAAGCTGATAGACGGTGTGACCATGACAGGAATGCGTACCGCTCTCCGCGCCTTGGCCACCGCCGGAGCCGCTCTGCTCTTCGCCACGGCAGCCTCTCCTACGTCGGCGCAAGCCCGATCCGAACCTCACGCGCCCGATGGGTTCGTGGCGTTGCGTTCGGTGGATCCGACGATCATCCAGGAGATGCGCTACACCACGGCGCACACCTTTCTCGGCGAGCGCGTCGACGGTTACCGGCAGCCGGTCTGCATCCTGACCCGGCCCGCCGCCCGTGCTCTGCATCGGGCGCAGAAGCGGCTGCTGCGGCAGGGGTATTCGCTGAAGGTGTACGACTGTTACCGGCCGCAGCGGGCGGTGGACCACTTCGTGCGCTGGGCGAAGGATCTCGACGACCAGTCCATGAAGGGGGAGTTCTATCCGCTGGTCGACAAGAGCCGGTTGTTCGCGGACGGTTACATCGCGGAGAAGTCCGGGCACAGCAGGGGCAGCACGGTGGACCTGACGCTGGTCCGGCTCCCGGCTCTGCCGACCAGGCCGTACCGCCCGGGCGAGCGGCTGACGCCCTGCTTCGCGCCGAAGGGGGAGCGGTTCCCCGACAACTCGGTTGACATGGGCACCGGTTACGACTGTTTCGACACCCTGTCGCACACCGATGATCGCCGGATACAGGGGAAGCAGCGCGCCAACCGGCAGTTCCTGAAGCGGACATTGACCGAGGTGGGGTTCGTGAATCTGCCCGAGGAGTGGTGGCACTTCACGCACAAGCCCGAGCTGTTCCCGGACACCTATTTCGACTTCCCGGTCGACCGCGGGTCGGTGGCCGGGCGCTGAAGGAACGGGCGACCGGGACCACCCCCGTGGGCTCCGGCCGCCCGTTCTTCTTTTCGGACGCGAAAGGGGCGTGTTCGGTTGCCGGTCGGGCGGCTACGGTGCCCGTATGTCACAGCAGACGTTCGATTCGTACGAGGAATTCTGGCCGTACTACGTCGCGATGCACTCCCGGGCCGCCACCCGCTGGGTCCATCTGACCGGCACCCTCACCGGTCTCGCGATCACGGCATACGGGCTGGCGCGGGGGCGGAAGCGGTACCTGGCGGCGCTGCCGCTGATCGGGTACGGCACGGCCTGGCCGGCGCATTTCCTGATCGAGAGGAACAACCCGGCGACGTTCGGGCATCCGGCGTGGTCGTTGCGCGGGGACGCGCGGATGATCGGGATGATGCTGGCCGGGCGGGACGCGGAGCTGGCGGAGACCGCGGCGAAGTGGCTGGCCGAGAACGGCTGAGCCGCGTGCGGAGTCGCGTGCGGAGGGGCTCTCGTGGTCGCGTACGGAGGGGCTCTCGTGGTCGCTCCTCTCTCCGGGGGCCGCCGCCCCTCTCGCCGGGGGCCGCTGCCCGTGGCACACTTCTGACGTTCCGTCAGATTAAGTGCCGGGGAGGGGCTTTGCCGCGTACGCGCATACCCGTGGTGGCCGGTTGGTTCACCGAGGACACCGCGGAGGAGGAGTTCCGGCTGCTGGGCACCCGCTGCTCGGGGTGCCGGTCGGTCCACTTCCCCCGCGAGGACGGCCACTGCCGCAATCCGCGCTGCCCCGGCGGGGAGCTGAAGGTGGTGCCGCTGTCGAAGCGGGGCACGGTGTGGTCCTGCACCGACGGGCGCTACCGGCCCCCTCCCCCGTACGTCAGCGATCCCGAGGTGCCCTGGGTGCCGTACATCCTGGTCGCCGTGGAGCTGGCGGCCGAGCGCATGGTGGTGCTGGGGCAGGCCGCGCCCGGGGTGGGCGTGGACGATCTGCCCGTCGGCTCGGTGGTGGAGGTGGTGCCGGGCGTCCTGGACGAGGACCGGGCGGCCGGCACCGTACACGCGACGTGGAACTGGCGGCCCGTGGCGGCGGAGGCTCTGCCGTGAGCGGCGATGTGGCCGTCCTCGGGGCCGGAATGCACCCGTGGGGCAAGTGGGGGCGCGGCTTCGTCACGTACGGGCGGGCCGCCGCGCGCGCCGCTCTCGACGACGCTGGCATCGGGTGGCCCGAGGTGGGGTCGGTGGTCGGTGCGCAGACGGTCCGGGGCGGCTATCCGGGGTACGTGGCAGGGGCGACGTTCGCGCGGGCGCTGGGGTGGCAGGGGGCGCGGGTGACCTCCGTGTACGCCGCGTGCGCTTCGGGGGCGCAGGCGATCGACACCGCGCGGGCCCGGATCCTGGCGGGGATGGCGGACGTGGTCCTGGTGGTGGGGGCCGACTCGGCGCCCAAGGGGTTCTTCGCCCCGGCGGGCGGGGAGCGGCCGGACGACCCGGACTGGCTGCGGTTCCGGGTGCTCGGGGCGACGAACCCGGCGTACTTCGGGCTGTACGCGCGCCGCCGGATGGCCCTGTACGGGGATACGCCGGAGGACTTCGCGCTGGTCAAGGTGAAGAACGCGGCGGCGGGAGCGATGAACGCGTACGCCCGCTACCGGACTCCGGTGAGCGCGGCGGAAGTCGCCGCCTCGGCCGTCGTCGCCGATCCGCTGCGGCTGCTGGACATCTGCGCCACCTCCGACGGGGCCGCCGCGCTGGTGCTGTGCAGCATCGAGTTCGCGCGGCGGCGTGGGGTGGCCGATCCCGTGCGGATCCGGGCCGTTTCCACCGTGACGCCGACGTTCCCGCGGACCGTCCTCGACCTCCCGGACATCGGCACCGATTCGGCGGTGGCCGTGGAGCCGTCGCCGGAGAGCTTCCGGTCCTCGATCGCCCGGGCCGCGTACGAGGAGGCGGGGATCGGGCCGGAGGATCTGTCGCTGGCGGAGGTCTACGACCTGTCCACCGCACTGGAGTTGGAGTGGTACGAGGACATCGGGCTGTGCGGTCCGGGTGAGGGCGCGAAGCTCGTACGGGAAGGGGTCACCGCGCTGGGCGGCCGCGTCCCGGTCAACGTGAGCGGCGGTCTCGCCTCGTTCGGGGAGGCGGTGCCCGCGCAGGCGATCGCCCAAGTATGCGAGCTGACCTGGCAGTTGCGCGGTCGGGCCGGGGACCGTCAGGTGCCGGGGGCCCGGGTGGGCATCACGGCGAACCAGGGGCTGTTCGGGCACGGTTCGGCGGTGGTGGCCGTCCGCTGAGAACACCTTTTGCCTGGCCATGGCTTGACGGCTCGTCATGGCCGCAGAACACTCGCAGCCCGGTCCGCCGGACGCCGTACGGCCCGTACCCCTGTCGGCGGGGGTACGGGCCGTACGCGTACGACCGTAGGGCCGGCCGGGCCGGTAGGGCTGTGGGGCCGGTAGGGCTGTTGGGCCGCAGGGCTGTAGGGGCGTAGGGCTGTCAGGTGGCGATGGGCGCGCGGTCGCGGGCCGCGCGCTCCAGCGCGTGCTCGACGACCGCGATCAGGACGTCGCGTACGGAGGAGCGGTCCCGCGCGTCGCACAGCAGCACCGGGACCTCGGGGTCGAGATCGAGGGCCGCCTCCACGGTCTCGGCGGGGAACTGCCCTGCCCCGTCGAAGCAGTTGACGGCCACGGTGAACGGGATCCGACGGCGTTCGAAGTAGTCGACCGCGGCGAAGCAGTCCTCCAGGCGACGGGTGTCGGCGAGGACGACCGCTCCCAGGGCGCCTTGGGCCAGCTCGTCCCAGAGGAACCAGAAGCGGTCCTGGCCCGGCGTGCCGAAGAGGTAGAGGACCAGGTCCTCGCGGACCGTGATCCGGCCGAAGTCCATCGCGACCGTGGTGGTGGTCTTGGACTCGACCCCCTCCAGGTCGTCCACCGGGCGGCCCGCCTCGCTCAGGCGCTCCTCCGTACGCAGCGGTCTGATCTCGCTGACCGCGCCGACCGCGGTCGTCTTGCCGACGCCGAACCCTCCCGCCACCAGGATCTTCAGGGTGACGGGCTCGACGGGCCGCTGCTTGACGCGGTTAGAGCGCCCGAAGGCCATTGATTACCTCGCGAAGAATGTTCACGTCCGGCAGCTCGGCCGGGGGAACGGGACGGGTGACGTGCACCAGCTCGTCCTCGACGAGATCGCCGACGAGGACCCGTACCACCCCTACCGGGAGGTCGAGTTCGGCGGCGAGCTCGGCGATCGACTGGGGCGCGTCGCTGCAGAGTTCGACGATCGTGACGTGTTCGGGGGCGAGCGTCTGGTCCCGGCCTGGATCCTCGGCGGCCGGTTCGGGCACGACGAGGGCGATCAGGTCGAGCCGGTGCCGGGAGGCGCTGCTGGTGCGCCCCCGGGTCATGGCGTACGGGCGGACCACCGGGCCGGCCTCGGCGTCGTACCACCGGGAGGACTGGGGGTCGGCGGCGGTCGTGTCCGTGGATCCGGGATCCGTGCCCCGGGGGGTGTCAGCGCTCATGCCCTGACCTCACCCTCCGGCGGGCAGACCGGTCGTCCGTGGGGCGTTGGCCAGGTGGGCCCCCACGCGCTTGACCATCAGCGTCATCTCGTACGCCACCTGGCCCACGTCGGAGTCCGCGTCGGCCAGGACGGCGAGACAGCTTCCGTCCCCGGCCGCGGTCACGAAGAGGAACGCCTCGTCCAGTTCGACGACGGTCTGGCGGACCCGGCCCGCGTCGAAGTGGCGGCCCACGCCCTTGGCGAGGCTGTGGAACCCGGAGGCGACGGCGGCCAGATGCTCGCTGTCCTCCCGGGTCAGATCCTGCGAGGTGCCGGTGGCGAGCCCGTCGCTGGAGAGCACCAGCGCCTTGCGGATGCTGGCGACGCGCTGGACGAGTTCGTCGAGCAGCCAGTTCAGCTCGCCCGAGCCGTGGCGTGCGGGGTTGGGTGCTGCGGCGTTCGGTGCGGTCATCGACCGTCCCCTCCCGGAGTGGTTCCTGGTGCTGTTCCCTCGGAGCCGGTCGCGTCGTGGGTGTCCTCGGCGTTCTGCCGACGACCGCGCTGCCAGCCGCGCTGGAGTGAAGCCATGCGGTTGCGTACCTCGTCCGCGTCACGGTCGTAGTCGTCGACCGTGTCCACGGGCGCCCGGTGCGGAGTCCGGTCGGCGGACTCCTCGCGGAGCTGGTGGGCGAGGCTGGCCTGCCGGACCCGCCGGGGCAGGCCGCCCACGGTGTCGGGTGCGGGTGGGCCGTTCGGCGCCGGGGGGTTCTCGGGGCGCGCCTCGGTGGTGCGGGGTGGTGCTGGGGTGTGCGGCGGTTCTGGGGTGTGCGGTGGTGCGGTGGTGCGGGGTGGTGCGGTGGTGCGGGGTGGTGCGGTGGTGCTGAGCGGGTCGACGGTCCTGAGCGGTGTGGGGGTGCGCTCGGCGGCGCGGGCAGCCCAGGGGGTGGTGTGCGCGACCGGGCCGGTCGGGGTGCGGGGTGCGGTCGCGGGCGGCTCGGCGGCGTCCCGGTCGCGGTTCTGGTCGCGGTCCAGGTCCTGGCTCCGGTCCTGGCCCGGGTCCCGGACCTGGTCGTCCACCCGGCGGCCCCGGTCGGTGACCAGGGTCGGCGGGGTGCGGCGCGGCAGCGGTACCGGGCCCGCAGGGCGCATCGGGCGGACCTCGGCCGTGGAGCCGTCGCCGTGGTCGCGGGCCTGCTGGTGCTGGTGCTGGTCGCGGCCGGTGGTTCGGCGCCGGTCCCGGCCGTCGTCACCGCGCGGGCTCCGGTCGTCCTCGCGGCGCGGGTCCCGGCCGTCGTCGCGGCGCAGGTCGCGGGCGCGGAAGATGCCGCCGCGCTCGCTCTCGGTGTCCTCCAGGTCGGAGACGCCGTCGAGTACGGGCCCCAGGGCCGGGTCGAGCGCCGGATCGAGCGCCGGGTCCGAGGCGCGGTCCAGCCGGTCGCCGGTGAGGTCCAGGGGGCCGACCGGGGCTTCCAGCTCCACCGGGCCGTCGAGCACCGCCGGTCCGGTGAGCCCGGTGGGGACCGGGGAGAGGACGGCGGACCGGCCGCCCGCCCTGCGGTCGCCGCCCGGTGTGGTCCTGTCGGCGGGCGGGGCGTCGCCGTCGGTGCGGCCGCTGCCGATGGCCCGCTCGGCGCGGCGGTCGAGACGGAAGCCGGTGCCGTGGGTGTCGGGGGCCTCGGTGAGGAGGGCGGCCGGGATGAACACGACCGCGGTGGTGCCTCCGTACGGCGATTTCTGCAGGGAGACCCGGACGTTCTGGCGCTGGGCGAGCCGGCTGACCACGAAGAGGCCGAGGCGGTCGGTGTCGGAGAGCTCGAAGTCGGGGGTCTCGGCGAGCCTCAGGTTGGCGTCGAGGAGGACTTCCGGGGGCATGCCGAGGCCGCGGTCGTGGATTTCGAGGGTGAAGCCGTTGGAGACGCGTTCGCCGTGCACCTGGACCGCGGTGTGCGGGGGTGAGAAGACGGTGGCGTTCTCCAGGAGTTCGGCGATGAGGTGGGTGAGGTCGGCGACGGCGGGGCCGCCCACACCGATCCGGGGCAGCCGCCGGACCTCGATGCGTTCGTAGTCCTCGACCTCGGCGACGGCGGCCCGGACCACGTCCATGAGCTGGATGGGCTTGCGCCACTGGCGGGAGGGGGCGGCGCCGGAGAGGATCACGAGCCCTTCGGCGTGGCGCCGCATACGGGTGGTGAGGTGGTCGAGGCGGAACAGGTCGGCGAGCTCGTCGCTGTTCTCGGTGCGGCGCTCCATGGTGTCCAGCAGGGTCAACTGTCGGTGCAGCAGGACCTGGTTGCGGCGGGCGAGGTTGACGAAGACCTCGGAGACGCCGCGCCGCATGTCCGCCTGCTTGACGGCGGCCTCGACGGCGGCGCGCTGGAGGGTGTTGAGGGCCTGGCCGACCTGGCCGATCTCGTCGCGCTCGTAGGTGAGGTGCGGGGCCTCGGTCTCGACGTCGACCTGTTCGCCGGAGGCCAGCCGCCGCATGACGCTCGGCAGCCGGACGCCGGAGACCTCGTGGGCGTCCTTGCGGAGCCGGGAGAGGTCGCGGACGAGTTCACGGCCGATGCGGACGGAGACGAAGATCGAGATGATCAGGGCCAGGAAGCCGAGGACTCCGGCGATACCGGCCTGGGCGAGGACCCGGTGTCCGGCCGGTTCCGCACGGTCCTGGAAGCGGTCGCCCATCTTCGTGGAGTCGCCGGCCAGCCGGTCGAGGACGGGCACGGCCGCCGCCTGCCAGCGCTCGGTGTCGACGGCTCCGGGGCGCTTGGTGGGCCCGGCGGCGATCAGGGTGTCCTCGGCGGTACGCAGCGGTTCCGCGTCCGGGCTGCTCCAGTACTGCTGGACCCGGCGGCGTTCGGCGCCGGGCAGGTTTTCGAGGCTGACCTCGTAGAGCAGGTCGCGCTGGGCCACCAGGCCGGATATCTGGCGCAGTTCGGCGGTGGTGAAGCGGCCCGCGATGAGGCTGGAGGCGACCAGCGCGTCCTCGCGCGACAGCATCTCGCGGGCCCTGGATATCCCGACGAGCGCCCGCATCTGCTTGTCCAGCGACCCGTTGTCCGTGGTGTGGAGACCGTTGAGGAAGCGGTAAGCGGGGTCGACGAGGCCGTTGTAGAAGTCCATCGCCTTCGCCCGGCCGATGGTGCGCTTCTCGACGGATTCGCGCAGCGAGTCCAGGCCGTCGACGGCGCTCAGGATCGCGTCGAGGCGGGTGCGGGCCTCGGCGTCGAGCGCCTCGCGGACGTCGTTCTGCCGGGCGCTGTTCCTGACCTCGGCCACGATCCGGTCGGTGTCGGCGCGTTGGCTCAGCAGGAGCGGCAGGGCGTCGGAGGCGCGGGGGTCGGCCAGGAAGACCAGGGTCTGCCGGCGCTCGGCCTGCACGACCCGGACCGCTTCCTCCAGGGGCCCGGAGACCTTGTCCACGGTGGTGCTGACGCTCATCAGCTCGCTCGCCTGGCGGCCGGTGACATAGGTGGCGAGGACCCAGAGGCCCGTGAGGGAGACGAGCGGCACCAGCAGCAACGCCACGATCTTCCTGCGGATGGACTTCCCGCGAAAGCGCATGGCCTCCCCCAGATCGGCCCCGCACCGCGGGGGTGGTCTTCTCCCGGTCGTCCCTCGACCCTGCCCCGACGTTCGCCGTGCGTACACGGGCGCGCATCGGACGACGCGGGCGAGGGTCCGTCCTGCGTCAATAAACGGCGCGAGCCTACTACTGACACAGAGACAACTCGAAGACACGTCCGGATGATTTTCAGCCGTCCGGAAAGTATTTGATCATGAGTTGTCCCGGTATTCCCGGAGATGAAATTCGCGAAAGCGACAGAGGGTCCCCGCCGATCCCCCGAGTTCGGGCCCGGATCAGTTGGCTGGAATTATTCGTTCCGTAGCGTTCTGGGGCTCTGCGGCGGCTTTCAGCGGGAATCTTCGGAGCGGGTGGTTCGTCCATATGTACGGGGTAGACGCACGGCGGGGGCGCGCGCGGCGGTACGGAGTCCATCCGCCCGCGTAGAACCGGCGCAAGCCGGGCAGCCACCCTGCAGTCGGACAGTGGTGGGGAGTTGAAGGACCTTGAGCACGCAGGAGCGCGGGAGCGCCGGAGCACCGGTCGGCACCGCGAGCGCGGACGCGGCGTACGGGGCGCGGGTGCCGCGGCAGTTGTGGGTGGAGGAGCCGGCCAGGAAGCGGCGGATGCCTGATGCGGTGCGGACGGCCGCGGTGCGCGCCGTCCTCATCATGTCGCTGACGATCATCCAGGCGATGGTCGCCTTCCTGAGCACGTTGACCGGTTCCTGGCTGGCGTTCCCGATGGTGGTCAGCAGTGTGGCGAGCACGGTGGTCGCCACCTGGGCGGTGCTGGACGTCTGGGTCACCCGTCAGGTGTGGAACCAGCGCCACGGCGTGGTGTCCGAGCCCAGCAGCACCGCCCGGCAGATGCGCCGGGAGCGGCGGCGGGCCCAGCGGGCGGCACGAGCGGCCGAGCGGGACGAGGGGGGCGGCAGGATACGCGGCCGCCGGAACGCCGGCGATCTCTCCCGGGCGTGAGGCCTGCCCGCGGATCATCTCTTGCGGGCGTGAACCCTGCCCGCGGATCGACTCTCCTGGGCGTGAAACCCGCCCGCGGACCCGGTGCCTCATCGGGTCCGCGGGGGCCGGGCGTTACGCGTTCGGCTGCGGCTCGGCGGCCTGCTGCTGGGCGGCCTGCTGCTGGGTGCTTCGCTTGAACATGCGGGTCGCCGTGATCTCGCCGTGGACCGTCTCGCCGTCCGGGTCCTGCTGCGGCAGCCCGGGGCGCAGGTGCTCCTCCACACTGATGTATTTCAGCCCGGCCCTCAGGTCGGCGTCGTTGCGCAACCGGATGACGAGCGGGAATTCGGCGAGCGCCGTCGTGTCGAAGAGGCCGGTCGTGTAGAGCAGCTGCACACCGAGCGCGTCGGAGACCGCGCGCTGGAGCTCCAGCAGATACGTGGCGTTGGCGCGGCCGATCGGGTTGTCCAGGAACAACGTGCCCGCGTGCCGGTGGCGGTCGCGGCCCCGGTCGTTGCTGCGCAGCGCCGCCATCGTGCAGTAGAGGGCGATGGCGGCGGTGAGGAGCTGGCCGCCGGAGAAGACGTCGCCCATCTGCCCGACCGGGACCCGCTCGGCGCGGAGCACGGCGTCCGGCTTGAGGATCTCCACGGCGATGCCCTTGGGCCGCAGGGCCGCCTCGACTCCCCGCAGCAGCAGGGACATGCCGTCCCGGCGCAGGTCGGAGTTCTTCTTGAGGGCGGCGTGCGTCGCCTCGTCGATGACCTCGCCGAGGCGTTCGGTGAGGGTCGCCTGGTCGGGCTCCTCGAAGCGGATCCGGAGGAACTCCTGGCCCGACCACTCCCCCAGACCCTCCGGGAGTTGGGAGAGCCGCTGCGCGGAGCGGAGCGTGGCGAGGGCCGACTCGACCAGGCCGCGCAGCCGGTCGACGATGGAGTCGCGGTTGCGCTCCAACTGGACCAGCTCGTCGGTCAGGACACGCAGCCGGGGTGCGAAGGCGTCGGCCCACTTCTGGGCGTGCTCGGGCAGTGCGGATGCGGGCAGTTCGCGGATCTGCTGGCGGGCCGGGGTGCGGACCTGCTCGTAGCGGGTGGAGTTGGCATGCCGTACGAGGATGTCGCTCGCCTCCCGTACGGCGCTCTCGGCGGCCGAGAGGTCGGTGGAGCAGCCGCGCAGGGAGCGGCGGGCCTCGGCGGCGGACTGCCGGGCCTCCTCCAGGGTGGCGGGGTACGGGTCGGGGCCATCGGTGCCGTCCTCCGTACCGTGGTCGCGGAGCAGGTCGCGCAGGAGGGCGGCGGTCTCGTCGAAGCCGCCTGCCGAGTCCTCGGCGGTGCGGTGGGCGTGCAGCAGCTCGCTGTGGGCGGCGCGGGCGGTGTCCAGGGCGGCGGTGGCGGCGGCCAGTTCGCCGGTGGCCGTACGCAGGAGGGCCTGGGCCTGCTCGGCGTCGGCCGGGACCAGCTCGTCGGGCAGCTCGGTGTGGTGCGGCCGCTCGTCGTCGGGGGCGAGCCGCTCGGCCTCGCCTCGGTACCGGCCGAGCTGCTCGCTGGCGGTGGAGGCCCGCGTCTCCAGGAGCTGTACGTGGGACTCGGCGCGGGCCGCCGCCGCCTGGCGGGAGGGGCCGTCGGCTCCGTCGGTGCCTTCGAGGAGCTGGGCGGCGCGGGTGCGGACCTTGTTGGTGAGGCGGTCCAGCTCGGCGAGGGCGGCGCTCTCGTCGCTCTCGGCTCGGGCCTGTTCGGCGCGGAGGTCGGCGCCGACGCCGACCTTCTCGTACAGCTGGGAGGCGGCCCGGTAGGCCTCGCGGAGGGTGGGCAGCGCGGTGCGGGGCCGCGCTTCATCGGCCGCGGGCAGGACTTCGGGTACGCCGGCGATCTCCGCGCGCTCGGCCCGCAGGGCGCGGGCGGTGCGGCGGGCGTCGTCCCCGGCGCGCTGGGCGGCCCTGCGGTCCTCGTCGGCGGAGCGGGCCAGGTCGAGGCAGACGGCGGCGCGGGCCTCGGACTCGGCGGCCTCGTCGACCAGTTCGCGGAGCCGGACCTGCCAGCGGGCCCGCTCGCGCAGCCGGTGGGCGAGCCCGGCGAGCGCGTCGGCGACCCGGCGGGCGCGCTGGGCGGCCTCCTGGCGCTCCTCGCGGACCCGGGCGGTGTCGGCGGCGGCCTCGTCCGCCTCGGCGCGGGCGGTACGGGCCTCGGCGAGGACGGCTTCGGCGTGCTCGGCCACCGTACGGGCGGTGGCGGCGGCCTCGGCCAGCTCGGCGAGCATGCCGGGCGGGCAGTCGGCGCGCCAGGAGCCGATGCGGGAGGCGAGGGCACGGTCGCCGGAGAGGCGGGCGGCGAGCGCGCGGATGTCCTCGTCGCGGGCGGCGGCGCGGGAGCGCAGGGCGTGGCGCTCCTCGTCGGCGGCGTGCTCGTCGTGCATGGCCGGGTTCGGCGGGACGAGGAAGACGCCGTCGTGCTGGGCGTCGGACCCGGTGCCGGGGTCCGGGACGGGGGCCAGGAGGGCGGCCGCCGTACCGACAGCGACGGCCGAGCGGGGCAGCAGGGCGGCGGAGCCGAGGACGTCGCGGGCGCGGGTGTGGGCGTCGGGGTCGGTGATGACGACGCCGTCGACCAGCTCCGGGCGGGCGGCGAGCACGGCGGCGTGGTCGGCCGGGTCGACGGCCTGGGCGAGATAGCGCCAGCCGGGCAGGGCGGGGATGCCGTGCTCGCCCAGATACTCCACGGTGGCCAGGACGTCGGGGCCGGGCGGCAGCAGCCCGCCCTCGCCGAGGGCGCCGAGGATGCGGGCGTCGTCGGCCGCGGCGGTGCGCAGGTCGAAGAGGCGGCGCTCGGCGGCGGTGACGGACTGGTCGAGGAGGTCACGCAGCTCGTCGGCGCTGCGGTCGAACTCCTGGGCGGTGAGGGGTTGGTGGGGCGTCGAGGGCTGGTCGGCGACGGCGACCGTGCCTTCCGGGGCGGTCTCGGTGGCGGTGCCGTCGCTCTGCGGGCCGGTGCGTGCGGCTTCGCGCTGTGCCCCGCCCGGTGTCTCCTCGCCCGTTCCCCGGCGGGGGTGCGGGACGCCCATGCCGGTGGGCAGGCCGAGCAGGTCGGCGAGGCGGGGGTCGGCGGCGAGGGAATCGGCGGCCTTGAGCTCGTCCTCGTAACTCCGCTCCGTCGCCTTGGCTCCGTCGGCGGCGCGGGCGGCGGCCAGCTCGGCACGGCTCTCGGCGGCCGCCGCCTCCCGGGCCTGGTCGGCGGCCGTGCGGGCGGCCTCCCGGGCGGTGTCCCAGGCGGCGACGGCGGACTGTTCGGCGTCGCTGGCGGCCAGGGCGGCGCGGGCCGGGTCGGCGTCGGGTTCGGTGTTGTCGAGCCAGCCGGCCTGGACGGCCTCGCTGGTCTCCTGCTCGACCTCGGCGAGGCGCTGGCGCAGGTGGCCGGCCTCGCTGCGGGCGCGCTGGGCCTCGGTGGCGGCGACGGTGGCGTCGCGGTGGGCGCGCTCGCCGGTGGCCTGGAGGGTGTCGGAGCGCTCCTCCTGCTCGTTGGCGACGCGCTCACCGTCCTCGGCGGCGGTGTGCAGCGCCCGTACGAGGTCGGCGGCGGCGGTGGCGCGGGCGGCGAGCGCCGGGGCGGCATCGCGCTCGGCCTCGCGGATGGCGGCGGCGACCCTGGTGGAGCGGTCGGCGGCGGCGCGGTGGCGCAGGACGGCCTCGGCGGCCTGCCAGGCGGCGTGCAGGGTGCGGGCCTCGGCCAGCTCCTTGCGTCCGACGGCAGCGCTCTTCTCGGCGCCGGCCAGGGCCAGGGAGGCGTGCCGGTAGGCGAGTTCGGCGGCGATGAGGGAGCGGTGGCCGCGGGTGGACTCGGCCTCGGTCACGGTGTGGGCGGCGGCCGTGACCCGCTCGGCCAGCTCGGCGGTGCGGCCGCGCTCCTCGGCGGCGCGGGCGCTCAGTCGGCGGGCCAGGGTGCGGGTGCGGCGTTCGGCGCCTGCGTGGATGTCGCGGCTGCGGGCGCGGGTCTCGGTGGCCTCGACGATGCGGTTGAGCAGCTCGACGGAGCCTGCGGTGAAGTCGCGTTCGGCGGTGAGCTCGGCGCGGCGGCCCAGCTTGTTGCCGAAGCCGCTGACCAGGTCGGCGAGGCCGTCGGTGTCGCGGGTGTCGGTGACGGCGCGCAGCAGCAGGTCGGTGAAGTCGGAGTCCTTCTTGACCGCGAAGAGTCCGGCGGCCTCGCCCTCGTCGGCGTTCATCTCGCGCTGGTAGCGGAAAAGTTCGGGGTCGAGTCCCAGGTCGCCGAGGTGTTCGTTCCAGCGGTCGTGGATCTCTTCCCAGTGCACGTCGAGGTGCTGGTAGAACTTGCCCGCGTCCACCAGGGCGTCGCGGAACCCCTTCATGGTGCGGCGCCTGCCCCGGGCCCCGGAGACCCCTTCGGCGGGGCGCCCGACGGCGGTGGCCTCCGCGACGGGCAGGCTGTCCAGGCTGAGCCCGGGGCCGGGCCGGAAGGAGTACCAGGCCTCCGCGAACTTCCGGGGGTCGTTGGAGACCTGCCGCCCGCGCCACTCGCTGACCTTGCCGACGACGACGCACTCACCGGTCAGGGTGTGCTGCCACTCCAGGGCGACATGGCCGCAGTCGTCGGCGAGCAGGAACTTGCGGAGCACGCCGGAGCTGGCGCCGCCGAGGGTGTTGCGGTGGCCGGGGAGCATCACCGAGAAGATCAGCTTCAGCAGGACGGACTTGCCGCCGCCGTTCTCCAGGAAGAGCACGCCGGCCGGGGCGGGGCGGCGCGGCGGGCCGACCGGCTCGTCCTCGAAGAACTCCGCCTGGGCGGGGGCCGGGTCGGGGACGGGCTTCCCGACGCCGCGCAGGTCGAGGACGGTGTCGGCGTAGCGCGCACCGGCAGGCCCGATGGAGTAGAGGCGGACCCGGGACAACTCGTACATGGCGGCGGACTCTCGTCGTTCGGTGAGCGGGTGCGGAGCGGCAGGTGGTGCGGGCGGGGTCAGGAGGAGTGGAAGGGCAGGCCCGCGTCGGCCGCCAGCTCCAGGTCGTCGGGGTCGGACGGCGGCAGCAGGGTGGCGGTGCCGTCGGTGACAGGGACGACGCCGAGCTCCAGCAGCTCGGCCATGGCGGCGCTGCCCGCCATGTCGCGGACCTGGAGCTGGTAGCGGGCGGTGGTGCGGTAGGCGCCACCCGCGTCGTCGCCGGTGCGCTGGAGGAAGCCGGAGTCGGTGAGGAAGGCGACGGCCTTGCCGATGATGCCGGTGGTGGATCCGGCCAGGCGGCGGGCGTCCTTGGTGGCGCCGGTGGAGCTGCGGCGGGCGTAGATGCGCCAGCCGGATTCGAGGCCGGGGGTGTCGGTGGCGGGGTCGGTGTTGTCGCCCTGCTCCTCGGCGCGCTCCTCCAGACGCTTGCAGGCCTGGCGTACGAAGGCGTCGACGCCGTTGACCGTGATGCGGCCGATGTACGCGTCGTCGGCGAGGTCCTCGGGGCGGGGGAAGGCGAGGGCGGCGACGGCGAGGTGGGCGAGGCCGTGGAGGAAGCGGTCGGCGGCGTCGGAGGAGGCGCGGCGGGCGTAGTCGCCCATGCGGACGGCGAAGACGGAGTCCTCGCCCGCGGTGACGGCCATCCCGGCGCGCGGGGAGACCTCCAGGACGATGAGGCCGAGCCCGGTGGCGACGGCGTCGGCGAGCCGGGCGAAGGCGCTCTCCTCCCGGTAGCGGCGGAGCAGGTCGGCGTACTCGGCGTCGCGGGCGGGCAGCAGCTTGGGCTGGAGCCCGAAGGAGACCAGGCGGGCGGCGTCGGCGGCGTCGGCCGGGGTGACAGCCGGCGAGCCGGTGGGCGCGGCTCCCTGCGGGTGCGCGGAGTCACCGGCGTACGCGGTGGAGGAACCGGCGTACGCGGAGGGCTCGGTCCACGCGTCGGGGTGCTCGGCGTCGTGGTCGCTCACGGCTGGGACTCCTCGGTACGGAACAGGTGGGGGTGCACGTCGGTACGGAACAGGTGGGGGTGCACAGGACGTACGGGGCGGCCGGTCATGAGGCCTCCTTGCGGTCCGCGGCCATTCCGGCGGCGTCCAGAAGAGCCATGCCCACGATGAGGTCGGCGCCGCCGAACTCCGGGTCGTCCAGCTCGGTGCCGTCGTCCACCGCGAACAGCAGGCGCCGCTCGCCCTGGCGGTAGGCGGTGCCGACCGGCGGGCTGGCGGCGTGGACGGCGAGCAGGGCGACCAGGTAGGGCAGCTCGGGGTCGCCGCGGCGGGCCTCGGCGAGCAGTCCGGAGAGCCGGCGCGGGGCGTCGTGCTCCAGGTCGAGCAGGGCCATGGCGCTGCTCAGCTGGGCGTCGCTGAAGCGGCTGTCGTCCGGGGTGGCGATCAGGTCCGGCTCGGGCATCTCCATGCCGAGGTGCTCCCGCTCCAGCGGCGGGGTCAGGAGCATCTCGACCAGGTCCCCGACACGGACCGAGGTGGGGGTGCGCAGGCCGGTGCCGTGGGCGAAGAAGGCGTCGGTGGCCCGGGTGGACTGCTCGACCGGGAGCGGGAGGAGCGGGGCGAGGAGCTGACCGTACAGATCGAGGCCCGCGTGGGCGGTCGGGGTGGCGAACGCCTGCCGGTCCTGCTCGGCCCGGAAGAGCGGTCCGGCCTCCAGGAGCCGGGACTGGAGCTGGGTGTGGCGGCGGATGCAGTCCTTGACGATGTCGACGAGCTCGGCGGCCCGGCGCTTGTGCTCGGGCTCCTCGGCCTCGTCGCGCGCCTTGCGGATGTTGGTGAGGATCGCGTTCTCGTGGCGGTAGCGGTCGGCCACGTGGTCCAGGGCTTCGGCGATCATGTCGGGGACGGTGGTGAGCCAGTCGACCGCGCGGACGTTGCGCCGGGTGGCTTCCAGCGTGCGGCGCAGCGTCTCGGCGTACTGCACGGTGCGGTAGCGGGCCTGTTCGGCGGCGAGCTGGGCGTCGGCGAGGCGGCCCCGGCTGATCAGGACCTCCAGCTTGACCTCGGCGGCGATCTGGGCGCTGGTGACATCGGTGTCCAGGGCGCCGACGAGGACGTTGACCGCTTCGTCGGTGGCGCGGAGGTAGACCGTGCCGCCGTAGCCGGGGACCTCCTCGATCAGCTTGAAGTCGTAGTCCCGGCGGACGTAGACCCCGTCGGGGCCGAAGGTCCCGTAGACCGCGCGGAAGCCGCGGTCGACGCTGCCGACGTTGATCAGGTTCTCCAGGACCCAGCGCGCGACCCGTTCGTGCTCGGCGACGGGGCGGTCCGGGGCCTGGGCACCGACGCGGGGCAGCAGCCTGGCCACTATCTGGTCGTGGTCGGCCCCGGTGTCGAAGTCCATGTTGAGCGTGACGTGGTCGATGGCCGCGAGGGCGACCTCCGCCATGGCGTAGACCGTGTACTCCCCGGCCAGATTCGCCTTGCGCACATCGAGGTCGTGCAGCGGTGCCGTGCACGCGAGCGCGCGCAGCCGCCGCGAGAGCCCCTCGTCGGCGGCGGGGCCCGGGGCAGGCCTCGGCCCCGCGCTGAGCTGCGGCGCAGCGTTTTCCGTGTCGGCAGGCGAAGTCACGAGGGACAGATTAGGTCCTCGCACTGACAACGGTCGAAACGGCCTTTATGCGACCGGCGGCAGGCGGCCGCGTCACGGCTTCCGGCCGGCCCCGCGCGCCCCCGGTCACGCCCCCGCGGGCCCGTACCCCCCGCCGCCCGGCGTCCGCACCACCAGCACGTCACCGGCGTCCAGTTCGGCGGTGTCGCATCCCTCCAGCCGGTCCACACCGCCACCCGCCCGCTCGACGTACTGCTCCCCGAGCGCCCCCGGCTCCCCGCCCTCCGCCCCGTACGGCGGGACCCGGCGGTGCCCCGAGAGCAGCGCCACCGTGACCGGCTCCCGGAACCGGATCCGGCGCTCCACGCCCCCGCCGCCGTGCCACCGCCCCACTCCCCCGCTGCCTTCCCGGACGGCGAAGCTCTCCAGGAGTACGGGCAGCCGCCACTCCAGGATCTCGGGGTCGGTGAGCCGGGAGTTGGTCATATGGGTCTGCACGGCGTCGGTGCCGTCGAAGCCGTCGCCCGCCCCGGAGCCGCTGGCGACCGTCTCGTAGTACTGGACGCGGTCGTTGCCGAAGGTGAGGTTGTTCATGGTCCCGGACCCCTCGGCCTGGCCGCCGAGCGCTCCGTACAGGGCTCCGGTGACGGCCTGCGAGGTCTCCACGTTTCCCGCGACGGTCGCCGCCGGGTAGGTGGGGTCGAGCATCGAACCGGGCGGAATCCGCACGTCCAGCGGCTTCAGACAGCCGCTGTTGAGCGGGATGTCCTCACCGACCAGCGTGCGGAAGACGTACAGGACGGCCGCCATCACCACCGAGCGGGGTGCGTTGGTGTTGCCGGGCTGCTGCGGCGAGGTGCCGGTGAAGTCGAGGACGGCGCCACGGGTGTCGCGGTCGACGGTGAGCGCCACCTGGATGACGGCCCCGGCGTCGGTCTCGTAGCGGAAGGCGCCGTCGTGGAGGCGGGCGACGATCCGGCGTACGGACTCCTCCGCGTTGTCCTGGACGTGCCCCATATAGGCCCGCACGACATCGGCCCCGAACTGGTCGGTCATGCGGCGGAGTTCCGCGATGCCCTTCTCGTTGGCGGCGATCTGCGCACGGAGGTCGGCGAGGTTGGTGTCCGGGGAGCGGGAGGGGTACGGGGCGGAGGTGAGCAGGTCGCTGGTCTCGGCCTCGCGGAGGTGGCCGTCGCGGACCAGGAGCCAGTTGTCGAAGAGCACGCCCTCCTCGTGGATCGTCCGGCTGAAGGCGGGCATGGAGCCGGGGGTGGTGCCGCCGATCTCGGCGTGGTGGCCGCGCGAGGCCACCAGGAAGCGGAGTTCGTCCTCCTCGAAGACGGGGGTCACCACGGTGACGTCGGGGAGGTGCGTGCCCCCGTGGTACGGGTCGTTGATGGCGTACACGTCACCGGGGCGCAGGGTGCCCTCGTTGCGCCGGAGCACCTCCTTGATGGACTCCCCCATGGAGCCGAGGTGCACCGGGATGTGCGGGGCGTTGGCGATCAGGTTGCCGTCGGCGTCGAAGAGGGCGCAGGAGAAGTCGAGGCGCTCCTTGATGTTGACGGAGTGGGCGGTGTGCTCCAGGCGGACGCCCATCTGCTCGGCGATCGACATGAAGAGGCTGTTGAAGACCTCCAGCAACACCGGGTCCACGCGGGTGCCGACGGCCGTCCGTTCCGGCCGGGGGCGGGCCCGGGTGAGCACCAGGTGCCCGGTGTCGCTGCCGGTCGCCTGCCAGCCGGGGTCCACCACGGTCGTGGCGTCGTCCTCCGCGACGATGGCGGGTCCGGTGACGGTGTCGGTGGGGCGGAGGTCCTCGCGGCGGTGGAGGGGGGCCTGCTGCTCCCGGCCCCCGGCGTACATCGTCACGGTGGCGCGGGGCTGGAGCGCGCCCTCGCGCGGTGCGGGGTCACCGGGATCGGATCCGTGCTCCCCGGTGGTCCCTGTGGCCTCCACGGAGACCGTCTCGACGACGAGCGGCTTGTCCATCGTGAAGCCGAACCGGGTGCGGTGGGCGGCGGTGAACTCCTCGCTCATCGCGGCCACGGAGTCCAGGGCCACGGCGAGCGCCGCGTCCGTCCCCGCGTACCGCAGCAGGACCCGGGCCCGGGTGCCGATCGCGGAATCGGGCACTCCGTCGGCGCGCAGGTCGTCCCGCGTACGGTCGGCCAGCTCCGCGCAGAGCCGGTCGACCCGCTCCCGTACGGTCTCGTCGAGCTCCGCCTCCACGGACTGTTCGCGCATCGCGGTGGCGTCGGCCAGACCGATGCCGTACGCGGAGAGCACCCCGGCGAGCGGCGGTACGAGGACGGTGTCGATGGACAGCGCGTCGGCGACGGCGCAGACGTGCTGGCCGCCGGCGCCGCCGAAACCGGTGAGGGCGTAGCGGGTGATGTCGTAACCGCGCTGCACGGAGATCTTCTTGACGGCGTTGGCCATGCCGAGCACGGCGATCTCCAGGAAGCCCGCCGCCACTTCGGCCTCGGCCGGCCGGTCCCCGGTGGCGCGCCCGATCTCGTCGGCGAGGTCCGCGAACCGCGTCCGTACGAGGTCGGCGTCGAGCGGCAGGTCGCCTTCGGGGCCGAAGACGGCGGGGAAGTGGGCGGGCTGGATGCGGCCGAGCATGACGTTGGCGTCGGTGACGGTGAGCGGGCCGCCCCGGCGGTAGCAGGCGGGGCCCGGTTCGGCGCCGGCGGAGTCGGGCCCGACCCGGTAGCGGCGGCCGTCGAAGTGGAGCAGGGAGCCGCCGCCCGCCGCGACGGTGTGGATGCTCATCATCGGGGCGCGCATCCGCACCCCGGCGACCTGGGTGCCCAGCTCCCGTTCGAACTCTCCGGCGTAGTGCGACACGTCGGTGGAGGTGCCGCCCATGTCGAAGCCGATCACGCGGTCGTGCCCGGCCTGCTGCGACGTACGGACCATGCCGACGACGCCCCCGGCCGGGCCGGAGAGGACGGCGTCCTTGCCCCGGAACGCGGCGGCCTCGCGCAGTCCGCCGTTGGACTGCATGAACAGGAGCCGGATGCCCGCCAGCCGGGCGGCGACCTCGTCGACGTACCGGCGCAGCACGGGTGAGAGGTAGGCGTCGACGACGGTGGTGTCGCCGCGCGGGACGAACCTGATCAGCGGGCTGACCTCGTGGGAGCTGCTCACCTGGGTGAACCCGGCCTCGCGGGCCGCTTCGGCGACGGCCCGCTCGTGGTCGGGGTGGCGGTAGCCGTGCATCAGGACGACGGCGGCGCTGCGCAGCCCGTCGGCGTGGGCGGCGCGCAACTGCTCGCGTACGGAGTCGAGTTCCAGGGCTCGTACGGTGTGCCCTTCGGCGTCGATACGTTCGGGGACCTCGATCACGCGCTCGTGGACGGCCTCCGGGAGGACGATGCGCCGGTCGAAGAGGCGGGGGCGGTTCTGGTACGCGATCCGCAGCGCGTCCCGGAAGCCCTCCGTGACGAGCAGGACGGTCGGCTCGCCGCGCCGCTCCAGCAGGGCGTTGGTGGCGACGGTGGTGCCCATCCGGACGGCGGCGACCCGGTCGGCGGGCACCGGCTCACCGTCGCCGAGGCCGAGGAGCAGGCGGATTCCGGCCACGGCCGCGTCGTCGTAGCGGTCGGGGTCGTGCGAGAGGAGCTTGCGGGTGACCAGCCGGCCGTCGGGGCGGCGGCCCACGACGTCGGTGAAGGTGCCGCCCCGGTCGATCCAGAACTCCCAGCGTCCGGTCATGGCGCCATTGTGTTCCGGCGGGAGCCGACCCGCAGGGAGAGGAGGCCCACGGGGAGAGGAAGCCCACGGGGAGAGGAAGCCCGCAGGGTGAGGAAGCCCTCGTTCAGTCCAGGAAGAGCGCTGCCAGTCGGGGCAGCCGCCGGCGCATGGCGTCGGCGTCCTCCGCGTCCGCGTTCTCCCCGCCCGGCTCCCCGGTCCGTATGCGACCCCGGTCGGCCGCCTCCACCGCCTCGTGGAAGGCCTCGCCCCCGGCCCGCTCGTACGCCGCCTTCACCGGCCCGGTCAGCGACCCGTAGCCGATCCAGCCGCTCTCCCCACGGCTCATCCGGACCACGACGGGCAGCCCGGCCAGCGCGTCGGGGTCGGCCACCGCCCGGGTGAAGACCTCCCGCCCCAGCAGGACGAGCCCGTCGCGGAAGTCCATGAATCCGTCGTCGCCGCAGCCGCCCTCGATGAGGTACGCCGCGTTCCACAAGGGCCACCGGTAGGCGGCCGCGGTCACCTCGTACGCCGTCACGGCGAAGTCGACGATCTGCGCGGGCTCCAGGGCCGCGAGCACATCGGTCAGCGCGCCCGGCAGTGGGTCGTCGGGCGGGTCCCGGTCGTCCGCCCGGTCCCCGGCCGCCTCACGTGCCCGTCCGACGAGCCCCCACCACGTGTCGATGTCCATGGTGAGAAGCGTAGGAGGGGGGTCTGACAACGGAGGTCCGACAACGCCCCTCCCACCTCGGTTCGCGCGGTCAGAGCGCCGGTGCGTCCGGGCCGATCCGGCTCCGTACCGCCGTCTGCACCTCGGCCTCCTCGGCCGGGTCGGCGGCGAGCCGGCGCAGGCGTTCGGCGACGCGGATGTCCCCGGTCTCGGCGTGCAGGGCGGCCACCTCGCGGGTGGTCTCCTCGCAGTCCCACAGGCACTCCACCGCGAAGCCGGTGGCGAAGGTGGGGTCGGTGGCGGCGAGGGCCCGGGCGGCCCGGCCGCGCAGGTGCGAGGAGGACGTCTCGCGGTAGACGTGCCGCAGTACGGGGGCGGCGCAGGCGATGCCGAGGCGGCCGGTGCCGTCCACGAGGGTCCAGAGCCGGGGGGCGTCGGGCCCGTCGCCGCGTACGGCCTCCCGCAGCGCGCCGAGGACTTGGGGAGCGTCCTGGGCGGTGCCGCGGCAGGCGAGGATCCCGGCGGCGGAGGCGCCGAGGGCGTCGGGGCGCCGGGCCCAGCGGCGGGCGCGTTCCACGGCGTCCTCGCCGCACATCCGCTCGAAGGCGGCGACGGCCGCGTCGGCGACCGTGCGGGAGGGGCTGAGGGCGGCGGACTCGATGAGGTCGAGGACGGCTGGGTCGGCCGCCTCGGCCAGGTAGTGCAGGGCGGCGCAGCGGGCGCCGTCGGAGCCGTCGCGGGCGGCCTCGATGATCTGGGGACGGTCCTCGGGGCCTGCGACGGCGGAGAGGCAGCGGGCCGCGGGGACGTGCAGTTCGCTGCCGCGCTCCAGCGCCTGCTGGGCCCAGTCGAAGACGGCCTGGACGCTCCAGCCGGGGCGGGGACCCCCGGGGCGCATCTGGCGCTGCCAGCGGTCGAACGAGCCCTGTTCGGTGGCGGCCCGCACGCGGGCGCCGACCGCTTCGCGCGGGTCGTCGGCCCAGAGCCGCCAGGGGCGCGGCTCGAAGGAGTCGCGTACGGCGGCGGCGAGTTCGGCGGCGCCTTCCTCGGTGGCCGGAAAACGACCCAGGACGGGCAGGGCGAGGGAGCGCAGGCCCGCGTCGTCGTCGCGCAGGGCGAGCTCGTCCAGGGCCCAGGCCCAGTTGGCGCCGGTGGCCGCGTAGCGGCGGAGCAGCGCCAGGGCGTCGTCGCGTCCGTAGGAGGCGAGGTGGCCGAGGACGGAGAGCGCGAGGCCGGTACGGGAGTCGTCGGTGTCCGTGTGGTCGTCGGGGTCACCGAGGTGGCGCTCGATCTCCTCGATACCGCCGTCGAGATCCAGGTACAGGCGGGCGTAGTAGAGGGAGCGGTTCTCCACCTGCCAGTCGTGACGGGGGTCGCTCACGACACAGTGGTTGAGGGCCGCGAGGGCCTCGGGGCGCGGTGCGGCGAGCGCGTGGAGCGTGCCGTCGCCGCGGCCCCTCTGCAGCAGGCCGAGCAGGGTGCCGCTCGGCGCTATGAACGGATCGAACATGGGAGAAAGCCTCACATCAAGCTGTCGACGCAACCGGGACTGTGCAGTGCCCCGTGCCTCGTGGGCACGAGGGGGTGTCCGGCGGACACTCCTACGCCGCGCAGCGACATGATCGGCCGACCGTCGTCCTGTGCTTGGTGTAGACCATCTTTCTCTGCCTCTCGTCGGTGGCCCGAAACGGACCCGCGACGTCATGATGACCCAGCCATTTCGCCACCGCGACCACATTTACGACGGACCGGTCAGCGGACCCCTCGGCGGACATGCCCGCAGGCGCGCCCGCCCGCCCCTCAACGGGCACCGAAGCGTTCCAGCAGGTCGGCCTTGCCGAACATCTGGGCCGTGTCCCGCGCGGACGGTGTTCCGGCGGCGGGGTCGGCACCCGCGCTGAGCAGGGCGTCGATGACGGCGTCCTCGCCCTTGAAGACGGCTCCGGCCAGCGGGGTCTGGCCGCGGTCGTTGGCGCGGTCCGGGTCGGCGCCGCGGGCGACGAGGGCGGTGACGACTGCGGCGTGCCCGTGGTAGGCGGCGAGCATGAGCAGTGAGTCGCCCCGGTCGTTGGTGAGGTTCGCGGGGACGCCGGCGTCGACGTACGCGGCGAGCGCCTCGGTCTCGCCGGTGCGGGCCAGGCCGAAGACCTTGGTCGCCAGCTCGACCACCTCGGGATCGGGAGTTTCGCTCATCGCGCGGGCCGCCTTCCTTGACCGTGCGGCGGCTGTCACCGCCGCTGTCGACCGGGGGGTGTACGGCAGGGGGCCGTACGAGTGAATCGACAGGGTACTGCTCCGGGACGGACATGGCCGGGCCCGGATACGGCAAAAGATCACCGCGGGTGACTCATGCCCGGCACGGACTCCGAAATACCGCGCGCGGGCCACAGGTTCCGCTCCACCAGTCAAGTGAAAATGTAGCTTATTCACTCTATTGCACCTTTTATCGTATAGATACTTCGCGTGATCCTGGAAGGACTCATGGTGACTGTCCCCTCAACCAGGAGATCCGCTCATGATCCTTTCCATCTCGGGCGTGGTACTGCTCGCCATCGTCGTCTTCCTGTTCTTCAAGAAGGACGGGCTCAAGGCGTCCCACGCCATCGTCTGCGCGCTGTTCGGCTTCTACCTGGCCGGCACCGCGATCGCGCCGAGCATCACGGCAGGCGGGGCGAGCCTCGCCGGTCTGCTGGGCGGGATCAAGTTCTGACGCTCCGCGACCGCTCCCACCCCTTCAGGAGACAGCTGTGGCACGGCGACCACTCCCCCGCGTTCTGCGCAGCGGCAGCGCTTCGATCACTCGCAGCAGAGAGATCGCGCGCACGGCCGCCGACAGTGCCACCGATGTGCTCCATCCGCTGATCACGATCCTGCGTGGTCTGCGGCTGCTGGCCGTCTCCGGCCGGCAGAAGTGGGCCGCGACCCCCAAGGAACGGCGTGGTCCCAAGCTGTTCCTGGCCGCGGCCTGCGTGCTCGCCGTGGCGCTCGTGCCGTACGGGCCGATCCTGGCCCTGATCACGGTGATGGGCGCCGCCGCGTGGAAGGGGCGGGAGCGGACCCCCGTGAAGACCGGCCCTGACGAGGCGGAGTCCACCCGCCTGCGCGCGCTGTACGAGGCGCTCGTGCCGTACTTCTCGGTGCCCGAGGATCCCGACCCGCTGTTCGCCCACGGCGGCGACTGGGAGAAGGCCTTCGACGGGTACGCCTTCGACGCCGACGGGCGGATCTCCCGCCTCCAGATCTCCTACCCGGCGTACTTCACCGACGGCGAGGCCGCCGCCCGGGCCCGGATCGAGCAGCTGCTGCACGCGAAGTCGGGCCGCGCCCGCGAGTACCACTTCGCCTGGGACGAGGAGGCCAACCGCCTCGTCATGACCGTCCCGGCCCCACTGTCGACCTCGATCGCCGCCCAGCGCTTCGTGACCGCCCCCGGCGAGACGGTCCTCGGCTTCACCGACCCCGACGCGGTCCGGCGCACCGTCCCGGTCCGCGACGGCGACACGACCGTGGACGCCTCCCCCGTCGTCTGGCGGACCGGCAACCGCTCCACCGAACCCCACCTGCTGGCCGTCGGGCAGCCCGGCGTCGGCACCACCACCCTGGTCCGCTCCATCGCCCTCCAGGCCCTCCAGCAGGGCGATGTCCTCGTCGTCGACGGCAGCGGGACGGGCGAGTACGGCGCCCTCGCCGGCTGCCCCGGCGTCCTCGCCGTGGAGTCCGGCCTCAGCGGGGCGCTGGCCACCCTGGAGTGGGCCGCGCACGAGACGGAACGGCGGCTGATCTTCGCCAACCGGGCCCGGCAAGGGGGCCACCCCGTCCCCGAGGACGTCAAGCGCCCGCTCTGGATCCTGCTGGACCGCCCCGGCGTCCTCGGCCACCTCGCGGCGGCCGACGGCAGGCCCGACCCGCAGGAGCTGCTCCAGGTGCCGCTGCGGCACGGGCGGGCGGCGGGCGTCACCGTGGTCCTGGCCGACCAGTTCGACGCCCTGGAGACCCTCACCGAGACCGTACGGACCCACACCCGGGCCCGCGTCGTCCTCGGCCCCGCGTCCCGCGAGCAGATCACCGCCGTGCTGGGCGACGGGCCGAGCACCACCCCACCGCCGGAGGTCCCGGCGGGGCGGGGGTACGCGCGCCTGGGCACCGGGCCGGTCCTGCGCCTCCAGGTTCCGGCGACGCCGGACCCGTACGACGAGGACGCGAGCGAGGCCCACCGGCAGGCGGTGCTGGACGCGCTGCCGGGGCGGCCGGGCGCCGCCCCCCTGCCGGAGTCGCAGCCGGAGCCGGCCACCGCGCCTGACGGACCGGTCGAGGACACCGCCGAGGTGCCCGTGGCCGTGGAGGCCGCACCGACCGGGCAGCTCGCCAAGGCGCAGGCGGCGATCGCGGAGGGGTGAGCCGGGGGAGCCGAAGGGTGAGCCGGGGGCGCCCCTCAGGCCACGAAGCTGCGGGGCGCGTCCGCCCCCGCGCCCGCGCCGGAGCGCACCAGCTCCACCGCCGCCGCGAGCCGCACCGCCGCCTCCTCCGCGACCGGGCCGCCCACCGTGAACGGCAGCCGCACATAGCCCTCGAACGCCCCGTCGACCCCGAACCGCGGCCCCGAGGGCACCCGTACGCCGACGCGCTCACCCGCCACCGCCAGCCGGGAGCCGGAAAGGCCGCCCGTGCGCACCCAGAGGGTCAGCCCGCCGCGCGGCACCGCGAACTCCCACTCCGGCAGCTCCCGGCGCACCGCCGCCACCAGCTCGTCGCGGTTCTGACGTGCCTGGTCCCGGCGGATCTCCACCGCCTGCTCCCAGCCGCCGGTGCCCATCAGCCAGTTGATGGCGAGCTGTTCCAGGACCGGGGTGCCCATGTCCGCGTAGGCGCGGGCGGAGACCAGGGAGCGGATGACGTCGGGAGCCGCTCGCACCCAGCCGATCCGCATCCCGGCCCAGAACGCCTTGCTGGCCGAGCCGACGGTGAGCACCGTGCTGCCGGCCGGGTCGAAGGCGCAGACCCGGCGGGGCATGGCGATGCCGGGGTCCAGTCGGAGTTCGGTCATCGTCTCGTCGACGACCAGGACGGTGCCGGCGGAGCGGGCGGCGTCGACCAGGTCCCGCCGCTGCTGCTCGTCGGCGAGGGCGCCGGTCGGATTGTGGAAGTCGGCCACCACATAGGCGAGCCGGGGCGCCGAGTCCCGCAGCGCCTGGCGCCACCGGTTCATGTCCCAGCCGCCGATGCCCTCCTCCATCGCGACCGGGACGAGGCGGGCGCCCGTCTCGCGCATGAGCTGGAGGATGTTGGCGTACGAGGGGGACTCGACCGCGATCCGTTCGCCGCGGCCCGCGAAGAGGTGACAGATGGCATCGATGGCCCCCATCGCACCGGTCGTGACCATGATCTGTTCGGGCATCGTGGGGATGCCGAGCGCGGTGTAGCGGTCGGCGATCGTCCGCCGCAGCGCGGGCAGCCCGGCCGGGTAGTCGCCGTGGGTGTGCGCGTACGGCGGCAGCTCCTCCACCGCCCCCTGGAAGGCGCGGGTCAGCCAGGGCTCGGGGGCGGGCAGGGAGGCGCAGCCCAGGTCGATCATCGAGCCGAGCGACTCCGGGGGCAGCGGTTCCAGGCCCCGGGCGGGCAGCGGGTTCCCGGCCGGGACGGCGGTCCAACTGCCCGCGCCGCGCCGCGACTCCAGGAACCCCTCCGCGCGCAGCGCCTCGTAGGCGGCGGCGACGGTGGTGCGGCTGACGGAGAGGGCGAGGGCGAGCTCACGTTCGGCGGGCAGCCGGGCGGCGACCGGGACCCGGCCCTCCAGGACGAGGAGCCGTACGCCGTCGGCGAGCGCGCGGTAGGCGGGCGGCTTCCGGCCGGCCGGGCCGGTGGGCCGGGGCTGCTGGGCCTGGAGCTGCCGCGCGAGCTGAGCCGCCCCGACCGTCGAAGTCCACTGCGTCATAGAAATCAGTCCACCTTCCTCGAATTGGCCATGGTTGGCGGCCGATCCCCTGCCACAGGGTGACATGCAGCAGTCCACTACCACCACACCAGGGGGCAACACGTGTCCGACACCACCGCCCGGAGCGCCACCCACCTCACCCGGCGGCTGGTCCAGCTGTACGTCGGTCTGACGCTGTACGGGGCGAGTTCGGCGCTCCTCGTCCGCGCCGAACTCGGCCTGGAGCCGTGGGGCGTCCTGCACCAGGGCCTGACCGAGCTGACCGGCATCTCGATCGGCGTCGTCTCGATCATCGTCGGCGCGATCGTGCTGCTGTTGTGGATACCGCTGCGACAGCGCCCGGGGCTCGGCACCGTCTCCAACGTCTTCGTGGTCGGCCTGGCGATGGACGGGACGCTCGCCCTCGTCGGCGACCTCGACGGCTACGGGGTCCGGATCCCGGTGATGGTCCTGGGCATCGTGCTCAACGGGGTGGCGACCGGGCTCTACATCGCGGCCCGCTTCGGCCCCGGTCCGCGCGACGGGCTGATGACCGGGCTCCACAAGGTCACGGGCCGCTCCATCCGGCTGGTCCGTACGGCGATCGAGGTGGCCGTCGTCGTCACCGGCTTCCTGCTGGGCGGCTCGCTCGGGGCCGGTACGGTCCTGTACGCCCTGGCGATCGGCCCGCTGGCCCAGCTCTTCCTGCGGCTCTTCGCGCTCCCCGCGCCCGCCACGCCGGCCGTCACCCCGGCGCCGCCCGCCGGACCCGGCCCCGTTGCCACCCCTCCATCCGGGCAGGCCATACTGCCGCAGTGAAACCGAGCCGCCACCCCTATCTTGATCACGCGACACCTATTGCCTTCGCCCACCGCGGCGGTGCGGCGGACGGGGTGGAGAACACCGCGGCCGCCTTCCGCCGGGCGGCGACCGCGGGCTACCGCTACTTCGAGACCGACGTCCACACCACGGTGGACGGCCGTCTCGTCGCCTTCCACGACCCGACGCTGGACCGGGTCACCGACGCCACGGGCCGGATCTCCGCGCTGCCCTGGAGCGAGGTGCGCCGGGCCAGGGTCGGGGGCACCGAACCCCTCCCCCTCTTCGAGGAGCTGCTGGAGGAGTTTCCCGAGGCCCGCTGGAACGTGGACGTCAAGGCGGAACCGGCGCTGGAACCCCTCCTGGAGCTGATCCGCAGGACCGACGCCTGGGACCGGGTCTGCGTCGGCTCGTTCTCGGAGGCCCGGGTGGCCCGTGCGCACCGCCTGGCGGGCCCGCGCCTGGCCACCTCGTACGGCGTGCGCGGGGTCCTGGGGCTGCGGCTGCGCTCGTACGGGATCCCGGCGCGGCTGCGCACGGGCGCGGTCTGCGCGCAGGTCCCCGAGCGGCAGAGCGGCATCCCGGTGGTCGACGCCCGCTTCGTCCGTACCGCGCACGCACTGGGGCTCCAGGTGCACGTCTGGACGGTCAACGAACCCGAACGGATGGCGGCCCTCCTGGACCTCGGGGTGGATGGCATCATGACCGATCACATCGAGACGCTGCGTACGGTGCTGAGCGAGCGGGGAGCCTGGTCCTGACGCCGGGCCCGTCCGCGTCCGCACGCGAGAGACGAGGGGGCGCGGGTTGAGCACCGGAACCGCGGGAACGACAGATCCGGCCGGAAAACCGCCGGGCGACGGGTCGGCGGCGGCTCGCAGACGCGAACAGCACGGCTGGTACTTCTACGACTTCGCCTGCTCCGTCTACTCCACCAGTGTGCTGACCGTCTTCCTCGGTCCCTATCTGACGTCGATCGCCAAGGCCGCGGCCGATCCCGACGGTTTCGTGCACCCGCTGGGCATACCCGTGCGCGCGGGCTCGCTGTTCGCGTACTCCGTCTCGGCCTCCATCGTGGTGGCCGTGATCCTGATGCCGATCGTGGGCGCGGCGGCGGACCGTACAGGCCGCAAGAAGCCGCTGCTGGCGGCGGCCGCCTATACAGGTGCCGCGGCGACGGCGGGGATGTTCTTCCTGGACGGCCACCGTTATCTGCTGGGCGCGTTCCTGTTGATCGTGGCGAACGCGTCGATCTCCGTGTCGATGGTCCTGTACAACGCCTATCTGCCGCAGATCGCCGAGCCGGAGGAGCGGGACGCGGTCTCCTCACGCGGCTGGGCCTTCGGCTACACCTCGGGCGCCCTGGTCCTCGTCCTCAACCTGATCCTGTACACCGGCCACGAGTCCTTCGGCCTCGCGGAGTCCGACGCGGTACGGATCTGCCTGGCGTCGGCGGGTGTGTGGTGGGGCGCGTTCACCCTCGTACCGCTGCGCAGGCTGCGCGACCGGCGGGTGGCACCGGACGGCGAGGGGGCGGTCGGCTCCGGCTGGAAGCAGTTGATGGCAACCCTGAAGGACATGCGGCGCCATCCGCTGACGCTCTCGTTCCTGCTCGCGTACCTCGTCTACAACGACGGCATCCAGACAGTGATCTCCCAGGCCTCCCTGTACGGCTCCGAGGAGCTGGGCCTCGACCAGACGACCCTGATCGTCGCCGTCCTGCTGGTGCAGATCCTGGCAGTGGCGGGGGCGCTCGGCATGGGCCGGCTCGCCCGGGTGTACGGCGCCAAGCGCACCATCCTGGGCTCGCTCGTCGTATGGACCGCGATCCTCATCTCCGCCTATCTGCTGCCCGCCGACGCGCCCGTGTTCTTCTTCGTTCTCGCGGCGGCCATCGGACTCGTGCTGGGCGGCAGCCAGGCACTGTCCCGCTCGCTCTTCTCCCATCTGGTGCCGCGCGGGAAGGAGGCGGAGTACTTCTCGGCGTACGAGATGAGCGACCGCGGTCTGAGCTGGCTGGGGCCCCTGGTGTTCGGTCTGGCGTACCAGCTGACCGGCAGCTACCGGGAGGCGATCATCTCCCTGATCGTCTTCTTCGCCCTCGGCGCGGTGCTCCTCGCGCGGGTGCCGGTACGGCGGGCGATCACGGCCGCGGGCAATCCCGTACCGGAACGGATTTAGACGTTGAAGTCAAAGGCCGGTAGTGTACGTCTTTGGCCTGCCCGGAGGACCGTTACTGCGAGTAGAAACGGCCCAACCGTTGGGTGACAACGTCCACCAGAGGTGACAAACCGGGCAAGGGTGGGTACTCGACCCAAGACAAGCAGCGGCACGAACGGGCGACGCATGACCGGCGACGGGAATCTTTGCCAGCGACCGTACGTTGACCGGATGACGACGACAGCGACATTTTGTCCTGTGGGCGACAAGCCCGGGAGGCACGATTCATGAGTGAGCGAGCTCTTCGCGGCACGCGACTTGTGGTTACCAGCTACGAGACGGACCGCGGCATCGATCTGGCCCCGCGCCAGGCGGTGGAGTACGCATGCCAGAACGGACATCGATTCGAGATGCCGTTCTCGGTGGAGGCGGAGATTCCGCCGGAGTGGGAGTGCAAGGCGTGCGGCGCCCAGGCACTCCTGGTGGACGGGGACGGCCCCGAGGAGAAGAAGGGCAAGCCTGCGCGTACGCACTGGGACATGCTCATGGAGCGGCGTACGCGTGAGGAGCTCGAAGAGGTGCTGGCCGAGAGGCTGGCGGTTCTGCGCTCCGGAGCCATGAACATCGCCGTGCACCCGCGGGACAGCAGGAAGTCTGCCTGACCGCACAGCACCACCGCACTCCGCGTAACCATCGCATCGAGCGCGACAACAGCACAGCACCAGAGCCGCGGGCCGTGACACAGAACATGTGTCACGGCCCGCGGCTCTTGGCATGTCCGGCGCCCCTGCCCGTGTCCGGCCGGGGGTGACGGCGCCCCGGCCGGTGTCCGGCGTCAGGGCGTGAGCGGCGGGCGCGGGCCCCGGGGATCGTCGTCGGGGCCGGAGGGACCGGAAGGGCGGGAAGGGGGCTGCGTGTCGTCCTCGCGGATGACCTCGCCCTGGACGACCTTCCCGTCCGGCCGGTGCATTCGGGCCTGCTGGAAGGCGTCCGAGAGGCTGCCGGGGGACGCGGCCCGCATCCGGCGCTCCAGGGACTGCTCCGCCCGGCGGCTGATCAGGGCGCGGACCGGCGGGATGAGCAGGAGGAGACCGGCCGCGTCCGAGATGAGGCCGGGGATCAGGAGCAGCAGCCCGCCGAGCATCAGCAGCCCGTTGCCCCGGGAGGCCTTTCCGCCGGTGACCTGCGGGGCCTCCGTGGCGCCGGGCTGCCCCGGCATCTGCTGGAGGGTCTCGGTGAGGTTCTTGAAGGCGCGGCGCCCCGCGCGCTTGATCACCACGGTGCCGAGCACCGCTCCGGCGACCAGGATCAGCAGGAGGGTGAGACCGCCGGCGGCCGAGGCGACCACGGTCAGCAGCCAGACCTCCAGGACCAGCCAGGCGGCGAGGGCCAGGGGCAGGAATCTACGGGCGCGCGAGCGCCGGGGACGGATCGGGGGCGGAGTGCCGGTCGTCATGCCACCAGTGTGCCCGTACGGAGGTGGAAGCGGCGTAAGGGGGTGATCATGGACCGGCCCGTACGCGCCGGGAGGTCAGGGTTTCCTGCGGCCCAGGACCTTGTTGGCGCGGGAGGTGACGCCCCAGCCGGTGACCCGCCACAGCGCCTCGACGAGGATGTCCCGGCTCATCTTGGAGTCGCCGACCTCGCGGTCCACGAAGGTGATGGGGACCTCGACCACGTGGTAGCCGGCCTCGACCGAGCGGCGGGCCAGGTCGACCTGGAAGCAGTACCCCTGGGAGGCGACCTCGTCGAGTCCGAGGCCCTGGAGGGTCTCGGTCCGGAAGGCGCGGTAGCCGCCGGTGACGTCGCGGACCGAGAGGCCGAGGGCGAGGCGGGAGTAGAGGCTGCCGCCCCGGGAGATGACCTCGCGGCTCTTGGGCCAGTTGACGACCCGGCCGCCGGGCACCCAGCGGGAGCCGAGGACGAGGTCGGCGCCCTTGAGCGCGGTGAGCAGCCGGGGCAGTTCCTCGGGCTGGTGGGAGCCGTCGGCGTCCATCTCGACGAGGACGCCGTAGCCGTGCTCGGTGCCCCAGGCGAAGCCCGCGAGGTAGGCGGCGCCGAGCCCTTCCTTGCCCTGGCGGTGCAGGACGTGGACCTGCTCGTCGGCGGCCGCGATCTCGTCGGCCGCCTTGCCCGTGCCGTCGGGGCTGTTGTCGTCGGCCACCAGGATGTCGGCATCCGGCACGGCCGTGCGCACCCGGTCGACGATCGGCCTGATGTTCTCGACCTCGTTGTAGGTCGGAATGATCACCAGGACCTTGCCGAGCGGGCCGAACTGCCTCTGACCGCCGTCGTTCACTACTGCCCCTTAAAGTCCGTACACAGGGGGACACCATATCCAGCGCACCGCCCCGGGGCTCCTACGTGGTCGCACGGGCGCGTGGCACAGGCCGGGCAGATGGACGGAACTGCGGACAGAAGCACGTACGGATCCACAGGACGCGACACGTGCGGAACTGCGGATCGGGGCCCGGCGCCCTTCGGGCCGACCTGGGACCCGCTGGCTGCGGGTCGACCGAAAGCCGTTGTCTACTGAACGTCCGGGCCCCACCCGGGTCGCACCCTCCGTCCGGCTGAAACCTTCCCTCGCCCCCGAGGCGCGGGCGCTGAACCTGGCTGTCAGTGATGGTGGGCCGGTGCGGCACACCACCCCATGACCCAGCGGCGTTCGACGACTGCGTGGAGGTTTCACCGGTCGGACGTCCTGTGGTGGACCCGGCCGAACCTACCGGCCCGTGGGCGCGTTCTGTCAACACCCGTGCGACCTGGGCCTTTTGCCCAAATTGCCTGGTCAGTGCCCGGGATGCGCAGGTCGGGAACGCGTGCCCGAGCCATCGATCGGCGGTACGGAATCCTCCGACGTCACTCGTTCGGTCGCACGTAGACCGGGTGTCCGGCGACCACCGTCCGCAGACAGACCGGCAGTTCGGCGCCGGGGGTCAGATCCGGCAGCCCGGGCGTGCCGGAGCGGGGATCGGTGGACCACCGGGCGACCCGGTCGTCGGGGGCCTGGACCAGGAGCTCGGCGGTCCGCCAGACGGCGTAGTCGGCGGGTGCGCCCGGCACCAGGAGCCCGGCGTCGTCGCGGCCGATGGCCCGCCAGCCGCCCCGGGTGTGCGCGGTGAAGCCGGCCCGGACGGAGATGCGGTGGGCGGGGGTGCGGTGGTGGGCGGCGGCCCGGACGGTGCCCCAGGGGTCGAGCGGGGTGACGGGGCTGTCGGAGCCGAAGGCGAGCGGGACTCCGGCGCGCAGGAGGGCGGCGTACGGGTTCAGCGTGGCCGCCCGCTCCGCGCCGAGGCGCTGGGCGTACATGCCCTCGGGGCCGCCCCAGGCGGCGTCGAAGGCGGGCTGGACGGAGGCGGTGAGCCCCAGCTCGGCGAAGGCGGCGATGGTCTCGGGGGTGAGCATCTCGGCGTGCTCGACCCGGTGGCGGGCGGCGCGGATCCTGGCCAGGCCGAGCGTCTCGGCGGCGGCCCGTACGCCCTCCACGACGGCGGTGACGGCCGCGTCGCCGATGGCGTGGAAGCCCGCCTGGAGGCCGGCCTCGGTGCAGGCGGTGACATGGGCGGCGATCCGGGCGGCGTCCAGGTGGGCGGTGCCGGTCTGCGGGTCGTCGGCGTACGGCTCGTGCAGGCAGGCGGTGTGGGAGCCGAGGGAGCCGTCCACGAAGAGGTCGCCGGCCGCGCCGATGGCGCCGAGCTCACGGATGCGGCGGGCGCCCTTCTCGTCGGCGATCTCCTCGGCCCAGAGGCCGAAGACCCGGGGTCCGGGCCGCTCGGCGGCGAGGGCCAGGAGGGAGGTGAAGTCCTCCTCGTCGGAGATCTCGGGCCCGGCGCACTCGTGGAGGGTGCCGATGCCCAGGGAGGCGGCGTGGTCGAGCGCGGCGCGCTGGGCGGCGGAGCGCTGGGCCGGGGTGAGGGCGTTGTGCGCGGCGGCGCGTACCGCGTGGTGGGCGTCGCCGGTCAGCGGGGCGTCGGGGTGGTAGCCGGACTTCGCCGTGACGCCCGGGACGAGGTCCAGCAGGGCGGTGGTGACGACGGCGGAGTGCACGTCGATCCGGGGCAGGTACAGGGCGCGGCCGCCGGCCGCCTCGTCGAGCTCGGCGCGCGAGGGGTGGCGCTGTTCGGGCCAGCGGGCCGCGTCCCAGCCGTGGCCGAGCAGGACGTCGGTGCCGGCGTGCCGGTTCGCGAACGCACGGACGAGGCCGAGGGCTTCGGGGAGCGTACGGGCGCCGGAGAGGTCGAGCCCGGTGAGGGCCAGGCCGGTGGCGGTGGTGTGGACGTGGGCGTCGGTGAACGCCGGGGTGACCAGGGCGCCCTCCAGGTCGACGACCTCGTCGACGCCGCTCGCGAAGGCGTCGGCGGCCCCTTCGGAGCCCACCCAGGCGACGTGCCCGCGCTCCACCACCATCGCGGTGGCGAACGGGTCGGCCGGGCTGTGGACGTCTCCCCCGCGCAGCAGCAGGGTGCGGTGTTCGGGGGCGCTCTGGGGGGCGGTGCTCTCGGTCATGGGACCAGTCTCGCGCCTGCCGGGTTCCGGCAGGCCCGCGGCCCCCTCAGACGCGCGGCGGCCGCGCCTCGTACGGCGTGGACAGGACCACCGTCGTCCGGGTCGAGACGCCCGCCAGCGTACGGATCCGGGTGAGCAGGTGCTCCAGCTCCAGCGGGGTCGCCACGCGCACCTTGAGGATGTAGTTCTCGTCCCCGGCGACGCTGTGACAGGCCTCCAGCTCGGGTACCCCCGCGAGCCGTTCCGCGATGTCGTCGGGCGCGCTGGGGTCGAACGGCTTCACCGAGATGAACGCGGTGAGGGGCAGCCCGACGGCCTCGGGGTCGACGACGGCGGCATAGCCGCGGATCACCCCGCGCTGCTCGAGCCGGCGCACGCGCTGATGAACGGCCGAGGTGGACAGGCCGGTGGCCTTGCCCAGGTCGGTGTAGCTCATCCGCCCGTCCTTGACGAGCAACTCCACAATCTGACGGTCCAGCTCCTCCATGCGGATCAACCTATGGCCCCGGGTGCCTGTCGGCACAGTCGCGCGGGTCACGGAACGGCACCTGCGGGCGGCATGTGACGAACACCACAGACCTACGGGTCGGTATCAGGCCCCCTCGCGGTTATCGGCAGCGAGCGGAGGGAAGTGCTTGCTGTGGTCGTGGCCGTGGCGCTGTGCCGGCCCACCCGAGGGGGGAAGATCCCATGCAGAGCATCAAGCTCACCGGACGTACCGAACCGGAGCCTGTCGATCCCGACGAGGACGACGGCGCCGATGCGTACGACATGTTCGAGATGTTCCGGGTGGTCTGCCCGGACTGCGCCCAGCCGATCGCGCTGCTGGCCGACGAGGACGTCCTCCCGGAGCACGCCCGGTGCCCCACCCCGTGGAATCCGTTCGTGCTCACCGTCTGCTCCGGCACCGGCCGTCTCGCGGCGGACGCCCGGCCCGCCGACGAGACGCTGGAGCCCCAGGAGCAGGAGGCGGCGCTGCTGCTGACGCTCCCCCAGGGGCTCGACTGGCGGATGCAGCCCTTCTCGCACGCCGGCGGCCCCGGCTCCCGCCCGCTGCGGGTGGACCGGATGCGGCGCGAGGCCGCCTGAGCCGCCGCCCGCGGCCGTAGGGACGTTCGTCGGCGGGTGCTCACGGGCACCCGCCGTAACGGGCACCCGCCGAACTGGCACTCGGTTCGCGGCGGCAGTGACCCGGGCCCGCCCCGGGGCGTTGACCCCGTATGACGACGCTGCATTCACCAGTCGGCTCGGGGCGCCGCCGTCTCGCTCCCCCGGCGCCCGAAGAATCGGTTCCGCAGCCGCAGCCGCTGCCCCGGTCGACAGGGAACTCCCCGATGGCCTCCCCCGTCGACCCGCCCATCTACAGCGCCCTGCTGCGGGACTGGCGCGGCAGCGGCCGGACCGTGCCGGGCCACCGCGACCCGGAGTGGAACCAGGCCGCCGCGCTCCCGGCCTGGTCGGACCGGCCGCCAGGGGGTGTCGGACTCCCTCTGAGGGTCAGCGGGTCTCCGGACCCGCGAGGTGGCGTGCGATGACCATGCGCTGGATCTGATTGGTGCCTTCCACGATCTGGAGCACCTTGGCCTCGCGCATCAGCCGCTCGACCGGGAAGTCGAGGGTGTAGCCGTAGCCGCCGAGCACCTGGACGGCGTCGGTGGTCACGCGCATGGCCGCGTCCGTACAGAAGAGCTTCGCCATGGCCGCCGGGCGGGAGAAGGGCTCTCCCGCGTCGCGCAGCCGTGCCGCCTCCAGGTAGAGCGCCCGACCGGCCTCGATCTGGGTGGCCATGTCGGCGAGCATGAAGCGCAGCCCCTGGAAGTCCGCGATGGGGCGGCCGAACTGGCGCCGGTCGGTGGCGTACCGCACGGCCTCGTCCAGGGCCGCCTGGGCGACCCCGACGGCACAGGCGGCGATGCCGAGGCGGCCAGAGTCGAGCGCGGACAGGGCGATGGCGAAGCCCTGGCCCTCGGCGCCGATGCGGCGGTCGTCACCGACCCGTACGCCGTCGAAGTTGAGCTGGGCCGTGGGCGAGCCCTTCATCCCCATCTTCTTCTCGGGGAGCGCGGCGTTCAGGCCTTCGGCGTCGCCGGGGACGAGGAAGGCCGTGATGCCGCGGGGGCCGTCCACGCCGGTGCGGGCGAGCACGGTGTAGAAGTCGGCCACGCCGCCGTGGGTGATCCACGCCTTGGTGCCGGTGATGACCCAGTCGTCGCCGTCGCGTACGGCCTTGGTGCGCAGCGACGCGGCATCCGAGCCGGAGGCGGGCTCGGAGAGGCAGTAGGCGCCCAGCAGGCCGCCGGAGAGCATCGCCGGGAGGTGCGCGGCCTGCTGCTCCCCGGTGCCGTAACCGGCGAGCGCGTGGCAGGCCAGGGAGTGGACGCTGACGCCGAGGCCGACGGTGAGGCGGGCCGCGGCCAGCTCCTCCAGCACCTGGAGGTAGACCTCGTAGGGCTGGTCGCCGCCGCCGTGGGCGGAGCCGTAGGGAAGTCCGAGGAGGCCGGACTCGGAGAGGAGGGTGAAGACCTCGCGCGGGAAGTGGCCCGCGTCCTCCTCCTCCGCCGCCCGGGGGGTGATCTCCTTGGACACGATGTCGCGGACGAGCGCGACGAGCTGCCGGGACTCCTCGGTGGGCAGACGGCGTTCCACCGGCTGCGGGGCACGGTCGGACATGACGGCGCTCTCCTCCCTGTCGGGCGTTGCGACGGTCGCGCGCTCGGGGTGTGAGAGGCGCCGCCGGGTGATCTCCCGGAACGGAGCCGGGAAAAAGCAGACTGCCCAGCCGATCCTGCCCTCCCGGGTCCCAGGGGGCGCGGTCAGCGGCTGTAGCGGGTTGAGTATGCCCGATCGGATGCCTCCCGTCACGGGTGAAGAGCTGGTCAAAGGGGCTGGAGAGCTTCGCGAAGATCCGCGAATTGGTCCGGACCATTGACCCAACTGGTCTGATCCTTCTCGGGTCTCCCCCGCGAGGAGCCACGATGCTCACACCGCACCGTTCCCACGCCCGGCTCCGTGCGCTCGCCGCGGCCGCCTGTACGGCGGCGCTCGGCGCTACCCTGCTCGGCGTCGCGGGCATGTCTCCGGCCGGCGCGGCGCCCGTCGCACAGCCTTCCGCGGCCCCGCCGCCGAGACCACCCCCACAGCGGCCGGCGACAAGGTGATCGGACACTTCACCAACTGGGGCACGTACGACCGCGACTGCCACGTCAAGCACATCGTGACGTCAGGTTCGGCGGGGAAGCTCATCCGCGCAGCACGGTGTTCGTGCGGCGGCAACGTTCGCCGTCCGGGCGGGAGATCTTTCGCTTTTCGGACAGGAATCTTTTCGGCATACGTGCGGGAACTTTTTCGGCCACCTGGCCGACTACTGCCCCATGGGAAGAGACCTCGACGGAGGACCCCGGGTCGGAGCGCGCGAGGGGGCTGGCTACCTTGTCTCCATGCGTGCACGGGGCGGCTGGCCGACGCGAGCGGCCAGGGGCCTGCTCTGCGGCTCCGCCTGCCTGCTTCTCGGCGCCGTGAGCCATGTCGCGGCGGGCGGACGTCTGCCCGGGGCGGGGGTGCTCGCCCTCCTGTTCCTCGCGCTGAGCGCGCAGGGCGCCCTGCTCTTCGGCGGCCGGCGGCGGCGCCGCTTCGACGTCGTGACGTTGCTGCTGGGCTCCACGCAATTCGCTCTGCACGGCGCCTTCCACTTCCTCCCGGCGCCCGGCGGAGCCTCGCACTCCGCGATGCCCGCCGGGCACGAGCAGCACATGTCCGGGCCGGCCGACGGCCACGGTGACGAGCACGCCATGGACACCGGGATGGCCCTCGCCCATGCGGCGGCCACCCTCGGAACGGCCCTCTGTGTGATCTACGGGGAGCGGGTGCTGCGGCGCCTCGCGGCCCTGTTCGTCCCCCGCGTCGCCCTCCGGACCGCCCCGTCCCTCCCCTGCCTTCCCCGGACGCGCCCGGTGCCGCCGGTGGTCGCGCGGATCCGGTTCGGGGCGCTCCTCGCCCGGGCCTGCCACCGGCGTGGGCCGCCGGCGGCGGCTGTGGCCTGACGGTCCCCGCACCCAGCCGCGAGCGCCGGAGCTGATCCGGCGCCCTGAGGCGTACGTGCGGGAGCCGCCGGGTCGCGAACTCCACCGCGTCCCACCGCCCGGGCAGAACCGGCCCCCACCGGCAGGTCGCCGAGTCTCCCTCCGCCCTGCCCTCCGAGGAGCACGCATGTCTCGCAGAACCGAAGAAATACCGCAGAACGACCACGACCCCACCGGCACCGCGACAGGCGAGCCGGACGGCGACAGACCGAACGGCCTGACGAAACCGGCCGCCCCCACGACGGACGGCTTCGCGAAACCGGCCATCGCCACGACGGACGGCCTCGCGGAACCCGCCGCCACCACGGACGCCCTCGCGAAACCCGCCACCGCCACCATGACGGACGACCCCGCGAAACCGGCCGACGGTCCCGGCGCCATCACCGAACCCGACCCCGGCCGGCCCCGTTCCTGGGAGGCCGTACGCCACCTCCTGGTCCGGCTGCACTTCTACGCCGGTGTGCTCGTCGCCCCCTTCCTGCTGGTGGCCGCGCTGACCGGACTGGCCTACACCCTCACGCCCCAGCTCGACCAGCTCCTCTACGGCGACCAGTTGCGGGTCGAGCGGGTCGGGGACGGGCCCCGTCCGCTGGCCGAGCAGATAGCCGCCGCGCGGGCGGCGTACCCCGAGGGCACCGTGGCGTCGGTGGTCACCCCGCAGGGCCCCGAGGAGACCACGCGGGTGGTGCTCGCGGTGCCGGAGCTGGGCGAGAAGCAGCGCACGGTCTTCGTCGACCCGTACACCGCCGAGGTACGGGGTGAGCTGACGACCTGGTTCGGGTCGACGCCCCTCACCACCTGGCTCGACGACCTCCACCGCAATCTCAACCTCGGCGAGACGGGCCGCCTGTACTCCGAGGTCGCCGCGAGCTGGCTCGGGGTGACCGTCCTGGGCGGCCTCGTCCTGTGGCTCGGGCGCAGCCGGGGACAGCGTGCTAAGTCGGCCCGGGGCGCCCTGCTTCCGGACCGCAAGGCCCGAGGAGTGCGCCGGACGCGGAGCTGGCACGCGGCCACCGGGGTGTGGCTGGCGGTGGCGCTGCTCTTCCTCAGCGCCACCGGTCTCACCTGGTCGAACTACGCGGGTGAGCGGTTCGGGCGGCTGCTGGACGCGGCGAACGGCAACGCCCCGGCCCTCGACACCGCCCTCCCGGGTGCCGAGGCCCCCGTCGAGGACCACTCGGACCACGCCGGCCACGGCGGCGGCGAAGCGACGGCCGACGCCGACCCGGCCGACTTCGACGCGGCCCTCACGGCGGCAAGGAACGCGGGGCTCGGGGGCACGGTGGTGGTCACGCCCGCGGCGGACGCGGCGAGCGCGTGGACCGTGGCGCAGAACGACAACGTCTGGCCGGTGCACTACGACCGGGTGGCCGTGGACGTCGCCGGCGGCGAGATCACCTCACGCACCTACTGGGCCGACCACCCGGCCCTGTCCAAGCTCAGCAAGCTGGGCGTGCAGGGGCACATGGGCGTGTTGTTCGGGGTCGTCAACCAGATCGTGCTGGCACTGGTCGCCCTGGGCCTGACGGCCGTGATCGTCTGGGGCTACCGCATGTGGTGGCAGCGGCGCCCCACCCGCGCCGACCGCCGGGCGCCGGTCGGCAGGGCCCCGGAGCGCGGGGCCTGGCGGCGGCTCCCGCTCCCGGTCCTGATCCTGGGCATCCCGGCGGTCGCCGCCCTGGGCTGGGCGCTGCCCGTCCTGGGGGTGACCCTGGCCGGGTTCCTGGTGGTCGACGTGGTGGCGGGGGCGGTCCGCCGACAGCGACGTACCGCCTGAGTGTCCGGTACGAGGCGCTCGTCCGGGACCACCCGGCCGAGCGCCTCACCTCGGCTCTACTTGCGACCGACGCCCGCGTACATCGCGACGTCCGGCACCGGCGCCTCGGGCCGCCACGCGGAGCAGGACACCACCCCGGGCTCCAGCAGCTCCAGGCCGTCGAAGTAGCGCGCGACGGCGGCGGGGGTCCGTTGGGTGAGCTTCGGGGTGCCGTGCTCGTTCCAGAAGGCCACCGCCTCGTCGACGTCCGGCATGTCGGGGTGGGTGACCGTGTGGGACAGGACGAGGTGGCTGCCGGGGGCGAGCGCGTCCAGGAGCCGGCGGACGAGGGCGTACGACTCCTCGTCGTCCTCGATGAAGATGACGACGCCGAGCAGCATCAGCGCGACCGGCTGCGAGAGGTCGAGCGTCTTCGCGGCGGTGGCCAGGATCGTGTCGATGTCCCGCAGATCGGCGTCCAGGTAGTCGGTGCGCCCTTCGGGCGTCCCGACCAGCAGGGCACGCGCGTGCGCCAGGACGAGCGGGTCGTTGTCCACGTACACGACCCGCGCGTCGGGGGTGACTCGCTGGGCGACCTCGTGCGTGTTGTCGGCGCTCGGCAGCCCCGTCCCGATGTCCAGGAACTGCCGGATGCCCTCCTGCCCGGCCAGGTGACGGACCGCCCGTCCCAGGAACAGCCGGTCCGCCTTCGCGTACTCGCCGATGCCGGGGTGCAGCGCCCGGATCCGGTCTCCGGCCTCCCGGTCGACGGGGGAGTTGTCCTTCCCGCCGGTCCAGTAGTTCCAGATCCGGGCGGTGTGCGGCCGGGTCGTGTCGATGCGCGATTCGATGTCGGTCACCGCGTCAATTTATCGCACTGCCCCATCAACTCCCCTGCGCCACAAGCTCTTTGACGGAGTCACAGCAGGTCGAGCGACCGCAGCGCGCGGCGCTGCCCCGGCGTCGGCCCGGACGGCCAGTACACGTAGCAGACCCCGCCCGTACCGCTCCGCACCTGCCCGCTCGCGTTGTAGCGCTTGGTGCGCAGCCAGATGTTCTCCCAGTCGCGCCGCGGATAGACGCGCCGTACCGCCTCGTTGTCCGGGGAAGCGGGGTCGTTGGCGATCACGTCACCCGCCGGGGTGAACCCGACCACGGCCATCAGGTGGCCCGCCGTCCCGTAGCCCGCCCCGGGCAGCTCCTCCGCCAGGAAGGACTGCGAGGTGATGACGGGGATTCCGGCGTGGACCAGCCGCTCCAGGTCGGTGAGCGAGCCGAGGCGGGTGACGACCGCGTTCAGGTCCCGGTAGGTGGCGGCGTAGGCGGCGTTGAAGGGCCAGTTGCCGCAGCCGCCGTACTGATAGTCGTACGTATAGCGGGCGGCGTGGCAGACCTGGGGGTCGGGCAGGCCCGGCCGGACCCAGGCGAGGTCCTCGGCGGTGGGTTTGCGGCCCCAGTACTCGACGATCATCTGCGAGGAGGTGGGGCTGCACCAGGCCTCGCCGCCGTTGTCGTACTCGGGGTACTGGCCGATGTGGACGTTCTGCGAGTAGCGCGGGACCCGCAGTTCGCGGGCGTGGGCGGGGGTGGTCGCCGGGACCGTGAAGCGGTCGGGGACGGCGGAGGCCATCGCGCCGACGCGCCAGACCGTGGGGGTGAGGCGGGTGCCCGGGGTGCGGTACAGGGTGAGGCGGAGGCGGTACGAGGCGAACCGTACGCCGCTCGCCGCGTCGTCCACCGAGAGGGTGTCGGTCCAGACCGAGCTGTACGGGTCCCCCTGGGCGTCCACCGAGGTGCGGCGGATGTCGCCGTCGCCGGAGGCCCAGCGGCCCATCACGAACCAGGGGGTCGCCGTGCCGTCCGCGTAGGTGGCGCTCAGCTCGATGGCGATCCAGGTGCCCGCGGGCGTACGGGCGTTCCAGGAGGTGATCAGTTCGGTGGCGGGGACGGCGGAGCGGTGGAGCGGCGAGGTCCAGGTGGCGTACTCCCAGGCGGCCGTGCTGCCCGTGTGCGGGTCGGTGTAGTCGGTGCGGCCGGCGGGCGTGGCGATGGCCAGGCCGGGGCGGACGCCGGCGAGCACCCGGGTGCCGTCGCCGGAGCCCCGGCGCCAGTCGGTGTACGTGTGCCAGAAACGGTTGTCCACGAGGGGTGCGGCTGCCTGGGGTGCGGAGAGCTTGGACGTGGGTGCGGCTGCCGCGGGGGTGGCTGACACGGCGGCGGCGGCCGCTGCGGGAGTTGCTGACGCGGCGGCGGCCGCTGTGGCGAGTGCGGCGGTCAGGACGGTCCTGCGTGAGGTCGGACTGGTCATGGGCGAGACCCCCGGTCATGGGTGGGAGTGGGGCTGCGGATGCCGATCGGTGGGCCAACTATCCCGTCTCCCGCCTCGGTCGGGCCAGTGATTCGCCCTGTGCCGCGCCACCAATATGGGTCTGGACCACTGGCGTGACCTGCGGCGGGCCGGGCTCGTCGGCTTCCGGCCCGTACCCTGGGGCCATGAACGACCTGGCCCGCCACGCCGACGCCCTGCGCTCGCTCCCAGCCTCCTGCGGGCCGGTCCGGCTCGTCGCGGTGGACGGGCACGCGGGGTCGGGCAAGAGCACGTACGCCGCCCGGCTGGCGGAGGCCCTGGGGGGTGCGCCGGTGCTCCATCTGGACGATCTCGCCACCCACGAGGAGTTGTTCGGCTGGGTCGGGCGGCTGCGGGACCAGGTTCTCCTGCCCCTCTCACGCGGCGAGCCCGCCCGGTACGCCCCGTACGACTGGACCGAGCGGCGCTTCGGCCCGGCGCGGACCCTGGAGCCGGCCCCGGTGGTCCTGGTCGAGGGCGTCGGGGCGGGCCGCCGGGAGGTGCGGCCCTGGCTGGCGGTGCTGTGCTGGATGGAGCTGGAGCGGACGGCGTCCTGGGGGCGCGGGAGGGCGCGGGACGGCGCGGGGGTGACGGAGTTCTGGGACGGGTGGACCGCAGCCGAGGAGGCGCACTTCGCCGGGGACCCTTCGCGCCCATACGCCGATCTGCTGGTACGTCAGTTGCCCAAGGGGTACGCGTGGCAGGAGGGGCCCGGTACGACAGCGGGAGCGAACCGTTTCGTCACCGACGGTAGGCAGCGCACTCCCCCGTACTGAGCAGTCGGAAATCAGTCCGGAAGTGCCTCAACTCGGCTTGACCGAGGGGCCGTACTGGTCTTACGTTCTCATTGTGCGGCTTTTCGGAGCCCCCGCAGACGCGAAGCCCCCGGTTGTTCCCCCGTGATCGGGGGCTTCGTCCTGTGCGCGCACCGCCGCCCGGCGACCACACAGAGCGATCCGCTCACTTTCGGTCACCGCCCGCCTGGTCCACCGTTGACCGGCCCGCTCCCCCGTGCGCAGGTACGATGCCCCTCGGTGCGGTCAATTCCCTTCCTCCGCGCAGTGATTCGGCACGCTCAGATGGGCATGCTGTGCGGGCGGGACATCCTGGGGGAACGGTTGGCGTGGGGGACCTGATGGACATCGGCACACCGGGCGCACAAGCCCCCGCCGACCTCGCCTGGCTGCGTGGCATGGACGCCTACACGATGGGCGCCTACCCGCAGGCGGAGGAGGAGTTCAGAGCTGCGGTACGGATCGATCCCGGCATGGCGGACGGCTGGCTCGGCCTCCACGCGCTGCGCATCGACACCGCCACCGCGCTCTTACGCATGTACCGGCACCGCGACCGCTTCGGCGAACAGCGGGCCCGGCACCGCCGCCCGCTCAACTCCTGGTACTGGCTGGGCTGGTGGGTGCAGCCGCTGCTGGAGAGCCCACGCGATCTGCTGCTCGCCCACGCCTCGCACTGGCTGGACGGACGCCATGTGCCGGAGCTGGACCGGGCGTTGGCGGGTCTGCCGCCGGTGGACGCCGACCCGCAGGTGCGGTTCCTGCACGCCTGCCGCTCGTATCTGGTCAAGGACTGGGAGCAGTTGGTCCGTTACACCGAGCAGCTCGTCGACGACCCGATGCTCGGCATAGAGGCCGGCCTCTTCGGGGGCATGGCCCGGGTCCGGCTGGAGATGTACGGGCAGGCCGAACCGCTGCTCGCCGCCGCCCTGATGCGCTGTCGCAGCGAGCAGCCCCAGCGCAAGGAGCTGCGCTACTGGCTGGCGCGGGCCCATGAGGGCACCGGGCGCGGCGCGGCGGCGCTGCCGCTGTACCGGGCGGTGCACCGGGTCGACCCGGCGTTCATGGACACCTCGGCCCGTCTCGCGGCGCTCGTGGAGGGCGACGGGTACGACGAGTCCGCCGACCTGGCCGCCGTGATGCTGACCGGCTTCGGCTCGGGCGGTGCGGGAGGGGCGGGGGCGGAGGCGCTCCCGGACGGCGACGCGACACTGGGGACGGATCTGGTGGACGGCCGCGAGTCGTGGCCGATGAGCGAGGCCGGGCTGCTCGGTGACAGCGACGGCGCCGCGGACGGCCCGGCGCCGTCTCCGACCGGCCCTGCCGAGGGCGTACGGCGGACGAAGACGCGGAAGCCGCCGGCGTTCCCGGCCGGGCCGAGCGATCCGGTCCTGCTGGCCGAGGCGCTGGCCCAACTGGAGCGCATGGTCGGCCTGGAGCCGGTGAAGCGGCAGGTGAAGGCGCTCTCCGCGCAGCTCAACATGGCCCGGCTGCGGGCCGAGCAGGGGCTCCCGGTCCAGCCGCCGAAGCGGCACTTCGTCTTCTCGGGCCCCTCCGGCACCGGCAAGACGACGGTCGCCCGCATCCTGGGCCGGGTCTTCTACGCGCTGGGGCTGCTCGGCGGCGACCATCTGATCGAGGCCCAACGGTCCGACCTGGTGGGCGAGTTCCTGGGCCAGACGGCGGTGAAGGCCAACGAGCTGATCGACTCGGCGCTCGGCGGGGTGCTCTTCGTCGACGAGGCGTACAGCCTGGCCAACTCCGGTTACAGCAAGGGCGACGCGTACGGCGACGAGGCCCTCCAGGTCCTGCTGAAGCGGGCGGAGGACAACCGGGACCACCTCGTCGTCATCCTCGCGGGCTACCCGGAAGGCATGGACCGGCTGCTCGCCACCAACCCCGGGCTCTCCTCCCGGTTCACCAGCCGGGTCGACTTCCCCAGCTACCGCCCGCTCGAACTCACCGCGATCGGCAGCGTGCTGGCCGCCGAGAACGACGACGTGTGGGACGAGGAGGCGGTCGACGAGCTGCGCTCCATCAGCGGCCATGTGGTGGACCAGGGCTGGATCGACGAGCTGGGCAACGGCCGCTTCCTGCGCACGCTGTACGAGAAGAGCTGCGCCTACCGCGATCTGCGGCTCTCCGGGTATCCGGGGACGCCGAGCCGGGAGGACCTGTCCACGCTCCGGCTGCCGGACCTGATGCAGGCGTACGGCGAGGTGCTGTCCGGGCGCGGACCGGTGGGGCGGGGGAAGCAGGAGCCGGGCGGGGTGTGAGGCCTCGGGAGCGGCCCGTACGGGGGTGGGCCGGGCAGGGTCATTCCCGCTCTGCCCACCCCCGTACCCCTCAGGAGACCAGCGCCCGGTCCTCCGGCCCCGCGACGTCCACCGTGCGCAGGGGCACCGGCACCACCCGGTGGGCCGGGTCGCGGACCTCGCCCACCAGCGTCTCCAGGACGTCCTCCATCGCCACCAGGCCGAGGATGCGGCCCGAGCCGTCCGCGACCTGGGCCAGGTGCGTCGCGGCGCGGCGCATCACCGTCAGGGCGTCGTCGAGCGGGAGTTCGGCCCGTACGGTGGTCATCGGGCGCCAGAGCTGCTGCGGGACCGGGCGGTCGGCGTCCTCCAGGTCCAGGACGTCCTTGACGTGCAGGTAGCCCATGAAAGGGCCATCGCCGCCCTCCGCGCGGACGGGGAAGCGGGAGAAGCCGGTCCGTACCGTCAGCTCCTCGATCCGGCGCGGGGTCACCGACGGGTCCACGGTCACCAGGCCGCCCCGCTCCAGCAGGACGTCGCTGACCGGGCGGCTGCCCAGGCCCAAGGCATCCTCCAGGCGTTCCTGGGCGTCCGGGCCGAGCAGCCCGGCCTGGCCGGAGTCCTCGACCAGGCGGTTGAGCTGCTCGCTGGTGAAGACGGCCTCCACCTCGTCCTTCGGTTCGACGCCGAAGAGCCGCAGCACCGCACCCGCGCAGGCGCCCAGTGCGGTGGTGACCGGACGGCACAGCCGGGCGAAGGCGACCAGGCCGGGGCTGAGCCGGAGCGCGGTGCGCTCGGGAGCGGCCATGGCGAGGTTCTTCGGGACCATCTCGCCGATGACCAGGTGCAGGGCGACGACGAGGGCGAGGGCCAGCGCGAAGCCGAGCGGGTGGATGAGCCCTTCGGGGAGGTGGGCCAGGTGGAAGACCGGCTCCAGGAGGCGGGCCACGGTCGGCTCGGCGACGGCTCCGAGGGTGAGCGAGCAGACGGTGATGCCGAACTGGGCGGCGGCCATCATCCGCGGCAGGTTCTCCAGCCCGTACAGGACGGTCCGGGCCCGGCTCGACCCTTGTGCGGCCAGCGGTTCGATCTGGCTGCGGCGGACGGAGACGAGGGCGAACTCGGCGCCGACGAAGAAGCCGTTCGCCAGCACGAGGAAGGCGGCGAGGAGGAGTTGGAGCAGGCTCATCGCACGGCCTCCAGCAGGGCGGGTGCGGGCTCCGGCAGGGCGGGGGCGGGCTCCGGCAGGGCGGGTACGGGCTGCGGCAGGGCGGGTACGGGCTCCGGCAGGGCGGGAGCGGATGAGTCCGGCGTGCCGTGTGCCGATGCCTTCAGCGGGGCTCGTACGGGCTCCTGCGGGCCGGGGATCCGAGTGAAGCGGACCCGCTCCGCGCGGTTGTGGCCGACCCGGCGGACGGTGATCCGCCAGCCGGGGAGTTCGGCCTGGTCACCGGGGGCGGGGATGCGGCCCAGCAGGTCGGCGACGAGCCCGGCGACGGTCTCGTACGGCCCCTCCGGCAGCTCCAGGCCCGCCCGGCTCAGGGTGTGGACCCGGCAACTGCCCTCGGCGTCCCAGGCCGGGCGGCCGTCCTCACCGGTGGCGGGGGTGAGGTCGGGGCGGTCGGAGCCCACCGCGTCGTGCTCGTCACGGACCTCGCCGACGAGCTCCTCGATGATGTCCTCCAGGGTGACGACCCCGGCGGTGCCGCCGTACTCGTCGACCACGACGGCTATCGGCTGCTCGTGGCGCAGCCGCCGCAGCAGCCGCTCCACGGGCAGGGTCCCGGGCACCAGGAGCGGGGCGAGCGCGATCCGGCCGGCCGGAGTGCGCAGCCGCTCGTGGGCGGGGACGGCGAGGGCGTCCTTGAGATGGACCATGCCGACGACCTCGTCGATCCGGTCCCGGTAGACCGGGAAGCGGGAGAGGCCGGTGGCGCGGGTGAGGTTGAGGACGTCCTGGGCGGTCGCGGAGGAGTGCAGGGCGCTGACCTGCACCCGGGGGGTCATGACGTGCTGGGCGGTGAGCCCGGCCAGCGACAGGGTCCGTACGAAGAGGTCGGCGGTGTCCTGTTCCAGGGCGCCGGCCTCGGCGGAGTGGCGGGCCAGGGAGACCAGTTCGCCGGGGGTGCGGGCGGAGGCCAGCTCGTCGGTGGGCTCGACGCCGATGAGCCGCACCAGCCGGTTGGCCAGCGTGTTCAGCGCGGTGATGACGGGGCGCAGGAGGGTGGCGAAGCGGGCCTGTGGTCCGGCGACGAAGCGGGCGACCTGGAGCGGCCGGGAGACCGCCCAGTTCTTGGGGACGAGTTCGCCGACGACCATCTGGACGGCGGAGGCCAGCAGCATCCCGATGACGATGCCGACGCCGGGGACCGCGCCCGCGGGCAGCCCGGTGGCGGTGAGGGGTCCGGTGAGCAACTGGGCGAGGGCCGGTTCGGCGAGCATGCCGACGACCAGGGAGGTGATGGTGATGCCGAGCTGGGTGCCGGAGAGCTGGAAGGAGAGTTCGCGCAGGGCGTGGACGACGGTACGGGCCCGTCGGTCGCCTTCGGCGGCCGCGCGTTCGGCGTCGGGCCGGTCCACGGTGACGAGGCCGAACTCGGCCGCCACGAAGAACCCGTTGGCGAGGATGAGGAGGAAGGCCGCCGCGAGGAGCAGCAGAGGGGTGGTCATGAGGCCGCCGCCTCCGGGGAAGGGGCGGCGCAGGTATTACCGGACGATCCGTCCATTGCTGGAGGGAGTCACTCCTTGGGTCGCAGGAAGGCCCCGCGGGCCCCGGGCAGGGGGCCGTGGATCGGGCGGGGCGGGGCGCACGGGGCGCCGCCGCCCACCAGAGTAGACAACAGGGCCCCGCGCGGCGCGGGTGCTCCGCCGGTCAGGGGGTGTCGTCGCCGGCGGCCGAGCGGGACTCGGTGAGGGCGCGCAGGGCGCGGGCGTCGCGGATGGCCTGCTCCTTCGCCATGCCGGGCTGGATGCCGAGGGCGGGCATGCTGGTGCCGTCACTGAGGTCGAGGAAGACCCAGGGGTCGCCGGACCGCAGGTTGACGCGGAGGATCTCCTCCCAGGCCAGCCTGCGGGTCCGGGTGATGTTGACGACGGTGACCCCGGTGTCGTCGGCGGTGACCCGGGGCCTGCTGAGCAGGGCCAGGACGCCGAGGAAGAGCGCGGCGACGAAGATGAAGGTGATCCGCTCCCCCGGGTTGAGCCGCTCCAGCATCAGGGCGATGACCGTGATGACGAGGAACATCGCCAGGCCCACGCTCAGCAGGACCACCCGGGTGAGGGTGGGCCGGAAGGTGACCGGGAGGGCGGGAACGTCGGGCCGGGGCGCGGACATCGGGGTCTTCTCTCGGGTTGTGCGGCGGCCGGGTGTGCCGTGGCCGTGGTGCTCAGAGGCGGCAGGCGTGGATGGCCGTGGTGAGGATGGCGCGGGCGCCGAGCTCGTACAGGTCGTCCATGATCCGCTGGGCCTCCTTGGCGGCGACCATGGAGCGGACGGCGACCCAGCCCTCGTGGTGCAGCGGGGAGATGGTCGGCGACTCCAGGCCCGGGGTGAGGGCGACGGCGCGCTCCAGGTGCTCCACGCGGCAGTCGTAGTCCATCATCACGTAGGACCGGGCGACCAGGACGCCCTGGAGACGGCGCAGGAACTGCTGGACCTTGGGGTCGTCGGTCGGGGCGCCGTTGCGGCGGATGACGACGGCCTCGGAGGTCATGATCGGCTCGCCGATCACTTCCAGGCCCGCGTTGCGCATGCTGGTGCCGGTCTCGACGACGTCCGCGATGATCTGGGCGACGCCCAGCTCGATGGCGGTCTCGACCGCACCGTCGAGGTGGACGATGGACGCCTTGACGCCGGACTCCTTGAGGTGGGCGTCGACGATGCCCTCGTACGAGGTGGCGATCGTCATGCCGTCGAAGTCCTGCGGGCCCGTGGCGGTGCCGGGCTTGGTGGCGTAACGGAAGGTCGAGCGGGCGAAGCCGAGCTGGAGGATCTCCTCGGCGTCGGCGCCGGAGTCCAGGAGCAGGTCGCGGCCGGTGATGCCGATGTCGAGCTTGCCGGAGCTGACGTAGATCGCGATGTCCCGGGGGCGGAGGTAGAAGAACTCGACCTCGTTCGCCGGGTCGACCAGGACCAGCTCCTTGGACTCCTTGCGCTGCTGGTAGCCCGCCTCATGGAGCATCGCCATCGCAGAGCCGGAGAGTGCACCCTTGTTGGGGACGGCGATGCGCAGCATGAGGTCAGGTTCCTTTGTGCGAAGGGAGAACGGGGGAAGTGCGGTGCTCGCGGGCCGGGCTCGGAGATGCGGGCTCAGAGGTGGGCGTAGACGTCGTCGAGGGAGATGCCGCGGGCGACCATCATCACCTGGACGTGGTACAGCAACTGCGAGATCTCCTCGGCAGCGGCCTCCTTGCCCTCGTATTCGGCGGCCATCCAGACCTCGGCGGCCTCCTCGACGACCTTCTTGCCGATGGCATGGACGCCCTTGTCCACCAGTTCGGCGGTACGCGAGGTGGAGGGGTCGCCTTCGGCGGCCTTGAGCTGGAGCTCGGCGAAGAGCTCTTCGAAGGTTTTGTTCGCCATGATGGTCCTCAGAATACGGGGTCGCCCGGGGGTACTCAGCGCCAGGGTTCGCTGACGGTCCGCAGCGTGGCGGCGGTGGCCACGGCCGCGGTGACCGCTTCGTGCCCCTTGTCCTCGTTGGACCCCTCGATGCCCGCCCGGTCGAGCGCCTGCTCCTCGGTGTCACAGGTGAGGACGCCGAAGCCGACGGGGACGCCGGTGTCGACGGTGACCTGGGTGAGGCCCAGGGTGACGCCCTGGGACACGTACTCGAAGTGGGGGGTGCCGCCCCGGATGATCACGCCGAGGGCGACGATCGCGTCGTAGCCGCGGCCGGCGAGCACCTTGGCGACGACGGGCAGCTCGAAGGAGCCGGGGACGCGGAGCAGCGTCGGCTCGTCGATGCCCAGCTCGTGCAGGGCGCGCAGGGCGCCGTCGACGAGGCCGTCCATGACCTTCTCGTGCCACTGGGCCGCGATGACGGCCACCCGGAGGTCGGCGCAGTTGCGTACGGACAGTTCGGGGGCACCCTTGCCGCTCATGGTTCTCCTGAAGTTCGTGACGAGGTTTTCGGTGGTTACTGGTTGGCGCAGGGCGACGCGGGAGCGCCGTCGAGCCAGGGCAGGTCGTGGCCCATCCGGTCGCGCTTGGTGCGCAGGTACCGCAGATTGTGCTCGCCGGCCTGGACGGGCATCGGCTCCCGGCCGGTGACGGCGAGTCCGTGGCGCAGGACGGCGTCGGTCTTGTCGGGGTTGTTGGTCATCAGCCGGAGGCTGCGTACGCCGAGGTCCTTGAGGATCTGCGCGCCCGCCGCGTAGTCGCGGGCGTCGGCGGGCAGACCGAGCTCCAGGTTGGCGTCGAGGGTGTCCACGCCGCGCTCCTGGAGTTCGTACGCGCGCAGCTTGGAGAGCAGGCCGATGCCGCGTCCTTCGTGGCCCCGGAGGTAGACCACGACGCCCCGGCCCTCCTCGGTGATCCGCTGCATGGAGGCGTGCAGCTGGGGGCCGCAGTCGCAGCGCTGGGACTGGAAGATGTCGCCGGTCAGGCACTCGGAGTGGATGCGGACGAGGATGTCCTCGCCGCCGTTCTCCGTGACGTCGCCGTGGACGAGGGCGACGTGCTCGACGCCGTCGACGGTGGAGCGGTAACCGTACGCGGTGAAGTCGCCGAACGCCGTGGGCAGGCGGGTGGCGGCCTCGCGGCGGACGGTGGGCTCGGCGCTGCGGCGGTAGGCGATCAGGTCCTCGATGGAGATGATCGTCAGGCCGTGCTTGCGGGCGAAGGGGACCAGCTCGGGCAGGCGCAGCATGGTGCCGTCCTCCCCCGCGATCTCCACGATCGCTCCGGCCGGGCGGAGTCCGGCGAGCTTGGCGAGGTCGACGGCGGCCTCGGTGTGGCCGTTGCGGACGAGGACGCCGCCGGAGCGGGAACGCAGCGGGAAGATGTGGCCGGGGCGGACGAAGTCGCCGGGTCCGGCGGTGCCGCCCGCAAGCATCCGCAGGGTGGTGGCGCGGTCGGCGGCGGAGATGCCGGTGGTGACGCCGTGCGCGGCGGAGGCGTCGACGGAGACGGTGAAGGCGGTCTGCATCGACTCGGTGTTGTCGGCGACCATCTGCGGGAGTTCGAGCCGCTCCAGCTCGTCGCCCTCCATGGGTGCGCAGATCAGGCCGCGGCACTCGCTCATCATGAAGGCGACGATCTCCGGGGTCGCCATCTCGGCGGCGATGACGAGGTCGCCCTCGTTCTCGCGGTCCTCGTCGTCCACGACCACGACGGGCCGGCCGGCGGCGATGTCACGGATGGCCTGCTCGACGGGGTCCAGGGAGAGGTCCTCGGCGAGCGGATCGTGGCCGGGGTGCAGCCAGGTGGGCTGGGCAGTCATGCCGTGGCTCCTTCCAGAGCGGGTGTCCGCGTACGCAGCCACCAGTCGCGCATGCCCCACAGGACGAGGGCGCCGTAGATGATGTAGACGAAGCCGGAGAAGGCGAAGCCGTTGGCGAAGTTCAGCGGGACGCCGACGAGGTCGACCAGGAGCCAGGCGAACCAGAACTCGACCATGCCCTTGGCCTGGGCGTACATCGCGACGATCGTGCCGACGAAGATGTACGCGTCCGGCCACGGGTCCCAGGAGAGCGACGGGAAGAGGGTGAACAGGCCACCGACGGCGAGGGTGCCGAGCGCTGCGGCGCCGATCAGCACACCGCGCTCGCGCCAGGTGGCGAAGCGGACGGCGAGGGAGCCGTCCTGGGCCTGCTGCTTGCCGCGCTTCCAGGACTGCCAGCCCCACAGGGCGACGGCGATGACGACGAGCTGCTTGCCCGCGCTGCCGGAGAGGTGGGCGGAGGCGAAGGCGACGAAGAGGATGGCGCCGGCGAGCAGTTGGGCGGGCCAGGTCCAGATGGAGCGCCGCCAGCCGAGGGCCAGGGCGACCAGGCCGATGAGGTTGCCGATCATGTCGGCCCACTTGATGTGCTGGCCGAAGAGGGTGAAGGCCTCGGAGTTGAGCCAGGAGACGGTGCTCATCGCGGGTCCTGCCCGGTGCCCTGGTCTCCGAGAGGCAGGTCCTGCCCGGCGGCCTGGCCTCCGAGAGGCAGGTCCTGCCCGGGGGCCTGGTCGCCCGGCAGCAGGCCCTGTGCGGACCGGTCGGCCGCCGACACTCCCTGTACGGCCCCGGACCGGTCCCCGAGCAGCCGCTCGACGTACTTGGCGATCACGTCCACCTCCAGGTTGACCGGGTCGCCGGGCTGCTTGTGGCCGAGCGTGGTCAGGGCGAGGGTGGTGGGGATGAGGCTGATGGTGAAGTGGTCGGCCGCCGCCTCGACGACGGTGAGGCTGACGCCGTCGACGGTGATGGAGCCCTTCTCGACGACGTACCGGGTCAGCTCGGACGGCAGGGAGACCTTGACGATCTCCCAATGCTCGGAGGGGGTGCGCTCGACGATGGTGCCGGTGCCGTCCACGTGGCCCTGGACGATGTGTCCGCCGAGCCGGCCGCCGAGCGCCATCGGGCGCTCCAGGTTGACGCGGGAGCCGGTGGTGAGGGCGCCGAGGCTGGAGCGCTTGAGGGTCTCGGCCATCACGTCGGCGGTGAACTCGCCCTCGGCGGTCTCCACGACGGTGAGGCAGACGCCGTTCACCGCGATGGAGTCGCCGTGCTTCGCGCCATCGGTGACGACGGGGCCGCGCAGCCGGAAGCGGGAGGCGTCGGTCAGGGGCTCGACGGCGGTGACCTCACCCAGTTCTTCGACAATTCCGGTGAACACTCAGTTTCCCTTCCGAGCAGGGGCGGGGGCGGCGGTGATGCGCAGATCGGGGCCGATGCGGACCGTCTCGGTCACATCGAGGCGCAACGCGCGGGACATGGTGGTGATTCCGGCGTCGCCGAGGGCCGCGGGGCCCGCGCCGAGGAGGACCGGGGCGAGATAGCCGACGACCTTGTCGACCTTTCCCGCGGCGACGAAGGCTCCGGCGAGGGTGGGGCCGCCTTCGAGGAGTACGGAGAGGACGCCGCGCCCGTGGAGCGCGGCGAGGAGGGCGTCGAGGTCCAGGCCGGGGCCGGTGGCGGCGCGGGGCAGCCGCACGACGGTGTCCTCGGGGAGGTGGTCGGCCGGGGCGTCGGCGGCGACCGCGATGAGGGTGGGCGCGATCGAGTCCAGGACCCGGGCGCCGGGCTTGACGGCCGTGGCGTCGGTGTCGACGACCACGCGCAGGGGCTGGGTGGCGCCGTCGATCGCGCGTACGCCCAACTGGGGGTCGTCCGCGCGGGCGGTGCCCGAGCCCACGATCACCGCGTCGGCCTCGGCGCGGAGCCGGTGGACGTCGGCGCGGGCCTCGGGCGAGGTGATCCAGCGGCTGGTGGTGTCGGCGGCGGCGATGCGGCCGTCGAGGGTGGCGGCGTACTTCCACAGGACGTACGGGCGGCCGAGGCGCACCGAGGTGAGCCAGGCGGCGTTGCCCGCCTCCGCCTCGTCGGCGAGGAGGCCCTGCTCGACCTGGACGCCGGCCGCGCGCAGGGTGTCGGCGCCCCCGGTGGCCTGCGGGTTCGGGTCGCCGACCGCGTACACGACCCGGCTGATCCCGGCGGCCAGGAGGGCCTGGGCGCAGGGGCCGGTGCGGCCGGTGTGGTTGCAGGGTTCGAGGGTGACGTAGGCGGTGCCGCCTCTGGCCCGCTCGCCGGCCGCGCGCAGGGCGTGGACCTCGGCGTGGGGTCCTCCGGCGCGCTGGTGGAAGCCTTCACCGGCCACGGCTCCGGAGGCGTCGGTGATCACACATCCGACGACCGGATTGGGGCTGGTGGAGCCGAGACCGCGGGCTGCGAGCGTGATGGCTCGGCCCATGGCGGTGATGTCGGCTGCGGTGGCCACCGGGTCCTCCTGCCTCTTCGGGCACGGACTCCGGGGCCTGTCGATGACGACAGATGAAGCGGGCTCATCAGGGGAAACGCCGGAAAACCCGAGAAGGGACGCAAGGATCCGGACCATCCCGGCCATGCGTCCGCCTACGGCGGCGTACCGATGACGAAACCGCCGCGCACTGCCTCCCATCCGGACTTTAACCGTCGGTCCAGGAATCCCACCTGGTCAACCGGCCGCTGGCTGCGGACGGGTCGCGGACTATAACCGCCGGTTCGGAATTGCACCGACCCCGGAGTGCGCTGCTACTGGTACGGAACCAGTCTGCCACGGACGCTCCTCGGCCATGCGGGTGAGCCCTGTGGGCTGGGTCACAGGACACCTGGCGCAAACCGGCCCAGAGGAAACCCGACAAGTGGGCGACAACGTAGTCATTCAGAAAGTTGAGCGCTAAAGGTCCAGACCTATTGACGCACTGGTCTAGTCCTCTTAATCTCTGCGTCACCTCCGAGGTTCGGTCCGACGGTGTGCGCACACCGGGACCCCGACACGACCCACCCCCTTTTCAGCCAGTTGTGTTCTGCCGACCTCCCCAGGAGGAACGTCCACATGCTGTCCCCCACCCGAGCGAGAGCCACGCTCCTCGCCGCCGGCGCCGCAGTCGCGGGCCTGCTGATGACCTCCCTCGCCGCCACCCCGTCGGCAGCCGCCGTCGACCACGAGTCCTGTCGTCCCGACGGCCTGTACAAGACCCCGGGCGCCGACACCGCGTACTGCACCGTCTACGACGGTGAGGGACGCGAGAAGATGGGCGCCGACCACAAGCGCCGCGTCATCGGCTACTTCACCAACTGGCGTACCGGCAAGGACGGCAAGGACGCCTACCTGGTCCCCAACATCCCCTGGGACAAGGTCACGCACCTCAACTACGCCTTCGCGCACGTCGACAGCTCCAACAAGCTCTCGGTCGGCCCCGACAGCGCCGACAACGCCTCCACCGGAATGACCTGGCCCGGTGTGGCGGGCGCGGAGATGGACCCGACGCTCCCGTACAAGGGTCACTTCAACCTGCTGACCAAGTACAAGAAGCAGCACCCCGACGTGAAGACCCTGGTCTCCGTGGGCGGCTGGGCCGAGACCGGCGGCTACTTCGGCCCGGACGGCAAGCGCGTCAACTCCGGCGGCTTCTACTCGATGGCGACCAACGCCGACGGCTCGGTCAACCAGACCGGCATCAACACCTTCGCCGACTCGGCCGTCACCTTCATCAAGAAGTACGGCTTCAACGGCGTCGACATCGACTACGAGTACGCGACGTCCATGAAGGACGCGGGCAACCCCATGGACCACACGCTGGCCAACGGCCGCCGCGCGGGCCTGGTGAAGGGCTACGACGCCCTGATGAAGACCCTGCGCGAGAAGCTGGACCGCGCGGGCGCCGCCGACGGCAAGCACTACCTGCTGACCGTCGCCGCCCCCTCCTCGGGCTACCTGCTGCGGGGCATGGAGACGTACCAGATGCAGAAGTACCTGGACTACGTCAACATCATGTCCTACGACCTGCACGGCGCCTGGAACGAGTACGTCGGCCCGAACGCCCAGCTGTTCGACGACGGTAAGGACAACGAGCTGGCACAGGCCGGTGTGTACACCACCTCGCAGTACGGCGGGGTCGGCTACCTCAACACCGACTGGGCCTACCACTACTTCCGCGGCTCGATGCCGGCCGGCCGGATCAACATCGGCCTGCCGTACTACACCCGCGGCTTCAAGAACGTCCAGGGCGGCACCGACGGCCTGTGGGGCAAGGCGGCCACGACCACCTGCCCGGCGGGCGCGGGGCTGACCAAGTGCGGTGACGGCGCGGTCGGCATCGACAACCTGTGGCACGACAAGGACGACAACGGCAAGGAATCGCCGGCCGGTTCCAACCCGATGTGGCACGCGAAGAACCTGGAGAAGGGCATCGCCGGCGACTACCTCGCCAGCTACGGCTTCCCCGCCAACACCCAGCTGACCGGCACCTACGTCCGTAAGTACGACTCCACGCTGGTCGCCCCGTGGCTGTGGAACGCCCAGAAGAAGGTCTTCCTCTCCACCGAGGACGAGCAGTCGGTGAAGCGCAAGGCCGACTACGTGGTCGACAAGGGCATCGGCGGCACGATGATCTGGGAGCTGGCGGGCGACTACCAGTGGAACGCCGCGAAGGGCCAGTACGAGACCGGCAACACGCTGACCACCGCGATGTACGACGCCTTCAAGTCGGCGGCCCCGTACGGCGCGAAGCGCTCCACGGTCACGCTGCCGACCGACGCCGTCAACATCGACGTCTCCTTCAACCAGTTCGCGCTCGGTGACTCCAACTACCCGATCAGCCCCAAGCTGAAGATCACCAACCGCACCCAGGCCACGCTGCCCGGCGGTACGGAGTTCCAGTTCGACTACTCCACCTCCGCCCCGGCCAACGCCAAAGACCAGTCCGGCTTCGGTACGTCGATCATCCGCAGCGACCACACGGCCGCCAACAACATCGGCGGGCTCAAGGGCCCCTACAACCGGGTCTCCCTGAAGCTCCCGGCCTGGCAGACGGTGGCCCCCGGCGCCTCGGTGGAGCTGGACTTCGTCTACTACCTGCCGACCTCCACCCCGTCCAACTGGACCGTGACCTTCGGCGGGAAGTCCTACGCCCTCGCCGGTGACCTGGCCCGTGGCACCACGCTGGTCGAGCCCGGCACCGGCACGAACCCGACGCCGACTCCGACGCCGACTCCGACCCCGACGCCGACCGGCCCCACCCCGACCCCCACCCCGACCCCGACGCAGCCGGGCGGCACCTGCACGGCCCCGGCGTGGAACGCGACCACCGAGTACGGCGGCGGCTCCACCGTCAGCCAGGACGGCCGCCAGTGGAAGGCCTCGTGGTGGACGAAGGGCGAGAAGCCCGGCACCACCGGCCAGTGGGGCGTCTGGAAGGACCAGGGCGCCTGCTAGCAGCGGTACGGCGGTGAGCGGATCGCACCCCGCCCACCGTCAGCCACCCCCCAGGGAAGCCCCGGCGTACGCCGCCGGGGCTTCCCGCACTCCCGCCGCCGTGCCGCGCCTCTGGCAAGCTGGCCCCATGACGACGATTCTGGTCACCGGCGCCACCGGAACACTCGGCCGCCAGGTCGCCGAACGGCTGCGCACCGAAGGCGCCGACGTCCGGGGCCTCAGCCGCCGCTCCCCCTCGTACGCCGTCGATCTGCGGGACGGCAAGGGGCTGGACGCGGCGGTCGACGGGGTGGACACGATCGTGCACTGCGCCAGCTCCCCGCGCGGCGGCGACGACCGGGCGGCGGGCTTCCTCATCGAGGCCGCGCAGCGGGCCCGGGTCCCCCATCTGGTCTACATCTCGATCGTGGGCGTGGACCGGGTGCCGCTCGGCTACTACACGCTCAAGCACCGGGTCGAGCGGATGATCGAGGACTCCGGGATCGGCGCGACGATCCAGCGGACGACGCAGTTCCACGACCTGGTCCTGTCCGTCGTCTCCGGCGCGGCGAAACTCCCCGTCGTCCTGCCCGTGCCCGCCGGGGTGTCGGTCCAGCCCGTCGACAGCGGCGAGGTCGCGGACCGCTTGGCCTCCCTCGCGCTCGGTGCTCCGGCGGGCCGGGTGCCGGACCTGGGCGGGCCCGAGGTCCGGGAGATCACCGACCTCGCCGGGGCCTACCTCCGTGCGACGGGGCGCAGGCGGCGGGTGGTGCCGGTGCGGCTGGCGGGGAAGGCGTACGCGGCGTACCGGAACGGCGGCCATCTGAGCCCGGAGCACGCGGTGGGGACCGTGACGTTCGAGGAGTTCCTGGCCCGGCGGCACCGGCGGGCAGGCTGAGCGCGGGCGCACGGGCCGGGCACGACCGTACGGGCTGAGCACCGCCGTACGGGCTGAGCACCGCCGTACGGGCTGAGCACGACCGTACGGACTTGGGCACGACCGTGCGTGCTGTGTGTCCCGGTAGCTGTACGGGGTTCCTCAGCCCCCCGGTGCGAACAGCGCGTCCTGCGCCGCGTCCCGGGCGGTGAGCAGCGCCCCGCGCAGCACGGCCCCGTCCCCCAGCGAACCGGCCCGGACCTCGGTGCGCAGCGGCGACATCAGGGCGAGGCGCTCCTCGACCCGGGCGGCGAGCGGGGCCCCGCCGGCCTCGCCGACCGCGCCCGCCAGGACGACGCAGCCGGGGTCAAGGACCGAGACGACGGCCGCGGCCCCGAGGGTGAGGCGGTCGGCCAACTCGTTCAGGAACGCCTCCCCCCGCTCGCCCGCCGCCGGCACCGCTCGTACGGCGGCCACGGCGGCGGCCTCCGACGCCACCTCGCCGGGAAGCTCGATGCCGTGGCGGGCGGCGAGTTCGCAGACCGCCGCCGAGCCGGCCAGCGAGAAGAAGCCGCCCTCGCAGTCGACGGCGGAGGGCAGTCCGGCCACTCCGGGCACCGGCAGGAAGCCGATCTCGCCCGCGCCGCCGGAGGCGCCCTGCCGCAGCTTGCCGTCCAGCATCACGGCGGCCCCGATGCCCTGGCCCAGCCAGATCAGGACGAAGGTCTCGCGGTCGAGGGCGGCCCCGGCGCGGTGTTCCGCGACGGCGGCGAGGTTGGTCTCGTTCTCGACGAGCACGGTCGCCGGCAGCCGCTGCTGGAGCACCCGGACCAGGCCCCGGTGCCAGGCGGGCAGTCCGGTGCTGTCGCGCAGTTCGCCGGTGGCCGGGTCGATGAGGCCGGGGGCCCCGATGCCGACGCTGTGCAGCGGCACGGATCCGGCTTCGCGGGCGGTGCGCTCCAGGAGGGCGACGGACTGTTCGACGGCGGCCCCGGTCCCGGTGCCGTCGGCGATGGGCAGGGTGGCCTCCGCGAGCGTGGCCCCCAGCAGGTCGGCGACGACCACGGAGACGCTGCCGGTGCGCACGTCGAGGGCGGCGAGGTGCGCCCGGTCGGCGACGATCCCGTACAGCTTGGCGTTGGGCCCCCGGCGGACGGCGCCGGACTCGCCGACGACATGGATGAGGCCGGCGCCCTGGAGCCGTTCGACCAGGTCGGCGACGGTCGGGCGGGAGAGGCCGGTCAGGGCCTTGAGCTGTGCGGCCGTCAACGGGCCGTCCTGCTGGAGCAGTTGCAGGGCGAGGCGGTCGTTGATGGCCCGAGCCGTGCTCGGTGATGCGGGCATACCGGGATCCTTCCAGACCGTCACGGAGCCTCTTCCCCGGGTCGGCCGACAGGAGCCGCCCGAAAGAACTATTTATCAGGCAGGGTTCCTGATAGTTTACGCGACGCAGTCAGGATGTCCCGGACGCCGTCCGGATCTCTCAGGGGAGGGCACCGCCCGCATGACGAAGGAACCGACCGCCACCGCGGTCCACAGCTTGGAGCAGGTGAAGCGGGCGCGGATCGCCGTCGCCACCGTCTTCACGGTGCACGGGGCGGTGACCGGCAGCTTCGCGACCCGGGTGCCCTGGATCCAGGACCACGCCGGGGTGAGCGCGGGCCAGCTCGGCCTCGCCCTGGCCTTCCCGGCGATCGGTGCCTCGATAGCGATGCCGCTGGCGGGCCGGATCAGCCACCGCTTCGGCGCGCGGACCGCCCTGCGGGGGCTGCTCGCGCTGTGGACGCTGGCGCTGATCCTGCCCGCCCTGGCGCCGAACCTGCTGACGCTGTGCGCCGTCCTGTTCGTCTACGGGGCCACGGCCGGGATGTCCGATGTGGCGATGAACGCGCTGGGCGTGGAGGTGGAGAACCGTCTCGACAAGTCGATCATGTCGGGGCTGCACGGGATGTGGAGCGTGGGCGCGCTGATCGGTTCGGCGGCCGGCACGGTCGCCGCGCACCTCGGTACCGACGCCCGCCTCCACCACGCGATCGCCGCGCTGGTGCTGACGGCGCTGGGGCTGCTCGCCTGCCGGAACGTGCTGGACCTGCGCAGCGAGCCGGACGAGGAGCCGCCGCCGCGCTTCACGCTGCCGCCGAAGTCGGCGCTGATCATCGGGGCCGTCGGGTTCTGCGCGGTGTTCGCGGAGGGCGCCAGCCTGGACTGGTCGGCGGTCTACCTGCGGGACGTCCTGGGCAGCTCGGACGGGGTCGCGGCCGCCTCCACCACGGCCTTCGCCCTGACGATGGCGGTGGCGCGGCTCGCCGGGGACCGGATCGTGGACCGGTTCGGCGCGGTGCGGACCGTACGGGTGGGAGGGGCGCTGGCCACCCTGGGCGGGCTGCTCGTGGTGTTCTCGCCCTCCCCCGCGGCGGCGATGGGCGGCTTCGGGCTGCTGGGGCTGGGCGTGGCGGTCGTGGTGCCGCTGGCCTTCGCGGCGGCCGGGCGGAGCGGGCCGAACCCGAGCCAGGCCATCGCGGGCGTCGCCACCATCACGTACACCTCCGGCCTGATCGCCCCCTCGGCGATCGGTGCGCTGGCGGAGACGACCTCGCTGGTGGTGTCCTTCGGCGTGGTGACCGCGCTGGCGTTCGGCCTGGTGGTGGGGGCGGGGGTGCTGCGGGCGGGCGACCGGAAGGTCACCGGCTCCGACTCCGGGTCCGGCTCCGGGTCCGGGTCCGGCTCCGGCTCCGGTGCCGGTGCCGGCCCTGCGGCCGGGGCGACGCTGGGCGGTGCGGCGGCGAAGAGCCCGGCCGGGAGCTGAGGCCGCCCCGGCGGCGAGGACCGGCGCCACACCACTACCATGGCGCTGATCTTTTCCGCAGGTGAACACCGAAGTCCGGATCGCGGACCGGCCGGCACACCGAGCAGACCTTCAGGGAGCAACCATGAGCCTCGGCGTGCGCTGGACCTTGCACGGCGACGGGAAGACCCCCGCGCCCGGGGCGGTGGTCCGCCCCGACGAGCGGCTCTCCTGGCCCCGTACGTTCGGACTCGGCGCCCAGCACGTGGTGGCGATGTTCGGGGCGTCGTTCGTCGCGCCGGTCCTGATGGGTCTCGACCCGAACCTCGCGATCATGATGTCCGGCGTCGCGACCGCGATCTTCCTGCTGGCGACGAAGGGCCGGGTGCCGAGCTACCTCGGCTGCTCGCTCTCCTTCGTCGGGGTCGCGGCCACCATCCGGGCGAGCGGCGGTGACAGCGCGACCATCACGGGTGCGGTGCTGGTGGTCGCCGCGGTCCTGTTCCTGGTGGGCCTCGCGGTGCAGCGGTTCGGCGCGCGGATCATCCATGCGGCGATGCCGCCGGTGGTGACCGGCGCGGTGGTGATGCTGATCGGCTTCAACCTGGCGCCGGTGACCGCGTCCACGTACTGGCCGCAGGACCAGTGGACCGCGCTGGCGGTGATGCTGGCCACCGGCCTCGCCGTGGTGTGCCTGCGCGGCTTCCTGTCCCGGATCGCGATCTTCCTGGGGCTGGTCTTCGGCTACGTGCTCTCCTGGGTGCTGGACCTGGTCTTCGGCAAGATCCACTCCCCGGTGGGCGGCGCGGAGGCCGTCGACCACTGGCGCCTGGACCTGTCGGGCGTGGGCGCGGCCGACTGGATCGGGCTGCCGTCCTTCCACGCGCCGACTTTCGAGTGGTCCGCGATCCTGGTGGCCCTGCCCGTGGTGATCGCGCTGGTCGCGGAGAACGCGGGCCATGTGAAGGCCGTCGGCGAGATGACCGGCGACTCGCTGGACGACAAGCTCGGCACCGCCATCGCGGCGGACGGCGCGGCGTCCATGCTCTCCACCGCCGTGGGCGGCCCGCCCAACACCACGTACTCCGAGAACATCGGCGTGATGGCCGCGACCCGGGTCTACTCGACGGCCGCCTACTGGGCGGCGGCCTGCTTCGCGCTGCTCTTCGGCCTCTGCCCCAAGTTCGGCGCGGTCGTCGCGGCGATCCCGGGCGGGGTGCTCGGCGGAATCACCGTGATCCTGTACGGGATGATCGGCCTGCTCGGCGCCCAGATCTGGCTCAACGGCCGGGTGGACCTGCGCAACCCGCTCAACCTCGTCCCGGCCGCCGCGGGCATCATCATCGGCGTCGGCGGGGTCAGCCTGAAGATCACCGACAACTTCGAGCTGGGCGGCATCGCGCTCGGCACCCTCGTCGTGATCACCGGCTACCACGTACTGCGCGCCTTCGCCCCGGCCCACCTGAAGACCCAGGAACCGCTGCTGGACTCCGGCACGTCGGCGTACGACGAGAAGCCGGGCCGCCCCGAGGAGTCCTGAGCCGCACGGGACTCAGCCCGTGGCCGGCCCGTGGGCGTACTCCGGGGAGAAGGCGCCCGGCGTGGGCCGTGCAGCCGTCGGACTTGCCCGGCAGCTTGACCCAGAGGTACGCGTCGATCCGGTCCTCACCGGTCCGCGTCGTCGGGGGCTGCCCCAGCGCCCGGCTCTCCGGGTCGCACCACTGGCCGGGCGCGGGCGCTCCGTTGCCGTTGCGGCTGGTGTCGATGACGGCGCCGAGGGCGGAGGGGCCGCCGAGGGCTGCCAGCACCTGGCGGGCGTAGCTCCGCTCGTCGGCGGTGGGGCGGAAGTTGGCCACGTTGGTGAAGACGCCGTCGCCGCTGGTGGCCGCCCCGGCCGCCCGGAGCTCGGCCGCCTGCTTCGCGGGAGGGTGCCAGCCGGAGTGGCCGCCGTCGAAGTAGACCCGGGCCTTCGGGTTGGCGCAGGGTCGATCCGGCGCGGGCCAGTGCGGCGAAGCGGGCCGTGCGGCCCTCGGCGGTGAGGCAGTCGGCGAGGGCGATGGCGTCCGGTTCCAGGATCACGATCGCCGGGCCCGCGCCGAGCCCCTGGGCGAACTCCCGTATCCAGGCGTCGTACGCGGCGATGTCCGGCGCTCCGCCCTGCGAGGCCCCGCCGCAGTCCCGGTCGGGTATCGCGTACGGGACGAGCACCGGGGTCCGTCCGGCGGCGGCCGCGCCCCGGGTGACGGCGCGGACCTCCCCGGCGACCTCCCCCGGGTTGTACTGCGCGAACCAGACCGCCGCCGGCTCCGCCGCGATCCGGGACTTGATCAGGGGGCGGCGCGGGTCGTCGGGGTTGGCCCGCACCCACCGGACGACCTGGGAGCCCGGGTCGCGGAAGAGGCTGTTCCGGGGCGGCGGGGCCGGAGTGGGGGCGGCCGGGGCGGTGGCCGTGGGGGCCGCGCTCGTCCGGGAGGCGCTGGGCGAGGGGGACGGGGACGCCGGGGCGGGTGTGCGGGTGGCGGAGGGCGAGGCGGCGGGTGACGGGGCCCGGGTGGTCGGGACCGCGGGGAGCGGCTGGAGTACTGGCGGAGGCGTCGGCTCCGGGACGGCCGTGGTCCGCCGCCGGTCGTCCTGCCCGGCCTCGATCAGACCGGCCGCGGCACCGATCGCCAGGACGGCCGAGGGGACGGCGAGCAGACCGTGGCGGCGGGCGGCGCGCCGGCGTGCCCGGTGGGTGGTGCGGCGTTGCGCGCGTCTGCCCGGCACTCCTGGAACCCCTTTTCCGGCACCGTCGTTCGTCCGTTCCGATGAACCTGATGCCGGTCGGTGCCGTGCCGGGCCCATGGCTGGGACGCTCCGCACATGACGCAGACCGAAGAGTTCACGGAACCGGCGGTGCGCCCCCGCCCCCACCGGTGGCCGCCGGGGGACGGGGTCGGGGTCTTCCATGACGTACGGCAGACGGTTTCGGAGACGGGGCAGCGGAAGGCCGGCTCCCTGGAAGCGCGGCTCACGGAGCGGTATCTGTCGGCGCTCCACACGGCGGAGGCGGGTGGGCATCCGCCGGAGTGCTGGCGTCCGCTGTTCCAGTACCGCCACCACCCCGGCGTACGCCCGGTGCAGTTCGCCCTTGCCGGGCTCCATGCGCACGTCGCGCACGACCTGGCCCTGGCCGTGGTGGACGTCTGCCGTACGCGCGACTGCGAACCGGACGCGGTGGAAGGGGAGTTCGAGCGGGTGGGCGATCTCCTCGCGCTGCTGGAGGAGCGGATCCACGACGAGCTGATGCCGGGCCCCGATCTGCTCCGGATCGCGGACCCGCTGACCCACCTGGTGAGTTCCTGGAGCCTGGAGCGGGCCCGTGAGGCCGCCTGGTCGGTGGCCCGGGTGCTCCGGCGGCTGTGCGGACTCCCTTCGCAGGCCGAGGAGTTGCGGCGGCAGACCGACGCGGGCGCCGGGCTGGTGGTGCGCTTCCTGCTCACCCCGTGCCGCTGACGCCCGCGTACGTGGACAGGCCTCCGGCTCAGTCCTCCGGGAGCTCCACCGGCGCGATCTCGTCGAAGACGTCGCCGGGGCCGGGGTTCGTCGGGTCACTAGCCCCGCCGAACTGGTGCATGACGCCCCACACCGCGTTCAGCGCGGTCTGTACGGCGCCCTCGGCCCAGCCGGCCGTCCAGGAGATGTCGTCGCCTGCGAGGAAGAGGCCGCGCTTGTCGGCGGGCAGCCGGTCCTGCATGAAGTGGGTGAACAGCCGCCGCTGGTAGCGGTAGTGGCCGGGCAGGTTCGCCTTGAACGCGCCCATGAAGTACGGCTCGTTCTCCCAGGAGACGGTGACCGGGTTGCCGATGATGTGGCTGCGGATGTCGACGTTCGGGTAGATCTCGCCGAGCGACTTGAGCATGACCTCCATCCGCTCCTGCGGGGAGAGCGGCAGCCACTTCAGGCTGTCGTCGCACCATGTGTAGGAGAGGCAGATGACGGCGGGCTTGTCCGGGCCGTCGTCCAGGAGGTACGTCCCCCGGGTCATCCGGTCGGTCAGCGTCATCGACATGGTGTCGCGGCCGGTGGTCTCGTCCTTGTCCAGCCAGAACGGCCGGTCGACGGGCACGAACAGCTTGGACGACTCCATGTAGTGGGTGCGCTCCATCGCCGTCCAGTGGTCGATCGGGAAGAGCGCGTCATCGCAGTCGATCTTGGAGAGCAGCAGCCAGGACTGGCCGGTGAAGACGGCCGCCCGGAAGGTGCGGATGTCGCCGGTGGCGTCGGTGACCGTGATGCGGTTGCCCGCCGTACGGGTCAGCCGGGTCACGGCGCCGCGCGGCTCGCCGCCGTGCAGGGAGGCCAGCGAGGTGCCCAGCGGCCAGTGGACGATCTTCTGCGGCTCGCGGTCCCACAGGCGCAGCGGGAGCTGCTGGCTGCCGCCGACGATGCCGCGGTGGTGGTCGTCGGCCTCGGTGTAGACGACCCGCAGGATCTCCAGGATGGAGTTGGGGAAGTCGGTGTCCCAGCCGCCGGTGCCGAAGCCGACCTGGCCGAAGATCTCGCGGTGCCGGAAGGACTTGAAGGCCTCGGACTCGCAGAGGAAGCCGTAGAAGGTCTGGTTGTCGAGCCGCTCGACGAGCTGCGACCAGATCTCCCGGATGCGCGGGACGTCGCGCTCGCGCAGCGCCCGGTTCATGTCGGAGAAGTCGGCGCCCTCCTCCAGGCAGGCGCTCCAGGCGTTCGCCACGTCGCGGTAGACCTGGGGCAGGTCGTCGATGGTCTCGGCGTAGTGCGACTCGCCCTTGAGGTCCACGACGGTCGAGGGCGTGGCCGGGGAGAGCGGGTTGGGGAACGCGCGGGTCTCCAGGCCGACCAGGTCGATGTAGTGCTGGAGCGCCGTGGAGGACGGCGGGAAGCGCATCGCGCCCATCTCGGCGGTGAGCGAGGGGTCGCAGCCGTCGAACCCGACGGTGCGCAGCCGGCCGCCGATCTGGTCGGCCTCGTAGACGACGGGCTTGAGGCCCATCTTCATCAGCTCGTACGCGGCGATGAGGCCGGAGAGCCCGCCGCCGATGACGGCGACCTCCTGGCCGTGCTCGGTCGCCGGTATCTGGCCGAGGCCGGCCGGGTGGGCGAGGAAGTCGTCGTACGCGTACGGGAAGTCCGGCCCGAACATGGTGATCGGCGGGGCGGCGGCGTCGGTGTGCTGGACGGCGTTGGGCACCGTGGACGTCATGGGGTACGGACTCCTTGCGCGGTACGGAAGTTCGGGGAGGAGGCGGGCTCAGGCGAGGGAGCCGTAGAGGCCGGGGCGGCGGTCGTGCAGATACGGGTTGGCGGTGCGCGAAGCGGCCAGGAACTCCGGGTCCACCTCGCCGATCACGAGCTCCTCGCCGCGGCCGGCGCGGGTGCGCACGGTGCCGTCGGGGCCGGCGAGGCAGCTCAGCCCGACGAACTCGAACTCGCCTTCCGGGCCGGTGCGGTTGACGTACGCCACGTACATCTGGCTCTCGAAGGCCCGTACGGGGATGACGGACTCGGCGACGAACTGGAACGGGTGCATCTGCGCGGTGGGCACCAGCAGCAGGTCGGTGCCGGCGAGGGCGTGCGCCCGGACGTTCTCCGGGAACTCGACGTCGTAGCAGATCAGCAGGCCGATCCGGAGGCCGTCCAGGTCGGCCTGGACGACGGGCTGCTCGCCGGGGGTGAACCACTCCTGCTCGAAGCAGCCGAAGAGGTGGGTCTTGCGGTAGTTGGCCAGCGACGCGCCGTCGCGGCCGATGAGCTGGGAGGCGTTGAAGATGCGGTCGCCGTCCCGCTCCGGGTAGCCGTACAGGACGGCGAGGCCGTGGCGTACGGCGATCTCGGCGACGGCCTGCGCGCCTGGCCCGTCGACGGGCTCGGCCAGCTCGGGGACGGCGTCGCCGATGGCGTACCCGGTTAGGAACAGCTCGGGGGCGACCAGCAGCCGGGCGCCCGACGCGGCGGCCCGCGCGGCGGCGTCGTCCAGCGTCTTCAGGTTCTCGGCGACGGCACCGGGCCGTCCGGAGCTCTGGAGCAGGGCGGTGCGCAACGGCGGCATGGCTGACCTCGGGCGGTGCGGGCGGGGTGGGGAGACGTATCGAAGGTACGTGGCCCGGATCGGCCCGGACAAGGCGCGAGTGTTGCGCGTCGACCGTCGATTCGTTGCGCGGGAAGGGACTGCGGCGGCGATTCGTTGCGTCCGGCATCACCGCAGGTCAGAGGGGTGATATGCGCCACCTGTTTCCGGCCGGGACAGGCTCGGAACGCCGGGTACCCGTACTGCAACCGTGCTTGCAGTACTAGCCCGGCGGGGCCTCCGCCGAGTAGCGGCGCAGCAGCGGTGAGAGCACCAGGACGGACTTCGTCCGTTCCACGTACGGCTCCCCCGCGATCCGCTCCAGCACCTGCTCGAAGTGGCGCATGTCGGCGGCGAAGACCTGGACCACGGCGTCGGCCTCGCCGGTCACCGTGGAGGCCGAGGCGATCTCCGGGTAGCGGGCGAGGCCCTGCTTGATGGCGTCCGGGGAGGTGTTGCGGCTGCAGTAGATCTCGATGAACCCCTCGGTCTCCCAGCCGAGCGCGGCCGGGTCGACGCGCACGGTGAAGCCGGTGATCGCGCCCTCGGCGCGGAGCCGGTCGACGCGGCGTTTCACGGCGGGGGCGGAGAGGCCGACGATCGCGCCGATGTCGGCGTAGGAGCGCCGGGCGTCTTCGGCGAGGGCGTGGACGATGCGTTCGTCGAGGTCGTTCAGGCGCACGTCGGGCGGTTCACTTCTCTGCGGTGGGTCTGGCCGGCGGGAGGCGGCGGGTGGGCCGCCTCCCGCAGTAGACCATGAGCCGCCGCCCTGGGCGTGCCCCGCAGGGTCAGTGGGTGGCCCGTGCGTCAGAACGGGGAGGTCAGAACGGGGAGGTCAGAACGGGAACTGCGAGCGGCCGTGCTGGACGGAGATCCACTTCTGGGTGGTGAAGGCCTCCACCATCGACTCGCCGTTCAGTCGGCCGAGGCCCGAGCTCTTCTCACCGCCGAAGGGGACGATCGGCTCGTCGTGGACGGTGCCGTCGTTGATGTGGATCATGCCGGTGTGGATGCGCTGCCCGACCCGCACGCCGCGCTCGATGTTGCCGGTGTGGACGGCGCCGCTGAGCCCGTACGGGGTGTCGTTGGCGATGCGGACGGCCTCGTCCTCGCCGTCGAAGGGGACGATCAGGGCGACCGGGCCGAAGATCTCCTGCTGGAGGACGGGCGAGTCGGCGGGGAGGCCGGTCAGGACGGAGGGGCTGACCAGGTTGCCGTCGGCGCGGCCGTGGAGCAGGGCGGTGGCGCCGGACTCGACGGTCTCGTCGACGAGCCGGGAGATGGACTCGGCCTGCGAGGAGTTGATCAGCGGGCCGATCTGGGTGGCCGGGTCGGCCGGGTCGCCGACGGTGAGGGATGCGACCTTGGCGACGAACCTCTCGGTGAACTCCGCCTCGACCGCCCGGTCGACCAGGATCCGGTTGGCGGCCATGCAGACCTGGCCCTGGTGGACGTAGCGGCTGAAGACCGCGGCGTCGACCGCGTACTCCACATCGGCGTCGTCCAGCACGATCAGGGCGCTGTTGCCGCCGAGTTCGAGGACGACGCGCTTGAGGTTGGCGGCGCAGACGGTCGCGACGTGCCGGCCGACCTTGTCCGAGCCGGTGAAGGAGATGACCTGCGGTACGGGGTGTTCCAGCAGGGTGTCGCCGATCTCGGCGATGTCGGTGACGACGACGTTGAGCAGCCCGGCGGGCAGCCCGGCGTCCTCGAAGACCTTGGCCAGCAGGGTGCCGCCGCAGATCGGGGTGTTCTGGTGCGGCTTGAGGACGACCGCGTTGCCGAGGGCGAGGGCGGGGGCGACGGACTTGAGGGAGAGCAGGAAGGGGAAGTTGAAGGGGCTGATGACCCCGACGACGCCGACGGGCACCCGGTAGACGCGGTTCTCCTTGCCGTCGGTCGGCGAGGGGAGGATCTGGCCGGCCGGGCGCAGGGCGAGCTGGATGGCCTCGCGCAGGAACTCCTTGGCCAGGTGCAGCTCGAAGCCGGCCTTCAGGTGGGTGCCGCCGAGCTCGGCGACGATGGCCTCGGCGATCTCCGGTTCGCGCTCCTCGACGATCTTCAGCGCCTTCTCCAGGACGGTGCGCCGGGCGTACGGGTTGGTCTCGGCCCACGCCTGCTGGGCGCGCTCGGCGGCGCGGTAGGCCTGGTCGACCTCTTCGGCGGTGGCGACGGGGATCGAGGCCAGCTTCTCACCGTTGAAGGGGTTGAAGTCGATGATGTCCCAGGACCCCTTCCCCGGCCTCCACTCGCCGTCGATGTACTGATGGGCCAGGTCAGTGAAGAAGGACATGAGATCCCTTACCGCAGAGAGGCAGGCAGCTGATAGCGCTTCATATTACTTATGTTTCAACAGAGTTGAAGCGGGATCCCGGCCACCCCATGAGGCCTCGTACGACACCGCCCCTCCCGGCAGGAATCACCGGAAGGGGCGGGGGTGTCACGGGTTCTGCGGGATCAACTCCAACTGGCGTGCAGCGGCTTGCCCTCGGCGTATCCGGCAGCGCTCTGGACGCCGACGACCGCCTTCTCGGCGAACTCCTCCAGGGAGGCCGCGCCCGCGTAGGTGCAGGAGGAGCGGACGCCCGCGATGATCGAGTCGATCAGGTCCTCGACGCCCGGGCGGGTCGGGTCGAGGAACATCCGCGAGGTGGAGATGCCCTCCTCGAAGAGCGCCTTGCGGGCCCGGTCGTACGCGGACTCGTCCGAGGTGCGGTTCTTCACGGCGCGCGCGGAGGCCATCCCGAAGGACTCCTTGTAGTAGCGGCCGTCGGCGGACTGCTGGAGGTCGCCGGGCGACTCGTACGTCCCGGCGAACCAGGAGCCGATCATCACGTTGGACGCGCCGGCGGCGAGCGCCATGGCCACATCGCGCGGGTGGCGGACGCCGCCGTCGGCCCAGACGTGCTTGCCGTGCTTCTTCGCCTCGGCGGCGCACTCCAGGACGGCGGAGAACTGCGGCCGGCCGACGCCGGTCATCATCCGGGTGGTGCACATGGCGCCGGGGCCGACGCCGACCTTGATGATGTCGGCTCCGGCCTCGATCAGGTCGCGCACGCCCTCGGCGGCGACGATGTTGCCCGCGACGATCGGGACCTGCGGGTCCAGCGCCCGTACGGCCTTCACCGCGGCGATCATGGACTCCTGGTGGCCGTGGGCGGTGTCCACGACGAGGGTGTCGACGCCCGCGTCCAGGAGCTGCTTGGCCTTGCCCGCCACGTCGCCGTTGATGCCGACGGCGGCCGCGATGCGCAGCCGCCCCCGGTCGTCGGTTGCGGGAGTGTAGAGGGTGGCGCGCAGGGCGGCCTTCCGGGTGAGGATGCCGACGAGCCGGCCGTCCTCGTCCACGGCGGGGGCGAGCTTGCGGTTGGCGCCGTCGAGCTTGTTGAAGGCGTCGCGCGGGTCGATGTTCGCGTCCAGGACCACCAGGTCCTTGGACATGACCTCGGAGAGCTGGGTGAAGCGGTCGACGCCGGTCAGGTCGTGGTCGGTGACGACGCCGACGGGACGGCGGTCCTCGTCCACGACGACACCCGCGCCGTGCGCCCGCTTGGGCAGCAGGGAGAGCGCGTCGGCGACGGTCTGGCCGGGGGCCAGCTCGATCGGGGTGTCCAGGACGAGGTGGCGCGTCTTGACCCAGGTGATGACGTCGGTGACGACCTCGATCGGGATGTCCTGGGGGATGACGACGAGACCGCCGCGGCGGGCGATGGTTTCGGCCATCCGGCGGCCCGCGATGGCGGTCATGTTGGCGACCACGAGCGGGATCGTCGTCCCCGTGCCGTCGGGCGAGGAAAGGTCCACCGCCTGGCGGGATCCGACGGCGGAACGGCCCGGGACCATGAAGACGTCGTCGTACGTGAGGTCGTACGGAACCACGGAGGAGTCTGTGTAGCGACCGGTGCCCGGCTCAAGAAAGCGCATAAAACTCATTTTTTCATACGAAACGGCGCAGGTCGCTTCCACGAAGACACAGCAAAAGACCCCCGCGTTCGTCTGTTCCTCCAAAAGCTTCTTGGAGGCCTCCAGGGAGGCGGTCGGGGGGTCCCGGGCAAGTGGAACCTGCCTTACCCACGGACTCTACCCGAACGGGATTCGATTCATTCGTGATCACCATCCCTGGACCCGGTGACAAGGGGTCAGGTAGCTTCAAAGCCGCAGGTCTCGGGGGTGTCCGAGGTGTCGCTCCGGCACATCGGCAGCCCCGGCACACCGTTTGACCGGAGAGGATCCCGATCCGCCTGTGGACAGCGAACTGCCGGACATCTACTGCCCGTTCCCCCAGCGGACGAATCCGCACGTCGGGCACACACGCGGTCACCTGGCCACCTGGATCAGACAGACGGGCCTGGTGCACCGCGAGTCCGCGATGAACCGCTTCGAACAAGCCGATTTCGGCGCGTTCGTCGGCATGGTCTACCCGACGGCCGGTCCGGAACACCTCGATCTGGTGGCCGACTGGTTCGTCTGGCTCTTCCTCGTCGACGACCAGCTCGACGACGGCCACCTGGGCCGCTCCCCCGAGCTGGTGCGCGCCGTGGTGGAGCGGATGCGCGCCGTCGTGGACGGCGCCGCTCCGAGCCCCCTGCCGGGCGAGGATCTCCCGGCCGCCGTGATCGCCCTGATGGACCTGTGGGAACGTACGACGCCGAACGCGCCTCCCCACTGGCGGACCCGGTTCGCCTGGCATCTGATCACCTACCTCACAACGGCCACCACCTGGGAGGCGGGCAACCGCGCGGACGACGTGGTGCCGTCCGAGGAGACGTACATCGCCAAGCGGCGGCACACCGGGGCCATCCACGTCTGCATGGACCTCATAGAGATCGTCACCGGCATCGAGGCTCCGGAGTCGCTCCACAACGACCCCCGGTTCATCACCGCCCTGGAAGCCTCCTGCAACCACGTGTGCTGGGCCAACGACGTCTACTCCTTCGAGAAGGAGCAGGTGCTCGGCGAGATCCACAACCTCGTCCACCTGGTCCGCCACCACCGGGGCCTCGGCGAGCAGCAGGCGCTGGACCATGTCGCGGAGCGACTGGCGCTGGAGACGGAGCGGTTCCTGACCGCCGAGGACGAGCTGCTGGAGCTGTATCCGGAACTGACCGGCACGCTGGTGCCGTACCTCGAAGGGATGCGCAGCTGGATGCGCGGGAACCTGGACTGGTCGCGCCAGACCCCGCGCTACAACCCGGCCGACGTGGGCCAGTACGAGGAGCCCCAGGAGTATCTGGAGGAGACCGTGCTGGGCATAGCGCCCGACCACGCGGAGACCGCGGCGCCGTGCGCGGCGGAGGTTCCGCGGCAGGGCTGAGGCGTTACGCAGGCCGGAGCTGAGCCGTTACGTGAGGAGGCCGGGGACCCCTGAGGGTGCCCGGCCTCCTTCCGACAGCGTTCCCTCACTCCCCGTCCGGGTCGGCCCGCTCCAGCGCCGGGCGGACCCCGGCCGGCGACTCGGTGAGCAGATAGTCGGCGGCGGCGGTGTCCGTCACCAGGCTGGTGACCAGGCCCGAGCGCAGTACGGCGCCGATCGCGGCCGCCTTGCGCAGGCCGCCCGCGATCGCCACCACCTCGGGGATCCGGCGCAGCCGGTCCGCCTCCACGGTGATGCAGCGCTCACCCAGGTCGCGGCCGACTCTGCGGCCGTCGGCGTCGAAGAGGTGCGCGGACATCTCGGCGGCGACGCCGAGCGAGGCGTAGTGGGCGCGCTCCTCGTCGGAGAGCATGTCGTGGACCGTGGAGATGCCCGGCTCCCAGGAGCCGATGGACACCGCGGCGACCGTCACCTTGTCGAAGTACTCGAAGGCGCGGGCGATGCCCGTCTGCTCGCGCAGGGCCGCGGCCGTGGCCGGGTCGGGCAGCAGCATCGGGGCGTAGATGGGGTGGGCCTCGCCGCCGGAGACCTGGGCGGCGCGGCGGACCGCCTCGACGGAGCCGCGCTCGGCGGTGCCCGCGTCGTAGACCCCGGTCAGCTGGACGACCGTGCAGGGCGGCAGCCGGTCGAGCGCCGCCGCCATGTGGATGGTCGAGCGGCCCCAGGCCAGGCCGAGCACATCGCCCTCGGCCACCAGCTCGCCGAGGAGGTCGGCCGCGACCTCGCCCAGGTTCTCCGGGTCGGGGGCGTCGTCCTGCTCCTCGGCCGGGGACTCCACGACGACCGCGTGGCGCAGCCCGTAGCGGGCCCGGAGCGCGTCGGAGCGCTCGGCGTCCAGCTCGGCCGGCACCCGGATCTCGATCCGTACGAGATCACGCTCCAGGGCGGTCTCCAGGACCCGGGCCACCTTGAAGCGGCTGACGCCGAACTCCTCGGCGATCTGGATCTTGGACTTGCCCTCCAGGTAGAACCGGCGGGCCATGGCCGCCGCCTGCACCAGCTCCGCGGGTCCCATCCGCATGGCTGACCGACCCGCCGAGATGCCAGACACCGCGATCTCCTCACTGCTGTTCACACGCCCGATACGCCGTCATCCTGTCAGATCCGGCGATCCTTGATCGGCCCCGTCGGGCCGCGTTCATCTGCCCGTTGTTCAGTGGCCGCATGCCCAGGGCGCGGCGGCCGTGACCGCCTCCGCCTGCGCCCGCAGACCCCGCACCGCCGCCGCCGGGTCCTCGGCCCCGTACACCGCCGAACCCGCGACGAACACATCGGCGCCCGCCTCGGCGCACCGCTCGATCGTGGAGGCGGAGACCCCGCCGTCGACCTGGAGCCAGAGTTCGAGGCCGTGCTTGGAGATCAGCTCCCGGGTGCGCCGGATCTTCGGCAGCATGATGTCCAGGAAGGCCTGGCCGCCGAAGCCCGGCTCGACCGTCATGATCAGCAGCATGTCGAGCTCGGGGAGCAGGTCCTCGTACGGCTCGATGGGCGTCGCGGGCTTGAGCGCCATCGACGCCCGCGCCCCCTTCGCCCGGATCTCCCGCGCCAGGCGCACCGGGGCCGCCGCGGCCTCCACGTGGAAGGTGACCGAGCCGGCGCCCGCCTCCACGTAACTCGGGGCCCAGCGGTCCGGGTCCTCGATCATGAGGTGGCAGTCCAGCGGGGTGTCCGTGGCCTTCCCGAGCGCCTCGACGATCGGCACGCCGAGGGTCAGGTTGGGCACGAAGTGGTTGTCCATCACGTCGACATGGAGCCAGTCCGCGCCTTCGACGGCCTTCGCCTCCTCGGCGAGACGCGCGAAATCGGCGGACAGGATGCTGGGGTTGATCTGCGCCATGCCCCAAGCCTGCCACGTTCCGCGCCGGTTCCCCGCCTCGGCGGTCGCCGAAGGCTCACCCGGCCATCACAGTTTGCACATTCTGCGCATTTTGCCTGCGCTTTACTGTTCCTTTGCCGACGAGGAAGGCCCCCATAGACCCCTCTGACGGGCGATATTCAGCCGGTCCTGCGCAGCAGAGCGAGATACATGGCGTCCGTCCCGTGCAGATGCGGCCAGAGCTGGACGTCGGGCCCGTCGCCGAGCGCGGGCACCCCCGGCATCAGCGGACGGGCGTCGACCCACTCGGCCTCCACCGGCTCGCCGCCACGCCCCTTCAGGACGTCCTCGACGACCACCCGGGTCTCCGCGAGGTGCGGCGAGCAGGTCGCGTAGCCGACGACGCCCCCGACCCGCACGGCCTTCAACGCCTCGCGCAGCAGCCCGCGTTGGAGCGGCGCGAAGCTCTCCAGGTCCTCGGCGCGGCGCCGCCAGCGGGCCTCCGGGCGGCGGCGCAGCGCGCCCAGACCGGAGCACGGCACGTCCATCAGGATGCGGTCGAAGGTGCCGGGCAGCCACGGCGGTCGGGTGCCGTCGGTGGTGACCACCTGGTACGGACCCGGGTTGCCGGCGAGCGCCCGCTCGACCAGCCGGGCGCGGTGCGGCTGCTTCTCGGCGGCGAGCAGGGTCGCACCCCGGCCGGCGGCGAGCGCGGCCAGCAGGGCGGCCTTGCCGCCGGGGCCGGCGCAGCCGTCCAGCCAGCGGGTGTCCCGGCCCTCCACGGAGGCGGCGGCGAGCGCGGCGGCCACAAGCTGGCTGCCCTCGTCCTGGACGCCCGCCCGCCCCTCCTGGACCGCCGTGAGCGCGCCGGGCTCGCCGCCCTCGGCCATCCGGACGGCGTACGGGGACCAGCGGCCCGGCAGCGCGTTCTCGTCGCCGAGCGCCTCGACCAGCTCGTCGGTGGTGGAGCGGCCGGGGCGGGCCACCAGGGTCACCTCGGGCCGCTCGTTGTCGGCCTCCAGGAGGTCCTCGATCCCGGCGCGGCCGCCGCCCAGCGCGTCCCAGAGCGCCGAGACGATCCAGCGCGGGTGCGAGTGGACGACGGCGAGGTGGTCCTCGGCGTCCTCCTCGTACGAGGGCGCGACCTTCTCCACCCAGCCGTCCAGGTCGTGCGCGGTCACCTTGCGCAACACCGCGTTGACGAACTTCGCCCGCCCCTCGCCCAGCACCACCCGGGCCAGCTCCACACTGGCGGAGACGGCCGCGTGGGTGGGGATACGGGTGCCGAGCAACTGGTGGACGCCCATGTTCAGGACGTCCAGGACCGGCGGGTCGACCTCGCGCAGCGGCCGGTCGATGCAGGCCGCCACGATCGCGTCGTACGTGCCCTGGCGGCGCAGCGTCCCGTAGACCAGCTCGGTCGCCAGCGCCGCGTCCCGCCCGTCGAAGTCGCCCTTGGCGCGGGCCTTCTTCAGCAGCGGGGGCAGGACGAGGTTGGCGTACGCGTCCCGCTCGTCGACCGCCCGCAGCGCCTCGAAGGCGAGGAACCGGACGGGGTCCTTCTGTGGGCGGCGGTGGGGCTTGGCGGGACGGCGACGCGGCTGGTCGTTCACGTGAAAGGTGCTCCGCTGATGGTGAGGGGGTCGAACCCTCCCAGCGTACGTCGCCGTCCCCGGGCGCCCGTACGGGAGGTTCTACGGCCCTCTCGTACGCAGGGTTCGACGCTCTCCCGTACGGCAGGCTCTACGACCCCAGCAGCTCGCCGTGGACGATGCGGACGCCGCGCGCCCAGTCGGCGGCCTTCATCGGCTTCCTGCCCTGCGGCTGGACCCAGAGCAGCTCGACGGCGTGCGAGCCGGTGCCAACGTACACGTTGTTCTTCGCCGCCGAGAGCTCGCCGGGCGCCAGGTCGGTGCGGTCCAGGACGGGCGTCGCCTGGATGAGCTTGAGCCGCTCGCCCCGGAACAGGGTCCACGCGCCGGGCGCGGGGGTGCAGCCGCGCACCACGCGGTCGACGCGGAGGGCGGGGGCCGACCAGGTGACCTGGGCGTCCTCCACGGTGATCTTCGGGGCCAGGGTGACGCCGTCGTGCGGCTGGGGCACGGCGTGCAGGGTGCCGTCCTCGATGCCGTCCATGGTGGCCGCGAGCAGCCCGGCACCGGCGAAGGCGAGCCGGGTGAGCAGGTCGCCGCTGGTGTCGGTGGGGCGGATCTCCTCGGTGAGGACCCCGTACACCGGTCCGGAGTCGAGCCCCTCCTCGATCAGGAAGGTCGAGGCGCCGGTCACCTCGTCCCCGGCCATCAGGGAGTGCTGTACGGGGGCGGCGCCGCGCCAGGCGGGCAGCAGCGAGAAGTGCAGGTTGACCCAGCCCCGGGCGGGCACGTCCAGGGCCACCTTGGGCAGCAGGGCCCCGTAGGCGACGACCGGGCAGCAGTCCGGCGCGATGTCGCGCAGCCGGGCGAGGAACTCCTCGTCCCGGGGCCTCGCCGGCTTGAGGACCTCGATCCCGGCCTCCGCCGCCCGCTCGGCCACCGGGCTGGCCACCAGTCGGCGGCCGCGCCCGGCGGGGGCGTCGGGCCGGGTCACGACGGCGGCCACCTCATGGCGGTCGGAGGCGATCAGGGCGTCCAGGGCGGGGACGGCGACCTCGGGGGTGCCGGCGAAGACGAGCTTCATGGGTGGCTGACTGCCTCTCGGGCTTCTCGGACTTTCGGGCCCTGCGGGGCCAGGACGTACGGTGACGAGCAGCACACCAGTCTAGGCTGCCCGGCCGATCGGAGCCCGGCCGCTCCCCTTGCGAGGGACCGCGACTCCGCTTGCGGGGGCGGCGACCAGGGGGCGCGCGTGCGCCGCGCACGCCCCGTGCATATGCACATACGCCCCGATAGCGTGACCACATACCGGCTCCGGCGTTGGTCAAAGGAGATTGACCGAAGCGGGCCGCCCCGATGCGGCCCGATCCCTTTCAACGCCGGTTCGAGAGGCTTCTTCATGGCCGACCACGCAACCCACGACGCCCAAGCGCGGGCCAGTCTGCATCTCCTGGTGCGGGACATCGAGCGGGTCCGGCGGCAGGTGGACGCGCTGCGCACACTCACCGCCCAGCTGGGCAACGTCTACCGCCCGCGCCGCTCCGGCCCCTCCGCGGGCTTCGTCGTCTACGGCAGGGCCCCGGCCCCCACCGTCCGCCTCGCCCAGGAACTGCGGGACAGCGTCGAGACCCTGGTCACCGCGGCGGTGGACTTCGACCGCTCGCTCGGCTTCTCCTGGGACGCGGTGGGCTCGGCCCTGGGCGTCACCAAGCAGGCGGTGCACCGCCGTTACGGAACGCGCCGGGCCACCGCGCAGTCCGCGGCCGCCGAGACGGGCGCCGACAGCGCGACGACGCCTCGCCCGCTCTCCGTGGGCCCCGGCCTGCCGGGGTCACCCTCCGGCGGCGCCGCCTCCCCGGTGCCCTCCGTACCCGCGGCCCGCTCGATGCCGCCGCAGCCGTCGACGGGCCAGCAGCCGGTCCGTGAGGAGCTGCGCCCCGGGGCCTTCCCCGGCCCGCGCAACGGCTGACCACCGGGCCGTACGTAACCGGAGCGGCGGTCTCCCCGGCCCGCCGCCCCTCTCACCCGCAGGGCACTCACCCGATGTCCGGCGGATCGATCCTGATCCGCACCTGGTCTCCCCCGCCCTTGGCCGTACGCGCCGCCTGCGCCGTCTTCAGCGCACCCGCGAGTGCCGCTCCGCGGCCGGGCACCACCCGGACCAGCACGCGCTCCCAGCTCTCGCCGGGCGGCGCGTCCGAGGGCCTGCGCGGGCGCCCCGGCTCGGCCGACGGGACCGGCACCGGTCCCAGCAGCTCGGCCTCCGGCGGCAGATCGGCAGCCGCGAGGAAGGACGCCAGGGCCTCGGCGGGGCCGGTCACCGACGCCATCCGGGAGACCGGCGGGAAGCGCAGCTCGGCCCGGTCCGCCAGCTCACGCCGGGCGAATCCGGCCGGGTCCCAGCGGACCAGCGCCTGCACCGGGCGCAGCGTCGGCTCGGCGACGATCACCACCGTGCCGCCCTCGTCCTGCCCCCGTACGAGTGCCCCCGCCGCCGTCCACCGGCGCAGCGCCTCCTCCCCCGCCCGCAGGTCGGGCCTGCCGAGCATGGCCCAGCCGTCCAGGAGCAGCGCCGCCGCGTAGCCGCCCTCGGCGACGGGCTCGGCGCCGGGTGTGGAGACGACCAGCGCGGGGGCGGCCGGGACCGCGTCGAGGATGTGGTCGCGTCCCGAGGTGCGGACGGGCACGGCGGGGAAGGCCCGGCCCAGCTCCTCGGCGGTGCGGCGGGCGCCGACGATCTGGGCGCGCAGCCGGTTGGAGCCGCACTCCGCGCAGTGCCAGGCCCGCTCGGCCTGCCCGCACCAGGCGCAGTTCAGATCCTGCTGGTCCGGGGCTTCCAGGGGGCCCGCGCAGTGCCGGCAGCGGGCGGGGGTGCGGCAGCGCTCGCAGGCGAGGCGGGGCGCGTAACCCCGGCGGGGCACCTGGACCAGCACCGGGCCGCTGCGCAGGCCGTCGCGCACGGTCTGCCAGGCGAGGCTGGGCAGCCGGGCGGAGCGGGCGGCGCCGTCCCGGGCCAGCTCGCCGTCCCCGACCGTACGGATGAGGGGCGCGGCCCGCCGTAGCTGCTCCCGGTCCGCGAGGAGGGGCAGAGCCCAGCCGCTCTCGACGAGCTGGGCGGCCTCCACCGTGCAGCTCGTGGAGCCGAGCAGGAAGGCGCACCGGCCTTGGGCGGCCCGCAGCTCCAGGACTTCGCGCACGTGCGGGAAGGGGGCGTTGGTGTCGCTGTGGCTGGAGTCCCCGTCGTCCCAGACGGCGACCAGGCCGAGGTCCCGGACGGGGGCGAACATGGCGGCGCGGGTGCCGACGACCGCCCGTACCGAGCCCCGGCGCACCGCCAGCCACTGGCGGTAGCGCTTCTCGGGGCCGGAGTCTGCGGTGAGCAGGGCGTGCCGGCCTGCGCCGAGCACCTCGGTCAGGGCGGCGTCCACGCGGCCCGCGACCCGTCCGTCCGGGACGACGACGAGCGCGCCGCGCCCCGAGGAGAGCGTGGCCGCGACGGCTCGGGCGATCTCGGCGGGCCAGTGGGGTCCCGGCAGGGCCGTCCAGACGGCTCGGGGCGTGCCGCCCTCGGCCAGGGCCCGGAGGAAGGCGGGGCCCTGTCCGTACCGCTCCCAGGTGCCCGGCTCCGGGGGCGGGGGCGGCGGCAGCGGCTCCGGGGAGGGCTTGGACTCGGCGCGGCCGTTGCGCGGCGGGACGGCGAGCTGGAGGACGTCGGCGAGGCTGCCCGCGTACCGGTCGGCCACCGCGCGGGAGAGGGCGAGCAACTCGGGCCCGAGGACCGGCTCCGGGGAGACCACATAGGCGAGGGCGGCCAGCGTGCCCTGGTAGTCGGACTCGGCGCGGCGCTCGACGATGAACCCGTCGATGAGGCCGCCGCCCTCGCGCCGCCCGCCCTGCACGTTGTGGCGTCCGGCGCCGAACCGCACCCGCACCCGCACGCCCGGCTGGGCGTCGGCGTCCAGCTCCTCGGGGACCGCGTAGTCGAAGAACTGGTCGAGGTGGAGCACGCCCTTGTTGACCAGCACCCGGGCCACGGGCAGCTCCTCGGCGAGCGGGGCGCCGCGCCAGGTGCGCGGCTTGGCGCGGGGCACCTTGGCCTGGCGCACGGTCTCCCGGATCAGCGCAAGCTGCTCCGGCGCTCCGGCCCCGGGCTCGGCCGCCCCGGCTCCCGGATCGGCGGACTGCTCGCTCTCGCTGCTCACAGCCAAATTCCTACCAGACGGCACTGACAGCGTCGGCCCCGCGCAGAGCACCCAAAGCAGCAGAAGAGCAGAACAGCAGAGCAGCGGGGCCCGGCCACCGCGTTCGGTGTCCGGGCCCCGCTGTCGTGCACTGCGCTGCTAGAGACCGGCAGCCGCGCGGAGGGCGTCCACGCGGTCGGTGCGCTCCCAGGTGAAGTCGGGGAGCTCGCGGCCGAAGTGCCCGTACGCGGCGGTCTGCGCGTAGATCGGGCGCAGCAGGTCGAGGTCACGGATGATCGCGGCCGGGCGAAGGTCGAAGACCTCACCGATCGCGTTCTCGATCTTCTCCGTGTCGACGGCGGCGGTGCCGAAGGTCTCGACGAAGAGACCGACCGGCTCGGCCTTGCCGATCGCGTAGGCGACCTGGACCTCGCAGCGGGTGGCGAGACCGGCGGCCACCACGTTCTTGGCGACCCAGCGCATCGCGTACGCCGCCGAGCGGTCGACCTTGGAGGGGTCCTTGCCGGAGAAGGCGCCGCCGCCGTGGCGGGCCATGCCGCCGTAGGTGTCGATGATGATCTTGCGGCCGGTGAGGCCCGCGTCGCCCATCGGGCCGCCGATCTCGAAGCGGCCGGTCGGGTTCACCAGGAGGCGGTAGCCCTCGGTGTCCAGCTTGATGCCGTCCTCGACGAGCTGCGTGAGCACGTGCTCGACGACGAACTCGCGGATGTCGGGCGCGAGCAGCGAGTCCAGGTCGATGTCGCTGGCGTGCTGCGAGGAGACGACCACGGTGTCCAGACGGACCGCCTTGTCACCGTCGTACTCGATGGTGACCTGGGTCTTGCCGTCGGGGCGGAGGTAGGGGATGGTCCCGTTCTTCCGCACCTCGGACAGGCGCCGCGAGAGGCGGTGCGCGATGTGGATCGGGAGCGGCATGAGCTCGGGGGTCTCGTCGCAGGCGTACCCGAACATCAGGCCCTGGTCGCCGGCGCCCTGCTTGTCGAGCTCGTCGACCTCTCCACCCGCGGCGGCACCCCCGACCCGCTTCTCGTAAGCGGTGTCGACACCCTGCGCGATGTCCGGCGACTGCGCGCCGATGGAGACCGAGACGCCACAGGAGGCACCGTCGAAGCCCTTTTTGGAGGAGTCGTAGCCGATCTCCAGCACCTTGTTGCGCACGAGGTTGGGGATGTCGGCGTAGGCCTTGGTCGTGACCTCGCCCGCGACATGCACCAGACCGGTGGTGATCAAGGTCTCGACGGCGACGCGCGAGGCGGGGTCGTCGCGCAGGAGCGCGTCGAGGATCGTGTCGCTGATCTGGTCAGCGATCTTGTCGGGGTGACCCTCGGTGACAGATTCCGAGGTGAAGAGACGGCGGGACACATCGCTCCCTGGGGTTGCAGCGGCTGCTGGCTGATCATGGGTGGCACGGCCGAGAGCTGCGCTCGGCACGTACCGTCGACCAGTTTATCGGTCACACCCGGCGGCCGGGGCATGTGTCTCGCCCTTTGGAGCGCGACAGCCCGTGACACGGCGGACACCTGAAGGATAATCCACCGTTTCGGACGGTGGTTACATCCCGTTATGAACCGCTCTGGCTCGGCCGGAGGGTTGATTGTCACATCTGTGGGAACCTTCCCGAAACCAGATCCCAGACCGTGTCGGCGAGCGCTTCCTTGGGTCCGTACGGCACGGGGGTCTCCGTTCCGTCGGCGGAGAGGACGACCGCCTCGTTCTCCTCGGAGCCGAAGGTCTTGCGCTCCCCCACCTCGTTGACCACGAGCAGATCGCACCCCTTGCGGCGGAGCTTGGCCCGGCCGTTGGCGAGGACGTCGTCGGTCTCGGCGGCGAAACCCACCACGAGCTGTCCGGGCCGGGCCCGGTCGGCGGCGACCTCGGCGAGGATGTCGGGGTTGCGGACGAGCGGAACGACGGGCGCCTCCTCGCCGTCCTTCTTCTTGATCTTGCCGGTGGCGTACGCGGCGGGCCGGAAGTCGGCCACGGCCGCCGCCATCACCACGACATCCGCGTCGGCGGCCGCCTCCAGGACGGCCTCGCGGAGCTGGACCGCCGTACCGATCCGTACGACGTCGGCGCCGGCCGGGTCGGGCAGCCCGGTATTGGCCTCGATCAGGGTGACGCGGGCGCCCCGGGCCACGGCGGTGCGCGCCAGCGCGTACCCCTGCTTGCCGGAGGACCGGTTGCCGAGATAGCGGACCGGGTCCAGGGGCTCGCGGGTGCCGCCCGCGCTGATCACCACATGGCGGCCCGCGAGGTCGGGTTCGGCGACTCCTCGCGCCAGCACCCGGCGGCAGACCTCGAAGATCTCGCCCGGGTCGGGCAGCCGTCCCTTGCCGGTGTCGACGCCGGTGAGCCTCCCCACGGCGGGCTCGATGACGACGGCGCCCCGGCGGCGCAGGGTGGCCACGTTCTCCTGGGTGGCCGGGTGCTCCCACATCTCGGTGTGCATGGCGGGGGCGAAGACCACCGGACAGCGGGCGGTCAGGAGCGTGTTGGTGAGCAGGTCGTCGGCGAGGCCGTGGGCGGCCTTGGCCAGCATGTCGGCGGTGGCCGGGGCGACGACGACGAGGTCGGCGCCCTGCCCGATCCGCACGTGCGGCACCTCGTGGACGTCGTCCCAGACCTGGTCGGAGACGGGGTGCCCGGAGAGCGCGGACCAGGTGGCGGCGCCGACGAAGTGCAGCGACGAGGCGGTCGGGACGACCCGTACATCGTGCCCGGACTCGGTCAGCCGGCGCAGCAGCTCGCACGCCTTGTAGGCGGCGATGCCCCCGCTGACCCCCAGGACGACCTTCGGCTTGTCCACTGCGTCTCCCCGCACTCGGCAACGTAAGAACGTAGCTCCCATGCTGCCTCACCGCGCGGAGTCGGCTCCCACCCGGCCCCGGACCCACCTCAGGCCCGGCGGGACGGGCCGCCGGGCCTGAGGTGGGAAGAAGACTTACTGAGCGGGGCCCTCGATGGGCTCGGAGGTCAGCAGGCCCGCGTTGATCTCGCGGAGCGCGATCGACAGCGGCTTCTCGTGCACGTGGGTGTCGACGAGCGGACCGACGTACTCGAGGAGACCTTCGCCGAGCTGCGAGTAGTACGCGTTGATCTGACGCGCGCGCTTGGCGGCGTAGATCACCAGGCTGTACTTCGAGTCGGTGGCCTCGAGGAGCTCATCAATCGGCGGGTTGATGATGCCCTCGGGCGTGGTGATGGAAGAGGACACTCTCTGCCTTCCGAAGGGGGTGTAGATCAAAGATCAGGAGATCGGTCAGGAGCTCTGAACGATCGCGGGGATCTAGGCCTGAAGCATCAAGGCTAGCAGCTCGCGTGCGACATCCTCGACGGAGGTGTTGACGAGCGTCGTATCGAACTCAGCCTCGGCGGCCAGTTCGACCTTGGCGGCGGTGAGCCTGCGCTCGATCACGTCGGGCGCCTCGGTGCCCCGGCCGGTGAGCCGGCGCACCAGCTCCTCCCAGCTCGGCGGAGCCAGGAAGACCAGCCGCGCGTCGTCCATCGACTGGCGGACCAGCCGGGCGCCCTGGAGGTCGATCTCCAGCAGGACCGGCTCGCCCGCCTCCAGGCGGTCGAGCACGGCCCGGCGCGGCGTGCCGTAACGGTTGCCGGCGAACTCGGCCCACTCCAGCAGCTCACCGTTGGCGACGAGCTTGTCGAACTCCTCGTCGTCGACGAAGAAGTAGTGGACTCCGTTGCGCTCCCCGGGGCGGGGCTTACGGGTCGTCGCCGACACGGAGAGCCAGACCTCGGGGTGCACGGTGCGCATATGGGCGACGACCGTGCTCTTGCCGACCCCGGAGGGGCCGGAGAGCACGGTCAGCCGCGGACGTACGTCCGGGGGTACGGGGGACGTCCCCCGGGATGTTGCAGCCATGGGGCGATTATCCAGGTTCCCAGGGGTGCCTGGGAACGCGGGAAGGATCGGCGGCCGGACGTCAGGCGGGGCTGCCGCCGAACTCCCGCTCCAGGGATGCGATCTGGTTGGAACCGAGGCCGCGGACCCGGCGGCTTTCGGAGATGCCGAGACGCTCCATGATCTGCTTGGCACGGACCTTGCCGACGCCGGGCAGCGACTCCAGGAGGGCGGAGACCTTCATCTTCCCGATGACGTCGTTCTCCTGGCCCTGCTTGATGACCTCGTGGAGGGAGGCGCCGGAGTGCTTGAGTCGATTCTTGACCTCGGCCCGCTCCCGGCGAGCCGCGGCGGCCTTTTCGAGCGCGGCTGCGCGCTGTTCAGGGGTAAGGGGCGGAAGAGCCACGCCTACGTCACCTCGGATATCGATCTGTCGGATACGGACCGGTGGGGAAGCTGGACGCCCTCCACCAGGTGAGCGACGGACACGTTGTGCCCGGCTGCTCTCGACGGAGACTAGCGGCCAGCGCCGCTGTAGTCAGCGAGAACAGACGAAAAGTCCTGGTCAGCCTTGGCCGACCAGGACATTTACCGCATAACCACCGGGTTTCCGGCCAGTAACTCGTCAAGGACCCGTAAACGTGCCAGGGTCAACTGCCGGAGACGGCATCGCGGACCTCGTCCGCGAACCGCTCGGCCGCTTCGCGCAGCCCTGACGCGTCCGGACCGTGGCGCAGCACGCCCCGGCTCACGCTCGGCACCACGTTGCCGACCGCGTCGCCGAACACCGCCGGAAGATCCGCCGGGGTCGCCCCCTGGGCACCGATGCCGGGCGCGAGGAGCGGTCCGTTGATCGCCAGGTTCACGCCCGCGTCCCCGAGCGTCGCCCCGACCACCGCACCGACCGAGCCGAGCGGGGCCGCCCCCGCGTTCTCCGCCGCCATGTGGTCCAGCATCAACTGGGCGAGCGAGCGGCCGTCGGCGGCGGTGGCGCGCTGGACCTCGTCGCCCTCCGGGTTGGAGGTGAGGGCCAGGACGAAGACGCCGGCCCCGGAGGCCGCGGCCGCGTCCAGCGCCGGCCGCAGCGACCCGAAGCCCAGGTACGGGGAGACCGTGACGGCATCGGAGAAGAGCGGGGAGTCCTTGTCCAGGTAGGTCGCCGCGTAGGCGCCCATGGTGGAGCCGATGTCGCCGCGCTTGGCGTCCATCAGGACCAGCGCACCGGCGGCCCGCGCCTCCTCGACGGCCTTCTCCAGTACGGCGATGCCACGCGAGCCGAACCGCTCGAAGAACGCCGACTGCGGCTTGAGGACGGCGACCCGGTCGGCCAGCGCCTCCACGACGGTCCGGGTGAAGCGCTCAAGGCCGGCGATGTCGTCGTTCAGCCCCCAGGAGGTGAGCAGGGGGGCGTGCGGGTCGATGCCGACGCAGAGCGGCCCGCGGGTGTCCATGGCGTGGCGCAGCCGCGCGCCGAAGGGTTCGAGGGTCACAGGGCGGCCTTCTTCCGGGTCTCGGCGCCGACAGCCTCGGCGAGGGTGGCGTACGGGGATGCGGCGAGCCGGGCCGCGAGGCCCTTATGGATGGCGCGTGCGTAAAAAGGGCCCTCGTAGATGAAGGCGCTGTAGCCCTGTACGAGGGTGGCACCGGCCAGGATCCGCTGCCAGGCGTCCTCGGCGCTCTCGACGCCCCCGACGCCCACCAGGGTGATCCGGGGTCCGACGCGGGCGTACAGGCGGCTCAGGACCGCCAGGGAGCGCTCCTTGAGGGGCGCGCCGGAGAGTCCGCCGGTCTCGGCCACCAGTTCGGGGGCGGACTTCAGCCCTGAGCGGGCGATGGTGGTGTTGGTGGCGATGATCCCGTCGAGCCCCAGCTCCACGGCGAGGTCGGCGACCGCGTCCACGTCCTCGTCCGCGAGGTCCGGGGCGATCTTGACGAGCAGCGGTACACGGCGGTCGGTGACGGTGCGGTCGGCGGCCTCGCGGACGGCGGTCAGCAGGGGGCGCAGCGACTCGGTGGCCTGGAGGTTGCGAAGGCCCGGGGTGTTGGGCGAGGAGACGTTGACGACCAGGTAGTCCGCGTGGGCGGCCAGCCGCTCGGTGGACTTCACGTAGTCGGCGGCGGCCTCGGCCTCCGGCACGACCTTGGTCTTGCCGATGTTGACGCCGACCGTGGTGCGGAAGACCGGGTTACGGGAGGCGAGACGGGCGGCGACGGCGGCGGAGCCCTCGTTGTTGAAGCCCATGCGGTTGATCAGCGCACGGTCCGCGACGAGGCGGAAGAGGCGCTGCTTGGGGTTGCCGGGCTGCGGTTCGCCGGTGACGGTGCCGATCTCGATGTGGTCGAAGCCGAGCATCGCCATGCCGTCGATCGCGACGGCGTTCTTGTCGAAGCCTGCGGCCAGCCCGAAGGGGCCGTGCATCCGCAGGCCGAGCGCCTCGGTGCGCAGCTCCTTGTAGCGGGGCGCGAGGGCGGCGGCGACGAAGGTGCGCAGGACGGGGATGCGGGCGGCGAGGCGGATCCAGCGGAAGGCGGCGTAGTGGGCCTGCTCGGGGTCCATCCGCTTGAAGACCAGCCGGAAGAAGAACTTGTACATGGAGTGGTGTCCTCACAGAGAGGGGGACACCGTTTCCGGTGTCCCCCTTGCTGGGCTGCTAGTCGCGGGCCGCTGTCAGATGCTCGGCGTGTTCTTGGAGTGAGCGGACGCCGACGTCGCCGCCGTTGAGGGCGTCGATGCCCTGGACGGCCGCGGCGAGTGCCTGGACGGTGGTCAGGCACGGGACGGAGCGGGC